>CAWEVG010000021.1:0-239895 GCA_963812395.1 uncultured Actinomycetes bacterium
GGCTCTCGGGGGCAGCCCCGGACGGCATCCGCCTGCTCGTGATGGGTGGGGTCCAGAGGGCGGGCGCGGGCTGCCTCTGCCCCGAGAACGCACTGCTGGCCGCAGCGATCGCCGGGATGCGGCTGCGCCGTGACGAGGTGATCCTCATGGACACCCATGCCGGCGTCGAGCACTTCGGCCGAGCCTTGGCCCGGGGTTTCGACCAGGCCGTCGTGGTCGTCGAACCGACGTACAACGCCGCGCAGGTCGGTGTCGAGACCGCCCGCCTGGCTCGGGAGCTCGGCATCGAGGAGATCCACCTCGTGGTCAACCGTGCACGGGGCAGCGCCGACCGCGATGCGTGTCCTCACCCACATCGAGCGCCTGGGCGGGTTCACGTTCTCCACCGTCCATCTGCTCCCCTTCGACGACCAGGTGCTCGAAGCCGAGCCGTCGGTCGACGGCCTTGTCGACGACTCCGACATCGCGCGGGCCGCGAGGATCCTGTCGCAGCACCTCCTCACCGGCGATGCTGCCGATGCGCTGACAGCGGCCCGCTGATGCGCGCCGTGGTGATCGGCACCGGGCCGGCGGGCATCACCGCCGCGACGCTGCGCCGCCTCGACCCCGCAGGGTCCGTGACAGCGCTGTCGACCGAACCCTTCCCGCCCTACTCACCCGCCGCGCTCGCCGACCACTTCCTCACGGGCCGCGACCAGACCTTGTACTGGAAGGGCTCCGACGTCGCCGAACGGCTCGGCATCGACGAGCGTCGGGCCACAGTCGTGACTGCGGTCGACACCGACAGCCGTGAGGTGGTCCTCGACGACGACAGCCGCCTCCCCTACGACGGCTTGGTCATCGCCTCCGGCAGCAGGCTGCACGCGCCCCTTGAGGGGGCCGACCTGCCCGGCGTGCTGGACTTCAAGTCCCTGCGGACTGCCACCGAACTGCTCGGCCGGGTGCGCCGGGGCGAGGCCCGTACGGCCCTGGTCGTGGGCAACGGGCTCATCGGCGTCGAGCTCGCGCTCCTGCTGTGCGACCTGGGCGTCGACACGACCGTCATCGGTGACGGAACTGGGTCATGCCCCGGATCCTGGACCCGGTCACCTCCGCCGTTGCCGAAGCTGAGCTGGCCCGTCGGGGCGTGACGCTGCGCCTCGGGGTGCAGGCCGACGCCTTCGTCGGCGCACCCACGGTGTCGGGCGTCCGGCTGGCCGACGGGACCGTGCTCGATGCCGACCTCGTCTTCGCCGCGACCGGTGTCAAGCCGCACACCGAGTTCCTGGGCGATTCCTCGATCGCTGCGGGATGGGGCATCCAGGTCGACGAGGGGCTGCGCACGTAGGCTCCTGGAGTCGTCGCCGCCGGCGACGTCGCCGAGGCCGCGGACTGGCTCACAGGTGAGCACTACGTGCACGCGATCTTCCCCAACGCCGTCACGCAGGCGCCGATCGCGGCGGCGAACCTGCTGGGGGCGACCTGACCTACGAGGGCTGCCGAGTCGATGAACAGTCTCGAGCACCTGGGCGTGCCGGTCGTGGCCATCGGCTCCATCGAAGCCCCCGACGAGATCCTGCGCTGGCAGCACGGGGACGCTGTGCGATCGGTGTACCTGCGTGATGGCGCGATCGTTGGAGCGCAGGTAGCCGGCGACATTCACGCGGTCGGGGTCTACCGGGCGCTGATGCTGCGCCGGGCGGATGTCTCCGTCTTCGGCAGCCGACTCGTCGAACCCGGTTTCGGCGTGGGTCACATCACCTGGGACGCGTTGCGCGCGGTGCCCGTGCCCAGCCCGCGGTGAGCCGAGACAGGCTCCAGCCCCCAGGGCGTACCTGACGTCGCACGCGGGTGCCTCATGAGGCTCTCACGGCGGCGGAGGGAGCCTCCCACCGGGCCTCGGCCGTCAGCGGCTGCGCAGCAGGTCGTCGATCCTGGCGGCGAGATCGGCCGGGATCACGGTGTCGGAGTCCCGTCGGGCACGGTCATGAGCCAGTGCGCCACGGGTCCCGACCAGGGCCGCGTACAGCGGTGGACAGGTTGCGCACCCGGACAGGTGTGCCTCGAGGGCATGCGCAGGCCCGGCTCCCAGGGCCCCGTCGAGGTAGTCGCTGACCTGTGACCTGGCCTGCCAGCAGCGCATCGGAACTCCCTTCTGCGCACGTTGGGTGTCATCGGCCAGGGTGCTGACGAGCATCATCCGACCGCGCCGCAGTCGCTGCTTCGCCGCGGGGACCCCGATGGCGGCGATCTCCGCGATCTCCGCGACGGTCAGCCCCTCGGCGTCGTGAAGCACCACCGCAGTGCGGTAGATGGCGGGCATGTGGGCCAGGGCGTCGAGCAGGTCGTCGCGGGTCTCGGCCCGCTCGACGACAGTGCCAGCGTCCACGGTGTACGCGTCGTCGCGCCACCGAGCCTCGACCAGCTCGGCGATCTCTTCGCTCGGGGCCTCGCGACCCGCCCGGAGCGCATCCACCCACAGGTTGTGCATGAGGCGGCGAAGCCAGGTGGTCAGTGCGGACCTGCCGTCGAAGCGGTCGGCCGCCTGCAGCGCGCGCAGCATGGTGTCCTGGACCAGGTCAGCGGCGTCGTGCTCATTGCCGGTCAGCAGCAGCGCGTACCGCAGCAGCGCCGGCGCCGTTCCCGGCAACTCCGCCCGCACCTGCTCGGTGTCCATGGATGCGAGGGTAGTTGCCGGTCCCGGGCGACTACTCCTTGTGGGCCTTGGCCGTGCTCAGTCCGAGGATCCGGTAGAGCGGGCAGAACCCGACAGCCGCGGTCACGACAAGGATCCCGCCCACCACGACCAGCAGGATGCCGCCCACGGATCCCATCCCCACGACGACCGCAACGACGAGGGCGATGGCGCCCACAACCCCGCGGATGATCCGGTCGAGCGTGCTTTCGTTGGTGCTCATCGATCTCTCCCTGCATCGCGCCCCAACCCGTTGCCGGGGCTACGTCACTCAGACGGAACACCACCCCGAATGGATACCGGGTGGGGTATGTGATACCCATCACATACCCCACCACTGGCCGCACCACCAGAGCCCCGCCACGGGCGGCTCGGCGCATGCCCCTTCCTCGGTTCCCTACCTCAGGCTGCGACCTGCTCCTCGACCGCGGCCTTGAGATCGGCCAGCATGCTGTCCAGGAACGGCTCGTGCTCCTTGGCCATCATCGACTCCAGGGACCCACCGACGGCGGGGAGCTTCACGTGCCACTCACCCTGTGCCGTCAGCGTGGTGCCGCCGTCGACTGGTTCGAACGTGAACGTCCACGTCGGGTGCTCCATGAAGAAGGACACCCCGATGACAATGCGCTCAGGTCGGATGACTTCCTTGTACTCCAACCCGCCCTCGATGTGGAATCCGAGGAAGTGCGACCAGATGCGGGCGGAGGTCCCAACGCCGTCGGGCGTCAGCACGACGTCCGCCAGCGCGATGTCCGGCATGGCCCATAGCTTCCTGATGTCGAGCGCGTAGTCGAACACCGTCTCGACCGGCGCGTTGACCGTGATGGTGCGCGTGATGGTTGACATTGCACTCATTCCCCTTCCAGACCCACGCAACCGAGTCCAATTCCACTCAACACCGACCACGTGTTGGGGTCCAGAGCCGAACGGCACGCAACGATCCATGGGCGTGCGACCAACGCCCGCAACGTGTGCGGCCACGTGAGTGGACCCTGACGTCCTGGCCGGCCGCCGACCGATCCGGTGGAGGACCTCGGACCCTTCTGGGCACCGCGGCGCCGGGCTAACGTGGATAACTGCGGGCGCGGCCGTCGTCGATCCCCGCCGCGTGCGCGCCGCATCGGAGGGTTCAGCATGGAGTCCCCGGCGATTCGGACGGTCGGGCTGACGAAGCACTTCGGGCCCGTTGTGGCGCTGGACGGGCTGGACCTTGAGGTGTCCCCGGGGGAGATCTTCGGGTTCCTGGGACCCAACGGGGCCGGCAAGTCGACCACGATCCGGCTGCTGTTGGGGCTGCTGCGCCCGACAGCGGGTCGGGCGTGGCTTGCCGGTGTCCCGGTGGGTGACGTGGAGCAGGCGCACCGCTCGGTCGGCTACGTGCCTGGCGACGTCTCACTCTGGCCGCAGCTCACCGGGGCGGAGGCCCTGGAGTTCCTGGGCAACCTGTCCGGTGGGGTCGACCGGGCGTTCCGCGGCGAGTTGCTCGAACGTTTCGACCTGGATCCCACCCGGCGGGTCCGGGCCTACTCGAAGGGCAACCGGCAGAAGGTCGCCCTGATCGCGGCGTTCATGACGCGCCCGGAGATCCTGCTGCTGGACGAGCCGACCGTGGGGCTCGACCCGTTGATGGAGGCAGAGTTCCAGGCGCTCGCTCGGGAGGCCGCTGCGGCCGGGCAGACGGTGTTCCTGTCCTCGCACCTGCTCGATGAGGTGGAGGACGTGTGCCAGCGGGTGGCGATCCTGCGGGCCGGGGTCCTGGTGGAGGTCGCCACCCTCGAGGAGCTGCGGCGGCTGGAGACCACGATCTTCGAGGCGGTCCTGACCGGCCCGGTGCCGGATCTGGACGACCTTCCCGGCGTGGTCGGCGTGGAGCCCATGGACGGCGGTGTTCGGGTCACTGTCACCGGACCGCCGGGCGAGGTGGTCGCCCGGCTCAACGCCGCCGGGATCCGGCGCCTGCACAGCCGGGCCCCGAGCCTGGAGCAGATCTTCCTCACCTACTACGAGACCAGGCCCTCCCAGCGCAGTGCAGTGGCCGCCGCGCACGGGCACTCCGGCGTGGCACCGCGCACCACCGGCCAGGGTGACCTGGGATGACCACCACCAAGGATCTCAGGGACCCGGGCAACGGGTCGGCGGCCGGACGCACCACGACGATCGGCACGGCCTCCCGGTCCCAACCCGGCAGACCCTCCGAGGGTGACCCGACCGCTTCGCCAGCACCCGCCCACCCCAGTCGTGCGATCGTGGCCCTGTACGCCCGACTGATCCGGCGCGGGACACTGCTGCTGGCGGTTGCCATGGCCGCGTACTGCGTGCTCGAGATTGCCGGATATCGGTCCGCGTACCCGGACGGGATCTCGCCTGCGCAGTTCGCGATGTTCGAGGACAACCCGGCGGTGCGCATGGTGAGCGGCGCGCCCTATGCCCTGGACACCGCCGCCGGGTTCGCCCTGTGGGACGCGGGATGGATCTGGCAGTTGATCCTCGCAGTCTGGGCGATCCTCACCACCACCCGATTCCTGCGGGGTGAGGAGGACCTCGACCGGGCCGATCTCGTCCTGGCCGGCCCCGTTCGGGCGACCCGGGTCACCGGCATCGCGCTGGCCGTCGTCGCCACCGCTGGGCTGCTCATTGGCGGGGTCGTGGCGATGACCATGGCATTGACCGGCCAGGCGTTCACCAGTTCGGTCCTGCTCGGGCTGGTGCTGGCCGCCGTGTGCGCCCTGTTCGCGTCGGTGGCCGCCGTGACGAGCCAGCTGGTGGACGTGCGCCGCCGGGCCGCCGGACTGGCCGCGGCCATGCTGGGGGTGGCCTGGATCGTGCGGATGATCGGTGACAGCACCGACCCCCGGGCCTGGCTGCGCTGGTTGACCCCCCTGGGCTGGATGGAGCTGCTGCACCTGTACGGCGACCCCGACCCCTGGGCCCTGCTCCCCACGCTGCTCGCGCCAGCGGCCCTTGCCGCGGTCGCGGTGGCGTTGCGCGCAAGGCGCGACACCGGCGCGGCCCTGTTGGCGTCCGAGGCCGGCCGCGAGCCACGCCTGCGCCGACTGGGCAGTCCGGCCGGGTTCGCGTGGCGCAGCAACCGTGCCGTGCTGGTCGCCTGGCTGCTCGCGCTCGGCGCCTACGGCGCCATCATGGGAGCCATCGTCAGCACCATGATCGACTGGCTCGCCGGCGACGAGGGCTACCAGCGGATCCTCGCCTCGATGGGCATGGACCAGGCCGTGACCAACAAGGGGTTCCTCGCGTTCATCGCGACCATCCTGGGCATGGCTGTGGCCCTGCAGGTCGCCTGGCGCCTCGGGGCGACCCGCGCCGAGGAGGAGTCCGGTCGCCTTGAGGCGATCCTCGCCCGACCGGTCACCCGGCTGAGCTGGCTGGGCAGCCACGCCCTTCTGTCGCTGCTCGGCGGAACCCTGCTCATCGTCGTTGGCGGTGCGGCCATCTGGGGGGCGCGGCCGCGGCCGGCTCCGCCGAGATCACCGCGTGGGACGCGATGCGCTCCACGCTGAACCTGCTGCCCATCGTCGTGCTCACCGCGGGGCTGGCCCTCGCCGCCTTCGGCCTGGTCCCCCGGCTCACCGTCGCGCTCCCCGTGGCCGTCACCGTGGTCGGCTTCGTGCTGTCGATGCTGGGCCCGGCCCTGGACTGGCCGCAGTGGGCCCTGGACCTGTCCCCGTTCACCCACCTCGCCCTCGTTCCCGCCGAGCCCTGGGCTGCGCCCTCCGGCATCGCCATGACCGCTGTCGGCGCCGTCTTGGCCCTCGCCGGGCTGGTGACCTTCCACCGACGCGACCTGACCAGCGGGTGACCATGCCTACGACAACACCGGACCGCGCGTGCCCGCCCACACCACCTCACGAATCGGGGCATCGCTGACATGGGAGTCGCTGACACCTTCTACTCGATCGCCACCGGACCCGAGCGACGCCGCACCCTGCTGACCCCGATCGGCCTCGTGCTGTTCGTCACCCTGTTCGCCCTCGTGGTCGCGGCGAGCCTGGCCACCGACCACGCACTGGACCTTCCGCCGCTGCTCCCCGGGCCCCGGGGACTTGCCGTGGGTGCCGTCCTGCTCGCGGTGGGCCTGCCTCTGTGGGCGTGGTGCGTCGCCCTGTTCCTGCAGGGGGGTGGAACACCGGTCCCGTTCAACCCGCCGCCGATCCTTGTTGCCCGCGGGCCTTACCGCCGGGTGCGCAACCCGATGCTCATGGGAGTGTTCGCATCCCTGTTCGGGCTGGGCTTCCTCCTGCACTCGGCATCGATGGTCCTGATCTGGACACCGATCTACCTGATCGCGAATCTGCTCGAGATCACGAGGGTCGAGCAACCGGAACTGGAACGCCGGTTCGGCGACTCCTACCGCGAATACCGACGCCAGGTCCCGATGCTCATCCCCTCCCCACGACCGGCCGGCCGTCGCAGCGGCCCCAACTGACCCGTCGCGCTCTCTCAACCAGGAGCCGCGATGGGGCAACTCGAACGCACCCATGCAGGCCACCAGAGTCCAACGTCACGGCTCCCCACCCGCGCCCCGTCCCAGCACGGAGACCGGGACTTTGGCCTCTGGTCATGGGCCGAATCCGGGTGATCCAGTGGTGTTGACGCCGCGGGGGTTCCCGGCGGAACGGCACACACGGGGAGGTGTGCGATGAGAACACGGACTCCCAACCTCATCCTCGGCCTGACGGCCGCCGCGGTACTCGCGGCAGGCTGCGCGGCCCCGGGTGGCCAAACGGACGGCTGGGCGGGCGCCCCCACCGCGGAACTGGCGCCCACAGGGATGCTCCTGACGGGCTCGACCGACACCAGCGACATGGGTTGGGGTGTTGCCACTGACGGCACAGGGGCGGTGTGGACCCGCGGGCCCTGGCGGCTGACCCGCGTGGACCCGGCCACGAGCACCGCAACGACATGGGACGCCGCAGACGATCTGGCGTTCGCCTCCGGGTGGGACCTTGTCGGGTCCTCCCGTGCCGGGGTATGGATCAAGGACCAGAACCGGGTGCGCCTGTTCGACGGGACTCGGTTCACCGCTGACCTGGCCGTTCCGGCGGAGCTGCTGCATTTCTTCGACGGTCCTGAGGCATACGGCGGCCTCCGGGACGTCGTTGAGGTGGGGTCGGGTGCGTTGTGGGTGACCCTCGAGGGCAGTGTGCCGAGCTCAGGCGATGACCAGCCGGCGCCACCGGTCGCGGGGCGTGTCGTGCGCTACGCAGACGGGCAGTGGTCCACCGTGTCGGATTTCGAGGCGCAGGCCCCGGGCACCATCGTCGTCGACGCCCATGGCGTGCCTTGGGTCGCTCTGCGCTGCGTCGGAGGGGTCGCCGCAGGCGGATTCTGCTGCGGGCGTGAAGCGCTGGGACGGCGCGGCGTGGGTCGCGCCGGCGGCAGATGACCCGGACTACCCGAAGGGGTCGGTGCACACGATCGCGGCGGCGCCCGACGGGGGCGTCTATGTCCTCGAACCCGGGCCGGAGCAGACGACGCTCGTGAGGTTCGACGGCACCTCGTGGAGCACCGTTGCCGTGGACAAGCGCGACCACATCGGCGAAGCCATGGGTGGCGACGCCCTGGCCGCTGACGCGACCGGCGCGTGGATCGCCAGCTCCTCCGGAGTGTCGCACGTCACCCCGGATGGTGTGTGGCAGGACTACGGCACTGAGCAGGGCATCGACATCCCCTGGGGCACGATGGCTTCTGTGGCTGTGTCGGGTGAGCGTGTGGCCGCCCGGACGGCTTCCGGGGTGCACGCGCTCTCGGGCGGGGAGTTCCAGCCTGTGTGGGCCGACGATGCCGCGACCTTGCGCACGGTTGGCGGACTGCTGGCCGTCTCCGCTGACGAGGCCTGGGCGCTCGCGCAGCGACCGGGCGAGCCGGTCGCCGTCCCAGGCGCTCCCGAGGGGATCACCCAGGTCCCGCAGGGATGGGCGCGATACCGCAACGGCTCATGGACGCCGGTCGGCGGCGACGTGGGCCAGGGGTGCCCCGCCGCGCTGGCAAGCGATGGGGCCATCTGGATGACGACCAGCGATGGGCTGGTCCGCTGGGCTGACGGCCGTGCCGCTGTGGTGGTCGAGAATCTCGAGGAGTGCTCCGTGGTCGCCGGCCCGTCCGGCAGCGTGTGGGTGACCGACGGCGGAGATGTCGTCCAGGTCCGCGCTGACGGCAGCCGCACGTCGATCGGGCGGCCCAAGGGTGCGGATCGGGCCTACCTGCAGGCTGCCGGCCCTGATGGGACCGTCTGGGTGCAGACCGAGTGCGACGGGCCACCGATCCCCGCTCTCGCTCGATGGGACGGCCAGTCCTGGCAGGGCGTGGACGTTCCGGACCCGAGCGTCTGGCTGATGGGGATGGCCGTGACCGACGACGGTGCCGTGTGGGCGGGCTTCATCGGCGAGGATCCGCAGGACCCGAACTCGGGGATCGCGCGGTACTCCGACGGGTCATGGACGATGTTCCCCGGCTGGCCCTACGGGGTCATGGCGGCCGCCGGCGGTCGTGCGTGCTCGATGGATGATCCTGACGACGGGACGGCGTTGAACTGCTACGGGCCGCAGGGCAGGGTGGCCACGGTCCACGTGCCCCAGAGCGCGGTCAACCTGGGCATCGCGCCCGACGGCACGATCTGGATCAGCGGTGGCCAGGTGGCCCGGATGCCCGAGCCGCTGCCCGCCGGGTCACGCCCACCAGGGTGACCCCGGTCAGGGAGCACTCAGCACCTCCATCGCCACCCGCCACGTGTCGTCGTCGTCCTTGCGCCAGACGATCACCATGCGCAGATCGATCGTGGCGAAACGTCCTCCGGGGCCTCCCATTCACGCCGTCGGCGATGCTCATAGACACAGGCGATCCGGCGGTCGGCGACGGCATAAGGTCCCGGCGTGGGGTCATTCGCGGCGGAGATCAAGCGCCTGCCCTTCACGCTCGGGTACGCGATCCTGCTACTCGTCACGGGCGTGTGGCTGTCGGTGGCTTCAGCGCAGCGGGTCGCGCACTTCGAGCAGTACGTCTCGACCAACCTGGACAACCTGGGCAGCCGACCAGTGCCGGTGTTGGTCCTCTCGCTGAGCGCGACCGATGCCAGCTACCGGTGGCTCTTCCTGGCCCTGGTCGTACTGGCCCTCGGGGTGTGCGAGGCGTGGCTGGGCACCTGGCGCACGCTGGCCGTGTACGTGGGCAGCAACATCGTCAGTGACACTGCTGGTCGCAGGCTGGATCGAGCACTGCGTGGACAAGGGCACCTATGACGTTGGCAGGTCCGTTCCGCGGTGATGGGGCTCGCTCTGGCTGTCGGGGTGCTGCGACCCCTCTAGCCCTGCCACAGCTCCGAGGCCGGCCGGAAGGGACCGCCACGATTGAGGCCCACCCACACCCCCGAACACAGGCGCTGGGCGAGGAAGCCGTCAGCACCGGCGCGCTGGCGTCTCCCGGCGAACAGGGCCAGGTGGTCCAGGCAGAACGGACCCCAGGTATGCAGGACAACCGCGTCCAGGTCGCAGGCGCCGACCGGGTCGGGGTTCAGGTGAGCCCAGGCTGACGGCAGGAAGGACGGCGACCGGCCTGCGACGCACCGCAGCCGCGTCCGTGTGCCGATCACGGCCCCAAGCAGCCCGAACGGTTCTCGGGGAAGCTCATCCTCCCGACCCGCGTAGGGGGCAGGGATCGGGAGGTGATCCGGCCAGGACGGGTTGGCGAAGGCTGCCCCACGCACCCGACTGGACTCGTCACGGCTCAACGTCTCCAGCACGTCTCGCGGACACGACGGGTTCGCCGCGATCCCGAACCGCACCCGACTGTCGGGATGGGTGTGGAGGGCGACCAGGTGCGCGGGGTGCTTGGTGGCGCGCACGATTGTCACTGCTTCATCGGCTGTGACCACGGCAAGGTCCAACTCCGTCGGCGGCGCGGACCTCCCCCTGGTGACGTGCCTGACCCTTGGGCACGGGTCGTTCCACGACAAGATGTGCGCCGCGACTGGAAACCCGACGGCATGCTGATGCTGGACTACGGCCAGCCGAATGCCACAGAGCGGATCCTCGAGCAGTGCGATCGGAACAGGTCCGGCGCCCCACGCAGCGTCCCACCGCTCAGCGCATGACCGCTGGCTGACATCCGGATCCGGCAACCCTGCGGCGGTGAACCAGTCGAGCGGGTGCTGG
This sequence comes from uncultured Actinomycetes bacterium, assembly GCA_963812395.1. GTDB lineage: Bacteria > Actinomycetota > Actinomycetes > S36-B12 > CAIYMF01 > Prado023. The sequence continues at coordinate 10,843 of CAWEVG010000021.1, forward strand.
CGCATGTCCAGCCATGCGCTGCGATCGGAGAGCCTGAATCCGATCGACTCGTTGGCCGAGCGCCTCACGGTCGGATGCGGGTCCGCCATCAGAACCCGGGCCAAGGACTCCCCGTCGTCATCAGCGAGCCTCCACCCGCCTGAGGCAACCCACTCCCGGATCCGCCAGTCCGGATGAGACACGTAGCCGACGATCGTCTGCCGTCGCGCCACGGGATCCATCGCAGAATCCAGGGGGCATTGGCAATCCCGTGTCATGGCCGAACTCCCCGCCTGAGCACATCCTGTAGTCACTTGATCACAGATGGTTACAGCGTACTCCGCTGCACCTGGAGTGCCACACAGCGATCTTCCGCGCCCGGTAATGATCCGGTCTGATGAGGAGTAGGGACCGGAGGTGACACGACGTCCCGAATCCCCGCAAGCGCGCAGCCCCGGCCCGGCAGGTCGAGGGAGTCCATCACCTCGCCCACCGGGCGCGAACTGGGTTCGGGAGTAGTGTGAGGAGGAGCAGGCACCCGTTCCGGTGCCTCAGGTCAGCGTGGGAATCGAGTGCGCCATGACCGTTCAGTTCATCCTCCTCATCGTCCTCGTGGTCCTGGTCGTCCTGGGACTGCTGCTGCTCGCGATGTCGGTGAAGGTCGTCCAGCAGTACGAGCAGGGCGTGCTGTTCCGCTTCGGCCGGGTGATCGGGGTCCGTCAGCCGGGCCTGCGATTCATCATCCCCTTCGTCGACGTCCTGCACCGTGTGTCGCTGCGCGTGGTCACGATGCCCATCCAGTCACAGGGCATCATCACCCGGGACAACGTCAGCGTCGACATCTCAGCGGTCGCCTACTTCCGAGTGATCAACGCGGTCAAGTCCGTCGTGGCCATCGAGAACGTGAACGCCGCCATCAACCAGATCGCCCAGACGACCCTGCGCAAGGTCGTGGGCCAGCACAGCCTCGACGAGACGCTGTCGGAGACCGACCGGATCAACATCGACATCCGCGAGATCCTCGACATCACGACCATCGAATGGGGCGTGGAGGTGACCCTGGTCGAGTTGAAGGACATCCAGCTCCCCGAGTCCATGAAGCGCGCTATGGCACGTCAGGCCGAGGCCGAGCGGGAGAAGCGCGCGAAGATCATCAACGCCGAGGGCGAGTCCCTGGCTGCTGCCGCGCTGGGGGACGCCTCCGACACGATGATGGCCCACCCACTGGCCCTCCAGCTGCGCAACCTGCAGAGCCTGGTCGAGATCGGCGTGGACAAGAACACCACCGTCGTGTTCCCGTCGCCGATCATGACCACCATCGCGGAACTCACTGCATTCATCCACCGCGAAGCCGAAGGGGCCGGCGTCGCCATCACCCCGGCTGGGGACATCGCACCCTCGGCCCGCACGGACCGGATCGGGTCAGCCGGGGCTGCGTGATCCTGCACCTGCGGCTTTCCGGCCGATACGAGGCTGGCAGCCGTGGGCCCAGTCCGTTCAGATGGTCGGTCGGGCAGGCGTTGGCGCTGGGAACGGGAATCCCGCTCCGGATCTGATCAGCCCGGCATGGCACCTATCTGGCGCATCATCCGCGCGTCGTCCGAGAGCCCCCAGTGCTCTGCAACCATCCCGTCCTCCAGACGCAGGATGTCGAAGACCTCGATGTCCACGGGCTTGCGCGTCGCCGGGATCCCCATGAACTCGCCCTGGTGGGAGCCCTGCATGCGAACCCGACATGCACACCTGTCCCCCTCGCAGATGATGTCCTCCACGGTCGCCTTCATGTCCGGGAATCCCGCGAACAGCGTCCCGAACCACTGCTGTACGCCCGCCCTCCCCGGCGGCACTTCCGAGGCCATCTCGTGGTCCACGATGTCCTCAGCCATCATCGCCAGCATCCGGTCGATGTCGTGATCGCTCATGGCCGCGTAGATACCCCGCGCGATGTCAGCGTTGTTCGTCATCCGAAACCCTCCATGTGGTGTCGTGGCCGCCCCGCCCACCCGCGGACGACCCCACCGCAATCGTCACAGGTGTGGCTAAGGGTTCCCTCACCTTACTGCGAGTGGGTCCTCACGTACACCCCCCGTCGAGACTCACGACTGCTCCAGGCTCATGCGAATGCGTCGACCCGTTCAATGCCCTCGTGTGCGGGGTTTCGGCTGCCCTGGAGCGCGTGCACGGCCGCGAGCCGGTTGGTGACGCCGACCTTGCGGTAGGCGTTCTCAAGGTGCTTGCCGGATCGTGCTCGGGGCGACGAAGAGCATCGTCCTCACGCCGCACCGCTGGTCCCGCCGGCGGGCTCGTCGGTGTCGGTGGTGACCCGGTTGCGTCCGGCGCGCTTGGACAGGTACATCAGCCGGTCGGCGCGCTCGACCAGGTCCTCGGGGGAATCCTCCGGACGGGCGAGAGTGGCGCCCAGGGAGGTCGTGACCTGCAACCTGGTCCCCGCGTGGTCCAGCCAGGAGTTCGCCACAAGCATCCGGATCCGCTCGGCCGCGGCACCCAGGCCATTGGCGTCCACCCCGGGCAGCAGGGCGACGAACTCCTCCCCACCCCAGCGGATCGGCAGGTCTCCGCGGCGCAGTGCGGTGGCCATCGACTGGCCGACCATGCGAAGCACCTTGTCGCCAGCGCGATGACCGTGGGTGTCGTTGATGACCTTGAAGCGGTCAACGTCGACGAAGATCACGCCCAGGGCGTCCACTCCTTCGGCGACCGCAGCGGTCAGGGTGGCCAGGTGGAACTCGCCGAGGCGCCGTGCGGGCAGGCCGGTGACCGGGTCATCCGAGCTGTGGGGGCTGCGCCGCCCGAGGTCGGCGTAGGAGCTGTTCGGCCGCACGGAGAACACCTCCGCACTGCCGACGATCCCCCCGTCGGGGCCGGTGAGGGCGTGGCCGCGCACCGTGACCGCGACGCGGTGGCCGTCCTTGTGGTGCAGGTACACCTCGGCACGCCGGGGTTCGCCGTCGGCCATCACCGCGGCCAGGGGGCAACTCGTTCGACACAGCTCGCGGCCGGTGTCGTCGACGTGGCGCAGCAGGCCGGAGGAGCACGCCCGCCCCAGGACCTCCTCCGCGGTGTAGCCCGTGAGCTGGACCGCCCCGGTGTTCCAGTAGGTGATCCGTCGAGCCTTGTTGACGAAGTACACACCGTCAGACACCTGCTCGAGCAGGTCCATGTACACAGTCCCCGGGTAGTTCGCACGGTCCACGGATCAGTCCCTCCGGATCGGGTGGCGTACCACAGTCTTCAGCGTGTCGGGGGCGCTCCGCCGGGGGTCCCCGAGGTAGATCTCATGGTGCCGGCGCTCGTCGGACAGGTCCACCACGTAGCCCTGCGACTCGGCCCACTCATGCATCCGGGCCACCGACTCGGGCTCGGTGTCGTAGGGGCCGACGTGCATCACCTGCACGCACAGCCCCTCGGTCCAGGTCTCCAGGCGCGCCCGTGAGGTGTCGACGTCCTTCCGCTTCCGGGCCACCTCGGCGCGGGCCCAGTCCAGGACCTCAGGTGTGACGAACTCCGGAAGGCGGATCATGGACGTCCAGATCAAGGCGTCCTTGGGCACGTGGACACCGTCGAACTGCTCGAGGGGGAACGTCCACAACCCTTCCAGGGGTGGAACCGCGAACTCGAAGAAGCCCTCCGGCTGCTGGCCCGCCCGCGGGCTCATCTTGATCGTGTACGTCAGTGAGTAGAGCACCTGGACCGCCCGGGCATACGCGCCCTCCTCGTCGTTGGGGTCACCTGCCCCGTCCACCATGACGAACGTCATTGCGGGGACGTCCACGATCGTCGGCCTGGTGGGAGGAGTGTAGAGCTCCCTGAGAGCCTTCTTCACGTCGAACGCGTGGGCCATGAGTCCTCCAGCGGATCATTCCCCCCAGTCGATTGTGCACCCCCCGACTGGCAAGCCGACGGCGAGGTGGGCGGCGGACAGCCCGGTGGGTCATCTGCGGGAAGGGACCGCCTCAGTCGCCGGCGAGCGCCCCCACTGCAGACGGCTGGGCCGCCCGATCGTGGTGCAGTGCGATCGACGGTGCGGTGGGTAGAGTCCCCCCAGGAGTTGGGCGCGCCAGACGTGACGGAGGTGTCGACATGCGTGAGGCGTTCGAGCTTGAGCTGGTCGGGATCCGGGACCTGCTCATCGAGCTGGCCATCGGGGCGGGTGCGGCGATGAACACCGCCACGCAGGCGATGCTCGACGCCGATCTGGACGCGGCGGAGTCCGTGATCATCGGCGATGACGCCCTCGATGACCTGACCGGGCGGATCGAGCGGGCATGCTACGACGCCGTGGCTCGCCAGCAACCAGTGGCCCGGGACCTGCGGCTGGTGGTGTCCTCGATGCAGGTCTCCTCGTCCCTCGAGCGGATGGGAGACCTGGCCGACCACGTGGCGAAGCTGACACGGATGCGCCACCCGCGGTCGAGCGTCCCCGAGGACGTGCGACCGATGTTCACCCAGATGGGGACCGTGGCCGACCAGATGGCGACCCGAACGGCGGCCCTTCTGCAGAGCCTGGACCTCGCAGAGGCCTCGGCGATCCTGGCGATGGACGACGAGATGGACCGCCTCCACCATGACCTGTTCGCCGCCGTCCTGGCACCGACGTGGACCCACGGGGTCGAGGCGGCGATCGACACCACCTTGATGTCCCGGTACTACGAGCGCTACGCCGACCATGCAGTGGCCGTCGCCCGGAGGGTCATCCAGCTGGAGACCGGCGCACCGTTCTCCGAGACAGGCACAGCGGCTCCGGGGTTCGAGCCCGCGGACGAGGGTTCGCCAGGATCGTAGGTCGCCGGAACTTCGCCGAGGGTTGGCCGACACGACTCCGCACGGCCCCCCGCAGGACCGCCCGGGACACCTACCGTGCGGGCATGACCACAGAGATCATCGAACAGGACCCGTGGCTGGAGGACCCCACCGAGCCACCGACCCCCGCGGTGACCAAGCACAAGGGCCCGGTGCTGCTGCGACGCAGCCAGGTCCAGCCGAGCACGACCGACCAGCGGCTGCTGGACACCCTGGACGCCGGGGAATGGGTGCACACCGATCCCTGGCGGGTGCTGCGCATCCAGGCCGAGTTCGTGGAGGGCTTCGGGGCGCTGGCGAACATCGGACCGGCCGTGAGCATCTTCGGGTCCGCCCGCACCGACCCCTCCGACCCGCACTACGCCCTCGCGGAGCAGGTCGCCGCCGGGCTCGCCGGCGCCGGCTACGCAGTGATCACCGGCGGCGGTCCGGGGATCATGGAGGCCGGCAACAAGGGCGCATGCCAGGCCGGCGGGGTGTCCGTCGGGCTGGGCATCGAGCTTCCCTTCGAGCAGGGCCTCAACGAGTGGGTCGACCTCGGGATCAACTTCCGCTACTTCTTCGCCCGCAAGACGATGTTCGTCAAGTACTCCCAGGGGTTCGTGGTCCTGCCCGGCGGGTTCGGCACCCTCGACGAGCTGTTCGAGGCACTCACCCTGGTGCAGACCTCGAAGGTCACCCGCTTCCCTGTCGTCCTGATGGGCCGCGAGTACTGGTCGGGACTGCTGACCTGGCTGTGGTCGACCATGGCCACCACCGGGCGGATCTCGATGAGTGACCTGGACCTGGTGCACCTCACCGACGACCCCCACGAGGCCGTGGACTTCATCCGCTCGGCGAACGACGCCCCGCTGACCGGCCCCGGGCGGGCCCCGCGCGACACGTCCGACGGGATGTGACCCCGTGCCCACATCCCCGCGTGGAGGTACGGGCAGCGGGGCGCGGTGGCCCCGAACCGCCGACCGCATGAGTGCCCTCATCGTCGAGGACGAACCAGCCATCGCCGAGGCCATCGCCTACCTGCTGCGCGACGACGGGTTCGACGTGGAGCTCGCCCACACCGGCCCGGCCGCGCTGATCGCATTCCACACCCGGGTACCGGACCTGATCCTGCTGGACCTCATGCTCCCGGGCCTGAACGGGATCGAGGTCTGCCGCACCATCCGGCGCACCTCGAACGTGCCGATCATCATGATCACCGCCCGGGCGTCGGACGCAGAGAAGGTCGTCGGCCTGGAGGCCGGCGCCGACGACTACCTGACGAAGCCCTTCGCCATCGCCGAGCTGCGCGCCCGGATCAACGCCCTCCTGCGCCGGACCGCCCCCACCAGCTGACACAGGGCACCGAACCCGCCCGGTAGGCGCACTCCCTCAGTCCTGCGGCAGGTGCGCACGCCGCTCAGGAGCTGGAGTCGGCGACGGCGTTGTAGTCGGGCTGGGCGTCCAGGATGGGGACCAGCTTCTCGGTCTTGGCCTCGGTCCAGCCCTCGGGCTGGGTGATCTGGACCCAGGACTCCAGGTTGGCGCGGTAGGTGTAGAGGTGGCCGAACCCCCAGGGGACGTTGCCGGCGCCGGGAAGGTCGAGGGCGACCTGCCACATCGTGACCAGCGGGAACCAGCCCATCTCCGGGGAGATGTCCGGGCCACGCTGACCCGGCACCAGCCAGTCCGGCAGCCTGGAGGGCCAGCTCCGGGGCGAAGAACACCACCGGGTCGGAGTTGTGCTGCAGGTACACCAGCCGCGTCGGCCCCCACGGGCCCGGCGTCTTGGCGAAGCCGCTCTCCTCGGCGGTGAAGCGCACCGTGCGCCCCTCCCGGTAGATCGGCTGCCACGGCGGGGTGCCGGGCTCCCGGTTGGCCACGATCTCCTTGTGCAGCTCGTTGACGAACGGCGGGCCCGACATCAACGCCCCATCGATCGGCTCGTTGACGATGCTCACCGAGTTCAGGACGCTACCCACCCCGTAGGAGCCCAGCGACAGCCCGTAGAGGTACAGCTTGGGCCGGGACTCCTCGGGCAGGGACGCCCAGTAGGAGTGCACCGTGTCGAACACCACCCGTGAGGTCTCCCGGACCGCCTGCTTGTCGGCCAGCAACGACAACCAGCTGGGCAGGTAGGAGTACTGCACCCCGGCGATCGCGGTGTCGCCGTTGAACATGTACTCGATCGGGTCCACCCCACGCGGGTCCAGGAACCCGGTGCCCGTCGTGGTCGCCAGCACCAGAACCTTGCGATCGAACGCGCCGGTGCGCTGCAGCTCGGCGAGCAGCAGGTCAGCGCGCGCCTGCAGGCTGTCAGCCGACTTCAAGCCCGACGTAGGCCCGGATCGGCTCCTTGGCCCCGCCCCCGGAGAACGTGTTGATCTGCCCGGTCCCGCGGAGCCCACCCGGTGAAGATCCGGCCCTGCCGGCCCAAGGTGTCCCACGGCAGCCAACGACGCCGGGCTGCCCGAACTCTCCGGCCCGAACGGCTGGGACACCGTCGGCGGGGTATCCGTGTCACGCAACGAGAACATGACGTTCGCCCCTGCGAAGAAACCCTTCACCAGGACACCGGTCAACAGCACCCAGAACAGCACCAGCAGTCCGGTGACCCCCAGCACCCACGCCAGGCGGCGGGGCAGGTGCCGGCCCAACCAACCGGCCACCTTCCCGAACAGCACCCGCAGCGACCGGGACACGATCAGGACCAGCGCAGCCACCGCGACCGTGGTCAGCAGGATCACCGGCCACGACGTCGGCGAGGTCGGCTCCATCCCGAACAGCTCACGGATGTCGTTCTGCCAACCGACCTGGCTCCACACTCCGTGCACGACCATCCACGCGATCAGCACCAGCAGGATGCCCCAACACGATCGTGCGCGCCCGACCCCGCAGCTTGGGGACCTCCAGGTAGTCCCACAACGCCTGCCCACCAGCACCCACGCCATAGCCGATCATCAGCGTGACGCCCGACACGACTCCCTGCACATACGGCGCCCGAGGCAACAACGAGGGCAACAACGAGACGCGCGAAGAAGAACCCCGCCACGACCAACCCAGTCCGCGAGAAGCGCAGGTTGAAGATCCGCCGCGTCGCGACGCGGGACCTCGGCAACGGCCTCGGTACCGTCCTGCGGCGGGGCGTCCAATTCGGTGGTCACTGCTGTCCCCTTCGCGACGGGGCCCCTCCGGCGAGGCGGCCCACCGAGTGCGCCTGCGCCGTCAGCGGAGATGTCCGGGACGGCGCGTTCGCCGCAATTGTGACATGACTCGCCGAGCACTCGTGCCGAAGCCGAGCAGGAACGCCCCGATCCCGTGGCGCAGCGCCCAGAGGGCTTCCCCTCCCGGGCTGGCGCCGACGCCGCTACATCACGTCGATCGTCTCGTAGACCTCGACCCGGCCATTCGCGGCAAGGTGCGGGCAGCCCTTGGCGATCTCCACCGCGGCATCCAGGCTGTCAGCGACGACGACCGAGTAGCCGGTCACGCCGGCGGACGCCGCGCCCGCCGATCCGTCAGGGGCGACTGCGGCAGAGGCACCGACGGGGTTCCCCGGGTCGACCGCCGCCTCCCCCAGGCTCCCGAACCACGCCGTCCACGCCGCCATCACGGCCTGGCCGGCCTCCTCGGACTCGGGCTGGTCACCGCCGACATAGGCGAACAGGTACTTGGCCATCAGGACATCCCTTCACTGATCGCGCGAGGGTCCGCACGGGGAGGTCGAGTGTGGCAGGGTCCCCGTCGGCCCGGCAAGGGCTGGGACGCCGCGAGTACACCCCGCGCCTCTCTGGCACCTCCCCCACGTGTGACTTTCGCCTCTGGATCGACCGGGCCTCCCGCGGGATGCTGACGGGTGACGAGCCTTTCGGTGACAGCCGCACCCGGGGAGTCACGTGATGTCGGACCTCGTGGACATTCCAAGCCGCCTGCCGGCCCTCGGCCGCCGGGGTGGCGGGTGGGTGGCGCTCCAGGGCGTGTTCCTTGCGGTGGCCATCGCCGCCGGAGTGCTCGGGCCGCCGTGGCCCGCCGCGACGGGCCCGTGGTTGGCCACCCTGGGGGCCGTGACCGCCCTGGCCGGGGCCGGCCTGCTCGTCGCCGGCATCACCGGCCTCGGCCGGCAGCTCACCCCGTTCCCCCGCCCGGTGGCCGATGCCGCGCTGCGCCGGGACGGCGTCTTCGGGCTGGTGCGCCACCCGATGTACGGCGGAGCGCTCCTGCTGATCCTCGGCTGGGCACTGCTCTCCTCGCCCCTGGTGCTGCTCCCCCTCGGTCTCGCGGCCGTCTTCCTCGACGCCAAACGCCGCCGCGAGGAGGCCTGGCTGGTCGAGGAGCACCCCGACTACCCGGACTACCGACTGGCCGTGCCGCGGCAGTTCATCCCGTGGGTCTGGTAGGCGACCGTGCACAGCCCGATCCCGACACCGAACGCGGTATGCCCCAGCAGCATCACCGAACGCATCCGCCGCGCGTCCTGGCTGCGCCCACCCCCGACGCCGTAGCCCATCGAGGGGAACATCACCAACAACGGCAACGCAGCGGTCGCCACGCCGAACGCGGTGGCCTTGACCAGACTGGGTTGAGCACCGGATCGATGCAGCGAGGTGAAGTACACCTGGGTCAGGGAGATCCCGGTCAGGTAGTGAGTGGCCAAGCCAAGAGCGACCTCGCCGGGGACGGCGGGCGCTTCCGTGATCTCCTCGCCCTGGTGAGGGCCGCGGCCGAGTCGCCCCACCCACCGGCCGATCAGGTTCACATCCAGCTTCTCGGAGGCCAACACCTGCGGAGCCAGGCGGCTGGCCAGGACCATCGACGCATCCATCACCAACGTCGCGCCCACACCGACGCACACTGCGGCGGGCACTGTGCGGATGCCGCGAACCTCGTCCATCTCACCACCAGCCTACGGCCTCATCGCCTTGCCCGGTGTTCAAGTCCATCGGCTCGACCACCGACTACTCCTGCGTGGATCCCTCGTGGTCGGCACCTGACAGATCGCCCTGAGGCGCGGGTGCTGCTCGACGACGGAGCAAGGTCCTTCGCCGATGCGAGCACGGCCCCCGAATCCGGGGCTCCTCGGATCCCGGCGGTGGTCGCGGAGCCGGGACTGCGTCGGCTGTCTCCACCCGCATGGCTGCGCCGCGGGATCGGTGTCCTCATCCCGCTGCTCGTCCTGACCGCGGCGCTGGCCCTGTTGCTGGCCGTCAACGCGTCCGGCTCGGACGCCGTCACCGGTACGGCGCAGCGCTGGGCATGGGGTCCCTTCTCGTTCGTGTACTCGGCGACCCGACCCCCGCTGATGGTCGTGGTCGGCGCCATCGCGCTGGGAATGACGGCGATCGTGCTGACCGCGGGGCTGACCCTGCGCTTCCTGCGGACGTCGCGCACGTCTCTGGACCCCAGCACCTACCCGCTGTCGCCGCACAAGATCATGGTGGCCACGCGCGGCCGGTTCGACGGACCGGTCACACTCACCCTGCTGGTCCCGGCGCACAACGAGGCCGAACGGATCGGCGCCACCCTCGCCAGCCTCGAGGCCCAGACCCGGCGACCGGACCGCGTCATCGTCGTGGCCGACAACTGCACCGACGCCACCGAGGCGATCGCCCGCGCCGCCGGTGCGGAGGTCCGCGTCACCGTCGGCAACCGTGACAAGAAGGCAGGCGCGCTCAACCAGGTGCTGCGCGATGTGCTGCCCGACGGCCGGCCACAACGACGTCATCATGGTGATGGATGCCGACACCGTCCTCAGCGAGCGCTTCCTCGAGGTGGCCGCTCGCCGCTTCACCGACGATCGGGCGCTGATGGCCCTCGGCGGGGTGTTCCGGGGCGAGCCCGGCCACGGCCTGCTGGGCGTGTTCCAGCGCAACGAGTACGTCCGCTACGGCCGGCTCGGTCGCCCGTCGCCGGGGTCTGGTGGACGTCCTGACCGGCACGTCCACCCTCTTCCGCCCCTTGGCGCTGCGGACCGTCGCGCAGAGCCGCGGCCATGCGCTGCCCGGCCACCCGGGGGACGTGTACGACACCTCGGCGCTGACCGAGGACAACGAGATCACGATCGCGCTCAAGACCCTGGGGGCGCTCATGGTCTCCCCCAGCGAGTGCACCGTGGTCACGGAGCTGATGCCCACGTTGCCGGGACCTGTGGCTCCAGCGGCTGCGCTGGCAGCGCGGCGCCGTGGAGAACATCGGCGCGTACGGCCTGAACCGGGCCACGTTCCGGTACTGGCTGCAGCAGCTGGGCATCGGCTACGGCACCGTCGCGCTCACCGCCTACCTCGCCTGCATGGCCATCCTCATCGGGTCGTCCGACACGTGGGTGTGGTTCCCGTTCTGGCTCGGGGTCGGCATCGATCTTCGCCCTCGAGCGCGTCGTCACGGCCTGGTCCGCCGGCCGGATCGGACGCATCGTCGCGGCGCTGCTCATCGCCGAGCTGCTCTACGACCTCTTCCTCGACGCCGTCTACGTGTACGGCCTGGTCCAGATCACCCTCGCCCGCCGCGCCCAGTGGGGCCACGAGCGCGCCGAGACCCACGCCCTCGAGGAGGTGCGAACGTGACCCCTCCCGCCTCTGTGCTCCCGAGCGAGTGGTTGGCCAGCTCCTGGTACTCCACGCTGACCGCCTTCGTCGCGGTCAACACGCTGGTGTACGTCGTGCTGTCGATCTCCAAGATCCTCCCCCGGGCCCACCCCACGACCTGGTTCCGCGGGGGCAACGGCGCGAGCCGACGCCGCGAGACGCGATCCATCTACCCGGACGGCGCAGATCCCGGGGAGCTCACCGCAGCCTGGCGCCCCTGAGGGTCATCGGCGGCAACGCCCGGCCTGTGACTCCGTCGCCGGGCAAGGCCCATGCCGGCAGGCGCATGCTGGGCTGAGGGACCACCGGTCCCGGCGGTCCCCGGGAGTCACTGTGACGAGCGAACGTGGGATGAAGCCAGGTGCGGACGGGTCGCCGGCACCCGTCCCTGGCGCCGACGTCGGGGAGGGCCGGACCCGGGACGGCCTCGGCGATGACTCGCCGTCCTTCGAGCCGACGGAGCCGCTCCGGCTGCTCATGCGCGACCTGCGCAGCGGTCCCCGTGGGCTGTCTGAGCGTGAGGCGCTGCGGCGCCTGGGGATCTACGGTCCCAACGAGCTGCGGCGCGCGCCCCGCCGCGGCGCCTGGCGGGACCTGGTGGACCAGCTCGTGCACCCGCTCGCGCTGCTGCTCTGGGTGGCAGCGGCGCTGGCCCTGGTCATCCGCACGCCCATCCTGTGCGTCGCGATCGTGCTGGTCATCGTCCTCAACGCCGTCTTCGCGTTCGTGCAGGAGCGTCAGGGCGAGCGGGCGGTCGAGGCGCTGACCCGCTACCTGCCCCCGCAGGCGGTCGTGCGCCGCGACGGTCACCGCCGTGACGTCGCCGCTCGTGAGCTGGTCCCCGGTGACGTCATCGAGCTCACCGAGGGCGACCGGGTGAGCGCTGACGCCCGGCTCATCGAGGGCTCGCTGGAGATCGACCTGTCCACCCTGAACGGCGAGTCGCTGCCGGCCTTCCGTTCGGCCACGGCCCCCGACCGTGGCGGTCCCCTGCTGCAGTCCGCCACGCTGGTGTTCAGCGGCACCTCGTGCACCGGGGGCGACGCGGTTGCCCTGGTCGTGCGCACCGGCATGCACACGGAGATCGGTCGCATCGCGGCGCTCACGCAGCGCGTCGTCCGTGAGCCGAGCCCGCTGGAGACCCAGGTCCGCAAGGTGGCCTGGCTCATCGCCCTCGTCGCCGTGCTCGCGGCACTCGCGTTCATCCCGATCGGCGTCCTGATGGCCGGGCTGTCCTGGACCGACTCGATCAGCTTCGCCATCGGCCTGATCGTCGCCAACGTCCCGGAAGGGCTCCTGCCGACCATCACGCTCGCCCTCGCCGTGGCTGTGCGCGAGCTGGCCCGAAGTGGCGCCCTCGTCAAGCGCCTGAGCTCGATCGAGACGCTCGGGTCCACCAGCGTGATCTGCACCGACAAGACCGGGACCCTCACCCAGAATCGCATGCACGCCGTCCTGGCCTGGTCTCCGGCCGGGGAGCAGTGGCTCGGCGGCGCCCCTCCGGACGCTGCGGATCAGGCCGAGCTGGTGCGCGTCGCCGAGGTGCTCGCCGCCTGCAACACCGCCGAGCTCACCCACGATGCCGCCGACCCCGTCGGCCAGGTCTCGGGCACCGGGGACCCGACCGAGGTCGCGCTGCTCGCCGCCGCCCACCTGCTGGGCGCCGACGTCGACCTCGGCGGGCGCGAGAAGCGCCGTGTCGCGATGTTCCACTTCGACCCCGAGCTCAGGCTCATGACCACCATCGACCGCGGTCCACGGCGGACCGGTGGTGCACACCAAGGGCGCCCCCGAAGAGGTCCTCGAGCGCAGCGTCGCGGTCCTCGAGGCCGACGGCAGCACGGCCGTCCTGGACGACGCCCGACGCAACCCAGATCACCGCCGCGACCCAGCGCTACGCCGCCAGGGGCCTGCGACTCATCGCGACCGGGCACCGCGACCTCGACCCGGACGAGCCGATCCCCGCTGACCGCGACGCGGCCGAGAGCCGCCTGACCCTCACGGGCTTCGTGGCGTTGCTCGACCCTGCTCGGCCGGAGGTGCGCCCGGCCGTGTCGCGCTGCCACACCGCCGGGGTGCGGATCATCGTCGTGACCGGTGACCACCGGCTGACCGCCGGCGAGATCGCCCGCGAGGTCGGCATCGGTGGCGCGCGCCTCGTCCCGGTGAACGCCGACGACCTCGACACGCTCACCGACGAGCAGTTCGACGCCCTGCTCGCGCGGGACGAGGAGCTGGTCATCGCACGCACCTCGGCCGAGATGAAGATGCGGGTCACCGAGTCCCTCCAGGCCTCCGGTCACGTCGTGGCGATGACCGGCGATGGTGTCAACGACGCCCCCGCGCTCCGCCGCGCGGACATCGGGGTCGCCATGGGCCGCAGCGGAACTGACGTGGCCCGCGAGGCCGCCACCATGGTCCTCACCGACGACAACTTCGCCACGATCGCCCAAGCAGTCGAGGCCGGCCGCCGGGTGTACGACAACGTCCGCAAGTTCGTGCTCTACATCTTCGCCCACGCGACGCCGGAGGTCGTGCCCTTCCTCATCTTCGCGCTCTCCGGTGGACGGGTCCCGCTGCCGATCACCGTGATCCAGATCCTCGCCATCGACATCGGGACCGAGACCCTTCCCGCGCTCGCCCTCGGACGCGAACCAGCCGAACCCGGCATCATGGAGCGCCCGCCCCGACCGGCCGGCGAGCGACTCATCCGCACGCGGCTGCTCGTGCGCGCGTGGGCACTGCTCGGCGGCGTGTCCGCGGTCCTGGTCACCGCCGGCTTCTTCTGGGTCCTGCTCGCGGGCGGCTGGACCCTCGGGGCTGACGTGGGCGGGTCGAGCCCGTTGCACCAGGTCTACCTGCAGGCCACCACCATGACCTTCCTGGGCATCGTCGCCTGCCAGGTCGGCACCGCCTTCGCCGCCCGGACCGAGCACGTGTCGGTGTTCTCGATCGGCCTGTTCAGCAACCGGCTGCTGCTCTGGGGCATCGCCTTCGAGCTCGTCTTCGCGGCCGCGATCGTGCTCGTCCCGGGGCTCAACGAGGTGCTGGGCATGGCCCTGCCCCCTGCGACGCAGCTGGCCGTGCTCCCGATCTTCCCCGTGGTGGTCTGGGGCGTCGACGAGATCGCGCGCTGGATCCAGCGGCGGGGCGACGAGCGCCCGGAGCTTGGCGCGGGGATAGGATAGCCTTACTTCGGTTGCGACGACGGGTGAGTCCGGATCGGACGTCAACGTCAGCAGTCTGTCGCCTCCCTTGGACACGGTTGTGGACGGTGGAATGGGGATGCCATGGCACGTCCGATGATTGCCACCAAGCTGTACGTCCCGAAGCTGCGTCGTGGTCTGGTGACACGCCCGAGGCTCAGTGAGCGTCTGCGACGGGGAGCCGACTCCCGGCTGACGCTGCTCTCGGCCCCGGCCGGGTTCGGCAAGACCACGCTCCTGGCCGAGTGGCTGGGCGAGTCACCTGGCGACGAACGTTGCGTGGCCTGGCTGTCGCTGGACGCCTCGGACAGTGCGCCTGCGTCGTTCTGGACGTGCGTGGTGACCGCGCTGCACACGGCGGTGCCCGGCGTGGGCGTGAGCACGCTGGACCTCGTCGCGTCCTCCCCCATGCCGACCGAGCGTGTGCTCACCACCGTGGTGAACGAGCTCGCTGCCGCGCGGTGCGAGGTCTGGCTGGTCCTCGACGACTACCACCTGGTCGACGGTCACGAGGTCCGCGACGGGATGACCTTCCTGCTGGAGCACCTCCCGCCCGATGTCCATGTCGTGCTCAGCACCCGCGCCGACCCCGACCTGCCACTCGCGCGCTGGCGAGCGCGCGGCGAGCTGGTCGAGATCCGTGCCGCCGACCTGCGCTTCACGTCCGAGGAGACGGCCACGTACCTCAACGAGGCCACGGGGATGGGCCTCGCCGCAGCGGACGTCGAGGTCCTGGAGGAACGCACCGAGGGGTGGATCGCCGCGCTGCAGCTCGCCGCGCTCTCGATCCAGGGACGCGACGACGTTCCCGGCTTCATCGCCCGGTTCGCCGGGAACGACCGGTACATCGTCGACTACCTGGTCGAGGAGGTGCTGGCGCATCAACCTGACCCGGTTCGCGAGTTCCTGCTTCGACTCGGCGGTGCTCGACCGGCTCACCGGGTCGCTGTGCGACGCGGTCACCGGACGCGACGACGGAAGCCAGATGCTCATGGCGCTGGAGCGGGCCAACCTCTTCATCGCCCCTCTGGACGACCGACGTGAGTGGTACCGCTACCACCCGCTGTTCGCCGACGTGCTGCGCGCGCGACTGCTCAGCGAGCGTCCCGAGCAGGTCCGGCTGCTCCACCAGCGCGCCAGCGCCTGGTACGAGCACCACGACCTGTCGGAGGAGGCAATCGGGCACGCCCTGGCGGCGCGGGACTTCGACCGCGCCACCTACCTCATCGAGATGGCCGTGCCGGCGATCCGACGGAACCGGCGCGAGGCGATGCTCCTCGGCTGGCTCAAGGCCCTGCCCGACGACGCCGTCCGGCGCAGCCCGGTGCTCAGCGTCCTCTACGGCTACATGCTCATGGCATCCGGTGACCTCGACGCGGTCGAGGCGCGACTCGACGACGCCGACCGGGCGCTGGCCGCCGCGCCGGACGCCTCGGCTCCCCCGCGGGCTGAGACCGAGGACCTGCGCACGTTGCCGTCGACCATCGCGATCCACCGGGCCTCGCTGGCGCAGGCACGCGGCGACACTGCTGGGACGGCGGAACACGCTCGGCGCGCGCTCGCCCTCGCCGGCCCCGACGACCACCTCGCCCGCGGCGGCGCGGCTGGGTTCCTCGGCCTCGCCGCGTGGGCGCAGGGGGACGTGACGGGCGCCCTGGAGACGTTCACCCAGGCCGTGGCCAGCCTGCACGCGGCCGGCAACCTCGTCGACGAGCTGAGCAGCACCGTGGTGCTGGCGGACATGTGGCTCGCGGCGGGTCGCCCGAGCAGGGCTCGCCGGCTCTACGTGCGCGCCCTGCAGGTCAGCGAGGCACACGGCGAGCCGGTCCTGCGCGCAACGCCGGACCTGCACGTGGGACTCAGCGAGATGGACCACGAGGTCGGGGACCTCGAGTCCGCCAGACGGCACCTCGAGCGGGCCGCAGCCCTCGGTGAGGGCGCTGCGATGACCGAGGGCCGACACCGGTGGTTCGTGGCGATGGGACGCATCGCCGCCGCCGAGGGCGACCCACAGGAGGCCCTCTCCCTCCTGGACAGGGCGGAGCAGCTGCACCGCCCGGGCTTCTTCCCGGACGTGCGTCCCATAGCGGCGATCAGGGCCCGGATCTGGATCGCCCAGGGCGACCGGTCGCAGGCCGCCGAGTGGGCCCGGGAACGAGGCGTGTCAGTGCAGGACGGCGCCGAGTACCTCAGGGAGTACGACCACCTCACCCTGATCCGCCTGGTCATCGCCGAGCACCGCGCCAACCCCGACCCCGGTGCGCTGGACCAGGCGGTGGGCCTGCTCGGGCGACTGCACGAGACAGCGGTGGCCTCCGGACGCCTCGGGAGTCTCGTCGAGATCCGCATGCTGCAGGCCCTGGCACAGGACGCCCAGGGACACCGGGCACGAGCCGTGGCATCCCTTCGGCAGACCTGGGCCCAGGCGCCCGAACCAGATGGCTACGTGCGCCTCTTCCTGGACGAGGGCGCGCCCATGGTGCAGCTTCTGCGCGACACCGGGCACGAGGGCCCCGCCGCCGACCACGCGCGTCGCCTGCTGGCCTTCGTCGGGCCTCTGCCAGGCAAGGCCGCTGGGACACGGGGAGCACGTCGCGCCAGCGGCGGAGCCGCTGACCGAGCGGGAGCTGCAGGTGCTCAGGCTGCTCGACAGTGACCTGAGCGGGCCGCAGATCGCCCGCGAGCTGTTCATCTCCCACAACACGCTGCGCACCCACACCAAGCACATCTTCACCAAGCTCGAGGTCACCACCCGCCGGTCCGCAGTCCGACTCGCACGGGAGCACGGCCTGACCTGATACGGACCGACGGCCGGATCTCACCCTGTCGGTCACATCGTGGGGTGATGCCGGGTCACCTCACCGCTGCCTACCTTCGAGTCATCCCGCAGCGCCCGCCGCGGAACTCGAACCAAGGAGCCGGACATGACCATCACCACCACCAAGCTCACCCGCGCGGCAGGACTGTCAGCCGTCGGCGCGGGACTGCTGTTCATCGCCGTCCAGATCAACCACCCCCACCTGGACGCCACCTTCGTCACCACGACCGAGTACGCGGTCCGCCAGACCATGAAGGTGTTCATGACCGTCCTGGCCCTCGTCGGCATCACGGGCATGTACCTGCGCCAGGTGGAGAGGACCGGAGTGCTCGGGCTGCTCGGGTACGTCCTCTTCGGTGCCGGCTACCTGCTCATGATGTGCCTGGAGGTCATCGGCCTGGCCGTCCTGCCCTCCATCGCCCAGAGTGCCCCCGACTACATCAACGACGTCCTGGCCGTGGCCACCGGGGGTACCGCGACCGGCGACATCGGCCTCGTGGCAACCCTCAGCCTCACGTCCGGCGTCGGCTACATGCTCGGGGGCCTGGTCTTCGGCATCGCCCTCTTCCGCGCCGGCATCCTCGCCCGCTGGGCCTCGGCCCTGCTGGCCATGAGCACCGTCGCCGTCCTCGCGATCCCCCTGCTGCCCCAGGTCAACCAGAGGCTGTTCGCCATCCCCAACGCCGTCGCCCTGATCGGCCTCGGATACTCGTTGTGGCGCGAGCAGCGCACCTCGGCACCTCAGACCACGCCGAGCATCGTCGGCCCGCAGCTCGACCCGATCGGCGCCAAGTGACGACCCACGCACCAGCCGGCTCCACCCGGTCGACACTGTCGACCGGGTGGGTGCCGTTCGCGCTGGTCGGCCTCGTCCTCATCCCCATCGTTGCCGGATCCCTGCGGCTGGTGGAACTGTTCGGCGGGCCGCACATCATGCCGGCCAACCCGCGCATGAGCGCCTCACCCCTGCCGGTGATCGTGCACCTCAGCTGCGCGGTGCCCTACGCCGTCCTCGGCGCCTTCCAGTTCTCGTCGTCGTTGCGGCGCCGGCGGCCGGGCTGGCACCGAGCGGCCGGGCGCGCCCTGGTCGTGCTGGGCCTGGCGGTGGCGACCTCGGCACTGTGGATGACCCTGTTCTACGCCCGCCAGCCGGGGACGGGCGACCTGGCCTACGTGCTCCGGCTCGCGTTCGGGTCGGCCATGGCGGCCAGCATCGTCCTCGGCTTCGCGGCGATCCGTCGCGGCGACGTCAGCGGTCACCAGGCGTGGATGACTCGCGGGTACGCCCTCGCCCTGGGTGCGGGGACCCAGACGCTCACCCTGGGCATCGGCAAGGCGGTGCTCGGCGACAGCGAGCTCACCACGGGCCTCATGCTGGGCGCCGCCTGGATCATCAACCTCGCCGTGGCGGAGTACGCCATCCGCCGTCACAGCCGCCCACGGACCACCAGCCGCCGACAGATCCGGGCGACGGCGACGGTCGGACCATCGTGACCCACGCCGCCAGGCGGTTGCCCGCCGGCTACCGGCTTCGCGTCGAGGGGCACCTCGACGAGCACTGGGCGGCCTGGTTCGACGGCCTCACCCTGACCCACGAGGACGACGGCACCACGAGCCTCAGCGGCGTCGTCGCCGACCAGGCAGCGCTGCACGGGCTGCTCATGAAGGTCAGGGACCTGGGCATCACCTTGATCTCCGTGGAGGCCATCGGCCCCTAGGTGCAGGAGTCGCGGCCAGCCGAGGCCGCTCACGGCCGCACCATGAGCCATGCCAACAGGTACGCCAGGCTGTTCGCGGTCGCGTGCACCGCCAGGGGGGCGATCAGGTGGTCGAAGCGGATCCGTAGCAGGCACAGGAACGCCCCCGCGAGGCCAGCGGCGACCACCCCCGCTGCGGCCGCCCAGCCGGGGTGCGCCCCCAGCGCCGAGCCGACGGCGGCGTTCCCCGCGGCGAGGCTGAGGGAGGGGACCACATGCCAGATACCGAAGGCCAGGGACGACCCGACAACCCCCCACGCTGTCCCGAACCGTCGCGCGAGCATCGCCAGCAGGACGCCCCGGAACGCCAACTCCTCGAAGAACGCAGTGCCCACCGGCACCCGCACCAGCACGGAGAACGCCAGGTGTCCGGCGCTCATGCCCGCCACCCGCTCGTCGTGGAACGCCGAGGCGACACCGGGGAGCTGGGTGCCCACCAGCATCCCAGTCGCCGTGACGGCGGCCAGGACGACCGCTGCCCGGGCAGCCCGCCGGCTGACGGGTCCCAGGCCCACGTCGCGTCTGCGCAGGCCGTCGGCCCTCGCGAGCAGCGCAAGGCCGACGATGGCCAGGCAGGCCCACAGCAGGTAGAGGTCGGGGGCCACCACGTTGTTCAGCAGGTTGGCCCCGGCCAGGAGCGCGAGCGCTCCCACGAGTGGCCACGGACGCGAGGCGCCCACAGCTGCCCCGCGGTCATGCGACCCATCCACGCTCGCTCCTCGCGCTCGCCGGGACCGGTGGGCCACCTGCGATCACCTCGATCCAACCACGGCCACAACGCCGGGACACCCCAGGGCGGTCCAGCGCTGCGCCCCAACCCGAGACCGCTTCCCTCCGCGGTGCGCGGGATTCAGGAGTAGGGTCGAAGTACCGAGGATTCCTTCCCGTCGACGACCGTCTGCGCTATACCCCGGCTATCGAACACAACAGGCCGCACAGCGGCCAGAGCCAGGGTCGCCACATGACCGGCATCGCCAGTTCCCCTTCCAGCACCTCCGCCCTGCACCCCCGCGACTCGATCGCCGGCGATCTCGGCACGCCGCTACCGGCGCATGCCGACCACCCTCGCCGGGTCGATCCGTGACCGTGTCGCTGCCACCCCGGATCGCGAGGCGTTCACGTACCCGGGATCCAACGGGGTGTGGAGCTCGATGACCTGGGGCCAGGCCGGCCAGGAGATCGTCACGCTGGCCGCCGGCCTGGTGTCCCTGGGACTGCAGCTCGGGGACCGGGTGGCGATCGCGAGCAGCACCCGGCTGGAATGGATCCTGGCCGACAGCGCGATCATGTGCGCCGGTGGGGCCACGACCACGATCTACCCCAGCACCCATGTCGACGACGTCGTGTTCATCCTGGCTGACTCCCGGTCGCGGATCCTGTTCGCCGAGAACACCGACCAGGCGGCCAAGGCAGCCAACGACTGGGAACGGCTCCCGGACCTGATGGCGATCGTGGTGATCGACGGACCCGGGGACGGCGACCGCATCATCACCATGGACGCGCTTCGCGCACTCGGAGCGGCCACGCTGGCCGCCGACCCCCAGGTGATCGACGCCCGGGTCGCCCGCCTGACCCCCGACTCGCTGGCCACCCTGATCTACACGTCGGGGACGACCGGGCGGCCCAAGGGCGTCGAGCTGACCCACGGGAGCTGGGTGTTCCAGGGCGCCTCCCTCGACGCCCTGGGCATCATCACCATCGATGACCTGCAGTACCTGTGGCTGCCGCTGTCCCACTCGTTCGGCAAGGTGCTGCTGGCCTTCGGGTTCCAGGTCGGGTTCCCCACCGCCGTCGACGGCCGGGTCCCCGAGCTCGTGAGCAACCTGGCCACGATCCGCCCGACCTTCATGGCCGGAGTCCCGCGCATCTTCGAGAAGATCTACACCGCCGCCAACGCCCGCGCACAGGACGGCGGCGCCCTCAAGCGAATGGTCTACGGCTGGGCGGTCCACACCTCCGCCGACATCAAGGCGTCGAGGCGCTCGGGGCGTCGCACCGGGCGGTTCGCCACCACGGAGCTCGCGCTGGCCGACCTGCTCGTGTTCAACAAGGTGACAGCGCTGACTGGAGGACGGATCCGGTTCTTCGTGTGCGGATCAGCCGCCCTCGACCGGGATGTGGCACGCTGGTTCGACGCGGCCGGGATGCCCATCCTGGAGGGCTACGGCCTGACCGAGACCTCGGCGGCCAGCTGCCTCGTCCGACCAGACGACCAGGCCTTCGGGAGCGTGGGCCAGCCCATCCCCGGGACCGAGATCCGGATCGCCGCGGACGGCGAGATCCTCCTGCGCGGGCCCCATCTCATGACGGGGTACCGCAACCTGCCGCGCGAGAACGCTGAGGTCATGCTGGCCGACGGCTGGCTGGCCACCGGGGACATCGGCTCCCTCGACGACGCCGGTCGACTGCGGATCACGGATCGCAAGAAGGACCTCCTCAAGACCTCCGGCGGCAAGTACGTCGCCCCCGGGGCCATCGCCGCCCGGTTCACGGCCATGACCGCACTGGGGTCCCACCTGATCGTGCAGGCCAACAACCGCAACTACGTGACGGCGCTGGTCAGCCTCGACCCCGAGGCCCTGGCCGCGTTCGGCGCCGCCCACGGGCTGATCGGCGACCACGTCACCCTGTCCCAGACCGAGCCGGTGCGGGCGGCCATCCAAGCCACCATCGACGAGTTGAACGCCACGCTGAACCGCTGGGAGACGATCAAGAAGTTCACCATCCTCACCCGCGACCTCACCGAGGCCCGCGGCGAGCTGACCACGAGCCTGAAGGTCAAGCGCAAGGTCGTCGAACGGCACTTCGCCCACCAGCTCGACGCGATGTACACCTGACCGCCGGCAGCGCGTGAGGCCACTTCAGCGGGCGGCGTGCAGCGCCGATACCGGTTGTGCACAGACAGCCACGCCGGGCCATGCCCCGGTTCCGACGCCACTGAGGGAGGGGACATGCGGATCCTGGTCGGATGGTGCCTGTTGCTGCTGTCCAGCGGGCTCCTCGGCGGCGGGGTCTACCAGGTTGTGCTCAGCGAGCCGCGACCGCAGGTGATCGCCGGGCCCGCCACCTTGCTGACCGCTCCCGAGCCGACCCCGACACCCACGATCACGCGGACCAGGGTCCGCACGGTCGTCGAGCCCACACCGACGATCACGGTCACGGACGTCGTGACTCGCGTCGCTCCTGCCGCACCCCGGACCACGGCCCCCGCACCACGACGCACCGGTGCCCCCACGGTCCGGCGTCCCAGCACCCGGAAGGCGCCGACGATCCGGGAGACGCCCGGGAAGGTGCGCACCCGCGCGCCGGAGCGCGATTCGGAGGGCCACGGCGACTCCGACGAAGGTCGCGCTGAGGCGGCCGAGCAGGCCGCCGAACGTGAGGCGGAGGCCGCCAAGCAAGCCGCCGAACGTGCGGATGAAGCGGCCAAGCAGACTGCCGAGCGCGCCGCCGAGGCTGCGAAGCAGGCCGAAGAGGGCACCGACGACTGATCGTCAGGCACCCACGTGGCTGACTGCAGGCGACGCCTGACCGAACGCTGCGCTGAGGTTCACCGGCAGATCTTCACGGGTTCTCCACACGTCGCCCCCGGGACAGCCACCGGGTCCCGCCTACGCTCGCAGCATGGCCACCCCGAACGGCACCTCAGCGCGCATCCTCGTGGTCGAGGACGAGCCGACCATCAACCAGGCCGTCAGCGACCGGCTGCGCGCGGAGGGGTTCACCGTCGACCAGGCCTACGACGGGCCCGGCGCCGTGGGGACCTTCGAGCAGCAGCGTCCGGATCTCGTGGTGCTGGACGTCATGCTGCCCGGGTTCGACGGCCTCGAGGTCTGCCGACGCATCCAGGCGATCCGGCCGGTGCCGGTCCTCATGCTCACGGCGCGCTCGGACGAGACCGACCTGCTGGTCGGACTGGGCGTCGGCGCCGATGACTACGTGACCAAGCCGTTCTCGATGCGCGAGGTCGTCGCCCGGGTCCGCGCCCTGCTGCGCCGCGTCGAGCGCGCGGCGGAGCTGGCGAGCTCGGGAGGGGCCCGCATCGAGCTCCCCGGGCTCGTGATCGATCCGGCCGCGCGGCGTGTCACCGTCGAGGGCGTGGCGGTGCACCTGACCCCCCTCGAGTTCGACCTGTTGTGCGCCCTTGCCTCGCATCCCGGGACCGTCCTCAGCCGGGACGAGCTCATGCGTCAGGTGTGGGGCTGGTCGGACGCGGCCGGCACCCGCACGCTCGACAGCCACGTGAAGTCGTTGCGGGCCAAGATCGGTGGCACGTCGGTGCGCACCGTCCACGGTGTCGGCTATGCGCTCCAGGTCGGCCGGTGAACACCGCGCGCCCGCTCGATGCGGTCTCGTCGATCAGGGTCAAGCTGGGGCTGCTCGTCGGCGTCAGCGTCGTGGTTGCCGTGCTCGTCGCCGAGGTCGGCGACGCCGCGGAGGTCCCCTGGTGGGCCAGCGTGCCGGTGACGGTCGCAGCAGCGCTGGCGGTCACCCAGTGGCTGGCCCGCGGGATGACCTCGCCGCTGCGCGAGATGACCCGAGCTGCCCGGGCGATGGCCGGGGGTGACTACAGCCAGCGCGTCACGGCGTCCAGCGCCGACGAGGTCGGGGCCCTCGCCGTGGCCTTCAACGCGATGGCCGCTGACCTCGCCGCCGCCGACCAGGAGCGACGCCGGCTCGTCGCGACCGTGTCCCACGAGCTGCGCACCCCCCTGGCCGCGCAGCGAGCCCTCCTGGAGAACCTCGTCGATGGGGTCGTGAGCCCCGACGACGAGGCGCTGCGCGGGGCGCTGCGGCAGTCCGAGCGGCTCAGCGCACTGGTCGCCGACCTGCTCGACCTCTCCCGCCTCGAGGCCGGGGTGGCGCCCCTGGCCGTCACCGACGTGCGCGTCGCCGACCTGCTCCGGGCAGCTGTCGCGGAGACGGCGATCAGCCCGCGCACCGTGTCAGTCCGCTGTGAGACCCACCCTGAGGACCTCACCGTCCTGGGCGACCCCGCCCGGCTCGCGCAGCTCGTCGTCAACCTGATCGACAACGCGATCCGGCACAGCCCCCCTGGGGGCGAGGTGCTGGTCAGCGCCCGCGCCATGGACGCGTCCGCCTGGTGGCTCGAGGTCCGCGACGAGGGGCCGGGCATCCCCGCCGCGGACGCCGAGCGGGTCTTCGAACGGTTCGGCTCGGGCGGGGACTCGGCCGGGGGCACAGGACTCGGGCTCGCCATCGCCCGCTGGGTGTGCGAGCTGCACGGCGGCACGATCACCGCGCAGCCAGCAGACCACGCGACAACCGGGGCACTGCTGCGGGCGAGCCTGCCCCGCCGGGCCCACGCTGATCCCGCCACCCACCCCACGAAGGAGACGGCCGTGACCGCGCACCAGGCCCCAGCCCCGACCCCCGACCCGTACGTCGCGACCCCCGGCCCTGCCGTCCCGGCGGTCGTACCGGGCGGTTCCCTCGACCCGGCCGGTGCGGCTCCCCCGGGGGCGCGTCCGGGCGGACCCGAGCACAAGCTGGCTGGACGGCTTCTGGCCCGAGCGCGCGCTCCCGGCACAGCCGACGGCCGTCCTCGGGGCACTGGCCGTGGGCGCGTGGGCCGCCCTCACGTGGCCCGAACGCAGCGTCGGGCTCGCGGTGACGCTGACGCTGCTCGCAGCCGGGGCGCTCATGTGGTCCGTCGCTCGCTTCCGGCACCACCCGTGGACCCTCGCATGCGCGGCGCTCGCCGCCGTCCTCGCGACGACCCCGATGCTCCGCGCCGCGGGCGGGGTGGTCGCGCTGACCGTCCTCGTCGGCGTGGTCGTCGCGGCGGCCGGCATGACCCTGGTCCGCACCTTCGTCTCGATCCCGGCGAGCGTGGCAGCCTGGCCGCTGTCCGCGCTCCGCGGCCTGCCGCTCCTCGGACGGACGCTCACCGCCACGCGCCGGATGGGCCTGCTCTGGCCGGTCCTGCGCACGGTCGGCCTGTCCGTGGTCGCCCTGGCGCTGTTCGGAGGGCTGTTCGCGTCCGGCGACGCCGTGTTCGGCACCTGGGCCGATGCGGTGATCCCCGACCTCGGCTGGGACACCATCGTCGCTGCGCACGTTCGTGCTCACCCTGGTCGCCGGGATCGTCCTCACCGGCGCCTACCTCGCGCTCAACCCCCCGGAGGTCGCCGAGCTGTCGCTGCCCCGCGCCCGGCACACAGCCAGGGCGTGGGAATGGGCGGTTCCGGTCGGGCTGGTCGTCGCCCTGTTCGCAGGGTTCCTCGCCGCGCAGGCCACTGCGATGTGGGGAGGGCATGAGTACCTGCAGCGCACGACCGGGCTCACCTACGCCGACTACGTGCACCAGGGCTTCGGCCAGCTCACCACAGCCACGTTCCTCACGGTCGTCGTCGTCGCGCTCACGCTGCACGTTGCTGCCCGCGAGACGCGGGGCGACCGGGTCCTGCTGCGCGTGCTCCTGGGCAGCCTGTGCCTGCTCACGCTGGCCGTCGTCGCCAGCGCGCTGTACCGGATGTCGCTGTACCAGGAGGCGTACGGCTACACCGTGCTGCGCGTCTTCGTCGACGGCTTCGAGCTGTGGCTCGGGCTGGTCATCACCCTGCTGCTGATCGCCGGCATCCGGCTGTCCGGTCGGTGGCTGGCGCGCGCCGTCCTCATCTCGGTGGCGGCCTTCACGATCGGCTTCGCCGCGATGAACCCCGACGCCTGGGTCGCCGACCGCAACATCGACAGGTTCGAGGCGGGCCGGACCCTCGACACGCTCTACCTGTCCACGCTCAGCGCCGACGCGACCCCGACCCTCGTGGCCCGCCTGCCGGCCGAGGTCACGCAGTGCCTGTTCGGAGCGCGCGACAAGGCGCAGCTGGCCGCCGACACCGACGACGCCCTGGAGTGGAACCTCGGCCGCTCCCGAGCGCAGGTGGCCCTGGCCGGCTCCGCGCCTGCCGGGTCGACGTCCATCGGTCCCCAACTGCACCGAGGTGCTCACCGACGACTACGCCGGCTGACGCGTGCCGGCCTGCGGGCCGGCTGGGTGGGCCGACCGCGTGATGCCCGTCAGGTGCCGTCGTACCAGCGCAGGACGCGCAGCGCCCGCAGCGTGTTCCACCGGCTCGGCATGCCGTCGCCGTCCTCCATGTCGAAGTGCGTCTGCCCGGGGTGCGTGTTCTCCAGCAGCCAGGTGCCGTCGGGCTGGCGCTTCGAGCGGACCACCTCGGCGGCCTCGGCCATGCGCGGGTCGGGCCGAGCGCCCACCTGGCGGAAGTACTCGAGGGCGCGCAGCACGTCGTAGTGCCAGTACACGGGGAACGAGAACTGCAACCACTTCGGCTTGATCACCTCACCGGTGGCTCGCACGCCGGAAGAGGCTGCGGCTGAGCAGGTACTCCTCCCCACGTCGCCGCGCACTGCGTGCTGCCTCGGTGCCGCCCGTTGCCCGTTCGTGGGCCAGCAGCCCCTCGAGCACGCAGAGCGTCGAGTGGAACGACGACCGCGTGGCCCCGTAGAGCGCCCAGCAGTTCCAGCCGCCGTCCTCGAGCTGCTCGCCCACCAGGCGGGAGACGATGCCATCCACCTGCTCACCGAAGTAGGACCCGATCGTCACGGTCCGCCCGTTGATGCAGGGCTCCACCTCCCCGTCGAAGAACCGCTGCCCGCCCTCCTCCCAGCGGCAGCCCTCCCGCACGCGGTGCACGGCCCGGCGCGCCACCGGGTCCAGCGGATCGATGCCGAGGCTGAGCAGGACCTCCAACGTCGGCAGGGTCGCCGTCCAGGGCTGGTCGGCGTCGTCGTCGGCCTCCGGTGACTCGGTCCAGACCTGCTCGACGACGGGGGTGCCCGATCCCTGGTCGTCGTCAGGCCCGGGGAAGTACCCAGCCGGGAAGCAGGCCCCGCCCGCCCACTGACCATCGTCGCCCTGCAGCGCCAGGAGCCGGGCGCCCCACCCCTCGCGCGCCACCCGGGCGCGCTCGGCCCCGACGAGGTCCGCAGGAGCATCGGCCAGGTCGCGCAGCACCTGCCAGCGAATCGATGGATCCGAGTCCAGGAGCCAGCCGAGGTCGTCCATGGCCCGACAACCTACCGCCGCGTCGCAGGATCCGAACAGCCCCTGATCCTGGGGTTTCCGGCACACTCACGGCTCATCGGGTTGCGCCGCGTGCGCCGTGGAATGAGAGGCGCGGACGTGAGCGGGCGTGGCGGATCGACGATCCCGGCCGTCCCGCACCACCGTGACTCTGGCATCGACGGCCCCGGCAACCCGATACTGCGAGCATGCCCCTGGAGGAGTACCTGCGCCGCCGGGACCTCTCGCGGACCCCGGAGCCGGGCGCGAGCCTCCCCGGGACGGACCAGGAGGGCTCCCTGAGACCCGGGGGGCTCCTGGTACCCGGGCAGCGTTTCGTCGTGCAGAAGCACAGGGCGAGGCGACTGCACTACGACCTGCGACTCGAGGTCGACGACGTGCTGGTCAGCTGGGCGGTGCCGAAGGGACCGACGCTGGATGCCTCGGCGCGCAGGATGGCCGTGCACGTCGAGGACCACCCCCTGGAGTACATCGAGTTCGAGGGCGTGATCCCTGCCGGCCAGTACGGAGCCGGCGATGTCATCGTCTGGGACTGGGGCACCTGGGAGCCCGAGGCCGAGACGCCCGACCCGCGGGCCGCGATCGAGTCCGGCGAGCTGAAGTTCGTCCTGCACGGGGAGAAGCTGCGGGGTCGGTTCGTCCTGGTCCGGACCTCGCCCCGCATCGGGCAGGCTCCCGAGACCAGGTCCGCCACGCAGGGCAGCGACCAGTGGCTGCTGATCCACAAGCACGACGCACATGCCCAGGATGGCTGGGACGCCGGGGATCACCCGCGCAGCGTGCGCAGCGGCCGGACGAACGACGAGGTGCGATCCGACGCACCCGCCGTGTGGGTCAGCAGCGCGCCCGCGGGACAGGCCGAGATCGACCTGTCCCGCGCAGTCGCGGAGCCCGATCCACGGTTCGTCCGGCCCATGCTGGCGACCCTGGCCTCCGATGCGTTCACCGACGACGCCTGGCTCTTCGAGGTCAAGTGGGACGGCTACCGCGTCGAGGCGGTCGTGCGCGACGGCGTCGTGCGCACGTTCACCCGCAACGGCAACGACGCCCAGGACTACTTCCCCGGACTCCTGGACCCACCGACGTGGATAGCGGCGCGCGATGCGATCGTCGACGGGGAGGTGGTCGCGCTCGACGCGACGGGCAGGCCGGACTTCTCCCTGCTCCAGGAGCGGATCTCGACGGCTCGTGCCGGCCAGCGCTCCGCGGGCCTGGTCTACCAGGTGTTCGACCTGCTGCACCTCGACGGGCGCTCCCTGCTCGCGGTGCCGCTCGAGGAGCGCAAGAAGCTCCTGCGGCTGGTCCTGCGGGAGGGACCTGTCGTCCGCTACGCCAGCCATGTCGAGTCCGAGGGTGCGACGTTCCTCGCCGCAGCCCGACAGCAGGGCATCGAGGGGATCGTCGCCAAGCAGCGACGGTCCCCCTATCTGCCCGGCGAACGCGCGCGGACGTGGCTGAAGGTGAAGATCCGACCGGAGCAGGAGCTCGTGGTGGGAGGTTGGACGCCTGAGCGCAACGGCCGCGAGCTGGGCGCACTGGTGGTCGGCGTCCACGACGACGGTGCCCTGCGGTTCGCCGGCAAGGTGGGCTCCGGGTTCAGCGCCCGAGCACGGGCCGACCTGCTGTCCCGCCTGGATCCGCTGCGCACGGACGACCCGCCGTTCGACCCGCCACCGGACCCCACCAGCCGCGGCCGCTGGGGCGGGGACCTCGCCGGAGTGGTCTGGGTGCGTCCGGAGATCGTGATCCGCGCCGAGCTGGGTGGATGGTCCCGCGACGGCATGGTGCGACAGGCCGCCTACAAGGGCATGGACCTCGGCCGTGACCCCGGGGAGGTCACGCGCGAGCAGGCGGTCGACGCGGAGATGACCCAGATGGCGGGCAGGTCCCCCACCGGGGCCGACGCCCACCCGGGAGGCGGAGCCGGCCACGGGAGCCGATCGGGCTCAGCGGGGCAGCCCGGGCGCCCGTGGTCGGCCACAGCCGAGGAGCTGGACGAGCTCGCGGCGCTGCCCGGCCAGGGGACGTGGGAGGTCGGGGGCCAGTCGCTGAAGCTGACCAACCTCGACAAGGTCCTCTTCCCCCCGAGGTCCGGCACCGACGAGGCGCCGATCACCAAGCGCGAGCTGATCGACTACTACGCCCGGATCGCCCCCGCCATGCTGCCCCACCTCGCGGACCGTCCGCTGAACCTGCACCGCTTCCCCAACGGCATCGCCAAGCCGGGGTTCTGGCAGAAGGCGATCCCGAGCTCGGCTCCCGGCTGGCTCACCCTCTGGCACGAGTCCAACGTCCAGGAGCGGGCCGATCGCGCGGCCAACGACCACCTCGTGGCCGACGGCGTCGCCACCTTGGTCTGGTTGGCCAACCAGGCCGCGTTCGAGGTGCACGCCTGGACCTCGACGTGCGCGGACCCGGGTCGGCCCACGTTCGCGCTGGTGGACATCGACCCCGGCCCGGCAACCACGTGGGACGACACCCTGACGCTGGCCCGGCTCTACCGGACCGCGCTGGATCATCTCGGGCTGCAGGGCCTGCCGAAGACGACCGGCTCCCGGGGCATCCAGGTGTGGATCCCCGTGACCCGCGGCCGCTACGACTTCGCCGCCACGTCCGCCTGGGTCGAGACGCTCTCCCGCGCCATCGGTGCGACAGTGCCCGACCTGGTGAGCTGGGAGTGGGCGACCAAGGACAGGGGAGGGCGGGCGCGCCTGGACTACACCCAGAACTCCCCCATCAAGACCCTGGTCGCCCCCTACGCGGTCCGTCCCCACCCGGGCGCGCCCGTCTCGATGCCGATCACGTGGGACGAGCTGGACGACCCCGATCTGCGCAGCAACCGCTGGACCATCCGTGAAGCCGTGGACCGCGTGGCCCAGCGGGGCGACCTGTTCGCTGCCGCGCAGGTCCTCGAGCAGGACCTCCCCCGCCTCTGACGCACCCGGAGCACGGGCACCACGTTCAGGGCCGAGCGCGCCGCCGGCCACCTGCGCGTCCGGAGCCCGTCAGGATCGCAGGCTCCGGCGTCCGGGTTCCGTCAGGATCCTGGCGACAGCCCGCCGAGGTGCCGTGTGATGGATCAGTAGCCACACACGTCATCGGAGGGGTCACATGCCTGATGTTCTGGTCCTGATTGGGACATTGCTCGGTTTCGCCGCCCTGGTGGGCCTGCTGCGGGCGGTGGAACGGCTATGAGCGCGCTCGACGTCGTCGCGCTGATCGTGGCCCTGGCGCTGGCTGCGTACCTGGTGTACGCGCTGCTGCGTCCGGAGAGGTTCTGATGAGCGACACGGCAGCCGGCGCGCTGCAGATCGTCGCGCTGGTCGTGGCACTCGCTGCGGTCTACCGCCCCCTGGGCGACTATCATGTACCGCACCTACACGGCCGAGTCAGACTGGCGGGCGGAGCGGGTCGTGTACCGGCTCGCCGGCATCGATCCGCGGGCTGACCAGCGGTGGGGGGTGTACGCCCGGTCGCTGCTGATGTTCTCTGCGGCGTCCGTGCTCCTGCTGTACGCCATCCTGCGGGTCCAGGACCTGCTCCCCTGGGCGCTCGGCCTGCCGGGCGTGCCGGCGGTGGGTGCGTGGAACACGGCCGTGTCGTTCGTGACGAACACGAACTGGCAGTGGTACTCCGGTGAGTCGACGATGGGGTACTTCGCCCAGATGGCCGGGCTGGCGGTGCAGAACTTCGTGTCCGCGGCGGTGGGCCTGGCGGTCGCGGTGGCGCTGATCCGGGGGTTCACCCGGAGCACACCGACCGGGTGGGCAACTTCTGGGTCGACCTGACCCGCTCGGTGGTGCGGATCCTGCTGCCGCTGGCGGTGGTTGGCGCGGTCGTGCTGATGATCGGCGGGGTGGTGCAGAACTTCGCCGGCCCGCACGAGGTCACGACCCTGGCCGGGGGCACGCAGAGCATCACCGGGGGCCCGGTGGCCAGCCAGGAGGTCATCAAGGAGCTGGGCACGAATGGTGGCGGCTTCTACAACGCCAACTCCGCGCACCCGTTCGAGAACCCGACCGCGTGGATCAACCTGTTCGAGATCTTCCTGCTGCTGGTGATCCCGTTCAGCCTGCCGCGGATGTTCGGCCGGATGGTCGGCAACACCCGCCAGGGACTGGCCGTGGTCACGGTGATGGGGCTGCTGTGGCTGGGTGCGGTGGTGACGGCCACGTGGGCGGAGCTCGCCGGCGGCGGCACGGCAACCGCAGCGGCCGGGGCCGCGATGGAGGGCAAGGAGGTCCGGTTCGGTGAGACTGCCTCGGCGCTGTTCGCAGCGTCGACCACGGGCACCTCGACGGGTGCGGTCAACGCGATGCACGACTCGATGACCCCCATCGGGTGGTGGCGTGACGCTCACCCACATGATGCTCGGCGAGGTGTCACCCGGCGGGGTGGGATCCGGGCTGTACGGGATGCTGGTGCTGGCCATCCTCACGGTGTTCCTCGCCGGCCTCATGGTCGGGCGCACACCCGAGTACCTCGGGAAGAAGATCAGCCGACGCGAGGTCACCTTCGTCGCCCTCTACATCCTGGCGATGCCCACGATCGTGCTGATCGGTGCGGCCCTGACCGCGGGGGTCACGTCGCTGGCCGACGCCTCGGTGCTGAACCCCGGCCCGCACGGGCTGTCGGAGGTGCTGTACGCCTACACCTCTGCGGCCAACAACAACGGCAGCGCGTTCGCCGGGTTCGGCGCGAACACCGTCTACCAGAACACCGCCCTGGGGGTGGCGATGCTGTTCGGCCGGTTCGTCCCGATCGTGCTGGTGCTGGGCCTGGCCGGCTCGTTGGCGCAACAGCGCCGCGTGCCCCCGAGCGCGGGAACCCTGCCCACCACGGGCCCGGTGTTCATCGGGCTGCTGCTCTCCGTGGTCGTCATCGTCGTCGCCCTGACCTTCATGCCCGCCCTTGCCCTCTCCCCGATCGCGGAGGCCCTGCAATGAGCTCGACCACTGCCCTCAAGGAACCCTCGCTGGCTCCGGCACGTTCGGCCGGCCCGTTCCACCCGAGCCAGCTGGCCGCCGGCCTGCCCGATGCGCTGCGCAAGCTGAACCCGGCGCACCAGTGGCACTCCCCGGTCATGTTCGTGGTCTGGGTCGGGTCCATCGCCACGACCCTGCTGGCCATCAAGGACCCCAGCGTGTTCAGCATCGGGATCGCGGCCTGGTTGTGGCTCACGGTCGTGTTCGCCAACCTCGCCGAGGCCGTGGCCGAGAGCCGCGGGCGGGCGCAGGCCTCAGCCCTGAGGGCAGCACGCACCGACACCCTGGCCCGCCGACTGCTGCCCGACGGCAGCGAGGAGTCCGTCCCCGGGCCCGAGCTGCGGGTCGGCGACCTGGTGGTCGTCGAGGCCGGCCAGATCATCCCCGGCGACGGCGACGTCGTCGAGGGCGTGGCCAGCGTCGACGAGTCCGCGATCACCGGCGAGTCCGCACCCGTGATCCGCGAGTCCGGCGGTGACCGGTCCGCGGTCACCGGGGGCACGAAGGTGCTCTCCGACCGGATCGTGGTCCGGATCACGGCGGCCTTCGGCGAGAGCTTCCTGGACCGGATGATCGCCCTCGTGGAGGGGTCGTCGCGGCAGAAGACCCCCAACGAGATCGCCCTGAACCAGGTGCTGGCCGCTCTCACCCTGATCTTCCTGCTCGTGGTGGTCACCCTCCAGCCGTTCGCCTCCTACTCCGGCCAGGTGCAGCCGATCCTCGTGCTGATCGCGCTGCTCGTGTGCCTGATCCCGACCACGATCGGGGCCCTGCTCTCGGCGATCGGGATCGCCGGCATGGACCGCCTCGTGCAGCGCAACGTGCTGGCGATGTCCGGTCGTGCCGTGGAGGCAGCCGGGGACGTGGACGTGCTCCTGCTCGACAAGACCGGCACCATCACCCTGGGCAACCGCCAGGCCTTCGAGTTCGTGCCCGTCGCCGGGGTGGACCCGCAGCGACTGGCCCGGGCCGCGCAGCTGTCCAGCCTCGCCGACGAGACCCCGGAGGGCCGCTCGATCGTCGTCCTGGCCAAGGAGCGAGTACGGCCTGCGGGCCCCGGACTCGCTGCAGGACACGGTGTTCGTGCCCTTCAGCGCCGCCACCCGCATGTCGGGCATCGACCTCGCCGACGAGGGGCGCGAGATCCGCAAGGGGGCCGCGGCGGCCGTCATGAAGTGGGTGCGCGACAACGGCGGGCACCCCACCGAGGACGTGGGAGCCGCAGTCGACGCCATCTCGATGGCCGGCGGCACCCCACTCGTCGTGGCCGAGAGGGTCGGCACGCAGCCCAGCCGTCGCCCTGGGGGTCGTGCACCTCAAGGACGTGGTCAAGGAGGGGATGCGCGACCGGTTCGCCGAGCTGCGCGCCATGGGCATCCGCACGGTCATGATCACCGGCGACAACCCCCTGACCGCCAAGGCGATCGCCGCCGAGGCAGGCGTCGACGACTTCCTGGCCGAGGCCAAGCCCGAGGACAAGATGGCCCTGATCCGCGCCGAGCAGGAGGGCGGGCACCTGGTCGCGATGACCGGCGACGGCACCAACGACGCCCCCGCCCTGGCCCAGGCCGACGTCGGCGTGGCCATGAACACCGGCACCTCGGCGGCGAAGGAGGCAGGCAACATGGTCGACCTGGACTCCAACCCGACCAAGCTCATCGAGATCGTCGGCATCGGCAAGCAGCTGCTCATCACCCGCGGGGCGCTGACCACCTTCTCCATCGCCAACGACGTCGCCAAGTACTTCGCGATCATCCCGGCGATGTTCGTGGTGGTGTACCCGCAGCTGGACGCCCTGAACGTCATGCGGCTGTCGTCACCGGAGTCCGCGATCCTGTCCGCGGTCATCTTCAACGCCCTGATCATCGTGGCGCTGATCCCGCTGGCCCTGCGCGGCGTCCGCTACACCCCCTCCAGCGCCTCGGCGCTGCTGGCCCGCAACATGGGCATCTACGGCCTGGGCGGGCTGATCGTGCCCTTCCTGGGCATCAAGGCCATCGACCTGCTCATCTCCCTCATCCCCGGAATCGCGTGATCACCATGCCCACACTGCGCCAGACTCGCCCCCGCCCTGCGCATGCTCGTCGTGATGACCATCCTCCTGGGCCTGCTCTACCCGGCGGTGGTGTTCGCGCGTCGGCCGGCTCGCCGCCGACCGCACCGACGGGTCCCTGGTCCAGGCCGACGGCACAGGTCGTCGGGTCGTCGCTGCTCGCCCAGGGCTTCGACACGCCCGAGTACTTCTGGCCCCGGCCGTCAGCGGGCGGGTACGACCCGCTGGCCACAGGAGGGTCCAACCTCGGCCCCAACAACACCGACCTGATCCAGGCGATCGAGGAGCGCCGGGCGACCGTGGCCACCGCCAACGGCGTATCCCCGGAGCAGGTCCCGGCCGACGCCGTGACCGCCTCCGCCTCGGGGCTGGACCCGCAGATCTCCCCGGAGTACGCCGCCCTCCAGGTGGCCCGCGTGGCCCGGGCCCGGGGGCTGACCCCGGACGCGGTGGCCGACCTGGTCGCGCAGCACACGCAGGGACGGGCGCTGGGGTTCCTCGGCGAACCGGGTGTCAACGTCCTCGAGCTCAACCTGGCCCTCGATGCGCTGGGCAGGACGTGATGTGTCGGACAGACTGAACTCCGTGGACCTGCCCCCGCCGACTCCGCCCACCGAGCAGGGCTCGGTGGCGGTGCCCCGGACGAGGCCGGTCGGCCAGGCGGCGCGGCACCCTGCGCGTGTACATGGGTGCAGCCCCGGGAGTGGGCAAGACCTACGACATGCTCGCCGAGGGTCACCGGCGCCTGGCCCGCGGGGCGGACGTGGTCATCGGCTTCGTGGAGACCCACGGCCGGGAGCACACCGCCGACCATGGTCGAGGGGCTGGAGCTGGTGCCCCGTCGGGTGATCGAGCACCGCGGGGCGTCGTTCACCGAGATGGACCTCGCCGCCGTCCTGGCCCGCCGACCCGAGGTGGCCCTGGTCGACGAGCTGGCCCACACCAACGTCCCCGGCGCCGGGAACGCCAAGCGCTGGCAGGACGTGGACGCCCTGCTCGACGCGGGGATCGATGTGATCACCACGGTGAACATCCAGCACCTGGAATCGCTGAACGACGTCGTCGAGTCGATCACCGGCATCCGCCAGCAGGAGACGGTCCCCGACGACGTCGTGCGCTCCGCCGACCAGATCGAGCTGGTGGACATGAGCCCGCAGGCCCTGCGCCGTCGACTGGCCCACGGCAACGTGTACAGCGCCGAGAAGATCGACGCGGCCCTGACCAACTTCTTCCGCGTCGGGCAACCTGACCGCGCTGCGCGAACTGGCGCTGCTCTGGGTCGCCGACCGCGTCGACGCCGCCCTGGAGCGCTACCGCGCCGACAACGAGATCACCGACACGTGGCCCGCGCGGGAACGCGTCGTGGTCGCCCTGACCGGGGGCCCCGAGGGCGAGACCCTGATCCGACGCGGCGCCCGGATCGCGGACTCCCGGTCCGGCGGTGAGCTGCTGGCCCTGCACGTCAGCCTCGGGGACGGCCTGGCCCACGGCACCCCCGACGCCCTGCTGCGCCAGCGAACCCTGGTCGAATCCCTGGGCGGCACCTTCCACAACGTCCTGGGCGAGGACATCGCCGAGGCGATCCTGGAGTTCTCCCGCGGGGTCAACGCCAGCCACATCGTCATCGGGGAGACCAGCCGCGGGCCGCTGCGCTCCGCCCTCCTCCCCGGCGCCAGCCCCGGGGTGATCCGGGGCAGCGGCGACATGGACGTCGTCGTCGTCACCCACCACCAGACCAAGGACACCAGCATCCCGTCGGCGCGCATCCGCGCTCTCCCCGGACGCAGGATGGCCGGCTGGGTGCTGGCCATCCTCGGCCCACCCCTGCTGGCCCTCGCCCTGCTCGACACCGACAACCTGAGCCTGGTCTCGCTGGCCATGCTGGGCCTCACCGTGGCAGTGGCCCTGGTCGGCGGCCTGGCTCCCGCCGTGGCAGCGGCGCTGATCGGTGGGCTGGCCCTGAACTACCTGTTCATCGAACCCACCTACACGCTGGACCATCAACGAACCGAGCAATGCCGCTGCCCTGCTCGTCATGGTGGCCGTCGCGGTCGCCGTCTCGATCGTGGTCGACAACGCCGCCCGCCGGACCAAGGAAGCCGCCCGAGCCCGCGCCGAGGCCGACACCCTGACCCTGCTGGCCAACTCCGTCCTGCGCGGCGAGGACGCCCTGCCCGCCATGCTGGAACGCATCCGCGAGACCTTCACCCTCACCAGCACATCCCTGCTCCAGCGCGACAACCCTGCTTCCGACTGGCGCAGATCGCATCCAGCGGGGAGAACCCGCCGACCTCAGACCGCCAGGGAGTCGGCGTGCCGGTCACCGACCACGTGGTCCTGATGCTGACCGGCCGTGACCTCTCCGCCGAGGACACCCGGGTGCTGCCGCAGTGTCGGCCCAGATCGGCACCCTGCTCGAACGTGAGCAGCTGCGCGGGGAGGCCTCCACCGCCCGGGTCGAGCGGGCCCGCAGCGACATCCGCTCCTCCCTGCTCGCCGCCGTCAGCCACGACCTGCGCAGCCCCCTGGCCGGGATCAAGGCCTGCGTGGGAACCCTGCGCGCACCCGACCTCGACCTGCCCGACGCCGACCGGGCCGAGCTGCTCGCCGGCATCGAGACCTCGGCCGACCGGTTGCAGGGCCTCATCGACAACCTGCTCGACATGAGCCGCCTCGACGCCGGCGCCCTCGTGCTGCGCACCGAACCCGTCGCCCTGGACGAGGTCGTGCCACGCGCCCTCGCCGGCGTCCCTCCCGAGAGGGTCGACGTCGACGTGCGCGTGACCCTCCCGATGGTCGTCGGCGACGCGGGACTCATCGAGCGGATCATCGCCAACCTCGTCGAGAACGCCCTGCGCTACTCACCCCCCGACCAACCCGTCCGGATCACCGCCGGCACCATCAAGGACAAGGTCGTGCTGCGCGTGGTCGACACAGGACCCGGAGTCCCGTCACACAGCCTGGAATCCATCTTCAGCGCCTTCCAACGCCTCGGCGACGTCCCCGCCGGCCACGGCGTGGGACTCGGCCTGGCCGTGTCCCGGGGATTCGCCCAGGCCAACGGCGGCACGCTGGACGCCGAGGAGACACCCGGCGGCGGCCTCACCATGGTGCTGACCCTCCAACGCGCCGACGCCTCGGATCCTGTCGAGGACCTCGGAGAACTGCCATGACACGGATCCTCATCATCGAGGACGAACCGGCCCTGGCTCGGGCCCTGGCCATCACCCTCGGCGCCCGCGGCTACGAGACCGACGTTGCCGTGACAGGGGCGGCTGGGCTGGACCTCGTGGCCGCCAGCCACCCCGACCTCATCCTGCTCGACCTCGGGCTCCCCGACCTCGACGGCATGGCGATCCTGCACGCAGTGCGCGGCTGGAGCCAGATCCCGGTCGTGGTGCTGTCGGCGCGCCAGACCAGCCACGACAAGGTCGCGGCCCTGGATGCCGGTGCCGACGACTACGTCTCCAAGCCGTTCGCGATGGACGAGCTGCTCGCCCGCATCCGCGCGGCCACCCGGCGCGCCGCCGGCGTCGAGGCCGACCCGCTGGTCGTCACCGACGCATTCACCATCGACCTGGCGGCCAAGGTCGTGACCCGCGACGGGCAGCACGTGCGCCTCACCCCGACCGAATGGCGGCTGCTGGAGATCCTCGCCCGCAACGCCGGACGCATCGTGACCCAGAAGGACCTCCTGCGAGAACTGCGCGGACCCGACCTCGACCGCGAGAGCCACTACCTGCGCGTCTACCTCGCCCAACTGCGGCGCAAGCTGGAACCCGATCCCGCGCGACCCCGCCACCTCCTGACCGACCCGGGGATCGGATACCGGCTCGTGACCTGACCGGCATCAAAGCCGCGTCAAGGTCCTGCCCATGGCCGGTCGCACACGACCACACTCGAATCATGAACGATCAGTTGCCCACCGCCGTGTCCGCCCTGGTCGCGACAGCGCGGGCCGCCCACCCTGCCTGCCCCGACTGGCAGCTGACCATGAACCCCGAGACCTACCTCCTGTTCGACCCTGACCGGCTGGTCACGATCGTCACCCACCAGCGTGTGGCCTCCTTCTACGACGGCTGTCAGGTCTGGCCCGAACCCACATGGGCCGAGGCGGTGGTGTGCAGCCCCCTGGTCGAGCCCGGCACCTGGGACCTGCCCCCGGAGTACTACCTCGACCTCCGCGACAACAGCATCTCCACCTCCCCACCGGTGCACATCCGAACGATCAGCGCGGCCATGGCTCGCGGGGCCGACTGACACCGGCGGCAGCCCACGGCAGGATCGCCTAGCCTGTTCCGGAGCCCACCACGCGGACCAGGACAAGGAGCGGCCATGGGCAAGATACGAGGTGGCCTGGCACTCGGCCGTTCACTGGCGACCGGCGCCCTGGTCGGGTTGGGGCAGAAGGATCCCGGAAGGCTGAGCCCGCTGTCGGGCTCGACCTTGCGGCAGGCCGTGGGTGATCGCGACCCGTCCCGGGTCCAGGAGCTGGACCGCCTGATCGAGGCTGCGACCATCGCCGACCTGCAGCAGGCCATGGCCACCGGGACCGTCACCTGCGAGGAGCTCACCGGACACCTGCTCATCAGGGCCCTCGACGTCGATCCCGCACTGAACAGCATCATCGAGCTCAACCCCGAGATCCTGAACGAGGCCCGGGCTGCCGATGCCCGGCGCGCCGCCGGGGATCGTTCGGCCCTGCTGGGCATCCCCGTCACGGTCAAGGACAACATCGAGACGGCCGGGCCGATGCGGACCACTGCGGGCGCTGAGCTCCTCGTCGATCACGTCGTCGGTGAGGACGCACCCGTCGTCACCGCCCTGCGGGAGGCCGGGGCGGTGATCCTTGGCACGGCCAATCTCTCCGAGCTCGCCGGCGCTGTCGTGAAGACCCCGGGGTTCAGTGCTGTCGGAGGGCAGACCGTCAACCCGTACGGGCGAGCCCACTCCCCCGGCGGATCGAGCAGCGGCTCAGCGGTCTCCGTCGCGGCCGGCCTCGCCGTGGCCAGCGTGGGCACGGAGACCTCCGGCTCGCTGATCGCCCCAGCGGCCTTCAACGGAGTCGTCGGCATGAAGCCCAGCCGTGGGCTGGTCGACGGCGCCGGCATCGTCCCGCTCGTACGCCACCAGGACAGCGCGGGGCCACTGGGGCGAACGGTCGCGGATGCCGCCGCGCTGCTGCAGGTGCTCTCCGGGGGGCAGCTGGTCGTCGACCTGACCGAGGCATCGCTCGACGGGGTGCGCGTGGGCGTGCTCCGCGAGGACATCCTCGGGCAGCGGTCCGCGCTGGAGGACACCTCCGACGGCGCCGACATCCTCGAGCGGATCGAGGGCGGCCTGCGGGCAGCCGCAGCGGTGGTGGTGCCCGCGGAGATCGTGGCCGACGGGTCGCTGGCCGCGTTCGACATGGACTTCCTGACCGTCGTGCTCGGCGGGCTCACCCACGACACCATGGGATACCTGGCGCGGACGGGCGGCCCGGTCAGCACACTGGCCGACCTGCACGCCTACAACCTGCGCGAGCCCCGCCGGCGCATGCCCAAGGGCCAGTTCTTCCTCAGCATGGCACTGGCCCGCCAGATCAGCCTGGACGCCTACGAGACCGCCGCGCTGGCCCACCGCGCCACCGCGCAGCGGATCCTCGACGCCACGTTCGATGCTGCAGACGCCGACGTGCTGGCCAGCGTGACCAATGCGCACTCCACGCTGTACGCCACGGCCGGTTACCCCGCGGTGACGGTTCCCGCTCGGGCTGCGCAGCTCCGGGATGCCCACGGGGGTCACCCTGATCGGCAGGCCGGGGACGGACGGCACCCTGCTGGGTCACGCCCACGCATTCGAGCAGGCGACCCGGCTGCGGGTCGCGCCACCCCCTCCCGTGCTCGCATGACGATCCGCTCCGCCCTCTCCGCTGAGCTGACCGCCGCGATGCGCCGGCGGGACACGGCTGTGGTGACCGCCCTGCGGAACGTGCTCTCGGCGACCGCGAACGCCGAGGCTGCTCCCATGGGCGAGCCTCTCGATCGCCCCCCGATGAGCCAGCACTTCGCCGGCGCGACGCCGGGACTCGGTGCGACCGAGGTCCCCCGAGTCGACCTCACCGAGGAGCACGTCCGCGCAATCGTCGCGCACGAGCGTGCCGAACTGCTTGCGCACGCCGAGCGACTGACCCGCCTGTGCCGCCGCGACGAGGCCGACGCCGCCCGGCGGGCCGCGGGAACCCTCGCTGATGTGGTGGCGCAGGAAGCCCCGCCTGGTCCATGATGGGGATAGCCCTGCCACATCGCCCTTCTAGCGGTCGGTCGGGTCAGCCCCTCGGCGGTCCACCACGACTACCGGGGGGCGTTTGCTTGCCTCAGGGGTGTCCACATCCCCCCGGAGCGGCGGGTCCGAATGGCGGCGCGTTGTGATATCGTTCGAACAGGTGTTCGAGTAGATGTCCTCGACGTCGGCACTGAACGGGGGGAACGATGGGAGCAGCCTCGACGGAGACACTCCCCAGCAGCTGTGCGCCGCAGGGGGATGCAGACCTCGACCCAGAGCGGGAGGCGAGGCTCGCAGCACTGCTGCGCGCCTGGTGGCGTGAGGAGCGCCCCGCCTGGACCGAGGATTCCTGGTGGGACACCACGCTGCACGAGGAGGTGCGCCGGATCCTCTGGCTTGCGCCCGGCCCCCGCCTGGCCACGGCGCTGGCCGAGCTGACGCCTGGTGGACCGTGTCCGCGTGCCGCACACCGACGACCGGATGCTTCCAGACTGGCCGACGCCGGGCCACGCCTCCGGCTGGCCGTGCGCCTGCCAGGTCGTCACCGCAGCGGCCTGGGAGGCATGCGCCTCCTGGCTGGCTGCACGAGCAGCCGCCGCCCTCGTGACCGCGGCCGGCCCCGACGTTGTCGAGTTCGAGATCGGGGACGGCCGACAACGGATCCACGACCCCGCCCGCGAGGAGCTGGCGCATGCCCTGCGCACCTCCATTCCAGCCATGGGCAACCGGATCGGCACCGCCCGTGCGCTGACGAGCCACCCCCGACTCGTGATGCTGGTCGAATCAGCTGCGATCTCGGCGTGGGCGGGCCGACTGGTCCTCGACCACGTCGGCGACCTCGAGGATCACGATGCCGACAGGGTCATCGAGGATGTGGCCACGCGGATCCACCACAGACTGGCCACCGGGCGCCGGCCGTACCACTCGGCCGAGGTCAACCGATTGGCGCGCGCCGCCCGCCTGCGGGTCTGTCCCGAGACCGCTCAGGAGAGTCGGGTCCGTGCGTTCGCCTCCCGTCGGGTCGTCGTGCACCCCGGTGCCAATGGCATGGCGACGCTCATCGCAGACCTGGCCGACGTCGATGCCCATCGCATCCACCGTCGCCTCACGGCCATCGCCGCGGGGCTGCAGGCCGATGCTGACAACGACGGGGCGGCCGAACCCCGCAGCCGCGACCAACTCCGCGCCGACATCCTCACCGACCTGCTGGTCGGCGCCCGCCCCCAGGCGCCGGACGTCGTCACCCCGGTAGGTGCAGCGGCCCGACCCTGAGGCGCTCGAGCCCGGACCCGCACCCGGAGAATCGGTGCGGTTCCCGACCGGCACCGCACCCAACGGCGACGACACCTCGGACCGGGCCACGGAAAGCGCCCCACACCAAGTCGTCACCCCGCGCCCGAGTCGCCCTGTCGACGGTCCCCGGCCCGACATCCAGGTCATCGTCACTCTGGAGACCCTGATCGGACTGAGCGACGACCCCGCCGAGGTGCCCGGGATCGGGCTCATCCCCGCCGGCCTCGCCCGGGAGCTCGCCGCGGACGGGAGCTGGCGCGCATGGATCGCCGACGCGGCCGGGACGGTCACCTCCACCGGCACCCGGGGCTATGTGCCCAGCGTTCCCCTTGCCCGCCTGGTCCGCGCTCGTGAGCCGCACTGCCGATTCCCGGGATGCCGACAACCTGCAACCTCGTGCGACCTCGACCACGCCGTGCCGTGGCCAACTGGTCCGACGACCCCGGCCAACCTCGGGCCACTCTGCCGACGCCACCACAATCTCAAGACCCATACCCCGTGGGCCCTCGACCCATCCACTCATCCCGACGGACCCGACACCGGCGGATCTGGCGCGGGATGGCGTTGGCGATCGCCTGCAGGGTTCACGATCAACGATGGCCCCGAATCGCCACTCGGCCCTTCCCCTGCGGCACCTACGAACCGACCGACGATGTCGAGCGCCAACGCCCCGCCGGTCCCCCGGGGCTCCGCGAGGAGCCACGGAGCTCGAGTCGCCGGCGTGCGGACCAGCGACCCTGGCCCCAGCCCGGGAATCCCCGATCCCACGCCCGATCGCTGCACTCCCACGAGCCGCACGGAGTAACGTGGGAAGTGTCCCTTATGGGAGGGATCCCCCGGAAAGGGGTGCTGCGATGAGATGTCCGCGTTGCATGACCGCTGACCTCGACCCCATCCGACACGATGACGCCGGCATGGTCACCTGCGTGTGCGGGCACCGTGCCTACGCCGGCTACGTCGCCGAGGCCGACTCGCTGGCCGCCCGGTCCTCCTGGCTCGCCGACCGCGTGGCTGCCGGGGACCCCGCCCCGGCTGCGGAGCTCCAGAGCGCGTACGCGATCTGGAGCCCGCCGGGAGTTGGCGCACCCGCGGGCACGCTCCCGCCGGCTCCCCAGGCCCCGCGCTCTGCCGACCACGCGGGGCGCACCCAGCGCACAGACGATCCTGCTGGGTGTCGGCGCCCTGCTGCTGGTCATTGCTGGTGCGGTGTTCGCCGCGGTCGTCTGGGACCGCCTGGGTGCCATCGGGCAGGTTGCGCTGATGCTGACTGCCACCGCCGGCGTGGGTGCCCTGGCGATCCGCCTGCGCACGCGGCTGGAGGGAACGGCCGAGGCCCTGGCCGTCGTGGCAGCCGGGCTGGCCACTGTCGACCTCCTCGCCGCCCCCATGCTCGGGTTGCTCCCCGAGCACTGGGTCACCGACCCCACGATGTACCCGGCCATCGCGCTCGGCGCACTGGGCATCGCACTCCTCCTGCTCCACCGCCGTTTCGGGCTGCGGGCATGGAGCTGGCTGGGCTGGGCCGGGCTGCTCGTCGCCTCCGGGTGCGTGGTCGCCGCAGTCGCCAGCGCGACGGACTCGGCAGCGTGGACCGCCGCAGCCATCGCGGTGCCCGCCCTCACCAGCGTCGCGATGCTCGCGGCCTCGGAGATGTCCGGCCGATGGTCGGACCACGAGGTCGCGCTCAGGACCGTGGGCACGTTCGGCCTGCTCCTCAGCGCCGCCGCGACCGCCTCCTCCGCCCTGGACCGCGAGGCCCTTCCGGGTGCGCTGGTCACGACCGCTGCCACCGCACTGGCGGTCGGAACCTGGGCCGCGCTCGACCAGCGTGCCGAGCGACCGGGC
This sequence comes from uncultured Actinomycetes bacterium, assembly GCA_963812395.1. Classification (GTDB taxonomy): domain Bacteria; phylum Actinomycetota; class Actinomycetes; order S36-B12; family CAIYMF01; genus Prado023. Next base: position 54,495 of record CAWEVG010000021.1, read on the forward strand.
AACCGCAGGCGCCTGCTGCCACTGGGAGCCGCAGCGCTGTCCGGGATCACCGTCGCGCTCGTCCTCGCCCTCCCGGAGGAGCCGCAACCGGTCTGGATCGCCGCGGCCGTGGCCCTGGCCGGCCTGACCGTCGGCATGGTGATCTGGGTGCTGCGGGCCGAGCCCATGCTCGCCCTCGTCGGGGCGTGCGCCGTGTGGATCCCGTGGAGTGCCACACGGATGGACTCCGCGACCGACCTGCTCGACGGCAGCCTGGTCGCCAGCCAGCTCTCGCTGCTGGCCGGCCTCGTGGCCGTGATGGCGTTCGTGGTCGCCTGGTGGATCCCGGCCACGGGGTGGATCGGCGCCCTGCTCGGTGCCGCGGCCATGATCCTCGCCCCGATCACCTGGCCCGACCCCATCGAGGCCCACACAATGGCCTTCGCCGCCCTCCTGCTGCTTGCGGGCCTGCTCTGGCGACGCCGCGGCCCGACCCCGTCCCTGCAGTGGCTCGGGCCGGCCGTGACGATGGCGCTGATCCCCTCGGCGATCGCCACGTGGGCGGCCCCGTGGGCCCTCGACGTGAGCAACCTCAGCACCACGGGCCACCTGGTCCGGCTCGGGGCGGTGCTCATCGCATCCGTGACCGCGATGGTGATCGGAGGGCGGTTGCACGTGGGCGGGCTGCTCCTCCCCGCATCCCTCGCCCTGACCATCGCGGCCCTGGCCCAGGTCTGGAGCGGCCTGTCGAACCTGCCCCGCTGGGTCGGGCTGGCGATAGCCGGAACGCTGCTGGTCCTGGCGGGCGCCCGGATCGAATGGCTGCGCCGCGAGGGCCGTCGCGCGGTGGGCTGGGTGGAGGGCCTGAAGTGAGTCCCGGACCGGGCCACGCGCCACACGGCATGATCATGACCAGCGTCGGCGTCGCTGCGTGCGGCACACTAACTGCAGATCTGTGCCCGGAGGGAGTGGTGGTGACCGAACGACGCACGCCCGACATGCTGGTGGTCCTCGATTCCGACCCCAACAGCCTCGCGCCGCTGACCATTGCCCAGCGGTACGCCAAGGGCACGGTCCTGCTCACCTCGTGGGACGCGGACCCGCTGGAGATCAAGGCCGCAGTCCAGAGCTCGGCCTCATCGGAGCCGACCATCTCCGAGGCCCTCCAGGCAGCCGCCCAGCGTGGCATGCCATGGGTCGGGATCCGCCGGGACTTCGCGGCACCGGAGCAGCTGCTCACCGAGCTGATGATCGCCACGGCCCGACACAGCCACGACGTGGTGCCCGGCTTCGCGGTGTTCCTCGCCGACGGCGAGCCGGCACCCTTCCGCCACATCCTGGCCATCGTCGACCGCAGCGACGGACCCATCTCGGGCCTGCTCGCCTACGCGGCGGTGGCCGTCGCGGACACGGCGGGCGCCCAGCTGGACATCCTCGTCATCGGCGATGCCGGCGAGAACCCCCACACCGAGGATGAGCTCGACACCCTGGTCGTCAGCCGGGAGCAGGAGCTGTACGACGCCGCCGTCGCACGCGCGCGGGCTGAGGGGCTGCCGGTCACCTGGATCACCGCGGCCTCCGTGAAGGACCTGTGGAGAGTCGTCTCCGACCAGCTCTCCCAGCACGACTACGACCTGGTGATCGACGACCTCGGAGACGTCGCGCTGGCCCGCGTCGGCTTGCACGCACACTGCCGGGGGGGCCCTGGCTGACGGTGCGGCCGGGGAGATCCCGCTCAAGCTGCTCACGGAGACCGTCGCTCCCCGTCCTGCTCGTGATGGACGAGATCCGCCTGGGCCTGGCGCCACCCGGCCTGCTGAAGGCAGGCGCGCTGGTCGCCATCGCACTGGGCATGGTCGCAGCACCGATCGCCGCGGCAGCCGCCGCACCGGCCGGGGCCAGTGCCTCGACGGACCACACCGACCCCGTGGGCACCCTGATCACCGACCTCGAGGCCGCCCTGGGCACCGCCACGGAGGAGGACGCCGAGGCCAGGAGGGCCCAGGAGGCCGACGAGGCCGGTCGCGGGGCCACCGATGACGGGCGCTCGCGCCCAGGCCGAGCAGGTCGTGACCCAGCCCACCGCGTACGCCCCGCAGGCCGCCGCGGTGCCCTCGGGAACGACAGAGGCGGCGGCAACGGCAGAGGCTCAGGCGGCGTCGGAGGACAAGGCAGCCGCCGAGCCCGAGCCCGAGCCGGACGCCCCCCAAGCCGCCGAAACCCCCCAAGGGCGGCGCGACCCCCAGCCAGGTGGCCAAGGCCGCAGGCGCAGGCTGCCGACGACAAGGCGGCCTACGAGAAGGACAAGGCGCAGAAGGCCAAGGCCGAGGAGGCCGTGGCCGAGGCCGAGGCCGCCCATGCCGAGGCCCAGGCCGCGGCTGAGGTCGCGCTGGCCGATCTCGAGGCGGCGACGACGTCGCACACGGAGGCCGCCGATCAGGCCGCCGCAACGCTTGCTGCGACCACGGGACTGGCCGCGCTGCTGCCCGGAACCCCCACCGAGGAGCAGGTGGCGTCCGCACAGCTGGCCGAGCAGGCGGCTGCCGAACGCCTCGCCGCCGCCGTTGCCAGCGGCGAGGAGTCGCTGGCCGCCCTCGAATCCGCCGAGCCAGACGGTCGCAGACGAGCAGGCCACGCTCGAGCAGCGGACCGCCGACGCCCAGGAGACCAAGGCCGAGTACGCGCAGTCCAAGGAGAAGGCCGCAGGTCTACAAGGAGAGCCTGGCCGAGACCCGCCAGCCCCCGATGGCCAAGGGCACCTACCGGCTCACCGCCCGGTTCGGCCAGACCGGCGGGTACTGGTCCTCCGGGGTCCACACCGGTCTCGACTTCGCAGGACCCGCGGGCACTCCCATCATGGCCGCCGCGAGCGGCAAGGTCGTGTCCACCGGCTACGAGGGCGCCTACGGCAACCAGGTCATCATCGACCACGGCGACGGCTACCAGACCACCTACAACCACCTGTCGGCCATCGGCGTCTCCGTCGGGGACAAGGTGACCACCGGCGACCAGATCGGCAAGCGCGGGTCGACCGGGAACTCCACGGGGGCGCATCTGCACTTCGAGGTCACGAAGGACGGGAAGTTCGTGGACCCCGAGGGCTGGCTGGGCTGGTAGCGACACAGAACCGCGACGATCCCGCATACGCCGATGTGACTGCGGGCCCGGAGGTTCCGCCCTAGGATCGCGAGTGTGACGACGCTCGTGCTCGCGACGATCGCGCTGGTCGCCGCCGCCGTGCTGATCGGCGTGGTGTGGTCGTTGGTGCGGGCCATGCGCGTGGAGTCGTCGAATGCTGCCCTGCGCCGCGACGGGGTGCGGGTCACGGGAACGGTGCTGGACAACACGATGACCTCGACCGCCCAGCGGCGGCTGCTGTTCTCCCCCGTCGTCGAGTTCCGCGCGCGCGACGGCCGGCCGATCTCGCAGGCCGCCCAGCAGGTCTCGGCAACATCCTGGCCGAGGGGCGCGACCGTCGAGGTGGCCTACGATCCGGCGGACCCCACGCGGTTCGTGCTGGCCGGGCCACCCGAGCGTCGGCACCTGATCGCCAACGCCGTCATCGGGATCGTGGTCGTGGCCTTCATGGCCGGCACGATGGTCGTGACCTACCAGATCTGGGACCAGTTCCGACACGACAAGGGCGGCCAGCCCCAGCCGACCTCCACGCAGCCGGCCGGGACGCCGTGATGACTGCCGAGAACGCGGCGGCACCCGACCTGCAGGTCCGCCACCGACCCGTCCAGGCGCGTGGGCGCGTGCGCTTCGATGCGATCCTCACCGCGGCCCGGGACCTGCTGGCCGCGGGCGGTCTCGAGGGTTTCACGATCGACGACGTCGCCGCCCGCGCGGGCATCCCGGTCGGATCGGTCTACCAGTTCTTCCCGAACAAGTTCGCCATCGTCGCCGAGCTCGACGCGCTGGACACCGCGGCCCTGATCGACGACCTGGCAGCCAGCGCCGAGCGGTTCGCCCTCGGCGACTGGCAGTCCGAGACCAACGACCTCATCGACCTGGTCGCGGCCCACTGGGTCGACGATCCGACCCGGCGCGCGGTGTGGCTGGCGATGCGCTCCACTGCCGCCACGCGGTCGCTGGCCGCCGAGCACTCCCGGACGCTGGTCACCACGCTGCTGCCGATGATCCAGAACCTCACTCCGGGGCGCACGCTCGCCGAGCAGGTGACGATCTGCGAGGTCGTCGTGGAGATGTCGCAGTCGCTGCTGCACTTCTCGGTGTCCGACGGCGAGCCGAACCCCGCGACGGTCCGCGAGCTCAAGCGCATGCTGCGCGCGTACCTGCGCGCCGTGGCCAAGATCGCCTAGCCCCCTTCGATCACCACCACGGCCGCAGCCATCGTCGGCTCGTGGGTGATCGACAGGTGGACCACCACCTCGCCGAGCGTGTCCCGGACGGCCGCCGCCAACTGCCCGTGCAGCACCAGGGTCGGGCGGCCCCACCCGTCGGGGACCACCTCGACCTGCCGCCAGTCCATGTCCGGGATCACCGGGGCGCGACCGGGCCGGGCGCCGGAGAAGGCCTTGACGAAGGCCTCCTTCGCCGCGTACCTGCCGGCCAGGTGCTGCGCGGCGCCGGAGTGCCCCCCGGCCGCGCGCAGCTCGCCCACGGTGAAGGTCCGCTCGGCGAACGCCGACCCCACCGAGCCGAGCTGCTCGGCGAACGCCTCGACACCGACCAGGTCGATGCCCACGGCCCGGATCGGCATCAGGCCCCGGCCAGCCCGGGCAGGGTGCCGGCCGGGTCCAGCAGCATGCCTGCCTCGCGCTCACGCAGCTGGTAGGTCGAACCCTCACCGAGCCTGCGGTCGGTGCGCCGGTCGAACACCGGGCGGTCGCCGTAGGCCGCACCCAACCGGGTCCGGGCGCCGGCGACCCGACGCTCATGGGCACGCTCGACGTAGGCGGTGCGCTGCTCGGCCGGGATCGCCTCGACGAACACGTCGGGGTGGGCCAGGGCCACGACGGCCGACACGTGGCCGAAGCCCAGGCTCGTGACCAGCGCTGCGCGGACCGGCTCGGCCCGGTGCAGTGACCGGTAGTCGACGACCAGCGCGTCGCCGGGGGTCACCCGCGGGTCGGCGCTGACCAGGTTGGCGTTGCCCGGCACCGTGCCCGTCTCGAACACGTCGCACAGCCCGGCCATCTGCCACGCGGCCGCGCCGCCCTTGGAGTGGCCCGTGAGCGACTTCTGCGAGATGACCCGCAGCGGCGCACCGGCGGTCCGGCCCAGGGCCTGCTGGATGGTCTCGTGCACGAACGCCTCGTTGGGGTCGTTGGCCTCGGTGGACGTGTCGTGCTTGGACACGACCGCCACGTCGTCGGCGGTGAGCCCCAACGTCGGCCAGCGCGCGTCCGAGCGGCGAGTCGACCCCGCCGCGGACGGAGCCCAGGGCACCGAGCCCGGGCGCGGGGATCGACGTGTGGATCCCGTCACCGAACGAGGCCGCGTACCCCACGACCGCCCGGACGGGCAGCCCCAGGGCCAGGGCCACCGAGCCGCGGCAGATGATGAAGCTGCCACCGCCCTGGGACTCGACGAAGCCGCGCCGGCGACGGTCACCGGGCCTGCTGTGCTGGCTGGGGTAGAGCCCGGACTCGATCATGGCTGCGTTGTCCGCCGTGGCCGCCATGTTGGCGAAGCCGGTGATCCCCTCGGTGCTCAGGTCGTCCCAGCCGCCGCCGATGATGATCTCGGCCTTGCCCAGGGCGATCTTGTCCACCGCCTCCTCGAGGGAGACCGCAGCTGTCGCGCAGGCGGCAACCGGGTGCACCATCGGGCCGTAGCCACCGATCAGCCCCTGGTTGACGTGCGCGGACACCACGTTGCCCAGCGCCTCCTGCAGCACGTCGTTGGCGTGCTGGCGACCCGCGATCGGGCCCATGAACACCTTGGAGATGCTGCTCATGCCGCCCATGCCGCTGCCCTGGGTGTTGCCCACCAGGCTCGGGTGCACGGCACTGACCAGCTCCTCGGCGGAGACCCCGGCGTCGGCAAGGGCCTCGGCGGTGATCACCACGTTCCAGGCCGTCAGCGGATCCATGGATCCGGCGATCCCGGAGTCCAGGCCGAGGCGGGTCGGGTCGGAGCCCTGGGGGAACTGCCCGCCCGCGGCGCGCAGCAGCGGCTTGCGCCGCGGGATCCGCACCGAGGCCCCGGCCGGCAGCGTGAGCAGCCAGCCCTCCTCGGCCTGGGTGACCAGCGCGCCGGGGGCATTCGCCGCCATCGCCCGGGCCTCGGACTCGGAGGCCAGGACCTTGGTCAGCGCACGGTCGAGGAACACCTCCGTGAACTCCCAGACCCCCTTGGCGGCCACCGCGCCGTCGTGCTCGAACAGGCGGACGCCGGAGTGTGCCTCCACGTGCTCGCGGTAGCGATCAGCGATGTCCGCCTCGGCCACGGGGCTGCCGGACTCGACGTCGACCCAGCCACCGGCCGAGCCGTCCCAGTCGATCAGGCCGCAGCGCCACGCCAGCTCGACCACTCCGGCCGCCCCCAGCTCGCCGACCTCGGCCTGCCACCGGGTGGTCGAGCCGCCCCACGGGCCGTACTCGGCGATGCCGACCATGACGATCATGTCCTCGGCCGCGCACCGTTGCCCGCGAGCGTCCGCGACGGGACCTCCACCGGCCCGCGCGCACCGGCCAGGATCGCCGGCAGGTTGGGCAGCGCCGCGACCGTCGCGTCGGGCGCGGACTCCCGCGCACCCTCGGCTGCGGCAGCCGCAGTGAGCTCGGCGACGGCACTGGCCAGGGCCGCGCCCAGGTCGGCCCGGCCGGCGAGCCCGCCGGACAGGTCCAGGCGCAGCGGGGCCCGGTCGGCCTCGACGCGGAAGGGCTCGGTCGCCAGGGCGGCGATGAGCGCACCCATCTGCTCGGCGGAGTACGTGACCACGCCCAGCTCGTCCTCGACGTACCGGGCGACCCGGTCGTTGGCGGCCATCAGCCCGGTGCCGCGGACCCAGCCGATCTCCGCGGAGATGATCCGCGTCTGGGCACCCCAGCGGGAGCCCTCGGAGCTCCACTTGTTGGCCATCGTCTCCAGGGCCGCCTTGGCATCCCCGTAGGCGCCGTCGCCACCGAACGTGCCGTGGTTGGGCGACATCGGCAGGATGACGCTGAAGCGGTCCTGGCGTGCGGCGCTGGCGCGCTCGGCCAGCCCACCGACGAGGCGCTGGACGCCCAGCAGGAGCAGGCGCAGGGTCAGCTGCGAGTCCCGTCCGGTGTCGGGCAGCTCGCCCAGCGCCGGGGCCGCCGCGAACGGCAGCACGAGGGTCGGCCACAGGGCCGGCTTGACCTCGCGGGTGACAGGTCCGAGGTCCTCGAACGTGGGCGTGACCATCCACTCGATGAGCGCGTCGATGTCGGCGAACGAGGCCAGGTTGGCCCGCACGATGTGCATCTGGGCGCCGGGACCGGCGTACCGACGCTCGAGGTCGCGGTAGGCCGCGATCCGCTCAGGGGTGTCGGTGGTGGTGACCAGGACCACTGTCGCCCCACCGCGCAGCAGGTGCGCCACGGACGACCACGCGATCGAGTTCGGCGATGCACCGGTCACCAGGGCGACCTCGCCGCTGAAGTCGGCCGGGGCCTCCCCCAGCGCCTCGGCAGCTGCCAGGACCCGGGCAGGATCACCGGTGGCCAGTGCTCCGCGCAGCTTCTCGACCTCCGGCACCGGGACACCCGACGGGTGTGGCCGTCAGTGCCCGGTCCAGGATCGCGACCGCCCCGGGCCGACCCTCCGCCAACCGCGCGCGGTGGTACTCGAGGGTGGCGCGGATGCGCGGATCGGCATCGCGGTGGGCCGCGACCTGGTCGACCAGGTCGTCCAGGTCGTCGACCTCCCGCTGCCCGGTCTCGGCAGCCAGTGCGGCCTGCACGAGGTGGTCCACGTCGGCACGCGCCCAGGTGGACGCGGAGTCCAGCAGGACGTGGCGCCGCGGGTCGAACATCGGGGCGACCAGCGCGGCCGGCCCGTGCTCGGACTCCAGGAGTGCCAGCGTGGCCAGGACCTCGCGGTAGTCGGCGTCCAGGGGATCGCTGACCGGGCCCTTGCCCAGGCGTGCCAGCACGTCGGAGGCCTGATCGACGAGGATGCCCTCGACATGCTCGCGCAGCTCGTTGACGGCCGCCGCATCCACCGTGCCACCACCCGTTGAGGCGGCAGCAGCCGGGGCCACGGAGACCCCCGCCTCTGCGGCGGCAGCCAGCACGGCCTCGTCGATGAGTCCCTCAGCCGTCGCCGCGGACAGGGTCGTCAGGTCGCCACCTCGACGACTGGTGCCCTCGCGGGTGCCCAGGGCGAGCCTCAGCGCGGTGCGGGCCGCCCAGCCCTCCCCGAGCCCCCAGTGGGACGCGACGCGCTTGGTCAGCGCCGAGGCAGAGGACCCGCGCGGGCCGAGCGCCGCGGTGACGCCGCTCTCGACTGCCGCCGACAGGACCGGGCCCGGGTACCGGTAGGCGGCCGTCTTCTCGGCCAGCGTGCTGGTGAGCTCGAGCAGCGGCACCTCGTGAGCCCCGTCCATCGCGGAGACGCCGAACTCCTTGCCGATGTCCATCAGGACCTGGTTGCGCCGGCTGGAGGCGCCGTCGACCAGGGACTCGATCGAGTCGTGCTCGAGCTGGTCGACGCGCACGCCCACGCGCAGGGCGAGCAGGGCGGCCACCGCCGTGGCGTGGCCGACCGGCAGGTCGGCGGCCGTCGCCACGGGCCCTGGCGCGAACGGAGCGGGGATCGGCGCCAACGGAGCCGGAGCATCTGTCGTGAGGTCGATGACCGCCTCGTCCTCCGACCATCGCAGGGGCCGGGTCCTCGGAGGTGTCGAAGACGGTGTCGGCGTCCATCTCCACGTTGAGCACCTCGGGACGGGTCCCGCGGTGGGTCGGCAGGGCCAGGGAGCCCTTCGAGAGGTTGGCCAGCGTCGGTGCGCTGCCCACGCCGATCTCGACGATCCGCTCCACGCCCAGCCCGCCGAGCTCGACGGGCGTGCACATCAGCTCGAAGGTCTCGATCCAGCGCACCGGGGAGGCGAACTGCCAGGCCAGCAGCTCGATCACGAGCGTGCGGGCCAGCGCGTCGCGGTCGGCGCTCGCGGTGTCCCAGTCGGCCAGGATCCCGGCGAGGATCGGTGAGGCGCAGACGTCGTACACGCCCTGCACGTACTCGCGGTCGACGCGGAACAGGTGCGGGTACAGGTTGGGGATGTAGCGCCCGACGAGCGCCTCGGTGTCGATGTGCTCGGGCAGCTTGGCGATCAGCTGCTTGCGGAAGTCCGCGACCCCGCCGAGCAGCGCCGAGGAGTGGAACGGCACGTCGATCCCGGGGACGAGCAGCATCGGGGGTCGGCCGGGCTGGCCGGGGCCGATCCGCCGCTCCAGCTCGGCCAGGGACCCCAGGGTGCCGGCGACGGCGTACTGCTTGCCGCGCAGGTTGTGGTTGACGATCTCGCAGAGCTCACCGGTGTCGGCAGCGACCGCGGCCACGAGCTCCTCGGCCTGGGCGTGCGAGAGCCGGGCCAGGTGCGGGCGGATGACGGCGAGGCGGTAGTCGGAGTTGCCGGCAGCGTCGCGCGGGACCAGCCCGTGCATCCCCTGGCCGCGGGCGAACACGAGCTCGATCGCGCCCTCGAGGGTGAGCACGCCGTTGGAGGCGCCCAGGGCGTTGTACTCGCCGACGGAGTGCCCGGCGACGGCGGCATCCGGGTCGAACACCCCGGCCTCACGCATCTCGGCCACGGTGGCAGCCGCCAGCGTGGCCATCGCCACCTGGGTGAACTGGGTCAGGTGCAGCACGCCCGCCGGGTGCCGGTACGTGGTGCCGACCGCCTCGATCGAGGTCGGGTTCTCCCGGACGACGGCCAGGATCGAGAAGCCCATGCGCTCACGCGTGACCGCATCGGCGCGGTCCCACAGGGACCGGGCGGCAGCCGAGCGGGCATAGGCCTCCATGCCCATCCCCTGCGACTGGATGCCCTGCCCCGGGAAGACGTACATGGTGCGCGGACCGGCCACGACGGCACTGCCCATCGCGACGACGCCGTCGGAGGTCGTCGCCTCGACGGACACGATCCGGGCGCCGTCGCGCACACCGGTGCGGGTGACCGTGAAGGTCACCTCCTGGCCGGGCAGGACCGGGGCCACGAAGTCGACGGCCCACTCGCGCAGTCGGGCGGAGTCGCCCTCGGCCGCGGACTCGAGCACGGCACGGGTGGCTGCCGCGGAGGTCCACATGCCGTGCACGATGCGCCCCGGCAGGCCCACGAACCGGGCGAGCAGGTCGCTGCGGTGGATGGGGTTGGCATCGCCGCTGACCGTGGCGAAGGCCTCCAGCTGGCTGGGGGCGGTGACGGTCAGGCTGCCCAGGGTGCGCACGGGGGTGGCGACGACCCCGCTGCGCCCGTCCGGGGAGGTGGCTGCGGGAAGAGCCGGGTCGATGACAGCACGCCGGACGAAGAACCGGTCGGTCACCTCAGTCGTGCCGACACGGGAGTCGACCGTGATGACCAGGCCGCCATCGGCCCGGGTGAGCTCGGGCCGGCCGGCCGTGGCAGGGCCGGCGGCCTCGGTCGACGACAGGGTGATCTCGTGACGCAGGTGCACGAGGTCGAACACGGAGGAGGCCAGTCCGGCCTCGGCGAGGCGGGCGAACACACGCGGCCACAGGACCGACATCACCCGGTCGGGAAGGGCCGCGGCCGCACCCACGGTCGCCGCATGGGCGGCCGAGACATCCTGCACGGACGTCGGCCCCTCGGTCCCGCCCGCGAACATCGTGAGCAGCCCGGTACCCGCGCCCTCGAGGCTGGCCTCGGTGACCGCGAAGGTGACGACACCGGAATGCGCCGCCACGTCGACGGGGAGCACGAGCTCGCCGTCGCCCGGCAGCCCGAGGTCGGGCCAGTCCAGCGTGAGGGTCAGGGAACGGTCCGGCTGCGCGGTGAGCGTGGCGGTCTCCGCCTCGCCCGAGGACCACGTGGCGACGGCACCCAGGATCGACCACTCGTCGGCAGCCCCGATCCGGTGCAGCGGGTTGGGCCTGCTGGCCCCCATCCAGGTCCACGTCGGGGCCTCGAGCGCTGCGGCGAGCAGGGCCTCGGGGCCGGACGCGGGCGCGGCCGGGTTCTGCCCCAGCCGGAAGTCGGCCATGTCACGGGCGTCGGTGCCCACGGGGTCGACGGCCGCCAGCGCCTGCGCGACGGAGGTCTCGAACCGATCGAGGAGGTGCGCGACCGGCTCGTCGACGGTGGTGATCCCGGACACGGCCACCGGGCCGGGGATGATCAGCACCTGGTCGGCGTCGTACAGGTCGCTGTGCGACTGCCAGAGGGAGTCCGACTGGTACCAGCGGCGCACGTCGCCGTCGATCACCGGCACGAACGGGACCGGCTTGCCGGGCTTGCGGGCCACCGACATGAAGTGCGCGACGTCCGCCGGGTGGATCAGGGCGGTGCGCGCGGCCGGGTACGCGGCGACGAGTGCGTCGAGCGCCGCAGTCGGGTCGTCGACCGACGCGGGGTCAGCGAACAGGGACTCGATGCGCCCGGTGTCCGCGGGGTTCAGGCGGGCCTCGGCCTGCTGGAGCAGGGCGATGAACCGGCTGCGGTGGGTGACGTCGAGCCAGGCACCGTCCTCGTAGCGCCCGTGCCGCCCGAGGGCGGTGAGCGCGACGAAGCGCTCGAGCATCTCGGCGTAGGTCATCTCCGCGACGTCACCGAAGTAGGGCTTCGCCGTGGCGGCCAGGGCCTCGATGATCTCGGCTCGCCGGGCGGCCACCGCCGCCTCGTCGCCTGCCACGGAGTCGAGCAGCCGGGCGGCGCGCGCGGCGCTGTTGTCCAGGAAGTGGATGTCGGCGTTCAGCCCGGAGCGCCCGGACGTGGTCCCGCCGGCGACCTTGCCCCGCGGGACCCAGCCGTCGTGCCCGGCGGCGGCGGCCAGGGCGGCCTTGACCGACGGGGACGCAGCCGACTCGTGGGTGGCCATCGTGACCGTGCCGAGCAGGATGGCGTCGACGGGCATGGTCGCCGCACCGTGGGCGTGTGCCCAGGTGCCGGTCAGCAGGGCGCCCGCCCGCTCGGGGTCGGCGATCCCGCCACCGACGGCCAGGACGACGTTCTCGTGCTCGCGGATCAGGTGGTACGTGGACAGCAGCAGCTCGTCGAGGTCCTCCCACGAGTGGTGCCCACCGGCCACCCCGCCCTCCAGGTGGATCCAGAGCGTGTGCGGGGTGTCCGCGGCGATCGCCAGGACCTCCTGGACCTGGGCGACCGTGCCGGGCTTGAACGCGTTGAGCCAGATGCCCGCGGCCGCCAGCTCGTCGAGCAGGGCCAGCGCCTCGGCCTTGTCGGGGATGCCCGCCGAGATGGTGACGCCGTTGATCGGGGCGCCGGCCGCGCGGGCCCGCTGCACCAGCCGCTCGCGGCCCACCTGGAGGTTCCACAGGTACGGGTCAAGGTAGAGGGCGTTGAGGACGACCTCCTGCCCGGGCTCGAGGCCCTCGGCCACCTCGGCGATGCGCTCGGTGAAGATGCGCTCGGTGACCTGGCCGCCGCCGGCGAGCTCGGCGACGTGGCCGCCGTTGGCCGCCGCGATGACGATCGGGGCCTCGGCGGTCGAGGGCGTCATGCCGGGCAGGATCATCGGCGAGCGACCCGACCGGCGGGTGTGCAGGTTGGCCAGGCGCAGCTCGCCGGCGGAGTCGCGCACCACGCGCGGCGCGAAGCGCTCGTAGGTCTCCGGGATGGCCGGTGCGCTGCCCGGGGTGAACAGCGCCATGCGCCCGGCGGTCGTCGCCGGGTCGATCACCAGCGCTGCGCGTCCGCGCAGGTCGGCGGCAGTCTGGCCGGCCAGGGCACCCAGGGGGCTGACCATGATCGCGACGGTTCCCGCGGGGACGCTCTCGGTGACGGCCCCGGCCCAGTCGTGCGGTCGGGCCAGCACCGAGGTCACGATCGCCTGCAGGGTGTCGTCGGCGGGCAGGTCCTGACCGGTCGCCGGGTCGGTGATCCGGGCGGACCCGATGGCCGGCAGCGTCAGGCCGAGCTCGGCGATCCGGGCCAGCGCGTCCTGCGCGGCGCCCTCGAGGTCCGGGTGGTGGAAGGGCACGGAGCTGGCCAGCGGCTCCCACGCGAACCGGAAGGGCGTCCCGCCGAGCTGGCCGGCGGCACGCTTCTTCGCCTCCGCCTGGGCCAGGCCCTCCAGCCCGACGCGCAGGTGGGCCAGGGAGGTCGGGTCGCCGGCCAGGATGTGCCGGGTGGGGCCGTTGACGACCGCGATCGCGATCTGCTCCTGCGCGCCGACACCGGCAAGGATCGCGGCCAGGCGCGCAGTGCGCGGCCCGGAGATCGCCACCATGGGCGTGCCGGCAGTCTCGTCCCCGGCCAGGGCGGCGGCGACGGCCGAGTCGGACACGGCCCACGGGTGCCGGGCGGCGTAGGCGCCCATGACGGCCGCGATGCGGGCGGCATCAGCGGCCACCTGGACCGGCACGAGGCCGTCACGCCCACGGGCTGTCGCCACCACGGCGGCCAGCAGCCCCGCGCTGTGGCCCGCGGAGCGCGTGGTCGGTGCGGTCGTGGCCGTCCTCAGGCCCTCAGCGTCCAGCGCCGCCAGGCAGACCAGGTTCGTCAGGAGGTTGCCCACCAGCGAGAAGGGACCCGTCGCGGCCACCGGGCTGATCGGCTCATCCGGGCTGGAGGGCAGCAGGTGCGAGAACCCGTCGGCGAACAGCCCGAGGCCGCGCACCGCAGGGGTCTGCGCCCAGTCGTCGAGGTCGGTCACGACCGTGTCGACCCATGCGGCCAGCTCGGGGCGACCCACCAGGGCGGTGGCCAGCGCGCGCGGCCAGGCCGCGTCGATCCCCGGGAAGAGCAGCGAGGTGCGGTGCGATCCGGAACCGAGCCCGGCGGCCATGCTGCCAGCCAGGGCTGCGGCGGGGACCGTTCACGGTCGGGTGGGACTGTCCTGCGGTGGTGGTCATCGATCGAGCCTCTCGGGAGGTGCGGGTGCCCCCAGGTATACCCACCATTTATATGAGTAAACCTTCATGTTTCGTGCCCATGATACGCACGCCGACCCCCGTGGGGCAATCCGATTCGGGACCTATGGCCCAGCGGGGCAGGGTCCAATGGCCCTATCGCCGATGGGATCGCAGGTTCGGCTACTGACCGTAGAAGAGTCGCTCGGCCGCTGCCCGGGCGCGTCGGGTCGTGCGGCGGTAGTCCTCCAGCAGGGCGCCGGACTCCCCCGGCGCGTATCCCAGGATCCGGCTCACCGCGCCCAGCTCATGGACCTCGGTCGGGACCAGGTCGGTGGCACGGCCGCGCACCAGCATCACGACGTTGCGGATCCGGGTGGCCATCCGCCACGCATCGGACAGCACGTCGGCGTCGGCGGCCTCCAGCAACCCCGTGCGCCGGGCCGCCTCGAGGGCCGCCATGGTCCGGGTGGTGCGCAGCTCGGGGATCCGATGGGCGTGCTGGAGCTGCAGCAGCTGGATGACCCATTCGACGTCCGAGAGCCCGCCGCGTCCGAGCTTGGTGTGCAGGGTCGGGTCCGCACCCCGGGGCAGCCGCTCGTTCTCCATCCGGGCCTTGAGCCGGCGGATCTCGCGCAGCTGGTCGGCGCCGACCCCGTCCGCCGGCCAGCGGATCGGGTCGATCCCGGCGCGCACCCGGGCCCAGACCTCCGGGTCGCCGGCCACCCGATCCGCGCGCAGGAGTGCCTGGGCCTCCCAGAACGAGCGCCAGCGGTCGTAGTAGGCCAGGTAGGACGCCACCGTGCGCACCGGCGGGCCCTGCTTGCCCTCGGGCCGCAGGTCGGTGTCCAGCTGCAGCGGCGGGTCCGGCGATGGCGCGTTGAGCAGCGAGCGGACCGCGTTGGCCACCAGGGTCGCCGCGGCGGCGGCCTCGCGCTCGTCGACACCGGGCAGCGGCTCGTGGACGAACACCACGTCGGCGTCGCTGCCGTAGCCGATCTCGCCCCCGCCGTAGCGACCCATCCCGATGACCAGCATCCGGGTCGGCAGCGCCGAGCCCCGGGCGCGCTCCAGCTCGGCGGTCGCGGCCTGGAGGGCGCCGGAGATCGTGGCGTCGGCGACGTCGGTCAGCGCGTTGCCGACGTCGTCGACGGTCATCGGCTCGAGGATGTCCGTCGCCGAGATCCGGAACAGCTCCCGGCGGCGCAGGGCGCGCACGGCCACGACCGCCTCGGCGGCGTCGTCGTAGCGGGCCGCGGTCGCCAGGAACTCCGCGGTCAGCGGACCCGACTGCCGGGGGCGCAGCTCGGTGGCGTCAGCGAGCAGGGCCACCCCGTCAGGGGCCCGCAGCAGCAGCTCGGAGGCGTAGCGGCTGCTGGCCAGGACCCGGGCCATCCGCTCGGCGCAGGCCGACTCGTCGCGCAGCAGCCGCAGGTACCAGGGCGTCCCGCCGAGGTCGTCGCTGACGCGCCGGAACCCGAGCAGGCCGGCGTCGGGGTCGGGGGCGTCGGCGAACCACCCGAGCATCACCGGCAGCAGCGTCCGCTGGATCGCCGCACGGCGGCTCACCCCGGAGGTCAGGGCCTCGATGTGGTTCAGCGCCCCCGCCGGGTCGCGGAAGCCCAGGGCGTCGAGGCGCTCGCGGGCGGCCTGCGGGGTCAACCGGGCCTGCCCGCTGTCCAGGCGCGCGACCGCGTCGAGCAGCGGCCGGTAGAAGAGCTTCTCGTGGATCCGACGGACCTCGTGCGCCCGGCGCTGCCAGGCCTCGACGAGCTCCTTGCCGGGATCGACCGTGAACCCCATCGAGCGCCCGAGACGCCGCAGGTCCTCATCCTCGCGGGGCACCACGTGCGAGCGCACCATCCGGTGCATCTGGATCCGGTGCTCCAGGGTGCGCAGGAACCGGTAGGCGCCGGCCAACCCGGAAGCGTCCTCACGCCCCACGTACCCCCAGGTGGCCAGGGACTCCAGGGCGGTCAGGGTGGTCGGGCTGCGCAGCATCACGTCGCTGCGGCCGTGCACCAGCTGCAGCAGCTGCACGCTGAACTCGACGTCGCGCAACCCGCCCTTGCCCAGCTTGAGCTGGCGCTCGGCGTCCTTGGCCGGCACGTTGCGCTCGACCCGCTGGCGCATCCGCTGCACCTCGGTGACGAACCCCGTCGCGGTCCGCAGCCGACCACACGAACGGCAGGACCGCGTCGATGTAGGCCGCCCCGAGCGCCTCGTCGCCCGCGACGGCGCGCGCCTTGAGCAGGGCCTGGAACTCCCAGGTCTTGGCCCACCGCTCGTAGTAGCCGACGTGGCTGCGCAGGGTGCGCACCAGCGCCCCGGCCCGGCCCTCGGGGCGCAGGTTCGCGTCGACCTCCCAGATCGCGCCCTCGGCGGTGGGCTGGCTGCACAGGCGCATCACCGTCGAGGCCAGGGTGGTCGCCGTGCGCAGGGCCGCGGACTCCTCGACGCCCTCGGCCGGCTCGGCCACGAAGATCACGTCGACGTCGCTGATGTAGTTCAGCTCGCGCCCGCCGCACTTGCCCATCCCGATGATCGCCAGCCGTGCCTGCGGGGCGTCGGCGGGGAGCTGCTCGCGGGCAGCGACGAGGGCACCGGACAGGACCGCGTCCGCCAGCTCCGACAGGCGCAGGGCCGTCAGCTCGAAGTGCGCGCCGTGGGCCACGTCGGCGATGGCGATCCGCAGCAGGGCGGCCCTGTGGGCCACGCGCAGGGCGTCGGCCGCCCCGGAACCCGCGCCGGTGACGGCAGCGGCGATCTGCGCGCGCAGGGCCTGGGCGCCGGGCGGCGGGGTGTCCTCGAACAGGATCTCGAGGTGCTCGGGATGGCGGACGAGGTGCTCGGCGAGCGCGACGGACACCCCCGTGGTGAGGGCGAACCGGCGCCAGGCCCGAGGATCGGCCGCGACGGCGGCGATGCGCTGGGGGGCCGCGGCCTGGAGGTCCAGGGCGGTGCGCACGACCTGCCCCGGGTCGGCTGCGGCCCCCACCTCCTCGAGGAGGTCCTCGCACCACCAGCTGACCTCCATGAGCGCGTCCCCGGTGCGCTGCGCGTCGGGGACCCCGAGTCGGGCCAGCCGGCCGGCCGGGGTGTCGGCTCGACCTGACGGGGGCTCGGTCACGATCGACGCCTACAGGACGGGGAGGTAGCGGTCCAGCTCGAACTGCGTCACCTGGCGGCGGTACTCCTCCCACTCTGCGCGCTTGTTGCGCAGGAAGAAGTCGAAGACGTGCTCACCGAGGGTCTCGGCCACCAGCTCGCTGCGCTCCATGGCCTGGATCGCCTGGTTGAGGCTCGTGGGCAGCGGGGCCAGACCCAGTGGCGCGACGCTCGCCGTTGCTCAGGGCCCAGACGTCGTCGTCGGTCTCAGAGGGCAGCTCGTAGCCCTCCTGGATGCCCTTGAGCCCCGCGGACAGCAGCAGGGCGTAGGCCAGGTACGGGTTGGCCGCGGAGTCCATCGCGCGGAACTCGATCCGCGTGGAGTTGCCCTTGTCCGGCTTGTGCATCGGCACGCGCAGCAGGGCGCTGCGGTTGTTGTGACCCCAGCAGACCCAGGCCGGGGCCTCCCCACCGCCCACGAGCCGCTTGTAGGAGTTGACCCACTGGTTGGTCACGGCGCTCATCTCGGGCGCGTGGTGCAGGATCCCGGCCATGAACGACCGCGCCGTCTGGCTCAGCTGCAGCTCGGCACCGGCCTCGAAGAAGGCGTTGCGGTCGCCCTCGAACAGCGAGAGGTGGGTGTGCATGCCCGACCCCGGATGGTCGCGCAGCGGCTTGGGCATGAACGTCGCCGAGACGCCCTGCTCGAGGGCCACCTCCTTGACCACCAGCCGGAACGTCATGATGTTGTCCGCGGTCGTCAGCGCGTCGGCGTAGCGCAGGTCGATCTCCTGCTGGCCCGGGCCGCCCTCGTGGTGGCTGAACTCCACGGAGATCCCCATCGCCTCGAGGATCCCGATCGCCTGGCGGCGGAAGTCGTAGCCCGAGCCCTGGGGCGTGTGGTCGAAGTAGCCGCCCTCGTCGATCGGGACCGGCTTCTGCCCGGGCCGGTGCGGCTCCTTGAACAGGTAGAACTCGATCTCCGGGTGCGTGTAGAACGTCAGGCCCTGGTCCGCTGCCCGCGACAGCGTGCGCTTGAGCACGTAGCGCGGGTCGGCGAACGACGGGCTCCCGTCGGGCATCGTGATGTCGCAGAACATGCGCGCCACGCCCTGGGACTCCCCGCGCCACGGCAGCACCTGGAACGTGCCGGGGTCGGGCATGGCCAGCATGTCGGCCTCCTGCACCCGGGCGAAGCCCTCGATGGCCGAGCCGTCGAAGCCGATCCCCTCGCTGAACGCACTCTCCAGCTCGGCCGGGGCGATCGCCACCGACTTGAGGTACCCGAGCACGTCGGTGAACCACAGCCGGACGAACCGGATGTCGCGCTCCTCGACCGTGCGCAGCACGAACTCCGTCTGCTTGTCCATGGGGGACATACTGCCCCATCGGCGACCGTCCCCGCGGCCCCCGCCGGCCCGCGACCCGCCACACTCCCCTCCCCGATTCCGTCCAGCCTCCCGGGATTCGGGAGGGCGAGCCGACTCGGGGAGGGCGAGCGCGGCCGGTGGGCCGATACCCTGCCCACCGTGCCCCAACTGCGCCTCGCCCTGGCCCAGGTGAATCCGGTCGTCGGCGACTTCGCCGGCAACGCCCGGATCATCGTCGAGCAGACCCGGGAGGCGGCCGCGGCCGGGGCGCACCTGGTGGCGTTCCCCGAGATGGTCCTGCCCGGCTACCCGATCGAGGACCTCGCGCTGCGGTGGTCGTTCCAGCAGGCCTCGATCACGCGCCCTGGACGACCTGGCCGTGACCCTGGCCGACGAGGGCCTCGGCGATGTCGCCGCCATCGTCGGGTACCTCGACCTGCGCGACGGCGGTCGCGACCACCCGCTGGGCACCCCACGCGGTGCCCCCATCAACGCCGCTGCCGTGCTGCACGGCGGCCAGGTCGTCGCCCGCTACAGCAAGCACCACCTGCCCAACTACGGGGTGTTCGACGAGTTCCGCTACTTCGTCCCCGGGACCGACCCGTGCGTCGTGCGGATCGCCGGCGTGGACGTCGCCCTGGCGATCTGCGAGGACCTCTGGCAGGACGGCGGCCCGGTCGCCCAGGTGCGCGAGGTCCAGGCCGGGCTGCTCGTGGTGATCAACGGCTCGCCCTACGAGCTGCACAAGGACGACACACGTCTGGCGCTGGCCTCGCGTCGCGCGGTCGAGGCCGGGGCGGCGCTGGCCTACGTCAACATGGTCGGCGGGCAGGACGAGCTCGTGTTCGACGGCGACTCCCTGGTGGTCGGCCCCGACGGTGAGCTGATCGCCCGCGCCCCGCAGTTCGCCTCAGCCCTGCTCGTCGTCGACCTCGACCTCCCTGCGGCCAGCGGGTACTGCACCGCCGAGATCCCCGGCGGACCGGTCGCGTCCTACGAGCCGCTGCCCCGTCCGGCCATCGGGCCCCGGCTCACCGACGAGGCCGAGATGTACGCCGCCCTGACCCTCGGGCTGGGCGACTACGTGCGCAAGAACGGCTTCCGCTCGGTCACGTTCGGCATGTCCGGGGGCATCGACTCCGCGCTCGTCGCCGCGATCGCCGCCGACGCGATCGGCGGGGAGAACGTGTACGGCATCTCGATGCCCAGCAAGTACTCCTCACAGCACTCCCAGGACGACGCGTTCGACCTCGCCGAGCGGCTCGGGCGCCCACATCCGCCGGATCCCGATCGCCCCGATCTTCGACGCCTTCATGGCCTCGATGGAGCTCACCGGCCTGGCCGAGGAGAACCTGCAGGCCCGCATCCGCGGCACGACCGTCATGGCCATCAGCAACCAGGAGGGCCACCTCGTGCTGGCTCCCGGGAACAAGAGCGAGCTCTCGGTGGGCTACTCCACGATCTACGGCGATGCCGTCGGCGGGTTCGGCCCGATCAAGGACGTGCCCAAGACGTGGGTGTTCCGCCTCGCCCGGTGGCGCAACGCCGAGGCCGAGCGCCTCGGGCAGACGCCGCCCATCCCGCCGAGCTCGATCGACAAGCCCCCCTCGGCCGAGCTGCGCCCGGACCAGAGGGACACCGACTCCCTGCCCGAGTACGACATCCTCGACGACATCCTCGACGACTACGTCGAGCGCGACCGCGGAGCCGACCGAGATCGTCGCCGACGGCTACGACAGGGCGCTGGTCGAGCGTGTCCTGCGGATGACGGACCTCGCGGAGTACAAGCGCCGCCAGTACCCCATCGGGACCAAGATCACCCCCCGCTCGTTCGGCCGCGACCGCCGCCAGCCGATCACCAACCGCTACCGCGAGCTGGCCGACTGAGCGCGGTCGGCCCGGCTGGCGACGCCGGCTCACGCGCGTCGGGCTCGCCACGCGGGCTCACCTCGCGGGATCACCTCCCGAGCCACCGCGCACGATGTGCACCGATACAGCGGACCGCTCGGGCTCGTTCCCGTCCACCGCACATGGTTCGAGCGGAATGGCCCTCTGGATGGGCCCCATAACGCGCGTTCCATGTGCGGTGGGCCGATTCACCCCTCGACGCCGTCGCGTAATCGTTCGTTTCATGTGCGGTCGGCGCAGAATGCCCGCCCTGCCGGGCGTTTCCCGGTCTCGGAATTCGGGTACAAGTGCTCTGGTCAAGTCGCGCACGACGTGCGACCATTCGATGTCGTCCGGGGACTCCGTTCGTGAGCCTCGAGATGGGAGAGATCCGCATGACGCTGTCCGCCGCCTCCGGCGCCCCCCAACCCATCATCCCCCACCCTGTACGGCGCTGCGCCGACAGGCCGGCGGGTCACCACGCGCGACCTGATCGCCGCGAAGGCCCGGGGCGAGAAGTGGCCCATGATCACCGCCTACGACGCCCTGACCGCGCGCATCTTCGACGAGGCCGGCATCCCCGTGATGCTGGTCGGCGACTCGGCGGCGATGGTCGTCTACGGCTACGACTCCACGGTCCCGGTCACGGTCGACGACCTGCTGCCGCTGGCAGCGGCCGTCGTCCGCGGCTCGTCGCGCGCCCTGGTGGTCGGCGACCTCCCGTTCGGCTCCTACCAGGGCTCGCCCCAGCAGGCGCTGGAGACAGCCGCCCGGTTCATGAAGGAGGCCGGCGTCCAGGCCGTCAAGCTCGAGGGCGGCGCGCGCGTGCTGCCGCAGGTCGAGGCCCTGGTCGCGGCCGGCATCCCCGTGATGGCGCACCTGGGCCTGACCCCGCAGTCGGTCAACCAGCTCGGCGGCTACCGGGTGCAGGGACGCGGCGAGGACGGCGAGATCCTCATGCAGGACGCCAAGGCCATGGAGGCCGCCGGAGCGTTCGCGATCGTGCTCGAGGTCGTGCCCAGCGACCTGGCCGAGCGGGTGACGCGCAGCCTGTCGATCCCCACGATCGGGATCGGCGCCGGTGCGGCCACGGACGCCCAGGTGCTGGTCTGGCAGGACATGGCCGGGCTCACCCCGGGCCGGCCGGCGAAGTTCGTCAAGCGCTACGCCGACCTCGGCGCGGTGCTGTCGGGTGCGGTGCGCGAGTGGGCCGACGAGGTCGTCGCCGGGACCTACCCGGGCCCGGAGCACCAGTACAGCTGACCCCGCCGCGGCGCCGATTGCCCTCGCCCCGGGCGAGGTGGACAATCGACCCCCGTGCCTGAGGGAAGTCAGCCTGCCCGCAGCGTGCGCATCCGGATGGACCTGCGCCCGCTGCGGAACTCGCGCGACTTCCGCTGGGTGTTCGCCTCCGGCCTGGTGACCTACCTGGGCTCCATGGTGACGATGGTCGCCCTGCCCTTCCAGGTGGCCGAGCTGACCGACTCGTTCGTCGCGGTCGGCCTGATCGGGCTCGCCGAGCTCGTCCCGCTCGTCCTGTTCGGCCTCTGGGGCGGGGCGATGGCCGACGCCGTCGACCGCCGCCGGGTGGTGATCGTCCACCGAGTTCACCAGCCTGGCCCTCTCGGTGGTCCTGCTGGTCAACGCGCTGCTGCCGGATCCGCACCTGTGGGTGATCTACGTGGTCGCCATGGTGTTCGCCGCCGTCGATGGCCTGCAGCGGCCCTCGCTCGAGGCGATCATCCCCCGGGTGGTGGCCCACGACGAGCTCGCTGCCGCCGGCGCCCTGAACTCGCTGCGCTGGCAGGTGGGCAGCATCGCCGGCCCGGCACTCGGCGGGCTGCTGATCGCCGGGTTCGGCGTCTGGTCGGCCTACGCCTTCGACGCCGCGACCTTCCTGGTCTCCGGGATCGCGCTCTGGCGGCTGCGCTCGATCCCGCCGAGTGAGTCCGCCGAGCCCGCCAGCCTGCGCCGGATCGGCGAGAGCATGCGCTACGCGTGGTCGCGCAAGGACCTGCTGGGCACCTACGCGGTGGACATGATGGCGATGGTCTTCGCGTTCCCCTACGCCCTGTTCCCGTTCCTGGCCGAGGACCTCGGGGCGCCGTGGGTCCTGGGCTTCCTGTACTCCGCCGGCGCCGTCGGCAGCCTGCTGGCCACCCTGACCAGCGGCTGGACGAGCCACGTGCACCACCACGGCCGGGCCGTCCTCGCTGGCCGCGATCTGCTGGGGCCTGGCGATCGCCGGCGTCGGGCCTGAGCGACTCGGTCCCGATCGTGCTGCTGATGCTCGGCCTGGCCGGGGCTGCCGACATGATCTCCGGGCTGTTCCGGATGCTCATCTGGAACCAGACGATCCCCGACGAGCTGCGCGGGCGGATGGCCGGGGTCGAGCTGCTCAGCTACTCGGTCGGCCCCACCCTGGGCCAGGTCCGCTCCACCGGCGTCGCCGCGCTGACCTCGCTTCGCACCAGCCTCGTGTCCGGTGGCCTGCTGTGCGCGGCCGGCGGGGTCGCTGCTCGCGTTCGCGCTGCCGAGCCTCTGGCGCTTCGATGACCGGACCGACCCGAACGCCGTGCGCGAGCGGACCGTCCGGGCACAGCGGGCGGCCGCCGAATCGCCGGCGCCGGGCGTCTGAGGCACCCAAGGAGCACGACAGGCGACTCGGGCTCAGTCGTCGAGGTCCTCGTCGTTCCAGCGCACGTCGTGGTCCCACGCCTCGGACCGCTTGTGCGCACGATCGAGCGCAGCCTGCGCCGTCTCGCGGTCGGGGTAGGGCCCGAGCCGCTCGGCGTGGGCACAGCCCTCGTCGGGCTCCACGGCGCTGTGGGTCAGGCAGAACCAGTACGACACGGCATCCTCCTCGGGTGGTCTGCGACCAGCCCCGACGCTACCGGCCGCGCTCGGGGCGTGTCCTGCGTACTCTTGCTCCATGCCGACCGCACCCACGCGCGCCCCCCTGACCGCGGGACGGATCTCCCCACGCCGTCCCGTGCCGGCCAGCATCGCGCGACCCGAGTACGTCGACCGGCCCCGGCCCGCCCCCTACACCGGCGGCGAGGTCAAGGACGCGGCGACCATCGAGGCGATGCGCGTCGCCAGCCGCCTGGCGGCCCAGGCCCTGGCCGAGGTGGGCCGCGCGATCGCGCCGGGCGTGACCACCGACGAGCTCGACCGGATCGGCCACGAGTTCCTCTGCGACCACGGCGCCTACCCGTCGACCCTCGGGTACCGGGGCTTCCCCAAGTCCCTGTGCAGCAGCCTCAACGAGGTGATCTGCCACGGCATCCCCGACGACACGGTGCTGCGTCGAGGGGGACATCTGCAACATCGACATCACCGCATACCTCGGCGGCGTGCACGGCGACACCAACGCCACGTTCCTCGTCGGTGAGGTCGACGAGGAGGTCCGCCTGCTCGTGGAGCGCACGCACGAGGCCACGATGCGCTCCATCGCGGCCGTGCGCCCGGGTCGTCCGATCAACGTGATCGGCCGGGTCATCGAGTCCTACGCCAAGCGCTTCGGGTACGGGGTCGTCCGCGACTTCACCGGCCACGGGATCGGCACCTCGTTCCACACCGGGCTGGTCATCCCGCACTTCGACGACCCGCACTCCGACACCCTGATGCTGCCCGGGATGACCTTCACCATCGAGCCGATGCTGACGTTGGGCACCTACGACTACACGATGTGGTCCGACGGGTGGACGGCCGTGACGAAGGACGGCAGCTGGACCGCCCAGTTCGAGCACACGCTGCTCGTGACCGAGGACGGCGCGGAGATCCTCACGCTGCCCTGATCCGGGACCTTCGACCCGGTTGGCCGTTCAACCACCGGGTACCATGGGGGGCATGACCAGGTGGCTGACTGAGGACGAGCAGAGGCTGTGGCGCGGCTGGCTGGCCGCGAGCATGCTCCTGCCCGAGCGACTCAACCGTGACCTGCAGGAGCAGCACGGCCTGACCGGCACCGACTACCAGGTCCTCGTCGAGCTGTCCGAGAGCCCCGAGCGCCGCATGCGGATGAGCACCCTGGCCGAGCGCACCCAGCTCTCCCGCAGCCGCCTGTCCCACCAGGTCGACCGGATGACCGCCGCGGGCCTGGTGACCCGCCAGGAGTGCGCCCAGGACGGCCGCGGCATGTTCGCCGTGCTGACCGAGCAGGGGTGGGAGACGATCGCCGCCGCAGCGCCCGACCATGTGGAGAGCGTGCGCCGGCACCTGGTCGACCGGCTCACCCCGGAGCAGTTCGAGGCCTTCGGCGCAGGCGTGCATCACGGTCGCCGAGGCACTGCGCGCGGGGGACGACCAGTCCTAGCCCGCGGCGTCGTCCTCGCCCGGCCGATCCCCATCCCCCGACTCGCCGGCTTCGGGCTCAGCCGCCGCAGCGTCCGCCCTGTCCCGGGCCTGGCGGCGGCCCACCAGCCACGCGGCGATCGAACCGGGCCCGTTCATCGCCCAGTGCAGGCCCATCGGGGCCAGCACGCTCCCGCTGACCACGACGAGCAGCGCGAACAGGATGCCCGCGCCGCCCGTGGCCAGGATCGTCACCGCCACGGTCGCCAGCTTCGCGCCCCAGCCGGAGCCGAGCTGGCTGGTCAGGGAGTGCGAGCCGTGCATCTCGAGGGCCGGCAGGATGTGCCAGAGGCCGAACACGAGGGCCGACCCGAGCACGCCGGCCGTGGTTCCGTACATGCTCGTGAGCAGGCCGAGCAGGACCGAGCGGAAGACGACCTCCTCGAGCAGGACCGTTCCCAGCGGCACCTCCACGAGCGACTTGTGCGCCACCTGGGCGCCGGTGGTGCCCATCACCCGCTCGTCGGCGAACAGGGGGTGCAGCCGCGGTATGGCCACGCCAGCGGCCATCGCCAGGGACACGACCAGGATGCAGCCCAGCCCCCACGCGAGGCCAGTGAGCCAGCTGCCCAGGGCCATCTCCGTCAGTGAGAGACCCACGCGGTAGCCGAAGAGCAGGAAGGCCAGGGTCCACACAAGGGCCAGGGGCACGTACCAGCGCCGGCTGACGTGGAAGGTCGTGACGCTGGCCAGGAGCATCAGGACCAGCAGCAGCCCGAGCGTGACCTCAGCCACGTGGGCTGGCACCACCGGGATCGTCCTGGGCGGGGCCAGCCCCCGGCATCTCTGCCGTCACCACGTCGGCGACGATCGTGTCGGCCACGGCCTCGAGGTTGCGTGAGTTCACCGCACGCTTGGCGGAGAACCCGAGGGCCTTGAACGCTGTCCCGATCAGGACTGCCCCGAGCACCATCTGCACCGTGACCAGGATCCGCGCGGTGTCGGTGACCGGCGAGATGTCCCCGAAGCCGACGGTCGTGAGGACCGTCGTGGTGAAGTAGAGGCCAGCGACCTTGTCCACCTCCTGGGTGAACGCCCCGGGGTCGCTGGTGGAGATCGACACGTACAGCAGCGCGAAGAAGCAGATGAACAGGCCGAACACCAGGACCAGCGCCTCGACCGCGGCAAGGACCGGCCGCCGCGATCGGGAGACCCTCGAGATCTGGCGTGCGAACACGATCAGGATCGTCGCGATACCCAGACAGGCGGCCAGGGCCGCAGCCCTGGCAGCGCCCTCCCCCTCGACGGGAGCGAGCAGGTACACCACGAGCGTCACGGCCACCACGCCGAGGACGCGGACAAGGGCCATCACGAACAGGCGCCGGGGTATGCGCTCCTCAGCGGCGGCAGCCTCGAACATCTCCGTGGATCCGCTGCCCATCCGTGCCCTCCCCTCGGTGCGACTGGCCGCAGCCTATCCACTCGACCGGCTACCTGGAGCAGAGGAAGGCGGCGACGACGACAAGGACCGCGACAAGCGCCTCGACCCCACCGATCGCACCGGCACGCGATCCCGGGCGCAACAGGATCGCCCGGGCCAGGGCGGGGAGGAAGCCGACGAGCCACCAGGGGTTGGCAAGCCCCGCAGCGAGGGCCACGACGCCGTGCCAGGCGACGTTCGCCCGGTGGAACGTCACGTTGCCCGCCTCGCGCAGCAGGGACTTCACATGCAGGACAGACCCGGCGAGGTAGGCCGCGACGATCAGGGTCGCCTGAAGCGTCTGGCCGGCAAGGTCCCCGGTGAGCGCCGAGGGCCCGGCCACGACCGCCACGGCCAGGGGCAGGGCAACGGTGGCTTGGGCGACCAGCATCAGGTCGTTGGCGATGCTGCGCTCACCCCTGCGCGCCGCGACGGCCAGGCCCATCCCCCAGAGCAGGGCCAGCAGGCACGCTGCCCCGAGCAGCCACGGCCGGGTCACGGCCAGGGGCAGCCCCAGGACGGCGGTGAGGACCACCCACGGGATCGCACGGGCCCGTTCGCGTCGCGCGAGCCGGCTCCAGGACCCGCGACGTGCACGCGCTGTGAGCGCGCGACCCAGGTAGTAGCCCACTGGGTAGGCGCACACCCACGCCGCGAGGAACAGCCACCCGGCGGGGCTGGCCCCGGCGACCGCGAACCCGCAGAGGACCGGGACGACCAGGAACGCCCAGGCACCGTGCTGCGGCGGGATGGAGGGACGCCAGGGGCGTGCCGCCGGTCCTCCCCGCTTCGCGTCGTGGGCCGCAGGTGTGGCCGGTCCTGCGGCCGGGGGCGTGGGCGCGAGGGCAGGTGTCGTTGGGGCCGTGGGCGTGGGCAGGGGGACTTGTCCCGTGGATGAGGCAGGCGAGGCGATCGACCTGCTGAACCCGTTGTCGCGCACGGACGCCAGGGCGGTGTACTCGCCTGCCGGGATGGCACCGAAACGGTCCGCAGTCATCGCGGCCTAGTCCGGGTCCGCGGAGGGGACGAACTCGAACAATCGCGTGCCGTCCGAATCGAGCAGCGAGCAGGTGCTCCTCATCGAGGCTGAAGCCGCGGACCTGAGCCATCAGCCCGAAGAACGAGGTCTCCGCCGCCATGGCCTCCGGCGGGCCGGCCATCATCGTCATCCCGAATGGCCCGAGCTCCAGGCTGCCGTCGGGTTGGCCGGCGCACATGCCGAAGTAGCGGTTGACCGGCGCCTTCCCCCCGCGCGGCCCTCCTGGAATCCCAGGGTCACCCTGTACTCCGACCAGTCGACCGAGGCATCGGCTCCGGCGACCAGATCCCACTGGGTCCCCCACGGGAGGCCCTGAGCGCTGTCCGACATGACCCCATCCTCGCCCACGCCTCAGCGGGAACGCCCGTGGGGCGTCGGCCGAGATCGTTCGGCTTCGCCCGCAGCGAACGGCCAGCGATTTCTCCAACCACTAGGTTGCCAAATTCCTCGGGCCGACTACGATTCTGGGCATGCATATTGCTTCGGATGTGACTGAGCTGATCGGCAACACTCCTCTGGTGCGGTTGAACCGGGTGACCGATGGTGCGGGGGCCACGGTGCTGGCGAAGTTGGAGTTCTTCAACCCGGCGAGTTCGGTGAAGGACCGGATCGGGCTGTCCATGCTCGACGCGGCCGAGGAGGCGGGGTTGATCGGCCCGGACACGGTGATCGTGGAGCCGACCAGTGGCAACACCGGGATCGCGCTGGCGATGGTGTGCGCGGCCCGTGGGATCAAGTGCGTGCTGACGATGCCCGAGACGATGAGCAAGGAGCGTCGGATGCTGCTGCGTGCCTATGGTGCGGAGCTGATCCTGACCCCCGGCCCCGAGGGCATGGGTGGGGCGATCGCGAAGGCCAAGGAGCTGGCCGAGGCCCACGCGAACTACCTGATGCCCCAGCAGTTCGAGAACCCGGCGAACCCGGCGATCCACCGGCGCACCACGGCCGAGGAGATCTGGAACGACACCGACGGCACGGTCGACATCCTGGTGTCGGGCATCGGCACCGGGGGCACGATCACCGGCGTCGGGCAGGTCCTCAAGGAGCGCAACCCCGACGTGCAGGTCATCGCCGTCGAGCCGGCCGCCTCGCCGGTGCTCTCCGGCGGGGCCAAGGGCCCGCACCCGATCCAGGGCATCGGTGCCGGGTTCGTCCCCGCGATCCTGGACACCGCCGTCTACGACGAGGTCGTCACCGTCGAGGCCCCCGACGCGATGGCCACCGCCCGCCGCGCCGCCGCCGAGGAGGGCCTGCTCGTCGGGATCTCCTCCGGTGCCGCGATCTGGGCCGCCACCCAGGTCGCCAGCCCGCCCCGAGAACGCCGGCAAGACCATCGTGGTCATCATCCCCTCCAACGGCGAGCGCTACCTGTCCACCGCCCTGTTCGCCGACCTGGTCGACTAGTCGATGGCGCGCGGGGGACGGCGGACCGGGCAGCAGGGGCCAGCCGGTTCGGCACTGACGACTGCCGTGGGTGTCCTGGCCGACATGCGCCGCGACGTGGAGTGCGTGTTCGAGCGTGACCCGGCCGCACGCTCGAGGACCGAGGTCGCGCTGCTGTACTCCGGGGTCCACGCCGTGTGGGCCCACCGGGCCAGCAACGCCCTGTGGCGCCGCGAGCATCACCTGGCAGCCCGCACCGTGTCCCAAGCAGCACGTTTCCTCACCGGGGTGGAGATCCATCCCGGTGCCACCCTCGGGCCGGGGCTGTTCATCGACCACGGCATGGGCGTGGTCATCGGCGAGACCGCCGAGGTCGGGCAGGACGTCACGATCTACCACGGCGTGACCCTCGGGGGCACCAGCCTCGAACCGGGCAAGCGCCACCCCACCATCGGCGACCGCGTCACCATCGGCGCCGGCGCCAAGGTACTGGGCCCCATCGACATCGGGCACGACTCCCGCATCGGCGGCAACGCGGTCGTCGTCCGCCCCGTCGCGGACAACTCCGTCGTGGTGGGCGTCCCCGGCCAGGTCATCGCCCGTATGAAGCCGCACACCGCGAAGGACAAGCCCGACCTCGAGCACACCAACCAGCCGGACCTCATCGGCGCGGCCGTGGCCAACCTGCTGGACCGCGTCGACTCGCTGGAGTTCTCCGTCACCGGGCACGTCAACGAGTTCCACCTGCACGCCACCGGGACCGGCGAGTGGGAAGAGCTCGACGACTTCTCGATCTGAGGCGCGCGAGGACGGGTCAGCGGACCCGGATCCGCACCCACCGCAGGCTCGTGGTGCCCGTCGAGTCGGTGACGCGCACGCGCACCCGCGTGGTGCCCTTCGACTTCGCCCTGCCCGAGACCGAACCCGACTTCGACAGGGTCAGCCCCTTGGGAAGTGAACCCTTGGTCCGCTTCCACGTGTAGGACCCGCTGCCTCCCGAGGCCACGAGGGTCGCCCGGTACGGCTTCTCCTTGGCCGCGGTCGGCAGGGTCGACGTCTGGATCCCCAGGTCGGCGACGGGCGCGAGCGCTGGAGCCCTCCGCGTTCAGTGTCGCCGACTTGCCGGGAGGCTTCTTCTTGCCCGACGGGGTCGGCGTCGGGGACGGGGTCGGGGACGAGGTCGGGGTCGGCGTCACGGTCTCAGTCGGCGTCACGGACTGGGTCGGCGTCACGGACTGGGTCGGCGTCACGGACTCAGTCGGCGGTCACGGACTGGGTCGGCGTCACGGTCTCAGTCGGGGTCACGGACTGGGTCGGAGTCACGGACTGGGTCGGCGTCACGGTCTCAGTCGGCGTCACGGACTGGGTCGGCGTCACGGACTGGGTCGGGTCGGCGTCACCGTTCCTGTGGTGGTCGCGCTCACGGTGTACCAGCCGACGCTGCCGTAGTCGCTCTCACCGGCCGACCCGGCCACGCCGTTGCCGGAACCCTCGACGCTGACGGTGTAGGTCCCGGACGCCACCGGCACTGCCACGGTGGCACCGACCGACACCTGCACCTTGGTCGGGTCATAGGCAGGCGCCGCCGCGGCGACGACGGCCCCGTTCGAGTCGCGCAGGGTGAGTGCCGCGTCCAGGTTCGGACCGGGCCAGTGGGGCGCGACCGTCACGGTCAGGGTCCCTGCGGGCGCCGAGACCGTGAACTCATCGGTGTCCAGGGTCCCGTTGACCAGGCCTGTCACGGAACCGGGCAGAGGCAGTGCCGCCGCCTGCGTGACGTCGTCGCCGACCAGTGTCGCGCCATTGCCGGCGATGACGGCCAAGTCATCCTGGATGTTGTTCGCGCCCGGCGTAGGTGCCGCTGTTCCACTGGGTGACGGGCTGGCTGTAGGGCGATCCCATGATCGGTCCCCAGCCACCGCTGCCGGAGTAGTACGACGAGGTCTGCGTCCCGTCGTGACTGAGGCCGAAGTTGTGCCCGGCCTCGTGACTGGCCGCCTCCGCGATGTACTTCGAGCTGTTCGACAGGGCCTGGGGGTAGACCCAGGCCGGTTGGTACGTGGTGTGGTTCGTCGTGCGGTCGACGACGTCGACGTAGGCCCGCCCCCCGCAGCCGCACTGGGTCTGGGTGGCGTCCGGGCTGATCAGCACGCGCGTTCCGAACAGGAGATCGGCTGACCCGGACCGCGTGATGAGCTCCTGCCCGGGATCCTGCGTCGTCACATCGACGTCGAACGGGGCGTAGTCCTGGGCCACACGGCGCCACACGTCGATGACCACCGTCCGCTCGGCGTCGGTGAACGTGGTGGGGTCGGCATCGGTCGAGAAGGCGGGGGCTGTCCACGTGTCCTGCGCGTACAGGCTGTTCCACGCCGTACCCGAGATCACATGGCCGTCGAAGTCCAGGTAGAGGACGCGCTGCGACCCCGGTCGGCTGTGCAGGCCGAAGGCGGCCGTGGGGGCGACGACGGTCGGCCAGCCAGTCCCCTCGGCGGCCGCCGGTGCCGGCTCGAGGTCGGCGGGCAGCTCATCCTGGAAGAACAGGGCGCCGCACTCGTCCACCCACAGTGTGCGGT
The DNA here is from genome assembly GCA_963812395.1 of uncultured Actinomycetes bacterium. Lineage (GTDB taxonomy): Bacteria > Actinomycetota > Actinomycetes > S36-B12 > CAIYMF01 > Prado023. The sequence continues at coordinate 85,602 of CAWEVG010000021.1, forward strand.
CCTTGCGCAGGTGCTGCTCAAGCTCGCTGACGTTCGTGCCGTTGCGCGCCGCAACCGAGTCCTCCTCGCGCCCAGGGCGCTGATCGCCGCCTCGCCGCGAGCGGGGGCGGGGAGGACCTTCTCCTTGCATTGGGCATTCGGGGTGCTGCTCGGGGCGGCCGCCGCGGCAGGGACCGCCGCACCGGGTGCCGACAGGCCGGTCAGGACCACCGCGACCGAGACGCCCAGGGCCGCGACCGCGCCGAGTCCCTCGCGCCCCGACTGGCCGAACCGGACATGCGTCCCCATGGACGTGACGTCGGCTCATGAGCCCCCTGCGTTGACCGGTCCTGGGCAGTTCCCCTCAATGGCCCAGCGGACGCTCACTGCCAGCGCACGCGAGACGGCGGACTACCCCCGCGCAGCTCGCGGACCAGCGACGCCATCTGCTGGTCGTCGATCCGGCCGTCCTCGTGGGCCAGGGCCGCGTCCACGAGCCTCGCGTGCGGGTAGTCCCGGCTCTCGGCACGCTCGAACCGACCTTGGACCGGGCGGGTCAGCAGGTAGACGATGAGCATCGGCCAGATCAGCGAGAACAGCACGCCCCAGGTCCACTTGACGCGCGTGGACATGTGCGGCTGGCGCACCACGTCGACCAGGGCGATCACCCACACCAAGAACAGGGGGATGCCGATGACGACGCAGGTAGGCGCCCACGTCGGAGCTCACAGCGCGGCCCATCCCTTCCCTGCGACATCGGCCCGCAGCGACTGCAGCCCCGCCAGGGCATCCCGGTGGGGTCGCTTGCGGCGTCGCCAGCGCTGCCAGAGCAGCGTCACGCGCTCGAGCACCAGGAACAGTGCCGCCACGAAGAACGGGAACAGCACGAGGGCAGCCAGCCCGATCTCGAAGGACCCGTCCTCGCCGGACTGCACGGCGAAGAGGATCCACTCCCCGAGGAACAGCAGCAGGGCAAGCCCGGGCACGACCGTCGCCCGGACCGCGGGGGCGATCCGCAGCTTGCTGGCGATCACGACCAGCAGGAGCGGGACGGCCGCCGCCGCGAGCCCAAGGAGCGCGAAGGGCGCGAGCAGGACCACGATGACCAGGTCGCGCAGCCAGCCCCATGACCGGGGTGGCGGGTTGTCCGCGGTGGCCACGGCATGGTCCGAGGTCCCCGCGGCCCTGATCGCGGCCCGGTACTGCGCACCGGCAGCCACCAGCTGACCCCGGTCGGGTTCGGGCAGGCGGTTCAGGCGCGCCGCGAGGAGCTCCCGGTCGCCGTACTGCAGGGGCGGCGAGGGCGCCGGATCCACGTCGGTGAGCAGGACCTCGGCCACCGTCTCCAGGGCGTGGGCCTGCTCCCAGTCGGGGAAGTCCGGGGCGACGTGGCGCAGCCGGTCGTTGACCAGCGCGGTGAGGTCGCGCACCGCATCCCGGTCGTCGGCCCCGCCGACCACCGGACCCCGCTCCTGCACCCACGCGTCCACGTCGATGGCCGGCCCGACGTTGACCAGGGCCCGGGAGCGGAAGCCGGCCTTGTTCTCGTAGTGCACGCCCGTCGGCAGGATCTGGATCCCCTGCACCCCCGACTCCCGTGCACCCAGGACGATGCGGGCGGCGCCGGTGCGGACCTCGGCCATGTGCGGGACGTCCATGGTCACGCCCTCCGGGAAGATCAGGACCAGGTCGCGGTCGCCGAGGGCTCGGTAGGCGGAGGCGAACATCTCGTCGTTGCTCGCCCTGGCTCCCCCGTCGGCAGCCTTGTGCACGGGGATCATGCCGATCCCACTGGCCAGGCGACCGACGAGCGGGACCTTCCAGATGACGTCGCGCGCCACGACCCGGGGCATCCGCGGCGCGCTGTCGACGAGCAGCACCCCGTCGGCCAGTCCGCCGAAGTGGTTGGCCACTGCGAGCACCGGGCCGTCCGGGACGGGCTCGGACGGGCAGGTGCACGTCGATGTCGCGGTAGACCAGGTTGGCGGCCATCCGCGCCAGCCGACGGGGCACCCCGCCTCGCTGGCGGGCGACCTCGACCTCACTCATCGATACCTCCTCGGTACAGGATGTCGGCCACGGTGACGAAGCCTGCCGCGCTCAGCACGTGCCAGGCGCCGTGGAGCTGCAGCGGGCTGTCCGGGTCGCAGGTGGGCGCGCCGGTGCGGCCCCCGGCGTACGCCGCCAGTGCTGCCACGATCGTTGCGGCCAGGATGCCGCCCCGGCGGCGACTCCATCCCGGCAGCGCATCGAGCCCACGATGCGAGCGGACGAGCGGGGTGCCCAGGGCCAGCCCGATCAGCACCGGGATCGGAACATCGTGCATGACCCTGGCTCCCGTGGGCTGAGGCCCGTGGAACGCGACGCTGCCGGCACCGACGAGGGTGAGCCCTGCGCTGTAGGCGAGGATCTCGCCGCGCCTGTCCCGCGCAGGTCGCCAGGTGCGCGCAAGCATCACGCCGGCCGCACCCACGAACGCCAGGCTCGTCAGGGCGTTCACCGGTTGGGCGAGCCATCCGTCGCGGATGCGCTCGCAGTCGCTGCACCCGATCCGGTCCTCGGTGGGCTCGCGGTGCTCGGCGATCGGCTCGGTCATGCCCGGGCCCGGATGATCAGGTCGGCGACGAGCCCGGTCCAGCCGGTCTGGTGCGAGGCTCCCAGGCCCGCACCCGTGTCGCCGTCGAAGTACTCGTAGAACAGGGTGTGCCCCGCCCACAGCGGGTCGGTCTGGAGCGCAGATCCGGCACCGGGCCGTCCCGCCGAGGGCACCACGCCGTCGGGTCCCGGGACGAACATCGAGATCAGCCGCTCACGCAGGTCGGCGGCCACCTCCGCCAGGTTCCGTTGCTGTCCCGACCCGGTGGGGTACTCGACGGTGAACCCCTCGCCCAGGGTCTCGTGATGCTCGCCGAGGGCATGCACCAGCAGGTGGTTGATCGGCATCCAGATCGGACCGCGCCAGTTCGAGTTGCCGCCGTACATCCCGGTCGTGGACTCGCCCGGCTCGTAGCTGATCGCCCACTCCTGACCGGCGGCACCGATCCGGAACGGCTCCTCGCGGTGGTGGGCCGACAGGGAGCGGATGCCGAACGCGGAGAGCATCTGCGACTCGTCGAGGAGCTTGGCCAGGACCCGGCGAAGGTCGTCGGGGGCGACCACCGACAGCGACAGCTGGCGCATGTCCACCGACAGGTCGACCGGGGCCTCGTCGTCGTGGGACAGCGGGTCGCCGACATGGTCGAGCCGCTCGAGCAGGGCCGAGCGCATCCGCTGGGCAGTCGCCCGGGCCCGGACCTCGTTGTCCGGCCTCAGCTGGATCGACTCGGCAGCGACGACGGGCATGGCCCCCACGAGGGACGTGACCCGCAGCGGGGCCCGGGTCCCGTCGGGGTAGACCAGCTGGTCGTAGAAGTACCCGTCCTCCTCGTCCCAGATCCCCTCGGCATCCATGGCCTCGTTGATGCTCATGAAGTGCTGGAGGAAGGTCACCAGCAGGTGGTCCACCGGTTGGCCGGCGTGCACCATGTGGTTGAGCATCCCGAGCATCTGGGTGCAGTAGAAGGCCATCCACGCCGTCCCGTCGGCCTGCTGCAACGTGTAGCCCGCAGGGAGGTTGCTGCGATCGATCGGGCCGATGTTGTCCAGGCCGAGGAAGCCCCCGCCGAACAGCGAGTTCCCGTCGGGGTCCTGCTGGTTGACCCACCAGGTGAAGTTCATCAGCAGCTTCGGGAAGATCCGCACGAGGAAGTCGGTGTCGCGCGACCCGTCGATCTCGAAGACGCGCAGGGCGGCCCACGCGTGCACCGGCGGGTTCAGGTCGCTGAAGTTCCACTCGTAGGCGGGGATCGCGCCGTTGGGGTGCTGGTACCACTCGTGCAGCAGCAGGTCGAGCTGTCCCTTGGCGAACCCGGGATCGACATGGGCCAGCGCCACGGTGTGGAAGGCCAGGTCCCACGCGGCGAACCACGGGTACTCCCACGGATCGGGCATGGAGATCACATCGCGGGCGTTGAGGTGCCGCCACGTGCGGTTGCGGATGGCGGCGCGTCCCTGCGGCGGGGCGGGCTCGCCGGCGTCACCGTCCTGCCAGCGCTTGACGCTGTAGGCGAAGAACTGCTTGCCCCAGATCATCCCGGCGAACGCCTCGCGCAGGACGCGGGCCTCCTCCGGCGAGCAGGCGGCCGGGGTGACGGAGTCGTAGAAGGCATCGGCCTCGGCCCGCCCGCGCGCAAGGACCTCCAGCGAATCGGCCGGCGCCGGGGCGACCTCGTCGTCGGCGAGCCACTCCTCGAGGCGGAGCACGAACTCCACGGTCTCCCCCGGGGCGACGTCCGCGCGGTACCACCACGCGGCCTTGGTCCCGCTGTGCTCCGGGTCGACGGTGGCCGCGCCGGAGACCACGTGGTCGTTGATGCCGTCCTTGGGGTAGCGCGTGACCGGGTCGGTGCCCCAGATGCGCGACTCGTTGGTCGTGTTGTTGCAGAAGAGCGCCTCGGGCGCCGCGCCGTCCGGGCCCGCTCTGGGCGTGCAGCCGGTAGCGGCCCAGGCGCGGAGTGCTCGGCCACGATGTGCCCCGCACCCAGGCTCAGGTGCGGTCGACCCTCCACCTCGCCGCCGGTCCAGACGTCGCGGAACCACAGCGTCGGCAGGACGTGGATGGGGCGGTGCTCCGGACCGTGGTTGGTCACGGTCACGCGCATCACGATGTCCTCGGGCCCGGCCTTCGCGTACTGGACCTCGACGGCGAAGAAGCGGTCGTCGGCGAACACCCCGGTGTCGAGCAGCTCGAACTCCCCCACGTCCTTGCCCCGGGATGCGTTCTCGCGGCGCAACTGCTCGTAGGGGAACGCGGCCTGCGGGTAGTGGTAGCGCCAGTGCAGCCACGAGTGGCTCGGGGTGGCATCGACGTACCACCAGTACTCCTTGGCGTCCTCGCCGTGGTTCCCCTCCGGCCCGGCCAGGCCGAACATCCGCTCCTTGAGGTGGTCGTCCTGCCCGTTCCACAGCGCGAGGCCCAGGCACAGGTCCTGGTTGATGTCGCTGATCCCGGCCATGCCGTCCTCGTTCCAGCGGTAGGCGCGGGAGCGGGCATGGTCGTAGGGGAAGTACCCCCAGGCGTTGCCGTCGGCCGAGTAGTCCTCGCGCACCGTGCCCCAGGCTCGCTCCGAGAGGTAGGGACCCCACTTCTCCCAGTTCACCGGATCGTTCACGCGTTCGGACTCGGGGCTCGTCGGCATGGCCGCAGTCTGCCGCACAGGATGGGCGCGGCGGCCCGGCGAACCGCGTGGATCAGGCAGCCATGCCCGTCTCCACGGGACCACCGGCCATGACCCACGTGCCGGTGCCTCCGGCGACGTTGACCACCGAGTAGCCCTGGTTGGCCAGCCAGATCGCGACCTGCATCGACCGGGCGCCGGACTGGCAGATGACGTGCACCTCGGACCCCTTCGGGATCTCGTTGACCCGCACGGGCAGGATGCTCATCGGGATGCTGCGCGCACCGGGCACGTGCCCGGCCACGAACTCATGGACCTCGCGGACGTCGACCAGGTCGATGCCACCGGCGTTGATCCGGGCAGCAAGATCCTGGACGGTGATGGTCTCGGGCATGTGCGCACTCCTCAGGTCGTCTCGGGAAGGATAACTGGAGGGTACATACCCCTAGGGGTATAATTCAAACCGTCGCCGCGGGCTTCCCGCACCGCTCGTCAGACCGGATCCCAGGTGTGCACCGGCGTGTTGGTGTGCATCCGGGCCGTGTACTCCAGGGTCATCCGGCGCAGCGCCTCCCAGCGGTCCATCCCGTGCGACTCGAAGGTGTGGACCGCGTCCACCTGCCACTGCGCCCCGTTGCGCCCGGAGGTGCACCGGCCCTCGATGATGCCCATCAGCCGCTCGCGGATGTCGTCGTCGACGCCCCACTCGCGCAGGCCCTCGTGGGCGTGCGGGAGCAGCCGGCGCAGCACGAGCTCGCCGATCGGGACCTCTCCCATCTCGGGCCAGTAGACGGTCGTGTCCATGCCGCGCATGGCCGCCCGGGTGAAGTTCTCCTCGGCGGCGCCGAACGACATGCGCGACCAGACGGGCCGCTCCTCCTCGGCCAGGTGCCGCAGCGCCCCGAAGTAGAAGGCGCCGTTGGCCAGCGTGTCCACGACGGTCGGCCCGGCGGGCAGGACACGGTTCTCCACCCGCAGGTGCGGACGTCCGGCGACCACGTCGTAGACGGGGCGGTTCCAGCGCCAGACGGTGCCGTTGTGCAGGCGCAGCTCGCGCAGCGCCGGCGTCCGCCCTGCCGCGAGCTCGACCTCGGGGTCCTCGTCGTCGAGCACCGGCAGCAGGGCGGGGAAGTAGGTCAGGTTCTCCTCGAAGAGGTCGAAGACGCTGGTGATCCAGCGCTCCCCGAACCACACCCGCGGCCGCACGCCCTGCGCCTTCATCTCCGCGGGCCGGGTGTCGGTGGCCTGGGTGAACAGGGCGATCCGGGTCTCGCGCCACAGCTCGCGGCCCAGGAAGTACGGGGAGTTGGCACCCAGGGCCACCTGCGCGGCGGCCAGGCACTGCGCAGCGTTCCAGGAGGTGGCGAACTCATCCGGGCTGACCTGCAGGTGGAACTGGACGCTCGTGCACGCCGCCTCCGGGGCGATCGAGTCGGCGTAGGTCTCCAGCGACTCCTTCGGCCCGCGGATGTCGATGTGCAGGTCCTCACCGCGCGCCAGGAGCAGCTGCTCGTCGAGCAGCGCGTACCGGGAGTTGGTGCTGATCGACTCCGAGGTCATGTGCTCGGGGCGCAGCGTGGGCAGGATGCCGACCATCACCATCCCGGCGCCCTGCTGGTGGGCCCGGGCATCGGCGTGGTTGAGCTGCTCGCGCACCTGGTCCTCGTACCTGCGGGCGCCGTCGCCCACCAGGCTCTGCGGCGGGATGTTGATCTCCAGGTTGAACCGTCCGAGCTCCTGGACGAACGCCGGGCTGTCGATGCTGGCCAGCACCTCGGAGTTGCGCATCGCGGGGTTGCCCTCGGCGTCGATCAGGTTGAGCTCGACCTCCATGCCCGTCAGGGGGCTGTCGAACTCGAACTGCTCCTCGGCCAGCATCTGGGCCAGGACATCGAGGCAGCGGTGCACCTTGTCCCGGTAGCGCTGCCGGTCCTCCCGACTGAATGTCCGGCCCGCCACGTCCTCGCCCATATGCCGAAGACTGCCGCATCGGGCGGCCCGCGGTCGCGCGGAACGGCCGGACTCACACCGGCGAGACCGGGGCGGCCGCGCGGGACGTCGCGTGCACGGCGGCGAGCATGCCGCGCAGGAACACCGAGTTCAGCGGCTCGATCGCGCGCGCCGCGGTCGCCGGACGGCTCGCGTTCAGGATCCCCAGCGCACGGGCGAGCGCGTGCGGCCCGGCTCCGTCCAGGGTGTCCACCAGGAGCTCGCCGAGCTTCCCGCGCTCGATGGCCATGGTGACCATCCGGTCGAAGGTGTTCTCGGGGGTGAACACCCGGGCCTCGCGGGGCACCATCGAGTGGGCGCCCCACTTGCAGCGCTCGTCACAGACCCCGCAGCCCAGGCACTTCAGCGGGTCGACGATCGCCCAGTTCACGCGCAAGCCCCTGCCACCGTTGTCGACCATGGTGATGGCATCGGCCGGGCAGGCATGGAAGCACTTCTTGCAGCCCCGGCACTTGTCGAGGTCGACGTGGGCGACCCAGTTCGAGGAGACGATCGAGCCGGTGATCCCGTGCCGGCGGATCGACTGCATCATCCCGCAGCAGCACCCGCAGCAGTTGCACATGTAGCTGATCCCGTGCTTGACGTTGTCGGCGGTCTGGGCCAGCCCGGCGGCCTTCGCCGTGGTCAGGATCTCCAGGCCCTCCTCGTTGGTGATGGGCTCGGCGACGCCGGCACGGACCAGGGCGTCGGCAGCCCCGCCGAACGTCAGGCAGGTGCGGGTCGGCTTCCCGCACCCCTCGCCGATCAGCTCCGCGTGCGTCCTGCAGGGGCACAGCGACACCGCCACCGACGGGGCCTCGGACACGATGTGCGTGGCCAGCTCCCAGTCCAGGACCTCGACCTGCGGGTCCTCGGGCAGGGCCTCCTCGCGCACCAGCGAGCGACCGATCTGGGTGCTGCCCCGGAAGACGGCGTGGGCGAAGGTGTCGTCGTCGAACATGTACTCGTGGAACAGCGCGGCCAGCTGCTCCATCGGGGCATCCTCACGCACCCGCATGAAGGTGAACTCGAAGAAGCCGATCACGACCGGGGCGAGTGCGACGTAGCGCTGTCCGTGGTTCTCGAGGTCCATCACGAGCCCCTTGGCGGCCATCGTGTCGACCATCGGCCCCAGGTCGTCCTCCGTACGGCCCGTCCGGCGGGCCAGGGTCGGCATCGAGCAGATCGTTGGCATCCGCGCCGCGACGTCGGCCTCCTCGACGGTGAAGAGCAGGCGCAGGATCTGCTGGAACACCGGGGAGTCCGGGGCGCCGGTGGGCATGCGGTCCAGCCGCTGCTGCAGGCGCTGGTAGGCGAGGTCGGGATCGGCGAGCGTGTGCCCCATGGCGGGCCTCCTGGAGGGACGAATCCCTCCCAGTCAACTCGCCGATCCCCGTCCGATCGCAGGGCCGAAGGTCACCGGGTTCCGGATCTCACCGACGGAAGTCAGCGATACTGCCGTCCATGCGTTTCACCACGACGATCGAGCTGGGCGGCAAGACGGCGACGGGCATCCCGGTCCCCGAGGAGGTCGTTCTGGGGCTGGGGCGGGGCAAGCGTGTGCCGGTGACCGTCACGATCGGCGGACACACCTACCGCAGCACGATCGCCGCCTACAACGGCGCGTACATGCTCCCGCTGGCCGCGGAGCACCGCGAGGCCGCGGGGGTGGCGGCCGGCCAGGAGGTGGAGGTCGACCTCGAGGTGGACGACGCCCCGCGGGAGGTCGAGGTGCCCGAGGACCTGGCGGCGGCACTGGCTGCGGATGAGGCTGCCCAGAGCGCCTTCGACCGGCTGTCGTACAGCAACAAGCGACGGATCGTGCTGTCCGTCGAGGGAGCCAAGGCCGCCGAGACCCGCGCCCGTCGGATCGACAAGGCGCTGGTCGAGCTCCGCGGCTGAGGGCCGGGCGGCTCCGCCCTCGGGGCATGAGTGCTCGGCTCCTTCCTTCCCGCGCGGCACGCTCGGAGCCCGAGATCCGGCATTCCCCGCGTGAGTGCGCGCCTGTCGCGCCCGCCCCGGCCGGCGCACCGCGAGGTCTGGTCTTGCGACCCTGCCGGTGACACGATGGGGTCGCCAACCACCCGAGGAGGAACACGTGAGCGTCTACAAGGTCGTCGAGATTGTCGGCACCAGTGCAACGTCGTGGGAGGACGCCGCGGTCACCGCCGTGAACACGGCGAAGGAGACCCTCCGAGACCTCCGCGTGGCCGAAGTGGTGGAGCAGGACCTTGACCTCAGTGGTGACGCGGTCACCTTCAGGACCAAGCTCAGCATCTCCTTCAAGTACCAGGCTGACTGAACCAGCCACCCGGCAGGCGGCGACGCCTGCCGGGCTGGTCAGCCCAGGACGCCGATCTCGGCGCCGCAAGGACAACTGCCGGCTCCGCTCGCTGCCGTGCTCCCCGCTGAAGGCTGCGGTGCCGTCCGCCCCACAGAGGTCGAGGATCCGCTGAGCACCTCCGGGGTGCTGATCGATGTACGACGTGAGGTCGTAGACGCCCCCGTCGATGGCGACCCAGCAATCGGCCTCGAGTCATGGCGGCGAGGTCGCCAGGCGAGGGTCGTGTCGCGGCGGCCCGCTCGTGCTGTCGGTGTGGCGTGGCCGCGGCCTGATCGTCGTCGGACCTCGCGTCGTCACCGTCACCCGAATCGGCCCCGACTCCTGCTGTCGTGACCCTTCCGGACCAGACGGACTTGGCCCCTGAGTCACCGACCCTGTACACCCAGAACAAGTTGCCCAGGGCGATGAGCACCCCGACGACCGCCACGGCGATGCGCAGGCCGCGTCGCGGTGCCGGGCCGTCGGCCGGTGCGCGGCGATCGATGAGCCACAGTGCGATCACCGCGACCAGCATGACCCCGGCGAAGATCGGCATCAGGTCACCGAGCTCGGCGTGGTCGAAGCCCGGCTCCCCCACCCGGCCCTCGAGCACCTCGCCGGACTCCTTGGCCGCGAAGCTCGAACCGGTTGCGAGCAGCCCTGACACGACCACCACCCAGCCGTACCTCCCGGAGAACCGCGGCCAGATCGCCATCGCGATCAACCCGAGGGCCGTGAGGGGGACGAGCACGACGGCGGCGTGCACGACCAAGGGGTGGACCGGGAGCCCGTTGATCAGGTCGAACGGACCACCGGAACCCTCGCTGAGCACCCTGCCTGCGACTGTGACCATCGACGGTTCCTCCTGACTGATCCCGGGCGGAGGTCGTCCCCGCGGCCCATGAGGCAAGTTCAGCACAGCCGACGTGAACTCGTCGGGAGGCGCTGTGTCAGGTCCGCGTCAAGCGGCCGGCTCCCGTGGCGATACGGTGGCACCCGGACGGCCAATCGTGCCGCACGGGGGTTGTCCGCAGAAGGAAGCCCGTGTCGACATCCCTGCCGTGGCCCGAGCGCGTCGGTGCCGCCCACCAGTACCTGGTCGGCCGAGGTCACATCGACCCGATCGTGGCCGTCTCGACCCCTGCGGGTCGCCATGCATGCCGGAGACGCCGACGCCCGCTGCGAGATCGGGTCGGTGACCAAGGTGTTCACCTCCCTGCTGCTGGCCGAGCTGGCCCGGACCGGGGAGGTCCACCTGGATGACGCAGTGGCGCGACCATGCTGCCCGAGGGAACCCGCCTCTCCCGTGGTGTCGCCGCGATCACGCTCGAGCACCTGGCCTGCCACCGGTCCGGGCTGCCCCGGCTGCCACCGGGCGTCCTGACCAGGAGCATGTCCCGCACCGCGCTGGCCGATCCCTACGCCGACATCGATGAGGACCGGCTCCTCGCCGCCCTGGCCCGGACCCGCGTGCGCGGCACGCCGGGGCAGGCTCCTGTGCGCTACTCGAACTTCGGGGTCGGGCTGCTCGGCATGCTGCTGGGACGTGCGACGGGAGTGGGCTACGAGCAGGCGCTGATGACTCGCGTGATCACGCCGCTGGGGCTCGAGTCCACCTCGTTCGACGACACCCCGCTGCACCAGGGACACCACCGGGGCAAGCCGGTGGCGCCCTGGCACCTGGCCGCCATGGCCGGTGCGGGCGGTCTCCGCGCATCGGCCAACGACCTGCTCCGATTCCTGGAGCTCGTCCGCGACGGCGGGGGCCCGCTGGAGGAGGCGATCGCAGAGACGGTGAGGCCCCGGTCGGAACAGGGCCGGTTGGGCGTGGGGCTGGGCTGGTTCCTGCTCGGCGACGGCGACGTGCTGATGCACGACGGCGGGACACTCGGTGCCCGCAGCGAGGTCCGCCTCGAGCGGCACTCCGGGACCGCCGTCGTCGTCGCCGGGGACGGCCGGCGCGGGACCGCTCGCGCCGCCGGGATGCTGCTCAACCCACGAGCAGCCTCGGCCGCAGCCGTTGCGGGCGTCAGCCGCCCAGAACCTTCGCGAGCGCCTCGGCACGCGTGACCGGCAGGTCGCACACGAACCCACGGCACGGGTAGGCCGTCGGCTGGCCCTCCGAGGGCTGGGCGCTCCCAGAGCAGCGGCACCGTCGAGCGCCCCTGCTCCCCCACCGCCACGACAAGCCCCGGCGAGGTCGAGGCCAGCGCCACCCGATGCAGGTCCGGGACGCCTCGCTCCGGGCGGCACGACGATGGCCACCTGGACCGGCCCGGCCAGGCGGGCGGTGATCGCCGACCAGGTCCATCCGGTGAAGCGCGGCGAGCCGACGGCCAGCGGCATCAGCGTCGCCAGCGCGGCGTCGGCAGCCGCGAGGTACCTGGCGTCGCCGGTGAGCGCCCCGAGGGTGAGCAGCGCGTGGGCAGCGCCCGAGGCACCCGAGGGCGTGACGCCGTCGCTGGGGTCGCGCGGCCGGCGCACGAGTCGGGGGCGCATCGACGGCCGTGTCGAAGAAGCCGCCCTCACCATCGACGAACCGCTCGAGGACGACGTCGAGCAACGCCCGCGCGGTCGCGAACCAGCGCTCGTCACCGGTCACCTGGTAGAGCGCGAGGAGCCCCTCGGCGAGGTCGGCATGGTCCTCCAGGACCCCTGGGGCATCGGGCGCTGACCCGCCCGCCGAGCGAGATCCGCGACAGCCGACCGGTGGCGGGATCCCAGTGGGATCCGACGAGCAGATCGGCGCACCCGACCGCGGCCGCGGTCCACGCGGGCTCGATCGAGAAGCGCCCCCGCCTCGGCCAGCGCGGCGATCGCCAGGCCGTTCCAGGCCGTCACGACCTTGTCGTCGCGAGCCGGCTGCTCACGCAGGCGCCGTGCGTCGAGCAGCGCCGCGCGGGCCGACGGCCCACCGGTGCGGGTCGTCGGGGTCTGATGCGCAGCTGGAGCACCGAGGCGCCCCGCTCGAACGTCCCTGCCTGGGTGACGCCGCAGAGGTCTGCGACCCAGGCACCCTCCTCGGGGCCGAGCACCTCGACCAGCTGTCGCCGGGTCCAGACGTAGCAGGCGCCCTCCCGCCCCTCGCTGTCGGCGTCCAGGGCGGAGGCGAACCCGCCCTCGGGGTTCGCAGGTCGTCCATCAGGAACTGCCGCGGTCTGCGTCGCGACCCGCCTGGCCAGCGGGTCGCCGGTCGCGCGCCACCAGTGCAGGTACACGCGCAGGAGCAGGGCGTTGTCGTAGAGCATCTTCTCGAAGTGCGGCACCACCCAGTCCGCATCCACGCTGTAGCGCGCGAACCCCCCGGCCAGCTGGTCGTACATGCCCCCGCGGGCCATGGCCTGCATCGTCCGGCTGGCCATCGGCAGCGCGCGGTCGTCCGGCCGGCCCTCGGAACGGGTCAGGGCGTCGGCGCGCAGCAGGAACTCGAGCACCATCGACGGCGGGAACTTCGGCGCTCCCCCGAACCCGCCGCGCTCGTGATCGAACTGCGCGGCGAGGGCGTCCACGCGCTGCCGTGACGTCGCGGAGCGTCGGTTCCGGGCCGAGTGCTCCGGGTGCGGGAACGGGGCGTGCGAGCACGTCGTCGATCTGCTGGGCCGCCCCGGAGACGCGCGCGCGGTCCTCGCGCCACGTGCGATCCACGCCGCGCAGCACGTCGCTGAACGAGGGCATCCCGCCGTGCGCCACGGGCGGGAAGTAGGTGCCGGCGAGGAAGGCCCGTCCGTCGTGGTCGAGGAACACGGTCATCGGCCAACCGCCCCGACCGGTCAGGGCCTGGGTGGCCTGCATGTAGACCGCATCGATGTCGGGGCGCTCCTCGCGGTCCACCTTGATGCTGACGTAGCGCTCGTTCATCAGCGCGGCTGTCGCAGGGTCCTCGAACGACTCGTGGGCCATCACGTGGCACCAGTGGCAGGCGGCGTACCCGACCGACAGCAGGATCGGGCACGTCCCGGCGCCGGGCCTCAGCAAACGCCTCGTCGCACCACGGCCACCAGTCGACGGGATTCTGTGCGTGCTGGCGCAGGTATGGGGAGAGGGAGCCGGCGAGTCGGTTGGCCATGGCCATCACTTTCGCGCACGCGTCACGTGAGCGCGAGTGCTGAGACTGCCGAGTCCAGCATTCGCAGTCTGCAGACCCGTAGGTCCACGACAGCTCTGCGCCACCCGGCCAGGTCGGGACCGTTGGCAGTGTGACGCCGTGTCCTGCAGCAGTGGCGTGCGACCGTGCCTAGGCCCCGACGTTGGGCGCGCACCCGCGGCCGTCCGGTCCGTCGCCCCGAGGTTGGTGACTTCCGGCTCTACCGTCGATCACCGACCAGGCGAAGCATGTGTATCGGCGGGGGCGTGCTGGTCGCGCCCCCTGGCGATGGGGAGGTGCATCATGCACAGGTCGGTCTTCGTGGTGGGCGTAGCCGTGTTCGGGCTCGTGTCGGGGTGCAGTTCGTCGACTGGGCCAACGGCTCCCAGCGTCAGCCCCACATCGGCAGCCACCCCGGTGGCGGCGTCGGGCCTTGTCAACGAGACGCGTGAGGTGGCGGTGGCCGCGGATGGAGCCGTCTGGGTGGCCACGGGTGGAGGGGTCGTGCGGTGGCAGACGCCCGCAGGCCCACCCACGGTCTTCGTGGAGAGTGATGGGCTTCCCTCGCGCACTGTGGGCTTCGTCGCGGCATCTGAGGATGGGTCGATCTGGGCTGCTGGGGATCGGTGGGTCGCGCGCTACGACGGGGCGTGGGCGGTCACTGACCGGGACACGATCCCGAATGGCGACATGGGCGACCTGGCCGTCGGCCCGGACGGGACGGCGTGGATCGCGGTCGGTGGCGACCTTCTCCGGCTGGTCAGGGACACCTGGGTGGCCGTCGACCCCCCACCGGTCCAGGGCGCGTCGCCCTGGACGGGTTCGCTGGCCGTGGCCCCCGACGGCACGGTGTGGGCGTCGGCCAACGGCGGGGAGGGGGACTCTGCTGCAGGTGCTGGCGTACGACGGCCGGTGGACCGAGTACACGCAGTCCGATGGGCTGGCCGGCCGGACCTCGACGGTCGCCGTCAGCGGTGATGGCACAGCCGTCTGGGTCGGTGGCGACGGCCTGTTCACGATGAGCGGCGAGGTGCTGTCGCCGCCGTCGGGTGTGTCGCGCCTCGCTCAGGGGCGGTGGACCGTGTTCACCACCGAGGACGGGCTGGTGGCCGATGACGCGGACGTGGCAGTGGGCTCCGACGGCACCGTCTGGGCGGTGAGCTCCGAGGTCGACCCCAAGGGGATCTCCCGGTTCGACGGCTCGAGCTGGACTGCCTTCCCGGACCTCGGCGGGCGAGGGCGTGGGGCAGCGGTTGGTGCCGACGGGACGCTGTGGATGCCCTCCGAATCCGGAGTGGTCGGATTCGATGGGACCGCCTCCACACGGCTCGCCGTCACCCCAGAGCAGGCCCCCCCACAGGAGCTGCTGCCCGGGTTCACGCTGACGGCAGCCAAGGGCGTGGACCCGCTGCGAACGAACACCTCCATCGGGAACCTTGAGTGGACGACGTACGAGTTCCCGCCGGGCGAGGAGATGTACCTCGCGCTGGGGACGGCCCATGGTCCGGTGGCCGTGCCGATGGGAGACGGTCGGCTCAACTGGTCGACCGACAACGTGAGGTGGGCGGGGACCACCACCTCGATCGAGCCGTGGCGGCTGATTCGGGCCGGGGACGATGTGGTGTTCTTCGACGGGGGCGCCGTGCGCTACACGTGGAACGGAGCCGCCTGGGTCGAGGCCGCGCGGCTGGATGTCCAGGATGCCTCGCGGATGGCCTTCGGGCCCAAGGGGGCGTTGGCCGCCGACGGTTCCGGGTCGGGTGTGACCTACTCCTTCGCGCCAGATTCGGTGCACTTCACCCAGGCGACAGCCGGGCCGTCCAAGGAGGTACTGACCAGCACGGATTCGCGGTGCCACTCCCTCGGCTCTGGTCCGGGGGACACACCTGGACCCCTGCTCGCCACCTCGACCGGGTTCGTGGCACTGACCGCGTCCAACCCCCAGAAGTGGAACGAGAGCAGCACGTGCAGTCCCGTGGTGTGGACGTCACCCGACGGTGATGAGTGGGCCCTCGTCTCCGCCGAATCGCCCTTCGGGGCGGGCACCTCGGTGGACTATGTCGCCGAGCGTGACGGCCAATTCGTGGCAACGGGCACATCCGCGGCGCAACCGAGCTTGGCGAACGGAAATGCGGCGGTCTGGACCTCCAGCGACGGCATCACGTGGCAGGCGGCGGATCTGGACGTTGGGAACGCTCAGGGCCTGACGGTCAGCAGCGGGGCGCTCGGCTGGGTCGTCACCGGGGCGACCTTCACGACGGAGCCACTCAGGGACCTGATGTGGACGTCACCTGACGGTGTGGTCTGGGATGGGCCGTACCCACTGCCCACTGGGTTCGGCACGGGCTGGCTCCCCCTCCAACTGGCCATCGGGACCGACAGCATCTTCGGGATCGGAGGCAGGGCCCAAGTCCCGGTGGTCGCTCGCATCGTCGACTGACTCAGGTCGCCGATGCGCGCTCTGCACCGGAATCCCAAGCCCATCACAGTGCGACACAGAGAGAGGACGCGATGCATACCAGGACTTGGCACGTCGAGGTGTACCTGTACGAGCAGGAAGGCAGGACGCGGGCGGAAGCCGTGCTGCGCACCGATGCCGGCACCGAGTTGCGTCACGAAGGCACGGCGCTGAGGAATCCCGGCGACCGCGAAATCCCAGAGATCGGCGACGAACTGGCCGCATGCCGGGCCCTGAGCGGCTTGGCGCACGACCTCCTGGAGGCGACCATCGCCGATGTTCAGGCCAACGATCCCGCACAGGTGGAGCCGCAGATCGCTGTCGACGTCGAGTAGTTGCCGCGAGCTCATGCCGCCGGGCGGAGAGGGGATCGGGGTGGGCGGTTGCGGATCGCCGCGCCCTTCACGGGACCTGTGCCTCTTGGCACGAGTGGCCGCCCCGGGGTCGGATGGGTGGTGCAGACAGTGGGCGCGGCCGGGTTCGGTTTCCGTTCGGGCGTGCCCGAGGGACGGGAGACGACGATGCCGCAGATGACCGGCCGCGGGACGCGGCTGTACTACGAGGACACCGGGGCGGGGCCGGTGATGCTGCTCAGCCACAGTTGGTGGTGCGACGGCCGGCAGTGGCCCCAGGTGCCGGTGCTGGTCGACGCCGGGTACCGGGTGCTGAACCTGGACAACCGCGGGCACGGCCAGTCCGGTCCGCACCGGGAGCCGTTCACGCTCTGGGACATGGCCGACGACCTGATCGCGGTCCTGGATGACGCCGGGGTTGACGAGGCGATCCTGGTCGGGCTGTCGATCGGGGGAATGGCCGGCATCCGGGCCGCCCTGCGGTACCCGGAGCGGGTGCGCGCCCTGGTGCTGGCCGACACCGGGGCCGCGGCCCAAGGGATCGTCAACCGGGTGAAGATCACCGCGCTGAGCCCGGTCTGGCGCACCCCGGCGCGGCAGGTTGATCGCCTCGCAGGTGGTCAACGTCCTGTTCGGCTCCACGGCGCGCCGGGATCAGCCGGACCTGGTGGCGACGTGGCGGGACCGGTTCCTGGCCCAGGACCCGGCCTCGATGATGACCGTCGGGCACGCGCTGGTCCAGCGCGACGACGTGACCGCTCGGCTCGCCGAGATCCGCGTGCCCACGCTGGTCATCGTCGGCGACCAGGACGTCGACCCCGGAGTCGCCGCCTCGGTCGCGCTGGCCGCGCGCATCCCAGGCGCCCAGTTCGTCGCCCTGCCCGACACCGGACACCTCGCCGCCCTCGAGAAGCCCGACGCCTTCGGCGCGGCCATGCTCCGCTTCGCCGCTGCCCTGCCCCCACCGGCCAGCTGACCACGGCACGCGGATTCCCGGAGCCCGGAGTCTGTCCGGACGCGCAGGTGCGGTCCCGTCGCCCGGGACGTCTGCCCCTACCGCAGCCGCCGTTCCGGGAGTTGCGTGGGAACCGGAGCACCCCGGGCACGGGGCCCGGGCCAGCAGGGACGGGGTGGTCGCGATGACCGAGAATCTCGAAGGACGCAGGTGTGGATGTCGCGGCGCTGGATGCCGCCGTCGGGAAGGTGCGGGCCGGGCTGCCGTCGTGGGTCGCCCTGCCGGTGGAGGAGAAGGCCGGGTTGGTGCATCGGCTGCGCCGGCGGTTCGGTGACGAGGCGCCGGGCATGGTCGAGGCGTGGCGGATAGCCCAGGGCATGGAACCGGACAGCCACTGGGTGGGTGACGTGTGGGGGGGCCTCGCCCCGTTTGCGATCATGATCCGCGGCTGGGAGTCGACCCTCACCCGGTTGGCACGCCACGAGCCGACTCGTGCCGCCGGCTGCCGTCGGCCACGACGCGCAGGGCCGGATCACGGTCGATGTGTTCCCGCAGTCGCGCACCGACCGGTTGCTGTACATGGGCTACTCGGGTCGGGTGCGCCTGCAGCCCGGCACCAGCATCGCCGACGTGGCGGCGGCCGGTGACGCACTGCGGACCGGGGACTTCCCGGAAGCGGGTGTCACCCTGCTGCTGGCGGCCGGCAACTGGGCCTACCTGCCGGCCGCGGACACCCTCGCGTTGCTGGTCGGGCACGGCTGCACGGTGGTGATGAAGCTCAACCCGGTCAACGCCTACCTGCGCCCGGCATTGGAGCGGCTCTTCGTGGAGTTCATCGACGCGGGCTGGTTGTCCATCGTCGAGGGCGGCCCGGAGGTGGGTGCGCACCTGGCCCACCACCCGGACGTCGACCGGGTGCACATGACCGGCTCGGCCGCCACCTATGACGCCCTGGTCTGGGGCACCGGCCCCGAGGCTGAGCGACGCCGCTCGTCCGGGCAGCGGCTGCTGGACAAGCCGTTCACCGCCGAGCTCGGGCGGCGTGGGCCCGATGATCGTGGCACCCGGGCGCTGGACCCGCCACGACGTGCGCCGCCAGGCCGACCGCATCGCCTACTGCAAGCTGCAGAACTGCGGACACTCGTGCGCGGCCACCCAGATCCTGGTCCTGCCCGAGGGCTGGGACCAGGCCGATCTGCTCCTGGACGACTTGCGGGAGTTGCTGCGGACCCTCGAGCCACGCAGCCCCTACTACCCGGGCAGCGACGCACGGGTGGCACGTGCTCTGGCCGACCAGGACCAGGTCGAGACCCTCGGCCCGGACGGGCGCCGGTTCCTGGTGACCGGCCTGGACCCCGACCAGCAGTCCAGCCTGTTCTCCGACGAGGTGTTCGCCGACGTCCTCGGCGTCGTGCGGCTGCCCGCCCCCGACGTGGAGTCCTACCTGGCGCGGGCGGTCGAGTTCGCCAACGACGCCCTGGCCGGCTCTCTGGCTGCCACCCTGCTCGTGGACCCGGACACCGAGGCACACCACCGCCACGCCGTCAGCAGCGCCGTGGCCGGACTGCGCTACGGGACTGTCGGCCTGAACGAGCACGCGGGCTACAGCGGCGCCGTCCCGCAGCTGCTCTGGGGCGCGTACCCCGGCAACCCGCCCGAGGCGATCGGCAGCGGCGTCGGATTCGTCAACAACACCCTGCAACTCCCCCGGCCCGAGCAGGGCGTGCTGCGGGCCGCCTTCCGGACACTCATCAAGCCCTTCTTCACCGCCACCCACAAGACCCAACGCCCTGTATTCAAGGCCTACATCGACTGGATCGCCTCCGGAGACGACCCACGCAAGATGCCCAGCATCGTGCTCCCCGCACTCCGCGCCTGACCGCCAAGCAGCGCCGTGCGGGTTGTACATACTGTCGATGCGTTGGGACGGGAAGGAGATCGAGATGATCAAGGTGAGCACCCCAACCGTTCCGGAGAGTGCGAGACGGCATCCGCGCAACAGTGCCGGCACAACAGGACCACCCGTCCGAGAACGGCGAGTACGGCCTGTTCCAAGTGCAGTGAGCAAACGGCCGGTGCGGGCTCCCCTCTGGGCAGTTCGCACCGGCCACGCTACAGAAGCCGCGCCCGAAGAGGTCGTCGGAAGTGTGGCGTCCGAATCTCCCCCCAACGGAGTCGCGCCATCGAGGGTCTCGTCGATGAGCAGGATCGGCGCAACTTGACGGCCGTCGACCCGGACCCCGCGCAACCCACGGCCCTGACGAAGTGCGTCCCGACGCACCACACCGGCGGGCGTCGCCGACGCGGGAGATGCGCACGTTCACCCCTTTCCAGATACCTGGAGGTCGGTCCACACTCGTCTCACGTTGGCCCCGCTGCTTGCCTTGCCCAGGCATCGGACGGCCCGACGCGGAGGTCGGAACATGGTGGGCTGGGCAGACTACAACGCGAGTGCCATGGTCGGGCATGTCGATGACGGCCGGATTCCGTGTATGGGCGGCGCGCACCGATGCTGCTGCATGGGCGCTACCAACATCTCCCACCAGCCAGGCCACACCCCGCCCCCCACCCACACGGGTCCTCGATGAGGGTCCCGGACTAGCGGAGGTACTCATGGCGCTGAGACTTCCCACCCGTGAACGTCGCATGGCGGCGTCCACGGCAATCACCGACGGGTTCTGCCGGATGCTTCGGCGGGCTCGTCGGGGGCATCTGGCCGCACCGCTCTGCGTGGCCGCGCTCCTCGCCGGTTGCGCAGGGGGCCCGACCGACCCGGCCCCCTCCCTCCGCCTCCCCGTCCGGATCCCTCGGCGCTGAGGTCCCGACCGACGCCATCGCCGACCTGATGCCCACCGACCTTCAGGCCGAGACCTACTACGACATGGATCGCGCCGCGTGGGAGGGTCTGCGGGAGACCGCCACCTCGATTCCCTGGCGCATGGTCCACGCCGGGGGTGTGCAGCAGGCCGCCGCCTGTATCGGGCAGGGCGCGCCCACGGTGGTCTACATCAACGGGTGGGATTCCCCGGCGGCGGAGCACTGGTCGTTGGCGGCCGCGCAGCAGGCCGAATCCAACCGGGTCTGCATGTTCGACCGACCGGGGATGGGGTTGTCACCCGCCCGGCGCGGCGCCGCCCCGCACAGCACCCCGGAACAACACGCCCAGGAGATGTTCGACATGCTGGCGGTCGTGGGCGAGACCGGCCCCTTCGTCCTGGTCCCGTGGTCCTACGGTGGACTGGTCGCACGAGCGGCCGCCACCCAACGCCCCGACCAGGTCGCCGGGATGGTCCTGGTGGACGCCTCGTCCCCCCTTCAGGAGGGGTTGGACGAACCGCTGCAGGGAGAGGACGGGATCGTCGACGCCGACACCATCACCAGCACCGTCGGTGAGGGCCCCAAGATGGGCAACAGGCCCGTGATCGTGCTCCAGGCCGGTATCGAGGACCCGGAGACCCCGCGCCGAGTACGTGACGCAGTGGCGGGACCTCCAACGCCAGGCAGCCACGATCTCGGCCAACTCCCTGCACGCGGTCGTCGACGGATCCGACCACGCGATCCCGATCCGCAACCCGGCCGCGGTTGTCGCCGCCACGACGGCGGTCGCCGAATCCGTCCGCGCCGACAACGCCACCCTGCCGACCTGCCCCGAGGACTTGAAGGCTGCCGGGGTCACCTGCTCAGCAGACTGACCACAAGACCCGGTCACACCCGAGGTCGGCAGGTCACACTCAGCCGCGGGACCTGGCCCCATCTACTCCACGGGCTACCAGTGGAGCCTGATCGCGGGCGCGACCGGCGCCGTCCAGAGCGGCACCTCGACCCCCGGCCCCAGCAACCTCAACGGCCTGCCGAGCTGGCTCGCCGGCGCGACGACCCTCGAGGGCGCCCAGGCCAACTGCGCCCAGCCCCCGCTGACCGGCGGGAAGGTCACGGTCACCCAGTACCTGTTGAACGGGCTGGACCACAACTACGCCTGCCCGTAGGCCCAGCCGGTCAGACCCGGTTCGGCTCGGAGTAGGTCGCCTCCAGGGCCTCGAAGAACGCCCTGGCCAGGCGCTCGAAGCCCTCGGCGTCGATGCGGATCCGATCGCCGTACTCGATGCCCAGGACGGATCTGGCCGCTTCCAGCCTGATGCCCTTCTCCGCGGTCATGATGGAGTCGTGGTGCTGGATCGAGCTCACCAGCACGCGAACCTCGTTCATCGCGTTGCCGTCCTTGCGCTCCTGACCGCGGCTGCGGTGCACGAAGTGGCTGTCGAGGGCGATCACCATGTTCGCGAAGTACTCCGGCTCGAGGGCGTCCAGCGCGGCCGGCGTGCCCCCGCTCCTGGCCGGGCCGGCACCTCGCACTTCGCGGGCCAGCTCGGCGAACGCAGACACCTGTACCGCGATCCGCGCGCGAGCCTCGTCGATGTAGAGCTGGGGGTAGGCGCTCATGGACAGCATGGGTGCACCTTAGGCCAGCCTGACCCTCAGTTGGTCGCGAGGAGGCAGCCCTCGAGCGCATCGGCGGCCGCAGACGGCCCACCGGCTGCCGCGTAGCCGGCCGCAACGCGTGCCGCTCCCTCTCGGCGGCCCATCGCCTCGAGGACCGCGGCGCGAAGTCGATCCGGGCGCAGCCGTCGGGCGGGCAGACGGGTTCCCGCGCCCGCGACCTCGACGCGGCGGGCGACCTCCATCTGGTCGCGCCCGAACGGGACGGCGCACACGGGGACGCCGAGCGCGAGGGCCTTCTGGGTGGCACCCATCCCACCGTGGGTGATGGCGCAGGCTGCCCGCGGCAGGACCTGGGAGTGCGGCAGGAAGGTCGCGATGTGAGCATTGCTGGGAACCGACGAAGCCGCCGGAACCCGCGCCGAGGGCACCGTCGCGATGACGTGGACGGGCTCGTCGGCCAGGGCCTCGAAGGCGACCTCGACCAGGCGACCATCGTCCTGGAACTCCGACGAGGTCGTCACCAGCACGATCGGCTCGTCGATCCCGAGCAGCCAGTCCGGCGGCTCGGCGGGCGGCTCCCACGGGCTCGCGCCCACCATCACGACGTTGGCCGGCCAGTCCGAGCGTGGGTACTCGAAGGGTTCGGCCGTGAAGGACAGCAGCAACGGCATGCTGCGCAGGAACGCGTCGATGCCCGAGACGGGCCTCAAGCCCATGTCGGCTCGCAGTGCGTTCAGCGGCGGAAGCATCGTGCGCTCCATCGTGCCCCGGACCACCGGCCCGACGAGGCGGTCGCGCAGCCGCCCAGCAGGTCCGCGAGCGGGGCGCAGGCCGGGGCCGAAGGGCGGCACGTCCACGGAGCTCAGGACCAGGGGGTACGGGCAGAACACAGCCCACGGACCACCCCATTGCTCGGCCGCCGCGATCGCACCCCAGCTGTTGATGTCCACGACGACCAGGTCGGGGTCCGACTCCTCGATGGCCCGGAGAAGGTCCGCCGCATCGTGCGGGGCGCGATCGGCGAATCCGCGGACCGACTTCGCGAGTCCCTGCTGGGGGGTGCGCGCCCGCCAGTCGTCAAGGACGATGGCCTCGATCGCGGGGTCGATGGGCCGCGCGTCGAGCCCCAGGCCCCGGGCCATCGGCACCTCGGACGCCAGCGTGCGCACCCCCACCTCGTGGCCCCGGTCGCGCAGCTCGAGCAGGATGGGCGTCAACGGGTAGAGGTGACCTCGGGCGGGGGACGTGTAGGCCAGGACGCGTTTCATCGGGATCCCTCCATCAGTGGTTCGAGCAGTTCGACCAGTGCGCGCTCGGTCTGGCTGCGACTCAGCCCGGCGTCCCGGCGCAGGAGCCTCCAGCTCTGGACGTCGCAGACGGTGACCAGTTGGGCCAGGAGGCGGGTCCGGTGGACCCCGCGGCGAGCATGGAGGGCCGGGGCGAATGTCCGGCTGCACCAGTCCCTGTGGACGACGCGCCCTCGATCGATGATCGGGGCCAGACCGGGAACCTGCGGTTCGGCCGCGAGCATCGCCAGGACCCGGTCGCCCATCTCCTCGTAGTGGTCGACCAGCACCCGCACCGCACCGGGCACATCGCCAACGGGCGCGGTGCCCCGCTGGGCACCCACCCGCTGGCCCTCACGCTCCACGGCAGCGACCAGCAGGCCCTCCTTCCCGCCGAACCGGCGGATCACTGTCTGGACGGAGACCCCTGCACGGCTGGCCACGTCCTCGAGGGAGAGCCTGTCCGTCGGACGCTCCCAGAAGAGCTCGACGGCGGCGTCCAGGATGCGCTCCCCCGTCTGCGCCGCAGACTCGGCACGCGTCGGTCATCGTGTACGGCCGCCTGCTATTCATGTCAGTCATAGTGACATGAATTCAGGTTCAGCGCCAGAGTCGTCGTCGACCGTCATGTCGGCGCAACTTCGCCGGCACCCGGACCCCTGGCCGCAGCCGGCGAGCGCCTGCACCTCGCGTGGTTGGCCGGCGTCCACCGCCGGGCTGACACCTCAGAGCCGGTTCTGCGATAGTGCGACCCGAACAGGGAGGAACTCCAGCATGGCCCGTACGGAGTCGGGCGAGACCCCCTCGCCGCAGTCCGAGCGCCGGCGCCTGGCGCTGCTGGTCAAGGTCGCGTCCTCCGCCGGCGACTTCTCCCCCAAGCTCGCGGACGCCGTGGAGCGCGCCACCGACTTCGAGGTCCGGGTCATGTCCGACCTGGTGGAACGCGGGATGTCCATCCCCGACCTCGTGGGCCTCCTGCAGGGCGCGCACGTGCTGGTCGGCGACGACGACCTGTACGAGCGCTGGATCTTCCCGACCAGCCGTCGACGGATGTCCAGCCACCACCGCGCCGTGGACAAGAAGGTGACCCCGGACTACGGCCTCGACGGGCCGCTGGTCCGCGAGTCCCTGCACGGCAAGGCCGCCGTGGGGACGTGGGTGCAGCTGGAGCGCACCAAGGCCACGTTCCAGTGGGGGAAGGTGCCGACGTGGTCCGACGCGGTGCACATCCGTGACTACGCCCTGTACCGGATCACCGGGAAGAACGTCGGACCCTGGGGCCTGTCGGCACACGTGGACACCCGACCGATGCTGCTGCGCCCGCCCAACACCACGCCGAGTCGCGCTGCCGGGCAGGCGCTTGCCGCGTTCGCCCGCCGCCGGGCCGACCTGACCATGTCGGCTGATGCCCAGGGCCGCTGGTCGGACGTCCTCTCGCCGGAGATCGAGCCGGTCGGTCCCCTCGGGGACCTCTTCGGACCACCGGATCCCGCGCATCCCGAGGATCTCCTGCCCGACTCCCCCTACTCCGACGAGCTCGGCCTGGGCCTGTTCGGGTCCCTGCCGATCGTGCGGGTCGACGCCCCGCTGCGCCCCGCGGTGGAGGCCCTGCTCGACGCCGCGGCCGCCGGCGGGTTCGCCGATCCCCCGGAAGGGCTGGCCGAGACCGTCGCCGTCCAGGTCGGGTCCCGACAGCTACTCGTGGGCGCCGTCGTCCAGGACGCCACAGCGACGCGACCAGTGTTCGTCGGAATCGAGGAGGACCTCCCATGACGGCCACCGATCATCCCGATGCCCCCGGCCTGGCCGACAAGCAGCTCGCCGACGTGGCCGACCTGGTCGCGACGGGGCCGGTCGACATGGGCGCGTTCACGCAGGCGGAGATGGCCGTCGTGCTCGGCGACGTCCCGGCCCTGGCCGGCGTCGAGGAGGCGGTCCTCGCCGAGGCCGTGCGCTCACTGGCCGCCCGCGGCGTGCTGCACCGGGTGCCCGGGGAGGCCGCCGCCGAGGTCGTCGGCGACCTCGGGCTCATCGTGGCCCTGGTCGCGACCAGCGTCGGCACCCTCGACATCAGGCGGGGCCACGAGGGGCCAGCGGATGCGCCGTGGCGCTGGTTGATCTCGCTGTTCGGCAACGACGTCGTGGGCATCGACCGGATCGACGCCCTGGGCCTGCACCGGCTGTCGATGTACTCGGTCGGCGGGGTCGCCGACGTGGTGGCCGAGCGCATGATCGACGGGAAGGCGAGGATCCCCGCCGGAGCGGAGGAACCCGTACGGATCACCGATGCGGAGCTCCGGCGCGTGGCCGCCGCGGCCCCGGCTCGCTGGCAGCTCATCCATCGGGTCCCCCGTCGCGAGACCGGCACGCGACTGGTGGTCGAGTCGATGGTGCTGCGCACCGGCGAGACCCGGGTCGACCTCGTCGCCCGCTCACCCGAGGAGGACGGCTACCAGCGCGTGGCCGTCGATGCCGAGTCCCTGCGCGAGTACCTCAAGGGCCTGTTCCTGCTGCGGTGAGCCCTCGCCCGGCTCCGTTCCCGGGCTTCATCCGCGACGAGGAGGCCCACGACAAGGAGGCTCACATGGTTCCCACTCCCGCGGAGCGCGCGCGCATGGCCATCGCTGCCACCGGGATCGCGTTCACGGTGACCCATCACGGTCACGTGTCCAGCCTCGAGGAGGCGGCTGCGGCCCGCGGGCTCGAGCCCGGTCGCCTGCTCAAGTCGATGGTCGTGCGGCGGGCCGACGACGACTACCTCTTCGTCCTGGTGCCCGGCGGACGCACGATCAGCTGGCCCAAGCTTCGCGCCCTGCTCGGGGTGAGTCGCCTGTCGATGCCCAGCGCGGAGGTGGCCCTGGCTGTCACCGGGTACGCGCGCGGGACGATCACACCGCTCGGGTCGTTGCGGAGCTGGCCGGTCATCGCCGATGCCGCCATGCCTCACGGGCCGGTCTCGATCGGCGGCGGCGAGAGCGGGACCGCCTTCACGGTGGACTCCGTGGACCTCGTGCGCGCCCTGGACGCACAGGTCGCCGACGTGACCGAACCCGAGGGTAGGCTGGCGCAGCATGCCCGCCGGGTGGACCCGCACATGGGCCGCAGCGCTGCGTCAGCGCGACCCGGTCGGCGCCCTACTCCTCGTTCGGGTAGACGAGCCCGATCTGGCGACGGACCTCGTCCAGGGTGCGCATCACGGCGAGGGTCCCCTCCCAGGTCATGAGCGGGCTCTCCGACAGGCCCGCGGCAACGCACCGGGCGACCTCGGCGGCCTCGTACTGCATCCCCGCATCGACCATGCCGTCGAAGGTCCAGTGGTTGCCGTCGTCGCGGACGACGGTGAACCGCGTCGGAGCGTAGAACCTGCCCTGGATCTCGATCCGGCCATGCGTCCCGAACACGACGGCGGTGGTGGCGGTGTTGGCCTCGAGGGTCGTGTGCAGGCTGGCCTGGACCGCGGCGAAGCCCAGGGCGATCGACACCTGCCCGTCGACCCCGGTGGGTGTCAGCGCACCGATGGCCGAGACCCGGTCGGGAGTGCCGAACAGGTCGTGGGCGAAGGAGACGGGGTAGACACCGAGGTCGAGCAGCGCGCCGCCGGCCAGCGCGCGGTCGTGCAGCCGATGGGTCGCCGGATGGTGGCCCATGTTCTGGCCGTGGTCGGCGATGACGCCCACCAGCTCGCCGATCTCGCCCCGTGCCAGGACGTCGTGCATGACGACCACGTGCGGCAGGAAGCGGGTCCACATCGCCTCCATGACGAACACGCCCGCTGCGCGGGCCGCGTCGAACACGCGCTCAGCCTCGGCTGCGTTGACGGTGAACGCCTTCTCGACGAGCACGTGCTTGCCGGCGGCGATTGCCAGCAGGGCGTGGTCGAGGTGCTCGGAGTGCGGTGACGCGACGTACACGACGTCGACCTCCGGATCGGCCACAAGTGCCTCGTAGCTGCCATGCGACCGCCCGATCGAGTGGCGAGCGGCGAACTCGTCGGCTCGGTCCTGGGCGCGGGACCCGACGGCGACCACCTCGGAGTGCGTGTGCCGCGTGACCGCCTCGGTGAAGACGCTGGCGATGCCGCCGGCGCCGAGGATGCCCCATCGCAGGGCAGGGGCGGACCTGGGGTCGGGAGGTGCGGCGGGGTGGGTTCGGGTCATCCCAACACACTACCCACCGGCCCGCGGCCACGTCCGCCCCCGATCGATCCGGATCTCGGACCATCGGCAGTCGCGACGACGGATGAACCCGACATCGGGCCGCGCGAAAGCGGACGGATCGCGCGGGGTAGGACGCCGACCCTTGGCGACGTGGGTCCTCGGGGCGCACAATGGGCGCCGACTGAACCACTCGGCGCGACCGGGGTGGACCCGATCGAAGGAGGACATGGGATGGGCGCACCCGAGGTGGATGCCTACCTGGACGGGGTTCCGGAGCCGCAGCGCAGCACGCTGGCGCAGGTCCGGGCCACGCTCGTCGCACTGCTGCCCGACGCCGAGCAGACGATCAGCTACGGCTCGCCCACGTTCAAGGTCGGCGGCAAGGGCGTGGCGGGGTTCGCGGCGTTCGCGCGTCACTGCAGCTACCTGCCAATGAGTGGCAGCGTCACGGCCGCGCTGCCCGACGAGCTGGCTGACTACGAGACGACGAAGGGGTCGGTGAAGTTCCCCGTGGACGCGCCGCTGCCGGAGCCGGTCCTGCGCGCCCTGGTCGAGGCCCGCCTCGCGGAGCTGGGCATGAGCCGCTGAGCAATTCGGGCCGAACGGCACGTAGCACGCAGGAGCCCCGGCGGAGCACACTGGAAGTGCGGGGGAGGATGGCGGTGCACCATGAGTGAAACCCGTCCCACCAGTTCGACCCTCCCCCTGGCCGAGGCCTTGGACGCCCTCGTCAGCAGGGGCACCATCTCCCACGAGCAACGCGTCGCCATCCTCGCCGAGGTCGGCGCAGCCATGCCCGCGGTCACGGGACCTCCGTCCGGGGGACCGGCCCCGACCCCACCCCGAACCCCCGCCGCGGCCCCAGCCCCCATGCGCCACCGCCGGTCGCTGAGCGAGATCCTGATCGAGGTCGGGCTCTACGTGGGCGGGGCACTCGTGATTGCCGCCGCGGTCGTCCTGGTGGCCCAGAACTGGGAGTCGATGAGCCTGGGCGTGCAGATCGCCGTCCTCGGCGTGACCGCGCTCGTCGCCGGCGGAGTCGCGCTGGTCGTCGCCCACGGGGCCGGACCGGGCTCGGCTCGTCGGCGGCTGGCTGGCGTCCTGTTCGTGGGCGCCGCGATCAGCGCGGCCGGCACCACAGCACTGCTCGTCGGCGAGGACACCGACTACACCGGCGTCGCCGCGTTCGCGGTGGCCCTCGCCGTGATGGTGGGGGCACACCTGGTGGCGTCGAGCACAATCACCGAGCTCGGGATGTTCGTCGCCAGCTTCGGCTTCGTCCAGACGGCCATCATGGCGTTCCGCCCTGCGGCCGTGAACGACTACTACTACGAGACGACCACGTACGACCGCTACACACCGCTGGCGGTGGTCCTCTTCGGCGTCCTGTGGGCGCTCGTGGTGTCCCGGCGCATGGTCCACCGGGAGCTGGCGGTCCTTGCCGGGATGGTCGTGGCGCTGATGTCGGCCCTGCCGATCATCGGGGAGAGCCCCACCCGCTCGGTCGGCATGGTCGTCATGGCGCTGTTGGCGGGCCTGGGCTTCTGGCGCTTCCTGGTCGAGGGCTACTGGCCGTGGCTGGCAGCGGCGATCGCCAGCGTCACCGCCCTGGTGTTCTGGGCCGTGGGCGGGGCTGACCGGCCCGCGCTGGCGATCCTGGTTGCCGGCCTGGTCATGCTCGGATCGAGCGCACTGGGCATGCTGGTGGCCCGACGGCGGCGGGCGGCCATCACCGCGGGCGACACCTCGCCGCCAGTCGCCTGAACGTGCCCGGGGCGGGAGGATGGGCGCACGTCGCCCAGATGGGAGTGCGCCACGCTCCCTGGGACCTTCGGTCCGTGGCGTCCAGGCTCGCCGGAGGTCTACCGTCGAAGCGGCGGACCGACGTGGCCGACAGGCGTCCACCACGGTCCACCGGCCTCAGGAGGTGGTCCCATGTCATGGCGCTACAATCCACCGCCCACGTGGCCCGCGCCGCCGGCGGGGTGGTCGCCCCCTGAAGGCTGGGCGCCGGACCCGTCGTGGCCACCGCCACCACCGGGTTGGCAGTTCTGGGTGCACGAACCCGACTCGCCCTGGGGTCAACCACCCATTGCGAGCCCCCCGCCCGCAACAGCCGCACAACCGCAGCCCAGCGGGGGCCGGCGCCCGGGACGCACGATCCTGATCATCGTCCTCGCCGTCGTGGCGATCGCCCTGATCTGGGGCGCAATTGCGGCAGTCTCGCTGGCGAACCGACGCACGCAGGACCTGCAGCTGACCACGGAGTCGACCACCTCGAACGTGAGGGTCGACAACGAGTGCGGACCAATCGCACTCCGACAGGGCCCGGCAGGCGTGGTCACCACCGACGCGAAGGTCCAGTACGCCTGGCGACGACCCATCGTGACCAGTCGAGTCGACGGAGACATCGTGGCCGTGGCGGTCGACTGCCCGGCCCTGGGGTTGATGACGAGCGTGGCTCTCGTGGTGCAGGTCCCGCCAAACGGATCGGTCGAGGCCCGCAGCTCGGCGGGCAGCGTCAAGGCGGAGGGGCTGAGCTCCGATCTGGACCTGGGCAGCAGCGCCGGCAGCATCACCGCCACCGGCCTCACTTCGAGGACCGTCGTCGCCGACACGAGCGCCGGATCGGTGTCGCTGACCTGGTCCGGCGACGCTGATCCGACCGCGGTCGAGGCCAGCAGCTCGGCAGGCAGCGTGAGAGTCCTGGTTCCAGACGTCGCCGGGGTGGCCTACAACGTCAACGCCGACTCGTCCGCCGGCTCCGTGACGGTCAATGTCCGGACCGATCCCTCGTCCGACCGACGAATCAGGGCCACGAGCAGCGCAGGCTCCGTCCTCGTCGCCTACGGGTAGCCAAGTGCGGTGAGTCCTGATCTCGGTGGACACGCGCGGCCCGCATCACGGCGCGCGGCCACGTCGGAGGCGTTGAACGGCGGGCGAGTCACAGGCGCGCGCATGGAGTCCGGTGCGTGGCCGTCACCGGAGCGACTCAGCGCGCCGGAATGCTTCCCGCCCCGCCGTTGTTGACGCTGCCATGACGACGTGGGGATTCATCGGGAGCGGGAACATCGGCAGCACCGTCGCGCGGCTCGCGCTGGCCGCAGGGCACGATGTCGTGCTCAGCAACAGCCGCGGACCGGAGACGCTGGCGGACCTCGTGGCCGAGCTCGGGCCGCACGCCCGGGCGGCGACGCCTCAGGAGGCCGCCACGTCCGCCGACGTCGTCGTGGTGACGATCCCGCTGCGCAACTACCGTGAGGTCCCGGCCGACGCCCTGCGCGGCAAGGTCGTCATCGACACCATGAACTACTACCCCGGACGCGATGGCCAGATCCCCGAGCTCGACGACGAGTCGACGACCACGTCCGAACTGCTCCAGGCGCACCTGCCGGACTCCCACGTCGTGAAGGCGTTCAACAACATCTACTACGCCCACCTCGCCGCGCTCGCCCGCCCCGCCGGGGCCGAGGACCGCAGCGCGCTGCCCATCGCCGGCGACGACGACGCCGCGAAGGCCACGGTGAGCGCCCTGCTTGATGACATCGGGTACGACACCCTCGACCTGGGCCCGCTCTCCGAGGGGTGGCGGATCCAGCGGGACACCGCCGCCTACGGCACCCCGTACGCAGCCGACCCGGGCAACTGGGGGGCCGGCTCACATCAGGCCACGGCCGACACCCTCGCCGACCTCGCCGCGAAGGCGCGCCGCTACCGCGACATGTAGGGCGGGGTCGCGTCGTACCGCTCGGTGAACGCCAGGATGCGCACCCAGGCGTCGGCGCAGGCGTCGCCCCACTCGCCGAAGGCGCGATCGGATGGGCACCGACCAGGGCCATCGACCCCCAAACTCAGTCCAGCGCCCAGACGTCGTCGGCGACCAGCGGGATCCGGGTCCCGTCGGCCGTCACCCCGGTGATCGACACCCCCGGGCCCCCGACGACCACGTCCGTGTGCACCGGCGCGGAGTTGAGCAGATCGGGGGCTGCACCCTCGGGCATGCACATGGGGAATGCCTGGCCCCAGGCGATGTGGGCGCCCGCATTCTCGTCGTACAGCGTGTCGTGGAAGATGACCCCGGCCTCGCGCACGCGCGACGTCCGGTCCACCAGGGCCACCTCACCCAGGCGTCGGGCGTTCGGATGGCTGTCGAGCTCGGCCGCGATCGCCTCGCCACCGCGGTCGGCCCGCGCGTCCACGATCCGACCGTCGGCGAAGGTCAGGACGAGGCCCTCCACCATGATCCCCGTGCTCGGCATCATCAGCGGCCGGGTCAATGCCACCACGCCGTCGGCTCGGCGGGGATCCGGCGAGCTGAACACCTCCTCGGTGGGCAGGTTCGGGGCGAACTCAACACCTTCGTGCGTGGTCATGCCGCCACCCACCCAACGGCCGCCCGGCAGCAGGCCGATGGTCAGCTCGGTGCCCGGTCCCTCGTAGAGCAGGTGGTCGAGCGCCAGCGCCTCGACGGCTTCACTGCGACGGCCAAGGGTCGCCAGGTGGTCGCGCCACGCCTGCACCGGGTCGGGCTCATCGAGCCGTACCGCCGTGGCCACCAGCTCCCACAGGCGGTCGACGTCGGGCTCGCCGAGCACTGCGGTGGCCCAGCCGGGGTTGGGCGCGGCGACGATGTTCCAGGTGACGCGCCCGCCCATGAGGACCTCGCGGGACCGCACGGCGAGCTCGCGCTTCTCCGCGGCGACGACCGCAGCGGGATCGAGGTCGTCCATCAGGTGCGGATCAGGGTTGCCGCTCAGCCGGACGATCGCCGCACCCTCAGCCTCGAACCGGTCCAGCGCCGCGTGGTCCACGGTCGTCGCCGCAGCCAGCGCCGCGCTGGCACCGTGCGCGATGCCGGAGTGGCGCACCACGTCGTCGCTGTAGTCGACATCAACCCGACCGGCGCCGGCCGCGTAGCAGGCCTCGGCGATCGCGCGGGCGAACTCGGCGTGCTCGACCAGGCCGCGGATCGACACCAGCTGGCCGGGTTGGACGTTCACCCCGACGCGAGCCACCACCTCCGCGTAGCGGGCGAGCAGGTCAGCGGGCGTCAGTCCGGGGATCGGCATGGCCCGGACCGTACCAGTGCGTCTCCGGTCCCTGGAATGGGAGCACACGGCACTCGTCAGCTCGGCATGAGGGCGATCAGCCGTGGCAGTTGCGCTGCCGCGATCGCCAGCTCACCGGCCGCGTTCGGGTGGAAGGGCTGGGGATCGCTCATCCCCTGGACCCATGGCTGCTCGCTGCACAGGGCATGCCCCTCGAACGTCGGCTGGACGAAGCCGAAGCCGAAGGCCTCGGCACCCTGCTGCAGCACGAGATTGAGCTGGGCGAGAACGGAACGCACCGGCTCGACCTTCGTGCGCACCTTCTCCGCTGAGTCGTCCTGATCTGGGTCGGGGGCGAACCCGTATCCGGGGGGTGGGTCCACCGGGGCCTGTGGGTCCTGCAGGTCCGGGCAGTCGAAGGTCTCGCCGAACGGGTCGTAGTAGCCCGTCACGATGACAGCCGGACGCGTCGGCAGGTTGCTCAGCTGGTGCAGCAGCTGCGCGTACTGCAGCCGGAAGGTGTCCAGGCGTCGCTGGAAGAGCCGCTCGCTGACCCGGTCGTCGCACCGCTCGAGTCCGTAGCAGTACTTCAGGAAGTCAGACCAGCCGATGTCGTTGGCGCCGATGCTGACGATGACCGCGTCCAGCGAGGTGAGGGACTTCAGGACGCCCACCTGCGGTGGTGGTGACACCGGCCGGCGCCCACGCTGCGGTGTCAGCAGACCATCGGAGATGCTCGCAGAGGCGCATGCCAGGTTCTCCGTCACCCAGCCGGTCGCCGCCTGCAGCACCTCCGCGTACGCATCCTTCGAACGCTCGCACGCCGTGTCCTCGTCGCTGGGCCTGGCCAGCGCGGCGTTCCCGACGCCGGCGGCCGTCGAGTCCCCAATCACGACCACCGCGATGTCCGCGCGTGCCGGCCCGACGGCAGCCGGGGCCGGCACCAGGGGTGACGATCCCGTGAGGTCCGCCAGGCTTGAGACCCCAGCGAGCTGGTCGCGGGCGGACACGACCGTCAGTGCAGCCGACGCAGCGGTGAGTCCCATGGCCAACCCGGCAGCGAGCGCCACCGGCCAGATGCGGTGGCCTGCCGTGGGGTTCGCGGCGCGCGGGCCGCGAACGATCTGGACCCCGGCCATGCCCACCATGTAGAGCAGGGCGCCGAGCAGCCCGGACATCAGGACCAGGCGCCCGAAGAATCCGGTCCAGCCCTGAGCCAGCGCCTCCCCGACAGCGGAGGTGTCCGTGTTGATGGTGCGCCGCGCGTCGGCGAAGGTGGGCTGGAGGAAGGCACTCGCGGCCGCGTCCCGGTTGAAGCTCTGCCACACGATTCGTGGACGGATCGGTCCGCGGAAGGTCTGCACAGTCGGGATGGGGCCCTCGCCGAACAGGTCTGCCTGGCCCGGCCCGGACCAGCCCTGCCAGTCGCCCGGGGCCACCGCTCCCACCTCGACGTCCTGCCCGAAGACGGTGACCGACGTCGCAGGGGTCAATGCAATCGCCGCCAGGAGTGCCGTGAGTGCGATGGCGAGAAGGGCCAGGAATCGGATGGCAGGCATCATCCGCCGACGAGGTGCCAGGCCGCCCGCCGGAGTCGAGGATGCGCTGGCAGTGTGCATCATGTCCGCTCCCCAGCACCCTACTCGTTCGACGGTGCCGGTGGTCGTCGCCAGCCGGATCCCCGATCGGGGGCCCCATCCGACGCCTGAGCTTCCCGACTGCGACCGCTTCGATGCGACGCTTCGCTGATTCCCTCAACGCGCGCATGCTGAGGCACGACCTTCCGGCCGGGTTCGCGATTGTCGACGTCGCGAACCTGCGTCCACGGACTCGGCTTCGGAGGTGGCGGCAGTCGAGCACCCCTGATATGATTCGAACATCAGTTCGAACGGGGGCCTCGGTGACCAGTGCAATTCACGACCAGCAAGCCGTAGTCGATCCGCGGGCGGTGGGCGCGCTTCCGGCGGCATCGGTGGAGGTCGGAGCGGTCTGGGATCGGGCCACGTCGTGCGCAACCGGGACCCTGCCCGGGATGGGCCTGCTCGCCGGGGACCGCCCCACCGCTGACGTCGAGGTGCTCGCCGGGGCGTTCGCCGCAGTGGAGTACGAATTGGCCCGCCGGATGCACGCCGCCACAACCGCCGGCGCCCTGCCCCTGGTCGGACCCGGCGCGGTACTGGCCGCCCGGGGATGGGCCTCCCCCCAGTCCCGCCGGCTGGCCCGCACCGGGGCACTCGCCGCCGCGCACCCATCGGTGGCTGCGGCGTGGGCGGCCGGGATCATCACCTCCGAGCACGTCGACGCGGTCGCACGCAACATCGGCCCGCTGACCGACGAGCAACTCGCGGCGGTGATCGCCGAACTGGGCACCAGATGGGGGCAGTGGTCCCCACCGATGGTCACCCGGCTCGTGCTCAGCGCCATCCGCCTGCTGCACCCACCCACCGACGACCACCCGACGCGGCGATGAGGCCGACGCCCACGCCACCCGCGACCTGTCGTTCGCCCTGCTCGGCGACACCGTGATCCTGTCCGGGAGCCTTCCCCGCCTGGAGGGAGAAGCCGTGATCGCCGCCATCGACGCCCTCGCCGAACGGCTGCGCAGCACCGCGGACCACGTCCCCGCCGGAGCACGGCGCGCCGATGCCCTCGTCGAGCTGGTGAATGCCGCCGCCACCGCGGGCGTCCTGCCGACACGGGGCGGGCTGCCCGTGGCGCTCACCGTCACCCTGGAGCACACCCGGCTCGGGGACCCGGTCTGGACCACCAGCCGGGGACACCTCCTCACCCCCTCCGAACAGAAGTTCACCGCCTGCGACCCCACCCTCACCCCCATCGCAGTCACCACTCCCGGATGGCGAACCCCCGACCTGGTGCCGGCCGACCTCGACGCGCGCTGCCCGGACACCCCCGAGGGCATCTTCGACACCGAGGACGCTGCGGCCGGAGCCGGCGCTGCCCCGATGGCCGGTGCGGAGTCCACGTCCCACGCGGGGTCCACGCCCACATCCGCACCCACGCCTGCGGCCCGGATCGCGGCCCTGGCCGCGCTGCTGTTCGACGGACCCCGGATCCCGCTGGCAGTCGGACGCACCTCCCGGACCGCCACCGCCGCCCAGCGCCGCGCGCTCGCAGCCCGTGACGGCGGATGCATCATCCCCGGATGCCAGGTCCCCGCCGAGAACTGCCAGTCCCACCACCTGCAGGACTGGGCCGCAGGTGGCCCGTCGGACATCGACAACCTCGCGCTGCTCTGCTGGACGCACCACCGGCAGGTCGACCTCGACATGTGGACCATCGAGCCCGCTGAGCCCGGCGTCACCGTCGCGGAACCACCCCCAGGAGCACCCCCAGGAACGCCATGGCCCGGCAACAACGGATCACCCTGGACCATCCGCACCCGACACCGCACCCGATGGCGGCTGTGAGCGTTGCGATCCCGAACCGACAGTGCCCCCGAAGCCAGAGCTGGTGCGGTGGAGCAACTCGCAATTCAGCGCGGGCCTTCGCCGTCCGCTCAACGGCCGATGACCACGTCCGTGCCGGTGAGCTGCGCGTCGAAGCCCTCGGGCGTCACCTGGACGGCAGTGAGCGACATCCCCTCCGGCACGCCGGCCACGTCCTGGCGGATGGTGGCGAGGCTGCGGGCGAGGGTGCTCGCCGCCGAGTCGAGGAACGCCGGGCCACCGAGGTCGACGGTCTCCGGCTCGATGAGCAGCTGGCCGCCGTCGGCGCTCACCGTTCCGGTCGCCTTCAGGGTGATGTCCCGCCCCAGGATGGTGACCTGGCGCTCGACGCCGGTCTGGCCGTTGCCGGCGTCGTAGACCGTGACGTCCTGGCCGACCTGCTCGGCGACGGTGGCGAACGGGATCGTCGCATCGATGTCGAGCCGCTGCGCCTCCAGCCCGGCCTCCGAGAACCGCACACCCGACCCGGTCGCGACCACGTCGACGAGGTCTCCCTTGGCCGAGACCACGTCCTGGCTGCGCAGCTCGACAGCGCCGAGCCAGGTCTCGTCGTCGGCCAGGTCGCCGGGCTGCTGGGGCACGACCGCCGACGCGCTCGGAACAGGTGAGGCGGGCCCACCCGCGGACCCGGAGGCACCGGAACCCAGGGAGATGACCAGGACCACGACGCCGAGGGCGAGGACAGCGAGGGTCACACCGACCCCGAGGAGGAAGTTCTTCACCCGATCAGGGTCCCACCACCCGCGGTTTCGAGCTCACACCTGGTCGGCGCAGACCCTCATGTGCGGATGAGTCGGTCTGTAAGCCGGGTCCTGTCCATGGGGTCCGTCACCGGAACACCCTTGCGCGGCCATCCATCTACGACTGCCGTTGCCGACAGCCTCCTGCGGTCTACCCGTGAGCTCGGGCGGGCCGCCCTCGAACGCTCACGCAGTCCCGACGCGAACGCCGGTCCCTCTTGACCTTGCTCCGGGTGGGGTTTGCATAGCCACCCCAGTCACCTGGGGTGCTGGTGGTCTCTTGCACCACCGTTTCACCCTTACCCCGCTCCCCGAGGGGCGCGAGGCGGTCTGCTCTCTGTTGCACTGTCCCGCGGGTCACCCCGGGTGGGCGTTACCCACCACCGTGCCCTGTGGAGCCCGGACTTTCCTCGACGACGCCGGCCCCGAGGGACCGTGCCGCCGCGGCCGCCCGACCGACTCATCCGCCCTCGAAGGGTAGCTGCCGCAGCGGGCCGCGTCGAACGTCAGCGCTGCGCGATCTCCCACACGTGCCCGCCGGGGTCACGGAAGCTCGCCGTGCGAGGCCCCCACGGTCGATCCTCGGGGCCGCGCAGCAGCTCGACGCCACGCGCGACGAGGCCCGCAGCCACAGTGTCCACGTCGTCGACGGGCACGGTGATCTGCACCCGCACCCCGGCCTCCGGCGGCGCGACGGCCACCGGATCCAGAAGCCCTGGGCCCTTGTCCGCCTCGAGGAGGTTGATCAGCAGGTCGCCGAACCTGAACACCGCGGAGTCCCCGCTGTAGTAGTGCTCGGGGAGCTCGAACGCGCGCCCGTAGAACTCACGCGCCGCATCGAGGTCCTCGACCACCAGCGTGATCGCGAACACCCTCTGCGCCCAGCTCCCCGTCGACTCCTGCGTCATGAACCCAACCTCCCTACGACCGCTTCGAGCGCGGCGTCACGTCGAACACGACCTTGCGCGTCTCGGGATCCGCGACCGCCAGCCACGCATCCACCCACTCCCCCACGGGGAGGTCCGTGCCCCGGCAGCGCGCGGTGATCGCCGGGTCGGCCAGCTGCACGTTGACGGCCATGGGCAGACGGTAGGCCACCCGGTCGCGCCGGGTCGCGCTCAGCTCGCCTCGACGCGCGCCACCTCCGCGTCCACGTCGAAGTCACCGGGCGGGTAGGACAGGTTCATCGCCCGCAGCGTCTCGACCAGCACGTTGGACAGGATCCAGTCCCGATGCCACTTGTGGTTGGCAGGCACCACGTACCAGGGCGAGCCGTCGGTGGAGCACCTCGTGAGCGCATCGGAGTAGGCCGCCTGGTAGTCGTCCCACAGCCCGCGCTCGTCGACGTCGCCGGGGTTGTACTTCCAGTGCTTCGTCGGATCGGCGAGCCGCTCGAGCAGCCGCTGCTTCTGCTCATCTCGTGAGATGTGCAGCATGAACTTGATGACCGTCACACCGCGCTCGTTGAGCCCGGCCTCCCACCCGTTGATCTCGTCGTACCGAGCCCGCCAGGTGTCCTCCGGGACGAACCCGCGCACGCGCTCGATGAGGACGGTCTCGTAGTGCGAGCGGTCCCACAGCCGGACCTTGCCCACCTCGGGCAGCGCACGCTCGTGGCGCCACAGGTAGTCGTGCTCCTTCTCCTCGTCGCTGGGAGCACCGAAGCCCGTGACCGAGAAGCCGAGCGGGTCGAGCAGGCGGTCGATCGCCTTGGTCGCCCCGCCCTTGCCGGAGGTGTCCATGCCCTGCAGGCAGATCAGGACCGACCGGTTGCCGCCCTTGCGCGACTCCGCCCAGAGCTTCTCGTGGAGGTCGGCGGCCTCCGCCTCCAGGGAAACGCACGCCGCGCGTGCCGACTCCCGGTCCTCGGGGCCGTTGACGATCGACCTCGGGATCAATCGCCGCCAGGTCGAAGCCGGCGCCCACCCTGTACAGCTCCCGGACGTTGCCTGGGTTGGCAGCTGAGGACCCTGCCCGGGGTCCCTCGGCCCGGGCCTTGTCGACCTTGCCCTCCTTGGCCTTGCCGCCCTGCCCTTGCCTTGCCTTGTCCTTGCCCATGACTGGTCCTCCCAGAAGTCGCCCTCGCGCTGTCGGGCCATGCCTAGCACCGCCGTCGCGCCCGACGCGCGACAGGCACCCGGGCTGCGACGAAGATCGGACGAAGAAGTCCGGCTCCAGGTGTTGCATCCGGGGACTCGCGGGCCTACGGTGGGTCGTGTTCCGAACAAAGCAATACACCGTCTGACCGACAAGTGAACAGCTCCGCCGACGAGATCAGCGAAGCAGGAAGAACGACTGAGAAGTCGAGCTCACCGAGGGAAACGGATCAACACCACGGTTGACCGAGCCCAAGGAAGCGAAAGACCTAGCAAGCAGCCAGAAGGCAGCCGCAGATCAGACAAGATCGCCGGACAGGACAATCACCGACGCGAGAGCGTCAGGACAGACACCTATCACGCTTTGAACGGAACGTGGGGCTCCTCGATCTCAACCATCGAGGAGCCCCAACCCTGTGCAGCACCCATGACACTCCCACAGGGCAGGACCGCTCCCCGTGGGGACACGCCGGAGATGCTCGACACCATGGGCAGGCCGACGCCTGACAACCCGGACACACCCGGACCAATCAGGCGGTCTCGTGCATGACCCCGTGGAGGTGCCCGGACTCCCCCATCCCGAAGATCGTGCTGACGCCGTCGGCCCACCACGCCAGCGTGGTCAGCGAGCACGGCGCAAGCTCGAACCGGTAGGCGCTCGACGCCGGCGCCTCCAGCACCAGCTGCACCAGGACCTTGATCGGCGTCACATGGCTCACCGCGAGGACGCGCTTGCGGGGGAACCGCTCCACAAGGTCCGCGCGCGCGGCATCGACGCGACGGCGCACGGTCGCGAATGACTCCCCGCCCGGCGGCGCCACCTCCGTCGACGCCATCCAGGCC
Source organism: uncultured Actinomycetes bacterium (assembly GCA_963812395.1). Classification (GTDB taxonomy): domain Bacteria; phylum Actinomycetota; class Actinomycetes; order S36-B12; family CAIYMF01; genus Prado023. The sequence continues at coordinate 125,036 of CAWEVG010000021.1, forward strand.
GCGAGCTCGTCGGGCCAGCGCTGCTTGACCTCGGCGAAGTTCAACGAGTCCCACTCGCCGAAGTCAGCCTCCGCCAGCCCATCGACGATGAGGGGCTCACCCATGCCCAGCCGCTCGGTGATGATCGCCGCCGTCTGCCGCGTGCGCTGCAGCGGCGAGCAGACGATGACGTCCGCACCTCCTCGGCGGGCGAGCTCCTCAGCCGCTGCCTCGGCCTGACGACGGCCCAGGTCGATCAGCGGCGGGTCGAACCCGTTCAACCCGGAGAACCTGTGCTCGATGCTCTGCTGCGTCACGCCATGGCGCACCATGAGCAACGTCGTCGGCGCCCCGAGGTCCGCGCGCGACCACCCGATGATCCGCTTCGACGAGGCACTCGGCGGCTCCGGCGTTGTGAACAGGACGGACTCGGAATCAGGGCCTGCCGGCTCCCCGCGCAGGGTGGCCCGGATCTGGGCGGCCCCCGCCTGGGCGGCCACCGCGCCGCTGACCCACGCGCCGGGCGCCTCGCCCGCCTCGGCGGCCGCCTCGGACTCGGCCTCCGCCTGGGCCTCGGCGCCGAGGTGATCGGCGACGTCGACGTAGATGTCCGGGTCGCCGGCCCCCCGGTTCCAGCGCTCGATCCTTGCCGGGCGGCCCGCGGCAGCGGCGTCCAGGGACTCGTTGGCCAGCGCGTCCGCCCGCTTGTTCTGCGCACGCGGCACCCACGTGAACCGGACCCGCTCCGGCGGGGCGAGGGCCTTGGCGCGAAGGGCGAGCTCGCGCAGCCTGGCGTTCTTGATCGCCCATCCCCCGGAGAGCTGCTCCACGACGAGCTTGGAGTCCAGGCGGGCCTCGACCCGCGCATTCGCGTCGATCTCCTGGGCGGCGACGAGGCCGGCGGTCACTCCCTCGTACTCGGCCACGTTGTTCGTCTGGATGCCGAGGTAGTCGGCCAGCTCGACGAGGATCTCGCCGGTGCGCGCGTCGAGCACGACCGCCCCGTAGGCCGCAGGGCCGGGGTTGCCCCGGGATCCGCCGTCGGCCTCGATGACCAGGTGCCTCACAGGCCGGACTCGGCGATGCGCACGAGGATCCGCCGGCACTCCTCGCACCGGACGACCTCGTCGGCCGGCTCCGCGCGGATGCGGCCGAGGTCCGCGGGGGTCAGCGTGATCTGGCAGCCCTGGCATCGTCCGCGATGCAGCGGTGCGGCGCCGATCCCTCCCGAGCCGGCACGGATGCGGTCGTAGAGCGCCAGCAGGTCGGCGGGGATCTCCGGCGCCACCCGCGCCCTCTCTCCCGCGACCCGCTCGACCTCGAGATCGATGTCGGCGAACGCCGCATCGCGGGCACCCTCGGCGGCCCTCTTCGCCTCGGCGAGCTCGTTCAAGGCGGCGGTGGCCTCCGCAGCGCGCGCCTGGGCGGCCTCGAGCTTCTCCATCACCTCGAGCTCGGCATCCTCGAGGTCGCTGACTCGCCGGGCCAGGTTGCCGATCTCGTGCTGGAGGTCCTCGAGCTGGCGGGCGGAGGCCACCGACCCGGCATCGAGCATCGCCTGGTCGCGGGCGATCCGCTCGCGGACCTGGGCGACGTCGGCCTCGGCCCTGGTCATCTCCCGCTCGAGGTCCGAGACGGCGGTGCGCACGGCGACCTCGTGGTCGCGCAGCTCGCCTGCGCGGGCGTCGAGCGCCACCAGCTCGGCGACCTGCGGGACGCCGCGACGGCGGTGCGCCAACTGGCCGAGGACGGTGTCGAGGTCCTGCAGGTCGAGCAGTCGGAGCTGGGCAGCGGCATCAGCGCGCATCAGCGGGCCTCCCCACGTGGAACGTCCACGGATCGGTGACGGTGGTGGACACGGTAGTGCCCACCGAGTAGCCGGCGGCGGCGGCGTCCTGCTCGAGGATCCGCGCGGCCTGCGGCAGCCACATCCACTCCGCCGCCCAGTGCGCGACGTCGACCAGCGCGCAGCCGCCGGCCTCCAGGTGCTCGCTGGCGCGGTGGTGGCGCAGGTCGGAGGTGAGGTACACGTCGGCCCCGCTGACGTTGGCCGCACCGAGCATGGAGTCCCCGGCGCCACCGCAGATCGCGACCCGGCGGATCACCCGGTGCGGATCGCCGGCAGCGCGCACGCCCTGGGCGGTGGTCGGCAGCGTGGCGGCGACGAGGTCGGCGAACTCCGCCAGGGACATCGGCTCGGCCAGGTTCCCGACCCGGCCACCACCGCGCCCGCTTGGGACGTCCGCCAGCTCGATCACGTCGAACGCCGGCTCCTCGTACGGATGCGCCGCACGCAGCGCGGCGATGACATCGTCGCGGCGCCGGCGGGGGGCGATCATCTGCAGCATCGACTCCGCGACCGACTCGATCCGGCCGATCGATCCGATGGTCGGAGTGGCCCCCTCCAGGGGGCGGAACGTCCCGGTGCCCGGTGCGGAGAAGGCCGCGCGGTCGTAGTCGCCGATCTGGCCCGCGCCAGCGGCGGCCATCGCGTCGATGAGCGCCTCGGTGTCGGCGATCGGGACGAAGACGATGTACTTGTCGATCGGGTCCGGCTCGACCTCGAGGGGTTCCAGCGGTGTGACCTCGGCCAGGCCCAGCGCGGTGGCGATCGCATCCGAGACCCCCGGCCGGGCGTTGTCCGCGTTCGTGTGTGCGGCCAGGAGGCCGATGCCGGCGCGCACCAAGCCGGTGCACGATCCGGCCCTTGGCGTCGTCGGCGGGGATCCCGTGCACGCCGGACAGGAACAGCGGGTGGTGCGTCACGAGCAGGTGCACCCCGTCGGCGATCGCCTCGTCGACCACGGCCGCCACCGGGTCGACGGCGAACATCACCTGCTCGACGCGCTCGTCGGGGTCGCCGCAGACGAGTCCGACACGGTCCCAGGAGTCGGCCGTCCGCGGGTCGTAGCGACGGTGCAGCAGCGTCACGACGTCGCGCAGGGTCGCGGTCGAGGTGGGGTCGGGCACGTCCCGCAGACTACCGGGCGGGCGGGCGTCGCGGGATGGCTCATCACCGCCCAGCGCCGCGATCAGCGACGTGATGTGTCCGCGGACGAGGCAACGCCCGCGAGCCAGCCGGCAGCTCCGCGCTCACTCGAGCTTGGGCGCCAGGTAGGCGACGGCCGACTCGATGGTGTCCAGCTGCGGGTAGTCGTCCTCGGGGATGTCCGCGTGCAGCGCGTCGGCGAGCAGCGCGACGAGCTCGAGGAAGTCGATGGAGTCCAGGCCCGCCTGGTCGCGCAGGGATTCGCTCGGGTCCAGCGCTGCCGGATCCACGTCGGGAGCCACCAGCCCCACTGCCTCGAGCAGGACGTGGTGCGCGCGTTCGGTGTTCATAGCTCCTCCGGGTTCTGCAGGGCGTGGTCGAACGTGGCCAGGAAGGCCGAGGCGGTGCGGCCGTCGCTGGCGCGATGGTCGGCGGCCAGTGCGACGGTGACGGTCGGGCGGACGGTGAGCATGCCGTCCGACCGCCCATGGTCGCTCGACGATCCCGCCGATGCCGACCAGCGCGACCTGCGGCGGGAAGATCACGCCGTACAGGGCGTCCGGGCCGGTCTCGCCGAGGCTGCTCACGGTGATGCTCGCACCGGCCATCTCCGCCTGGCGCAGGTTGCCGCGCCGGGCACGCACGACGAGGTCGGACAGGGCGGCCATGAGGTCGTCGATCCGCAGGGCGCCGGCGTCGGGGATGGCCGGTGTCACCAGCCCGCCGCCGCGCGTGGCGACGGCGACGCCGAGGTCGATCCGCTCGGCCGGGCGCAGGGCCCCGTCGACCCAGTGTCCGTTGAGGTCGGGGACCGCGGCCGCGGCCAGCACCGTCGCCCGCAGGAACAGGGCAGCGGGCAGGACCCGCTTGGCGACCGGGAGGGTCGCGTTGTGGGTGCGCAACCACGCCATCGCCGTCCCGAGGTCGATCGTCTGCGTGACGTAGTAGTGCGGGATCTCGGCGTTCGACCGGGACATCAGGTTCGCGATCGCGGTGCGCATCGCGGCCTTCTTCTCGGCGGCCGCCGCAGTGCCCGCCGGCCGGCCCGGTCCGCCCCGTCGGGCCGGTTCGACCGGCGATGGCGCGCCCCCGCGCGATGATCCATGCGGGTTGCGGGGCGCTAGAGGCCACCGAACCCGCATGGATCACCTCGGCCGCGTCGGCCGCCACGCTCCACGTCGGCGCCCACCACTGCCCTGTGCCGACCGGAGGCAGTGAGGGCGGCCAGGTCGATCCCGCGCTCGGCAGCGATCCGCCGGGCCCGCGGGGTGACCCGCAGCCGCTCCCCGGAACCCCCACCGGTCACCTCCCCGGCACCCCCTCCCCCGCCACGTCGTCCACCATCGCGCGGGCCGATCCGGATCGATCCGGAATCGAGGTGCCTGAATGGTCGGGAATCCGGATCGATCGGCGCGTGACGCGGCGGGGTGCGGGGGCGCCGTCGCCGGGGGCGGCGCGCAGGACGTCGTCGTGGGTGATGTGCCCGTCGGGTCCGGTTCCGGGGACAGCGTCGAGGTCCACCCCGAGCTGGTGGGCCAGGTGCCGGACGGGCGGGGTGGCGCGCGGATGCGGCGGCGGAGCGCCCGGGGCCGCGAGCGCAGGTTTGTGGTAGTCGATTCGGTCGGTTGAATCGACCGAATCGACTACCACAACGACGGAATCCGCGTGGTGGCCTCGAGCCCGGGGGCGGCCGCCCCAGCGGGGGCCGCACGATCCTCCGAGGCCCCGATCATCGCCAGCGGGGTCCCGACCGGCACCTTCGCACCGGTGCCGACGAGGATCTCGGTGACCACGCCCTCCTCGAACGCCTCGATCTCGATGGCGGCCTTCGCGGTGTCGACCACGGCCACGATCTGGCCGCGCCGCACCGCGTCACCGGGCTTCACCAGCCACTCGATGATCGTGCCGACGTCCATGTCCGCGCCCAGCGAGGGCATCCGGAACTCACCCATGGCTCAGGCCTCCCCCCGCATCGCCCGCTGGGCCGCCGCAACGATCCCCTCCACCGTCGGCAGGGCGGCGAGCTCCAGGTGCCGGGCGTAGGGCATCGGCACCTCGGCGCTGCACACGCGCCCGACGGGGGCGTCCAGGTCGTAGAACGCCTGCTCGGTGATCCGCGCGGAGATCTCGGCCGACAGGCTCCCGGAGCGCCAGCCCTCGTCGATCACGACCGCGCGATGGGTCCGGCGCACCGACCCCAGGATCGTGGCGTCGTCGAGCGGGCGCAGCGTGCGCAGGTCGATGACCTCCGCATCGACCCCGTCGTCGGCCAGGGCGCCGGCCGCCTCGAGCGTGGTCGCCAGCGTCCCGCCGTAGGTGATGAGCGTGACGTCCGACCCGGGGCGCCGGATCGCCGCGGTGTCGATGTCGACCGGCCCGGCGTCGGCGGGCAGCGCCCCGGAGGCGTTGTACAGCCCGCCGTGCTCGAAGATCAGCACGGGATCCGGGTCGGCGAGCGCGGTCGCGAGCATGCCCCGGGCATCGGGGATCGTCGCCGGCGCCACGATCCGGATGCCGGGGATGTGGCCGTACCAGCCCTCGAGGCTGTGCGAGTGCTGGGCGGCCAGCTGCCGGCCCGCACCGGTGGTCATCCGGATGACGATCGGCACCTGGAACTGCCCACCGGACATGTGCTGCAGGGCGGCGGCCGTGTTCATGATCTGGTCGAGGGCCAGCAGCGAGAAGTTGACCGTCATGATCTCCACGATCGGGCGCATCCCGCCCAACGCAGCCCCGATGCCCGCGCCGACGAACGCCGACTCCGACAGGGGCGTGTCGCGGATCCGGTCGGGGCCGAACTGCTCGAGCAGGCCCATGCTCACGCCGAAGCAGCCGCCGTACATCCCGACGTCCTCGCCCATGAGGAACACCCGGTCGTCAGCGAGCATCGCCTCGCGGATCGCCTCCCGGATCGCCTCGCGGTAGGTGATCGTTCGCCGACTGCGGGCGGGCGCCCTCGGGCGCGGTCAGGCCTCCGGGGCCCGGTGCAACGGTCGGCTGCTTGCGCGCGGTCATGGCGCCGCCCCCTCCCGCTCGGGGGCAGGTCGCAGGACCGAGCTGCCCGGGGTGTGCACGAACAGGTGCAGGTCGGCGACGTCCTCCAGCGGGGAGGCCTCCGCGAACTCGGCCGCGTCGTCGACGATGGCCGCGATCTCGTCCTCCATCGCCGCGACGTCCGCGTCGGTGAGGACCCCCTCGGCCGTCATCCGATCGCGCAGCGACTGGATCGGGTCGTGGGCCTTCCACGCCTCGACCTCGGACTTCTCCCGGTAGCGCTCCGGGTCGAACATCGAGTGCGCCCGGAACCTGAACGTGCGCGCCTCGAGGAAGTGCGGCCCGCCGCCGGAGCGCACGGCGTCCACAGCCCGCCGGGCCGTCTCGGCGACGGCGCGCACGTCCATCCCGTCCACCGACCACGCCGGCACCTCGTAGGCCGCGGCCTTCACGGCGAGGTTCGTCTCGGACTCCGAGCGCGCCAGCGCCGTGCCCATCGCGTACAGGTTGTTCTCGCAGACGAACAGCACCGGCAGCCCCCAGATCGCCGCGAGGTTGATCGACTCGTGGAACTCGCCCTCGGCCATCGCCCCCTCCCCGAAGAAGCAGGCGGTGACCCGGTCGCGGCCGGCGAGCTTGTCGGCCAGCGCGATCCCGACTGCCAGCGGCAGCCCGCCCCCGACGATCGCGTTGCCCCCGTAGAACCGGGTCCGGGCGTCGAACAGGTGCATCGACCCACCACGCCCGCGGCAGCACCCGGTGACCTTGCCGAACATCTCGGCCATCACCGACCGCGCCGACATGCCCTTGAGCAGCGCGTGCCCGTGCTCGCGGTACGTCGCGACGATCGCGTCGTCGGGATCGAGCGCGGACATCACCCCGGTGGCCACGGCCTCCTCGCCGATGTACACGTGCAGGAAGCCGCGGATCGACCCGGAGCTGTACAGCTCGACGCAGCGCTCCTCGAAGCGGCGCACGAGCAGCATGTCGCGCAGCAGTCGCATGTCGCGGGACTCGTCGGCGGTCATCGGGGTGCTCCTTCCGGCTCGGCGGGCACCTCCAGGGTGCTCAGGTCGCCCTCGGCCAGGCCCAGCTCACGCGCGCGCAGCAGGCGGCGCATGATCTTCCCGGACCGGGTCTTGGGCAGGTTGTCGTCGAATGCGATCTCCCGCGGCGCCACGGCCGGACCCAGCCGCCGCCGCGCATGGGCGCTGATCTCCCGACGCAGCACGTCGAGGTCGGCGGGTTCGCGGCTGATCCCCGGCTTCAGCGCGACGAACGCCTTGATCCGCTCCCCCAGCAGCGGGTCGGGGATCCCGATGACCCCCGCCTCGGCGACCGCCGGGTGCTCCATCAGGACGCTCTCGACCTCGAAGGGCCCGATCAGGTGCCCGGCGGACTTGATGACGTCATCGGCGCGACCGACGAACCAGAACCAGCCGGCGGCGTCCCGGCGGGCGAGGTCGCCGGAGAGGTACCAGCCGCCGGCGAAGCACTTCGCGTAGCGCGCCTCGTCGTTGAGGTAGCCGCGGAACATCGAGGGCCATCCCGGGCGCAGCGCGAGCTCGCCGATCTCGTCGGGCGCGACCTCGGCGACCGAGCCGTCCGGAGCCACGCCCGCGCGTCCGTCGTCGCCGCGCGCCAGGACCGTCGCGGTGATCCCCGGCATCGGCCGGCCCATCGATCCGGGGTGGACGTCACAGGCCGCGTAGTTGGCGATCATGATCCCGCCGGTCTCGGTCTGCCACCAGTTGTCGTGGATCGTCAGGCCCAGGGCCTCCCGGCCCCAGACCACCGCCTCGGGGTTCAGCGGCTCCCCGACGCTCGCGACGAACCGCAGCCGGGACAGGTCGTACTCGGCGGGCAGCCCGGGGGCGGCCCGCATGAGCATCCGGATCGCCGTGGGTGCGGTGTACCAGATCGTGACGCCCTGCTCGTCGAGCGTGCGGTACCAGCGGCGCGCGTCGAACTCGCCCTCGTCGACGAGGGCGGTGAGCCCCACCGTCAGGGGCGCGATCACGCCGTAGGACGTCCCCGTGACCCAACCCGGGTCGGCGGTGCACCAGTAGGTGTCCTCGGGGTGCAGGTCGAGCGCGAACCGCCCGGTGGCGTGGTGGGCCACGACCGCGCCATGCACGTGCATCGCACCCTTGGGGGTGCCCGTGGTGCCGCTGGTGAAGTGCAGCAGCGCGAGCTCCTCCTCGCGCGTGGGCTCGATGTCGAACGTGGTGGGCTGGCCGGCCACGAGGTCCTCGAGGTGGATCGCCCCGGGGATGTCGGAGACGTCCACGCCAGGCGGGTCCACCAGCAGGATGTGGGTCAGGCCGGGGAGCTCCGCGCGCACGGACGCGACCTTCTTGCGGTACAGGTCGGCCGAGGTGACCAGCGCCCGGCCGTCGCCGAGGGCGATGCGCTGGCGCACGGGCTCGGGCCCGAACGCGCTGAACAGCGGGGAGAAGACGCAGCGCGCCTTGAAGGTCCCCATCATGGCCACGTACAGCCACGGAACGCGGCCGACGAGGCTGAACACCCGGTCGCCGGGGGCCAGGCCGAGGCCGCGCAGCCCGTGCGCGAACGCCGAGGTCCGCGCAGCCAGCTCCGCGTAGGTGACGTCCGAGGTGCTGGAGTCCTTGGCCAGGCAGCGCAGCGCCACATGGTCGCCGCGACCATGGGCCAGGTGCCGATCGACCGCCTCGTGGGCGATGTTCAGGCCCCCGGCCGGCAGGCCGTCGAGCCAGCCTCGCGCCTGCTCCCAGGTGAACGACGCACGTACGGCGTCGTAGTCGTCGAGGTGGGGTCGCACCCGCAGCTCGGCGGGGCTCTTGTGGATCACACGTGCCTGCAGGTCGCCGGCGTCCATGAATCCGCAGTACCAGTGGCCATCCCCTGCCGGTAGGGGCATTGGTCCCCCGCGGGGTGCCGACCTGGGGTGCACGTCGACCGGGCATTCGCCGTCGGCCGCCCTCGGCCGCGGCCGAGGAGGAGACTGCCAGACAGACGCGTCATCAGGAGGTGGCCCTCGTGCGCACATCACCTCATGCGGCCCTGGCGGCCGCTGCGCTCGTCTGCCTGGCTGCGGCCGGGCCGCTCGGCCCGGCACAGGCCGCCGAGGACGGGCCGATCGTGCCGACGACCGCAGGCCCGGTCCTCGGGGCGACGGAGTCCGGGCTGGAGGTCTTCCGCGGGATCCCCTACGCCGCACCCCCCATCGACGACCGCCGCTGGCTGCCCCCGGCTCCGGTGGCGCCCTGGACGGATGTGCGCGATGCGACCTCCTTCGGCCCGGCCTGCCCGCAGGACCCGGACCTGCACGAGATGGCCGAGGGGACGCCCACCTCGGAGGACTGCCTCACGCTCAACGTCTGGACGCCGTCGACCGGCGGCCAGGCTCCCGTGATGGTGTTCATCCACGGCGGCGGCTTCACGGCCGGCTCGACCTGGGACCCCTGGTACGACGGGGCCGCGTTCGCCCGGCGCGGGGTCGTGCTGGTGACGCTGCAGTACCGGATCGGGCCGTTCGGGTGGCTGGACGTCAGCGACATGGGACCGGAGTACGCGACCAGCGGGAACAACGGCCTGCAGGACCAGATGGCCGCCCTGCGCTGGGTTCGGGAGAACGCGGCCGCATTCGGCGGCGACCCGGGCAACGTCACGCTGTTCGCCGAGTCGGCAGGAGCCATCAGCGTGTCGCGCCCTGATGGGCGTGCCGGCAGCCGATGGGCTCTACGACCGCGTGATCCTGGAGAGCGGCACCGCGGGCACGGTCGCGACGCCGGCGTGGTCGCAGCGGGTCTACGACAGGTTCGTCGAGCTCTCGGGGGTCGCGCAGCCGCAGGACCTTGCCGAGCTCACCACGGAGCAACTGCTCGACACGGCACGCCGCATCTACGACACCGAGTTCTCGGACACCGCCTTCCATCCCACTGGTGGACGGCACCCTCCTGCCCGACCTGCCGATGAAGCGCATCGCCTCGGCCGACGGCCCGTCGGTGCCCCTCATCATCGGGACGAACCTCGACGAGGCGCGGTACTGGCTGTACTACATCCCGGAGCTCGACCGCCTCCCCCTGCGCTACTACCGGCCCTGGCTCGAGTCGCTCGTGGGCGATCGCGCCGACGACGTCATCGCGGACTACCGGCGCGAGCGGCCCGACCTCGACCAGGCCCAGACGGGTCTCGCGCTGGCGGGCGACGTCGGCTTCCGGATGCCGGCGACCCGGATGGCCGAGGCGCTCTCGGATCGCGGAGTACCGGTGTGGATGTACCTGGCAACGGTGCAGTCGCCGGAGTTCGACGGACGGATGGGAGCCTCGCACGCGATCGAGCTGCCGTTCGTGTTCGACAACCTCACTGCCGCGCGCGCCCCCGAGCTGGTGGGCGACGATCCGGCGAACGCCGCGCTCGCCGACACGACCCAGGAACTGTGGGTGGCGTTCGCGAAGGACGGCGCGCCCACCGCCGCGGGCTCCCCCCAGTGGCCGCAGTTCGACAGCTCCACGCGCCGGACGCTGATCCTCGACCGCGAGATCTCGGTCGTCGACGACCCGTACCCGGTCAGCCGCACGACGTGGGGCACGATGCGGTTCGACGGCTCCGACCCGGGGTTGGACCGGCTGACGCCGCTGCAGTACGCGGGCACGAACCCGAACGACCCCCTGGTCGATCGCCGCCGTCATCGGCTGGACGTGGGTGATGCTGGGGGTGGCCGTCCTGATCGGGCTCGTGGCCGCCGTGGTGCTGATCGTCCGGCGCGCCCTCCGGCGCCGCAGGCGGACTCCGGCGGGGGCCGCCACCTGAGCTGGTCGGCGCCCCTCCGCGGCAGGCGCCCTCACTGGGTCGCGCACACGTCCGGGGCCCGGCAGCCTGGCCCTGGGGCCCCGCACATGCAGTGGTGGGCCCGGCCGGGCTCGAACCGACGACCTACCCGGTGTAAGCGGGTTGCGCTACCAGCTGCGCCACGGGCCCGCGGGCAAGGGTACGCACCAAGGCGACAACCACCAAAGCGCCCGACCGCGCCAGCCGCGGCCGGCCGCGGCCGCCGGACCCAGGCCGCGGGGCGCGGGGCTCAGGCGATCTCGGCCAGGGCCCCGCGGTAGTCCTCCGGGTTGCGCACGTCGCCGGAGCCGCCGACGACCGCCCACGCCACGACTCCCTCGCGGTCGAGGACGAACGTCGCCCTCGTGGCCATGCCCCGGTCGGGGAGGAACACCCCGTACTCCTGGGCGACGGCTCCGTGCGGCCAGAAGTCGCTGAGCAGGTCGTAGCCGAGGCCCTCGGCCGCCTTGAACGCCTTGAGGGCGTGCTTGGTGTCCACGGAGATCCCGAGGAGCACGGTGTCGTCGTCGAAGGCGCCGAGGCGGTCACGCACGTTGCACCACTCGTCGGTGCACAGCGACGAGAACGCGAAGGGGTAGAACACCAGCACCACCTTGCGCCCGCGCAGGTCCGAGAGTGTGACCGACTCGCCGTCCTGGTTCACCAGCGTGAAGTCCGGGGCCTCCTGGCCGACCGTGACCGACATCTCAGTTCCTCCTCGTAGTGGGCACCACCTTGGTGCGCCAATCCTCCATCGCACTGGCAGGATTGGCCAATGGCCGACCCGCATCCACTCCCACCCGGGCTGGAGCCGGACCTCCACGAGCACGGACTCGCATCCGGGGACCTGGCCAGGCTCGCGGCCGACATCGACCGGGCCTGGGAGCTGTTCGAGGGCGTGGCCGCCGAGATCGATCCGGATGCCCCCTCGCGCAAGCAGGGCTGGACGGCTCGGGAGCTGATCGCCCGCCTCGGCCAGTGGGAGTCGGGGCGCACGTTGACCGACCTCCTCGCCGACGCCCATGACGGTGACGCCGCGCACTACGACGCCGACGCCGTCGACGAGCAGGTCCGGGAGGCGACCGCCGACCTCCCGTTCGACGAGGTCCGCGCGGGCCTGTCGGCGGCGCGGGCCACCACGCGCGAGTGGCTGGGCTCGGACGGCCCCGGGACGTGGGGGTTGGTGCACACGTCCTCACCGCTGGGACCGCTTCCGGTCCTGACGGTCATGAACGCCATGACCTACCAGCTGAGCATCGCCGCGCTCGACCTCGAGCAGTGCGGCGCGACGGCACCCGACGAGCTGCTGGGCATCGGGTTGTACGCCCTCATCGACACCACGGGCGCCCTCGCGGGACGCAAGCACGTCACCGGGTCGTTCACGGCGGTGACCCCGGAGGGCATCGTCGGCGTGGGCTCACGTGGGGGGCACTGGCGGACCGCCGAGCTCGCCGAGGACCCGAACATGGGCCCCGGGGTGCTCGCGCCCAGGCGTGTGGTCATCGATGCGACGAGCGGGCGCGGAAACGTGGGCCACCTCTACCGGACCGGCGAGCTGCACGTGCGCGACCTCGGCGGCCTCGTGCGCCTCGCGCCCGTGCTCGACGGCGTCCCGGGGGTGCCCCCCCTGGGCGCGGTCGGTCGCGCCCTGACGGTCGTGGATGCCGTGGGTGGGTTGCTCGGCCGGTTCCGCCGCTGAGATCCGCACCCGGACCAGCCCGCACGACGGGGGCGGGTGGACCCGGTCTACCGCGAGACGAGCCGGACGGCCTGCCACTGGGCCAGCGTCACTGACGTCGTGCGTCGCAGGCCCGAGGTGGCCGCGGCATCGGCGATGTCCGCCGGCTCCAGGGCCCCCTCACGTCCGAACTTCGGCGTCAGGAGCCACACGACCCCGTTGTCGGCCAGCGGGGACTTCGCGTCGACCATTGCGTCGGCAAGGTCCCCGTCGTCCTCACGCCACCACAGCAGGACCATGTCGACGACGCCATCGAAGTCCTCATCGACTGCCTGCTCCCCTGTTCCGGCGATCACCGCATCGGCAACCAGATCGTCGGTGTCGGTGTCGTACCCGATCTCCTGGACGGTCTGCCCCGTGCTCATGCCCAGCCGCTTGGCCAACGCCGATGCCTGATCGGCGTCGTCGGCCGTTGCACCCACCTGTATCCCCTCACCTCGTGCCACCGGCTCCGAACGGTCGTGCGGCGCCGTTGGGCGCAAGTATGGTGCTGCCAAGGGCCCAACGCATACCTCAACGCGCACGTGCCGCCCGGAAGCGGAATAGTTGCGCCCACTGCACCTGACCACGATCCGAGAGGTTGCCCACGTGAGCGACTACGACCCGCTGATGCCCGGTGGACTGCCCGACCAGTACGTCGACGCCGACCCTGCGGAGACCAGCGAGTGGCTCGAGTCCCTCGACGCCGTCGTCGACAACGCCGGTCCCACGCGTGCCCGGTACCTGATGCTCGAGCTGCTGCGCCGCTCGGCGGAGCGCAGCGTCGGCGTGCCCGCCCTGCGCAGCACCGACTACATCAACACGATCTCGCCGGACAAGGAGCCGTCCTTCCCCGGCGACGAGGCGATGGAGTACCGGATCCGCGCCGCGACCCGCTGGAACGCCGCCATGCTGGTGCACCGCGCCCAGCGCCCCGGCGTGGGCGTGGGCGGCCACATCTCGTCCTACGCCTCGTCGGCGGCCATGTACGAGGTCGGGTTCAACCACTTCTTCCGCGGCCCCGATGCGCCCGGAGGCGGCGACCAGATCTTCTTCCAGGGCCACGCCTCCCCCGGCATCTACGCCCGCGCGTTCCTCGAGGGCGTGCTCAGCGAGGACCAGCTCGACGGGTTCCGCCAGGAGCTCTCCCACCCCGCAGGCAGCCTGCCCAGCTACCCGCACCCGCGGCTCATGCCCGATTTCTGGCAGTTCCCGACCGTGTCGATGGGCCTGGGTCCGCTGCACGCGATCTACCAGGCGCGCTTCAACCGCTACCTGCTCAACCGCGGGATCAAGGACACCAGCCAGCAGCGCGTCTGGGCATTCCTCGGCGACGGCGAGACCGACGAGCCGGAGTCGCTGGGCAACATCAGCCTGGCCGCCCGCGAGGGCCTGGACAACCTCACGTTCGTCATCAACTGCAACCTGCAGCGCCTCGACGGACCCGTGCGCGGCAACGGCAACATCATCCAGGAGCTGGAGTCGAACTTCCGCGGCGCCGGATGGAACGTCATCAAGGTGATCTGGGGCCGCGGCTGGGACAAGCTGCTCGCCCGCGACACCGAGGGCGCCCTGGTCGCCCTGATGAACAACACGACCGACGGCGACTACCAGACCTACCGCGGCGAGGATGTCGCGTTCCTGCGCAAGAACTTCTTCGGCCGCGACCCACGGGTGGCGGCCATGGTCGCCGACATCCCCGACGACCAGCTGTGGGCGCTCAAGCGCGGCGGCATGGACTACCGCAAGCTCTACTCGGCGTACCGGACGGCCGTGAGCCACACCGGGCAGCCGACGGTGATCCTGGCCAAGACGATCAAGGGCTGGTCGCTCGGCCAGCACTTCGAGAGCCGCAACGCCACCCACCAGATGAAGAAGCTGTCGCTGGAGGACCTGCGCACGTTCCGCGACCGCCTGCAGATCCCGATCCCCGACGACAAGCTCGACAAGTACCTGCCGCCCGTACTACAAGCCGGGACCGGACGACCCGCAGACCCAGTACATGATGGAGCGCCGGGCGGCCCTCGGCGGCTCGATGCCGCGCCGGCAGGCAACCTCGACGCCGCTGCCGCAGCCGCCGGAGAAGACCTACGACATCGTCACGCGGGGCTCGGGCAAGCAGGAGGTCGCCACGACGATGACCTTCGTGCGGCTGTTCAAGGACCTCACCCGCGACCCGGACATCGGCTACCGCTTCGTCCCGATCATCCCCGACGAGGCGCGCACGTTCGGCATGGATGCGCTGTTCCCGACGCTGAAGATCTACAACCCGAAGGGCCAGAACTACCTGTCGGTGGACCGCGAGCTGATGCTGTCGTACAAGGAGGCCACCAACGGCCAGATCCTGCACGAGGGCATCGACGAGGCCGGCTCGGTGGCGTCGTTCGCGGCCGCGGGCTCGTCGTACTCCACCCACGACCAGCCGATGATCCCCGTGTACATCTTCTACTCGATGTTCGGCTTCCAGCGGACCGCCGACTCGTTGTGGCTGGCCGGTGACCAGATGGTCCGCGGCTTCGTGATGGGCGCCACGGCGGGGCGGACCACGCTCAACGGCGAGGGCCTGCAGCACGAGGACGGCCACAGCCACCTCATCGCGATGACCAACCCGGCGGTGGTGGCCTACGACCCGGCCTACGCCTACGAGATCGGGCACATCGTGCGCGACGGCCTGCGCCGGATGTACGGCGAGGACTCCGAGAACGTCTTCTTCTACATCACGATCTACAACGAGCCCTACGTCATGCCGCCGCAGCCCGAGGGCCTCGACGTCGACGGCCTCCTGCGCGGGATGTACCTGCTCAACCCGTCGACCGCCGAGCACCCGCTCAGGGCCCAGATCATGGCCTCCGGGCGTCGGGGTGCCCGTGGGCGCTGAAGGCCCAGGCGCTGCTGGCCGAGCAGTGGGGCGTGGCCGCCGACGTGTGGTCGGTGACCTCGTGGACCGAGCTGCGCAAGGACGGCCTGGCCGCGGACAAGCACAACCTGTTCGAGCCCACCGGCGAGCCCACCGTGCCCTACGTGACCACCCGCCTCGACGGGCCGGCCCGGGCCGGTCGTCGCGGTCTCGGACTACATGCACGCCCTGCCCGACCTGATCCGCAAGTGGGTGCCGGGCGACTTCGCGACCCTGGGCACCGACGGGTTCGGCATGTCCGACACCCGCGGGGCGCTGCGCCGGCACTTCCTGGTCGACGCCGAGTCGATCGTCGTGCGGACGCTGCTGTCGCTGGCCGAGCGCGGCGAGATCGGCCGGGAGGTCGTGCGCGAGGCGCTGGACCGCTACCGCCTCTGGGATCCGACGGCCGCCGACGCCGGCAGCACCGAGGGCGGCGGATGACCGAGGCGCACCACACCCTTCGCCGCCCCCTGGCCCAGGAGGTCACCGGCCTGCCCGAGGGCCTCACCGCCCGCCCGTCGCAGGCCGGTGACGTCGAGGGGATCACGGCCCTCGTGCGGGCTGTGGACATCGCTGGATGCGGCCACTCGTCGACGAACATCGAGGAGATCACCGACTACCTGGCGGACCCGGAGTGCGACTGGGCCTACGGATCTGCCACGGTGTGGCGCGGCTCGGAGCTCGTGGGCGTCGCCTTCGTCTTCGACGGCCTGGCCACCGGACGCGGCTGGATGATCGACGTGTATGCCCCGCCCGGTGATCCCCGGGCGCACGGGATCCACGGCTCGCTGATCGACGCCGCCCTGCGTGAGGGCCGGTACCGCTGGGATGCGCTGTACATGGATCCCGATGTGCCCCTGCCGATGGCCAAGACCGGCTGCTACGTCAACGACGGGGCGCTGCGTGCCGACGCTCGAGCAGCGGGGATTCGTGCGAGGTGCGCCGCTTCTGGCGCATGAAGGTCGACCACTGGTCGGTGGACGGCTTGAGGAGTGGCGCGGCCGCCGACCCACAGGGCACGTCAGCAGGCTCGGTCCCGCTTCCCGACGGCTACACGCTGCGCGCGTTCCGGGACGTGGACGCGGACTGGCGAGGTGTCCACTTCGCCAGCTCGACATCCTTCCTCGACCACTTCGACTTCACGCCCCTCGACTTCGACACGTGGCGTCAGCGACATCAGGGCGGGACCGAGGACATCGGGCAGTGGATCGTGGCCGAGTACGACGGCCAGATCGTGGGCTTCATCCTGGGGTCCAATCGATACGCCAGCGAGGACTGCGGCTACGTGGCCAGCCTCGGTGTCCTGCGGGAGCACCGGGGCCGCGGCGTCGCCCGTGCGCTGCTCCTGGCGCGCATGGCCGACGACGTCGAGCGCGGCTTCATCAGCACGATCCTGCAGGTCGACGCCACCAACCCGACCGGGGCGACAGCGCTCTATGAGTCCGTCGGCATGGTCGCGGACAGCGAGTTCGTCGGCTTCCACAGACCCCTGTTCCGCTGACGCCCACCGCAGGCACGCGGCGGTTGCGTTGCATCTCGGACGTTCTCGCGTCCGGGACGCAACGCAACCCGTGTCGGGCAGAGCACGTGCAACGCAACTCCGGCCGACCAGGCGGCTGGCCCGGGAGGGTCTCCCCTGCCCGGGCCAGCCGGCTCCTCCCCCGAGGCCTGTCGGGCTACACGACCTGGTGCAGCCACCGCACGGGGACGCCGTCGCCGGCTCGCCTGAAGGGCTCGAGCTCGGCGTCCCAGGCCGCGCCCAGGATCAGGTTCAGGCCGTTGCGCAGCTCGGCCGGGTCGTCACCGGCCGCGTTGAGGATCGCGCGGAGGCGGTCCTCGTGGATCATGATGTCGCCGTGCGGGCCCATCGTGGCCCGGAACACCCCGAGCTCCGGCGTGACGGCGAAGCGCTCGCCCTCAGCACCCTTGCCGGGCTCCTCGGCCACCTCGTAGCGCACGGTCTTGAACTGGCGCAGCGCTGAGGTGATGCGGGCGGCGGTACCCGGCTTGGCCTGCCACGACACCTCGCCGCGGACCTGTCCGGGCAGCACCGGCTGGGGCAGCCAGTCAAGGCTCACCCGCGACCCGAGCACGTCACTGATCGCCCACTCCAGGTGCGGGCACAAGGCACGCTGTGTGGAGTGCACGAACAGAACCCCACGGGTGAGACCCGGGCGCTCAGCAACCATATGCACGGCCATGGCCGACCTCCGATCCCGGCGAGTTTCGCCTTCCCCAGCGTCCTCGTCGATCGGATGATGGCCATCCCTGAGGTGGAGCATAATCACAAAGGTGTCGTTTGGCTAGACCTGTGACGGGTCAATCACGCAGAGCGCACAGCCGTGCTCCCGGCGCTCCAGCGCCGGGGAGCACGAGCTGCGCCGGCGGCCACGGATCCGGGCCAGGAACCCGCGGAACAGCCCAATCCAGCCGTCGGCAGGCGGAGCAGTCCGGGGAGGTCGCGGCTGGGCGCGGGCCAGGGTCACGACCACCTCGGACTCCTGACCCGCAGTGAACCGGATGATCCCCGAGGCGATCGATCCCGGTGGCAGCTCAGCCAGCGCGCCGGCCGGTACCGCGTCTGGCTGCTGTTGGGCAGCAGCACGAGCCGGTAGGTGTCCGGCGGCACAGGACCGATCCGGTAGTGGTCCGGATCGTCGTCGGTGAAGTGGGCGAAGTACCGCCGGCTCGGATCCGCACACGGCCTGCAGGTAGGCCGGCACGCCGGTCAGAGGCCGCCCCGTGTCCCCGGCGAGGACCTGGCCGACCAGGACGTCCCCCGCCGACGAGGACGAAGTCGAGCCCGGACCGCGCCTCGCCGGCGCCGACGTCGAGCGGCGTCGCTGCGATCCAGTCGTTCGCGCGGTCGTACCACTGGTCGATCATGCCGGGGGCCCACGCGTGCACGATCATCCGCGCGCTCGGGGCGATGCCCCGGATCACGGTAGTGGCCCGACTCGTCGGTGGTCGCGTCCCGCGGGCAGCCGTACTGGCAGTTCTCGATCCGCACCGAGGCGCCCTGCGACCGGGCGGCCCCCGAAGTCGCGAACGGTCCCGGAGACCTCCCCTCCCCGCGGCAGGCGGATGACCAGGCCCGTCACGTCCCCCGAGGTCGTCGACGCGCCTGCCCGCCTCCGATGCCGTCGGACCAGTAGCCGTCGCCGAGGAAGGGGCTGCTCTGCGGGACCTGGACGTGCAGCCGGATCGGGACCGGGGGCAGCCCGCTGATCTCGAAGCTGCCCCGGGGCGCTGCCCGGCTCGAACCTGCCCGCAGGCTCGGACCACGCCGCGTCCGCGATGCGGGCGACGAGCTGCGCCCCCTCCACCGGCTCGCCCGTGTCCTCGGCGACCACCCGGCCCTGCGATCGACCGCCCGGCCGGCAGGTCGATGTCGGCCACGAACCCCGTGTCGGTCGACCGGGATCACGCCCGCCTGGCCGAACGTGTAGACGCCGGGCCAGAACGTCGCGACGAAGTCGCCGGTCAGCGGCGAGCGGACGTGCAGCTTTCGCGTGCCCAGGCGCGAGGCCCTCGAACGGGTAGCGACCCGAATCGTCGGTGGCCACCTGCACGGACTTCCCCGCCCAGTCGCCGGTCTCGGTCACCGGGGTCAGGACGACCCACGCCGCCGCCAGCGGCGCCCCACCGGCGGTGACCACCCCGGTCGACCCAGCCCAGTTCGCCACCGCCGACGCCGACGCGACGGCGCGCCGAGCGAGGACTCATCGCGACGGCGAGCACCCACGACGGCGACCACGCGCGCAGGGCGCGTCGCGGGTGCGGGCCATGATGTCCCCTCGGTGCTCAGTACCCCCATCGTCCTCCCAGCGCCAGACCACTGCCAAGGCCTCAGGTCAGACGCCGGGACCAGCCGCGACGACCGGGGCGGCTCAGTAGAGTCGGGCGGGTGACGATCGACCCACGCCCCGCACCCCCCCCCACGGCGCCGCCGATGCGCACGGGCCCGCGATCCGCCGAGGTTCCCGCACGAGCCCGCGTCGTCGTGATCGGCGGGGGGATCATCGGAACCTCCATCGCCTACCACCTGGCTGAGCTGGGCTGGACCGACACCGTGCTGCTCGAGCGCGACCGGCTCACCTCGGGGACCACCTGGCACGCCGCCGGGCTGATGGTCACGTTCGGCTCGACGTCGCAGACCTCGACCGAGCTGCGGATGTACACCAAGGAGCTGTACTCCCGGCTCGAGGCCGAGACCGGGCAGGCCACGGGGTTCCGCCCGATCGGGCTCATCGAGGTCGCGGCCGACGAGGGCCGCCTCGAGGAGTACCGGCGGGTCTCGGCGTTCAACCGGCACTGCGGGGTCGACGTCCACGAGATCAGCGCCGGCGAGGTCGGCGCGCTGTTCCCGGCCGCCCGCACCGACGACATCCTCGCGGCGTTCTACACGCCGACCGACGGCCGGGTGAATCCGGTCGACGTCACGATGGCCCTGGCCAAGGGCGCGCGCATGCGCGGGGCGACGCTCCTGGAGGGCACGCCCGCCGTGGACGTGCTCGTACGCGACGGGGCTGTCGTCGGCGTGCGCACGCCCGCGGGGGACATCGAGTGCGAGTACGTCGTCAACGCTGCGGGCATGTGGGCCCGTCAGCTCGGCGAGCGCTCGGGCGTGAGCATCCCACTCCAGGCCGCGGAGCACTACTACCTGATCACCGGGGCGATGCCCGAGGTCGACCCGGACTGGCCGGTGCTCGAGGACCCCAGCAACTTCACCTACATCCGGCCCGAGGGCGAGGGCCTGATGGTCGGGCTGTTCGAGACGGTCTGCGCGCCGTGGAACGTCCGTGCCATCCCCGACGACTTCTCGTTCGGGACCATCCCGCCGGACTGGGACCGCATGGGGCCCTACGTGGAGGCCGCGATGAGCCGGGTGCCCGCGACCCTGGACGCGGGGATCCACACGTTCTTCTGCGGCCCGGAGTCGTTCACCCCGGACCTGCTGCCGGTGATCGGCGAGGCGCCTGAGGTGCGCAACTACTTCGTGGCCGCCGGCCTGAACTCGATCGGCATCCTCACCGGGGGCGGGTGGGGTCGGGCGATCGCGCACTGGATCACGACGGGCTCGCCGGACATCGACATCACAGGCGTGAACATCGACCGCCTGCACCCCTACCAGGCCACGCCGCGCTACCGGGCCACCCGGACCGTGGAGAGCCTGGGCATGGTCTACGAGTGCCACTACCCGGGCCGCTCCATGCGGACGGCGCGGGGGGTGAAGCGCTCGCCGCTGCACGAGCGCATGGCCGCGCAGGGGGCCTGGTTCAAGGACGTCTCCGGGTGGGAGGGCACGGACTGGTTCGCCGGCGCCGGGGTGGTCCCGGTCGAGCCGGCACTCACCTGGGGCCGACCGGACTTCTGGGAGCAGTGGGCAGGCGAGCACCGAGCCGTCCGCGAGGGCGTGGGGCTGTTCGACATGTCGTTCATGGCGAAGTTCGAGGTGACCGGTCCGGACGCCGGGGCGCTGCTCGATCGGCTGAGCGCCAACGCGGTCGACGGCGAGCCGGGCCGGATCACCTACACGCAGTGGCTCAACGAGCACGGCCGGATCGAGGCCGACGTGACGGTCACCAAGCGCGCCGACGACGACTTCCTGGTGGTGGCCTCGGACACCGCCCACCGACACGTGCTGACGTGGTTGCGCCGGCACGCCGGCGACGCTCGCGTGTCGATCGCGGACGTCACATCAGGGCTGGCGCAGATCACGGTGCAGGGCCCACGGTCGCGCGAGGTCCTCGCAGCAGTGACGTCCGCCGATGTCTCGGATGCGGCCCTCCCCTTCCGGGCAGCCCGCGAGATGGACCTCGGTTTCGCGCTCGGGTGGTGCACGCGGATCACGTACGTCGGGGAGCTGGGCTACGAGCTGTTCGTGCCGGCCGAGATGGCAGTGGCGGCCTACGACGAGATCGTCGGCGCGGGGGCGGGGTTCGGACTGCGGCACTGCGGGCTCAAGGCCCTGGGCAGCCTCCGGCTGGAGAAGGCGTACCGCGACTACGGCCACGACATCGACAACACCGACGACCCGCTCGAGGCGGGGCTGGGGTTCGCGGTCGCGTGGGACAAGCCGGGCGGATTCCTCGGGCGGGAGGCCCTGGTCTCCCGGCGCGAGGCGCTTGGCGGCCGGCCGCCGACGCGGCGGCTGGTGCAGGTCCTGCTCACCGACCCCGCGCCGATGATGGTCCACGCCGAGGTGCTGCGCCGCGACGGCGTCGAGGTGGGCTACCTGCAGGTCGGCGTCCTACGGGTTCACCCTGGGCGGCGCCGTCGGGCTCGCGATGGTGGACGCCGGGCTCGTCGAGCCGGGTCGGGCGGTCGACGCCGAGTTCGTCGCCTCGGGCGACTGGACGGTGCAGGTGGGGAACCGCATCGTGCCGGCGCGCGTGTCCCTGGCGCCGTTGTACGACCCCCGCAGCGAGCGGGTCCGCGGCTAGGCCGCCGTACTGGTAGTCGATTCGGACGTTTCAATCGACCGAATCGACTACCAGCTCTGCCGCCGCGAACCGCTGGGCGGCCCAGGCGTGCCCCGACGGGCTATGGGCGCGCACGAGACGATGTCGAAGTGGCCCGGCGTTGTCGGGAACGCCGAACCGGACGAGACCGAGTTCTCGCCTGGGTAGGCCAGCGCCAGCTCGCGGTACGCCGACGTGCCCGAGGTCAGCGCATCCGACGCCTGCTGGCCGGCGCCCTCGCCCCAGACGACCTTCTGCAGGAAGCCCTGCATCGACGGGCTGTGCTGGCGCACGGCGTTGAAGCCACCGTTGGACGAGTTGCACTCGTTGTACAGGTTGTACGACCCGTTCCAGTCGATCTGGCGGTCACCAGGGTTCGGCCCGTTCTGCGAGACGTCGGCCTGAAGCACGTCGCGGTCCCACCCGCCGTACATCCAGTCGGTCCCCTCGTGGTGCTCGTTGTCCAGCAGCGTCGGGGGGTCGGCGGTGTCGTTCCTCGTGCCGGTCATGTCGAACCAGGCGCACGGGTCGTTCACGGTGCCCGGGTTCTTGCCGTTGCCCTTGACGAACACCGGGGCGGAGCCCGGGGCGCATTGATGCGGGATTGCCCCGGGGCCGGAAGTCGATCACGTCCGCGCCGACCCCGCCGAACAGGTGGTCCAGGTAGCGGTCAGCCGTCCCACGCGCACCGGCAACCAGCGTCTGCACGCCGTTGACGTCGGTCACGCAGTCCGTCGTCGGCGCACTGCGGTCGCAGCCCTGGCCGCCCCACAGCATGTCGGCGCCGTCGGATCCGAACAGGGAGTCGCCTCCGGCCTCACCGTTCATGAGGTCGTCGTTGAAGCCGCCGTGCATCGTGTCCTGGCCCTTGCCACCGAACATCGTGTCCTTCCCGCCGACGTTCAGGCCCGGGAGCGGCATCGCGGCGGCCTGAGAGCCACCGACGAACACCGCACCGTTGACGTCATGCAGCAGGTCGGCACGATGCTGCATCGTCCCCAGGAGCCGGACGGTGTAGGTCTCCTGCGGGATCATGTTCAGCGTCACCACCTGGTTGATGTCGGCATCACCGGTGTTGACCAGCTCGGACACGATGCCGCCACGGTCACCGAGCATCGCGTCGTCGCCGGTGCCCCCGGACATGGTGTCGGCTCCGAGCTCGCCGTACATGGTGTCGTTGTCGTCGTTGCCGGACATCACGTCGTTCCCGTCCTGGCCCCACTGGCTGTCGTCGCCACCGTTTCCGAAGAGGGAATCGTCGCCGAAGCCCGAGACAGGCTCACATGTGCCCGTCGGTGTGGGCGCGCAGAACCTCGTGCTGGAGTAGCCCTGGTCTGCCACGCGGATCCTGACGGCGTTGCCCGGAATCGGTGCCGCGTTCGAGTACTTCTCGACGAACACCTGCTCGGACAACTTGTCCGGGCTCAGCACCCGGTGCAGTGTTCCGTTGTCACCGAGCTGGAAGTCACCCTCGTCGTCACCGCTGAGGTCGTCATTGCCGTCGCGGAAGGCCGGACGGGAGCTCCCGCCCATCATGTCGTCCTGGCCCGCAACTGCGTCCGCGGGGGCCTCGAGGAGCGCGGCGTCGGTCGTCGCAGCCCCTGGCCAGGGACCGGGCAGCGCCGAGGTCACCGCGCCACCGTCGGGATTGGGTGCCTGGTCGAGGCGCCGATCACCGCGGAGGACGTCGGCTGACCCGTTGCCCTCCAGGTAGTCCGCGTCCGGGCCTCCGGACATCTGGTCGGCGCCGTCCTGGCCGTACATGATGTCCACGCCGGAACCGCCGGAGAGCCGGTCGTCGCCGTACTGCGAGGCCGCCGGTGGGTTGAGCTGGTCGGAGCTGTTCAGGTCGGTCAGCTCGATGGTCCGGGAGTCGACGAGGCCCGAGCCGACCGAGCGAACACGCTCGGTCGAGCTGGTGCGGTCACCGACCCGCAGGAGGGAGGCGTTGTCGCCGGTGATCACGTCGTCGCCGGGGCCGCCGAAGACGGCGTCGGCGACATCCATGCTGGCCCGCCGCTGTCCCGCCCGTGCCGCTGAGCACCCAGAACCCGCCGCCCACGAGGTCGTCGTCGTCACGGTTCCCCTCGATCCAGTCCGAGCCCTGGGCGCCCTCGACGTAGTCGTCACCAGCGTTGCCCTTGAGCCGGTCGCCGTCGTCCTGGCCCAGGATCACGTCGTCAGCCGGGCCGCCCTCGACGTAGTCGGGCCCTGAGGTGTCCGGATCAGCCAGTGCTGCGAGATCCAGCGGGACCACGGTGTACCCGCGGAGGAACCCGCGGCCCCTGGTGATCGGGGTACCGGCGTTGACCACGGTACGGGTCACGATCCCGTTGTCGCCGAGGATCAGGTCGGGTCCGTCGCCGCCGTAGATCCAGTCACCCGTGTCGGGCCGGCCGACGCCGGACGAGGACTGCGACGACCCACCGAGGATCTCGTCCTCGCCGGCCTCGCCGTACATGGTGTCCTCGCCGTTGTTGCCCTGCATCCGGTCGTCGTCGCTCCCGCCGAACATCAGGTCCTTGGCGAGCCCGCCGAACATGAGGTCCTCAGCATCGCCGCCGAACATGACGTCCTGGCCACCGAGGTCGGGTTGGCGGTACCGCCAGGTCGCTCGGCCCGTACTGGTCGCCGCCGACTCCGGTCGAGTCGAGCTCGGCGTTGTCGCCGAACAGCTGATCGGCGCCGGTGTCGCCGAAGACGCGGTCGTTCTCGTCGCCGTCCTCGTCATCGACACGTGCTGCCTTGCGCGTCCCGCCGAGCACGACGTCGGCGTCGGCACCGCCGGTCACGAAGTCGTCGTTGCGGTTGCCCTCGACGACGTCGGAGCCCGCGCCGCCGTAGAGGGTGTCGTCACCCTCGTTGCCGAAGACGAAGTCGCCCTCGCCGTCGCCGTATCCGACGTCGTCGCCCGTGCCTCCCCAGATGCTGTCGGCATCCGGACCGCCAAAGAGGGTGTCGGTGCCCTTCTCGCCGCAGACCAGGTCGGCTGCGCCCTTGACGGTCGCGTTGTCGTTGCCACCGCCAGCCCTGACGTTGTCGACGCCGTCGCCGCCGATGATCCGGTCGTTGCCGTCATCGGCGGTGTTGGCCGCCTCGCTGATCCGGTCGGACGGCGTGTCGGCGCCCGGCTCGCAGCGATCCACCTCGTTGTACCCGTCACCGTCGATCGCCGAGGCGCCGTCCCCGCCGACCACATGGTCGTTGCCGAAGCCGCCGACCAGGGTCTTGGGGCTGGAGAGCACGCCTGCCGGCAACGGCTGGTGGATCACCGAGTAGAGCGGGCCGAACGGGCCATCCTGCGTGACCGGGGCACCAACACCCTGCACGCCGTCGACCTGGGACGGCTCGGCGATGACGTAGTCGTCACCGGGGCCGCCGAACACCTTGTCACTGCCGAGGCCGCCGGTGAGGATGTCGTTGCCGCCGCCGCCGTTGATCTCGGCGCTCTCGTCCGGACGGGAACCTCCCGTGACCAGGTCCTCCGCCCGGCTGCCGTAGACGCGGTCGTCGCCGGTTCCCGTGCTGACGGTGTTGCGGGCGTCGGACTGCGCGCCGTTCCACGCCTGCGGGTCAGGATCGCCTGCGACATCCGGATCCGAATCCAGTCCGCCTGCCGTCTTGCTCGTGTTGATCACGTCGGCGTTGGATCCGCCCACGATGGTGTCCGAGCCGGTGCCGCCCGAGACGGTGACACCCTTCGAGCGGAACCACGGGGGCGCGTCGGCCGTCCCTGCCAGCGGGTTGTCGGTGACGACCTGGATGGAGTCGCTGCCGCCGTTGCCGAATGCCTTGGAGTCACCCAGGCCCAGGCCGATCGAGTCGCCACCGTCGGTGGCCGACTCGTCGGTCCTGCTGCTGATGCCGAAGCCACCCGTGGGGACGGTCGCCGAGCCGGCCGCACGGCGAGTCCTGGCAGACGTCGCTCGCGTCGTCGTCCAGGCACTCGCCCTTGGTCTTGATCTTGCGGCCCGTGATCGACGACGTGGTGAAGTCCAGCGCCCGGTCGCCGGCGACGAGGTCGTCGCCGTTGCCGACCGTGATGCTGTCGTCGCCGGGGCCTCCGGCGACGACAGCCGAGGCACCGGACGTGTCCGCCGGGAAGTTCCCGGCCGAGTCGAAGACAGTCCTGTCCCCTGTGACGATGGTGTCGTTGCCGGCACCGCCGTCGACCCAGGAGTTGCCGATGCCGGTCTTGATCATGTCCTTGCCGGAGCCGCCGAACACGATGGCGTCCTTCTCGAACGAGGCCGTCGGCGGGACGGTCTTCTTGGAGGTGTCGAGCTGGGCGTCACCGAGGAAGGTGACCTTCATCGCAGCGCCATGCCCACGGCCGTCCACGATGACCCGCTTGAGGGTCGGCACGCGGAACTCCCGGCGGATGCCGAGCATCTCCACGCCGATCCCCACGAAGGTCGGCGGTTGCGTCCCGTAGTCGTGCAGCGACGTGATCTTGACGTCTCGGGCTTCGGCTCGGACCCGCCGAAGCCGTTGTCGTAGGACGAGTGCCCACGCAGGGCTGCCCGTGCCGTACTTGCCCGCGTAGACCACCAGCGTGGTGCCCTCCACCGCGCCGAGGTCGGGCGGTGGCGGCTCACAGTCCGGCTTGAGGTTGAAGTCCAGCAGCGTGACGTCGACGAGGGTGAAGCTGAACGACACGGAGAACGGGCTGATCCCGATCGTCACGTAGACGCGCAGGAACACGCTCGAGCTGCGCCGGCCACCTGGAACAGGCAGATCGGGTTGTTCAGTGCGGCCTGGGCGAACTCCGTGATCCGGAACTTGCCGTCGTTGTTCGGGTCGTTCCACAGGAAGCTCACCGTCAGGCGAACTCCACCCTCGACACCCACGGTGAGGATCAACACGCTCACCTGTGCACCTGCCGCGATCTCGCCGCGGAAGCTGACCACAGGGATCGGCTTGCCGTCGTCGTCGGTCGTGCGCGAAGTAGAGGCCCTGCAGGATCGAGGCGACGCCGCTGGCGACGGTCCCGCCGGCCTGCGCCACCTCGACGGCCTTGCGGATCCCGTAGGTGTCGAAGCCGGCCTTGATCCGGGCCGTCACCGACGCCGAACCGCCCAGGGTGATGAGCACCGGCGGAGGCGCGTAGACAGGGCCGAACGCCTGCTGCCAGATGAAGCCCAAGCGTCAGGGGCCCGAGTCGAACGTGACCAGGGTGACGTCGCCGCCCATGATCAGGTTGAACAGGCTCGACGGGCTTCTCGAACACCGGGAAGGCAAGGCCCGGCCTTGACGGTCTGTGACTGGTCGCCCTTGCCGAACGTGCCAGTCGGCGCTCGCTCCGGACTTGCGCTTCTCGTCGAGCTCGCCGAGGACGCCGTACGTCCAGGCACCCTGCGCGACAGCTGCTTCGATCCGGGCTCGATCAGCGACTCGGAGTTGTCCGGCGTCGCGGACGTGTCGAGGGCCGTCTCGCCGGCCACGTCGAAGCTGCCGATCGGGATCAGGACGTCTCTGGCCCTCGGGCAGGCTGTTGATCAGGCTGACGATCGCCACGACCGTGTCGACGAACTTGAGGTCCGGTCCGCCGGCGATCGTCGAGAACGCCTTGGCGATGGACACAAGGGTGACGTCGTCACCGCCCACGGCGTGCGACAGGTCCGACAGCACCGGGATCGGTGCATACAGCGTCTTGACGACCGGGTCCAGGGGACCGGTGACGGACTTGAGCTGTCGCACGATCGGCCCGAGGATGTCGCTGAACACGGCACCCACGTCGAGCGCCACGTTGTTGAACGCGATGGACAGGTCGGAGGAGGTGTCGGCGTCGTCGACGGCCTCGTTGCTCCAGCCCCAGGCCATGACGAACTGCGTCACCACGCCGGGGAAGCCGGGATCCTCATCCGTGCCGGGCTGGGCCTCGATGAACCAGTTGATGTCCAGGTTGGCCTTCAACGTGATGTCGAACAGCGAGTCCGTGGTCCCGTTGGCGAAGTCACCGATGGTGAGGCGACCGGAGGGATTCGGGCTGACCAGGTCGAGGGCGAAGACGCCGTCGAACAGGGAGTCCCCCGCGCTGCTCTGCAGGTCGACGCCTTCTTGTCGTTGCTGGGATCGTCCTGACGCAGTCGGAGATGTTCACGTTGATGATGGCCAGCTGTGCCTGCATCTCCTGCGGGCATCGTGAACTTCAGCCCGAACGCGACCTCCGGGGTGCTGCCATCGGCGCCGGCATCGACGAAGAACCCGTCGTCACGACTGATCCCGAACCCGAATCCGAGGTGCCAGCCGAGCGCGATCTCGGGGCCCTCGCCGTTCTTCGGCCCGCAACGACAGCCCGGGGATTCCGATGTCGAGCGGCATCTCCGCTGACAGGCACTTCTTCTTGGCGTCGGACTCGTTCTTGTCGCACGTGAGGTCCGCGACCGACCATTTCCCCTTCGTGATCTCCGCGGAGATCTTCACGGACTGGACCGTGTCGAGCTGGCAGTCCTTTGCAGGGGGCGCGTCGGAGTCGTGCACCGCGCCCGGCCCCTGGCCAATGTCGTCGAAGGTCAGCGTCGCGGGCGATCCGATCGGGTCCCCGACCTGCTTGAAGACCGATCCATCGGACTTGTACACGAGGTAGCCGTCCGCTCCAACAACGGCCTCCAGGAGATGTGCACGGGCGTGTCCGAGCTCAGGGCGTCGGGAGCGTTGGCAGTGGAGACGCTCTCGGAGAGAGGGCCTGGGCGCACCGTGGACCCGTCGAGGACGTAGGCGGCCACCGCGTAGGTTGCGTCGTCGGCTGGGCCGTTCTCCACGCCCTCGTCGCCAGGATCGATGCTCAGGGCGGGGTTCGACGGTGCCTCCAACGCGGGGCACTCGGGACGACCGTGAAGTTGGGGGCCATCTCCGCCTGGCCGAACGCGTCGTTGAGCTCCTGGGTCAGGGCATCTGCGGCCTCCTTCGTGGTGCCGGTCGAGGCGAAGTCCCCGAGGGCGTCGTTGGCCGCCTTGCGCATCTGTCCGACGAAGTCCGCACCCTGCTGCAGGTCGTCTCCGATGAGCGGAAGCTTGCCGCCGAAGCTGGCCACGTTCAGGCCCGTCTCGATGTGGAGCAGGAACTGGTCGATCCCCTGGAACTGGGTGAAGTCCAGCTTCAGGTCGTCGAAGATGGCCTGCAGGTTCGGGGCGACGAGGCGAGCGTGGCCGTCGATCAGGTTGGGGCTGGCCAGGTCGATCACGTCGGTGCGGATCACTGGTCTTGGGCAGCCGCAGCTCGGAAGTCGTTGTTCGGGGTGGCGATGACCTGCTCGAAGGAGTCGTTCCCGTCCGGATCCCAGTAGAGGGGCAGCACCGCGCACGCGGACAGGGCGGTCGAGTCACCGGCCCGAGCCCGCAGTCGAGTCCAGCGCTACTGGTGGCGTTGATAGCCGGGCCAACGCGCCGAAGAATGCGCCGAGGCTCACGGCGGTACCGGTGGCGCCGGGTACGGCCAGGTCCAGCGAGTAGCTGGCCCGCCCACGCGCCTTGTCGCCGCCGTCGGGGTCGCCCAGGCGACTGCGAGCGGACCGATGTTCGTCTTCAGTGACAAGTCACTCGAGGGACGTGTCGAGAGCCACCCCGACCGAGGAGTTCCTCGAGCACCTTCAGCTGGGTGGCGTCGGCCGGACCGCCCCCGGCCGCCAGCGGGATCACGAGGCCGACGGTGATGTGCCCGTCGACGCTCAGCTCGACGAGGCCGCTTGCCGGCGACACCCACCAGTTCCTTCGGGTCGGCGTCGCCGGGGTCGATGTCGAATTGGATCGGCGCGCTGGTGGTGTAGTCGCGCTTCCAGTCCAGGGTCATGACGATGGAGGGCGTTGGCGTTCCGCGGCCGGCGCTGCGGAACTCGAGGGCGATCGGGGCCGCCAGCCGAGGCGGTCGTTGACCGTCTTCATCAGCGCCTGGAGGTTGTCCGAGGGCGCTGCCTCGAGCAGGGAGATGGCGTCGGAGAGCTCGGATCGCAGGCATGTACCCGGTTCCGGGCTGGGGGATGGTGTTCCAGTCGGCCATCATCGTCAGCGTGCTGCCGGACACCTCCTTGATGACCGCGACCTGGGTTCCGACGACGATCGAGCGACCCGTGAGCGAGTCAGGGAACGTCTTGGCGGTGTCGGTCAGGCTGTCGGCGCTCGTAGGACACCGCGTCACGCCCGAGCCGGACTCGTCGGTGGCGAGCAGCTCGCTCAGGGACCGACCGACGAGCGGGATCCTCGTGGTGAAGATCGCCGTCCGCGCTGCTGCTGACGCTGGTGGTCGTCAGCGACTTCTCCAGGGTCTGCAGGGTCTTGAGGACGATCGAGAACAGCGCACCGGGTTGCTCGGGTCGAAGTCGATGTCGGCACAGCTCGGACAGGTCGGTGACGACGAACGTGGCGGGTCGCCACCGCGTGATGTCGTCCCAGCGAGAAGGAGGCCGTCGGGGCGTGCGCGAAGAAGTCGTCGGCGCCGGGGACGCGTCACGTGACGCTGCCCTCGCCACGGACGTTGACGTCGACGTCGAGCGAGACCGTCCGTGGTCCCCGGTCGGCAGCAGGTCGGCCACGATCTGGCCGACGGTCAGGTCGCCGTCGCCCTTGAGGGTCACCGACATCATCGGGGGTGACCCGGCCGGTGGCGCGTTGGCGCAGTTCGCTCCGCACAGCGGCCGAGTGGCAGACCGCCGCGGAGCCCTTGAGCTCGACCTGCAGGAACCCCGCGTTGGCGAAGATGTCGATTGCCGCCAGTGATCGGGAAGTCAGCGGTGAACAGCGGGGTGTCGTTGTCCGGCCGGATCAGGATTCGGTCCTTGGCCAGCGGCAGGGCGGTGATGACAACCGAGCCCTCCTCGATCGGCGGGTCCTGCACGACCGGGTCCTGCAGGTCGAGCACGACCGTGATGGCGGCGGAGTAGGACGGGTGACCTTGGCCGTGGCCTCGAGCCCGTTGGCCTTGCTGATTCCCTTCCGCCCTGGACCTGGAGCGCGTCGCCCAGGGCGACGACGCCGACGTCGCCGTTGCGATCCCGCCAGGGAGTAGGGCGATTCATCGGTCGGCGTCACGTTGGGGACCCAGCCAGCACCGTCGAGGGTCAGGGTCGTGGCGGTGTTGCTCACGACGGTGCCGCCGACGTTGCCGGCAACGATGCGCGCGCCCGGCCCACTCGTCGCCGTCCAGCTCTGGCTGCTGTCGGTCGACCGTGGTCGATGTGTAGCAGACCGCGGACCCGATCCCGACGAGGTCTTCGCGGCCCCGTTGAGCGTCGACCGCCGTCCGCTGGCGCCTGCCGCGCGATGCCGAGCTTGAACGCGAACTTCTTGGTCGCGTCGTCGAACCCGACCCCGGAGATGGTGATGTCTCCTGGTGAGTTGATCGCGTTGAGCTTCTCGAGCAGATCCTGAAGTGAGGTGAACTTCGGCGTCCCGCGCTTGGCCTTGTCGGGGTCATCAATCGGGTAGGTCCACTGGTCGAGGAAGGCCTTGAGCGACTCGTTGAGCGGGATCGCATCGGCCAGGGTGCCCTTGAAGAACGGCAGGTCGAGGTCGCCGGTGGCCGCGGAGCCCTCGGTGTACTTCGTGCGCTGGATGCTGGTCAGGGTCGTGGCAAGTTGGGCGATGTTGCTCGCCAGGTCAGTGAGGTCCATGTTCAGGAAGGCGCCCACCTCGCCGATCTCCGGGGCGGTCACGGTCACGGTCGCGGGGTTGGAGATGTCGCTCCAGCCGAATCCCAGGGTGAGGTCGACACCGGGCAGGGCGACCGTGCCCCCGAGGTTCGCATCCTTGCTCTGCAGGTGCAGGGAGCCGGTGACCGAGCCAGGTGGTGCGGCGAAGCCGACATCGACGAGGTCCTCGAGCGAGCCCGCCGCGTTGATCTCGTCGGTGGTCCAGCGCCCGTCGTTGTTGGGGTCGCTCAGTGTGGCGATCAGGTTGCTGCTCAGGCTCAGCGACGTACCGTCGTCGGCCACGACCTTCAGGCCGAGGATGCCGATGGCCGAGTTGATCGCCGCAGCAGAGGCGATCGACGCCGACGAGGCCAGGCCGATGCTGGTGCCATTCACCTTGACGAAGACCGAGGCGGGGGGCCCGGCCACATAGATCAGGTCGAACGAGAACGTGACCGTGGATGTGGCGTCGATGCCGCCCGTCGACGAGTAGCTGGTCTTCGCGCCGCCGACGCCGATGTCGATCGGGATGGTCAGGCTCTGGTCGGCCACCTTGCGCGAGATCTGGAGGTCGAAGTCCAGTTGCCTGTCGCCATCGGCCGGATCCGCGTCGGTCACCTTGGCCTTGAGGTGGCCGGTGCGGCCATCGCCGAGGTCGATGTCCTCGTCATAGTCCATGTCGCCGCTGAGGCCGGACCCCGCTTCGCTGAGCGCCTTCTGGATGACGTCATTCAGCCCTGCGATCGCCCCGGGGCTGCTGCCCAGGAACGGAAGGGCCTCGGCCATCTGGCCGACCTCGGCCAGGCCGTTGGACCAGGATTCGATCTCGTCCAGCGCGGCGTTGAATGCAGCCACCTCCGGTTGGGCGGCTTGGGCCGGCGCAGGAGGGAGTCCGGTGACGATCACCGCCGCCGAGGTGAGTGCTACAAGTCCACGGGTGAGATGAGCACGCATGACGGCCTCCAAAGGTCGATCGCGCTGATCAAACCCTGTTGTGACTTCGGTCACAAGGCCTAAGGGCCTTTAGTCCCCCATTTAGGGGACTAAAGCCTGTTGAATTCGGCGAGA
The DNA here is from genome assembly GCA_963812395.1 of uncultured Actinomycetes bacterium. Classification (GTDB taxonomy): domain Bacteria; phylum Actinomycetota; class Actinomycetes; order S36-B12; family CAIYMF01; genus Prado023. The sequence goes on from CAWEVG010000021.1 coordinate 157,586, forward strand.
CGTGAAATTGGCGAAGTAGTTCCACGTGCCCCGGGAATTGCTCGCCTTTGCACTCGTCACCTACCCGGGGCGACCTGCCCGCTCCTTACTACGGTGGGCGAACTGCGCCCGCTCGCTGAGGGTGAGCGCCAGCGCGCGGTTGGCCTTGGGCTCGCCCGGCGGGACCTGCATCGTGGTCCATGAGCCGTCGTTGAGCAGGATCACGACCTGGGAGCCGCCGGGGACGTTCGACGGGTAGACCGCGCGCACGCGTTCCAGCAGCAGCACCGCAACCGGAGCCGCAACGGCATCGCTGACAACCACGTGGGTGCTGGTGGCCTCCACCTGGACCGGCGCCGCCGCGCCCGACCACGCGACAGTGCGGAAGCGCCGCGACGGGAGCCCAGCCTGCATCTCGAAGCGCTGGTACGGCGTGAGGCTGCCGCGGGTGGGCCAGTGCGTCCAGATGAACCAAACGAGGAACGGCAGGCTCAGCACCAGGAACAGCCCCGCGGTCATCAGCGACTCGGAGAGCGTCGGGGTCTGTACCGCGGCCTCGGGCCCGGCGACCCGGATGGAGATGATGGCCACCAGGTTGTTGACGAAGTGCATGATGATCCCCGGCCACAGCGACCCGGTGCGCAGGTACAGCAGACCGGTGACGACGCCGAACATGCCAGCGCCCATGGGGTCCGCGTGCAGGATGCCGAAGCAGACCGCCGAGACGATCACGGCGACCCCCACACGCCACTTCACGGCGAAGCGTTCCAGGAGGATCCCGCGGAAGGTGATCTCCTCCACGACCGGAGGCAGGATCACGATGCCGATCAGGGCAAGCAGCAGGTTGCCCTGGCCAACGCCCGCGAGCGAATCGTCCATCCAGGGGGCGACCAGCTCGGTCAGGGTGATGGCTGCCAGGGAGAACAGGAACTGCACGACGAGGATCCCAGCCACGACGAACCAGTAGGTGCCCAGTGCCGGCCAGCGCAGCATTGCACCGAGGTGCACTCCACCACGCCGGACGACCATGAATCCGATCCACGCGATGATGGGGAGGTACAGCAGGGCGCTGAGCAGCTCGTCAGAGGCCGGGGTCCCCAGCTCGCCGAGCGCACCGAAGACCAATGAGATCAGGACGGCCCCCGCTCCTGCCCAGAGCAGCAACCAGCGGGTGTGCAGGGCGCCGAACGCGCCGGTGCGGGGCGCGGGCGGACCGGGCGGGGCCGAGGCGCTCCCCCATGCGAGGTCCCCCCGACCTGCCGGGTCCACCGGGATGACGTCCATGGACAGTGAGTATCACTTGTTCCCCGACTGTGCGTGGCCGAACCGCCTGCGAGCACCCGAGTGGCGCCGGACACCCGTGCCAGGACGGCGCTCGCGGCGGATGGCGCGTCCCCTACGCTTGGGCCGTTCGGGGCGGTAGCTCAACTGGTCAGAGCAGCGGGCTCATAACCCGTCAGGTTCCGGGTTCGAATCCCGGCCGCCCTACTTCCACCGCAGGTCAGAACCCCATTCGGCCCTTCTCTGAGCAGGCACAGAGCCGTGTACTGACAGCTTGTACTGACGGCATCCGTACAGGGGCCCCGGACAGAACAGGAGGCCCCGCCGCGGACGGGAGAGCGCGCGGCGGGGCCTCGGGTCGGGATGCTATCCGGCGGCGATCTTGTCGAGCGCGGCCGCGAACTCGGCGACCAGTGCGCTGGGCCTCGGCAGCGCTGAGCGGATCCCCAGCGATCGGACGGTCTGGGCTCCTGTTAGCCGCTGAGCCAGGCAGTTGGATCATCCCTAGGGGCCGACGGCCAGATGCCCGCCTACTCCCCTGTTCCGCCCTTGCAGAGACCAAGCGTGCCCGGGGAACCCTTTGGCAGCCCGTAGTACTTCCAAGAGTCCGCCGCCGTCTGAACCTGCGACGCGACCTGTCCTATCGGATCCGACATATCGAAGTCATTCAGCCCGCTGGCTGCACAGGCCGAATTCGCGTGATCCAGCGCACCGGTCACGTTTGTGTTGTTCACAGTACCTGGGGGACCCTTGACCTCGCCAGCGAACGAGGTGCCAGCACCCCCGACGAACATGAGCGCCGCGCACACTCCGGCACCGACGAGGGACCGTGTGGTGTTCTTCATGTGTGATCCTTTCCGTTTGCAGATCTCAACGGGACCGCTAAGTCAAAGTAAGGGCGCCCTCTCCTTGGGGTCAATGGGTCAGCTCAGCTACACGATCCTGTGCCTGGTTTGAGGTGATCAGCTGGGGGCCTCAGGGGCCAGTAGCGTCTTTCTCGTGCCTTCAGCGGAGACTGCCGGACGGATCGCATGGGACGCCGTGAACGCCCGCACCATGACCTGCGATGAAGCCGGGGATGCGTGGCAGATGTGGGCCGACCAAGTTGGGGCTGGGGTGAGGACTACCTGCGCGGGTGGGCCCGGGTCGCGGGCTCAGCGGCCGCCTGGCGCCCGTGCAGGCCGCGCCGGCTCGCACTGCACCTCCGGCGCTGTGCAACTACTCGGCGGCGAGGAATGACTCCACCTCCGTCACGAAGATCGGCCAGGCGGGCTCGTCCTCGAGGAGGATGTGGTTGTGCCCCTCGAGGGCCACGAAGCGTGCGTCTGGGATCTGGCGGCTGAGCAGCTGGCCCTGCTCGAACGGGGGCCGCTGGTCGTCGCGGGCATGCAGCACCAGGGTGGGAGCTCGGACGCGGCGCGCGACGTCGCTGACGTCGATGTGCGCGGTCACCTGGAGCAGACGCGCGGCGTTGTCGGGTGACGTCGACCTGCGCTGGAGCTCGTTGAAGTCGTTCCACAGCTCCTTGGAGCCGCCGGGCATGAACTGTGAGGTGAACACCTGACGGAAGGACGCGTCGTCCTGTCCCCATCCGACCCGGGCCAGTTGGGACTGGAGCTCGTGCAGCGGCAGGGCAGTCGCGGTGTCTCCCCGGGCCACCCGGCCCTGGGCGTAGGCGCCGTAGAGGACCAGCTTGCGGATGCGCCTCGGGTGCCGTGCGGCGTACTCGACGGCCACCGCTCCGCCCTGCGAGATGCCCAGGAGGTCGAACCGCTCGAGGCCGAGCGCATCGACCACCGCCTCGAGGTCGCGCACCCACGCTGCGAGGGAGTACGAGGCATCCGGGACATCGCCACTCGGAGAGCCCACAGCCCCGTTCGTCGTAGCGGACGAGTCGGTGTCGCTCCGAGAGCGCACGCCACCAGTGCGCCCACACCGGACTCGCCCAGTCGTAGTCCAGATGGGTCAGCCAGTTGGCGGCCTTCACCAGGGGCGGACCGGTTCCACTTGTCGCGTAGGCCAACCGGACACCGTCTGCCGCGTCGCAGAACCCGAGTCTCTGCGTGGCCAGGCCCGCGTGGCGCGGCAGCGCCCGGGTGCGCCCGGGCTTCGTCAGCGGAGGTGCGACCACCGGGGTGTCGAGGGCCTCGATGCGCAGGTCCAGCGCCTCAGGGCTGAGCCCGATGCCCAAGTCGTCCTCAAGGATCCGCTCGATCGCGTCGATCTGGCGCAGGGCGCCCGCCCGATCACCACGGGCAAGCATCGACCGGGCGAGGCCCAGGTTCGCCTCCTCGTCCCTCGGGTCGAGCGACACCAGCTCGGCCCATCGCCCGGCCCACCGCAACAGCTGGCGGTGGACAGCCTCCAGCCGGTTCCGATGCTGCGCCGCCCAGGGCTCGTAGAGGTCGTCGGGGAGGGGGCCGGCGCCGAACAGCCCGAGCGCCTCCTCCGCGCGGCCGGGATCGACCGATCCGGGATCAGCCGCAGCGAGCTGGGCAGCCACGACTTGGACTGTCATCGCGTCGACCTGGACCCGGGCCTCGGGGAAGAGCCAGACGACATGGTTGCGCAGCACGACGCAACCGGGCTCCCCTGTGCCCTGGCGGGCGTAGTGCGCCGCCTTGTGCAGCTGGTTCGCCGCGTCATCAGGATGTGCCTCAGGCCAGAGGGCGTCCATCACCTGCTCCCTGTGCAGCCGGTGCCCCCTGGTCAGGGCCAGCAGCTTCACGAGGGAGACTGCGCTGCGTCTGCGGGAACCCGGAGGCAGGCACCCGACGCCCGTCGACTTCCACTGTGAACTGGTCCAGCAGGTGGATTGACACGTCCACCCGGCCACGGTACCTGCGCGAGGCCGGCACTGTCACCGACCTTCCCAGCAGCCACCCGGCGGGAAGGCCCGGGGAAGGCACCGCCGCCACCGTGGGGCCATGACCCCGACCACGCCACCCCTGACGCCAGCGGCGACGACAGCGGCGGCGACCATCGAACCGTCGGCCGACCTGCGCCAGGAGTGGCGCCGGGGCGCCCGCGACATGGCGCCGTTCGCCCTGGGCTACGTCCCGTTCGGGCTCCTGGTGGGCGCTGCAGTGGGCCGCAGCCCGGAGCCGGCAGCGGGCTGGGCGGGCACGTGGACGATCTACGGCGGAAGCGCCCATCTGGCCGTCCTCGACCTCCTGGCCCGCGATGCGACGCCGGCGCTGGTCGTTGCCGCGGGCGTGCTGATCAATCTCCGCCTGCTCGTCTACGCGACGGGGTTGGCAGCCCTCTGGGCAGGGTCGCCCCGGCTGGTGCGGCTCGGTGCGGCGGCGATGGTCGTCGACGCGCTGTGGCTGCTCGTCGAGCGTCGCGCAGAGGCCGGGGGCTCCCTGCGGATGCGACGCGCGCACTACTTCGGTTGCGGGGCCACATTGGCCGTGGCCTGGCTGCTGGCCGTGACAGCAGGCGCCGCGGTCGGCTCGGCCCCCGCAGCCACAGCACACCTGGGCGTGGCCGTCCCGCTGTGCCTGGTCTCGATGGTGGTACCGCACCTGCGGGCGCCCGGCGGATGGGCCGCAGTGAGCGCAGCGAGTGCTGCGACCCTGGCCACGCGGTCCTGGCCGGCAGGATCGGGACTGATCCTGTCGATGGTCGTCGCAGCCCTGGCCGGACTGGCCGCCACGCGCGAGCAGGCTCGGCCATGAACGCCTGGGTGGTGGTGCTCGCGGTGGGCGCAGCGAGCCTCGCGATCCGGGCCCTGCCGCTGATGGCCTCCGAGGCCATCCACCTCGGGCCCAAAGCCGCGGTAGCCCTGCGCCACGCAGGGATCGGCGCGATGACCGCGCTGCTGGTGACGGCGCTGGTCGCCCACGGTGGCACCTCGACCCACCCGGACGTGGCCATCCTTGCCGGCGTGGGGATCGGAGCGGTGCTGGCATGGCGAGGCTGGTCGATGATGCGCGTGGTCGTCGTGGGTGCTGCCTGCTACGCCGCTGTCACCGTCGTCGCCATGGTCGTCTGACCCCCGGTCGCGATCGTGGTGGGATCATCCCCCTGCGGTGGGGTCGGTCGTCCGCTCGGCGACCACCGGGTCCCGCCACACCACGGCCGTCCCGTCCAGCACGATGACACCGTCCTGGTTGGTGATGACCGTGGCGAGCGTGGTGATCGGCTTGTCGTCGCGCATGTCGAGAACACGAACGTCCGCAGTGATCGTGTCACCGGGCCTGACCGGCGCCCGGAACGACCAGTCGACATGCAGGAACACACTCCCCGGGCCGGGCAGGTCCTCGGCCACCACGGCATTGAGCAGCCCACTTGTGACCCCGCCCTGCACGACGATCCCACCGAACCGGCTGAGCTCCGCGAGGTCGGGACGGTGGTGCAGCGGGTTCCGATCACCGGTCATCTGGGTGAACAGGTCGATGTCGCGCGCCTGGACCGTGCGGGTGCGTCTCGCCGAGTCCCCGACCCTCATCGTGGCACCGCCGTCCTCCCGAGGATCTCTGACGCCTGGGACGACCGGGAAGGTGGGGGAAGGAGCAGGAAGGGTTCGGGAAGGCCGGGACCGGATCGTTGTGGACGTCGGACACCCACACTCACGGAAAGGACCCCGACGATGGACCAGTTGCAGCTCCTCCTGTGGAGCCAGAGGATGTCGAGCCAGGCCGAGCGCTCACGCGCCGCACACGTCAAGCACCTGCGGGCCGAGCAGGCCCGACAGGCACGGGACGCCCAGCCCACGGTCATGTCAGTCCTCGCCCGAGCCTGGAAGGCCCTGGCTGGGAGGACCCGCGCCTCGGTTGAGCCGGGCCTGCTGCCCGCCGAGCGCTGACAACCGTCGCACCCGACGGCCATCCCCTGCACCCGCCCCCGCCCCGCGTCACCTCTCATCCGACGCGGAGCGGGGGCGGTCTCGTCGTGACCCGGCCGCCCTGATGCGCGCCCTGACACGGCGATCACCTGACCGGGGCGAGCAGGGCCTGCCGGCAGCGGCGGGCGTCGAGTGGCTGGCCGGCGGCCTCGAAGAGCTCAGCCGCGGACTGGAACAAGCGCTCCCCCTCGAGTGGGTCGCCCTGCGCCACAACCAGGTGTGCACGCGCCTCCGTCACGGCCGCCGTCCAGGCGCCCACGTTCCAGCGCGTGGCCAGGGCCTCCGCCTGCGCCAGCCGGCGACGGGCCTCGTCGAGGTCGCCGACGTCCGCGCAGGCGATCGCCGCCGGCACTGCGAACATGAGGTCGCAGAAGGCGCACCTGTCCGTCTCGCCCATCGTGGCCTCCGCCCGGTCGACGACCGCACGCGCCGCCACCGGATCCGGTGCGGCCGCGATCATCGACCCGTAGATCCGCTGCAGCAGGTGCATTCCGATCAGGGACCACCGGGCCAGCGGCAGGGCGCGCTGGAGCAGGCGCTGGGCCTCGGACCGATCACCCTGGAGCAGGCGCACCTCTGCCAGGCGCTGCAGGCTGTTGGCCTCCCCCGCCGGCGCCGCGACGTCACGGTGCAGTCCCACCGAGCGTTCGAGCTCCTCCTCGGCCAGGTCCAGGTCGCCCATGAGCAGCGCTGCCTCCCCCATGAGCGAGGTCGCGAACGCGACGCCGCGCAGGGCACCGAAGCGCTCCGCCCGGTCGCGCAGGCTGCGCGCCATCTCGATCACCTCGGGGAAGGGGACAGGTCCGTAGAGCACGTACTCCGCAACGCACAGGTGGGCGTCGAAGAGCGCCACGGCCAGGTCGGGTTCACGCAGCGTCTGGCGCATCTCGAGCCGGAGGCGGTCGAACCACTCGCCGCGGTCGTGCGCGATGAGTCCCTGGAGGGAGACCAGGTCCACGTACTGCCATGGGTCGTTGGCTCCGGACAGGTCGCGCCGGGCACGACTGGCCGCCTCCCAGGCCGCCTCGGTGTCACCGGTGAAGTACGCGAGGTTCCCGCGGGCCACGAGCAGGGGCCCATCCGCGGCGTCGCCCTCGAGTTCGAGTCCCTCGATCGCTGCGGCGGCGGTGTCGAAGTCCCCCGCGAAGCACGCCGCACGCGACAGCCTCGCCCGTGCCAGCCTGTTCTCGACCCCCGACGTGAGCGGGATCGCGGCGCGATAGGCCGCCATCGCGTCGGGGCTGCCGAGCGCCATGAGAAGGTCACCACGCCGGGCGAGCAGGTCCCCGCGGCCCTCGCCCGTGGCATGGTCGAGCACGGCGTCGATCAGGTCGAGCGCATCGCGGTAGGCCCCGAGTGCGCCGAGGGTACCGACGGCCCTGAGCACGTAGGGCACAGCCGCCTGCGGATCCCCGCCGGAGATGAGGTGCCGGGCCACCCGGGCGGGTGGCGCCGAGATGGCGTCGAGCCGATGCGCGACGGCGCGATGCAGCGCCGGGCGTCGGTGGGGCGGCGTTGCGGCGAGCACCGCGTCACGCACCGCCTCGTGGCGGAAGCGATACCCCGTCTCGCCAGGGACAAGCACCAGGGCGTCGACCGCCGCCTCGAGGTCGGCGAAGGCATGCTCGGCATCCCCGTCCGCGAGGGCGAGGACCTCGTCGGTGCTGACGTCCATCCCGAGCACCGCGAGCCTCCTGACGAGCATTCCGGCCGAGGGCGGCAGCGTGGAGACGGCGGAGGCCAGGGCGATGCCACCCGGTCCGCCCGTGGCGTCGGCACCCCCGGGGTCGGTGGGGCCTGCCGCACGCGCCGACTCCAGCAACGTGAACGGCAGCCCTCCGCTGATCGTCCAGAGCCGCTCCGCCGCGCTTCGCCTCAGGTCCGGATGGCGCTCGGCGAGCAGGTCCATCGCCTGGTCGAGGGTCAGCGGGGCCAGCTCGAGCCGTTCGCCGACCCCACGGGCGAGCAGGCTGGCAAGGGCGGGAGGGATCGGTGAACCGGCCCCGGCGCGCGCAGTCAGCAGGAGCATGACCGGCGCGGCGACTGCGCAGCGCGCCAAGTAGTGGATGAGGCGCAGGGATGCCTCGTCGGCCTCGTGGAGGTCCTCGATCACGAGGAGGAGGCCGTGTCCGGCGGCTGCCAGCCGGACGAGTTCGGCTGCCGCGATGAACAGCCGTTGGTGGGCGCTCTCCCCGCTCCACGGCAGCGCCCGCCCCGACAGTGCGCGGTCGATCTCGGTCCGGTAGGCGTCGTCGAGCCCGTCGAGGATGGTCGGGTGATGTCGGCACAGGTCCGCCAGGGCTTCAAGCACCGCGGAATACGCCCACGCGCCCTCGACTGAGGATGCCGCCCCACGTCCGATGCGCCAGTCCTGATCCTGGGCCCTGCGCGCCGCGACGGCCAGGACTGCCGACTTGCCGACACCTGTGGGCCCGGTGACCAGGACCGTGGTGCCGTGCCCGGCCCGCGCCCGGACCATGGCGCGGCCGAGCGCGGTCAGGGCCTCTTCCCGTCCGACGAGCGCCCGTCCGGACCCACCAGCGCTGCCCGCATCGTGGCCGAGTGCCGCCTGGAGGGAGGCGCGAAGCCTCACGGCCTCGGGTCCGGGAACGGTCCCCAGCTCGACGCGCAGGGCCCGGTCGAGCCGTTCGAGCTGGCGGAGCCCACCGCGCACGTCCCCCGCCAGGGCCATGCGTCGGGCGAGGGCCACGTGGGCCTCCTCGTCCATCGGGTCGTCCTGGAGGAGGGCCTCCCACCGACCTGCCCGGTGCAACAGGTCGGCACGGAGCATGCGCAGCCGCTCCCGGGCCTCCTCGGCCCACGGCTCGTAGAGGTCGTCGGGCAGCAGGTCGCCGCCGTAGGTGTCGACGACGGCGGCGGCTGAGTCGGCATCGCCAGCCTCGAGCGCAGACCGGGCCTCCGATTCGAACCGGGCGGCATCGACGTCCACGTGATCATCAGGCAGGAGCAGGACGACGTCGCCGCGCAGCGCGACTCCCGAGGTCTGCTCCCCGAGGGAGCGGCGCGCGAAGTGCGCGGCCTTGTGCAGGCGCGGTCCGGCGTCCGCCACGCCGACCTCGGGCCAGAGCGCGTCGATCACCTGCTCGCGGTGCAGGCGGCGCTCCGGCGCAAGGGCCAGAAGCTTGACCAGGCCAGCGGCGCTCCGGCGGCCCCAGGCATCGTCGGCGACATCGACTCCTCCGACCGACACCCGGAAGCCCCCGAGCAACGTGATCGCCACGTCCATGTGTGCTCCGAGTAGGGTTAGCCTTCCCTCACTGTACAAGGGTGAGGGCGTCCCGACCAGACCGTGGACCCGCCGGGCGTGCATGCAGCTGCTGCAGGAACTCGACCTCGTCGGTCATCGCCGCGCTGGCCTCACGCAGCAGGCCCGGGACCTCGCCGAGCGTCCACTGGTAGGACGCGATGCGATCTGTGACCGTCGAACAGCGGGGCCGAGAGGATGTCCCGCTGCCGCTGGTAGTCGGCCAGGGCGTCGCACTCCCGAACCTCCGTCGACAGGGCGCCGATCACGGCAGCAGAGAGCAGCTCCGCATCGCGCAGGGCGTCGGTCATGCCATGAGTGGTGATGGGGTCCTTGAAGTGGCCCGCGTCCCCCACGAGGGCCCACCCCGGGCCCCACGAGCGGCGCACGAATCCGGTGACGCCCGTCCAGCCGCGGAGGGGTCCCGCGCTGGACGACTGGTCGAGACGGGCCACGTGGTCGGGCGCCGCACGGGCGAACAGGCCACGCAGCGCCACCTCCGCCCCGCGCCGGCGGGCCGCCCGGTAACGCTCGGGCGTGGTTCCGGCGAACACACAGGTGAGACCGTCGTTCGTCGGGATCATGCCGGCGGCGGCTCCGTCTCCGTACGCCCACTCGTAGCCGGCGGTCGGCAGGTCCGCACGGTAGGTGTAGAGCACGGCCCCCGAGCGGGTTCCTGATCGCTGCAGTGCCGCCCCCACGGCCGCGGCCACGCCGGAGCGGATCCCGTCGGCACCGATCGTGACATGGCTGCGCAGGATGCGCTCGATGCCGTCGACACCACGCACCCGCACCCCGGCGACGCGACCGCCGTCCTGGATCAGGCCGACGACCGCGGTGCGGTCCAGGACACGAGCACCCGCAGCCGCGGCGGCGTCGATCAGCATCGGGTCGAGAACGGTGCGACGTGGCGCGTAGAGGGCATCCACGCCCGGGCTCGGCCGGATCGTGACCTGGACGGTCTGGCCCGGGTAGTGGAACAGGGTGCGGTGGACCTGCGGCGTGCCTGCGGCGCGCACGGCGGGAAGGATCCCCCAGCGGTCCAGCTGCATGACGCCGGCACGCATGAGCGCATGCGTGGACACGGTGTCGGAGCCGCGGCGGGCACGGTCGACGACTGCGACGCGCAGGCCGGCTCGGGCCAGGAGCAGGGCGGTGCCGGCACCGGCAACCCGGGCGCCGACGATGACGACGTCGTAGCGGTCGCCCATCACCGGCCTCCTTCCGGGGTGGCGTCTGCGCGAGCCACGCCCGTCGCCGACGCCGTGAGGTGGGCGACGATCTCGGCGGAGTCGTGCCGCGCGCCCGCGATGAGGCCCGAGCTGCGCCGGCTCTGGAACCGCTGGCCGACGGTGAACAGGCCGGGGGCCGGCGTGACGCCGTGGTGCTGGCGGATCATGCCCTCGTCATCGAGCACCGGGACCCGCAACCACGGCACGTGGGTGCGGTGGCCCGTGGCCAGGAGCACGGTGGTGATCCCCTCAGCGCGAAGGTCCACGGCCGTGCGGGCTGTGCGGGGGACGAAGGCGGCGGGTGCGTCCGGGGGGAGGACCTCCCGCTCCAGGCCCGAGGCCGCGATGTGCGCGTCGACGGCGGCCAGCAGGCGGCTCATCCTGCGCTGGGACTCCGCAGAGGTGGCCGTGAGGTCGTCGGCGAACCGCACCCGGGCACCGTCGGCGCCGATCCAGTGGCCGAGCACCTCGACCCCGCGCTGCGTGAGGGCGGCGAGGTCGACGGCGTGCTCAGGGTGTCGGCCGACGATCTGCAGCGAGACCTCCCGGCGTGCCGCCCGCGGGTCCGCGACGTCGTCGATGCGGCGGTCGAGCCGGCCGGTGCGCTGCAGCCACCAGTAGACGTCCATGCCGCGATAGGTCCGCGGAACACGGGTGTGCCGACCGGTGGCGAGGAGCACCGTGCGGCCGGACCGAGCCAGCTCGTCGGCGATCTGGACGCCGGAGGCCGATGCGCCGACCACAAGCACTCCCCCGGGCCGCAGGGCCGCCGGGTTGCGGTAGGCACCAGCCGACACGACGTCGATGTCGGGGCTGAGGTGCGCGACCGGCCCCGGGACGATCGGGCGGCTGCCGGGCCCTGTGGCCAGGACCACGTTCCGCGCCAGCCAGGTGCTGCCCTCGGCTGTCACCCGGTAGCGGTGGGGACCGGCGTCCACCCGGCGGACGTCGAGCACCGGGGTCCGGGGCAGCACGGGGGCACGCACTGCTGCCGCGTACTCCTTCAACTGGGCCCCGAACTGCCCCGCGGTCAGGAATGCCTCAGGGGCCCCGGGGGGGACCCCGCCGGGCAGCTGGTTCATCCACGCCGGAGTGAGCAGGGTCAGGGAGTCCCACCGCGCGCGCTGCCAACTGTCCCCGATGTCCCCGCGCTCGAGCACGACGTGGTCGAGGCCCGCGTCCTGCAGGCTGCGGCTCGTGACGAGCCCGGCATGGCCGGCGCCGATCACGACGGTGTCGATGGTGATCATGGCCTCCCTCTCATCCGTGTCGGCGCCGGGCGCCCACCTGATCCGCGTGACCAGGCGGGCGCGCCGGCTCGCTGGCAGCTCAGTGCGTGACGACGTCGATCACGACCGACGTCCCGTTCATCAGGACGTCGTAGACCGCGGAGCGGCGCCGCGACTGCTCGACGAGGCGGCGCAGGGTCTCGTCGTCGGCGTCCCCCTCGATGTCGAACTGGACCCGGATCTGGCTGTAGCCGTTGCGCACCGACCCATCCGACAGCCCGAGGATGCCCAGCAGGTCGATGTCCCCGGAGACCGTGGACGTGACCCGTGTCAGGGTCACACCGCGGGCGGCGGCGATGTTCGCCAGCCCGGCGGTGAGGCAGGCGGCCAGGGCGTGCAGCAGGTACTCGACCGGAGTGGGCCCGTGGTCGGCACCCGTGAGGACCTCCGGGTGGTCCGCGACGAGCACGGTCTGGGACTTGTGCTGCATGTCCTGCATCGCGCCGTGGAAGCCCGAGATCGTCGACTGGCTGTGGGTGCCGCTCACCCACGTGTTGCTCGCGGCGAAACGGAAGGCGGCGATCTCCGGCTGCGCCTTCACGGCGTCGAGCGTGGAGAACAGCGCGGCGGTGTCCACACCGTTGCGGACTGCGGGCTCGGTGACTGCGGTCATGGTTTCCTCCTCAAGGTCCCGCCGGGCGGTTCCCGGCGTTGAAGGGAACCTAGGAGTCCGACCTTCCCGCGCCCTTCCCCTGGAATGGCGCACTGCCGGGGGTGGGGAAGGCCTGGGCAGGGCGGACCAGCGCGGGGCGCGTGCTGCACCAACCGGAGGTGCTCCTGCCTCTGGTGGGGCAGCGAGGCCCAGTCGTAGCCTGCGTTCGTGATAGCCGGGCGCAGGTCCGATGCCGTGGGCGTGGTTGTCGGCCTGGCGGTGTTCGCGGCCTCGGCCCTCGTCGCAACCCATGGCATTGCGCCGGGTGAGGTGGCGGTGTTCACGGTGGTCAACGGCCTGCCGGATGCCCTGTATGTCGGCATCTGGCCGTTCATGCAGTTCGGCGTCTTCGTGACGATCCCGATCCTGATCATCGTCGCCCTGGTGATGCGACGGATGCGTCTTGCGGCGGCGATGGCGATCGGCGGGATCGGCGTCTACCTCATGGCCAGAGCTGCCAAGGGATGGGTCGACCGGGGCCGCCCCGCGGCACTGCTCGCCGACGTCACCGGAGGTCGGGAGACGTTCGCCGGCGGCAGTCTCGGCTACCCGTCGGGCCACGCCGCCGTTGCCGCAGCCCTCACCGTCATCCTCACCCCGTACCTCCCGGCCCGTTGGCGGTGGCTCCCGGTGGTCCTCATCGCGATCGTGATGACCGGACGGCTGTACGTGGGCGCCCATCTCCCCCTGGACCTGATCGGCGGCGCCGCCCTCGGCGTCGCTGCTGGCTGCGCCGCCAACCTGGTCGTCGGCGTGCCCGACTCCTCCGTCTGCCGTCCCTCGAGACGAGAGGGCGGCCACGTGACCGAGAGCCGTGCCGGTCACCCAGAACGCAAGGTCCCACTCACCCTCGTGGGACCAAGTCACTGCCAACGATGCGCCGACCTGCTGGCTTCCTGCGATCGATCCACTGGTGCCACAGCCGCCGGACCAGCTCCGAGTGCTCATTCGTGAGGGGGATCGCCGATGCCTCCCTCGTCAATGGCAGCCAACCAGCCTCCGGCATCTCCGCCTGGAGGATCTCCAGGGGGATCCGGTCGGCAAGCCCAAGGGTCTGTGTCCACTCGACCATCACATGCTGGCTCACCGTGCCCGGGCGATCGAGGCGCGCCGCCAGGAACGGGGCGCACTGGACGTAGCCCTGGGCGATCAGGCCGGACGTCCACCCCGTCAGCAACAGGTAGGTTCTCGCCCCCCGAGGGATCCCACGGTGCTTGTCCACCGACAGGAGCGTCGGCAGGGGCATCCCACGTCCTCCAGGGCGCACGACTGGAGCGCCGATCGGCGTCCGGGGATGCGGCAGTGTCGGCGACCAGCGCAACACAACACCGACGTCCGCGTCGAGCCCAGCCCCTGACCCCGCTTCCGTGGGCAACCCTGCCTGGACCTCCCCAGCCCGTGCGGCGTGCGACCGCGCCACCGCCCGAGTCCGGGCGGCCCGTGGCACTTCAGCGCCGTGCACCGGTCAGTCATCCCTCACAAGCTGGATCGCGACGCAGGCGTCGGCGAGTCGCCTCGGCGGCATCGGGTGCCGCCGACGAAGGGCCTGCGGAATCGGCACTGCCCCCGTCCCAGAAGCCCAAGGCTCCCGTGACCCACCGGCAGGAGGGCGCACGCCCCGATTGAATCCCTGTGACGTGCATCGGACTCCCACCATGGTCGAGCCTCCCTCCGAGTAAGCCAACCCTTACCAGACTACGAACTCCGGACCCCTGCCACAACACCCCCCGGGTAACGAACTCGTTAAGGATCTGCTGGGACACGGCCGTCCGCTTCCAGGCCTCGGGGCATGCGAGGATTGGCTACCCCGTCACCACCCCGAGGACACATGACTGATCGGCCCACCGCCGCTGATGCGCCCGGCCCCGACCGAATCACCCAGTCGGAGTGGGATCGCCTTGCCCTGGCGGTCACGGATCGGTTCGCTCCGCACCTGCACGCCGCTGCGGCAGCCGTGCGCGAGGCGGAGCACGCCCTGGCCGAGGCGCGCGAGGCACTCGACCGCGCCGAGCAGGCCGCGGCCAACACACGCTATGTCTCCGACCCGCTGGTGTTCATGCGCGTCACGGTGAGCGAGGAACTGGATGGGCTGTCACGCAAGACAACGCCCAAGAAGGTCCGGGCCAGCTTCCGCTACCTGCTCGCGCGAGCCGCGGAGCTCGCCGAGGGCGAGCTGCAGGGCTACCGCAACGACCTCGAGGCGGCCCGCCGCGACCGTGAGCTGGGCGTGGGCGCCTGCCAGCAGGCCGTGCACGTGGCGCTCGACGACCTCGAGGCTGCTCGCACGATGCACCAGCGGGTCCAGGACGCCGAGCGCGCGGCCCGCGACGGCCTCGCGGTGCTCAGCGAGAAGGTACTGCCCGGTCCCACGTGACGGCACGGGCCCACCCCGGTGCGGGCTGCAGCCTGGACTGCTGGGGGCGCCCCCACCCACCGCGTCAGCGGGTCGCCCCCTGGTCCGCGTGGAACGCCTCGATTCCCGCGCCGATCGTCGGGAAGGTGAGCAGGTCGGAGCCCTCCCCGATCACGTGGTAGGTCGTCAGCGTCTTGAGGAGGTCCACGTCCGCCCGCACGAGACCGACCTGGATCCCACGCGAACCCAGGAAGGCGCCGAGGTCCTTCAGCTGGATCCCCGCGGAGTAGTCGACATCGGCCAGGGCCGACGCGTCGAGCAGGACCCAGCGCACCCGGTCTGGAGCCCCGTCGACAAGCGCCTTGACGTCGTCGGTGAACCGGCTGGCATTGGCGTAGAAGAGCTCGGCGTCGAAGCGGAAGACGACCAACCCGGGCTCGCTCTGCGTTCCCGGGGTCGCAGCGATGTAGCTGGGCGTGCCCCCGACCTCCTGGACGACGACGAAGTCGTTGGGGCTGTAGGCCCGTCGGATGATCTCGAGGATCGAGGCCACGATCGCCAGGATGATGCCCTGCTCGACGCCGACCGCGAAGACGACGAAGCCGGTCAGGCAGGCCACGATGAACTCGCTGAACCGCGCGCGCTTGATCATGCGCAGGCCGAGGGCGTCGATCAGGCTGACGCCGATCATGAACACGATCCCCGCCAGGGTTGCCTTGGGCATGTTCGTCAGCAGGCTGGTGAAGAACAGGGCGAACAGCAGGACCACGCCCGACATGGTGATGTTGGCCACCTGGGTCCGGCCGTGCTGCTGGTCGAGGATCTGGGTCTTGGTCGGGCTGCCGTTGACGACGAACGTTCCGGACAGCCCAGCCGCGATGTTCGCACCCGACAGGCCCACGATGTCGCGGTTCACGTCGACGCGGTCACCGTGCTTGGCGGCGAAGCTGCGCGACGTCGCCGCGCTCTGGGCCACGATCAGCACGAAGCAGGAGAAGGCGGTGGCCATCACCTTCCACGCGTCGCTGAGGGTCACGCCCTGGGGCAACCCGATGGGCGGGGGCCCGGACGGCACAGCCCCGACGACGGCCACACCGTCGGCCGCCGCGTCGGTGACCGTCGAGATGATGATGCACAGCACGACCGCGACCAGAGCGCCAGGGATCCTCGGGATGAACTTGTCGAACACGATGATCAGGCCGACGGTCAGGACCGAGAACCCGACCGTGGCGAGGTTCGCGTCGGGGATCGAGGTGATCGTCGACCACTGCTGCTGGAACCAGTTGCCGGTGCCCTTGGGAACCCCCAGCATGTCGGGGATCTGCCCGGACAGCACCTGGATGCCGACACCCGTCAGGAAGCCGACGAGCACCGACGTGCTCAGGAAGTCCCCGATGAACCCCAGCTTGAGCACCCGGGCGATCAGCAGCAGGCCACCGACGACCAGGGCGGTGAGGCTGCACCAGGCGACCCACTCAGGCGTGTACGGAGTGAGGCCGGCGACCCCGAGCCCAGCGAGCCCGGCCGCCAGCACGGCGGCGGTGGCTGAGTCGGCGCCCACCACCAGCAGCTTGGAGGAGCCGAGCAGGGCGAACACCAGCGTCGGGAAGATCACCGTGTAGAGCCCGGTCTGGATCGGCGTCTGCGCGATGGAGGTGTACCCCATGACCTCCGGGATCGCGACCGCCGCCAGCGTGATACCCGCGATCACGTCACGGCTCAACCAGGACTTGTCATAGCCGCGCAACGCGACAGGCAGGAGATTCATGGTCGCAGGGTAGTTGCATCTGTCCCGCGATGCACCGATGCAGGGCGGACTCGACCGATTCCCTCCTCGCTCACGATCGCGTCCGGGCGCTGCACCCTGCGCTAGAACGGGGTGGGGATGTGGTTGCGGGTGTTGTCCGGCTCGACGTACCCGCGCGGGCTGGGCTTCTTGGGCATGGTGATGTCCGGGGCAGGGGGCGCGGTGTAGGGGATCTGGCTGAGCAGGTGGCTGATGATGTTCAGCCGCGCGCGCTTCTTGTCATTGCTGTCGACGACGTACCACGGCGCCCACCCGGTGTCGGTGGCCTCGAGCATGGCGTCGCGGGCCCGGCAGTAGTCGTAGTGGCGGGCGTAGGACTTCAGGTCCGTCGGTGAGAGCTTCCAGGTCTTCACCGGATCGGTGATCCGGTTGCTCAGCCTGCGGGTCTGCTCCTCGACGCTGACGTTCAGCCAGTACTTGAGCAGGATGATCCCGTTGTCGACCATCGCCTTCTCGACCAGCGGCACCATCCGAAGGAACGCCTCGGTCTGCTCGGGGGTGCAGTAGCCCATCACCGGCTCGACGCCGGCCCGGTTGTACCAGCTGCGGTCGAAGATCGCGACCTCGCCTGCCGACGGGAAGTGGGCCATGTAGCGCTGGACGTACATCTGGGACTTCTCCCGCTCGGTGGGCGTGGGCAGGGCGATGTGCTTGAACACCCGCGGGCTGGTCCGCTCGGTGATGCGCCGGATCGTGCCCCCCTTGCCTGCCGAGTCCAGGCCCTCGAACACGATGCACACCTTGGCGCCGGTCGTGATCACCCAGTCCTGCAGGGCGACCAGCTCGCCCTGCAGGCGGCGCATCTCCTTCTCGTACTCCTTGGTCGACATCCTGGCCCGGGGAGCCGCTTCACCGGTCACGTCGGAGGCGGTCGTCTCGGGGGACTTCGGCTCCTTCTTCGCACTCTTGCCCATCGTGTGTGCTCCCATTCCGCAGTTGGTCGTGAGTGTCAGGGTCGGGCGTGCGGGGCCCTGTGGGCGGCATCCTTCGCGTCGTCACCCGACCGTGAGCGCGCGATGGCCTTGCCGACCTCCCACAGGATGAGCAGCACGAGCGCCGGGGCGGCGCCGATCAGCCACTGGTTGTCGGTCAGGCCGGCGGCTCCGAGCAGCGACGTCAGGTCACCGCCGCGGGCGATCATGACGGCGAGGACGACCTCGACCAGGGCGGTGATGTTCAGGGTGCGGTTGTCGAAGGTCTCGGCGCGCAGCGCGTGGCCCTCTCGTCGCGGCTCTCGAACGCGGCGATCACGAGCATCAGCGAGAACGCGACCAGGCCCATGGTGCTGCCGATCTCGCCCTTGCCGTACGGGTTCTCCCCGTACACGATCACCGGGTTGATCGCGACGGCCATGAACACCCCGACCAGGCCGACGGTCGTGATCACCGACGTGGTCATGATCGTCGCGGCGCGTGGGCGCGGCATGCGCTTCATCAGCCCGGGCGTCTCCTTGTCCAGGCCCAGCGCGATGCCGACGGGGGCGGTGATGAGGAAGTTGATCCACAGGATCTGGACCGCGGAGAACGGCTGCCCGCCGGCGATGTTGAGGATGCTGGCGATCAGGAAGGTGACGACGTAGGTGACCAGGGCCACGAGCATGAAGCGGATGTACTTGAGCATGTTGTCGTAGAGCTTGCGACCCTCGGACACCGCGCGCACGATCGTGGCGAAGTTGTCGTCGGTGAGGATCATCGTCCCGGCGTTCTTGGCCACCTGGGTGCCCGAGCCCATCGCGATGCCGATGTCGGCGGCCTTGATCGCGGGGGCGTCGTTGACGCCGTCACCGGTCATCGCGACGACCTCGCCCTTCTTGCGCAGCGTCTCGACCATCAGCACCTTGTGCTCGGGAGCCACCCGCCCGACGACACCGATGTCGTCGATGCGCGCCGAGGCGCTCGTCCTCGGACAGGGCGGCGAACTCGGTGCCCAGGATCGCCTCGCCGGGGATGCCCAGCTGGTTGGCGACCGCGGCGCCGGTGACCACATCGTCACCGGTGACCATCCGGACCCGGATGTTGGCGTCCTGGGCTGCCTTGACGGCGTCCATCGACTCGGCGCGGGGCGGGTCGATCATGCCGACGATCGCCGTCATCTGCAGGTCGGTGACCAGCGACAGCAGGTCCCCCTCGGGGTCGAACGCCCGCCGGGTCGAGGTCCGCGCATGGCGGCGGCCATCACCCGCAGGCCCTTGCCGCCCGAGGCGCTCCATCTCCTCGTGGCGCGGGTGTTCTGCTGCGTCGCCCCAGGGGACTGCTCTGCCCGCCGGCCAGGGCCGTCGAGGCCTGCGCGATCACCGCCGGCCCGGCGCCCTTGACGAAGACCCGCACGACGGGGTTCCCGGAGTCGTCCTTGCGCGTCGCAGAACACGGCCATGAACTTGTACGTCGGGTCGAACGGCAGGGTCGCGAGACCGGGGGTACGCCGCCTGGGTGCCCTCGATGTCGAGCTTCGCCTTGTGCCCGAGGACCAGCAGCGCGCCCTCGGTCGGGTCGCCGACGACCTTGCCGTCGACGAGCTTGGCGTCGTTGGCTGATCAGGAAGGGCAGGATCGCCGCCTCGATGGTGTTCGTGTTCCCCGCGGCGTGGTGGACCTCGCCCTCGAGGCCGTAGCCCATGCCCGTGATCGAGTACCGGTCGGTGGGGTCGATCACCTCGACGACCGTGACCTGGTTCATCGTCAGCGTGCCGGTCTTGTCGGAGTTGATCGCCGAGGTCGAGCCCAGCGTCTCGACCGAGTCCAGGCTCTTGACGACCGCGCCCTGCTGCGGCCAGCGTCGGTCGAGCCGGTCGACAGGATCACCTGCAGGACCGTGGGCATCGCCATCGGCACCGCGGCCAGGGCCAGCGCGATCGCGGTGGTGAAGATCACCGTGGTGGACTCGCCGCGCTGAGATCCCGAGCGCGAACATGATCGCGATCGTCAGGCCGGCGGCGCCGGCGATCCACAGCGTCAGGGTGTCCAGCTGCTGCGGTCAGCGGGGTCTTGAGCGTGGGCGTGGACTTCAGCATCCCGGAGATGTTGCCCACGGCGGTGTTCGCACGCCGGTCCCGGTCACGATCATCACGCCGCTGCCGTGGGTGACGGGGGTGTTCATGAACGCCATGTTCGACTGGTCGCCGAGCACCGGGTTCGGCATCGGTGATCACGCTCGGCGCCCTTGGACGCCGGCACGCTCTCGCCGGTCAGCGCGGACTCGTCGATCTGCAGCGACGTCGCCTCGATGAGCCGGCCGTCGGCGCACACGTCGTCGCCGGCAGCGAGCAGGACGACATCGCCGACCACCACCTGGTCGGCGTCGACCTTGACCTCGGTGCCGTCGCGACGCACCCGGGCCGAGGTCTTGAGCATCGACTGCAGCGCGTTCATCGCGCTCTCGGCCTTGCCCTGCTGACGCAGCCCACCGAGGGCGTTGAGCGCGGTGATCAGGAGCACGGCGAGGCCCGTGGAGATCTCGCCGATCAGGATCGACGCGATCGCAGCCCCGACGAGGATGATCTGCATGTAGGACTTGTACTGGGCCAGGAACCGCTGCCACCCCGGAGCCGACGCCTCGGCGGGCAGCGCGTTCGGGCCATTCTTCGCCAGCCGCGCGGCCGCCTCGGCCGCGCTCAGGCCGGTGTCCACGGACACACCGACCGCGGACGCAGTCTCCTCCGCGGACTTGCTGTACCACGGCACCGACGCAGCGGCTGGGGCGCCCGCGCCGACTCGTGCACGTTCGTGCACGAGTCTTGCACATGTGCAGCAGCAGCGGTCGATGATGGACTCGTCGGCCGAGCTGAGGAGCCCCACCCATGTTGACGTCCATCATGACCCCCGCGTCGCGCACCGAGGCCCTGGCGAAGATGAGCGACGAGGACGGGCTCGACATCCTCGTCATCGGGGGTGGCGTGACCGGGGCCGGCGTCGCGCTGGAGGCCGCCACCCGTGGGCTGCGCGTCGGCATCGTGGAGGCCCAGGACTGGGCGAGCGGGACGTCGAGCCGCTCCACGAAGCTCGTCCACGGCGGCCTGCGCTACCTGCAGATGCTCGACTTCCACCTGGTCCACGAGGCCCTCACCGAGCGCGACCTGCTGATCACCCAGCTCGCACCCCACCTGGTCAAGCCCGTGGCATTCCTCCTCCCCCTGGAGCACCGGGTCTGGCAGCGCGCCTATGTACGGGGCCGGCGTCGCGCTCTACGACACCCTGGCGACAGCCTCCGGGCGCCGGCGGGCCCTGCCCTTCCACCGGCACCTGTCGCGCAAGGGCTTGCTCCGCCGGTTCCCCGACCTGCGCCACGACGCGGCCGTCGGAGCCGTCCAGTACTGGGACGCCTCCGTCGACGACGCCCGCCTGGTCCTCACCCTGGTCCGCACGGCAGCGGCCTACGGAGCGCTCGCCGCCTCGCGCACCCAGCTCGTGGAGCTCACGAAGAACGACGGCCGGAGCGGTCGACGGTGCGGTGGTCGTCGACCTCGAGACCGGTCGCGAGCTGCGGATCCGGGCCCGCGCGGTGATCAACTCGACCGGCGTCTGGACCGAGCAGACCGAGTCGCTGTCCGGCGAGAAGGGCGGGCTGCGGGTGCTGGCCTCCAAGGGCATCCACATCGTCGTTCCCCGCGACCGGATCCGCGGCGAGGTCGGCCTGATCCTGCAGACCGAGAAGTCGGTCCTGTTCTTCATCCCGTGGTCGCGGTACTGGCTGATCGGGACCACCGACACGCCCTGGACCCAGGAGCTCCAGCACCCCGTGGCGACCTCGGCCGACATCGACTACGTCCTCAAGCACGCGAACACCGTCCTGGCCCGGCCGCTGACCCGCGACGACATCATCGGCACGTGGGCCGGCCTGCGACCGCTGCTGCAGCCCGGGACGAAGGCCGGCACGTCGTCGGCGAAGATCTCACGGGAGCACACGACGGCCTCGCCCATGCCCGGCCTGACCGTGATCGCCGGTGGCAAGCTCACCACCTACCGGGTGATGGCCACGGACGCCGTCGACTTCGCGCTCGGCGACCGGGCCAAGGACCTGCCCTCGATCACCGAGCGGATCCCGCTCGTGGGCGCGGTCGGCCTCGAGGCCCTCGGGCGGCGGGCGACCGTGGTGGCGCGCACCTACGGGTGGAGCGGCCAGATGGTCGACCACCTCCTGCACCGCTACGGATCGCTGCTCGGCGACCTCGTGGACGCGATCGCGGCCCGCCCGGACCTGGCCCGGCCGCTCGAGCACGCCCCGGCCTACCTGCGCGCCGAGATCGTCTACGCCGCCACGCATGAGGGCGTCCTGCACCTCGAGGACGTCATGCTGCACCGGACCCGCCTGAACTACGAGATGCGCGACCGCGGCCTGGCCGCTCTGCCCGAGATCGCCGCCCTGACCGCGCGAGGTCCTCGGCTGGGACGAGCAGCGCCTGGCCGCGGAGATCGAGAGCTACACCGAGCGGGCCCGCGCGGAGGAGGCCGCCGAGCTCGAGCCGGACGACGCCTCCGCGGAGACGGTGCGCCTGCGCACGCCGGACGTCGCGCCGCTGCGGGTCCTCACGGCCCCCTGAGGCCGAACGGTCCCGCGGTCGAGGTCCTCCGGCTGCTCGGGCCGTCGGGCCTCGACCCTCGTCAGACGTCGCTCAGCCGCGGTCGACAGTGCCGTCCAGCCTGCGTTCCCAGGTCGTGCCGGTCGCCAGGGCGACGCACTTGTAGGCGCCGTCGTAGATCCCGATGTGCTTGTTCTTCACGATGCAGTCGCAGAACATCTCGAGCAGGTCGTCCTCGCCGGTGATCAGGTCGATCGCCTGCAGCGTCCGGGGGATGGTGCGGGTCTCGATCGTGCCGTCGCCGAGCTCGGCGCTGCGGATCGCGCCCCACGCCTCATGGGCGCCGACGCGGGCGTTGAAGATCTTCGGGATCGGGTAGAACGCCAGCTCCGACGGCTTGGTGATCAGCACGTCGCTGACGCGCATCAGGTAGTTGGTCGCGTACACGCCGTGGAACGTGTTGTCGAACAGGAAGACGTGCAGGCCGTGCGCCTCGCCGTCGCGGATCCCGTCGGCGAAGGCCTTGGCGTCGTCCCAGGTGCGGTGGGTCGTCACCGACGCGGCAGCCGGGCCGAGCTCGGCCCGCAGCCAGTCCCAGTTGTCGGCGTGGTCGCCGAGGTTGACGAACAGGGTCAGCTCGTCGCGCTCGATCATCGGGCGGCAGTGGTCGATGATCGCCTTGAAGAGCTCACGCTGGGCACCGGCGCCGCCCATCGTGAGGATGAAGCGACGCGGCTCGCCGTTGCGCATGCGGGTCAGGCGCGCGGCGCAGTCGACCTCGATGTTCTCGACCAGCTCGTGGTCGACGTGATGACCCACGTACTTGATCGCGTCGGCCGGCGTGGGCTTGAGGATCCGGTCGTCCTCGTCGAACTGGTTCATGATCCGGAACCCGTAGTAGCCCGACGGCGACTGCACGGCGTGGGTCGCGCCCTCGGTGAGCTGGAACGCCATCGGCCAGTTGTCGAACATCATGTCCACGACGTTGGTCATGCCCCCCGCGACGGCGCCCATGCAGTTCCACATGTGGGCCGTGAGGATCGGCATGTCCTGGCGGCAGGGCGTGGTGCAGGTTGGCGAACAGCTCGCTCTTGCGGTAGTCGCGGACGTTCGCCTTGAGGAACCGCCACGGCCACCCGATCGCCTGGTTGTTGAGCAGCCAGTTCAGGCCCGGGCAGCGTCTTGTCGCCGGAGGTGACCGACTCCCAGACGTACTTGTCGAAGGCCGCACTGCGCTGCGACACCCGCGAGTACTTGCTGTAGTTGGTGTTCCACCAGTTGATCGCGTCCTGCGTGATGCCCGGGATCGCCAGCAGGTCCAGCCAGTAGGGGGTGCGGCCCATCGCCCGGGCAGCCGATGCGCCCGCCATGGCGATCCGGTAGTGCCCGTAGCCCATCCGGATCGTCGAGATCACGATGCCGGTCTCGGCGTCGATCGGGTCGCCCTCGGAGTCGCGACGGAGGTCACGGATCCCGAGCACGTCGCCGAGCTGCGGGTTGTCGTGGACGCTCAGCTCGTAGCGTCTCGTTCGGGTCGTAGGCGAACTTGTCGACGAACATCTTCTGCCACGCCAGCGCCTTGCGGTCCTGGTCCGGCGTGATGGTGTTGCCGTACAGGGAGAAGTGCTTCGGGTCCATGGGATCTCCTGTTCTGGATCGGTTCAGCCGGGCTCGCGGAGCATGGCACCGAGGTCCTCGGGACGGGGTTGAGGCGGACCGCCCCGGCGACCGGTCGTGACCGGGTCCGGGCTGCGCTGTCGATCGCGGCTCGACGAGGCATCACAGCACCCGCCCGCCGGCCGGTCCGGCGACCGCGATGAGGAAGCCGGGTTCGCGCCAGCCCCTCTCGCGGAAGGCGTCGGCGACGGCACGAGCGACGGCGGTCGCGGCATCGGCCTCGATCAGGGCGATCGCCGACCCACCGAAACCGCCACCGGTCATGCGCGCCCCGAGTGCGCCCGCGGCCCGGGCCGCCTCCACGGCGACATCCAGCTCGTCGCAGCTGACCTCGTAGTCGACCCGCAGGGACTCGTGCGAGGCGTCCATCAGGGGACCGACGTCGCGGACCCGGTCGTCGCGCACCAGGTCGACGAACTGCTCGACGCGGGCGATCTCGGTGACGACGTGCCGGACGCGCATCTGCTCGACAGGGTCGGGCAGCGCAGCCAGGGCGGCGTCGAGGTCGGTGACCTCACGCAAGGTGCCGACCCCCAGCCGGGCGGCGGCCGCGTGGCAGGCGGAGCGACGTGCGGCGTACTGCCCGTCGACGAGCGAGTGCTCGGCCCGGGTGTCGATGACCAGCAGCTCGAGGCCGGCCTCGGCCAGGTGGAACGGCACCTGGGCGACGCTGTTGTCCAGGGTGTCCAGCAGCAGGGCGTGCCCGGCGGTGGCGCGCAGCGAGGCCGCCTGGTCCATGCCGCCGGTCGGCGCGCCGGCGACCTCGTTCTCGGCCCGCACGCAGGTGGCAGCCAGCCGCGCCCGGCCGGAGTCACCCGGAGGCGGCCAGGCCCAGGCCGAACAGCTCATCGAGGGCGAGCGCGACCGCGCACTCGATCGCCGCCGAGGACGACAGCCCGGCCCCGAGCGGGACGCAGGAGTCGATGGCGGCGTCGAACCCGCCGAGGGTGTGGCCGTCCTGGGCCAACGACCATGCGGGGCCGCCCGCGTAGGCCACCCAGGAGCTGACGAGCCCGGGGGCGATCCCGGCCAGCGTCCCGGTCCAGACGTCCTGCGGTGCCAGGGAGGACACCAGGCGCACGACCTGGTCGTCCCGGCGACGGACCGCAGCGAACGTCCGGTGCGGCAGGGCCATCGGCAGGCACAGCCCGCCGTTGTAGTCGACGTGCTCCCCGATGAGGTTCACCCGGCCCGGGGACGCCCACACCCCGTCCGGGTCCGCACCGAGGGCGGACCGGAACAGCGCGGTGGCCCGGTCCGCACCCTCGGCGTCGGTCCACGCGGCCATCGGTCGTGTCATCGCTCCTCCTCGTCCCGCAGGGCCTCGATCGGGCCCGTCCCCCCTGCCCGACGGGAGCCCCGCCACGTGGATCAGCACGAGCTGGTCGACCCCCAGCAGGGGCGACATGGATCCCGACCTCGGCCAGGACCCGGCCGGGCAGCGTGAGGTCGGAGCGCACCCACCCGGGCGGTGGTCGCGCGGTGCCAGCGCGCCGGCCGCCGCACCCGTCGGCGGCACCCGCTGCCGCCTCGCCGGGCGGGGAGCCGAGCAGCCGGTCGGCGTTCGCGGGCGTCAGCGCGGCGACGCGGTAGGTCCGGTCCGGATCCAGTCCGGGGAGGGTGACCCGACCCGGCGGCCAGGTGAGGGTGTGCTCCACGGCGACCAGCTTGTAGAGCGCCTGGGACCCGTCCTGGGCGACCACCCCGTCGAGCAGGAGCGCGGGGTTGGCCAGGTCCGCGTGGACGACCCGACCGGTGTGCAGCAGGCCGCGCAGCCGCTTGTGCAGCGCGATCCACTGGGCCAGCGCCGCCCGCTGGGCCGGCGGGGCCGCTGTCAGGTCCCACTCCACGCCCATGTGGCCCCACAGGGCCGTCCCGGCCCGGAAGGACAGGTCGTGGACGCGCGCCGTGGTGTGGTCCGCGCCGGACCCCACGTGGGTCCCCATCAGCTCGGGGGGCAGCGTCAGGCCGGTCCAGCGGACCATGCGCTGGCGCTCGTGGGCGTCGATGCAGTCCGAGACCCACACCCGGTCCGCGTGCTCCATGATGCCGAGGTCCAGGCGGGCCCCGCCGGCGGCGCAGGACTCGATCTCCAGCCCGGGGTGCCGGGCCTTGAGCTCGGCCATCAGCCGGTAGGTCGCCTCGGTCTGGGCGTGGACCCCGGGGGTGCCCGCCGGGTGCGTGCCCGGCGTCCACGAGCGGGCGGTTGTGGTCCCACTTCAGGTAGGCGATCCGGTACTCGTCGATCAGGCTCGACATCCGCTCGAGCACGTGGGCGTAGGCGTGCGGGTTCGCCAGGTCGAGGACGTGCTGGTGGCGCGAGGCCGGCCCGGGGCCGTGCTCGGTCCCGAGCAGCCAGTCGGGGTGCTCGCGGGCCAGGTTGGAGTCGAGGTTGACCATCTCCGGCTCGAACCAGAGGCCGAACTCCATGCCCAGGTCGTGCACCCGGTCGACCAGCCGGTGCAGGCCGCCGGGCCAGACGGACTCGTCGACGTACCAGTCCCCGAGGCCGGCCCAGTCGTGGCGCCTGCCCAGGAACCACCCGTCGTCGAGCACGAAGCGCTCGATGCCCACCTCCGCCGCGCTCTCGGCCAGGGCGACCAGCTTGTCGGGATCGTGGGCGAAGTAGACGGCCTCCCACACGTTGAGCAGCACGGGTCGGGGTCGGGACGGGTGCGTCGGACGGGCGCGCAGGGCCTGGTGGAACCGGTGCGGACAGGTCGTCGAGGCCCTCGCCCCAGGAGCCGAGCAGCCAGGGCGAGCGGTACTCCGCGCCGGGATCGAGCCGGACCTCGCCGGGCAGGAGCAGCTCACCGCCGCGCAGCAGCCGCCAGCCGGTCGGCGAGTGCTCGGCGGAGAGCACCTGGTTGCCGCTGTACGCCAGGTGGACGCCCCAGACCCGACCCTCGCGGAACCCGAACCCGGGCCGCCCTGCGCACAGCAGGGTCGCCGAGTCGTGCCCGGGCCGCCCACCCCAGGACTCGCGCACCCAGTGCCCGAGGTCGAACGGCCGCCGCTGCGGGGTGCGCTCGCGGGTGTGCCGACCGGTCATGTCCAGCAGCTCGCCGGCCTCGGCCGGGACCGGGAGGGCCGGCTCCAGGTGGCGGACCTCGTAGGGCTCGGATCCCAGGTTGCGCACCGTGGCGCGCACCCGGACCAGGCCGCTGGCCAGCACCTCCAGCTCGACGCGCACCTCGAGCGCGCAGGCGTGGTCGGTGCCCACGGACAGGATCCGCACGGCACCCTGCGGGACCGTCGGGCCAGTCCGGGCTCCCGGCCTCATGGACCTCGTGGGTCACCTCGTCGAACGCGACCGACCAGGCGCGCCCGCCCCGGCTGCCCAGCAGGCCCGGCCGGCCCAACCAGCCCGAGGAGTGCTGCGGGAGCACGGCCACGGCCTCCAGCGCGGACAGCGGGCTGTCGAGGTAGGGCATCGCGAGGGCGACGCAGGACCTCGTCGAGCTCCCGGGGTGACAGCTCACCCAGGTCGGGGCCCCAGTGCAGGGCGCAGGGCAGCTGGTCGGAGTCGCAGCGCAGGACGACGCTGGTCCCGCCGCGGCGCAGGTGCACCACGCGCGTCGTGGTGGTCATCGCCCACCCTCGGGGCCTGCGCCGACGAGCACGCGGCTCAGCCCTTGATCCCGCTGCTGGCGACGTTCTCCACGAAGTAGCGCTGGGCCAGGAGGAACACCGTGACCGGCGGGATCATCGCGATCATGACGCCGGCGAGCACCAGGTTCGGTGCGTCGGCCGCGCGGCCGCCGAGGGTGGCCAGGGTGAGCGCGAGGACGCTGTTCTCCTGGTTGCCCGAGTCGATGACGATCAACGGCCAGACGAAGGAGTTCCAGGCGTAGAGGAACGAGAACGTCGTCAGCGTGGCGATGGCCGGGATCGACAGGGGCACCATCACCTTCCAGAGGATGGTCCACCGCGAGGCGCCGTCGAGGATCGCGGCCTCCTCGAGCTCCTTGGGGATCGTCACGAAGAACTGGCGCATCAGGAACGTCCCGTACGCCGTGAACGCGAACGGGATCACCAGCGACACGAGGTCGTTGACCCACCCGATCTCGACCATCAGCCGGTACAGCGGGATGATCAGGACGACGAACGGGATCATGATCGATCCGAGGTAGAACAGGAACAGCTTCTCCCGTCCGCGGAACCTCAGCCGGGCGAAGGCGTACCCACCGAGGATGCTGGTCAGCACCTGCCCGGCGACCACGAGGATCGTGATCGAGCACCGTGTTCGTCAGCGCCCGGGAGAACCCGTTGAGGTTCAGGACCTTGGAGTAGTTCCCCTTCTGGAAGTCGACCTCCTCCACCGGTGTCACGTCCGCCGGGACGGCGAACACCGGTGGGGCGCTCGGGTTCGCGGGGTCGACGTACGTGCCGCCGATCCGGGAGCGGTTGTCGTAGACCTCGACCTGCTGGCCGTCGATGGTGACGAGGTAGACGTCCTTCTCCTCGCCGTCCACCTGACGACCGTGGTCCCGGTCGGCTGGAGGGCATCCTTCGGGCTGACGAGCACGAACTCGGGATCGTCGACCTTGCGGAACTCGCGCAGGCTCGTGCCGTTCTCCACCCGCGCGAGGTCCGCCGTCCCGCCTCCGGGCAGCGGCACGGTGAAGACCGGCAGCTCCTCGCCGTTCACGGTCGCGGTCGCGGCCACGTACGGCAGGATCCTGGGCGGGTAGGTGAAGACGTCCTCGGCGGTCTTCATCGACCCGGAGAGGGCGAAGAGGAACGGGATGAGGACGACCAGTCCCGCGATCGTGAGGCTCGCGTAGACGAAGATCCGGGCGGACTGGGCCCGCCACCCTCGGACGGGACGACCTGACCTGGGCATCACTTCACCTCCGCATCGGCACGCTGGGCTCGGAACTGGGCGAGGGTGAAGATGAAGATGATCACGAACAGCACCCAGGCCACGGCGCTGGCCTGCCCGAAGGAGTCCTGCTGGAACCCGAGCTGGTAGATGTAGACGACCGGCGTCAGGGTGGCGTTGTCCGGGTACCCGACCGGATTCGGCTGGTTGAGCGCGTAGACGATGTCGAACAGCTGGAGGGCCAGGATCACGGTCGTGACCGTCACGAAGAACGTGGTCTCCTTGAGCTGCGGGACCGTGACGTGGCGGAACTGCTGCCAGGCGTTGCAGCCGTCGAGCTCGGCCGCCTCGTAGAGGTCGCGACCGATGCCCTGCAGGCCGGCCGTGAACAGGACCGTGTTGAACCCGAACTGGGACCACACGAACACGATGCACACGGCCAGCAGGGCGATGCTCGGGTCCGACAGCCATCCGATCTCGACGCGATCGGGGAACGGGTCACCGGGCAGCACGACGTTGACCGCCTGGCCGCCGGTGGCGATCCCCCAGTTGATGAACCCGACCGCGGCGTTGAACATCTGCTTCCAGATGAGGGTCACCCCGATGACGCCGGCGACGGCGGGCACGAAGAAGACCGTCCGGAAGGCCTTGGTGCCCCGGTAGCCGGCATTGATCATGACGGCGAGGAACAGCGCGGACAGCACCGCCGCCGGGATCGCCACGATCATGAAGAGGAAGATGTTGGCGATCGACTTCCAGAACAGCGGATCGGTCCCACCCACGACGGAGTCGCTGAAGGGCAGGCCGAAGACCTCCGTGTAGCCCGGCGGCAGGTCCGCCGCCGACCCGGCCACGGTCAGGGAGAGGGTCTCGATGTAGTTGTCGAGCCCGACGTAGACGGCCTTGGTGACCCCGTCCCAGTCGTAGAACGAGATGACCATCGAGAAGACGAGCGGCCCGGCGAAGAAGGCCAGGAAGCCCAGGAGGTTCGGCGAGAGGTACAGCCACCCGGTCAGGGCCTCAGCCTGGGCGTTCTCGACCAGGAAGTAGCGGGCGGAGCGCTCGGAGATGATCGTGCGAAGCGCCCACGCTGCCAGCAGGAAGACGACCAGCGCCGCGACGAAGACCGACGGGATCGGCCCGGATGGCATCGCCGAAGAACAGCAGCGCCCGCTGGGCACGCATCAGGAACAGCCACCACACGGCGCCGACGGCGACGATCGCCAGGCCGGCCCACATCAGCCACTGCGCCGCACGAACGGCGCCCGCGTTCACGTCGTCGTCGGTGACCAGCGCCCCGGGAGGCAGCAGGCGCTTGTGGATGCGCCGGGCGATCACCCACCAGACCACGCCCGACGGAGATCAGGATCAGGGCGGGGAACGCCCGCTGGAAGGCGCCGGCGAAGACGTCGAGCCCCTCGGCGATCTCCAGCGTCGCCGAACAGCACGACGAAGGCGCCCAGGGCCACGAGGAGGCTCACGAGGAAGGACAGGGTGCGTCCCACCCGGACGCGGCGCCCGAGGAGGACCACCACGAGCAGGTTGACGCCCAGCCCGAGCGGCACCGACGATGCCCAGGCCCGTTCGCGGGAGGGACGCCGAGCTCCCAGATCCCGGCCGCGATGTTGACCAGCACCCAGGTCGAGACCCCCGCGAGGAAGAGGTGCCACGCCTGGACGCCCCGGAGGAGTCGTTCGAACCCCTCGTCGTCCTCCCACAGCGGGCTCGGCCGATGGTCCTCGGTCTCGGTGACCATCGCGGTCATGTTCGCCTCCTCCAGCGGTCCACGTCAGCACTGCGTGCAAGGGGCAGGGGGTCCCGGGTCCCGCTCGGAACCCGGGACCCCCTGCCGTGGTGGTGCAGCAGCCGCTACTCGAACGCCGTGCGCCGTGACCTTGCAGATCGTGCTTCTGGTACTCGTCGATCGTGATCGTCGCCGTTCATGTAGCGCGGTGACCACGTCATTGGTCGCCTTGTCGAACTCCGGCCAGTTGCCCTTCCACAGCGGGCCCTCGGCGACGGGGTTGTTCTGGATGCCGTCGACGAACGCCTGGTTGTTCGCCGGCGGGGTGTAGGTGAGGAACTTGTCGATGGCCTCCTGCGACGTGCGCGACGGGATGTTCGCGCCGAGCGAGGCGATCTTGTCCTGCACCTCGAGGCTGGTGAGCTCGGCGACGAGCTTCCAGGCCGCGGCCGGGTCCGCCGTCTTGGCGTTGATCACGTAGGCGCCCCAGAACTGCCAGTCCTCACCGGGAGCAGGCCCGGTCGGCATCGGCGCGACGTCCCAGTTGAAGTCCGTGATCTCACGGGAGCCGGGGGTGGCCCAGCGACCGTTGACGAACATGCCGAGCTTGCCGCTCTTGTAGACCGGCTCCGGGTCCTCACCGAACGTGACGCCGTAGCCGTCGGCGTACAGCTTCTGGTAGTACTCGATGCCGTTGACCGACTCCGTCGGAGTCCAGGTTGCAGGCCGTGCGGTCGTCGTTGAAGAACGAGCCGCCCGCGGAGTTCACGAAGTAGCCCCAGTTGGCCCACCAGCCGCCGGCGCCGAAGCCCTTGACCCCGCCGCCGAGGTCGGAGATCGCCTTGGCGGTCTTCTGCGAAGGCGTCCCACGTCCACTCGCCGTCGGCGGCGAGCTGACGCGGATCGTCCACGCCGGCCTTGTCGATGAGGTCGAGGTTGAGGTAGAGCGCGAAGGTGGAGACGTCACGCGGGACGCCCCACACGAAGCCGTCAGCCTTCTGGCCGGTGGCCGGGTCGACGAGCAGCTGGTCCATCGGACCCGCGTAGAAGTCGGCCGCGTTGAAGCCCGCGGCCGCCGACACGTCGCTCGCGTTCAGGATCAGGCCCGCCTTCGCGAAGTCCGCGACGTCGGTGCCGGGGATCCAGAAGACGTCGGGGGCCGTCCCGGCCGACAGCTCGGTCTTGAGCTTGTCCTGGTAGGGCGAGCCCTCGGAGTTGCCCGCCTCGTACTTCAGGTTGAGACCGATGTTCTTGGCGGTGATCTCGTCGGAGATGCCCTGGTAGACGTCGGCCTCGGCCTGGTTGTCAGGTCGCGTCCGCCACCGGAGGTCGACGGTCTCGCCCGCGGGGCTCGCCGCTTCGCTGGCGCCCGCGCTGGTGTCGGTCGTACGTATCACTCGTCGTGCTGGAGCACGCGCTCAGGGCGAGGGCCAGCCCGACGGCTCCCACCACCCCATGACGAATTCGCATCCGGTTGTTCCTCTCCTTGTTCCTCCACGGCCAGTGCAGGACGTGGTCGTGACTTGTCGATCTGAGGCCCTGCGGACCCGATCGCCAGACAACTGTCACACGGGCACCATAGCCGAAGCGCGGTGAGTTTGTGCAAGACTGTTGCACAGACGTGCAGGTGAAGGAGGTGGGACATGATCGAACGTGAGGAGTCCATGCGGCTGGCCGCCACCATGTACTACCTGCAGGACGAGCCGATGGACGCCATCGCGCGTCGTCTCGGGACCTCGCGATCGACTGTCTCCCGTCTGCTCAAGGCGGCCCGGGATGGCGGGATGGTGCAGATCGCCGTGCGAGCCGAGCCGGACGCCGCCACGGGGGTGGCCGCGCAGCTCATGACCGACTTCGGTGTCCGCGCCCACGTCGTGCCCGTCCGGGCCCGGGCCCAGGAGGTCGAGCGCCTCGAACAGGTGGCCAACGTGGCCGCGCGGCTCCTGATGGACCTGTTCGACGACGAGATGGTGCTCGGCGTGGCCTGGGGCACGACCGTGAGCGCCGTCGCGCGAGCCCTGGGTCGCAAGCCCACGCGCGGGGGCACTGTCGTGCAGCTCAACGGCGCCGCGAACACCGTCACGAGTGGCGTGGACTACGCGAGCACCATCGTCACGGCCTACGGGGCGGCATTCGACGCCGAGGTCCGCCACTTCCCGGTACCCGCCTTCTTCGACTTCGCCGAGACTCGCGAGGCCATGTGGCGCGAACGCAGCGTCCAGCGGGTGCTCGCCGTCCAGCGCCGGGCCGACATCGCGCTGTTCGGCGTGGGCGCCCTGGGAGGTCAGGTCCCCTCGCACGTCTACTCCGCCGGCTACCTCGACGAGAGCGACCTCGCGGCTCTCTACGCAGCAGGGGTGGTCGGGGACGTGTGCACCGTGTTCCTGCGCCAGGACGGCAGCTACCGGGACATCGCGATCAACCGGCGGGCGACAGGTCCCACACCCGCAGAGCTCGCCCGCATCCCTCGCCGGCTGTGCGTCGTGGCGGGCGAGGCGAAGCTGCGACCGCTCCTGGCGGCCATGCGGGCCGGGGCCGTCACGGATCTCATCATCGACGAGCCCACAGCACGCCGCCTGGCCCCCGGGTCGCGACGTCGCTGACACGGTCCAGCCGCGGGTCGGCCCGGGCGCCGATCGACATACCCTCGGGCCATGACACCGGACGTGCTGCTCGTGGGGTGCGGCAGCCTCGGTGCGGACATCGGCCTGCGGCTGGCGGCCCGCGGGCACACGGTGCTCGCGATCCGCAGGCGGGCGGAGCTCGTGCCGCCACCCCTGATCGGGCTGTCCGCGGACCTCACCGCCGAGGTGCCGCGGCTGCCGGAGCTCGACCTGCAGCACCTGGTCGTCGCGCTGACAGCCAGGCCACGCAGCGAGGAGGCCTACCGGGCGACGTATGTCGACGGGATGCGCCGCGCCCTCGATGCTCTGGACGAGGCCGGTCAGGTGCCCGGACGCGCGGTCCTGGTCTCCTCCACCTCGGTGTACGGGTCACAGCCTGACGGGGCGACGATCGACGAGCACACCCCCGCCCACCCGTCGGACGGACCGGGCCGGATGCTGCTCGAGGCCGAGCAGCTGTTCTCCGACCGGATCCCACACGGCACAGTGCTGCGGCTCTCGGGCCTGTACGGGGGTCCGCCCGGCCGGCTGCAGGCTCGCGTGCTCGCCGGCGACATCACGGAGCCGAACCGGTGGACGAACCGAATCCACCGGGGCGACGCCGCCGCGGCGGTCGTCCACCTGCTCACCCGCGCACAGGCACCCGGCCCGCTCTATGTGGGTACCGACGACGAGCCGGCCCTCCTCGGTGACGTGGCCGCCCACCTGGCGCAACGCCTCGGGGCACCCGCACCGCCAGCCACGGACCTGTCACTGGCCACCGGCAAGCGGCTGTCGAACCGGCGCCTCCGGGCGACCGGCTGGGTGCCGGCGTATCCCACGTACCGCGAGGGATACGCGTGACCGGCACCTCACGGGGGCGTTGCTGAGCCTCGCTACCGGGGGCCGGCCATCGTGGGAGCATGCGCCGCGAGCAGCGCGAACCCCTCATCGAGGCTGACGCGCGGTGACCAGTCGAGAACCTCACGGACCCGCCGCTGGTCGAACCAGTGCGCCGTCGCCAGCTGGCCGGCCAGGAACCGGGTCATCGGCGGGTCGTCCGTCCGGCGGCCGAGCCACCATGCGCCCTCGGCGACAGCCCCACCCGCCCAGGCGACCGAGCGTGGTACCGAGCGGGTGGGGGCCCCGACCCCGCCCGCGGCACAGATCCGCTCGAACAGCTCGGCGACCGTGCGCGGCTCCCCGTTGGAGACCACGAACGCCTGGCCGTGGCCGGCGTGTGCGTGGTCGAGCGCCGCCACCACGGCGTCCACCGCGTTGTCGATGTAGGTGGTGTCGATCAGGGCCCGACCACCGCCCACGAGTGCCAGCCGACCGGACCGAGCGCGCTCGACGATCCGTCCGACGAGCTGCGTGTCGCCCGGGCCCCAGATCAGGTGCGGACGGATCGCGATCGTCGCCAGCTCGGGGGCGTCGGCGGCCAGCACCTCGAGCTCGGCCTGGGCCTTGCTCCGGGAGTAGTGGCCCTTGGCGCGATCCGGGTCGGCCGGGTCCGCGCCCGTTCCCGCCAGGGCCGAGCCGGAGTGCGCCACCGACGGCGACGAGATGAAGACGAACCGCGAGACCCCGTTCGTCCGCGCTGCCTCGAGCACCGTGCGGGTCCCGATCACGTTGGCCTCGTGGAACTGCGCCGCGCTGCCGACCACGCCCACTCGCGCCGCGAGGTGGATCACCGCCTCGACGTCACGCATCGCGCGCCCGACTGCGGCAGCGTCGGTGACGTCCGCGAGGTGCTCGGTCAGGCCGAGGTCGGACGGCCACCGCAGCGTGGCGGCGCTGGAGCACGACGACGTCGATCACCCCGCGCGTTCAGGGCACGCACCACCCCGGCGCCGAGCAGGCTGCTGCCGCCGGTGAGCAGCACCCTCATGGCGTCCCCGGGCGGCCGCCATCCAGCACCCGCTGGGCCCAGCGCCCGACCGCGACCCGGTCGATCTTGGAGTTGTGCCGGATGTCCACGGGCAGGGTCCGCACCACCAGCACGGCCGCAATGCCTGGAACCGCACCGGGTGTGTCACCGGCAGCGGCCCGGACCGCATCCCGCAGCGACGCCGGGGCCAGGCCCGACCGGCGGACGTCGGCGCGCTCCACGACGACCACCACCTGGGCGGCACCCCGCGGGCCGACGCCGACCACTGCCGCCCGGCGGACCCCGGCGACGGCCTCCACCCGACGCTCGATCCCCACGGGCGTGACCGGGCCCGTCGGCGGTCACGATCACGTGGACGAGCCGGCCCTCGATCCAGAGTCGCCCGGCGGCGTCGAAGTGCCCGACGTCGCCGGTGCGGTGCCATCCCGGGGAGGGCGTGGCGGCCCGGTCGGTCACCCAGAGGCGGTCGTAGCGTGCCTTGGTGTGCGCCGCCCGGACGCACACCTCGCCGGTCACCTCCGCTGTCGTCGTCCGCTCGTCGCCGGGGACTCCCTCGGCGTCCAGTGGGGCCAGCTCCACCTCCACGCCGGGCACCGGACGCCCGACGCACACGCCGTTGCCGAGTCCGGCCTCATCCAGGCCGGCGAGGTCGATGTCCGCCACGGGCAGGACCTCGGTCATGCCGTAGGGGGCGTGCGCCTCGGCGGCGGGCAGCAACCGCCGCATCGCGTGCAGGGTCTCGGCGGGCACCGGGGCCCCCGTGGAGAGCAGCAGCCGCACGCGCGGACAGCGCCGCGCGCCCGGTGGGATCGACGGCGTCGGCGGTCGCCACCACGTTCGCCAGGGCAGCCGGGGAGGCGAACACCATGGTCGCGTCGATGGCCGCCGCCGCGTCGCCCATCGCCCGGGCCGTCAGGGTGCGCGGGGCGGTGAGGTTCATGTCGGGGACCGCGGACGGGATCCCCAACGCAGCCCCGAAGAGGGCGAACGGGCCGAACGCCGCGACGAGCCGGTCGGATGCGGTGATGGAGTAGAGGGAGGCCAGCTGCTCCCGCTGCGCCTGGAGCTGACCGTGCAGGTACAGCACGCCCTTGGCCGGGCCGGTGGCCCCGGAGGTGAACGCGACCACGGCGGGGTCCCCCGCCCCGGGCGGGTCAGGGCGCTGGGCATCGGCGCCCAGCGCCTCGATCTCCTCGAGGCTCCAGCGCACGCCGAGCCCGCGCCGGGCCGACGCCGGCACCGGTCCGACGGAGATCAGCTGCGCGCCGGTGCCCATCAGCCGCGCTGCCGCCAGGCCCTTGGCGGTGCCGATCACGTACGCCGGACCCGCGCTGCGCAGGGCGACCCGCATGCCGCGGATCCCGAGCCCCGCGTCCACGACCACGGCGACGATCCCGGCACGCCAGATCCCGTAGAGGACGGCGGTCAGGTCGGTGCCGGGAGGGACCAGCAGGGCGATCCGCTCCCCGCGGCGGACGCCGATCGCCGCGAGCCCCGCGGCGACGTTCGCGACCCGGTCGTCCAGCTCGGCGAAGCTGAGCGAGGCAGTGACCCCACCTGGCCCGAGCTCGGTGACGGCGGGGTTCCCGCTGGTCGCCGGATCGGCGGCCCGCTCGCTGATCCCCGCCCACAGCGGCCGGCCGGAGTCGGGAACCGGGGGCGCGTCCAGCGCCATCCCGGCTCCAGCCGGCGGCTCGGCCAGGAGGCTGCTGCTGCGGACCCAGGTGGCGACATCGGCGGCGAACGTCGGGGCGTCCTCGGGGACGAAGTGGCTGGAGCCCTCGTAGCGGTGGACGTCGGCGTGCGGCAGCCGCCCGATCAGGTCGCG
The DNA here is from genome assembly GCA_963812395.1 of uncultured Actinomycetes bacterium. Lineage (GTDB taxonomy): Bacteria > Actinomycetota > Actinomycetes > S36-B12 > CAIYMF01 > Prado023. The sequence goes on from CAWEVG010000021.1 coordinate 194,375, forward strand.
CAGGTAGAGGTCGGAGAACACCGGGTCGCGCGGGCCCCACAGCAGCAGCACCGGGATGTCGGCCAGCGCGCCCAGCCCGTCGGCGATGGCGTCCAGGGGTGCCGCGCTGACGTCGTCGGGATCCAGCGGGATGTCCGCGACGAAGTCCTCGATCGCGCCCCGGCGACCCGCCTCGGAGTAGGGCGCGTAGTAGCCGGCCCGCACCTCCGGCGGCGGGACCGGGCGGGAGAGGAACAGCCCGGCCCGGATGAACGTCCTGGTCCGCGAGGTGATCGCGGGCAGCATGCCGGGCAGGCGGGTGGCCCGGATGACGGTCGGTGCGCTGGCGCTGGCCGGCTGGTGGACGGCGGTGTTGGACAGCACGACGCCGGCCAGCCGGTCGACGTGCCGCAGCGCCCAGCCCAGCGAGATGGGCCCGCCCCAGTCATGGGCGACCGTGATGATCGGGCCGTCGCTGCCGGGCCCGGTGAGGCCGAGCGCGTCGGTGAGCGAGTCGAGGTCGTCGACGCGCTGGGCGAGCGGGCGGAGGGTGCCGGTGCGCTCCGAGAAGCCCATGTCCAGGTGGTCGATGGCGATGACCCGCCAGCCCTCGGGCGGCCGGGCCACGACGCGCCGCCACAGGTAGGACCAGCTGGGGTTCCCGTGCACGCACAGCAGCGTCCCGACCGGCTCGGGCGAGCCCTCGGGCAGCCCCGCGTGCGAGTCGAGCACGTGCCATGTGCGCGGCGACACCCGTCGAGTCCGCCGCCGTCACCTCACGCGACCAGCGGGCGTCGAGCCCGCTCAATCCGGGAGGCGGCAGGCTCACCAGCGGATCTCGGCGGCCGCGGCGTTGATCCCCGAGCCCATGCCCAGCAGGATCACGCGGTCACCGCGCTCGATCCGGTCCTGGTGCATGGCCAGGGTGATCGGGATCGCCGCAGGCCCGATGTTGCCGAGCAGTGGGGAACGTCAGCGGCACCAGGTCGGCGTCCAGTCCCAGCCGCTGGATCATCGCCCCGCAGTGCACCGTGGACACCTGGTGCATGACGTAGTGCTGCACGTCGGTCCAGTCGAAGTCGGCCTCCGCGTCCTTCCACGTCGGCCTCGGCCACGTCGAGGCCGGCCAGCAGCAGGCCCTTGCTGTCGGTGACCATGCGCTCCATGTCGCCCTGGCAGAGCTGGTTGTGCTCGGTGGCCGCCCGCCCCACGCCGCCGACGAACACGTGGCCCTCCGGGTGCCGGTCGGCCGGGCCCATGACCATCCCGGCGGCACCGGAGCCGAGCGTGAGCGTGGCGAAGTCGGAGAACAGGTCGGCCGCGGTGGTGTCCTCGGACAGCAGCCGATCCGAGCGTGCGCTCCTGGACGGTCCGGCTGCCCTCGCCGTCCACGATCAGCGCGTACTCGATCTGCCCGGAGTCGATCATCATGCGCGGCCAGCTGCATCCCGTTGACGAAGCCGAGGCAGGCGTTCGACAGGTCGAAGTTCAGGCAGGACGAGGGCAGGCCCAGCTCGTGGTGGACCGCGACCGCCGAGGACGGCTCGAGGCGCGCGCGGCACACGGAGGTGTCGATCAGCAGGCCGATCTGCTCCGGGCGCGATGCCCGCCTCGGCCAGTGCCCGCGCCCCGGCCTGGGCGGCGGCATCGGAGAACGAGACATCCTCCGGCCACCACCGGCGCTCCTCGATCCCGGCCAGCTGCTGCAGCATGCCCGTGCGCACGCCGAGCCGCTGCAGGGTGGGCGCCAGCAGCTCGTCGAAGTACTCCGAGGTGACGACCTCGGGCGCGTCCACGGCAACGACCGACAGGATCGCTGAGTTGTTGAACCGGTAGACGGTGTTTCCACTCACAGGGCACTCCTCGACAAGGGAGAACAAGTCTCGCACGGCGCACCGGCGAGGGCGGCACGCGCCGGGTGGGGCAGGCGACCGAGGCCGGCGCGACCCGGGGCATCACTCAGGGGCAGGCTAGGAGGTGAAGAGGCCTGTCCGGATGTGGGAGGTGACTCGATGCGCCGCTCGGCGATCGCATTGGGCGGAGTGGGACTCGTCGCCGCCGCCGCAGCAGGCGCGGTGCTCGCAGCCCGCTCCCGGGCCAGGCGCATCCGCGGGTTCCCCGACCCGGTGGCCCTGGAGGACCTGCTCCGCGAGCCGACCGGCGAGGAGTTGGCGGTCGAGCGTCCCGATGGCACCCGGTTGCGGGTCCGGATCACCGGAACGGGTCGAACCGTGGCCCTGGCACACGGCATCGCGCTGACCCTGGGCGAGTGGAACCTGGTCACGGCGCTGCTGGTCGCCGACGGGTTCCGGGTCGTGGCGTTCGACCAGCGCGGGCACGGGCAGTCCACGATCGGCACCGACGGGATCAGTGCGCCCGTGATGGCGGCGGACCTGGCCGCAGTGCTCGAGGCGACCGAGCACCACCGACGCGATCCTGGTCGGGCACTCGATGGGCGGGTTCCTGGCCCTGGAGGCAGTGCTCGAGGTTCCCGGGATGCGCCAGCGGTTGGCCGGCCTGGTCCTCGTGGCCACGTTCGCCGGAGACATCCTCGACGGTGCGCCGCAGAACCGGGCCGAGGCCCCGATCCTGCGCAGCCGCCTGCTCCCCCGCCTCGGGGCCAACCCCACGATCGGCACGCTGTTCGCCGCGTCGTTCTTCGGCCCCACGCCCTCCCCCGCGATGCTCACGGCGTTCCTGCACATGGTCCTGGGCCGCGACCACGAACCCCTGCTCCCCCTCCTCGAGGCGTTCACCTCCGAGGACCTGCTGGCCCGGCTGCCGCAGGTGGACCTGCCCACCGTGATCGTCTGCGGCTCGGCAGACCGCACCACTCCCCCGCGCGACTCCCGGCGGATGGCCGCTGCCATCCCCGGGGCACGATCCGTGTGGGTGCCCGGCGCGGGGCACATGCTGCCCTGGGAGGCCCCCACGGCGATCCGGGACGCGGTGCTCAGCGTTGCGGCAGTAGAGTGGGGCCACCCGCGGCAGCTGTCCGATCCGCCGGGGCAGTAGTTCTGCGGTCGCTGGGACGATCATCGACCGATGCTCGGGGTCCGTCGTCGGACCGGCGGGGGCCGTCGCGTGATCGCAGGCACGTGGGACTGAGGGCGCAGCGTCAACGCGCGCCCGGCACGCAGGGAGGTGCTTTGGCTCGAGCAGGCCAGCGTCAGACGGCTGCCCGCCGTGGCGCCCCACGTCACCAGCGACGTGTCCGATCGGGAGACAACGAGGGCATCATCCCTGTGCTGGCCCGCGTGGTGACCGAGGTGCAGGCGGATGTCGCGCGCGGTGCCATGAAGCCCTCGGTGCGCACGAAGTTCCAGGTCGTCGCCCTGCTGGTCCGCGAGGAACGCGCCCGGGTGAAGGCCGACGAGACGAGCACCGAGGCCCACAGGACCACGCAGCTCAAGCGCCTTGACGGCGTGGCGACGATCCTCGCCCGGACAGCCGCTCGGGACACGTCCCTCCTGGCGCTCATCGCCGACGACAGCGAGCTCTCCGAGTCGGGCAGGCGCCTGCGGCGGGAGCTGCTGGAGTCTGCGGGGGTCGACGTGGCCGCGGAGGAGGCCGAGCCGGCGCCGCGCGCAGCCGACCGCACCCGCCAAGCGCCAGGTCGTGCCGCGGTCGGTCATCTCCCGGCAGTTGGCCAATCCCTTCCTGGCCCCCGACCTGAGCGCCGCCCGGCCGGCTGAGGTCCGTCCGCAGCGCCTGGCCGGCTGGGAGCTGCTCGGCCCGCTGTTGCGCTCCTTCGAGGACGCCGGCACCGGGGCCACCTCGTGCATGCCCCTTCCCGAGCCGACAGCGGCACGCGTGCCCGACGGGCTCGAGCTGATGGCTCACCAGGCTCAGGTGGTGGCTGCCGCCGCGGCGGGCCACCGCACGTTCCTGCTCGCCGACGAGCCCGGCCTGGGGAAGACCGCCGAGGCGCTGCTCGCGGCCCAGGCAGCCGACGCCTACCCGTTGCTGGTGGTGGTCCCGAACGTCGTCAAGACGAACTGGGCCAGGGAGGCGGGCCTCTGGACGCCGCGTCGCTCGGCAACCGTCATCCACGGGGACGGGGACACGATCGACGGGTTCGCCGACATCGTCATCGTCAACTACGAGGTCCTCGACCGCCACGTCGGCTGGCTCGGTGACCTCGGCTTCCGCGGGATGGTCGTCGACGAGGCGCACTTCATCAAGAACAAGGCCTCGCAGCGCTCGCAGCACGTGCTGGAGATCTCCCAGCGGATCCGCACCCGGACAGGGCGCCCGCTGCTCATGGCGCTGACCGGGACCCCCCTGATCAACGACCTCGAGGACTTCCTGGCGATCTGGGCGTTCCTCGGCTGGATCGACGAGACCAAGCCCCGCGGGGAGCTGATGGCCGCCCTCGAGGACACCGGGCTGGTCCCCGGCGACCGCGGCTTCTACCCGGCGGCCCGCCGCTGCGTCATCGACATGGGGATCGTCCGCCGCCGCAAGATCGACGTCGCCGCCGACATCCCCGCCCGCCGGGTCGCCGACCTGCCCGTCGAGCTCGATGCCGAGGCTGCGCGCTCGATCCGGGCTGCCGAGCGCGTCCTGGCCCGCCGCATGGTGTCGCGCTACAACGACGCCCTGCAGCGGCGATCCTCCGGCGTCGGTCGTCGAGGGCATCGACCACGACCTGGTGCGGCGGGTGGCCACCTGGGAGCGGCGGGACACAGCCAAGGCCGAGACCGGCGAGAACGTGTTCGCGATGATGCGGCGCATCGGGCAGGCCAAGGCCGGCCCCGCAGCCGACTACACCGCCCAGCTGGCCCGCAACGTCGGCAAGGTGGTGTTCTTCGCCAAGCACGTCGACGTGATGGACCGGGCCGAGGAGCTGTTCGCCCAGCGCGGGATCGGCTACGCGTCGATCCGCGGGGACCAGACCAGCAAGGTCCGGCAGCGGAACATCGACGCGTTCGCCAACGACCCGGAGGTCGCCGTCGCAGTGTGCTCCCTGACCGCGGCGGGAGTGGGCATCAACCTGCAGGTCGCCTCGAACCTGGTGCTGGCTGAGCTGTCCTGGACTGCTGCTGAGCAGACCCAGGCCATCGACCGCATCCACCGCATCGGCCAGGAGGAGCCCGTGACCGCCTGGCGCATCATCGCGGCCCAGACCATCGACGCCAGGATCGCCGAGCTCATCGACAGCAAGGCGGGGCTCGCAGCCCGCGCGCTCGACGGGTCCGTCGAGGAGGCGTCGACCTCGGCCGACATCCAGCTCGAGGCGCTGGTCACGCTCCTGACCGACGCCCTCAACGATCCGCTCGGGGCAGGCCTCCTCGAATAGCATCGGCGGCCACGACTACAGGGCGGAGCCGCTCATGGACAAGGATCTGGTGGACCAGGTCGTCGAGACGGCCGCACGTGTCGTGGCCAGCGGGGCGATCGGAGCCAACGGTCACGGCAACGTCAGCATCCGCGTCCCCGGCGCGCAGGAGCTCTACTACACGGCCGGACCGTCGCTGCGCGACCACCCCCGGGCGGCGGTGGTGCGCCTCGGGCTGGACGGAACCCTGATCGAGGGCGACCTGCCCCCCATCCAGGGCGCGGCGGTCGCGATGCACACCGCGATGTACGCCGACAACCCCGACGTGGGCTGCGTCCTGCACACCCATTCGCCCTTCGCCACGGCCTACGCCGTCGCCCACCAGCCGATCGGATGTTGGATCGAGGCCCTGGCCATGTTCGGCCTGCCCAGTGGTGTGCCCCTGGCCGGGTACGGTCCACGCGGCTCCGACCAGGCGGTGGCCAACATCCGGCACGCGATGGTCCCCGGCGTGCCTGCAGTCCTCCTGGCCAACCACGGCGTGCTCGTGTTCCACCGCAACCCGGACCTGGCCATCATCGTCAACGGCGTCGTCGAGGAGGCCGCCCAGGCGGGGATCAATTCGGCCCAGATCGGGGGCCCACAGGAGATCGCCGAGGCGATGAGGGCCGCCGCCCTGCAACGCGCGATGTCCTTCGATCACGAGGGCATCCAGCACGCGTGAGATCGGCTGCTCCAGGGCGTCCCGGCCTGCGGGCCTGAGCCCTTGCCCTGCCGTGTGGCTTCCCGCTCCTGCGGCTGAGAGGGTCAGGGTATGCAGGAGACCACACTCACCGTCGCCACCGCTGACGGCATCGAGCTCCAGACCTTCCGTTGGGCGCCTGAGGGCGCGCCGCGCGCCGTGGTCCAGGTGCAGCACGGGCTCGCGGAGCACGCCGCCCGCTACCGGCGCTTCGGGGAGGCCCTGGCCGCCGCCGGCTACCTCGTGTACGCGCCCGACGGCAGGGGGTCGGGACGGACGGCTGCCGGGAGGTACGGCCAGTGGGGGCCGGACGGCTGGCCCGGCTGGGTCGACGACCTGGCCCGCCTCAACGCCCGGATCAGGCAGGACAACCCGGGGCTGAAGGTGGCCCTCTTCGGGCACAGCATGGGCTCCTTCGCCAGCCAGCAGTACGTGCTCGACCACTCCGCCGACATCGACGCGCTCGTCCTGTCGGGGACGACCGAGGTCAGTGGCCTCGCGGCCATGCTGGACTCCGACGAGCCGGCGGACCTCAGCGCCTTCAACGCGCCCTTCGAGAACCGGACGGGCTACGAGTGGCTGTCGCGCGATGAGTCCGAGGTGGACGCCTACGTCGCCGACGAGGCCTGCGGGTTCGCCGCCCCGAAGCTGACGGGGATCGCGACGGTGGCCCAGGCAGCGGATCCCGAGCGCCTGGCGGGGATCCGGGCGGACCTGCCGATCCTTCTGGTCTCCGGCACCGACGACCCGCTGGCCGGCGGGGGTGCTGCGGTCGAACTGGTGGCCCAGCGCTACCGCGATGCCGGGGTTCGCGACGTCCAGGCGACCCTCTACCCCGGCGCTCGCCACGAGCTGCTCAACGAGACCAATCGCGACGAGGTCACTGCCGACGTCCTTGCGTTCCTCGACAGGACGGTCGGCGCCTGACGGACCTGCCGCACTCCGACGCTGGAGGGCGAACCGCCGGTCCCGGCCGCTACCGTCAGCGACCATGGACATCGGCACGGTCGGGTTGCTCGTCGCCGGGTTCGTGACCCTCGTCGCCGGGGGCGAGCTCCTCGTGCGCGGGGCCAGTGGGCTCGCTGCGGCGATCGGCATGTCGCCACTGGTCGTCGGCCTCACGGTCGTGGCCTTCGCCACGTCAGCCCCCGAGCTCGCAGTCACCCTCCAGGCCGTGCAGGAGGGCAGCCCGGACCTGGCGGTGGGGAACGTGGTCGGCTCCAACATCGCCAACGTCCTGCTGGTCCTCGGGATCGCCGCGCTCATCGGACCGCTGGCGGTCAAGTCCCAGCTGGTGCGCGTGGACGTGCCTGTCATGGTCGCGATGGGTGTGCTGCTGCTGCTCGTGAGCCTCGACGGGCTGATCAACCGGGCGAACGGTGCCCTGCTGGCCGCCTGCCTGGTGGGCTACACCGTCAGCGCCGTGCTGATGGGCCGCCGGGAGACGGCCCGCGAGGCCCCGACCCGGGCCGAGCCCGATCCGGACCGAGACGCCGACCCTGAGCCCGGCGCGGGTCCGGGCCGCCACGTGCTGAACGTCGCGCTGCTCGCCGTCGGGGTCGCACTCCTGGTGGTCGGCGCAGGGTGGTTGGTCGAGGGGGCGACCCGGATCGCCACGGAGGCGGGCATCCCGGAGATGGTGATCGGCCTGACCATCGTCGCCGTCGGCACGTCGCTTCCGGAGCTCGCCACGACGGTGATCGCCGCGATCCGCGGACAGCGCGACATGGCCGTGGGGAACGCGGTCGGCAGCAGCATCTTCAACATCGGCGCCGTCCTGGGTGTCAGCAGCCTGCTCGCCCCCGAGGGCATCCCGGTGGCCGAGTCGGCGATCCGGTTCGACATCCCGATCATGATCGCGGTGTCGGTGGCACTGCTTCCGGTGATCTACACCGGCTTCGAGATCCGGAGGTGGGAGGGGGTGCTGTTCCTGGGGCTCTACGCCGCCTACATGGCCTACCTGCTCCTGAACGCCACGGACCACGAGCGCCTGCCCGCCTTCTCCTCGATCATGCTCTGGTTCGTGCTGCCGACGATCGCCATCTCGCTCGGGGCGCTGGCGGGGTTCGACGCCGGCCTGCGCAAGGGCCGGGCGGAGGCCGGCGGACGCGGTCCCTCGGGCGTTCCGTGACCTGCTCAGCCAGGCAGCCGTCCCGGGACATGCGGTCGGTAACGCCGAGGGCGGTGCCGGGAACAAGGGGGTGAGGGTGCGCCACCGCGCCCCACGGCAGGAGGATCGCGGGGACTGTGGCCAGGAATCAGACCCGGGTGCTCGGGTGGGTCGCGGGCGCTCGCGCTGGTGGGGCTGGGAGTGGCAGTCAAGCGCCTGGGAGCCGACCGGGTCAGGGCCCACGCCGGTCCCGTCCCACGCGATCACGGTCCCGTCCCACGAGCCCGATGCCCTCGCTCGCCCGGCGGACGCACTGGGCTGCGTGCTGGCGGACAACGCGACCCTGGACCCGATGGTGTTCACCGGCGCCTCGGAGAAGCAGGCCGTCGACGCGCTCACCACCGAGGTCGAGGTGCGCGCACAGCGCTGGGAGGGCACCCTCCCCTGGATCCCCAGCGCGAGCGCATCCGAGGAGTCCGCCTGGCTTGCTGTACGACACTGACGGGGCCGCCCACGGGATCGCCCGCGCCGGGCTGGACCAGGCGCCGGACAGCCCCCTGTCAGGTCAGTGGGTCGCGTACCTGACGGACGTCTGCCAGAGCGTCCTGACCCCGGCCCGAGGCGAACCAGCCCTGACGGGTCCGCACCCTGCCCCCTCGCCCACCAGTGCGATCCGTGGTTCACCCCTGGGCCCCGTACTGGCCATGGGTATAGGCTGCTGGTCATGCGTATAGTCGCTGAGGTCGGGACCCGCCCGGCGTCCGACCTCACGGCCCGCGCGCGCATCCGCGACGCGGCGATCGCGTGCTTCGCGGAGCTGGGGTTCGATGCGCCGTTCCGCACCGTGGCTGCACGCGCCGGGGTCTCACCGGGGCTCATCACCCACCACTTCGGCTCCAAGGCAGCCCTGCGTGCCGAGTGCGACGCGGAGGTCCTGCGCCAGTACCGGGCGTTGAAGTCCGACGGGATGGCCCAGCCGAGCGCCCACCTGCTCGGGCGGCTCACTGCCCCGGGCGCGTCCGCCACGATCCTGGTCTACATGCTCCGGGCGATCCACGCGGGTGGTCGGTCGGCGCACGACTTCCTGGAGCACCTGATCGACGACATGCGCGTCGTCATGGCCGAGGGAGTCGCCTCGGGCCTCGTGCGCCCCTCACGCGACGAGGAAGCCCGCGTGCGCTACCTCGCCTACCAGACGATGGGCGCCATGCTCGTGGCCTTCCTCACCATGCCCAGCACCATGCCCGAGGAGTTCCTCGACACGCTGCGCACGAGCGACGCGGACACGGTCCTGCCCATGCTCGAGCTCCTCACCGAGGGTCTGCTCACCAGCACGGAGATGCTCGACGACTACGTGCGGTTCGTCGGGAACCCGCCCGACGACAGGGCACAGCCCGATCCCAGCCCCCCGACCGCCGCGACGGCGGTCCACCCGACGCTCCTCCACACGAAGGAATGACCGTGCAACTGACGCGCGAGAGCACCTCCACCACCCGCGAGATGGCCGTCGAGGTTCACGGCCTCACGAAGAGCTTCGGCCGCGTCGAGGCCCTGCGCGGGCTCGACCTGAGCGTCCCGGTCGGCCAGGTCACGGGGTTCCTGGGCCCGAACGGCTCCGGCAAGTCGACCACGATCCGCATCCTGCTGGGCCTGCTGCGTGCCGACGGCGGTCAGGCGAGGGTGCTCGACGGCGACCCCTGGGCCGACGCCGTCCGCCTGCACCGTTCCATCGCATACGTCCCCGGCGATGTCACCCTCTGGCCGAACCTCACCGGCGGCGAGGCGATCGACATCCTGTGCCGGCTCTCCGGGCCGCTGGATCCCGGGCGCAAGCAGGTGATGCTCGACCGGTTCGACCTCGACCCCACGAAGAAGGCTCGCGCCTACTCCAAGGGCAACCGGCAGAAGGTCGCCCTGGTCGCAGCCCTGGCGTCCCGGGCTGACCTGCTCCTGCTCGACGAGCCGACCTCGGGCCTGGACCCGCTGATGGAGGCGGCGTTCACAGAGTCGATCCGCGAGGTCAAGGCCGAGGGCCGGTCGGTGCTGCTGTCCAGCCACATCTTCGCCGAGGTGGAGCGGCTCGCCGACCAGGTGACGATCATCCGCGAGGGGGTGACCGTCGAGTCGGGCACCATCGCCGAGCTGCGCCACCTGACCCGCTCCCAGCTCACGGTCGGCCTCGACCACGGGGCCGACGGGCTCGCCGCCACTGCCGGGCGTGCACGACCTGCAGCAGCTCGACGGCCACGTCACGTTCGCCGTCGACGACTCCGAGCTCGCCAGGGTGCTCGCCGCCGTGGCCGCCCTCGCGCCCCGGTCCCTGGTGGCCAACCCGCCATCCCTCGAGGAGCTGTTCCTGCGCCACTACGGCACCGAGCTCGCCGCGCTGAACGGTGGGGAGCGATGACCACCGCGACCCAGCCGACCGGGCTGGTCGTCGCGCCTGCAGTCTCGACGACCGGCCTCCGACACGTTGGCCGGGACAGGCACCATGGTCCGGCTCGTCGTGCGGCGAAACCGGGTCCGCCTGGCCGTGTGGTGGGTCGTGCTGGTCGGCCTGTTCGCCTACGTCGAGGTCTACTACCGCGACATGCTCGACACCCAGCAGGCGCTGGACGACTTCGCGGCCGTCAGCAACGTCCCCTCGATCAAGGCGCTCACGGGCCTCGCGGCTGCACCGAACACGCTCGGCGGGGCGGTCTGGACCAAGATCTGGATGACGTGCGCGCTGTCCCTGGCCCTGGGCGTCGTGTTCCTGGTGACGCGCAACGGCCGCGCGGACGAGGAGCTCGGGCGCACGGAGCTGCTGCGCTCGCGCATGCTCGGCCTGCATGCCGGGTCGGTCGCGTCGTGGTCGGTGAACGCCGCGCTGTGCGTTGCTGTCGGCGTGGGAATCGCACTGGCGTCGGCCGTCGGCGGGCTGGATCCTGCCGGTGCCGGGATCACCGGGTCGCTGATCGTCGGGGCATCCATGGCCGGGGTCGGTCTGGTGGCCATTGGGGTGGGCGCCGTCGCCGGCCAGGTGGCCTCCACCTCGCGCGGTGCGAACGCGCTGGGCTCGGTGGTGCTCGGCGTGTTCTACCTGCTGCGGATGGTCGGCGACCTCGGTGACGGGCGCCTGACCTGGGCCTCCCCGATCGGGTGGGGCCAGCAGATGCAGCCGTGGGGTGCCAACCGGTGGTGGCCCCTGGCGCTGATGCTGCTGCTCACGGCGGCGCTGCTCGCGCTGGCCATCAGGCTGGAGGCCAGGCGCGACCTGGGCGCCGGGCTGCTGCCCGACCGCGCGGGCCACCGGTCAGCACCCGCCCGGTACGCCACCCCGCTGGGCCTCGGGTTGCGCCTGCAACGCGGCCCGATCATCGGCTGGACGCTGACGATCCTGCTCAGCGCCCTGATGTTCGGCTCCGTCGTCGAGGCGATGACCGAGCTGATGGACGACGCCGGCGGGTCGGTCACCGCCCTGCTCAGGGGGACCGGCATCGATGCGCTGCTGTCCATGCTCACGGCCATGATCGCCATGGTCACCACGGCCTTCGCCATCCAGTCCGCGGTGTCGCTGCGCGGCGACGAGGCGAGCGGGATCATCGAGCCGCAGCTGGCCGGGGCCGTCTCACGCGCCCGGTGGGCGGGCGAGCGGCTGCTGATCCCCGCCGTCGGCTCAGCGACTCCTGCTGCTCCTCGGTGGCGCCTGCATGGGCGCCACTCACGGCGCGAGCATCGACGATCCGGGCCAGACCGGTCGGCTCGCCCTGGCGGCCCTGGCCTACTGGCCGGCCGTCATGGTCTTCGTCGGCGTGGCCGTCGTGCTGTTCGGGTGGCTGCCCCGTCTGGCGATCGCCCTCTCGTGGGGCGTCCTGGCTGCGATGTACTTCGTCCTGCTCATCGGCGACGCGCTGCACCTGCCGAGCTGGCTGCTGGATCTCCTGCCGTTCTCGGCCACCCCGTACCTCCCACTCGAACCGCTGTCCTGGACACCGCTGGTCCTCCTGACCTTCACGGCCGCCGCGCTGGTCTGGGCCGGGATCGGCCGCTTCGCCCGGCGCGACGTGCAGCCCGGCTGAGTCCGCTGCGGCAGTGGCGGGACCCGTCCCTAGAGGACCTTGGACAGGAACGCCTTGGTCCGGTTGTGCTGCGGGTTGGCGAGCACCTCGCGCGGGCTGCCGGCCTCGACGACGACGCCGTCGTCCATGAACACCAGGCTGTCGCCGACCTCGCGGGCGAACCCCATCTCGTGGGTCACCACGATCATGGTCATGCCCTCGTCGGCGAGCGTGCGCATGACGTCGAGCACCTCGCCGACGAGCTCCGGGTCCAGCGCCGAGGTCGGCTCGTCGAAGAGCATGAGCTTGGGCTGCATGCACAGCGCCCGGGCGATGGCCACCCGCTGCTGCTGGCCACCGGACATCTGGCTCGGGTACGACCCGCCCCGGTCGCCGAGGCCCACCCGCTCCAGCAGCCCCTGTGCCCGATCCCGCACGACCTCCTTCGGCTCGCCCTTGGCCCGGATGGGGGCTTCCATGATGTTCTGCAGGGCTGTCATGTGCGGGAAGAGGTTGAACCGCTGGAACACCATCCCGATGTCCAGGCGCTGGCGGGCGACCTCCTTGTCGTGCATCTCGTAGAGCTTGGCACCCTTCTCCCGGTAGCCGACCAGCTCACCGTCCACCGACAGCCTGCCGGAGTGGATCCGCTCGAGGTGGTTGATGCAGCGCAGGAACGTCGACTTGCCCGAACCGGAGGGCCCGACGATGCACATGACCTCGCGGGGGGCGACCTCGAGGTCGATCCCCTTGAGCACCTCGAGCCGGCCGAAGTGCTTGTGCACCTGCTCGGCCTTGACCATCGGCGTGATCGCCGTCTCCGCGCTCATCGCAGGTCCGCCCCGGTCAGGCGCATCCGCAGCTTCTGGACGGGCGTGGGTGGCAGGGTTCGCACCGACCCGCGCGAGTAGTACCGCTCGATGTAGTACTGGCCGATCATCAGCACCGACGTCATCGCCAGGTACCACAGGCTGGCGGTGACCAGCATCGGGAAGGGCTGGAACGTGCGGCTGCCGATGGCGCTGGTCTGGAAGAACAGCTCGACGTAGGGCACGTAGGCCACCAGCGAGGTCGTCTTGAGCATCGAGATCGTCTCGTTGCCGGTCGGCGGCACGACGACGCGCATCGCCTGCGGCAGGACGATCCGGCGCAGGGTCTGCATCCGTGACAGGCCCAGGGCCGAGGCCGCCTCGGACTGCCCCTCATCGACGGACAGGATCCCGGCGCGGATGATCTCCGACATGTACGCCGCCTCGTTGAGCCCCAGGCCCAGGAGCGCCGCGGCGATCGGCGGGATGAGGTCACGGGTCTGGAAGGTGAACCACTCCGGGCCGAACGGCACCCCCAGCGAGATCTGGCGGTACAGGGAGTTGAGGTTGCCCCAGATCACCAGCTGGACCAGGACCGGCGTGCCCCGGAAGATCCACACGTAGAACCACGCGGCCCCCGAGAGGACCGGGTTGGGCGACAGCCGCATCACGGCGAGCGCGACCCCCAGCAGCACGCCGATCAGCATTGCGGCGACGGTCAACCAGAGCGTCGTCACGACTCCTCGGAGCACGGGGGGCGTGAACGCGTTCTGCAGCTGGAAGTCCCACTCCCAGTTGGGGTTGCTCGTCACGCTGTGCGCGAACATGAGCCCCAAGATGCCGATGATCACCATCGCGACCCACCGTCCGGGGTGACGGACGGGGATCGCCTTGATCGGCTCGGGTGGCTTCAGGTCGTTGGGAGCGCTGGGCGCCGAGGTGCTCATCAGGTTGCCTCTCTGCCCGTGTGCAGTGGGTAGACGACCCCGGACCCTACTGCACCGGGTTGACCTCTGACGTCGTGATCGCACCGCTCTGGAGGCCCCAGTTCGTCAGGACCTTCAGGTAGGTCCCGTCGTCGATCAGCTTCTGCAGGGCACCCTGGATGGCCTTCGTGTAGTCGCCCTGGTCCTTGGGCACTGCATAGCCGTAGGGCGCCGCGTCGTAGATGTCGCCCGACAGCCTCGAGCTTGTCGCCCGTCTGCGTGATGGCGTAGGCCACCACCGGGGAGTCGGCCAGCATCGCGTCGTCCTTGCCGCTGACCACGGCCGCCGTCGCGTCGCTCTGCAGCTGGTACTGCTCGATGGTGATGGCGTCCTTGCCCGCATCGGTGCACGTCTTGGACCGGGCGGTGACGTCGTCGACCTGCACCGTGGCCTTCTGCACGGCGATCTTGCGGCCACAGGCGTTGTCCGGGGTGATCCCGTTCGGGTTGCCCTTGGGCGCCGCCCACGAGGTGCCCGCGTTGAAGTAGCTGGGCATGTCGACCTGCTTCTCCCGATCGGGGTTGATCGTGAAGGAGGAGACCCCGAGCTCGTACTTGCCGGTCTTCACGCCCTCGACCAGGGAGTCGAACGGGGCGTTCTGCATCTCGGCCTCGAGACCGAGCACCTGACCGACCGCCTTCGCGAGGTCGACGTCGAAGCCGACGATGGTCGTGCCGTCGGCGTCCATGAACTCACTCGGGGCGTAGGAGGCGTCGGTGCCGATCACCAGCTTGCCGTCCGCGGCGATCTCCGCGGGCACCATGGCCGCCAGGGCGTCGTCCTTGGCGACGGTGGGCACGGCGCTCGCAGACTCCGCACCCGAGCTGGTCGAGTCGGAGCTCGACGAGCAGCCCGAGAGCCCGACGGTGAGCGCGACGGCGCCGACGAGCGCCAACGACCTGGTGGTGACCTTCATGATCCATCTCCGAAGTTGATTGAAGCGGATGCGTGCTCGCGCCGCCTTGATCGCGAGTGTAGCCACGCCACCGGAGCGCGAATCCAGCGGTCCGCACTGCATCGGGTCGGCCACCACCGGCCCGTCCCGGCTGGGGCCCCCTCGCGCCGGGCGCCAGCCTGGCGGCCCGGCTGCTGCGCTACGTTGTGGGCGACGGGGACTGTCGGGGCGCTGCTGCAGGATCCCGCGACGTGCTGCTGGGAGGCATTCGATGAGCAGGCAGATGGCCCAGTCCTACAAGCGCCATCCGGTCACCGAGGACTACGACGCCATCGTCATCGGCTCGGGCATCGGCGGGCTCGCCAGCGCGGCGATGCTGGCCAAGCACGGCGGGAAGCGGGTGCTCGTCCTCGAGCGGCACTACACCGCCGGCGGCTACACCCACGTGTTCCACCGCCCCGGGCTACGAGTGGGACGTCGGAGTGCACTACGTCGGCGACGTGGCGCCCGGGTCGACCGTGCGCAGGATGTTCGACGAGATCAGCGACGGCCGCATCGAGTGGGCCGACATGGGCGAGGTCTACGACCGGGTCATCATCGGCGGCGAGGCCTACGACCTGCCCAAGGGCCGGCGCAACCTCCGGGACATGCTGGTCTCGCGGTTCCCCGCCGAGGAGGCCGGGATCGACGGCTACTTCGAGGCTGTCCGCCAGGCCGCGTCCTCCTCCCTGCCGTTCCAGGTCGCCAAGACGCTGCCCGGCCCGGTCCAGGAGGAGTCCGGTCCGATGATGCGCAGGAGCTTCACGCGATGGGCCGACCGCACCACCCGCGAGGTGCTCGAGGAGCTCACCGCCGACCAGCGGCTGATCGCCGTGCTGACCGCCCAGTTCGGCGACTACGGGCTGCCCCCGGCGGAGTCCAGCTTCGCGATGCACGCCCTGCTCGTCCACCACTACTTCCGCGGCGGCTACTACCCGGTCGGCGGCTCGGGCGTCATCGCGGAGTCGATCATCCCGGTCATCGAGAGTGCGGGCGGCCTGGTCCTGATCAACGCCGAGGTGGCCCAGGTGGTCGTGGAGGACGGTCGGGCGGTCGGCGTGCAGATGGCCGCCGACGGCCGGGTCATCCGGGCGCCGATCGTCATCAGCGACGCCGGGGTGCTCAACACGTTCGACGCCCTCCTGCCCCGCGACGTCGCCGAGGACGCCGGACTGCTGCAGGACCTGACCCAGGTGTCGCCCTCGATGGCCCACCTGTGCCTCTACCTCGGGTTCGAGGAGACCGCCGAGGCCCTGCGACATGCCCAGGCACAACCTCTGGATCTACCCGAACGAGGACTACGAGCAGACCATCGAGGACAGCCGCACGGATCCCGAGGCCCCGCTGCCGATGGTCTACGTGTCGTTCCCCGCCGCCAAGGACCCGGACTTCGACCCGCCGCCACCCGGGTCGCTCGACCGTCGACGTCATCACCGCCGCCCCCTACGAGTGGTTCGAGCAGTGGGAGGGCAGCAGGTGGAAGCGCCGCGGCGCCGAGTACGACGCGTTCAAGGACCGGCTGGCCGAGCGGATGATGGAGGCGCTGTTCGAGCAGATGCCCCAGCTGCGCGGCAAGGTCGCGTTCTTCGAGATCTCGACGCCGCTGACGACCGCGCACTTCGCGGGATACGGCCGCGGTGAGCTCTACGGGATCGACCACACCCCGCAGCGGTTCCGCGCGGGCTTCCTGCAGCCTGCGACCCCGATCCCGGGGCTGTACCTGACAGGCCAGGACATCGTCAGCTGCGGCGTGGCCGGGGCCATGTTCGGCGGGGTCCTGACCGCCACGACGGTGCTGGGCGGGAACCTGCTGGCGCAGATGGCCACGTCCGCCGCGGAACGGGTCCAGGGCTCGCCTCCCGCAGCGGCGGAGCTGGCCCGCTAGCCCGGGCGACTCCCACGCCGCCCTCATGAGCGGCACCTGGACCGGGAGGCGCGCCCACGCGGCGATCTTCTGCCAGGTCGGGCGCCTGCTGCGCTGACGTCGACGGCCATCTGGAGGTTCCCGATCCAGACGACCGCCAGGGTGGCCGTCGTCACCGCGGGAGCCCATGGCGCCCGGGTGACCAGCCCGGCGGCACAGACCAGTTCGGCCACGCCGCTGCCGAGCACCCACGGTGCCGGGTCGCCCAACTGCCTCGGGATGAGGGGCGCGAACAGGCCGGTCGCACCAGATGCGCGACACCGCTCACGGTGAAGGCGCCGATGACGATCCTGGTCCCGACCGGTAGTGGCATGGGTTGCACCGTAGTGCCAGGCCTCGAGCAGCGCGCGCGAGGAATCGGGCACCCGACCCCGCTCGACACCGGCTGCCCCGCCGGATAATCGAGGGGTGGAACTCGCTGGACTCTCCCGCGCCGAGGTCGCCGCGCTGACGTGGTCCTGGGATGCGCGTTCCCCGCTGATCGGCCCGCCGTTCCCGTCGCCGGTCCTCGCCGACCCCACGTTCCTCCCGCCCGATTCCACCCCGGACGGCCGCTGGCACCTGTGGGCGCACTCGCTGCTGGGGGTCCACCACCACACGTCCGACGACGGCATCACGTGGAAGCGCCACGGAGACCGTCGCGCGCAACGCACTGCGGGCCCAGATCGTGGACCTCGGCGCGGGCGCCACCCCGCGCTACCGGCTGCTGTACGAGCGGACCCGCGCGTTCATCCCGTTCGGCGTCCCCTGGCGGTCGTGGATCGAGTCGCGATCCTCCGACGACCTGCGGCGGTGGTCCGATCCGGTCGTGCTGCTGCGCCCGACGCTGCCCTGGCACCGGGACGCGAAGCAGGGCGAGGCCGTCTCCAACCCGTGCCTGGTGCGCGCTGCCCGACTCCCGCTGGCGGCTCTACTTCAGCGCGGGCCTGGTGCATGTCCCGGACTGCGGGTTCAACGAGCCTGAGTACGTCGGCGTCGCCGATGGCCCCGGGCCGGACGGGCCGTTCGAGGTGCCGCCCGAGCCGGTCCTGAGCCCGGACCCCGCCGATCGGTGGGCCAACCTCGGGGCCGGCGCCGTGGAGGTGCTGGCGGTCCGCGACGGGTGGGTCGCGTTCCAGAACGCGATCGGGTGGGACGCCACGACGCGCGCCTCGAGCTCGGCCGTGCGCGTGCTCACGAGCGCCGACGGCCTGGACTGGGAGGTCACCGGGGAGCCGATCCTGGCACCCACGGGATCCGGCTGGGCAGCGACCCACGTGTACGCCGTGGACGTGCGCGACACCCCCGCCGGGATCCGGCTGTACGCGAACGGCCGCAACGCGGCGCACTGGACCCGCGGCCGCGAGCACGTCGGGCTGGCCACCCCGGATCCGGCAGAGCCGCCCGGCTGACCGCCTCAGCCAGCGCCGAGGCGCAGCTGCGAGGTCACCGCGCGCACCACGTCCTCGTCGATCTTCACGACCCGGCGGTCGTAGGTGAGCAGTCCGTTGGTCTCGTCCTCCACGTCGGACAGCTGCGTGTACACGGTCGCCGCCAGGCCCTCGGCGATGGCCGGGACGATCTGTCGGGTGTGCAGCCGGGTGAACGCGTCGGCCAGCGAGGCGGCATCCCGGAATCGGCGGTAGCCGAACTCCCGCGTGGTCGTCGAGTGCTCGGGCAGGCGCAGCGAGTACCCGCCGTACTCGGTGAGCGCCAGGGCCCGGCCCCGGGTCCCCCGGCGCCGACGGGGCACGCGGAAGGCCCGGAAGTAGACGTGCAGGCTGGTCAGGTCACCAGCGCCCTGGTCATGCCACCCGCTGGCGTGGTCGACCGTGCGGGTCGGGTCCAGCGCGCGAACCCGCTCGCACACGGCAGCGGCGTCGAACTGGCCCCAGCCCTCGTTGAACGGCACCCACATCGCCAGCGACACGACGTTGCCCAGCAGCGCGATCGTGCGCCTCCATCTCGGCCAACCAGTGCTCGCGACCGGCCTCGTCGGCGCGGGCGAAGGTCCGGTACCGCCGGTCGTCGAGCCGCACCCTGGACGCCACCGCCGGGACGCTGATCACCGCCGGGTTGTACCTGCCGCCGCCGTTGACCATGTCCTGCCAGACGAGCATGCCCAGCCGGTCGCAGTGGTGGTACCACCGCAGTGGCTCGACCTTGATGTGCTTGCGCAGCATCGTGAAGCCCAACCGCTTCATGGTGGCGATGTCGTGGACCAGGGCCTCGTCGGAGGGCGCGGTGTACCCGCCGTCGGACCAGTAGCCCTGGTCGAGCACCCCGGCGTGGAAGTACGGCTCACCGTTGAGCAGCAGGCGAGGGAGCCCGCCGGCATCGGGCCCGAGCCCGAACGAACGCATCCCGGCGTAGCTGCGCACCACGTCGGTGCCGGAGCGGACCTCGAGGTCGTACAGGTACGGGTCCTCCGGCGACCAGCGACGGGCGCCGGGCAGGGCCAGCACGAGGGGCTCGCCCGCGCTGTCCGGTCGTGCGCGCGACCTCGATGCCATCGGCGCGGACGACGACCTCGACGGTGGGCGGGTCGACGTCGTCAGGGTCGGCCCCATCCGGGGCCACGTGCGCGATGACCTGCAGCATCTCGGCCCCCGGCGTCCCGGGCTCCGGCCCGAGGTCGGGGACGATCTCCAGCCGCTGGATCCAGCGCGCCGGCACGGCCTCCATCCACACGGTCTGCCAGATGCCCGACTGCGGCGTGTACCAGATGCCTCCGCGGGCCAGTCGCTGCTTGCCGCGCGACAGGTGCCCGGTGTCCGAGGGGTCGCGCACGACGACGCGCAGCTCGTTCTCGCCGTCGCGCAGGGCGTCGGTCACGTCGAGGGTGAACGGCAGGTACCCGCCGAGGTGCTCGCCGACCACCATCGCCGTTCACCGCCACGCGGCACCACTGGTCGACGGCGCCGAAGTGCAGCAGCACCCGGGCATCGGGAGCAGGGAGGAAGCCGTGCGGCAGGACCAGCGTCCGGCGGTAGTGCAGGACGTCGTCCGGGGTGACCAGCCGCGACACACCGGAGAGCAGGGTCTCGGGTGAGAACGGCACGACGATGGTGCCGTCGAAGGCCTCGGGTGCATCCTCGGATGCCGTGATCGCGTACTGCCAGCGGCCGTTGAGGTTCAGGTGGCTCTCGCGCACCAGCTGGGGCCGCGGGTACTCGGGCAGCGGGTGGTCGGCATCCAGCGCCTCGCCCCAGGGCGTCAGCAGGCCGCCCACAGCGCCCGCGCGTCATGCGACGGCGTCCCCGTCGGGCGCGGGCTGGACCGCAGCAGCCGCGTCGGCGCGGCGCAGGGCGACCGCCGGGATCGCCGCCAGCACCCCGACCAGCGCGGCAGCCACGAAGATCCCCGCGGTCGGGACCTGCTTGAGCTGTCCGAGGTCCTCGTAGTACTGGTCGGCGCCGCGGATGACGGCGGCCCCGATGGAGGGCCCGATCACCATGGGGATCAGCACGAAGAACACCATCCGCAGGCCCTGGACCGCACCCACGCGGTCGGCCGGCGTGTGGTCGCGCACGGAGGCGTTCACGGTGGCCGACACGAGGATGAAGCCGCTCATGAGCACCAGCCCCGCGCCGATCAGCGGCAGGAGGTCGCGCACGACTGCCATCAGCAGGAGCCCGACCACGTAGATGCCCAGGGCCGGGATCATCGCCCGCAGCTTGCCGACCCGATCGATGACACGCCCCCCGAGGACGCCGGCGACCGCCGAGCCGGTGAGGACCACAGCCAGCACGAGCGCGTAGGCCTCGATGTGCAGGGTGTACTGGATGTAGATCAGCAGGAACGGCAGGAACACCTGGGAGGAGATCCCGATCACGCCCAGCGTGCTCAGCGTCAGCATCAGCCCCGGGTTGCGGCGCACCTCGGCCGGGCGCAGCGACGCCGCCACGGCGCGCAACGAGGAGCCCTCGGACCGCACGTGGCTCGGGGCGTCGACCACGAGGAACCACGCCAGCACCCCGGTGCCGACCATGACGGAACCGACCAGCGACGAAGAACGCCGACCACTGCCCCGCCTGCGTCATCGGGTCCAGCGCGCCGAAGACCAGGAGCATCGACACCAACGGCATGACCTGGAGCACGCCCTCGACGCGGCCGCGGTTGTCCACGTCGGTGATGTCGGTGACCCAGGCGTTGAACGCGGCGTCGTTGGCCCCGGCGCCGAAGAAGCTCATCACGGCGTCCACGACCACGATCGCCACGACGGCGGCCGCGACCGCGCCGGCGAACGGCACGAGGCGGCCGACGTTCTCCGGGTTGACCAGGCCGAACGCCATCGTCGACAGGCCCCACAGGACGTACCCGACGGCGATGAACACCCGCCGCCGGCCGACGCGGTCGCTCCACGCCCCGACCACGAACGCCGCGAGGGTCGCCGCGATCGCGCTGGCGGCCACCGTCGCGGCGATCGCCCCCGGCGAGTCGGTGATCGTGTCGTAGATGAAGAGGTTCAGGTAGAGGTTCTCGATGGTCCAGGCGACCTGCCCGGCCAGCCCCACGACCACCAGCGCCCACCAGCTTCGGGCAGGTATCCGCTGCACGGGTCCTCCTCTGCCCACCGCGAGGGCACGCCAGATCCTAGGAGGACCGATGGGCGCGTCTCGCGTGGTGCGGGCACGGGTGTGGGAGGGGCGACGCTGCTGGGCGTGTCTGCGCATGGCGTGGGCTCGTATGCTGGCGGCGACCCAGGGAGGGAGCACCCGTGCAGCGGCAGCGCCACGTCCTGGCCATCGACCTGGGCACCAGCGGGCCGAAGGCCGCCGTCGTCGACGCCACGGGACGCACCCCGGGAACCGCCCGGGCCTCGGTCGACACGCTGACCCAGCCCGGGGGCATCGCCGAGCAGGACCCCGTGCAGATCTGGGAGGCCGTGAAGTCCGCCGCCGTCCGGGCGCTGGCCGCCTCCGGTGTGGGCCGTGACGACATCGTGGCCGTCATCTGCTCGAGCCAGTACTCCTCGATCGTCCCGGTGGATCGCGACGGCCAGCCGACGAGCAACATGGTCCTCTGGCAGGACCACCGCGGGACCAAGAAGGACCTGCGGCGCCTGCCGGGCTTCCCGCGCGCACGCCGACAACCCGCTGGACATGCTGCGCTGGCTGCGGGTGCACGGCATCCCGCCGATCGCCGACGGCCTGTCGCTGGCGCACATGCGGCACCTGAAGTTCTCCCGCCCCGACGTGTACGAGCGCACGCGCCTGGCTCCTCGAGCCGATGGACTACGTGACCATGCGGCTGACGGGCCGGGCCACCGCGAACCAGGCCTCGGCCTTCATGTACCTGATGACCGACAACCGGCGCCTGGACATCACCGACTACGACCCGCACCTGGTGGCCGCCTCGCTGATCGACCGGGAGAAGCTGCCCGACGCTGGTCCCGATGGACGCGATCGTCGGGACCCTCCTGCCGCGAGGTCGCCGAGGAGCTCGGGCTCTCGCCGAGCACCAGGGTCGTCACCGGCGCTCAACGACACCCAGGCCGGCGGGGTCGGCGCGGGGGCCTTCGCCGGCACGCACGCGGCGGTGTCGGTGGGGTCGACCAGCGTGATGATCACGCACGTGGACTTCAAGCGCACCGACGTGTTCAACAGCATCGTGAGCATGCCCAGCCCGGTGCCCGACACCTACTTCGTCATGGCGGAGAACGGCATGGCCGGCGCCGCGCTGGAGCGCTTCCTGACCAACATCGTCTACGGCAGCGACCACTTCAGCGACGCTGCGGTCCATGACCGGTACGAGGCACTTCAGCGGGTCGCCGGGGAGATCCCGGCAGGCAGCGACGGCCTGATGTTCCTGCCCTGGCTGGCGGGGTCGATGGCGCCCTCGGAGGACGGCCAGATGCGCGGCGGCTTCCTCAACATCAGCACCAGCACGACCCGCGGGGACATGGCCCGCGCCGTGCTCGAGGGCGTGTCGCAGAACCTGCGCTGGGTCCGCGGGCCCGGTGGAGAAGTTCGCCAAGCGGACGTTCACCCACTTCTCGATCTACGGCGGCGGGGCGCGCTCGGACCTGTGGTGCCAGATCATGGCCGACGTGCTGGGCACGCCGGTGCACCAGCTGGACAACTGCGACTACACCGTCTCCGTCGGCGCCGGGCTGCTGGCCTTCGAGCGTCTCGGCGACCTGGGTTTCGACGACATCAGCGGCCTCGTGCGGACCCGCCGCGTGTTCGACCCGGATCCGCGCAACACCGCGACCTACGACGCGCTCCACGAGCAGTTCGTGAAGGCGTTCAAGGCGACCAGGCCGATCTACCGCGCGCTCAACGCGAACAAGGGGGCGGATGCCTGATGGACCACGACGAGGTCGCCGCGGTGCTCGACGTGGGGATCGCGGCCGTCCGCGACGCCGGGTCGATCGCGCTGGAGTACTTCCGCACGGACATGGCCGTGGACAACAAGCTCGCCGGCATCGCCTACGACCCGGTGACCGAGGCCGACAAGCGGGTCGAGGCCCACGTCCGGGCGGCCATCAACGAGCGCTTCCCCGACCACCAGGTGATCGGCGAGGAGGGCGGCACCACCGGCTCCGGGCCGATCAGCTGGATCATCGACCCGATCGACGGGACGCGCGCGTTCATCAGCGGGATGCCCACGTGGGGCACCCTGCTCGGGCTGGTCGTCGACGGCCAGCCGGTCGCCGGCGTGATGCACCAGCCGTTCACCGACGAGACGTTCGCCGCCGACCCCGCCCGGGGCTCGCGGTTCCTGCGCGCCGGCACCGAGCGACGCCTGCGGACCCGCGCGAGCGCCACCCTCGAGGACGCGATCCTGTACAGCACCCACCCGAGCATGCTGGAGTGGGCCGGGGTCCTCGACCGGTTCCACGCCCTCAGCGCCCAGGTGCGGCTGCAGCGGTGGGGCGGGGACTGCTACGCCTTCGCGCTGGTCGCGATGGGCACCATCGACCTCGTGATCGACGGCTGCCTGATGCCCTACGACATCGTGCCGCTCATCCCGATCATCGAGCTGGCCGGCGGCGTCGTCACCGACATCGAGGGCCGCGTGCCGATGCACGGCGGCACGGTGATCGCCGCCGCCAACCCCGACCTGCACGCGCAGGCCCTCGCCGCCCTGCGCGGCTGACACGCCGCCCCACCGGACGCCCAGGAGAGGAACGACGATGGACCTCGAAGCGATCCACCGCGCCATGTACCCCTACGCCGAGCGCTACGGGGTGATCCGCGAGTTCCCCGAGGAGGGGATGGATCGCGAGACGATCCTCGCCCAGCTCCGGGAGATGTCGGCCGAGGAGGACTCCAAGTGGGAGGGCGGCAAGGTCTCGGGCAGCATCTACCACGGGGAGCACGAGCACTACGACTTCCTGAACGAGTGCTTCGGGTACTTCAACCACACCAACGCGCTGCAGCGCGACATGTGCCCGTCGATGAGCCGGTTCGAGAGCGAGATCATCGCCATGACCCTGGACATGCTCAACGCGGACGCGGTGACGCAGCGCGATCCCAGCCTGACGCCCTGCGGCATCCTCGGGTTCGGCGGCACCGAGAGCATCATGAACGCGGTGCTGGCCTACCGGAACATCGCCCAGGAGCGCGGGGTGGCGCGCCCGCAGATGATCTGGCCGGAGACCGCCCACCCGGCGTTCACCAAGGGCGCCCACCTGTTCGGCCTCGACGTCGTCGTCGCACCGGTCGACCCGGTCACGACGATGGTCGACATCGACTTCGTCGCCGACCACATCGTCCCCGAGACCGCGATGCTGATCGGGACCGCCGGGAACTACGCCTACGGCACGATCGACTCCGATCCCCGAGCTGTCCGACCTCGCGGTCGAGCACGGCACCTACCTGCACGTGGACGCGCTGCCTCGGCGGCTTCATCCTGCCGTGGGGCCAGGAGCTGGGGTACCCGAACATCCCGCTGTTCGACTTCCGCCTGCCCGGGGTGAGCTCGATCTCCGCCGACACCCACAAGTACGGCTACGGGCTCAAGGGCACCTCGGTCCTGGCCTGGCGGGACTCGTGGATGCGCCAGCACCACTACTTCCTCCAGCCCGGCTGGAAGGGCGGCGCCTACGGCTCCCCCGGCCTGGCCGGCAGCCGCTCCGGCGGCCTGATCGCCGCCACGTGGGCGGCGATGGTCAACTACGGCAAGCAGGGCTACCGCGACCGCGCGCGGCGCATCTTCGACACGGCGTTCGAGATGCAGGACGTGGTCACCAGCCACCCCGAGCTGCGGCTCATGGGCAAGCCGACCTTCTGCTTCTCGTTCACGTCCGACGACTTCAACATCTACCACGTCAACGACGCCATGGTCGCCCGCGGCTGGCGCTTCAACGGCCAGCAGCTCCCGGACGCGCTGCACATGGCGGTGACCGGTCCGCAGCTCCAGCCCGGAGTGGTGCGAGGCGTTCGCCACCGACCTGGCCGCCGCGATCGAGTACGCGAAGCACCCGGACAGCCCGACGCCGCGCAGCGCCGCCGTCTACGGCGCGAGCGGGGACACGGAAGGGGTGGACCCCGCTGCCGCGACGTTCCTGCTCACCCTGCTGCTCAACGCCTTCACCGACGGGGCGCCGGAGCCGCGCGCGACCTGAATAGGGGTCAGACGGATGAGCACTCGGAGTGCGTGAGCGGGGCTCACGGTCGTGTGAACGCCCCGACCCTCGGCTGCCCCGTCCGGTCACCTCCCGGTCGGAAGGCCGTACCCGTCGTCGCCCACGAGCTCGACCAGGCCGTCGGCCACCAGCCCGTCGAGCGCCCGCTCCCGCTGGAGGGCGTCCTCCCACGCCGCCTCGATCGCCGGCCGCCCCACCGAGCCCGAGGACTCGCGCAGCACTGCCATGATCCGACCCCGGACCTGCCGGTCGGTCCCCGCGAACTGCTGGACCCGGCGCGCGGGCCCGTCGTACGCCGGCCTCCCGGCCCGCACCCACGCGCACCTCCCCACGACCGGGCAGGTCGGGCAGCTCGGGGAGGTCGCGGTGCACACCAGCGCCCCCAGCTCCATCACCGCCACGGACCAGTGCGCCGCAGCCGCCGCTTCCTCAGGAACCAGCGCCTCGGCGCGGGCACGCTCTGCGACCGTGAGGCTCGGCACCGGATGCTCCTGGCCGTCGACCAGCCGGGCCAGCACGCGGCGCACGTTCGTGTCCAGCACGACCGAGCGCCTCCCGAACGCGAACGCCCGGACCGCAGCGGCCGTGTACTCACCGACCCCCGGCAGTGCCCGGAGGTCCCCCTCCTGGTCGGGGACCGACC
Organism: uncultured Actinomycetes bacterium; assembly: GCA_963812395.1. GTDB lineage: Bacteria > Actinomycetota > Actinomycetes > S36-B12 > CAIYMF01 > Prado023. The sequence continues at coordinate 220,399 of CAWEVG010000021.1, forward strand.
CCCCATGCCGCTCGACGATGGCCACCGCCGCCGCATGCAGGTTGAGCGCCCGGCGCGGGTAGCCCAGCCGATCCCACTGCCGGACTGCTTCGCCCGGCGAATCCCCAGCCAGGTCGGCTGGTTGCGGCCATCTGCGTCATCCATGCCGACCAGGCGGGCACGACTCGCGCGACCGGTGTCTGCTGCAGCATCACCTCGCTGACCAGGACCCCCCACGGGGTCCGGTCCGCCGCCCGCCACGGCAGGTCGCGGCGGTTCGCGTCGTACCAGTCCCCGATCGAGGTCTGCGCCGCCAGCGCAGCGCTCATCCGGGCCCTCGGCGCACCGCCGGTCCATGGACGTGGCGCGTCACCCGTGACCTCCCCACCCGACGCTGACATGAGCCCCATTGTCGATCCGGACCCTCGGCGCTGCACGCAGGGGCCGAACCGCGCGATACTCGGCTCATCGACCGAGCCAGGAGGAACGTCATGGTGAACCGGATCAACAAGCTCCTCGAGAAGGAGCCGGGCCTCGGCATCGCGCGACGATCGTCGGTCCTGGTGGCGGCCAGCGGTCCCTACCAGTCGGGCATCACGCGGAAGCTGGACAAGTTCCCCGTGGCGCGCCTGGCCTTCTCGGGAGCGATCTCGTCGTTCTACATCGCGATGACCGCCGTCCCGCAGATCGCGATCGAACAGGCCGCCGACAAGTCCCTCGGCGGGAGGCCGAGGACGCCCGAGCAGGTCGCCGCCCGACGCAGGGTCCTCCTCGCGGGCAATGCGGCCACCATCGCGGCGGCAGTCGTCGCGCAGCGGGCGCTCATCCACAGCCCGCGCTCGGGGCCGCTCATCGAGGCAGGGAGGGTGATCACCAGCCAGGTCGCCATCGGCGCTGCGGCCGGTGCGATCGTGACCGGCTCGGACGCCGTCCTCGGGCCACTGGCCCGCCGCAAGGACAAGCAGTCGCCGGCGACCATCGCCGTGGCCGCCGGGATCATGGCGATGAACCGCCGCCTGCTCAAGAAGTCCGCGTCGGTGCTCACCCTGCCGACCAAGCCGAGCCCGTACACCTACGTGGCCTGACCACCCTTCCTGCATCGCCGCTGGCGGAATGCACCCGCCCTCCATATAGTTGAATCTTGTACAGACTCTCCAGGAGGACCGCATGGCCGCCGTGACCGCCGACACCATGACCCTGCCCCGGGTCGACGCGCCCGATCCGAACGGGCGCCCCCGCCCGGTGCGGACCGTCACCACCGCGCCCCGGGGTTTCGAGGGTGAGGGCTTCCCGGTGCGCCGCGCCTTCGCCGGCGTGGACAAGGCGGACCTCGACCCGTTCGTGCACATGGACCAGATGGGCGAGGTCGAGTACGGCGTCGGCGAGCCGCGAGGCACCGACTGGCACCCGCATCGCGGCTTCGAGACCTTCACCTACCTGATGGATGGCACGTTCATCCACCAGGACTCCCACGGCGGGGGCGGCGTCATCGAGAACGGTGGCACCCAGTACATGACCGCCGGCGCGGGCATCCTGCACATCGAGACGCCTCCGGAGTCCCTGGTGATGTCCGGGGGCCTCTTCCACGGGATCCAGCTGTGGATCAACCTGCCCGCGGCCAAGAAGTGGCTCGCCCCGGCCTATCAGCCGCTCGAGAGCACCGACGTCGCGCTGGCATCGAGCGCCGACGGTGGCGCCCTCGTGCGGGTGCTGGCCGGGACCGTCGCCGGGCACACCGGACCGGGCCGCAGCCAGTCCCCGATCTCGATCGTGCACGCAACCCTCGCCCCCGGGGCGCGGCTGGAGCTGCCCTGGGCCAAGGACTTCAACGCGCTGGCCTACGCGCTGTCCGGCCGTGGCACGGTGGGTGCCTACGGGCAGCCGATCAACGGTGGGCAGCTCGCGGTCCTCGGTTCCGGTGACCACATCACGCTCGAGGCGGCTCCCAGCCAGTCGGTGGCGACCCCCGCCCTGGACGTCCTGCTGCTCGGCGGGGTTCCGCTCCGTGAGCCCGTGTTCGCCTACGGCCCGTTCGTGATGAACACCAGGTCCGAGGTCATCCAGGCCATCGAGGACTACCAGGCAGGCCGCCTCGGGGTCATCCCCGAGGGCGCGATCAGGCCGATTCCGCATACGCAACCCTGACCAGCACGTGCCGCCACGGTGGTTGACGATCCGACTCGTGAGAGTCGGCCAAGGTCTCACGGTTATTGACGGTTAGGAAAGGCAGCCCTTACGTTGACTGAGTCCCGTTGGGACCAGTAGAACCTAGGGAGATGCATCACATGAAGAACACCACGCGGTCACTTGTCGGCGCCGGAATGTGTGCGGCGCTCATGTTCGTCGGAGGTGCCGGCACCTCCTTCGCGGGCGAGGTCAAGGGCCCCCCCGGCACGCCGAACAACACCAATGACACGGGCGCTCTGGATCACGCGAATTCGATCTGTGCCGCCAGCGGGCTCAATGACTACGACACCTCCGAGGGACAGAACGTGAACCAGGTCCAGACTGCGGCGGACTCCTGGAAGATCTACGGGTTACCAAAGGGCGCAGTCGGCACGATGGGCCTCTGCAGGGGCGGAACCGGGGAGTAGCCGGCAGAGGCGGCCCCCAGAGCCCCGGGTCACTCCCGGAACACTCTGGGGGCCGCTTCATGTTCTGAGGACTCAGGGCCGGCGGTTCTGGGCCTCGACCCGGGCCGTTCCAACCGCCACCGGTGCCAGGTTGCCGGCGGCTGGTGGCCACCGCCCGGGGAACAACTACAAGTGGTGCGAGGTTGCAGCAACTGGGCGGGCACTTGGCTCCGGCACGACGCTTCGTCCTGTCGGTGCGCCGGGAGGCAACACGAGGAGGACCACATGCAGATCGGGATCCTGGGAACCGGAATGGTGGGCCGCGCGCTGGCCGAGGGGTTCGTCCGAACCGGCCACGACGTCTCCATGGGCACGCGCGACGTCCACGCGACCATGGTCCGGCAGTTGGACGGCGCGCCCGGGTCCATCGCCGAGTGGCTCGCTGAGAACCCATCGGTCGCCCTGGCCGACTTCGCCTCGGTCGCCGGCGCCGCCGACGTCATCGTCAACGCCACCAACGGCTCCGGGACCCTGTCCGCCCTCGCTGAGGCAGGGGCGGCGAACCTCGTCGGCAAGGTCGTGCTGGACGTGTCCAACCCCCTGGACTTCTCGCAGGGCTTCCCCCCGACCCTCACGGTCAAGGACACCGACTCCCTCGGAGAGCAGGTCCAGCGGGCCTTCCCCGACGCCCGGGTCGTGAAGTCGCTGAACACCATGAACGCAACGCTGATGGTCGACCCCGCGATGCTCCCCGAGCCCACGACCGTCTTCCTGTCCGGTGACGATCCAGAGGCAAAGGCAACCGTCGCCGGCCTGCTCGGTGAGTTCGGGTGGACCGACATCCTCGATCTCGGCGACATCACCACCGCCCGCGGCCCGGAGATGTGGCTGCCGCTGTGGCTGCGCGTCATGGGGTCGGTGGGGGGCCCGCAGTTCAACCTCCGGATCGTGCGCTGACCTCGTGCCCTGCCCCCAGCGCTGACCCCCAGCACCCGGGCAGCGCCGTACCTGCGACCGTGACGGCTCAGCAGCGCGTGGCGATGAGATCTGCGCTCGAACGACCCGCTGCCATGCCGCGCCGTTCGTAGCCCGTGACCGGTCGCCACTCCGGTCGGTCGATGAGCCCCCGTCCGACGTCGAGCAGTGGCTCGGCTGCGCACACGTCGAGCATCTGCTCGGCGTAGTGGGCGATGTCCGTGGCCAGGTGGAGCGTCCCACCCGGGGCCAGCAGCACCGCGGCGCGATGGGCGAAGGCCGGTTGGACGAGCCGACGCTTGTGGTGACGGACCTTCGGCCACGGGTCGGGGAAGTAGGCGCGGATGCCCGCGAGCGAGCCGGGGTCGAGGCGATCCATGAGCTCGACGGCGTCGCCGATGCAGACCCGGACGTTGCCCAGCGACTCCCGTTCGGCCCCGGCAAGCAGCGCACCGATGCCCGGGGTGTGCACGTCGACGGCGACGATCCCGGTACCGGGGTCGGCCTGGGCCATCGCCAGGGTCGTCTCCCCCATGCCCGAGCCGATCTCGAGCACCACCGGACGGGGCGGGTTGAACACGTCGCCGAGGTGCCGCGGCGCCGTCTCGACATCGATCCCCCAGCCCGGGAGCAGGCGGATCAGCGCCGATGCGGCCGAGGGCGTGGTCCGGCTGCGCCGTGGGTGGAAGGTCCGTATCCGGTGCGCCGGACGTCCCTCAGACATCGGGACCATTGGGCGGTTTGCCCGGGTTCGCGCTCAGGCAAGGATGCACCTGGTTGTCCCCCAATCGACAGGAAGCAGCATGAGTTCGACCATTATCGACTGCCCCGACGCCGAAGCTGTCGCGCCGGCGACCCCGGGCGTCGACATGCACCCCCGCATCCGGATCCACCGGGCATGGCTGATCGCCGTCGCGGTCCTGGCGGCGGCCACAATGGGCCTGACCCTCGCCTGGCAGACAGCCGCGGGAGTCCCCGCGCCGCGCGCAACGCCCACGGGCACCGCGAGCGTGTCTGCCTCCAGCGATGTCCCGGTCGCGTCGGTCGGCGCCGGGCTGCTTGCGCTGGCGTGGGACCTGACGCCCCCGTCGCAGCGCAGCGCGGCCTGCGCGCAGTTCACCGCGGATCCGGGTGCGGCCTGGGCCTCCTACAGCAGTGCGGCCCAGGACACGGCCACGCGAGTGGAGTTCACGGCCTTCTTCAGCGCCACCTGCTGACCGGCACCGGGGTCGCCCGACCGAGCCAGTCGGCAGATCCTGGCGACGGTCGACGCCCGCGCCCAAGTGCCTGCCAGCGGCCTAGCCGTGGGCGACCGCCGACTCCGCGCAGATGTCCGCGATGACCGCTGCCCACCAGGCCCGCAACTGCTCCTCGGTCATGTCCCAGGAGTCAGGGGTTCGAATCTCGAAGCCAGCCATGACCATCATGGTGACAGGTGCCCACCGTCATCGCGCGCCGACAGAGAGCGCGCTCTCACACTCGACCCAACCTTCCATCCGAGCCGGACATGGCAAGGCCCCGTCTCCGACTGCCTCCAGTCATGTGGGGTGCGGGGCAGCGTGCGGGGCCTCCCACCGTCCAACTACCCGTTGTGCGGATCTCGATACCCTGTGTAGCCAGCGAGTCTCTGGGCTCAACCGGCAGGGAACCCACGCGGACGGGGAGCACGCGGCGAGGGCTCAGGTCAACGTTGGGCACCAGTGGCGGTCATCGTGGGCGTCGAGGCACGCGGCGGGGCGTCGGTACCTGGCAACCCCTGCGACCGGCCCATCGCCCGTCTCTTCTTCAGGTAGATCGCTATCGCGATCCAACAGATGATGTCGAAGACCGCTGCCGGAATGAGGAACAAGTACAGGTGGTCCAAGTACCACCAGCAGTACTGGACTATCCGCTCCGCGCTCATGAGGCAGCCTCCACGTGCGGCACCCGGTGCAACCGCCGCACTCGGCGAGTACCCGCGGGCATCGCGACTATCCCTGCCCGGTCGCCCTGTCGGGCGGCGCCCCGGATCCGGCCCAGGTCGGTCAGCGGGTCATCGCCCTCACCGGCGCGTCCTTCAGCGCGGCGACCATCCCGTTGGCGTTCGCCTGTCACTGCCCACAGAACTGCCCCAGCACGCACAAGAGGCCGGGCTCCCGTCACGGGAAACCGGCCTCTGACCTGCTGCGATGCTCCCCCATCTGGACTCGAACCAGAAACCTATCGGTTAACAGCCGAACGCTCTGCCAATTGAGCTATGGGGGATCGAACGCCAGAAGGATACCAACCCCGGCCGCTGCCGCCCAAACCGCGACCGAGCTCGGCCGGTCGCGAGCCTGCGGCCTCCGCCTGCCGGGCCCTCAGGCCCCCAGCTGCCCCCGAAGGTCGACCAGCGCAGCATCGGCCGCCGCCCGCCAGCCGGGGTCGCGCGGGTCGAGTGCCGGGTCGAAGACGACAGCCCACCGGACCTCGCCGGTTGCCGGGGATCGCCGGGCGTTGAGCATCGCCCACCCGGTGCGGCCGTCGGGATGGACGAGCTCCGCGGGGTGCGAGGCGACCACCGTCCACTGCACTCGCTCCTTCACGACCGAGGGCACCTGTCCGGGCTCGTCGAACCGCAGCCGCAGCTGGCGGCTGGCGGCCCCTGGGGCCGGCTGCACCACCAGATCGAGGAACTCCTCGGACCACGCGCCCCTGACCACGAGATCCCACGGGACGCGGCCGTCCTCGGGCATGTGGATCGCCAGGTCGGTGCAGACCACGACCTGCCCGTCGACGAGCTCGCCCCACGCCAGGAGCCGCTCCCCCGACGCGCCCGAGAGCACCCCTGCCACCCGCGGATCGACCTCTCGGCGCCAGCGCATCACTCCTCGGCCTGCCCCACCTGGGCGAGCTCCCGGCGGTAGGCCTCCAGGGCCATCACGTCGGCGAAGACCGCGGCCGCCTGGTCGGCCTGGCCGATCTGGTCGAGCTGACCCAGCTCCCGCTTGAGGTCGGCCATCCGGCGACCCGCCTCGTCGGAGAGCAGCCGGGCGACGATCGACGTCGCGTACCGCCCGGTCGGCTCCCCGGAGGTCACCAGCGGCTCGACCGCGAGCTCGCGGACCAGGTCACGGACGGTGTCGTCCGGGCAGGCCGACATCACGGCGTCCATCCACTCCTGCCCGCCGGTGCGCCCGACCGGACCGCCGGCTGCCGCGAGCGCCTGCTGGACCTCGGCGTAGCGCGGGTGCCGGAAGGAGTCCGGCTGGACGGAGTCGAACCAGTCGCCGACCAGGTCGGGGACCTGCAGCACGCACTTGAGCGACTCGCGCTCCACGAAGAGACCCGGATCGCGCGGATTCGGTCGCGGTGCGCGCTCCGGCGCCGCGTCCAGCTCGCTGCGGCTCGATCGCCGGGCACGTCCCGCTCGGCAGCGCCTCCGACGGCACCGCCGGAACCTCGCACCGCCCGCACCCGAATCCGGGCGAGCCACTCCGGATCGGTCGCCCGGCTGCTCCCCCGACCGCTCTCCCCCACGCCCCGCGGAGCCCCCGCCGCGCGCGGCGCTCGCTCCCGCGCGCCCCGCGGCGGTCACGGCCGCTCGCACGTCCCGCTCGGGCACCCCGACCCAACCGGAGAGCAGCCGCGAGTACTCCGGTCGCAGCGCCGCGTCGCGGATCCGGGCCACCAACGGAGCCGCCTTGCGCACGGCCGCAACCCGGCCCTCGGCGGTGGTGAGGTCGAACCCGGCCACCGCCGAGCGGATCGCGAAGGCGAACAGCGGTGTCCGCGAGGCCACCAGCTCGCGCACCGCCGCATCGCCGCTGGCCAGGCGCAGCTCGCAGGGGTCCATGTTGTCCGGGGAGATCGCGACGAACGTCTGGGCGACGAACCGCTGGTCGCCCTCGAACGCCCGCAGCGCAGCCTTCTGGCCCGCGGCATCGCCGTCGAAGGTGAACACGACCTCACCGCCGAAGGTGTCGTCATCCATCAGGTAGCGGCGGAGCAGCGCCGCGTGGTCGGGGCCGAAGGCCGTCCCGCAGGTGGCCACTGCGGTGGTCACCCCGGCCAGGTGCGCGGCCATCACGTCGGTGTAGCCCTCGACGACCACCACCTGCTTGAGCTTGCCGATGTCCCTGCGCGCGAGGTCGATCCCGTAGAGGACGTGGGACTTCTTGTACAGCGGCGGTCTCGGGGGTGTTGAGGTACTTCGGACCCTCATCGTCGTCGAAGAGCTTGCGCGCCCCGAAGCCCAGCACGTCCCCGGCCGCGTCGCGGATCGGCCAGACGAGCCGTCCACGGAAGCGGTCGTAGGTGCCGCGCTGGCCCTGCGACGCGAGCCCGGCCGCGAGGATCTCCGCGTCGGTGAAGCCGGCCGAGCGCAGGTGCCCCAGCAGCCCGTCCCACGACTTCGGGGCGAACCCGACCCCGAAGTGCTCGCAGGCCGCCGCATCGAAGCCGCGCTCGGTGAGGAACTGCCTGCCGATCGACGCCTCAGGGGAGGCCAGCGCCCGCACGTAGTAGGCGGCAGCGATCTTGTTGGCCTGCGCCAGGCGCTGGCGGTTCGGACCCGTGCGACTGGGACCCACGCCGTCCTCGTACCGCAGGGTCACGCCCGCCCGATCGGCGAGCTTCTCGATGGCCTCGGTGAACGTCAGGTGGTCGTGCTTCATCAGGAAGTCGACGACGTCACCGCCCTCGCCGCACCCGAAGCAGTAGTACAGGCCCCGCGCGGGGGTGACATGGAAGCTCGGTGAGCGCTCGTCGTGGAACGGGCACAGCCCCTTGAGCGACCCCGCCCCTGCCGACCGCAGGGTCACGACCTCCCCGATCACCGCATCGACCCGCACCCGCTCGCGGACCAGCGCCACGTCCTCCGTGCGCACGCGACCGGCCATGGCCGCATCCTAGGGACGCCCGCCGACACCGCCCAACGCACCTGCGCCGGTGAGCGCCGCGACGGGGCGATTCACCCCAGCGCGAACGCGTCGCGGACGTCCGCGGGACCCGTCGCGTGGGAGGATTCGGCCATGACAGCCCCCGCCGTGCTCCTCCTCGAGTGGAGCCCCGGCAGGCCCGACCGCTCCCGGCGCACACGTGCCCGCCGCCGCTTCGTGGCCCTCGTGATGGCTGTGGCCGCCGTCACCGTCGCCATCCCCGCCGGAGCCGTCGCCGACGTGCTGCGCTGGTCGGGCGTCGATGACCGCACGCCCACCGACGCCATCGTCGTCCTGGGAGCCGCGCAGTACCAGGGCGCCCCGTCGCCGGTCCTGGCCAACCGCCTGGCCCACGCCCACGACCTGGTCACCGCCGGCGTCAGCGACCTCGTGATCACCGTCGGCGGGTTCCAGCCCGGCGACATCACCTCCGAGGCCCAGACCGGCAAGGAGGAGCTCGTCGCCGACGGCATGCGCCGCGCCCAGGTCATCGCCCTTCCCTTCGGTGAGAACACCGAGGAGTCGATGAAGGCTGTCGCCGCGATCGTGAAGTCCGAGGGCCTGCACACCGTGACCCTCGTCACCGACCCGGCGCACTCCGCCCGGGCCCACGCCCTGGCCAGCCAGTTCGGGCTCGACGCCCACGTCTCGGCCACCGCCGAGGGCCCCGGGACCACCGTGACCAGCGAGTACCTGCTGCGTGAGTCCGCCGGACTCATCACGGTCTGGTTCGACCGCTAGCAGGACCGCGCATCAGGCTGCTGGCCGGCCCCGCGCGCGCGAACCCCCGACCACATGGGCATCCCCACGTTGGCGATGTGCCCCCCGGACTCCTACGGTGGGGGCGTGCCCGTGCCCGGTTACTCCGCCGCCGATGAGCAGCGCTGGGCTGACGAGCCACCCAAGCGCCCGAGCCGCTCGGCCTACGCGCGCGACCGGGCCCGTGTCCTGCACTGCGCAGCCTGGCGACGGCTGGCCGCCAAGACCCAGGTGATGATCGCCGGCGAGGGCGACTTCCCCCGGACCCGGATGACCCACTCCCTGGAGGTGGCCCAGGTCGGGCGGGAGCTGGGAGCCGCCCTGGGCTGCGACGCCGACCTCGTGGAGTCCGCCTGCCTGGCCCACGACCTCGGCCACCCCCCGTTCGGTCACAACGGCGAGGACGCCCTCGACGCCCTGTGCACGGACATCGGCGGCTTCGAGGGCAACGCCCAGACGCTGCGGATCCTGACCCGGCTCGAGGCCAAGGCGTTCGGCGACCCGGAGGGCCTCGGCCATGAGCGCTCGGTGGGCCTGAACCTCACCCGGGCTGCCCTGGACGCCGCGACCAAGTACCCGTGGCCTCGCACCCCGGACAGTCGCAAGTTCGGCGTGTACGCCGACGACCTGCCGGTGTTCGAGTGGATGCGCGCGGGGGGCCCCGCCGGGCGGCGATCGTTCGAGGCCCAGGTCATGGACTGGGCCGACGACGTCGCCTACAGCGTCCACGACGTGGAGGACGGCATCCACGCCGGGCTCATCGACCTGACCGCGCTGCAGGACCCCGACACCTCGGCGGCGATCTGCCAACTGGTCGCGCAGACCTACCTGCCGGGCACGGACCCGGCCGACCTCGCAGCCGCACTCGACCGACTGGTCGGGTCCCCGGCATGGCCCGCCGGGTACTCGCACTACACCGGCAGCCTGCGCGACCTCGCCGCCCTCAAGGACCTGACCAGCCAGCTCATCGGCCGGTTCACCGCGGCGGCCGAGTCCGCCACCCGGGCGGCGCACCCGCAGGCCCAGCTGACCCGGTACGCCGGATCGCTCGAGGTGCCGGCCGAGATCCGCCACGAGGTGGGCGTCCTCAAGGGGATCGCCAACCTGTTCGTGATGCAGCGCAGCGGCTCGAAGCGCTCCTACGACCGGCAACGGGCGATGATCGCCGAACTGGTGGCGGCCCTGTCCGCCTCAGCCCCCGCGAGCCTCGAACCGCACTTCCGCCCCACCTGGGAGCACGCCGCCGACGACGGCGCCCGGCTGCGCGTGGTCGTCGACCAGGTCGCCAGCCTCACCGACATCTCGGTCGTCACCTGGCACAAGCGCCACTGCCGCTGATCCCGCGGCCTGCGTCACCGGCGGTTCCGCCGCGGACTTGCACGCGCTCCTCCGCGACTCGATCGGTGCTCCGGACCGGGAGACGGCCCCGGACATGCCGGTGGCGCCGGCCCCTCGAAGGGGACCGGCGCCACCGGGCCGAGCGAATCGTCAGCGGCTGTCGCTGCCCCCGCCGTCGCGCATGAGCGACGCGCGACCGGCCTCGAGCCGGGCGATCGGCACGCGGAACGGCGAGCAGGACACGTAGTCCAGGCCGACCTCGTCGAAGAAGTGCACCGACTCCGGGTCGCCGCCGTGCTCGCCGCAGACGCCGAGCTTGATGCCCGGGCGGGTGGCCCGACCCTTCTCCACGGCCACGCGGACCAGGGCGCCGACGCCGTCGCGGTCGATCGACTCGAACGGCGAGACGCCGAACACGCCCTTCTCCAGGTACGTGGTGAAGAACGCGCCCTCGACGTCGTCGCGGCTGAAGCCCCACGTCGTCTGGGTCAGGTCGTTGGTGCCGAAGGAGAAGAACTCCGCGGCCTCAGCGATCTGGTCGGCGGTCATCGCCGCGCGCGGCAGCTCGATCATGGTGCCGATCTGGAAGTCGCAGCTCGCTGCCGGTCTCGGCGGCCACCGCCGCGATGACCTGCTCGGCCTCGTCCTTGATGAGCTCGAGCTCCTGGACCGCGCCGACGAGCGGGATCATGATCTCCGCGCGCGGGTCGCCGCCGGCCTTCTTGCGCGCCGCCGCCGCCTCGGCGATGGCACGCACCTGCAGCGCGAACAGGCCCGGGATCACCAGGCCGAGGCGCACGCCGCGCAGGCCCAGCATCGGGTTGGACTCGTGCAGGCGCTCGACGGCGGCCAGCATCCGCAGGTCGGTCTCGGTGACCGAGCCGGCGTCCTCGGCCCGGGCCACCGCCACCGCGAGGGTGGTGAGGTCGGGGAGGAACTCGTGCAGCGGCGGGTCGAGCAGGCGGATGGTCACCGGCAGCCCGTCCATGGCCTCGAGGATCTCCTCGAAGTCCCCGCGCTGCAGCGGGAGCAGGGCGGCCAGCGACTGCTCCTTCTCCGCGTCGGACTCGGCCAGGATCAGCCGCTCGACGTACTGCTTGCGGTCGCCGAGGAACATGTGCTCGGTGCGGCAGAGGCCGATGCCCTGGGCGCCCATCCGGCGGGCGCGCGCGGCGTCCTCGGGGGTGTCGGCGTTGGTGCGCACCGCCAGGCGGCGCACGTTGTCCGCGTGGGTGACGATGCGGTGCACGGCCTTCACCAGGTCGTCGCCGTACTCCGGGGCCAGGTCGCCCTCGAAGTACTGCACGACCGGCGAGGGGATGACCGGCACGCGGCCGAGGAAGACCTCGCCGGTGGCGCCGTCGATCGACACGGCGTCACCCTCGCGGATGACCACGCCGCCGGGGGCGGTGGCGATCTTGCCGTGGGTGTCGACCGTGAGCTCCTCGGTGCCGCAGACCGCGGTCTTGCCCATGCCGCGGGCGACGACGGCCGCGTGCGAGGTCTTGCCACCGCGGCTGGTCAGGATGCCGGCGGCGGCGACCATGCCCGCGAGGTCGTCGGGGGTGGTCTCCCGGCGGATCAGGATGGTGTCGATGCCCTCCGCGGCCTTGGCCACGGCGGTCTCGGAGTCGAACACGACCGTGCCGACGGCGGCACCCGGCGAGGCCGCGATGCCCTTGGCCACGATCTTGCGATCGCCGGAGTGGTCGAAGTGCGGGAACATCAGCTGCACGAGCTGGGCGCCGCGACACGCGGCGGACGGCCTCGTCCATGTCGATGACGCCCTCGTCGGCGAGCTGGGTCGCGATCCGGAAGGCCGCACCGGCGGTGCGCTTCCCGACGCGGGTCTGCAGCATGTAGAGCTGCCCGCGCTCGACGGTGAACTCGATGTCGCAGAGGTCCTTGTAGTGCGCCTCGAGGGCGTCCATGTTGGCCAGCAGCTGGGCGTGTGCCTCGGGGTCGAGGCGGCCCATGTCGTCCAGGGACAGGGTGTTGCGGACGCCGGAGACGACGTCCTCGCCCTGCGCGTCGGGCAGGTAGTCGCCGTAGTGGCCGGTCGCGCCGGTCGCGGGGTCGCGGGTGAACGCCACGCCCGTGCCCGAGTCGTCGCCGACGTTGCCGAAGACCATCGCCTGCACGTTGACCGCGGTGCCCAGGTCGGCGGGGATGCGCTCCTGGCGGCGGTACAGCTTCGCGCGGTCGGTGTTCCACGAGTCGAACACGGCCTTGATCGCGCGGTCGAGCTGCTCGCGCGGATCCTGCGGGAAGTCGATCCCGGCGTGCTCCTTGACGATGCCCTTGTAGGTGGCGACCAGCGCCTGCAGCTCGGGCACGCCCAGCTCGACGTCCGTGGCCACGCCCGCGTCGGTCTTGGCCTGGTCGATCGCGTGCTCGAAGAAGTGGCCCTCGATGCCCAGCACGGTCTTGCCGAACATCTGGATCAGGCGGCGGTAGGAGTCCCACGCGAAGCGCTCATCCTGCGAGAACTCGGTCAGGCCGGCGACGGATGCGTCGCTCATGCCGATGTTGAGCACCGTCTCCATCATGCCGGGCATCGAGAACTTGGCACCGGAGCGCACGGAGACCAGCAGCGGGTTCGCCGGGTCACCCAGCGTGCGCCCGATCTTGGCCTCGAGGCTGGCCAGCTGCTCGGTGACCTGGTCGGCCATCTCCGGGGGCACCGCACCACCGTTGAGGTAGGCCCGACAGGCGTCGGTCGTGACCGTGAAGCCCGGGGGGACGTTCAGGCCGATCTTGATCATCTCGGAGAGGTTGGCACCCTTGCCACCGAGCAGGTCCTTCTTATCCTTGTCGCCCTCGGCGAAGTCGTAGACGTAGCGCATGTGTGTGGGAACCCTCCTGGGACCGTGAATACAGAACGCCCGCAAGCCTACCCCCGGGCAGGACGCGACCGTCCGGCGAGCACGACGCCTGCGCACCTCACGTGCCCGATCGCGCGACCGTGCAACCGACGGCGCGATACCGCTGCCCCGCCTGCCCTAGCCTCGGTCCATGACCCAGTGGTGGCGCGACGCCGTGATCTACCAGATCTACCCACGCTCGTTCGCCGACGGCGACGGCGACGGGATGGGCGACCTCGCCGGCATCACCGCCCGCATGGGATACCTCGCCGAGCTCGGCATCGACGCCCTGTGGCTCAGCCCGTGCTTCGCCAGCCCCCAGGTCGACCACGGCTACGACATCAGCGACTACCGCGACATCGACGACCTGTTCGGGTCGCTGGCCGACATGGACGAGCTCATCGCCACGGCCCACGACTACGGCATCAAGGTGACGCTGGACTTCGTGCCCAACCACACCTCCGACCAGCACGCGTGGTTCCAGGCCGCGCTGGTCGCCGGGCGCGGCTCGCCCGAGCGCGACCGCTACCTGTTCCGCGACGGCCGCGGGCCGAGCGGCGACGAGCCGCCCAACAACTGGAAGTCGGTCTTCGGTGGCCCGTCCTGGACCCGGGTCGAGGAGCCGGACGGGTCACCGGGGCAGTGGTACTACCACCTGTTCGCCGCCGAGCAGCCGGACCTGAACTGGCGCAACCCCGAGGTGGTCGAGGAGTTCGTCAGCGTCCTGCGGTTCTGGATGGACCGGGGCGCCGACGGATTCCGGATCGACGTCTCCGACGCGCTGATCAAGGACGACACCTTCCCCGACACGGCGACCGGCGAGCCGATCATCCCGAAGGGCGAGGACAGCCCGGTGCACGACGTGTACCGGGAGTTCCGCCGGGCGATGGATGCCTACCCCGGCGACCGCATGGCCGTGATCGAGACGGGCGCCGAGGACGACATCGTCGCCCTGTTCATCCGGCCCGACGAGATGCACCTGGCGTTCAACTTCCGGTTCGTGCACGCCGGGTTCGACGGCCCCGGGCTGCGCGCGGCGATCGACTCCTCGCTGGCCGCCAACGCCGGGGTCGGTGCGCCGACGACGTGGGTGACCGACAACCACGACACCCCGCGCTCGGTGTCCCGGCTGGGCCAGAACGCCGTGCTCACCGGGGCGTACGTGCCGGGGACGATGGCCTCCGGGGTGTTCCAGGAGGTCGACGTCGAGCTGGGCACCCGCCGGGCGCGGGCGCTGGCCCTGATCCTGCTCGCCCTGCCGGGCGCGGCCTACATCTACAACGGCCAGGAGCTGGGCCTGCCCAACGTCGACGACCTGCCGGTGGAGCGTCCTGCAGGACCCGATCTGGGAGCGCAGCGGCCACACCGTGCGCGGTCGCGACGGGTGCCGGGTGCCGATGCCGTGGACGACCGGGGCCAACCTCGGCTTCACCAGGTCCCGGGCGAAGCCGTGGCTGCCGATCCCGAAGGACTGGGCCGCGCTGTCCGTGGCCTCGCAGCGGGCGAGCGGTGACTCGATGCTCAGCCTGTACCGAAGCGCCCTGGCCCTGCGCCGCACGAGCCCCGCCCTGGGCCGCGGCGAGCTGCGCTGGGTGTCCTCGCCGGACGAGGCGGCCGACCTGATCGCCTTCGACATGGTCGGCGCGGAGGGCACCGTGCGCGTCCTGCTGAACCTGTCCGGTGCCGCGATCGACCTGCCGGACGGGGAGCTGCTGCTCGCCTCGGAGCCGGTGGTCGCGGGGCAGCTGCCCGCGATCTCCGCTGCGTGGGTGGCGATGCCGCCCGCCACGAGCCTCGCGGAGGCGGTGGCCGCACGCGTGGGATCCCTGGTCTCCGGCCTCGCCGCGAAGCCCTAGACCCCCGCACGTAGGCCCCCACCCCCGGGGATTGAGGCCCCGTCTGATGGCCTCCGGGCGGTTCGGGCCCCACCTCGAAGGAATCTCGCTCGGAGACGGGGCCCGAATCGCTGCGAGCCGCGCGCGGGGCCACAATGCGCGCCATGGCGCTGGACACCCCGCTGGATGTGCGCTCGCTGGTGATCTACCAAGTGTTCCCGCGTAACCATGGGGCGTCCGGGCGGCTGGTCGAGGTCACCGCGGACCTGCCGCGGATCGCCGCGCTGGGGGTCGACGTGGTGTGGCTGATGCCCATCCACCCCATCGGGGAAGCCGGGCGCAAGGGCACGCTGGGCAGCCCGTACGCCATCCGGGACTACCGTGCGATCAATCCGGACCTGGGCGCGGACGCCGACTCGACGACCTCGTCGCGACCGCCCACGACCTGGGCCTGAAGGTCATGATCGACGTGGTGTTCAACCACACCTCGCCGGACAGCGTGCTGATCGCCGAGCCCCCGAGTTCTTCCACCAGGACGACGAGGGCCGTCCGTCACCACCGTGCCGGCGTGGACCGACATCATCGACCTGAAGCACCCCAACCTCGAACTCGCGCGCTACCTCATCGACAAGCTTGGCCTTGTGGGCTGGGCGTGGGGGTGGACAGGGTTCCGCTGCGACGTGGCGTCGCTGGTGCCCGTGGACTTCTGGAGCCAGGCGCGCACCGAGCTGGCCGAGGTACGCGCCGGGCGTGATCTGGCTCGCCGAGTGCCCGCACGCGACGTGGGTGGCGCACCGTCGTGCGCCCGGCCTGCCGACGTGGTCCGACCCGGGAGGTTCGCGGCATTGACCATCGAGTACTCCCACGACCTGTGGTCGCTGTGGCAGGCGGTGGTCACCGGCCGCGAGCCCGTCGGGCGCTACCTCGAGATGGTCCGCTGCCAGCGTGCCGATGCAGCCCACGGACTTCACGAAGATGCGCTTCGTCGAGAACCACGACAAGTTGCGGATCCATGCGCTCGCCCCACCGAGAACCGCGCCCGTGCGTGGACGGCGCTGATCGCATTCCTGCCGGGGGCCGCTGCTGGTCTATGCGGGCCAGGAGTCTGCGGCGCGGACTCGCCGTCGCTGTTCGAGCGGACCCCATTGCATGGGGCGACTACGAGCTGGGCGGCTTCCTCGCCACGCTCCACGCGCTGAAGAACATGGCGATGCGCGACGGGGACCTCTCGATCCTCGGCGACGACCCGGTGGTCCAGGCCGCGTCGGCCAACCCCGGCGGGGAGCAGCTCGATCCCGTCGGCGGTGCCGGGCTGTACGGGATCTTCAACGTGGAGGGTCATCTCGGCCCCGTGGCGGTGCAGCTGCCCGACGGCCGCTACGACGACCTGGTCTCCGGCGACCGCGTGACCGTGGCCGACGGGCAACTGGCGCTGCCCGGGCCGACGGCCGTCCTCGAGTTCGTCGAGCCGTTCGAGGCGACGCTGTGGCGCAGCACCCTGCTCGATGTCTTCCTCCACGTCGAGGAACTCGGCGACTGACGCCCGCGGGGCGGGGTGGGTCAGCCGCCGCTGACGCCGATCTCGGCGGCGGGAGGTCCACGTCCACGCCGGCAGCTCGCAGGAATCGAGCCAGCCGTCGGGCAGGGCCACCCGTCGCTGCCCCGACGTGCGGCCGCGCGGCCCGGCGGCGACCGCCGACGGGTACGGCTGGGCGGGGTCGACTCCGGCGAGCAGCGCGTCGAGCTCCGCCAGCGAGCCGACTGTGCCCAGCGCCGCGCGGATCGGCTGGGCCACGCGGAACCCCTTCAGATACCAGGCCATGTGCTTGCGGATGTCGCGGCAGCCCTTGTGCTCGTCGCCGTGCATCGCCACGAGCAGCTCGGCGTGCCGGCGAAGAACCGCAAGCGCCTCGCCGAGCTCGGCTCGGCCGGCGCGGGCGCCCCTGCGAAGGCAGCCGCCAGCTGCCCGAACAGCCACGGCCGACCCAGGCACCCCCGGCCGACCACCACCCCCGCGCACCCGGTGGACTCGACCATCCTCAGGGCATCCTCGGCGGTCCAGATGTCGCCGTTGCCCAGCACCGGCACGCCGAGCGGGGCCAGCTCCTCCACGAGGCGGGCGATCGCGGCCCAGTCGGCCTGCCCGCCGTACATCTGCGCCGCAGTCCGCCCGTGCAGGGCCACCCATTCGGCGCCCTCCTGCGCGGCGGCGCGGCCGGCCTCCAGGTAGGTCAGGTGCTCGTCGTCCACGCCGAGGCGCATCTTCACCGTCAGCGGCACGCGGCCATCCGCCGCGGCCACGGCCCCCGCGACCACGGCCCGGGACCAGGTCACGCTTCCACGGCAGCGCGGAGCCGCCACCCTTGCGCGTCACCTTCGGCACCGGGCAGCCGAAGTTCAGGTCGACGTGGTCGGCGGCGAGGCCCTCGGTGACCACCATCCGGACCGCTTCGGCGATGATCGCCGGGTCCACCCCGTACAGCTGCAGCGAGCGGGGCGACTCGTCGGCGTCGAAGCGGATCAGGTTCATCGTCTCGTCGTTGCGCTCGAGCAGCGCCCGCGAGGTGATCATCTCCGAGACGTAGATGCCGGGCCCGGACTCCCGGCACAGCCGCCGGAAGGCCCGGTTCGTGATGCCGGCCGTGGGGCGAGCCCACCGGCGGGATCCGGCACGGCCGGCGATCGGCGGCAGGCGACAGGCATGGCACCCAGTCGGTCACCCGTCGAGCCCGGCGGTCATCCCGAGCGGGTCCCTCGACGCCATGCCGACGGGCGTCGGATCGGGCCGCACCACGCCTGCACGGATCACCTGGCATTCGGGCGGGCCGGGTTGCCGGTCAGTGGCCGGAGTACACCGTCACGGTCATCTGCCCGTCGGCACCGGAGGCGATCAGCGAGACCATCCCTGCCCCCGCGGTCTGCGCGCGGCACAGCAGGTCGGAGAAGCTGGCCTCGACGCGCGCGAGCTCCGGGCACGACACCTCGGTCACAGGGGTCTCGGAGTCCGCGAGGAGGCCGGTCACCGCCTGGTCGAGGGGGGCCCCGAACTCGACCGGTCCGGTCACGGTTCCCACCACCACGGGAGTCTGGTTGCGCCAGTCGTCGTCGAACTGGGTCAGGGTGCCGATGCCGAACCCGACGGAGAGCGTGGCCAGCAGTCCCAGGCCGACGATCGGGGCCTGCTCGAGCAATCGAGTGCGGCTGTCCTTGACCGGGGGTCCGGCGGGAAGACCGGGGGCGGTGCGGGGTGCATCCAGGATAGCCATCGACGTTCCTCTGTGTCGGTCACGGACCCGGACCGGGCCCGTGCCATCCACCGTACGCCCGCCGTCCATCGACCCGGAACCCCCATCCCGCGGGTGTTCACGCGCCGTTCATCCCCCGCATGACGGCGCACGCATACCCGGCGTGGGCCGGGCCGATCGCGGGTCGATCCCGCCTCGATCGAGTTGCGAGGACCTGCCCGCGGCCGAGCGGAGGGGGCCGATCGGTTGGCCGGCAGGCGCTCGGTGAGCCACGCGCGCAGGCCCGCCAGCGGGATGCGCTCCGGGCCATCGAGTCGCGCTCGCGCACCGTCACGGCCTGGTCGGTGAGGGTGTCGAAGTCGACCGTGACCCGAGGCAGAACGGCGTGCCGATCTCGTCCTGGCACGGTGGCGAACGGCTCGATCGCGCCGGCGTCGTCGAAATCGACGTTCCAGGTGCGGCGCAGCTCGGCGGCCAGGTCACGGGCCACCGGCGAGAGGTCGGCGTTGCGCGACAGCGGCAGGACGGCGACCTTGACCGGCGCCAGCCGAGGGTCGAGGCGCAGCACCGTGCGGGTGTCGACCCCGCCCTTGGCGTTGGGCGCTGGTCCTCGTCGTAGGCGTCGAGCAGGAAGGCCAGCACGCAGCGGGTCAGGCCCGCCGCCGGCTCGAGACGTCCGGGAACCAGCGCTCGCCGGACTCCTGGTCGAAGAACGACAGGTCGACCCCGGACTTCTCCGAGTGCGTGCGCAGGTCGAAGTCGGTGCGGTTGGCGATGCCCTCGAGCTCGGCGAACTCCGAGCCGGCGAAGGTGAACCGGTACTCGATGTCCACGGTGCGCTTGGAGTAGTGCGAGAGCTTCTCCGCGGGGTGCTCGAACAGCCGGAGGTTCTGCTCCTTGAGGCCCAGGTCCAGGTTACCAGTCCCAGCGTGCCTTGATCCAGTGCTCGTGCCACTGCTCGTCGGTGCCGGGCTTGACGAAGAACTCCATCTCCATCTGCTCGAACTCGCGGGTACGGAAGATGAAGTTCC
>CAWEVG010000022.1:0-14388 GCA_963812395.1 uncultured Actinomycetes bacterium
TCGCCTCGGCCTTGATGTCGGCGGCCAGGGCCTCATCCACCGCCTTCTGGACGATGCGATCGGCCTTGGCCAGGGCCTTCTGGACCTTCACGGCCGCGGGGTCCGAGACAAGGGCGACCAGGCCCGAGTGCCCCGGGTCGATCGCGTCGGCGAGCTCGTCGGCGAGCTCGTGGCGGTGGTGCACCTCGCGGGCCTTGCCGATCCCGGCACCCGCCGCGCCCAGGACCACGGCGCTGCCGATGACCGAGGGCGGGAACAGGATGCCGAGCACGACACCGCCGACGACTCCCCAGCCGAGCCCGCGGCGGGTGCTGGGATCGGTCACCTTCTGGATCTCCAGCTCGCCCGAGGTGCTGCGCTTGAGCACGAGCACGCCCTCGACCTGCAACGGCGTCTCGTCGTCGACCTCCTTGAGCTGCTCGTAGGCCTCCCACGCCGCGCCCTCGTCGGCGAAGTCGGCCACGAAGAGGGCGTAGGCGCCGTCGGTCAGGGTCACCGCGTCGACGGTCGGCTCGGTCGTCTCCGGTTGGACCTCCTCGGGCTCCGCGGCCGCGGTCGTCACATCGTCTGCCATGGTCGGTTCCTTTCTGTGGTTGGTTGGCTCAGTCACGCTAGTGCGACCCGGGGACCCGCGAGGTCCGTGTCACCCCGGTCGTCACCCCTGCCCCGCAGCCGTCATGCATCGGGCCCTCTGCGACGGCCGGCACCACGACGGCCCCCCGTGTTGCCGAGCCTGTGCCGACGTGCGAACCTCACGCCAACATGAACGATCCTCGGTTGGGCGAATCGCGCGGATCCCGATCGCCGTCGCCCCCGCAGCCCCGGCTGCCGAGAGCCGAACTGGTGGGCCGGCTCGACGGGATGCCGGCGGGTGGTGTCGCCCTGATCGTGTCCCCGGTCGGGTATGGAGCCACCTCACTGCTGGCCTTGGCCGCCGAGGCCAGTCACGCCCGTCGTCTGGCTCTCGGGCAGGGGACAGGCAGGCACGGCGGAGTCCATGTGGCGCCAGCTGATCGAGGGGCTGGGCTCCGTGGGGGTCGCCGCACCCGACGTGCCCGCGGACGTCGCACCTGACCGGAGCGTCGTTCGGCGCGCGGTGTCGCCGACTCGTGTCGGCAGCATCGGACGTCCCGGAGTTCCTGCTCGTCCTGGACGACCTGCCCCGGGATGAGGGCGTCGAGTCGATGGTGCAGCAGCTCCTGGATGAGCTGCCCGCGACCGTGCGGGTGGTGATCAGCAGCACGGCGGTTCCCCGACTGGACCTGTCGCGGCTCGCTGGGGCGGGCCGACTCGTGCTGCTCGAGAGGGCAGACCTCGCGCTGCGGCGACAGGAGGCGGAGGCGTACCTCGAACTGGTTGCGCCCGACCTGCCGGCCCGATCCCGGTCGTCGCTGGTCGACCTGGCCGATGGGTGGATCGCCGCGCTGCGCGCGAGCACGAGCGACTCACGGTCCGAACCCCGCGCTGACCCGGCGTCCTGGCTCCTCGGGCCGGGGCTCGAGCTGCTGTTCGGTCCGAGCGCTCGAGGCGCTGGACGCCCGACGACCGGGACCTGCTGGTGGTGTGCAGCGTGCTGGACCAGATGTCGCCCGAGATCTGTGACGCCATGCCGGGGTGCGCGGACAGCGCCGAGCGGCTCGTCGCCCTCAGCGAACGGCTCCTGGTCCGCCGCCTGCCCGGTTCGGGACCCGCGCGCTACGAGACGCACCCGCTGCTCCGTGAGTTCCTGGGCCGCAAGCTGGCCGAGCGGGGTCGTGGTGCCCAGGCGCATGCCCACGAGGCCGCGGGCGTCTGGCTTGCCGAGCACTCCGACGGCGAGCGGGCCATCAGCCACCTGCTCGAATGCGGGCAGATCGAGCGTGCCCGCGAGGTCCTGGCCGCCCACGTGGGGGACCTCTTGGACTCCGGTCGGTCCGCGCGCGTGCGCACCTGGTACCGCCGCGCCCCAGAGCTGGCCCTTCCCGATCACGAGCTGTTGCTGCTCGGCGCGGCCTGGTCGGAGCTCATGGGTGGGGAGGTCGCCGCCGCGGGATCGCACCTGGTGGAGCTGGAGGCCGCGGCCGCGAAGCTGCGCGGCAGCGCGCCCGATGCCGGCGACGCCGATGCAGACGCTGCCGAGTGGCTGCGGGTCCAGGTCCTGTTCCTGCGCACCTATCTCGAGGCGTGGACCGGTCAGACCGGTCGGGCGGCAGACCATCTCCGCTCCGTGCGGACAAGCTTCGGCGAGGACTGGTCCCGGATGGCGCACCAGTCCTCTGCCTTCCTCGAGGCGCGACTGGGCCTGTGGCACGGCGACCTCCAGTCGACCCGCCGGACGCTGCAGCGGCTGTCCGGTCGGCCCGGGACCATCCAGTTCTTCCGCCGGGTCTCCCTGCCGTCGCTGGCGGCGCTGGTGGCAGCGGAGGAAGGTCGTGCCCATCGTGCGTGCTTCCTTGCCGACTCCGCCATGGACGCGCTGGCGGACTCGGGGCAGCTCGGCGCGGTGGATCACTGCGACGCCCGGCTGGCCCGCGCGCGTGCGCTGGCTGACCTCGGGGACGTGCCTTCGGCCGAGGCCCAGGCCGAGGCCGTGCAGGGCACCGCCTCTGAGGCCGAGCACGTCGCCTACATGGTCCTGGGATCGGCGGCACGGGCGCGGGCGATGGCTGCCGGGGGGCGTCGGGCGGACGCTGAGGAGCAGCTCGAGTCAGCACGCCAGATCTTGAGCCGACACTCGGTCCGCGGCCCTCTGGGGGAGGTGGTCGACCGTGCCGCGGCGGAGGTCGCGGTCATCTCCGGGGACCGTGTCGGTGCCCGGCGCACTGTCGAGCGGTTGGCCCCGGGCCGCAACCGTGACCTGCTGGCGATCCGCGTCCTGGCGATGGGCGGTGGGCTCAGCGAGGCCGACGTCGTGCGCACGGTCCAGCGTGTGCGGCCGGAGTCGCCCCGCGAGGTGGTGCACGCCCGGCTGCTCATGGCAGCCCTCACGGCGACGAGCCGGCGAGCCGAGGCATCCATGCACCTGCGCGCGGCGGCCGGCCTCGCCCACGAGCACGGGATGCTGCTGGCCCTGCAGGGGATGCTCCGAGGAGGTCCTGGTGCTCGCGGAGCAGCTGGCATCCGACGGTGCGGACCCGGCCGTGTCGTCCCTCGTGGCCGCGCTGCAGCGCCCCGCCGAACCGCAGGAGCGCGCTGCGGCCGCACTGAGCGCGGGGGAGCACCAGCTCCTCGAGCGGCTCGCGGTGTTCCCGAGCAACCGTGAGCTCGCTGATGACCTGGGGATCTCGACGAACACGCTCAAGACGCGGCTTCGCCGTCTCTACGCCAAGCTCGGCGTCCACGACCGGGACGCCGCCCTGAAGGCCGCTCGGCCGGGGCGGTGAGCCCTCCAGGTCGGGTTCGTCCGCTGAGGTCGTGCGCTACACGTCCGCGTGGTGCCCTTCCAGCAGGCCCGAGTGGGCGTCCCAGCGTTCCATGCCCCACGCCAGCCCCGCCGCCAGGGCCACCCCCACCACCGTGAAGAGCACCCGCTCCAGTGTCAGCCCCACGGTGATCTCGGCCTCGTCGCCGGCCGAGAGGAAGATGAGCAGCATCGGGGTCAGGAACAGCGTCTGCATGAAGTAGTTGCCGCTCATGGCATACGCCGCGAGCACCACCAGGAACAGGAACGCGGCCGGCAGCAGCAGGCCCGCAGGCACCAGCCAGACCACCAGCAGGGCGATCCCGGCACCGGCGAGGGTCCCGGCCAGACGCTGCTGGACGTACTCGCGTCGTTCGCCCGGCACAGGTCGCAGGACCACCATCAGGGTCACGGCCACCCAGTACCCGTGCGGCAGTGCCAGCACCTCGGCGACGACGATGCTGAGGCCGGCAGCGACGCCCAGGACGATCGCGTGCCGCCAGGCCAGTTCCCTGGACACCGGCTGGGGTGGGCGCTGCCCGAAGCGCATCACCTGCGCGATCGCCAGGCCCACGAGCCCGCCGATGATCCCCCACAGCCCTGCCTGCCACCACGGCCAGCCGCGGTCGGTGACCGCGAACACCATGGTGAGGATCGGGGCCATCATCAGCATCCCGGCGGAGTAGGCATTGGCCGGGGCGGTCAGGAGGATGGCCAGCGCGACGGCGAGCCCGGACGTCACGGGATCCCCCGAGGCCAGGACACCGAGCGCGGCGGCGGCCCCCAGCAGCAGCGTCACCACGGCAGCGGTGCGTGCTCGCATGAGCGTCCCGAACGACATCGCGGCACCCGAGCACAGCCCCACGGTCACGCTCGCCGTGATCCCGGCGACCGTCGAGGCCACGAAGCCGGGTACCAGCACGATCGCGATCAGGATGGCCGAGGCCTTGAGGGTTCCGGGCCCGGGGAGGGTGAACTGAACGGGCCGCGGCAGCACGACAGCGCGGGGCGCGACGCGGCTCTGCGAGTCACTCACGGTCGACACGGTAGGCGCAGGGGGCGGGGTCGCGCCAGCAACGTCACCCCGGGGTGACAGGACCCCCGCCCATCCGCTCTCACCTCCCTAGAGTCGCTGGGGCAGGGCCGCCTGCTGAGGTCGGGTCCCCGGCCGATCCGAATGCTGTCGGAGGTGATGGCTGTGCCGCTCGTGCTCAGCGCCAGCGCGGAGCTGGCCCCACCGCTGGTGACCCAGCTCGCGGTCGTCCTGGTCGGGGCTGCGGTCGTCGGGTACCTGTGCCAGCGGGTGGGCCTGATCCCGATCGTCGGGTACCTCGCGACCGGGGCACTGCTCGGGCCCTACGCGCTCGGGGTCGTGGACAGCACCGAGCTGGTCGACCAGCTGGCCGAGGTGGGGGTCATCTTCCTGCTGTTCTCGATCGGGCTGGAGCTCAGCGGCGACCAGCTCAAGCGGATGGGACCGCTGATGTTCGGGGGCGGAGCCTTGCAGGTGGTCCTCACCGTGGGAGCGGTTGCGGTCGGGTCGGCGCTGCTGGCCGGTGTCGAGGTGCGCACGGGCATCTACACCGGGTGCCTGATCGCCCTGAGCTCGACAGCGGTGGTGCTCAAGCTGCTGTCGAGCAAGGGCACGACGGGCTCGCCGACCGGGCAGGTCTCCGTGGCGTTCCTGATCTTCCAGGACATCGCGGTGGTCGTGATGGTGCTGGTCGTGCCCCTGCTGGGCGAAGGTGGCGGCAGCCTGTGGGACGTCGTGCTCGTGCTGGCCAAGTCGGCGGTGATCATCGTCGTGGTGATGCTCGGGACGCGCCGACTCGTCCCCCGTGCCCTGGCTGCGGTGTCGGCGCGAACCAACGACGAGGAGTTCCTGCTGGCGATCCTGGCGATCGCGGTCGGGATCGCGTTCCTGGTGACCCTCTTCGGGTTGAGCGCCTCGCTCGGGGCGTTCATCGCCGGGCTCGTCGTCAGCAGCGGCCCCCACCGGTCCCGGGCCACGCGCTACGTCGAGCCCTTCCAGGTGGTGTTCGCCGCCGTGTTCTTCGCCTCGATCGGCATGCTGCTGGACCTGCAGTTCCTGATGGACAATCTCGGGTCGGTGGCAGTTCTGGTCGTCGTGATCGTGGCCCTGAAGGTGGTGACGACCGGGGCGGCGGCGCGCGCATTCGGCCAACCCTGGCCCGTCGTCGGCGCGTCCGCGTTCCTGCTGGCCCAGCTGGGCGAGTTCGCGTTCGTCCTGGAGCGGTCAGGGCGCGAGGTCGGACTCACCCCCTTCGGCGAGGGCGAGACGGGATCGCAGACGTTCATCGCGGCCAGCGTGGCCCTGTTCGCGCTCACGCCCGCGTTGTACGCCGTCGGTGAGCGACTCCTGCGCGCCGCAGCCCCCGTCGCTCCGGTGCCGGGAGGCGAGCGGGTCGTGGTCATCGGCTCCCCGGAGCGCGTCGCGCGACTGGGACGGGTCGTGGCCGAGGCCCTCCCGGGCGTCGAGGTCGTGTCCTCGGACGTCTCCGGGCTCGGCGGGAAGGCAGGGCCACGGCGCGACCCCACGGTGCGGCTCATCGTGGTCGACTCCTCCGCCGGCCCGGGCGTCGCGGGGATCGTCACCGCGGCCGTGCAGGCAGAGCCTGCGGTGCCCACCATCGTGCGCACGTCGCAGCGTCTCGACGTGGACAACGTGCGGATCACCGACGAGGACCTGACCCTCCTGGTCGACGAGGAGGCCGGCGACGCGGCCCTCGCGCGCGCGATCGCACGGGTGATGGCGGGCCCGGGCGGGAGCTGACGACGTGGTCGGGCATCAGTCCGGGATCTGGGACGCAACCCGCGTGAGCTCGGCGGGGGTACCCACCGCGGGTGACGTGCCAGGCATCACCACCCGCGAGCTGGTGGCGATCCTGGTGTTCGGTGGCCTCGTCGTGGTCTTCGCAACCTTCGCCGGGACCCTTCGCAGGCACCTGGTCAGCGCCCCGCTGGCGTTCGTCGCGGCTGGCGCCGCGCTCGGCCTCCTCACGGCCTCCGACGGCGCGAACGGCCTGGTCGGGATGCGCCTGGTGGCCGAGGTGACGCTGGCGCTCGTCCTGTTCCACGACGCCGCGCAGGTCCGCCCACGCCAGATCGAGCGCGATCGTGGCGTGATCGCCCGACTGCTGCTGCTCGGCCTGCCGCTGTCGATCCTGCTGGGGCTGGTGGCGGCCCATCTGGTGTTCCCCGGCCTGTCAGTGATGATGGCCCTGCTGCTGGCCGCTGCCCTGGCACCGACCGATGCCGCACTCGGGGCTGCGACGGTGCTCAACCCGCGGGTCCCGGTCCGGGTCCGGCGGATGCTCAACGTGGAGAGCGGGCTCAACGACGGGCTGGCCACGCCGGTCGTGCTCTTCGCCATCGCCGCGATCGCCGGCCAGGAGGGCCTCGGCCCCGTGCGCACCATCGGGGACGCCGCCGCGGACCTCGCGATCGGCGCGGCGGCGGGCGCTGCCGTCGGTGCAGCGGGCGCGGCGCTGCTGACCTGGTCCCGCCGGCACCGCACCAGCACGGCGCCCAGCCGGGCACTGGCGGTGATGTTCCTCCCGCTGCTCGCCTTCGGTGTCGCGGCCGGGTTGTCCGGCAACGGCTACGTCGCGGCGTTCGTGTGCGGCACGGTCTTCGCCGGCGGGGCGGTGTGGTTGGGCGAGGAGGAGTCCGCGCTCCGGCTCACCGAGGCGCTGTCCGATCCCCTGGCGTACGCGGTCTGGTTGGTGTTCGGGTTCGCGGCGAGCAGCCTCGTGTGGGACGGGATCGGCCCCAGGGAGGTGGGCTTCGCGATCCTGTCGCTGACGGTGCTGCGCATGGCCCCCGTGGCCGTGGTCATGATCGGGACCGGCATGCGCCTGCGGACCCTGGCCTTCCTCGGCTGGTTCGGCCCGCGCGGCCTGGTCACGGTGGTGTTCGCCGTCCTGGCGCTGGAGTCCCTGGCCCCGGACGAGGAACTCGCGGTGGTACTGACCACGATCACCCTCACAGTGCTCCTCAGTGTGATCGCCCACGGGCTGACCGCACCCCCTCTGGCACGCGCCTACGGGCAGTGGATCGCCGCACAGCCACCCGGACCGGAGACGGAGGGCGGCTCACTTGAACCCCGAACCCGCGGAGTCCGGTTGATGACCCCTAACCCTGGGAGCGGCCAATGACAGGGCCGTCAGCACAGCGGGTGGGACCCACTCGTCCCGTGTCGAGGGGCACGCAGGTCGCGCGTCAGCGTCTGGCCCTTCTCGTGAAGGTGGCAGCGACCGCCGGCGACTTCTCCCCCGACTGGCAGGAGCCGTCGGGGCGGCAACCGCCGAGGAGGTCCAGATCATGTCGGACCTGGTCGACCGGGGGCTGTCCATCCCCGCCCTCGTGTCGTTCCTGCAGGGTGCCCACCTGATGATCGGCGACGTGGCGCTCTACGAACGCTGGATCTTCCCCTCGAGCCGCCCGAGGCTGTCCAGCCACCATCGCAGCATCGACAAGGCCCGCTACCCGGACTACGGCTACGAGGGGCCACTGGTGCGCGAGGCGCTGCACGGCAGGACGACGACCGGGACATGGGTGCAGCTCGAGCGGACGCGGGCGACGTTCCGGCCCGGCCGGCTGCCGACCTGGACCGACCTGGTGCACCTGCGCGACTACGTCATCTACCGCCTGACGGGTAAGAACGTGGGCCCATGGGGACTGTCGGCACGGGTCGACACCCGCCCGATGGTCCTGCGTCCGGCCAGCGCCCCGTCAGCGCTGGATGCGGCCTCCGGCCTCCTGGCCTTCGTCCAACGCCGCGCCGCAATGACCGGCGATTCCGACGACGCCGGCCTCTGGGCGGACGCGCTGACCGCTGACGTGGCGCCGATCGGTTCGGCGGGCGATCTGTTCACGGCCCCGGTCGTTGATGATCCCCTCGACCTGCTGCCTGACGCCCCGTACCAGGGCGAGCTCGGGCTGGGCCTGTTCGGCCGGCTTCCACTGGTGCACGCACGTGCCCGGCTGCCCGAGCGGCTGCTGCCCGCCCTGGACCTTCCAGCCCCGGAGCAGCAGCTCCGCCCGCCGGACGGTACCGGCGAAGTCGTCACAGTGGCGATGGGCAGGCAGGTGCTTCGCGTGCCGACGGCGCCGTCCGCCGCCGCGCCGACCCGTGCCTCGTTCCTCGACCTCCAGGAGGATCCCGAATGAGATGGGCAGCACTCCAGCACGAGGCGTCCCGGCGTGCCAGCGCGCCCGGGCCACGCGCCACCGCACAGCAGCAGCTGGCCGACCTCGCGGATCTGGTCTCCACCGGACCGGTGGACCTCGGTGCGTTCACGCAGGCCGAGATGGCGGTCGTCCTCGGCGACGTCCCGGTCCTCGCCGGCACCGGTGAGGAGGCGCTGGCAGAGGCGGTCCGCTCCCTGGCAGCGCGCGGTGTGCTGCACCGGACCCCTGGGCAGCGCGAGGTCGAGCTGGTCGGTGACCTGGGCCTGGTCGTCGCCCTCGCCGCGCACAGCGTGGGCACCCTGGAGATCCGTCGTGGCCACCCCGACCCCACCAGCTCCGACTGGCGGTGGCTCATCTCCTTGTTCGGCTACCAGGTCGTCGGCGTGGATCGGATCGACGCGCTCGGCCTGCACCGGCTGTCCCTGGTCTCGCTGGGTCATGTGTCCGGTCAGGTCGCCGCGCGGATGTGCGACCCTCGCGCCTCGGTGCCGCGCGGCGCGCAGCTGCCGATCGCCGTCGGGGAGGAGGAGGTGCGCCGGCTGGCCGAGAGCGCACCGAGGCGCTGGCAGTTGATCCACCGGGTCCCACGTCGGGGCGTGCCAGGAGCGTCTGTGGAGGCCCTGGTCGTCCGCATCGCCGACGACCGCGTCGATCTGATCACCCGCGCCCCCGAGGCCGAGGGCTACCAGCGCATCCGGGTGGACGCCACGTCCCTCGCCGAGTTCCTGCGCGGCCTGTTCGCCCTGACCTGACCTCGCCGGCCCGGACCCCGACAAGCGTCCCGCGGGCGCTCAACGGGCAGTGGACCGCCGCCTGCGCAGCGCCTTCTCCGCCTCAACGGCGACGGCGAACACCAGCGCCAGGCCGATGCACGCCGCCCACTGGGGGTTGGTGAGCTCGGTCGTGTTCAGGAAGCCCTGCAGGAAGCCGACCTCGGTGGAGACAATGGTGATCGCGATCCCGGCGGCGGTGAGAAGTGCCGCCGGGATGAGCGGCCGGGTGAACGCGGACGCGGTCGTCTTGCGCATCACCAGCCCTGCCAGCGCGGTGGACAGGCCCATCACGGCGTAGCCCATCGTCACCGACACGCTGGCGACCTCGCCGGAGGGGTCGTCGGGCCCGAAGACCAACGGCAGCAGCGACAGGACGCCCAGCAGGACGCCCAGTCCGATCCAGCGGGTGGCCGTGAGCCGGTTGAAGATCCGCTCCCGCGGGTCCCGGGGCGGTTGGTCCATCAGCCCGGGCTCGGCCTCGTCGAGGGTGATGATGATGACGGGGATCACGGCCAGCGTGAAGTTGAGGAACAGCACCTGCAGGGGCAGCAGCGCCACCCCCTCGTTGATGTTGAGGATGGTCGCGAGCAGGAACATGCTGACCAGCCCGAAGAGCTGGGTCAGCTGGTAGCCGATGTAGGCGGTGATGCGGGAGAAGATCCCGCGGCCCAGCTCGACGGCGTGCACGAGGGTGGCGAAGTTGTCGTCGGTCAGGATCATCTTCGCGGCCTGCTTGGAGACCTCCGACCCGCTGCCCATCGCGACGCCGATGTCGGCCTGCTTGAGCGCGGCGGCGTCGTTGACGGCGTCGCCGGTCATCGCCACGATGTCGCCGCGCCCCTGCATGAGCTGGACCAGGCGCAGCTTGTCCTGCGGGGAGACCCGGCCGAACACGTGCAGCTCGGGCAGCTCGTGCGGCGAGCTGGTCGTCAGCCGTTGCGGCGAAGTCGGTTCCGGACATGCCGCCGGGTCCCAGGTCGAGCTCGGCGGCGATCGCCTGGGCGGTGACCAGGTGGTCGCCGGTGATCATCCGCACGTCGATCCCGGCGCGGTGGGCCACGCGCACGGCCTCGATCGCCTCCGGGCGCAGCGGGTCGATGATCCCGACCAGTCCGAGGAACACCAGGTTCTCCACCGCGGCCATCGGGTCGGCGGCCACGGCGTCGGCCTGGTCGACCGGCATCGCCCGCACGGCCAGCGCGAGCACCCGCAGGCCCGCCTCGCCCAGTCGGGCGTTCGCCCGGTCGATCGCCTCCCGCACGTCGTCGAGGGGCACGGTGCTGCCGTCGGGCTCCAGCGCCCGGGTGCATCGGGCGAGCACGACGTCGGGCCCGCCCTTGACCAGCCCGATGAGGCGCTGCTCGCCCTCCAGCGGGGCGTGGTGGAACGTGGCCATGAACTTGTAGGTCGAGTCGAACGGGACGGTCGCCACCCGGGGGTAGGCCAGCCGCGTCTCGGCCACGGAGGTGCCGATCTTCTCGGCCAGCACCACGACGGCGGCCTCGGTGGGGTCGCCGACCACCTCACCGCTGCGGCTCACGGTGGCGTCGCTGGCCAGCGCGGACGACGTAGGCCAGGGCGGTGAGGTCGGCGTCCGGGGCGCCGGCCACCCCGCGGATGGCCCCGGTCCACGAGTAGCCCTCGCCGTCGACCTCGTACCAGCTGCCGCCGTAGAACACCGCCCGGGCGGTCATCTGGTTCAGGGTGAGCGTGCCGGTCTTGTCGGTGTTGATCTGGCTGGTGGCCCCCAGCGTCTCGACGTCGTTGAGGTTGCGCACGATGGCCTTGGCCTTCGCCAGCTGCTGGGCGCCCATGGCGAGCATGGACTGCACGAAGGTCGGCATGCCGGTCGGGATGGCCGAGACGCGCCATCGAGATGCCCAGCAGCATCAGGGCCTCGAAGCTCAGCCCGCGGATCAGCCCGACCACGAGGATCAGCGCCAGGGTGGCCCACGCGACGATCGCGATCTTCTTCGTGAGGTCGTCGAGCTGCAGCTGCAGCGGGGAGCGCGTCCGGGAGACCTCGCTGAGCATGGAGGCGATCCGGCCCACCTCAGTGCCCATGCCGGTCGCGGTGATCACGATGGTGCCGGTGCCCCGGGTGACCGAGGTGTTCTGGAACAGCATGTTGCTGCGATCCCCGAGGGCGATGTCGGCGCCGGCCAGTGCAGCCGGGTCCTTGCCGACGGGGACGCTCTCCCCGGTGAGCGCCGCCTCCTGGGCCTCCAGGGTGGCCGAGGTGAGGATGCGCCCGTCCGCGGGGACGATGTCGCCGGCCTCCACGGCCACGATGTCGCCGGGCACCAGGTCGGCGGCCGGGATCTCGACCAGGCGACCGTCGCGCAGCACCCGGGCCAGGGGCACCTGCAGGCTGGCCAGCGCGTCGACGCTGGCGCGCGCCTTGAGCTCCTGGTTGGTGCCCATCACGACGTTCAGCAGCACCAGGGCCACCACGACGGCCGCCGTGGAGCCCTGCCCGATCACGATGCTGACCACGGCCACCGCGACCAGCATCAGGGTCATCGGTTCCACCAGCTGGCCCAGCGCGACCCGCAGGACGGAGGGCTTCGCCTCCTGCTGCAGGGTGTTGGGACCGTGGTCGACGAGACGCGTGGCGGCCTCAGCTGCGGTGAGCCCGGTCCCGGCGTCGACGTTCAGCCGCTCCAGTGCCTCGCGGAGTCCAGCAGGTGCCACTCGACCGCAGCCGGGGACTCGGTGGGCGCGCCAGCGCGGGAGAGTGTGGAGTTCGACATGGGAGATCCTGTCTGGGGTGCGGTCGTTCAGCTGGGAGGTGGCGGTCTCGGCGATGAGGGCGGCGTGGTCGCGCTCGGTCAGGTCGGCGTAGGCGTCCGCCCAGTCGGCCACCGCAACGTCGAAGGTGTCGGTGCCGCCGAGGTAGCCGGTGATCTTGCTGGCCCCGCCGGCACGGGTGTGGGCGCGGGCCAGCACCGCGCCGCAGATCCGGCCGTAGATGGCCAGGTCCTCGGCGTCGAGGCGTTCGAGGTCGATGGAGCCCTTCATGTCCTTGATCTGGCGGACGAAGTAGTCGACCGGGGCAGCCTCGCTGCCGGAGGTCCAGCCGAGCAGGGGGTCGCCGGTGGCCTGCATGAGCCGTCTGGCCGACCACGACCCGCCGGCCGTGGTGGTCGATCGAGCTGGCGCCGACGTAGGGCTCGAGGACCGAGGCGTTGGCCTGCTTGATCTGCAGGACCAGGTGGTCTCCGTCCCCGGTCACCATCAGCATGGCCAGGGCGCGGGTGCCGACGCTGCCCACGCCGACGACCTTGTGCGCCAGGCCCACGAACGAGTAGCGCAGGAGCAGCAGGACCGCGTCCGGGCTCAGGGTCCCCAGGTACTCGGCGAACAGGGCCGCAGCATGCTCGGTGATCCCCTCATGCTGGGCCTCGTCGACGGGGACGAGCAGCGGGGGCGCGGAGCGGAACCGGCGCCGGCCGTCGACGACCTCGGTGAGCTTGCCCACCGCGACGTCGCCGGTGGCCCTGGCCGAGGAGCGCCCGGCCCGCTTGGCGTCGTCGGCCAGGCTGGTGCCCTTGAGCGACTTGACCAGGTCCTCGACATCGACGCGTGCGTACCAGACCTCCATCGGGCTCTTCCGGGCCAGCGCGGCGATCGTCGTGCGGTAGGAGGAGACCGTCGCGCGGGTGGCAGCCCGGATCTTCTTGGGCTTGACCCCGACGTGCCGCCCGGCGACGGCCACGCTGGCGGCCAGCCTCTTGACGTCCCACTCGAAGGGCCCGGGCAGGGTCTCGTCGAAGTCGTTGAGGTCGAACACCAGCCGCCGGTCCGGGGAGGCGAACATGCCGAAGTTGGCGACATGGGCATCCCCGCACAGCTGCGCGCGGATCGTCGTGCGCGCCCCGGCGGACAGGTCCGCGGCCATCACCGCCGCTGAGCCGCGCAGGAATGCGAACGGCGAGGCGCCCATCCGCTCGTAGCGAATCGGGATCAGCCCGGGCTCCCGGGAGCTCTCCTGGGCATGGAGCAGGGCAAGGGCGTCCCGGTCCGGGGGCAGCACCAGGTGGGCATGGGCCTCCAGTGGGGTCTCGATCCGGGCTGCTGCGCCCGCTGCAATGCGGGAAGCCCGGTCCGCGCGCGGCTCGGTGAAGGCCTGCAGGGTCAGGTCCGGGGTCAGCGTGCTGTCAGCGGTCATGAGGCGAGAGTGCCTGTGGCCGCGTGACTACGCACCGCAGGGTGACATCCGGGGTGACACGAGGTCCGGGCGTCCGAGGGTGACATGCGGGGGTGACAGGACTCGGTCTCGGGCGGACCCGCGTCGTGCCACGGTCGGCGCCGACAGACGACTCGAGGGAGGACTTCGTGGACCCCGTGATGCCAGGCCCGCCCCCCCGCCAGCGCTGGCCCCGCCGATTGAGAGGCCCCTCGATGCCGCGCCACCCTGGGCTGTTGCCGGTGATCCGCACCACCATCTGGCGGATCGTGTGGGTGGGGCTGGGCATGGCTCTCCTGGTCCTCTGCCTGCTGAAGGCCCGGGGGCTGGTCTCCACCCTCGTGATCGCGCTGTTCTTCAGCATCGCGATGGAACCGGCGGTCAACCGGCTGCACATCGGGCGGGGGTGGGGCCGTGGCAAGGCCGCCGGCGTCGTCTTCCTGGTGGTCGTGGTCTCGGTCGTGCTGCTGATCACCG
Organism: uncultured Actinomycetes bacterium; assembly: GCA_963812395.1. Classification (GTDB taxonomy): domain Bacteria; phylum Actinomycetota; class Actinomycetes; order S36-B12; family CAIYMF01; genus Prado023. Next base: position 14,033 of record CAWEVG010000022.1, read on the forward strand.
TGCTGATCCCCGCGATGGTCAGGTCGCAGGGCAGGTCGCGGACAGGCCGGGTGGCTGTTCTCCACGCTCAAGAGGTCCTTGGGCGTCAGGATCGGCTCCCGTCGACCTCCCAACTGGGCGACCGGGATCGACGCGTCCGTCCGCGCGTGGCTGAAGGACAACGCCGGGCAGGTCCTGGGTGTGGCGAGCAGCACGTTCGGGGTGGTGTTCCAGTTCCTGACCACCGCCACGTTCACGCTGTACTTCGCTGCCGACGCACCCAAGATCCGCCGCGCGCTGTTGGTGCGAATGCCCCGCAGCGCCAGCAGCGGGTGGGCTGGGCCTGGGACACCGCGATCGAGCAGACCGGCGGCTAC
>CAWEVG010000023.1:0-18456 GCA_963812395.1 uncultured Actinomycetes bacterium
AACGTCTTCGTCTACGCCCACAGCGACGCCGAGGCGACGGCGGGCGTGCGGGCGTACCTGTTCTCCGCCGACGCGGCGGACTACGTGCGGCGCGAGGAGCCGGCGTGGCAGGCCTGGCTTCAGGGCCTCTCCACCCCAGGCTGACTCCGGTGGCCGACTGGGCGTCGGCTCGCCTCGCATCCTGATGTAATCAGTGTCAACATGAGAGGGTGCCGAAGAGCACCTACCACCATGGCAACCTCCGGGAGGACGTCCTCGCCGCCTCCCTGGCCAGGGTGCGCGCGGGCGGGATGGCTGCCCTGGTGGCCCGCGAGGTGGCCCGCGAGGTGGGTGTGACCCCCGCTGCCGTGTACCGCCACTTCGCCGACATCGACCACCTGCGGGCGGAGGTGAGCCAGGAGGCTCGCCAGGAGCTCGCGCGCGCCATGCTGGCCCGCTGCGATGCGGTGCCGGACAGCGGCGACCGGCGAGCGGACGCCCTGGCACGCTTCGAGGCAACGGGGATCGCGTACGTGCAGTTCGCCCACGACGAGCCGGGCCTGTTCGATGCGGCGTTCGCGCACAGCAGTGCGATGCCGTCGGCCCCGGACGACCCCTCGGCCTGGGAGGTCCTCAACGCGGCGCTCGACGCGCTGGTCGCTGTGGGGGCACTGGCGGGGGAACGGCGCGACGAGTCGCCGATGATCGCCTGGACCTCCGTCCACGGCCTGGCCTGCATCGTCGCGTTCAGCGCCCTGCCGCCGGACATCCCGGTCGCCTCCGCCATCCGGGTCGTGATCGACGGCATCGACCGAGCGCTGGGCCTGCCGTGAGCGCCACCCTGGGGCGTCCCGACTCCGGACCACGGGCATCGAGCTCCCGGAGGATCCTCGCGTTCGTCGCCCTGGCCTACTTGCTCTCGTGGCTGTGGTGGGTTCCGATGGCTCTGGCAGGCATCGTCGTCGAGCCCGGCCAGGGCTGGCCCACGCACCTCCCCGGGCTCCTCGGCCCGGCCGTGGCTGCCTTCGTCGTGACCGGGGTCACCGAGGGCCGTGCCGGGCTGGCCGAGCTCTGGTCGCGCATCATCCGCTGGCGGGTCCACTGGATCTGGTACGCCCTGATCGCGACGACGGCGGCGATGGCGCTGATCCCAGTGCTCACCGGGTCGGTGACCGATGCCCAGAGCCTCGTGCGCTACTCCGGCGCACCGATGGCCGGGCTCTGGGTCGTGCTCTACGTGCTGGTCGTCAACGGCTTCGGCGAGGAGATCGGATGGCGCGGCTACCTGGCCGAGCACCTGCTCGACCGGCACCGCCCGGGGGTGGTGGCCCTGATCGTGTGGGCCATCTGGGCCGGGTGGCACCTCCCGCTGTTCTGGGTCGTGGGCAACTTCCGTGACTTCGGCGTCGCCGGCACCATCGGCTGGGTCGTCGGGATCGGGTTCGGCTCGGTGTTCCTCACCTGGCTCTACCAGTCGGCGGGCCGGTCGATCCTGGTCGTCGCCCTCTGGCACACCGCCTACAACTTCACGACCGCGACCGAGGCCACCGCGGGGGTCGCGGCAGCCGTGTCGAGCACGGTGGTGATCCTGGCCAGCGTCGTGATCCTGTGCATGCCCCGCTCGTGGCGGCGGCCATGACCCGAAGGACCACGACCCTCGCCCTGGTCGCGCTCGCCGCCGCCGCGCTCTGCCTGGCGCTGGCCCCACTGGCGATGCCCGAGGACTACTCGTGGGTCACCCGCTCGATCAGCGAGTCCGCAGCGCAGGGGATCGACGGCGCGTGGGTCGCGCGCACGGGGTTCCTGCTCATGGGCCTGGGCACCGTGCTCACCGCTCTGGCCAGTGCCGACCGCTGGCGAACCCCCGGGTCGGTCCTGCTGGGCCTCTACGGGGTCCTGATGATGGGCGCGGCGGCCCTCTCGACCCGGTCGTGGCGACCAGATGCGGCCCACAACGCCCTGGAGTCCACGCTGCATTCGACGGCCGCAACGGCCATGGGGTTCTGCTACGCCCTGGGCGTCCTTGCCGTCCTCCTCGCCGACCGAGGGATGCCCACGCCCCAGCGGGTGCTGGGCGTCGCGGCGGTGGCCTCGTCGGTCGCGCTGCCCTTGGGCATGCTCGCGGCGCCGAGCATCGCCGGGGTGCTCCAACGCGCCATGTTCGCCCTCGCGCTCCTGTGGTTGGCAATCGAGGCGCACCACACCCGCAACGACACGAAGGGGGCCCCATGAGCGCGACCAGTGCTGCCGAGCGCATCACGGCGATGATCCGCAAGGTCGACGCGGACCGGCGGTCCGGCGAGGTCCTGTGGCGCATGCGGTCCGACGACGGCCGCATCGACGTGACCTACGGGGATCCCGCTCGCCCGTTCTTCATCGCCAGCGCCACCAAGCTCCACGTGACCGCGATCCTGGCCCAGCTGCGCGATGAGGGCCGCGTCGACTGGGATGCGCCGCTGGCGACCTACGTGCCGGCCCTCGATCTCACCGGCCTGGTCGTCGTCGGTGGGGAGGACCGCTCGCAGGCCATGACCGTGCGGCAGGTCATGGCGCACACCTCAGGGCTGGCCGACTACTTCGAGGGCGCGCGCCCTGACGGTCCGACGACCTTCGCCCGGGTCGTCGAGGCGGACTTCGGCTGGGACGTCCGCGATGTGGTCGCGTGGACCCGCGCGATGAAGCCGGCCACACCCGGCAAGGGCCTGTACTCCGACACCGGGTACCAGCTTCTGGGGGCCGCCATCGAGGCGGTCGATGGGCGCACGTTCGCGGAGTCGGTCCAGGCCCGGGTCGCCGGCCCGCTCGGGCTCGCGGACACGTACTGCTTCTCGACCGAGGACCTCGGGCGGTACGACGAGGTGGCTGACCTGCGCAACGGGGACTCGCGGTTGCGCATCCCCCTGGCGATGGCCTCCGTCCAGGCTGATGGCGGCATCGTGAGCACCCTGGCCGATGGGCTCACCTTCCTCGGCGCATTCTTCGGCGCTCGGCTGTTCGCGGCCCCGACGTTGGACGAGCTGCAGCGCGACTGGCACCGGATCTTCTACCCACTGGAGTACGGGACCGGGATCATGCGGTTCCGGATGCCGCCGCTGATGACCGGGTTCCGTCGGGTGCCGCCGTTCGTCGGGCACTCCGGCGCGTCGGGGACCGTGATGTTCCGCTGCCCCGAGCGGGGACTCACGGTCGTGGGGACGGTCAACCAGGTGAAGCACCGCTCGCTGCCGTACCAGCTCATGGTGCGCACGGCGATCGCCGCGGGCGGCTGACACCTGCCTCTCCGACGTCGGGGTCACGTGGGAGATGACCCGCACGTCCTCCTCGCCCGTGGAGGTCCCGATGTCGGAGGCGGCCCGCTCGAGCAGTTGGTCGGCGAGGTGGCGCAGGGCCCGCGCGACTGCCACCTCGTCGCCGATCCGCGGCTGCGGGGGATCCTGGGCTCGCCGGTGGCTGACGCCCGTTGCGCGGATCCCCTCCAACGGGTCGGCCACGAGGACAGCGCGGGCCGTCGTGTCGTCGCCCTCGAACAGGGAGATCCGCACGGTCCACTGGTGCGCCTTCGCCACGGCAGGCGCTGCGTCGACCACGGGCGCCTCGGGAGCCTCCTGCGGGGCCTCCTCGCCGGGGTTCTGGACGCGGAGCACCGATCCGGGACCCGGGTACAGCAGCCCGGTGTGCCCATCGCTCCAGCGCACCAGGTAGGGGGGAGCGCCGTCCGCACCCCGCACCTCGAGGACCTCCCCGTCCCGCGTCGGGCGGTCCACCTGCTCGCCGGCCATCACGATCCGGTCGCCCACCGATGCCTTCATCGCGCCTCCTCCAGGGTCTCGTCTGTGCACCTCCACTCTGCTCCTCCGGGCGGTCCGGACGGAAGCCCGGCGGCCGGGCCGGGCTCCCCGGGCCGGCGGCCCGGACGGCCCCGTGCTCGGCTGGCGGCCGTGTGACACCGCTCACATCGCTGCCCGGCGGGTTTCCGGCAGCCCGTCGGGGGGAAGACACAGGCGGTAGTTGCCCCTTGATCCTCGTCCGGGGCAGCGCCACCTCGACCCCGCCCGATGCGGGCCGCCCTCGATCCGAGGGCACGCACGATCGCGCGGGAGACCAGAACCCGACGCGGACTGAGGTGGACCACTGTCGACGCCCTTCGCGTCGACCGGACCAGGAGTCCCCATGAAGACATCCCTCGCCCGCATGACCGGCGTCCTGTCCACGGCCCTCGCCGTGGGATCGGTCGCCCTGCTCGGACCCGTCTCGGCGGCCGCCGCCACACCTGCGCCCACCACGACGGTGGTGACGTCCGCGACCACGTCGGCACCCACTGGCGAGCGCAACACGAAGGTGTCGCGCAGCATGACCGGCATCCGGTCCTCGGCCTACATCGGCAGGTACTACAGCTCGCGGCACGAGGGCACCCGCAAGTGCATCGTCCGCAAGGAGTCCCACGGCAACTACCGGATCGTCTCGAGCGGCGGCAGCTACCGAGGCGCCTACCAGTTCAATGCCCACCTCGCCCGCGCGACCGCCAAGAGGATGGGTCGATCGGACCTGGTCAACAAGCCGTTCAACCACTGGAGCCGCTTCGACCAGGACAAGGCGTTCTGGACGGTCTGGAACCACGGGCGGGGCCGGGGCAACTGGCCGACCGCCCGCGGCTGCTGACCGCAGGAGACGTCAGGCCGATCGGCGGACCACGCCGGTCGGCCTTCCTGTGTGCCGGGTCCCAAGCGCCCGCCGGGAACCGGATGAAACCTGTGCGAACCTCGCCAAATCGTCTGTGATGTTCCTCACAGATGGGCGTTCTCGTTTCCGTGGCGCACCTCGATCTGGCAACACTGGTGCCAGCCCCGGCGGGACGCAGCCGGCGTCCTGGGGCGCACAGCAGCCCGCGGCATGCCGCGGGAACCGCCCCTCGAGGGTGGTGCGAGTCGCGCGGGAGACACGAACCTGCGCCTGACGCCCCAGCCTGCTGTGCACGTGCGTCGGCCCCCGGTGGCCGGCCCGGACCAGGAAGTCCTATGCCTGCAGTGCTGACCCGCATCACCGGAGTTGTTGCCGCCGCTGCCACCGCGGGGGCCCTCGTCCTGATCGGCCCCGCGTCCCCCGCGTCGGCCGGGACGCCGGCCGTGGCCGCCACCCCGACCGCCGCGGCCAGCGCCGTGCGAGCCGGCGAGCGCAACCCCAAGGTGTCGCGCAGCCTGAGCGGGGTGCGCGCCTCGGCCTACATCGGCAAGTACTACAGCTCACGCTACGAGGGCACGCGGCGGTGCATCGTGCGCCGGGAGTCCGGTGGCAACTACCGGATCTCCTCGCCCGGGGGCCGGTACCGCGGCGCCTACCAGTTCAATGCCGGGCTGGCCCGCGCGACGGCGTACAAGATGGGCCGGCGCGACCTGGCCGGCAAGCCGATCAGCTCGTGGAGCCGGTTCGACCAGGACAAGGCCTTCTGGGTCGTGTGGAACCACGGCCGTGGCGCCGGTCACTGGGGTGGCACCCGGCACGGCTGCTGATCGGGCCACCACCTGCGAGGATCGGGGCATGCTCGATGTCCCGCGCGACCGGTTCGAGGAGCTCGTCTCCGAGGCACTGGACACGATCCCCGACGACCTTGCCCGGGTGGTGTCCAACTGCGTGCTCCTCGTCGAGGACGACGTCCCGCCGGGCACGCCGAGCCTGCTCGGGCTGTACGTCGGCACGCCCCTGACCCAGCGCGGTGAGTGGTACAGCGGGGTGCTTCCCGACCGGATCACCATCTACCGGCTGCCGATCCTGCGCATGTGCCGCGACGATCAGCACGTGGTCGAGCAGGTGCGGATCACGGTCATCCACGAGGTCGCGCACCACTTCGGCATCGGCGAGGACCGCCTCCACGAGCTCGGCTGGGGCTGAGCCAGCTCTCGCCGGGCGCCCGGCGCCGCCGCCTCAATAGGCTGTGGTCACGCCGCCCTGGGAGGTTCGTATGGCCCCGACCGAAGAACGCCGCAAGGCCCTGGCAGTCCTGACCTCGGGCGGTGACTCCCAGGGGATGAACGCGACGGTCCGGGCCGTGGTCCGCACCGCGATCGCCAACGGGGCTGATGCCTACGCCGTGTTCGAGGGCCTGCAGGGGCTCGTCGACGGGGGGGACCACATCCAGCTGTTCGACTGGAACTCCGTGGGCTCCATCATGCACCTGGGCGGGACGGTCATCGGGACGGCGCGGTCGGCGGACTTCCGTGAGCGACAGGGTCGGCTGCGAGCCGCACGCAACCTGGTCGAGCGCGGGATCGACCGGCTCGTGGTCGTCGGCGGTGACGGCTCCCTGACCGGCACCGACATCTTCCGCTCCGAGTGGTCCGGGCTGCTCGAGGAGCTCGTGGCCACCGGGGAGATCAGCGCCGAGCAGGCGCACACGCACCGACAGCTCATCATCGCCGGGGCAGTCGGCTCGATCGACAACGACATGGTCGGCACCGACAAGACGATCGGCGCCGACACCGCCATGCACCGCATCATCGAGGCGATCGACGCCCTGTCCTCAACCGCGTCCAGCCACCAGCGCTCATTCGTCGTCGAGGTGATGGGCCGGCACTGCGGGTACCTCGCCGTCATGTGCGCCATCGCCGGCGGGGCGGACTACGTCCTGATCCCCGAGGTCCGGCCCGGACCCGGGTGGGAGGACGCCCTGGTCGCGCGCCTGGCTGCCGGTCGTGCCGCGGGCCGCCGGGACAACCTCGTGATCGTGGCCGAGGGCGTGTCCGATGAGGCTGGCCAGCCGGTGACCTCCCAGATGGTCGCCGACCTGATCACCGAGCGACTCGGCGAGGACACCCGGGTCACCATCCTCGGGCACGTGCAGCGCGGCGGTGCCCCCACCGCGTACGACCGCTGGATGCCCACCCTCATGGGGCACGCCGCTGCCCTGGAGGTCCTCGGCGCCGACGCCGACCACGTCTCGCAGCTCATCGGGATCCACAACAACCGGGTCTCCCGGATGCCCCTGATGGAGGCCGTCGCCGCGACCCAGGCGATCCCACGGATGATCGAGGCGGGGGACTATGCCGGCGCCATGGCTGCCCGCGGCGACTCCTTCACCGCGATGATGCGCGTCTTCGACGGGATCGCCCAGCCCGAGCCGATGTTCCCGGGGCAGGGGACCCGGATCGCCATCGTGCACGCGGGCGGCCTGGCGCCGGGGATGAACGCCGCCGTACGGGCAGCGGTCCGGTTCGGAATCTCTCGCGGGCATGCCATGGCAGGCATCCGCGGAGGATTCCCCGGCCTGCTCAACGACCAGGTCGAGGACCTCGACTGGGCCGCGGTGGAGGGCCTCGTCGGGCCTCGGTGGCGCCGAGCTGGGGACGAGCCGTACGACGCCACGGACCGAGGACTACGCGGCGGTGGGGGAGGCGATCCAGCGCAACGAGATCGACGGCCTCCTGGTCATCGGCGGTCATCGGGCGTACGAGGCGATGTGGCGCCTGCGGGAGCGCCGCGGGGACCACCCGGGGCTGCGCATCCCGGTGATCTGCCTGCCGGCGTCCATCGACAACAACCTGCCCGGCTGGGAGATGACGATCGGGGCCGATACGGCCCTCAACGCCATCGTCTCGGCGATCGACGTCCTCAAGCAGTCGGCAAGCGCGTCGCACCGGGCGTTCGTGGTGGAGACCATGGGGCGCCGGTGCGGGTTCCTGGCCAGCCTGGCTGCGCTGTCAGTCGGTGCCGAGGAGGTCTACCTCAACGAGGACCCGCCGACGCTGGCCCGGCTCAACCACGACGTCGCGGAGATGGTCGAGGGGTTCCGGACCGGCCGGCGCTTCCACCTGTCCATCCGCAACGAGGAGGCGAGCGTCGGGTACACCACGGAGTTCCTCTGCCAGCTGTTCGCCGAGGAGGCCGGTGGGTTGTTCGACGTGCGGCCGATGGTGCTCGGGCACCTGCAGCAGGGCGGCAACCCGACGCCCTTCGACCGCGTCCACGCCGCCCGCCTGGCCGCCCACTGCATCGACTGGCTCACGGGGCGGATGCTCGCGGGCCGGATCGACTGGCACTACGCCACGCTCGTCGAGGGGAAGCTGGGCTCTGCCCGCCTGGTGCGGATCGCCGAGGTGTACGACATCGAGAACCGTCGGCCCAAGGACCAGTGGTGGACCGACATGCTCCCCGTGCTGGACGCGCTCGCCCGCGTTCCTGTGCCCGGTGGATCGGAGGACCAGCCGGCAACCACCTCCTGACGGGTCGCCCGTCGTCGTGGTTGGATCGGGCACACCCGCACATCGCCGACCCCTCAGGAGGTCCCTGTGATCGTCGAGACCGCCACCATCTCGGTCGAGCCCGGCCGCGAGGAGGAGTTCCTCGCCGCCCTCGAGCAGGCCAAGCAGGTCCTGGCCCAGGCCCATGGCTGGCATGACATCCGCGTCCACCGCGGCGTCGAGCGACCGTCAGCCTTCCTGCTGGCCATCACCTGGGCGACCCTCGAGGACCACACCGAGGGATTCCGCGGCAGTGACCTCTTCGGGCAGTGGCGCGCCCTCATCGGCCCGTACTTCGCCGAGGCACCCCAGGTGGAGCATTGGGCCATCCTGTGAGCGATGCTCCCCTGCACGAGCTCGGCGCACTGGAGGCGGCCGCCCTGATGGACCAGGGGAGGCTGACCAGCGTCGACCTCGTCGAGCACCTCCTGCGCCGGATCGAGCAGCGCGAGCCGACGCTGCGCGCGCTCATCGCCGTCCACCCACAGGCTCGCGAGCAGGCGCGGGCTGCCGATGCGCGCAGGGCGGCAGGGGAGACGTTGAGCGTGCTCGACGGGATCCCGGTCATCCTCAAGGACAACATCGAGTGCCTCGGCCTGCCTGCGACGGTCGGTTCGCTGGCGATGGTCGGGTCGCCGGCCGAACGCGACGCACCGCTGGTCACGCGGCTGCGAGCGGCAGGGCTGGTGATCCTGGCTGCGTCGAACCTGTCGGAGTGGGCGAACTTCCGCGGCCGGCGCTCCACCAGCGGATGGTCGGGCGTCGGCGGGCTCACGGACAACCCGTGGAAGTCCGGGCACTCCGCCGGTGGCTCCTCGTCGGGTTCCGGGGCAGCCCTCGCTGCCCGGTACGCGCCCCTGGCGGTGGGCACCGAGACTGACGGCTCGATCACCTGCCCGGCGTCCCTGTGCGGAGTCGTGGGGCTCAAGCCCACCGTCGGCACGGTCCCGGTCGAGGGGGTGGCTCCGATCGCCGTCAGCCATGACTCCCCGGGCCCGATGGGGCGCAGCGTGGCGGATGTCGGTGCCCTGCTCTCGGTCCTCGCCGGTCAGCCGATCGCCACCGATCAGGACCCGGGGCGGGCGAGCCGCAGACGCTACGTCCTGGGCGTCCCGGGGTCCTGGCTGTCCGGCGACCCGGACACCGACTCGTTGTTCGCCCGGGCCGTCGCGAGCCTGCGGGCCGCGGGCATGACGGTCCTCGACGTGGAGGCCGCTGGCGCCGACGACGAGAGCGCGCGCGACGAGGTGACCGTGCTCGTGCACGAGATGGCCGACGACCTCGACGCGTACCTCGTCTCCCGTCCGGGCTCCGGGCCGACCTCGATCGCGGAGGTCGTGGCGTTCAACGCTGCCCACTCCGGCGACGAGCTGGCCCACTTCGGCCAGGAGTACCTCGAGGCGGCGACGGTCAGCGGCGGCCGCGCGGCGCCCGAGTACGCGGCGGCCCGGGGCCGGAACCTCGCCTGGGCGGTCGACGCCGTGCTCACCCCGGCATTCGCCCACGGGGTGGACGCCCTGATCTCCCCTGCCTACGGGGCGGCCTGGCGCAGCGACCTCGCAGGTGGGGACTCGTTCACCGGCGGCCTGGTCACGTCCGCCCCGGCGATCGCCGGATGGCCGATCCTCACGCTGCCCATCGGCCTGGTCGACGGCCTTCCGGTGGGGATGAGCATCGTGGGACCCGAGCACGGGGAGGACGCGCTGCTGGTGATCGGAGCGGCGGTCGAGGCGGCCGTGGGCTGGTCCGAGCAGCCTCCCGAGGGCTGAGCGGGGCGTCTGGTCGCTGCCGCCCCGCCGTTGGACCCGGGACCTCGGGACCATCGGCGGGGCGTTACGGTACCTCCTCCTGTTGGCCCGGAATGCCGATGCGGCAGGCTATGTCCTGTGCGCCCGCTCGGGGCGCGCCAGGATCAGATGGAGTGCTCATCCCATGACTGTCCCCGGACTCGAGAACCCGCCCACCGAGAACAAGAAGCTGCTGGAATGGGTCGAGCAGGTCGCCACCCTCGCCCAGCCCGCCCGCATCGAGTGGGCCGACGGCTCCCAGGAGGAGTGGGACCGGCTCACGCAGCTGATGGTCGACGACGGCATGGCAACCCGGCTGAACCCGGAGCTTCGCCCCAACTCGTTCCTGTTCCGCTCGGACCCCTCCGACGTGGCCCGGGTTGAGGACCGGACGTACATCTGCTCGCTGGACGAGCAGGACGCCGGCCCGACCAACAACTGGCATGACCCGGTCCACATGCGCACCACGCTCAAGGGCCTCTTCGAGGGCTCGATGCGCGGACGCACCATGTACGTCATCCCCTTCTCCATGGGCCCGCTGGGATCGCCGATCTCCGAGCTGGGCGTGGAGATCACCGACTCCCCGTACGTCGTGGTCAACATGCGGATCATGACCCGCATGGGCCAGGCGGCCCTGGACCTCATCGGCCCGGACGGCGACTTCGTGCCGGCCGTGCACTCCGTCGGCTACCCGCTGGCGGACCGGGACGGCAACACCCGCCCCGACCTGGCCTGGCCGTGCAACGAGATCAAGTACATCGTGCACTTCCCCGAGACCCGCGAGATCTGGTCCTTCGGCTCCGGCTACGGCGGCAACGCGCTGCTGGGCAAGAAGTGCTTCGCGCTGCGGATCGCCTCGGCGATGGCCCGCGACGAGGGTTGGCTCGCCGAGCACATGCTCATCCTGAAGCTCACCGGCCCGACCGGGGACGTCAACCACCTCGCCGCGGCGTTCCCGAGCGCCTGCGGCAAGACGAACCTCGCCATGCTCGAGCCGAGCGTGCCGGGCTGGAAGGTCGAGACCGTCGGCGACGACATCTGCTGGATGCGCTACGGCGAGGACGGCCGCCTGCACGCGATCAACCCCGAGGCAGGGTTCTTCGGGGTCGCCCCGGGTACGTCGATGAAGACCAACGCCAACGCGATGCGCACCATGTGGGGCAACTCCATCTTCACCAACGTCGCGCTGACCGACGAGGGCGACGTGTGGTGGGAGGGCATGACCGACGAGGCGCCCGCGCACCTGATCGACTGGAAGGGCCACGACTGGACGCCTGCGTCCAACGAGCCCTCCAGCCACCCGAACAGCCGGTTCACGACGCCTGCCGCGCAGTGCCCGATCATCGCCGACAACTGGGAGGACCCTGCCGGTGTGGCCATCGACGCCATCCTCTTCGGTGGTCGCCGCGCCACGAACGTCCCGCTGGTCAACGAGGCCCGTGACTGGGAGCACGGCGTGTTCATCGGGGCGACCGTCTCCTCCGAGATGACCGCTGCGGCCGTGGGTGGCCTGGGCCAGCTGCGCCGCGACCCGTTCGCGATGCTGCCGTTCTGCGGCTACAACATGGCCGACTACTGGGGCCACTGGCTCAAGGTCGGGGCAGCCACCTCCCCGGAGAAGCTGCCCAAGATCTACCAGGTCAACTGGTTCCGCAAGGACGCCGACGGCAAGTTCCTCTGGCCGGGCTTCGGTGAGAACAGCCGCGTGCTGGCCTGGATCATCGACCGGGTCAACGGTGTCGGCGCCGGAGTGGAGACCCCGATCGGCATCGCGCCGGCCCCGGGCGCGCTGTTCCTCGACGGGCTGGACCTCAGCGAGGAGCAGCTGACCGAGCTGTTCTCCGTGGATCCGGACCGCTGGCTCTCCGAGTGCATCCTGACGGAGGAGTACTTCGGGCAGTTCGGCGACGCCGTGCCGGCCGCCATGTACGCCCAGCTCGAGGTGCTGCGCGAGAACCTCGAGGACGAGAAGGCCTGACCGAACGACCACGACCGCCCGGCAACCCCCGAGGGGTGCCGGGCGGTCGCACGTTCGGTCCAGCTGCACCAGGTTGGTCGTCCCCGCATGCATCCACCTCCCCGGATCCGGGTCGGGCGAATCCAGGATCGAACCGGTGGCGGGCCATGGGCCGTGTCGCCAGGGGGAGTGGGAGGATCTGGGGATGGACGACACTGCAACGGACCTTCGGGGGCGCGACTTCCTGAAGGAGGCCGACTTCACCGCCGCCGAGCTCGATTCGCTGATCGACCTGGCTGGCGTCCTCAAGGCCGACCGAGCCGCTGGGCGCGAGCGCCAGCGCCTGTCCGGACGGGTGATCGCCCTGGTCTTCGAGAAGACCTCCACCCGCACCCGGTGCGCCTTCGAGGTGGCGGCCTACCACCAGGGCGCGAACGTGACCTTCCTGGATCCCGGTGCCTCCCAGATGGGGCACAAGGAGTCGGCCGCGGACACCGCCGCCGTCCTGGCCGGCATGTACGACGCCATCCAGTTCCGCGGATCCGACCACACGATCGTCGAGGAGCTGGCTGCGGCCGCCGACGTGCCGGTCTACAACGGGTTGACCGACACCTGGCACCCGACCCAGATGCTGGCGGACTTCCTGACCATGCGCGAGCACTCGGGTGGCTCGCCCTGGTCGGAGGTGAGCCTGGCCTACGTCGGCGACGCCCGCTACAACATGGGCAACTCGATGCTCATGATGGCCGCGATCATGGGCGCGGACGTCCGCATCGTGGCTCCCACGGGAGCTGTGGCCCGCCGTTGAGATCCAGTCACTGGCCCGTGAGCGGGCAGCCCGCAGCGGGGCACGCATCCTGCTCACGGAGGACCCGGCCGAGGGCGTGGCGGGTGCACGGTTCGTGCACACCGACGTCTGGGTGTCCATGGGCGAGCCGAAGGACGTGTGGGACTCCAGGGTCGAGATGCTGCGGCCCTACCGCGTGGACGCGGCGCTCATGGCCGCCACCGGGCGTGACGATGCCCTGTTCATGCACTGCCTGCCGGCGTTCCACGATGCGCGCACGGTGGTCGGCAGGGAGGCGGCCGAGCGCTATGGGCTCATGGATGGGATCGAGGTGTCCGATGAGGTCTTCGGATCGGCGGCCAGCGTCGTCTTCGAGCAGGCGCACAACCGGATGCACACCATCAAGGCCCTGATGGTCGCCACCCTGGGGTGAGGGGCCCGGACAGGCAGCGACGCCCACTCCCTGTGGGGAGGGGCGTCGACGGCGGGAGCTGCTCGGGGCTCAGGCGATCCCGAGGGTGACGGGGGCGACCGCCAGGGCGATCTCATCGGCGGCGGCAGTCGCGCCCTCGCCGCGCTGGCGGGGGAAGTCGGTGAGGTCGATGCGCACGTACACGCGCTCGCGCTCCTCCTCGGTCATCCCGCCCCAGACGCCGTACGGCTCGCGGGCGCGGATCGCGTAGTCCGCGCACTCGACGCGCACCTCGCACCGCGTGCACACCGCCTTCGCCGCACGATCCCGACGCAGTCGCGCAAGTCCCCGCTCGTTCTGCGGATGGAAGAAGAGGTCCTGATCAGCGCCGCGACAGGCGCCCACCTCCTGCCATTCCCATGTGGCATCCATCGGCACCTGGGACAGGGGCTGCTGCGGCATTACTACTCCGTTTCCGGGCCCGTGGCCCGCGGCGTGGAACTCGTGTTCCGGCAGTGGTGACGCGCTTGCCGCTGGGCGTTCCCGGGGCGGTATGAGCCCTTGATCGGATTCGTCTGCGGTGCTCGTCACGCTACTCACCGTGAAGGCCGATGTTATCCAACGAATGGATGAAAGTCCACTAGTACGAAACTACCAGTCATCACGGTCCGTGCAGCTGGGCTGGCTCGGGTTGTCCGAGCCCGAGGGGTCCAGGCGGGCTCGCGAACCCCACCTGCATCACACTACGTCACCGATAGCCTGCCGGGGCTTCACGAGCGGTGCACCGGCGCTGGTCGTGACGCATGGTGATCGGCGTACCATCGTGGGCATGCCCGATGACCTCGATCCCCTGGAATCACCGGAACTCTCTGGCGGCACGGCCGTGATGGAGCGGACCGAGAACGCCGACGGCACGGGCGATCACGATCGCTTCGCCCACTACGTCAAGAAGGACCAGATCGTGAAGAGCGCGGTCATGGGAACGCCCGTCGTCGCCCTGTGCGGCAAGGTCTGGGTGCCCGGTCGCGACCCCAACAAGTTCCCGGTGTGCCCGGATTGCCTGAAGGTGTACAACGGGCTCCCGGCTGGAGGGGGCGACGACGAGTAGTCGTGGGGCCGTGCGCAGCCGCTAAGGATGGCTCATCCACCGGATAAGGCGGCGCGGCTCCACCGGATGTGCTGCCCCGGCGCCGGTCGCGCGTGGCATCATCGAGGGCGGGGTGAGGGGCCGGCGGGGCCTGGATCGATGCGGGAGGTGCGGGGTGCAGCCGGACGCCGGTCCTGTCGTGGGTGCCAGTCCACGCGCGGTTCGCCCGCTGGCCGTCATGGCGCTGGCGATGACCCTGCTCCTGGGACTGCTGGCCCCGACGAACCCGGCCGCTGCTGTCGATCCGACCCCCACCCCGCTGGTCAGCGGGTGGCTTCCGAGTTGGGCCACCGACACCGCTTGGCGGGGGTCGTGGGCAACGCCGACCTCGTCGGTGAGGCCTCCCCGTTCTGGTACACGGCCAAGGCGTCCGGAGGTGCGGTCACCCTGTCGACGACCATGAGCCCCGACACGGTGGCCGGCGTGCTGGCCGGCCTGCGGGCCAAGGGGATCGCAGTCATCCCCTCGGTCGCCGACGGGTCCGCCGCGAAGGCAATGGCCGCGGTGATCGCGGATCCGGCCGCGCGGGCGGCCCATGTCGAACCAGCTCGTGGAGCTGGTCACGGCCAACGGGTTCGACGGCATCGAGCTCGACTACGAGAAGTTCGCGTTCTCCGACGGCACCTCCACGTGGGCGGCGACCCGCCCGGCGTGGGTCGCGTTCGTCACTGAGCTGGGCACTGCCCTGCATGGTGCGGGCAAGCGCCTGGCCCTGGCGGTCCCGCCCATGTACGACGGGACCTACACGTCGAGCAGCGGCTACTGGGTCTATGACTACGCGGGCGTGGCCCCCGTGGTCGACTCACTGCGGATCATGACCTACGACTACTCGGTCTCCCGGCCGGGGCCGATCTCGCCGCTGTCGTTCATCCGGCGCACGCTGGCCTACGCCGTGACCGCCTTCCCTGCGGCCGGATCCGCATGGGGCTGCCTGCCTACGGACGGCTCTGGACGGCGCGTCGGGCTGACGGGTCACTGTCGATCACCGGCACCTGCCCGACCAACACCGGCCGTGCCCGGCACGACCAGCTTCACGACGGCCACCGCCATGACCTACCTGACCTCGAGTGGCAGGTGTCGCACCGACGCTGCGCTACGACGACGCGTCCGGCGAGATGGTCGCCACCTTCGCCAAGGAGTACGCCGGCGTCGATGCGGCCGGCACGGCCACCTCCTGCGTGGTCGACCACGAGGCGTGGTGGGTCGAGTCCCGCGGAGTGGCAGCCCGGATGCCGCTGGTCACGGAGTACGGCGTGGCCGGGGTGGCGGCCTGGCACCTCGGCGGGGTGGACCCGGACTCGTGGGCTGCCATGCGCGCGTTCGCCGTCGGGGATCCCGTTCGTCGCGCCCCCGCCGATCGCACCGCCGGTCGTCACGACGGTGGTCGCGGCCCAGCCGTCCACCTTGACGCCCAAGCGGGGCAAGAAGGTGAAGGTCCGGGTTCAGGTCACTCCGGGCACGAAGTCGGTGACCGTGCGCCGGCAGATGCTCGTCAAGGGCAAGTGGAAGACCAAGGCCACGAAGCGGACCAGCTCGGCGGGTCGGGTGACATTCACCTTCCGGTGGCCCAAGTCGAAGGCCTCGCGGACGTACCGGATCACGACCAAGAAGAAGGGCGCCCTGCCGGCCGGACGGTCCGAGCAGTTCACGCTCACCACGCGCTGAGGCCACGGACCGGCACCCCGCCTCGCCCCGCCCGTGGCGATCTGCTCCCGTTCCGACGATCCGCTCCCCGTCAGACGGGAGCAGGTCGTCGGAACGGGAGCAGATCGGGGCGGACCGAGGCCGGCCGACCGCGATCAGGCGAGGCTGGCCGCGGGGAGGTCGAACCACTGCAGGTGACGCAACTCGTCGGGCAGCCGGGCCTCAGGGCCATGCGCCCGGGCGACCGCCGCAGCCAGGGAAGCTCGCGGGCCGCTGCCAGGTGCTCCACCAGGGCGCCCTCGTCGGCGCGATCATCGTGCCGCGGGCTGATGAGCTCGCCGGCTTTGCCGTAGTGCACGTCCGCCAGCCGCAGCGGGGGCTCCACCGGGCCCGCGCGGTGCCGCCACAACCCGGTCGCGATGTCGAAGCGGTAGTCCTCCAGCAGGGCCCAGCCGTGGCGGGCGATCAGGTCGACCGCCTCGACCAGGTAGGTGAACACCTCCTCGGAGATGAAGTAGTTGAAGTTGACCCGCACCCACCCCGGCTTGATCCCCTCGCACCCGACCGAGATCTGCTCCTCGAACTCCGCCGAGCGCTCGAGCGAGATGCCCAGCAACCGGTGCCCGTACGGCCCGGCGCACGAGCACCCGCCGCGAGCCTGGATGCCGAACACGTCGTTGAGCATCGCGACGATCGCGTTGTGGTGCAGGTACCTCCCGCTCGGCCCCCGCACCGTGAACGACACGATGGACAGCCGGTCGGCCTCGACATTGCCCAGCACGCTGATCGCCGGGTTGGCCGACCACGCGGTGACGGCGCGGTGGACGAGGTCCTCCTCGTGGGCCCGGATCACGTCGGTGCCGACGGCCCGCTTGAGGTCGAACACCAGGCCGGCGCGGATCGACTCGATGATCGCCGGCGTTCCGCCCTCCTCCCGGTGCTCCGGGTCGGTCAGGTACGTGTGCTCGCTGGGGCTCACGTAGGCCACCGTGCCGCCACCCACCACGTCGGGCACCCGGTTGGTCAGCAGCTCGCGACGCACGATGAGCAGGCCGGGCGTGCCCGGACCGCCGATGAACTTGTGCGGCGAGAGAAAGACCGCGTCCTTGGCCGTGGCTGGGTCCCCGCCCGGGTTCATGTCGATGTCGATGTAGGGCCCGCCTGCCGCGTAGTCCCAGAACGCCAGGGCGCCGTGGGCGTGCAGCAGCCGCGTGATCCCCTCGGCGTCCGACAGGATGCCGTCACGTTGGACGCGGCGCTGAAGCCGAATCTCACCGCCCGGCCGGCGTACCGGATGAGCTCCGCCTCCAGGCGCTCGGCGTCGATGTGACCGTCCGGGCTCTCCGGGATCACCACGACATCGGCGATGGACTCCCGCCACGGCAGCTCGTTGCTGTGGTGCTCGAACGGGCCGATGAACACCACCGGGCATTCCTCGGCGGGGATCTGGTCGCTTAACCCGTAGCGGTCGTCGAGGTCGGCGGGGATGCGCAGGTTGAGGATCCCGATCAGCTTGTTGATCGCGCCGGTCGTGCCCGAGCCGGCGAAGATCACCGCCGTGGAGGCGTCGCCGTTGACGCACTCGCGGATGATCCGCCGGGCGTCCTCACGCAGCCGCGTCGTCTGCAGCCCCGTCCCGCTGGACTCGGTGTGCGTGTTGGCGTAGCGCGGGAGCACCTCGGTGCGGATGAAGTCCTCGATGAAGTCCAGGGCGCGGCCGCTGGCCGTGTAGTCGGCGTAGGTGACGCGGCGACGGCCGTACGGGCCGTCCATGACCTGGTCGTCGCCGATGACGCCGGAGCGGATGCGTCCGAGCAGCGCCGGCTCCGGCAGCCCGGGAGATCGAGGGGGATCCGGATCACCCGCGCACGCCCTTCTGGAGGGCCTGGACCAGGCGGTCCTGGTGGTAGGTCAGCCAGTCGTAGACGAGGTACATCGCCCGTCGCGGGTCGTCCTCGGGCAGGGCGAGGAACTCCTCGTGAGCGTCGTCGCCGACCTCCAGGCGGCTCCCGAGGGTCAGGCGCAGGTCATTCAACGCGCCGAGCCACGCCATGCACTCGGCCTCGGACAGCCGCGTCGGGTTCGGCCGGGCCAGGGACTCGGTGGCGGTGGTGAGGTTGGCCAGCTTCGTGGTCCGCAGGTCCCGCTGCGTGAAGCGGCGGAACTCGGCGGCGTCGTCGGGGTCCTCGTAGGCATCAGGGAACAGCCGGGCCAGCGCCGGGTCGTAGGGGCGCGCCGCCAGTCGGGTCGATCCCCACCAGCTCGGCCAGGGGGTCCACGGGGTCATCAGCCTCGGGCTCCTCGAGCAGGCCGGCCATCTGCGCGAGGAGGTCGCCCATCAGGCGACGGTCGGTCTCGCCGAGGTGCAGCCACACCGCGCCGTGGCGGTTGCGCCGGAACCCCGGCGGGTCGAGCAGGCCCATGGTCCTCCTCAGTGGTCCCGCGACATGGTGGCCCAGAGGCCGTAGCTGTGCATCGCGGTGACGTCTCGCTCCATGGCGTCCCGGCTTCC
>CAWEVG010000024.1:0-90180 GCA_963812395.1 uncultured Actinomycetes bacterium
CAGAGTGTTGAAGGCGGCGTGGATGACCATGCTCAGGAACACGCTGCGGGTCCGCTCGTAGACCCACGCCTGCGGGATCGCCATCGCGATGATGCCCGTAGCGAAGCCCACGAGGGAGCCCACGATCTGCACGTGCACCATGCCCTCTGCACGAACATCATCAGGACTACGGGCAGGTGCCAGCCGCCCGAAACGGCCCCGACCAGCCAGCCGGTGTCCCAGAACCCCCGGCCAGGGAGCAGCTTCTCGGCGGGTACCCGCGCCAGCCGATCTCCTCGGTCCCGGATGTCAGGAGTTGCAGGGCGAAGAAGGCGGCCAGGAATCCGATGAGCCGCCCCGAGGACGGGCGCCGGCCGCCCGGGTCCCGGTGGCAGCCGTGATGATCAGCGCGGGCAGGGTCACGCCGAGCAGGAGCGCCATGACCAGGGCGTATCACGGCCCCCGCGGCGACGTGGCTCACCCGCCGTCGCAGGCTGACCCGCCCCGGGTCACCGCCTCCCAGGGCGAGCGTGGTGCCCCGGGGCGAGTCCCGAGCGGCCGTGCGGGCCGTCACTTGCTCAACGTGACCGTGGCCCGTTTCGGTGTGACGGTGCGCGCGCCACCGTTCTTGTCGCAGTAGTTGAGCAGCCCACGCAGGGAGGCGCGTTCGAACGAGTCGATGCTCAGCCGCCACCGCCACTTGACCGCGATGTACTCCGCGACGTACGTGCACCGGTAGCTGCGCGCCGGTGGGGTCCACTGCCCCGGTCCCCGGTCGCCCTTGCTCATGTTCACCCCAGCGGTCACCGCGATCAGCGACTTCGAGTACCCCAGGTCGTTGGCGTACCGGCGCCGGGTGCCCGCGGTCCACCGATACGCACCGGACTTCCATGCTTCGGACAGGGCCACCAGGTGGTCGATCTGCAGCCCGGTGGCCGAGGTGTGCACGGTCGCGTCGTAGCGCGACACCCACCGCCCCCCGACCAGCCGGCAGCCGGCGGTCACCTTGGGTTTGCGGGTCGCTTCGGCCAGCAACACCTCGCCGCGGGTGTCACACCCGTCGTGGTCGGCGTCGATGAACCCACCGAACTTGGCCCGCTCGTACCCGCTGTCGTGCTCAGGCTTCACCGGGATCTGGGCCAGCAGGCTCCGCGCGGACACGGTGTCCGCGGTCGGGGTGCCCGCGCCGGGCTCCGCGGCCGGTGCACCCAGGAGCAGGAAGCCCACCAGCGCCGCAGTCACGACCGTGTGCACGAATCCCCACCCCCCGAATCCCGGCCTGCCACATCACCGGCAGCGTACGCCGGGGCACTGACAGGTCCGGCCCGCCCACGGGTGCCGGCGTTTCCGGCACGGCCGAGGTGGGTACAACCAGGGCACCCCGCTGAACCGGTGGGGCGAGGGGTTGACGGCGCCGAGTCCCGCCCGCGTCGACCTCCTCGACTCTGGCATCGCGCCAGTCGACAGCAACGGGCGGGAGCGGGGGACCCACTTTCCGGTCCCACGCGTTCGCGTGAGTCCTTGGGGTGAAGCCGCACCGCGGCCGGGTGCTCCACCCGAACCCGACAGCTCACCTCGCAGGCGCCACGGAGGATCCACATGGTCACCGCGACGACCCCACCACCCGAGCCCGTCACTGACACGTCCTGGCTGGTGGACCTGCAAGCCCAGTACCTCGACCTGATCGACCGGTACGTCCGCCGCCGGGTACCCGACCCGCGGCAGGCCGAACGCGTGGTGCGTGAGGTGTTCCAGAAAGCCGGGGCGAACCCCGGACAGGTCCTGGCGCACCCGCTGCCGTGGCTGATCGGCACGGCACGACGCGCCTGCGCCCAAGTCCGGCGCGCCGACCTCCCCAGAACCTGACCCGGACCAGCGTCGGACGCAGCCGTCCGGAACGGGATCCCCAACCGGGCACTCTCGAGGGGCGTCGGGGAATCGGTCGGATCGGGGCGAAGCCCGGATGTTCACCGGGACACCGTGCGGATTGCCGAGGCATGGCGCTGGGTATCAGAGACCCTGTACACACCCGAGTCAGGAGCTTTCCGTGCCGAACCACCGCGCACCCGTGCGGGTCGCGGTCGCGACCGTGCTGGTCGCCGTGACCCTGGGCCTCAGCGGATGCGGGCACCCGTTCTCCGGCGAGGTGATCCCGGCCGCCCAGGTCGGCACCCAGGCCAGCACCCCGACGGTGGACGGCGACCCCGGCGACGCCCAGCTCACGGTCGCCGCCGACGCCGACCCGGACGGGTGGCGCCCGGACCAGCCGATCGTGGTCAACGCGATCGCCGGCACGATCAGCGAGGTCACCGTGACCTCGACCGACGGCCAGGACGTGGCCGGGGCGCTCAGCGACGACCGGCGGCACTGGCAGACCTCGGGCGCCCTGCTGCCCGGCACGACCTACGCCGTGCGCGCGACGATGACCGGATCCGCCGACACGGACCCCGTGACCAGCACGATCTCGATCTCGACCAGGGAGTCCGCCGCGCAGTTCCGGGCCCGGATCTCCCCGCGCGACGGAGCCACGGTCGGCGTGGGAATGCCGATCCTGGTCACCTTCACCGCCCCGGTGGAGCAGGACCGCCGAGCCGAGGTGCAGGACGCCCTGACCGTCAGGGCGTCCGGAGACGTGGAGGGCGCGTGGAACTGGGTCTCCGACACGAAGGTCCAGTACCGGACCAAGGAGTACTGGCCGGCACGCACCGAGGTGTCGGTGACCGCCGACCTGGCCGGGGTGCAGGCCGGCGCGGACGTGTGGGGCGACCAGGACAAGCAGGTCGACTTCCAGATCGGTGAGTCCGTGGTCTCGGTCGTCGACGTCACGGCCCACCAGATGACGGTGACGATCGACGGCCAGGTCGCGCGCACCATCCCGGTGACCACCGGCAAGGACGGGTTCCTCACCCGCGGCGGCACCCGGGTGATCTCCGAGAAGCTCGAGGAGATTCGGATGGATGCCGCGAGCACCGGGATCACACCGGGCGATCCGGAGTACTACAACCTCGACGTGCGCTACGCGTTGCGCATGACGAACTCCGGGGAGTTCATCCACGCCGCACCCTGGTCGGTCGCCTCGCAGGGGGTGGCCAACGTCAGCCACGGGTGCGTCGGCATGAGCACCGCCAACGCCCGGTGGCTGTTCCAGCGCTCACGCGTCGGTGACGTGGTCACCATCGTGCACTCGACCAGGAAGCTGGAGCCCGGCAACGGGCTGACCCAGTGGAACGTCCCCTGGGAGGACTGGCGGGCCGGCTCGGCGTCCTGACACGGCCAGCCCGACGATCACAGCGCAGTCGCTCAGGTCCGGGGTGCAACGCGAACGCCTGCGCGCGCAGGTCCTCCAGGCCAACAGAATGGGCAACCAGCTGGGCTACGACCACAGCCCCGACCCCGAGATCGCCCACCGCATGGCCGTCCCCGCCCGCTCCCCTCCCCCGGACTGCACACTGCGGCCGGCCTTGGCGCTTCCGTGGACTCTGTCAGCGGTGGGGCGGGAGCTGCTCGGCGATGGGCGAGGTCCGGCGTCATGGCACCACCCGCGGTCGCCTCGGCGGGCTCCCCGATACCCCCCGACGCATTGACCGCCGAACTGAGGCGTGCCTAACCTGTTGGTCACGGGAGCCCAGTCGTCCACGCGGCGGGGCCAGCCCGGGTTTCCGAGGCCCCGCAGCGCGCATCCCCCGTCGCGCGGCGGGGCCTCCCCCGTGCCCCGGCCGGCCGGCACCTGGATTGTCCCCGCGGAAAGTCCCCCCATTGATCTTTCGGGGCACCGCCGACCGACGGTAGCCTCGCGCACCAGAGAGGCCTCACCTGGGACGGGGGAACACCCAGGGGGGCCTCTCTGCTGTGCCGCCCCACAGGTCACGGGCGCGAGGCGGACACCATCGAGCGGGCGCCGGCGGTGGGGATCGGCGAACCGGCTCCTGGGTGCGGCGTGGCCGACGAACCGGCCGGACGTGCGTCCCCAGCTGCCCTGGGGCGGATCTGGACGCGCTACGCCGCCCTCGCCGACCTCAACATCGGCATCGACGTCCCGGGTGTCGCGCTGGGCTGACGTGAGGGGACCCCCGCGGGGGGCAATGGGCCGAGGCGGGGGTCACCCGGGGAGGCCCGGGCCGGCAATGACCCAGGACGGGCCCCCTTCGGTGCATGTATCGGCGCGCCCGGTGGGGGCTTTCAGCCCGAGCGGCTGTCACAGGGCCGAGAGGAGGGCCCGATCGCGGGGGGCAGATCCGCCTGGTGCGGCGGTGACCAGGTGCGACCGGGAACCGCTACTCCCAGTTATCCACACCCTGTGCACCTGTCCACAGGCGACCCTCGACGTCAACCTGAGGGTTCGAGTACCGCCCCGGTTGTGCTCGTCCTTGTCCATCTGCGCGCCCGGGTCTACCGTGCACCTTCCTGACCCCGGTTCGAGCGCTCCGCCCTCCACGGAGACACGCTCACCGGGGTCGGGCCCGCAGCGGCCCCGATCCATGACCCACGCTTGACGGTGACGACACCCACCCTTGACCTGACTCTGGCTAGCGTGACCACCAACGACAGGCCCCCGTCGTCCACGCGCCGGGACCCGTCGGCGCACACACCCTCGACCCCGGTTCGAGCCTCCGACGGGAGACCCGCTCACCGGGGTCGCGGGCCGTTCCTGGCGCCCGGTGGCGACGGTGCCGCATCGGGGCGCCCTCTTCTGGGGCTGACCGCCACCCCGGCCGAGGCCCCGGTGAGCCCTGAACACGGTCGGCGGGCGAACCTCGCCTGGGCGACGTAGGCTCAATGTCACGAGGCCCCGCTGCCGCTCCCCCCGTGCGGACGCGGGGCTTCCCCCTGCCCCGGGTGCGAGGCACCGGGGACAGCACCAACCCAATCCCCGGCCTCGGCGGTTCGGGGTTACCCCGCCCGGGTCACAGGTCGGCCCAGTCGGGTTTGAGGTAGCGCCCGTCGGCCAGTTCGGCGACCGCGGCCAACACCGCGGACGTGTTGGGGTCATCCAGGCGGGGCAGCCCGTCGCCGAGCAGCCCGCCGGGGGCCAGCTCGAGGGCGATCCGCAGCAGCACCAGCTCACAGCCTGCCCGGCCCGCTGATCGGGATGTGCTCGTTATGCCGTGAGGGAGCACGGCGCTGACGAACGTGGCCGGCAGGGACTCGGGGTGGACATCGCGGCGCTCGCCAGCCAGTGCTGGGTTGATGGGCTCCAGCGGTTTCGGGTGGCGCGGATCCCGGACACCACGTTCGGTTCCTGGAGTGCGCTGGGCCCGTGGTCGATGAGGAGTTCCACGAGACCTGGCCATTCTTCGCCTCCGGCGAGGAGTGCGGCGACGCGGCGGACCTGCCATTCGGGCAGGTCCAGGGTGCGGGAGACCCAGCGCCATGGAGGGCTCGCGTATGCCCTTCCGGGGGATCGTGTGGCAGCGCTCGACAGTGCGGCCAGAAGGGCGTGGGCTGCTGCTCGGTCCCAGCCAGCGGCAGCCATCGCATCCGCGATGCGGCTGAGCAGGGCACCGTCCTCGTCGGCGGGGTCCGAAGCCTGGCTGAGTTGGAGTCCGTTCTCGAGGGCGATCTCCAGCGAGATCATGTTCCGTGGCTCCTCGCCGTCTGCGCGCGTCTCCTGGTACCGGCGGGCGGCCTTGTCCGGGCTAGTGGCGTAGCGCTGCGAGTTCAGCTCGGCGTGGACGGATCGCCTGGCTACGACCAGGAGCAGGAGTCCTGGGTTGTCGGTGGTCCGGATCGAGGGCCGGCACAGCGCCCGCCACGTCTCCTCCCAGGCGGTCGCCTCGGCTTGTGACGCGGTCGCGTCGGTCAGCCCGTACCCGTTGATGACTGGGCGAATCACCTGGCAGCGGATCCGCTCCAGCAACTCCCGTGCCGCGGTCCCATCCCAGCCCTGTTCGTCGACCTGATCGAGTTGCGTGTTGATGTACTTCGCGTCGAGCACCTTGCTCATCGAGGTTCCCCTTCCACTCTGCGGACGGGGCACACCCTGCGACGTCGGTGATGCCCGATCGCGTGCCGCGACGCTCGACTAAGGAGGTGCCGCGGCACCGCGGCAACCCACCGCATGAAGTGATCGGCATTTGACCTGCAATGACGCGTTGCCGTTGCCAGCGGCAACCCCCGGCAACGCCCACCTCCTCCTGCCGGGTTGCCTCGCAGGCCGTGGTCGAGATGCGGCAACACATCCGGCAACCCGGCTCGTCACAGTGCGACATCGTGACCGGGTTGCCGGGCATCGACGGAACCGGTTGCCGGGATACGGCAACGCCGACTGCCCCGGGGCGGGACCCATCCGTTGCAGTGACAGGCCTGCCCCACCCGGTGCTGGCCGGTCACGACGCGTCCCGGACTCCACTGGCTGTCCACAGATCCCTCTGGGGGCCTTGGCCCGGTGGGAGTTCGGACGCAGGCTGCGGATCGAGCGTCAGTCAGGCGCCCCGCGAATCCTCAGGAGGAATCCATGCCCACCCTGCAGTGGTCACGCCCCGCTCGGGCGCTGGTTGAGCAGTGCCCACCCACGATGGCCGGCCTGTGGTCAGCAACCTTCACCACCCAGCACGTCGCGCTCACGTTGGCGGTCTCGTCGTCGGTGTTGCCCACCGTCGACTTCTCCGAGATCGCCATGGACCTCGGCGACGCGGTCGAGGCCCTGGAGATGGCCCACCCCTGGCTGATCGACGGGCCGACCGTGAAGTTGGGACTGACCAGCCCGATCATCGACTTCGCCGGGCCGACCCGTGAGCTTGCCGTTCTGCTCGTGGCCTGCATCGACCTGGCCGCGGCCACCCTGGGCAACCGGGATCAGGCCCTCACCCCGGCTGAGGTATTGGCGGTGGCCCGCTGTGTCGGGCTGCTCTCCGATGCCCACGTGCGCGCCACTGGGCGGCTGCCGTGATCCGGCGCGCGACCTACGGGGACCTCACCGCCGGGGCCGACCGGTCGCTGGCCCACGCCCGGGGCATGGCCACCCAGACGAACCTGCCCGACGAGGCAGCCCTCGCCGACGCGGCCGCCGCTCACGCCGATCTGGTGGCCGCCCTCGGGCACCTCGGACACACGCTCCACACCCCGGCACCGGCACGGCGCCCATCGATGGCCGATGGATCTCCCCGGCCCACCCCGAGGCCCAGAGCCCTGCTCGTCCAGCTCGAGGCCGCTGGGCTGGCCCGCGACTGGGAAGCCCCTCAGCCGACCTCAGGGTGTGGCTTGGCGCTGGCCCACGCGGCACGGCACGCCCGCGCCGCCGCTGACCTACTGGCCACCCACCGCACCCCCGCCGACCAAGCACGGAGCCCCGAGTCCTCCCGCCTTCGACACCCCGCGTTCCTCGGGGCCGCAACCCGTGAATGGCGCGCCCTGATCAGCGCCACCGCGGATCTGGGGACCCACCTACACGCCCTGGGCACCCAGATCGGCGCCGACCCAAAGACGCTTGCTCCCTTCCTCGAGGTCCCCAGACCACCTGCCACACCTGGCGCGCAGCTGACGACCGACGCGCTCGAGGTGCCCGTGGCCCGGCCCGCGGTCCGCACCGACGCCGGACCCCTCGTCGAACTCTCCGACCGGATCACGGCGCTGCGACACACCGCGTGGGCCCTGGCCCAACAGCAGGTCGCCCCGGCGCACGTGCACCGCAACCTTGCCGCCGTCGGAGTGATGCTCAACGACGCCGCCTACCGGGCCAACCTCCGCGTCGCGGCCCATGACCCCACCCGAGGTGCCATCGCCCTCAGAGCAGACAGCTGCGCCGCCGCCGGCGACGCCTGGCGAGCAGCCGCGGAACGCACCGCCAGCCTGCGCACGCCCACGACACGACACGGCATCGACCTCGAACGCATGCGAACCCGGGACCTGCTCGCCCGGATCACCGACCCCCGAACCGGGATCGACCCCGCAACTGCCGCGAACGACCTCACGACCCTCGCCGAATCGTTCGACCAGGTCGCGCGCTGGAACTCCCACGCCCTGCGCGCAGCCCACTCCCGTGGCGATGTCTACCTCGCCGGACGGGCCATCCCCAACCAGCTGACCGCCGACAACCTCCAACTGGCCGCAGCCAAACTGGCCGACCAACCGATACCCGCCCCCAACCACACCATCCGGGCCGTCGACCGCGCCTACGCCCTCGTCGGCGCGGCCCGCGCCGCGACCAATGATCTGGTCATCACCCCACCCCAACTCTGAGAAGCCGGAGAACACCCATGCCCAGAACCACCGCGCACCCCATCCCACCCCGCAGCCGCGGCCGACAGATCAACCTGACCCTGGCCAACCCCGAAGGCATCCTGCTCACCGTCGACGAGGCCGCCGACCGCCTCCGGATTGGCCGATCCAAGATGTACGAGCTGCTCGCCGGCGGCCACATCGCCAGCATCCACGTCGGACGCCTCCGCCGCATCGAACCCCAAGCACTCCTCGACTACGTCCACTCCCAGAAACCCGCCTGAGACCCAGCCCGACAGCCCGAAGGCCGGCCAGCGACCAACCCGTCGCCAGGCCGGCCTTCAGCACTCCCGGGAGAGCCGTGCTCGCCGCCCGCGATCCACCCTGCGCGGCCGACCTTCAGCGGATTCTGCTGTGATCTCCGTCACAGTGGACCGGTGGCCGGAGCATGCAATCGTCCACCGGCACCCACCGAGAACCGCCACAATCCACCCATGAGTTAGGCACCCCGTTAGGCACCCGGACGACAAGAAGGCCAGTCCCGGATTTCCGGAACTGGCCTCTGACCTGCTCTGATACTGGTCGGGCTGGCGGGATTCGAACCCACGACCCCTTGACCCCCAGCCACAACTCGGTGGTGGTGGCCTCACGAGGCCCAGCGTCGCCTCATGACCATGGCGTCCAGTTCCTCGACGTCGTAGCGGTTGCTCGAGCCGACCTTGAACACTGAAACAAGTCCCAGCTCGCCCCACCGGTAGAGAGTCCGACGACTGATTCCCAAGCGTCGACAGGCAGCCTGGCTTCCGACGAGGCGCTCGACGGGCGGCTTCGGGGTTCGAGTTCGGGGCAATGTCACTCCTCGAGGTCCGCCAGCTCAGCCGCTGGGCACCGACCGGTCTGCGGACCGGATCGACGCGACCAGGCGCCCTACATCCACACGGATGTGCACTGGCGGTGGCCATCCGGGCTCTCCAGTGGCCAGCGTGTGGTCGAGGGGTCAAGTCCTGGGTGAGAAGCCGCGCCTCGGGGGTCCTCGCGAGGTCCTCAGGCGGAATGAGTGGTGACGCGCCCCCGCGCGAAGCGCCGGTGGCCCTGGCGGCCAGTGGTCCGGTGACCGCAATCTTGTCCCGAAATCTTGTCCCGGCCGACTCTAGAAACGCGAAAAGCCCCACTGCGTGGGGCTTTTCCGATGTGGGCGATACGGGGATCGAACCTGTGACCTCTCGCGTGTGAAGCGAGCGCTCTAACCGCTGAGCTAATCGCCCGGACCACAGAACTCTACCAAGTCCCCCGCAGCACCCCAAACCGGCGCGGACTCAGGTGAACAGGCCCGTGAACCAGTCGAGGACGGCGTGGACGACATCCATGATCGGCTGGAGGGTGAGCCCGTAGGCCGCGAGGTACCAGACGAGCGCGATTCCCATCAGGACACCGGCGATGGCCGCAAGGGTGAGGTTGCGCCGGCGCTTGCGGGGGTCCATCGCAGCGTCGGAGGCCCTCCTGGCGGCGTCCTTGACGGGCGTGAGCGCCCGGTTGGCCCAGCTGAACTCCGAGGCGAGGACGACCAGGCCGAGGATGAGGGTGGCCCAACCGGGTCCGGGGATCACGAACATGATCACCCCTGCGACCATGAGGGTGACGCCGAGGGCGAAGACCATGACCCGCCACGCCGTGTCGAGCCCCCGGTTGCGCCTGAGCCTCTCCCGGAATCGACGCAGCCGGACGGCAACGCTCGGCGGGGCGCTGGCCTCGATCTTGTGGAAGGCCGCGGTCGAGGCCTCCTTGATCTGATCGCGGAGCTTCTCGTCGCGGTCGTCGTCCTCGGGCGTGCCCGAGTTGCCGACATTGGCCGGTTTCGGGTCCTCCTCGGACGGGTTCCGTGACACGACTCACATGTTAGTGGCGGTAGGTGACACGGGTTTCGGGTACGAAGGTGGTGTTATTACCTTGACCGTGAGAGGTGAGCCAGATGTCCCGCAGCATTCCGACCGCAGTGACAGCCGAACTGTCGCTTCGGATGGTGGTCGACTCCGACCGCACGATCGAGGTGCCCTGCGAGCTTGAGTATCGCTCCGATGAGCCCTACGCCGTGCGCGCGACCTTCCGCACCGGGGCTGCCGACATCGAGTGGATGTTCGCCCGCGACCTGATCCTCGAGGGGCTCCAACGGCCCTCGGGCGAGGGCGACATCGTCATCTGGCCCGAGAACCACGGCGACACCCCGCTGATCCTCATCGCGCTGAACTCCCCCACCGGCCAGGCCGTCCTCGAGTGCGACCGCGCCCACATCGAGCACTTCGTGCGGCGGACCTTCGACATCGTCGCCGTGGGCGAGGAGGGTACGAGCATCGACATCGATCGCTGCATCAACCTCATCCTGGGCGAGGGCCTCAAGGAGGTCTGACTCAGCCTCTCCCCCGAAGCGCAGGCCGGGCCGCTCAGGGGTTCCACTGGGCTGCGGAACGCGAGGCGAACACCTCAGCCGCAGCGGTGGTCAGCGTGACGTCCCCGGAGGCCCACACGCGTTGGCCGTCATCGTCGATCACGGCGTCGACGGGATGCACATCCCGCGTTGACGAGGTGATGAAGACCTCCTGCGCGCCGGTCAGGTCGTCCATGGTGACGGGGCGCTGCTCGATGTCGATCCCCGCCTCGGCACACCACTCGATGACCAGGGCCCGGGTGATCCCGGCCAAGCACCCGCTCGTCAGCGGTGGCGTCGTGATCCGGCCATCGGCGACGACGAAGACGTTGGAGCCCGTGCCCTCGCAGATCTCCCCCGCCAGGTTGCCCATGAGCGCCTCACCGGCACCGAGGGACTTGGCGTGTGCCAGTGCGAGGACGTTCTCGGCGTAGGACGTGGACTTCAGGCCCACCAGGGGGCTGCGCTCGTTGCGCGGCCACGGCGAGATGGCGAGTGTTGTTGCCGCTGGCCACCTCGACGACGGGGACGCCGCGACGACCAACGTGGATGCCCCGGAGTTGCGCTCCGAGCCCAAGGGTCCAGGTCCTGAGGTGAGGGTGATCCGCAGACGCCCTCCGCCCGCGAGTTCCGGGTTGGCCGCGCAGACCGCAAGGAGCGCGTCCCGGACGTCGTCGGGATCGGGCATCGAGATGCCCATCCCAGCCGCGGAGCGCGACAGACGTGCCACGTGCCGGTCCATCGCGAAGGGAACGACGCCGACAGAGGCATCCATCACGGTCTTGAGCGTCTCGAAGACGCCGTCGCCCACGGTGAAGCCGTGGTCCAGGACAGCGACCTCTGCCTGCTCCGCGGGCACCAGCCCACCTGCGACCCAGAACTTCATGGCACCTCCCAATCGCCTGCGACCGCGAGCAGTCGCGCGGCCTTCAACATCGTCTCGCGCCATTCTGCCCGCGCATCGCTGTCCCATGTGATGCCCTGCGCCGGTGCCGAAGGCGAGCAGGGGCCCTGAGTCCGACTCCTCACGCCAGAAGGTACGGATCGCGACAGCCAGCTCTGCTGTGTGGTTGTCGGCGTCGACCCATCCGAAGGCCCCACAGTACGGGCCACGCGGACCTGCCTCCTGGTCTCGGATGATCTCCAGCGCGGCGAGCTTCGGTGCGCCGGTCACGGACCCCGGGGGGAAGGTGGCCTCCAGGATCTGCGGCCAGGTCGTGCCCGGGCGCAGGTCGCCGGCCACGGTGGAGACCAGATGCACGAGGCCGGGATGGGACTCGACCTCCAGCAATCCGGGAACGGTGACGCTACCCGTGCGGCACACGCGCCCCAGGTCGTTGCGGACCAGGTCGACGATCATGACGTTCTCCGCCTCGTCCTTGGCCAGGAGGTCGGTGGCGCGTGCACCCGTGCCCTTGATGGGTCGCGAGGTCAGGTGGTCCCCCGAGCGCCGGAGGTAGAGCTCCGGGGAGGCAGAGGCGATATGGACCCCGTGGTCCGGCAGGCGCAGCACCCCGGCGTGCGGAGCCGGGTTCCCAGCCACGAGCCGGCCATGCAGGGCCACGATGTCCGAGGCCGGGTCCATCGCTGTGCGCAGGACTCGGCAGATGTTGGCCTGGTAGACCTCGCCCCTGCTGATGTGGCCCCGCACGGCCTCGACCGCGGCGACGTACTCGTCCTCATCCAGGGAGGAGGTCCACGAGCCCAGCGTCGGACCGTCCCACCAACCGACCTCGTCCGCCGTCGGAGACCGCTGCTCCCAGGTGGCGAATCGAGCGAGTGTCGCACGGCCCTCGAAGGAGATCGTGACCATCCAGCGGCCGGTGCCGTCCAGCGCCGTGACGTCGTCGGTCACCTCGACGAGGTCTGTGGCCGTCCACCGCCCAACGACCGCGATCGGGTCGTGGGGGGTCATGGGCACACCGCGAGACTATGAGTCGTGCGCCCCTCCTGTCTGCCCGTGAGGTGGGCGGCCGATTTTGGTCGGCGCTGCCGCGATGGGCTATCCTTCGGTGGTGCCCGAGGGGCATTGCGGACGTAGCGCAGCTGGTAGCGCATCACCTTGCCAAGGTGAGGGTCGCGGGTTCGAATCCCGTCGTCCGCTCGAAGGGGTCCGACCGAGGACTCACGGTGGAGTGGCCGAGAGGCGAGGCAACGGCCTGCAAAGCCGTGTACACGGGTTCAAATCCCGTCTCCACCTCGTAAGATCCAAGGCACGGGCGATTGGCGCAGGGGAGCGCGCTTCCTTGACACGGAAGAGGTCACAGGTTCAATTCCAGTATCGCCCACCAGACGGAGCAGGTCAGAGGTCGGTTTCCCTGTACGGGAGCCGGCCTCCTGCATGTCCGCATTGATCCTGGGGATGGCAACCGATGGCACATCCGGCGAAGTCCGCGCGCGGTGTTGCGCAGTCCGAGGCGCGAGAACCCCCGGCGGGGGACATGGGGGACACACACGGCGGGGGCTCGAGGGTCTGCTACCCGTGCGGAGCAGGGCTATCCCTGCTGTGGTGCGGCTCAGCCACGATTGTCGGCCTCGATCTTCTCGCGGACCTCGCAGCCCCAGCGACCCGGGCACACTGCCGCGCAGGTGTGACACCGTTGGTCTTCGTCGCGGCAATCGAACCTCGGCAGAGTGCGCCGGCGGCCTTCACCGGCACCGGGTCGTCCTACTCACCATGTGGGCCCCCTTCCGCCAGGGCG
Organism: uncultured Actinomycetes bacterium; assembly: GCA_963812395.1. GTDB lineage: Bacteria > Actinomycetota > Actinomycetes > S36-B12 > CAIYMF01 > Prado023. Next base: position 13,261 of record CAWEVG010000024.1, read on the forward strand.
GGAGCCCCCGCCGCGGACGGTGTGAGGCCGCCTACGCCTCCCAGAGCCACCGTTCGACCCGTTGGCCCGGACCCGCGCGCGACGACGGGCGAAGCAGAGCGAGCCCTAGCCGGGCCGCGATTGCCGTGACCTACGCCTCTGGAGGCATTACGGCTTCTGGGCATAGCCTGAAGGTGAGCCCGGGAATGAGGACTCGTATGAGCGTCGACCGGATCATCGAGTTCTGCTGGTGGTACTTGGAGCGCCTTCAGTGGATCCTCGCTGCGTTCGCGATCTTCGACATCATCTGCTGGACAGCGATTGCGATGTACCTGAAGAAGAGGCGGGTGATCGGTCGGTCGCGCGGGGCAGCCAACGCCGATGCGCAGGCACCTACGCCCACGCTGGCGGGCAGTGGTGCCCGGCGTTGAAGCCCGTGGTGAGCGCCGATGACTCGCTGTCCCGGATCCGCGCTCGGCGCCGTGGGAAGTTCAACCTCAACCAGCCCTGAGTCTCCTCAGGCGCTACGCCGCCACCAGTGCGGGCTTCGAGGCCTGGGCATGGGGCTGGCCAGCGATAGGCGGTGCTGCTCCTTCAGGGCGCCCAACTCAATGTCTCGGATGGCCTGTTCAAGGGCCTCCATGTCGGCACCGTGATCCCTGACCATCTGCGGATCGATCATCTTCCCCGGTTGTGACCCATCCATAGCGGCCACCTCCTCACTTTCACGATACGCGCCCGGCGGACCATCAGCACGACCATGAAGCAGGCCGCGGAGGGCGAGGTCCCGGGAACGGGCGACGGAGAACAGGACGGACGTCCCTGCCCGAGACACCCAGGCTGGATCTACTCTGGGAAGTCGAACGGACCCGCGACCGCGGTTCGAGTGCAATCCCCTGTTGTCACAACTCGCCGGGGTCGGCCACGTCCGCCGCCCCCCGGCGTGAAATGCGGATATGGAATGCGCGGGGAATGCGCCACATTTGGGGTCCGAATGCGCGACGGTGTGCGCAACGCGACATGGGGTGGGGTTGTCCTCGATGGGTGTCCAGCCGCCCAGGATCAAGGAGCCGGTCCCCATCGCCAGCGCCCCGAAGATCATCAGGGCACCAAGACGCACACCGCCCCCATGCGTCCGACTGTGAGGGGGTGACCGGACCGTGGTCGAGGCGCGCCGGCCAGAGGCACTCGCCGCCGTTCCCACGACCAGTAGGACCCTCCAGGGGCCGACAGTTCAGCGGGCGCATCCTGGTCTGGTCCTCGAGGGGAGTAGGTGTCCGGGTTGCCGATCATGTGAAGCCCCTTCACATCCAGTCTGGCACGATTGGCACGAGCCAGTAAGGGCGGCAAAGGCTCCGCCATTCACACCTCTAGGCTGTCCGCGGCCTGATCTTCACCACGTTGCTCATGGCTTCGGCGATCGCCTCATCGTGTCCACTGCAGCGTGCGGGTTGCGCAGGGCAGCGGCTACGGTGGAGTTCCCGAGTCGGGCTTGAAGTTCTGCGAGGGTCGCCCCTGGCTGTGCGGCTGTGGTGCCCGCGAAGTGGCGCAGGTCGTGCCACCTGAGGGTGGGTAGGCCGACTGCATCGAACCGACCAGCCTTTGTGAGTCGGACGCCCTTGGCAGCCATCTTGTATCACTCTCCTGTATCGCCCATCCGATCCAAATCACTGATCCAGATGTAGCGCACATCCAGTCGCGTTTGAATCGATTGGAAGCAGAGCTGCATGCGAGTGACATGGAACCCCGATGCTGAGCAGGATCACGTCGCGCTCGCCCACATAGTCGGAGGCACTCTCGATTCCTGTATCGCCCACCAACGAGAACCCCCACCACGTGGGGGTTCTCGCGTTTGCGGATCCGACTGGCAATGTGGGGCCCTCGCACCGGGCTCCAGGATTGTTGCCCCTCCTGACACTCTGCGCAGTTGCCGATGGTGGGTGCGGGTCGCAGGAGGGGCACCAACCTTCTCGGCCCATGCCTGCGCGCGGTTGAGTCATCCGTAGCCCGAACGGCAGCAGGAGGCCCGATCAGGGTGGTGGGGCCAGGCGTCGAGTCCACTCACACATCGACCGTGTAGTTCAGGGTCAACCGTCCGCCGTCGATCACGACGATCTCGCCGGTCACGTAGCTGGCGGCGTCGCTGGCGAGGAAGGCCACCACGTCGGCCACCTCCGACGGCTCGCCGAAACGCTTCATGGGAGTCCGGCTCATCACCCGCCGGCGTGCGGCCTCATCGACCAGCACCGAGGCGGCCGCCATCTCGGTGGCGATCGTCCCCGGGGCGACTGCGTTGACTCGCACGCCCTTGTCCGCCAGGCCCAGCGCGAACACCCTGGTGAGCTGGTTCATGCCGCCCTTGCTGATGTTGTAGCTGGCGATCGTCGGGATCGTGAGGGTGCCGTTGACCGAGCTGAGGTTCACGATGCTGCCCCGGCCGGCGGCCACCATGTGCCGCGCCACCGCCTGAGCCATGAGGAACGCGCCCCTGAGGTTCACCCGGAGGACGGCGTCGAAGTCCTCCTCCGTCACCTCGAGCAGGTCGGCGGCACGAGCGATCCCGGCGTTGTTGACCAGCACGTCGATGCGCCCGAACTCGGTCATGACGGCCTCGACCGTCGCTGCGACCTCGCGGCCCTCCCCCACGTCGCAGTGCAGGAAGAGTCCGCCGACCTCGGCGGCAACGCCGACTCCACGCTCGTCGTCGACGTCGGCGACGACCACGATCGCACCCTCGCGGGCGAAGCGCCGGGCGCAGGCGGCTCCGATCCCCTGGGCTGCGCCGGTGACCAGGCACACCCTGCCCTCCAGGCCGAACCGGATGTCTGGGTTGCCCACGGCGATGTCCACGCGGTGCACAGTAGACCGATCAGCCGGTGGGGCGCCCCGCCGCCAGCTCCCTGATCCAGGCGATCACAGCAGGTCCTGCGACATCCGCCGTGTAGATGGACTGATGGGTTGCTCCGGGGACGACCTCGAGGCGAACCGGCACGCCCGCGCGCGTCAGCGACGACTCGAACGCCCGTGACTGGCCCAGCGGGACGTCATCATCGGCGTCTCCGTGCAGGAGCAGGACCTGCAGGTCCTCGGGCGCTCTTCCGGCGTCGACCAGCCCGACCGGGTCACCGTCGCGCCAGGCCGTGGGCTGCTCCGAGGGCGTGCCCCCGAAGAAGTCGACGAGCGCGAACTCGAACGCCTTGGCGTCGTACACACCTGCGAGGCCGATGAGGCCGTCGATCGGGGGCGCCGCGTAGGGGCACTCCCCCGCCAGATCCTCGCCCTCGAGGGCGGCGAGGGCGGCCAGGTGCCCACCGGCCGAATGCCCGAGAGCCACAACCGGTCCCCGGGTCGATGCCGGCCGATCTCGCAGCCTCCACGGCGAACCCGGAGGCGCACAGCACGTCCTGGACCGGGACGGGGAAGCTGGCACCGTCATTGCCTGCCCGGTAGGTGGCGTTCACCGCGACGAACCCTGCGTCCGCCAGGTCCGCGGCCAGCGGGGCCAGTCCGCTGCGGTCGGCGGTCTGCCAGCCACCACCGGGGACCAGCAGGACGACGGGAACGGTGTCCGCCGCCTTGGCCCCGGATGGCAGGTACACGTCCGCCTCGAGCCCGGGCAGGTACTCGCTGGTGGAGTCAGGTGCGCGAGCCGCCGCCGCTGGATCCGCTGCACTCGTCCCGTCCGAGGTCGGCGTGCAACCCGCAGCCAGTGCGAGTGCGGCCGCGGCGAGTCCGAGGACCGGCCAGTGCCGCTCTCGTGCAGGTCGCCTCGACGGCGCAACCGGAGTGCCGACCATGTCAGTCATCGCCCCTCCACGCACGGTGGGTCCTTCCGCCTCAGGGTGTCTCGGGCTTGCGGGCGCGGATGAAGGCGGACGCGAAGGCCCCATCGGCGAGGTCCACGGTCGCGAGCGCGGCCACGTCCTCGCCGAGGACGGAGCGGGCGTCGTCCGCGGTGTACACCCGGGTGGGTTCCACGCTCGCGTCCACGAAGCCGGCGTCGGCCAGCAGCCCGACGAACTGCGTCTCCTCGAGTGCCCCGGCGAGGCACCCGGCCCACGCCTCCATCGATTGGCGCACCCCGTCAGGCATGTCGCCGCGCACCACGATGTCGGAGACCGCGAACCGGCCGCCCGGCTTCAGGACCCGGAACGCCTCGCGCAGCACCTGGGCCTTGTCGGAGGCAAGGTTGACCACGCAGTTGGAGATGATGACGTCGACACTGGAATCGGGCAGTGGGATGTCCTCGATCGTGCCCTTGAGGAACTCGACGTTCGTGGCTCCTGCCTGCGCCTTGTTCCGGTTGGCCAGCGCCAGCATCTCGTCGGTCATGTCCAGGCCGTAGGCCCTGCCGGTCGGGCCGACACGCGCCGCGGACAGCAGGACGTCGATCCCGCCGCCGGAGCCGAGGTCGAGGACCACGTCCCCCGCGTTGAGCTCGGCCAGCGCCGTCGGGTTCCCGCACCCCAGGGAGGCCAGGACGGCATCGCCGGGCAGCTCAGCCACCTGCTGCGCGTCGTACAGGTCGGCACTGATCGGGTCGGTCGCCTGCCCGCCGCAGCCGCCGTCTCCGCAGCAGGAGGCGACGCCGGCGGTGGTGGCGCGCAGGGCAGCCGCTGCGTAGTGGTCGCGGACGATCTGGTGGATCTCGTTGGTCTCGGTGGTCATGAGCTTCTCCTCGGGTGGGTCATCGGGTCTGTGGGTTCTGGTGGGTCGGATCACGCCCGTCGGTGGCGTCAGGGCGGGCTCAGCCCCCGCAGCAGGGCCCGTCGGACTGCGTGGACGATGGCGTGCCCAGCCACCCGACCGCGTCGGCGGCGTGGGCCATCCCCTCGGCGTTGATCGAGTAGTGCGCCCACCGTCCAGTGCGCCGGACGCTGACGAGGCCGGCGTCGCGCAGCGCCTTGAGATGGAACGAGAGCAGCGACTGCGCCATCCCCAGTTCGTCCTGCAGGTCGCAGACGCACAGCTCGCCACCGCGAAGCGACGCGAGGATCCTCAGCCGGCGCTCGTCGGACAGGGCGTGGAACATCCTGGCGTGGGCCGTGAGGTCGGGGGTGGCGACCGGGGTGATCTGCAGCGTCTGCATGCACATCAATGTAACAGGATCTATTGATGTATGCATTCCCCGACAGTGACGGGTGCGCGACCCCACACCTGTCGATGCAGGTCCACGGACGGCACCGAGCCGGCGATCAACCCCGCTCGCCCGTCCACCGGGCGATGTACGGCGACAGGACGTCGGCGAGGGTCGGGGAGCCGATCTCGCGCAGGACGTAGGACGCGCGCCGCAGCGGCTGGTCGACCGTGATGATCCGGCCCAGGTCCATCGGCGTCCCCGACACGACCACGTCCACCGGGGTGGCCCGGATCGTGGCCTCCAGGTCGGCCAGCTGCTGGTCCCCGTAGCCCATGGCCGGCAGGATCGGCCCGGTGCCCGGGTAGGTCTGGTAGGTGGTGGCGATCGAGCCCACGGCGTAGGGCCGCGGATCGACGATCTCGCGACGCCCCGGCGGCCCGCGCGGCCACCGTCCCGGCCCCGAACGGCATGCCCCCGTGGGTCAGGGTGGGCCCGTCCTCGACGACCAGGACGCGCTTGCCGGCCAGGGACTCCCCCGACTCCAGGGTCACGGGTGACTCGGCACGGATCAGCACGGCGTCCGGTGCCAGGCGTCCGACGGCCTCCACGACGCGCTCGACGTCAGCCGGGTCGGCGCTGTCGATCTTGTTGACGACGACGACGTCGGCGATCCGCAGGGTGGTCTCGCCGGGGTGGTAGGACGACTCGTGGCCGGGCCGCAGCGGGTCGACGACGGTGATCATCACGTCGGGGCGCACGAACGGGAAGTCGTTGTTGCCGCCGTCCCAGACGATGACGTCGGCCTCCTGCTCGGCCGCGCGCAGGATCCCCTCGTAGTCCACGCCCGCGTACATGACCATGCCCATCTCGACGGGCGCCTCGTACTCCTCGCGCTCCTCGACGGTCGGGTTGCTGGCATCGATGTCGGCCAGGGTCGCGAACCGCTGGACGCGCATCGCCTCGAGGTCGCCGTAGGGCATCGGGTGCCGGATGAGGGCCACCCGCAGGCCGGCGTCGAGCAGCAGCCGGCCGACGGCGCGGGTCGTCTGGCTCTTGCCGCACCCGGTGCGCACGGCGCCGATCCCGACCACGGGCTTCGTGCTGCGCAGCATGGTCGCGGCCGGGCCAGCCAGCCGGAAGTCCGCCCCGGCTGCCATCACGATCGATGCCTTGTGCATCACGTCGATGTGCGCGATGTCGGAGTAGGCGAAGACCACCTCGTCGACCTGCTGCTCGCCGATCAGCGCGACGAGCTGCTCCTCCGGGACGATCGGGATGCCGTCCGGGTACAGCGGGCCGGCCAGGGACGGGGGGTAGGTCCGGTCGTCGATCCCGGGGATCTGGGCCGCGGTGAAGGCCACCACCCGGCACGTGGGGTCGTCGCGGAAGACCGTCGCGAAGACGTGGAAGTCCCTGCCACCGGCACCCATGATCACGATGTTGCGCATCCCGCCATTCTTGACCACCCATGTCGCCGACGGGCGGTCGACCGGTGCCTCGCCACGCATCGGTACCTCCGGGGGTACTACTTTCCGACCAGGGATTCCCGCGTGCCAGGCGGGAACGGAAGGAGCGGGCGATGGCCAGGCACGAGCCGGGGGCAATGATCGGGTATCCCGAGCTGACCGTGGACAAGGGGCTCAAGCGCGGTGCCCTGGGGCTCATCGCCAGCATCGTGATCGGTGTCGCGTCCACGGCGCCTGCCTACAGCCTGGCGGCCAGCCTCGGGTTCGTCGTGGCCACGCAGAACGGTGACGGCATCGTCGGAGTCAAGGCCCCGGCCATCATGCTGCTGGCCTTCGTCCCGATGTTCCTGATCGCCATCGCCTACCAGCAGCTCAACAGTGCCGAGCCGGACTGCGGCACGACCTTCACCTGGGCCGCGCGCGCCTTCGGGCCGCGCGCGGGCTGGATGGGTGGCTGGGGCATCATCGCCGCGGACGTCATCGTCATGGCGAACCTCGCCCAGATCGCGGGCTCGTACACCTTCCAGCTCCTCGGGCTGGACTCCGCGGCGGAGAGCACCTTCTGGAGCACGATCGCCGGCGTGATCTGGATCATCATCATGACCTACATCTGCTACCGCGGGATCGAGGTGTCCGCGCGGATGCAGTACGCGCTGCTGGGCATCGAGCTGGTCGATCCTCGTCGCCTTCTCGGTGATCGCCCTGCTGCGGGTCTACACCGGCAACGCGCCCGAGGGATACGCTCATGCCGAGCCTGTCGTGGCTGTGGCCCTCCGGGCTGACGCTGGGCTCGATGGTGACGGCCACGCTCATCGCCGTGTTCATCTACTGGGGCTGGGACACCGCCGTCTCGGTCAACGAGGAGAGCGACGACCCGGAGAAGACCCCGGGCCGCGCGGCGATCATCTCCACCCTCCTGCTGCTGGTGACGTACGCGCTGGTGTCGATCGCCACCGTGGCCTTCGGCGGCGTCGGCGACACCGAGTACAGCCTGGCCAACGAGGCCAACTCCGACGACGTCTTCGCCGCACTCGGCCCGGCGGTCTTCGGCGACAGCCCCATCGGCCACGCCTTCGAGGTCCTGCTGATCGTCTCGGTCCTCACCTCGGCGTCGGCCTCCACGCAGACCACGATCCTGCCGACGGCCCGAACGGCGCTCTCGATGGGCGCCTACAAGGCGCTTCCCAGCGCGTTCGCCCGGGTCCACCCCCGGTACCTGACACCCTCCTACGCCACGATCATGATGGGGATCGTCTCCATCGGGTTCTACGTGATCCTGACGATGGTCAGCCAGAACGTCCTCGCCGACTCGATCGCCGCGGTCGGCCTGATGATCGCGTTCTACTACGGCATCACCGGGTTCGCCTGTGTCTGGTACTACCGCCGGGAGCTCACCAGCAGCTGGCAGGACGCGATGCGCAAGGGGATCATGCCGGCCCTCGGCGGGCTCATGCTGCTCGGCGCGTTCGTCATCGCGTGCGTCCAGTACGCCGACCCGACCTACGGGTCGACGACGGTCTTCGGCATCGGCGGCGTGTTCGTCCTCGGGATGGGCGCACTGCTGCTGGGGCTGATCGCCATGGTGCTGTGGAACGTCGTGGCGCCCGCCTTCTTCCGCGGCGAGACCCTGTCCAAGCGCGTCGACTCCGACCTGATCCTGGTGGCCCTCGACCACGAGGACCAGACGCTGCGGCTGCCGGACTCCGGGTTGCCTGAGATCATCATCGCGCCCGACCTGTCCAACCTGCCCCCGGGCATGAGCGCCATGGACCTGGAGACCGGCAGGTCGATCGACGACACCGGGGAGCTGCGGGCCCTGAACGCCGAGAGGCTGGCCGCCCTCGAGGCCGAGGAGGCTGCTCGCAAGGCAGAGCGCAGCCCGGACGACGAGCGACCCGGCCCCGGCTGAGGCTCACACCGCCCCCTTACCCTTCCGCGATCGGCCTCCTACCTCGGTCGGTCACTGTGGATCCACGGTCGAGAACTCGACCAGTCCACAGAGGAAGGGACCACAACGATGAACCGCACACTGAAGATCGGCTCCGGGATCGCCATCGGAGCAGCCGCAGTGGCTGTTGCCGGCATGATGGCGACCGCCTCCCCCGTCGCGACGAGCGTGACGACCGCCGACCCGACACCGTCAGCCTCGGCTGATGCGGGCGCGTGGCCGAGACCCCGCTGACCGGCGACAACGCCGCGAAGGCCAAGGCCGCTGCCGAGGCGGCCGTCCCCGGCGGAACCATCCTCCGGGTCGAGACCGACTCGGACGGCACCTACGAGGCCCACGTCCGCAAGTCCGACGGCACCGAGGTCGAGGTCAAGATGGACAAGGACTTCACGGTGACCTCGGTCGAGGAGTTCCAGGGCCGCGGTGGCCACGGCGGCCCCGGCAACGGTGAGACCCCGCTGACCGGCGACGACGCGACGAAGGCAACGGCTGCGGCGAAGGCCGCGGTGTCCGGTGGGACCGTGCTCCGGGTCGAGACCGACTCGGACGGCACCTACGAGGCCCACGTCCGCAAGTCCGACGGCACCGAGGTCGAGGTCAAGATGGACAAGGACTTCACGGTGACCTCGGTCGAGGAGTTCCAGGGCCGCGGTGGCCACGGCGGCCCCGGCAACGGTGAGACCCCGCTGACCGGCGACGACGCCACGAAGGCGACGGCTGCGGCGAAGGCCGCGGTGTCCGGTGGGACCGTGCTCCGGGTCGAGACCGACTCGGACGGCACCTACGAGGCCCACGTCCGCAAGTCCGACGGCACCGAGGTCGAGGTCAAGATGGACAAGGACTTCAAGGTGACCTCGGTCGAGGAGTTCCAGGGCCGCGGTGGCCGCGGCGGCCGGCGGCGCGGATGACGACTCCACCGCGTCGGCGACTCCCTCTGCCTGAGATCGGGCAGACTGACGCCGATGAGCTCGACAGTGCTGGTGGCCGACGACGACCGGGCGATCCGGGAGTCGTTGGCCACCGCGCTCGAGTTGGCCGGGTACGAGGTGACGACATGCGCGGACGGTGTCCAGGCGCTTGCCGCCACCCGCACCCGGCCCTTCGACGTGGTCATCCTCGACGTGATGATGCCCGGGGTCGACGGCCTGGGCGTGTGCAGCGTGCTGCGCGCCGAGGGCAACCGCGTGCCGATCCTGATGGTCACGGCCCGGACCGAGACGTCCGACCGGGTGGCCGGCCTCGATGCGGGGGCCGATGACTACGTCGCCAAGCCCTACGACCTGCGAGGAGCTGCTGGCCCGGATCCGGGCCCTGCTGCGCCGGGTGGACACCCAGCTCCCCCCGGCCCCGGTCACCGATGTGGAGCGGGAGCCTGTGCTCGAGGTCGGACCCGTCCGGCTCGATCCGGCCGCTCGCCGGGTGTGGGCGCACGGGCAGGAGGTGTCGCTGTCGCGCACCGAGTTCGACCTCCTGGAGCTGCTCATGCGCAACGCGGGGATCGTCGTCGAGCACCACGTCATCTACGACCGCATCTGGGGCTACGACTTCGGCCCCGAGAGCAAGAACCTCGCGGTCTTCATCGGCTACCTGCGGCGCAAGCTCGACGTCCCGGGCGACACCCTGATCAGGTCGGTCCGCGGTGTGGGGTACACCATGCGGGAGGACTGACGTGCGCCTGCAGACCCGCCTGGCGATCCTGTTCGGTGCGGTCGTCACCGCGGCTGCAGTCCTGATGGGGACACTGAGCTACGTGGCGATGGCCTCCCGCCTGGAGGCCCAGATCGACCAGTCACTGCTCGAGGTCTCCACGCCGCTCGCGCGCGAGCTGGCCAGGGGTGACCTGCCGCGCCAGCTCGTGGAGGACCGGGACGGCCGTGACGGCCCCGGCGGGCGTGGGTCGTCGGAGCTCGTCCTGCCCACCCAGGTGCTCCTGCCGGATGGGACAGTCATCGCGGATCCGCTGGACGTGGCCCTGCCGACCGGCACCGAGGACCTGGCCATCGCCAGCTCGGCGACCCCGGCGGTCCTGTTCGCCGACGCCACCATCGACGCCCGGCCGTACCGGATGGTCACCCAGACCGCCGGGGGCTCCCAGGGGGCGGTCCAGGTGGGCCGCGACGTCACGGAGAACGCCAGGGTCCTGACCTCGCTGGCGTGGCTGCTTGCGGGGATCGGGCTCCTCGTCGCGTTCCTGGCGGCGCTGGCCGGCTGGCTGGTCGCCCGCCGAACCTCCTCCCGTCTCGTCGAGCTCACGGACGCAGCCGAGACGGTCACGGCCACAGGGCGCCTCGACACGGACGTCCCTGTCTCCGGAACCGACGAGGTGGCACGGTTGGCGGTGTCGTTCAACGCGATGCTGGTGCGCCTCGGGCAGGCGCGTGACGACCAGCAGCGCCTCGTCCAGGACGCCGGCCACGAGCTGCGCACGCCGCTGACCTCCCTGCGCACGAACGTCAGCCTGCTGCGGCAGTTCGAGGCCATGCCCCCCGAGGTCCGTGACCGGGTGATCGCCGACCTCGACGGCGAGACCCGGGAGCTGACGGCGCTCGTCGACGAGGTGGTGACCCTGGCGGTCGCGGTCCCCGCCGACTCCCCGCGGGCGGCAGTGGAGCTCGCCGCGCTCGCGCGCTCGGTCGCTGCCCGGGCCCACCGCCGGACAGGCCGTGAGGTGTCGCTGACGGTGGATGACTCAGTCGTCCTGGGGCAGGGCGCCCTGCTGGCCCGGGCGATGTGGAACCTCGTGGAGAACGCGTGCAAGTTCTCCCCCGAGGGCGCCCCGATCGAGCTGGTCGTGGACCGGGGCAGCCGTCCTCGTCCGTGATCGGGGACCCGGCATCGACCCGGCGGACCTCGCCGCACGTGTTCGACCGCTTCTACCGGTCGACGTCGGCGCGTTCGCTGCCCGGGTCCGGGCTGGGCCTGGCCATCGTCCGCGATGTCGCCGAGTCCCACGGTGGTCGGGCCTTCGCCGCCAACCGGCCGGAGGGCGGCGCCGAGGTGGGCTTCTGGGTGCCCCCCTCCCCGCCTCTGCCCGGTTCGCTGGGGCTAAGCCCGACTCGAGACTCAGGCGTTAGGGTAGGCACGCCTATTGACCTCTTCTGCAGGACGAGCGTACGTTGCCGAGAGGTTTCGGCCCCAAGGCAGGAGGAAGGACGGACATGCCAAGGATCGTTCTCACCCACAGCGTGGTCGACGTCGAGCGGTGGCTGAAGGGCAAGGACGAGCGAGCCGCTGCCATCGCGTCGTTCGGCTCGGACGTCACCGACTACGTCGCCATGGACGGAAGCAACCAGGTCGCGATCACAGCGGTCGTCAACGACCTTGAGGGCGCCCAGGCGATGCTGGCCTCGCCGCCGCCCGAGGCTGCGGCCCAGGCGGAGGGCCACGGCGTCATCCCGCCCATCACGGCCTACATCGAGCGCTAGCTGGCTGGTGGCAGGGCCTGCCCGCGCTACAGCCCCAGGCGGCGCAGGGTCTGTGTGCCGGGGATCCCGTCGGCCTGGTCGCCCGTGAATCCCAGCGACCCCTGGAACTGCGCCACTGCCTGCTTGGTGCGGGTGCCGAAGTACCCGGTGGGGCCGGCGGGGATCGAGTAGCCCCTGGCGATCAGCGCGTTCTGCAGGTCGTAGACGAGTCGGGCGTTCGCCGGGTCCCACGACCGCGCGCCGCCGCCCTTCGGTGCGCTGACGGCGGTGGAGGCCGCTGGCGTCCGGGACGTCGACGCCGTCGGGCGCACGCCCACCGAGGCCCCACGGCTCCCCGATGTGCCACTGGGTCCACTGACCCCCAGCCGGCGCAGGGTCTCGGCACCGGCGATGCCGTCGGCCTGCGACCCGCTCCAGCCCTGGGCCTGCTGGAACGCGGCCACGGCGGCGGTCGTCTGGGCCCCGTACTTGCCGGTCGGGCCGGCGGGGATCGAGTACCCCTTGGCGATCAGGGCCTGCTGGAGCCTCCTGGTCTGCTGCGTGGTCAGCGTGCTGGTCGCCGACGGACCGGGGAGGAAGGCCGGGTTGATGCCCGCCCTGGTGCCGAACCAGGGTCGCGTGTCGTTCTCGGCCGCCACGGCCGCGGCCTGGCTGTCCTCGCGCAGGTTGACGTGGATGTGGGTCGTGTGCGGATCCCCCTGGTGTGCGATCGGGGCCCAGCCCGTGGTCCGGCTCCAGATCTGGCCGTCGTGGATGACGTACCAGACCCTGGGGTCACCGACGACTGCGGACAGCAGGGCGGCGACGTCGATCCCGGCGGAGGTGATGTCCAGGGCGTGGACGGCGCCGCGGGTCCCGACCCCGGGGCCGTTGCCGGCGCCGACAGGGTTGTGGCTGTTGGTCCGGGCGGCGTGCCGGGTGTCGCCGATGACCCCGTCGCTGCTGCGGCTTCGTCCCGGCCAGCGGGCGTCGACCTCCTTGCGCAGGGCGACCAGTGACGGTGCGGCGTACCACGGGATGAGCGACAACGTACCCAGCGTCGTGCCCGACTCGACGGTGGGCGGTGCAGGGGGAGGCTGCGCGCCCTGGGCGACGGTCGGCATCCCCACCATCAGCAGGGCGCACGTCACAGACGCGACCGCCCGCGTGCTGACCGCACGTGCCACAGTCATCCCTCGCCCCTCCCGCATCGACCCCGCGCTGGCATCCCCACGGCCCGCCAGCGGGCTGCACCTCCGGACATACCGTGGCAGACACGCCGATCTGATGCAATTGCAGCAGAATCCGGACGTCTGCCCCTATCATTCGCGACCCACGGTGCCGGAGGACCCGATTCCGGGGTGACCGCGGATCCCGCCGCCCGTTGGGCTGTCCACTGCGCGCCACGGGCCGTGCCGCCGCTAGCGTGTCCGCGGGATGCCGAGCGGAGGACGTCGATGACCGTCGCGCAATGGATCACAGCACTGATGCCGGTGCTCTCCGTGGCGATCCTGCTCGTCGTCCTGCGCATGCCGGCCTCCCGCGCCATGCCCATCGCGCTGGTGATCACGATCGTTCTCGCCATGGCCGCGTGGGGCGTTCCCGCGCTGCAGATATCGGCATCGGTGATCGAGGGGTTGATCATCGCGGGGTCGGTGGTGCTGATCGTCCTGGGCGCCCTGGCCTTCCTGGGCGTGATGCGCGCCAGTGGCTCGTTGGCGCTGATCCGGCTGGACGTGCTCAAGGTCACCCCGGACAGCCGCATCCAGATGCTGTTCGTGGGCTGGCTGCTGGTGTGCTTCATCGAGGGGGCCGCGGGGTTCGGGACTCCCGCGACGGTGGCCGCGCCCCTGCTGATCGCGCTGGGCTTCCCCGCCATGGCAGCGGTCTGCCTGGCCCTGGTGGCCGACGTCTCGGCAGTCACGTTCGGCGCGGTCGGGACGCCGATCATCGTGGGCCTCACCCAGGGCACTGGACGGGAGTGGGCCAACCCGGTGGATGCCGCGGAGATGACCGACGTGGCGCTGCAGACCGCGGCCATCGACGTGGTGGCGGGGATGACCATCCCGGTGCTGATGCTGTGGTTCCTCACCAACGTCTTCGCCAAGGAGAAGGGCCGCCGGGCGTTCGTCGAGATGATCCCGCTGACCGTGGTCGCCGCCCTGAGCTTCTCGATCCCGGCGTACCTGTGGACCAGGTTCCTCGGCGTGGAGTTCGGCGGGATCCTCGGTGCCGCCACCGGCATGGCGATCCTGTTCATCGTGGTCAAGCTGGGCGTCCTCGTGCCCAGGGCGCCCTGGTCGGTCACGGTCGGCTACATCGACCCGGCGGAGCTCGAGGCGATGGTCGAGCAGACCGCCGCGGAGGCTGAGGCGGCGCACCTGTCGACGGCGCGCGTCTGGGCGCCCTACGGGCTGCTCACCGTCCTGCTGCTCCTCTCCCGGGTGGGCGAGAACATCAAGGCCACGCTGAACTCCTGGACCCTGAGCTGGGAGGACATCCTCGGGACCGACATCTCCGCCGGTTTCGAGCCGCTGTACTCCCCCGGCGTCATCTTCCTGATCGTGGCCGCGTTCACCGCGTGGCTGCACCACCTGACCGGACCCCAGGTCCGCGAGGCGGCCCACAGCACCCAGAAGGCCGTGATCGGGTCGGCGCTCGTCCTGATGGCCGCGGTACCGATCGTGCGGGTCTTCCTCAACTCGGGCGTCAACTCGACCGGCCTGCAGTCGATGCCCCTCGAGCTGGCAGGAGCGGCGGCGGCGAGCATCGGCGCGGGCTGGCCGCTCGCGGCGCCCTGGGTCGGGGCCCTGGGTTCGTTCGTCTCGGGCAGTGCGACCTTCAGCCATCTCATGTTCGGCGCACTGCAGGAGTCCGTCGCCACCAGCGTGGGCGTCAGCCCCGGGGTGGTGCTCGCGGAGCAGGTCGGCGGCGCCAACGCCGGGAACATGGTCTGCGTGACCAACGTGGTGACGGTGGCGGCCGTCGGCGGCATGCTGGGAGCCGAGGGTTCGATCATCCGGGTCACGGTGATCCCGATGGCCGTGTACACCGCCATCTTCGCGGGGATCGGCATGTTCCTCGCCTGAGCGCGGGGCTTGTCGCGCGCACGACACATCGGAGGTCGCGCAGGTGGGATGCTGGGATCCATGCGCGCCTGGCTGCTGGACCACCCCGGTCCACCCGGATCATTGCGGCGCGCGGACCTGCCCAGCCCGTGGCGCTCGCCGGCGTCGCTGCGACGCGAGGTGGAGGTCCTTGTCCAGGTGGAGGCCGTCGGGCTGAACCCGGTGGACTTCAAGAGCGCCGCCCTCGGCAATGCCGCCTGGCGCTACCCGCATGTCCTGGGACTGGACATCGCGGGTCGGGTGCTCGCGGTTCATGCGGAGCCTGCCGCACGCCGGGAGATCGGGTGGATGCTCCCCCTGCCGGGAACGCGTGTGGTCTTCCACCAGGACCTGCGCGAGCCCGGCGGGTTCGCCGAGTACGTGGCCGTGCCGCCGGATGCGCTGGCCGTCATCCCTCCCGAGCTGGACCCCATCGCCGCCGCCAGCCTGCCCACCCCGGGGCTGACGGCCCTGGATGCCGTGGAGCGTCGCCTGCGCCAGATCTCCGGCCACACGGTGCTGATCCACGGGGCATCGGGGGGTGTGGGTTCGTTCGCCGTCCAGCTGGCCAAGCTCTTCGGGGCCAAGGTGATCGCAGCGGCGCGCCCCGAGAACGAGGAGACGGTCCGCGCCCTCGGCGCGCTGCACGTCGTGGACTACCGGGCCCCCGACTTCGCCGAGCAGGTGCGGCGCATCGCCCCGGGTGGGGTGGACGCGATCATCGACACGGTGTCGGCCCGCTCAGCGACCGAGGGCCTTCCCCTGCTGCGCCACGCCGGCCACATGGTGGCCATCGGGGGGCGGCCCGACCTCAGCACCATCCCGGAGTTCGGGCTGGCGCCGACGGTGTCCGAGGTCGCACTGGGTGCGGCCTACACCCATGGCGGGTTCGAGGGGCGCCGATGGCTGACGTGGGGGCTCGAGCGACTCATGCAGCTGATCGTCGAAGGCCATCTGCATCCCCCGGACATCGAGGTGATCAGCTTCGACGAGATCCCGCACGGCCTGGAGCGCCTGGCTGATCGCGATGTGGACGGCAAGCTCGTGGCCAACCTCCGCTGGGGCTGACCCGCGACCGGATCGGACGAGCGGGTGGGCCCGGCTGCTAGTTGCGTCGGTCGTTCACGCAGACCTGCCCGGGTGGGCAGTACTGCGGGATGACCACCTGCGGCAGGAAGTACATCAGGGCAATGATCACCAGTGCCGCCACGGACCCGATCCAGGCCCCGCGGTAGAGGTTGTTGCTCCGACCCCGGATCCGATCGGCGTACCGGCGCAGCGCCCACGCGATGACGGCCATGCCGAGAGCGAGGCCCACGGCGAAGCCGAGCTTCGCCCAGGTCGTGTCGTCGGTGGCATGGCCCGCGGCAAGTCCGAGGCTGCCTCCGAACAGGCCGAGGATGATCGTGGCCCCGATCAGGCAGATCCCGCTGAACACCGAGGTCATCAGGGTGTCCGCGGCCATCTGGTCGGGGTCGGGGTCGGGCTCGGGGATGCGCTCGGCACGGCCGGTGGTCGGCTTGGCCATGGCACCTCCTGTAGCGGGACGGCCCAAGGCTCTCACACTCGCGCGGGGCACGGCAGGTGCGGCGCGTGCGGGCGCACACGTCGCTGGACGTCCTTCCCCGACCTCCTGCTGGCATGATGTGCCAACCCCAGCCCGCGGGCAGCCACAGACCCACTCCGGAGGCGTTCAGTGAACACCGATGACATCGCAACCGTCCTGAACTCCGTCGACATGTTCGCCGGCCTCAGCCCGCGGGTCCTCAAGCGGCTCGCAGACGCGGGGCGGGTGGTGGAGGCGCCCCCCGGGGCTGAGATCGTCAGCGCTGGGGAGTCGGTCTCGGGATTCCGCGCCTTCTCACCCGAGGGGGTCGAGATGCACGTGATCCTCACCGGCACGGCAACGGTGCGGGTGAACGGCCAGGTGGTGGGCACGCTCACCGCCGACGACTACTTCGGGGAGCTGGCCCTCATCGACGGGCAGCCGCGATCGGCCGACGTGGTCGCCGGTGACTCCGGGATGACGACCTGGGCCCTGCCCAAGTGGGAGTTCGAGAACGTGGTGAAGGAGCATCCGGAGGTGCTGCTCCCCATCCTGCGCGTGGTCGTCGCCCGTCTCCGGCGCGCCGAGGCCGCTGCGCACTGATGCCCCTACAGGCGCACCAGCTTGCGCTTCCTGACCGTGTAGCCGTCGGGCAGGGTGCCGTCCTTGAGCATGCGGATCGGGCAGCGGCGGCAGCGCGGCTTGTTGGAGCAGCACTTCTTCTTCGGCTTGGCCACGCGACCATCCTACGCCAGCGAAGTTAGGGTGGCCTAACTCAGTGCCGGGCGATCGGGGTCCGTCAGTCGGCCCAGACCTGGGCCGTGCGCCCCACGTCGGACAGGATCTCCTTGAGCGTGTCGAAGTCCTCGTGGCGCAGCCGCATCCAGGCGTTGGCGTGGAACCCGGCCTCCACGGGCTGCGTGGGCGTCCCCGGCGACGGGAAGTGCGAGGCCGTGATCAGGTCGCCGTACCGGTGATGGACCTCCTCGAGGCCTGAGTACCCGCTGATGCGCCCGTCCCGGTTGGGGCGCAGGGCGATCAGCCCGCACGAGTACCGGTAGGTCGGGGCGTGCTTGGGCTGGCCGTACATCAGGGCATGGGCCCACTCGTAGTGCAGGTCCATCTCGTTGGCCTCGTTGTACATGTCCCACTGGCCCACCCCGGGCGGGCGGGCCCCGATCTCGGAGAACTTCAGGCCCTTGGGCCCGAAGAACCACTCCATGTGGGTCGCCGAGGTGTCCAGGCCGAGGACGGAGATCACCCGGCGGCCCATCTCCCGGACCTCCTCGTACTCGGCCTCCATCACGCGGTTGGTGGCGATGATCTGCGGGGAGATCCACCGTGTGCGCATCGCCTCGAGCACGTTGGGGAAGTAGTGCGAGGCGAACTCGTGGCTGACGTGGCCGTTGATCGTGATCGTGTCCAGGAAGCCCTCATGGCCCTCAACGAACTCCTCCAGGGCGACCGATGTGCCCGCATCGACCCCGGATGCGGCGCACGCCGCCGCCAGCTGCTCGTCGGAGTCGATCCGGAAGGTGCCGGCCGCCCCGGCCGCGTCGCGGGGCTTGAGCACGAGCGGGTAGCCGACCGACCGCGCGAAGTCCAGCGCGTCAGCGGTGGTCTCGACGGCCGTTGACGCCGCAGTCGGGATGCCCGCCTCGCGCAGGACCTGCTTCATCGTCGGCTTGTCCCGGCACAGGTACGCCGCCCGGGCTGAGGTTCCCGGGATGCCGCAGCGCTCACGGACCCGGGCCACCGGCATCACGTGGGACTCGATCGAGCACTCCAGGCGATCCACCCAGGTGTGTCGCTGCGCCTGGCGCACGGCCCACTCGAGGGCCGCCTCGTCGGTGACCGAGTCGACGCGGTAGTGCCAGTCGATCCACGACTTGAGCTCGTCGTCGTAGTGGTCGTAGTCGTACTCACTGATGACCATGACGTAGGCGCCGACCGCCCGCAGCGCCCGGACGAACCGGCGCTGGGTGTCGGGGAAGCGGGGTTCGACGAAGACGATGTTCACATCTCGAAGGATGCCCTGCCGGGGGGCGGGCGTCGCGCCGGATCAGTGGTCGTCCGTGCGGGGAGCCTCCTGGTCGCCAGGTGCCGCCAGGTGCGTCGGGCGCATCGACCAGGTCGGGCTGCGAGTCCGGGTGGACGAACCAGCCGCGCCGGATCGCCAGGGCACCGTTGAACGCGGCACCGAGCATCAGGGCCAGGACCGTGACGTAGACCCAGTACATGACCGCGACGGGCGCCGCGATGGCGCCGTACACCGATCCGGCCCGGAAGATCCACGCGAAGTACCAGCGCAGCGCCCACGAGAACCCCACCCAGAGGACCATCGCGATCAGGGCCCCGGGGATGTCGGCGGTCCACGCGGTGCGGTGCGGCACCGCCCAGTGGTAGAGGGACACGACGAGCAGCAGCACCACGGCCACCTGTGCGATCACCAGGAAGATCGACGTGGCCGTGCCCTGCACCCCCGGGACGACCCGGGCCAGGAAGGTGGGCCCGGCCAGGATCAGCGGGATGGCCAGGATCAGCACGGACAGCCCGGCGACGTACACCCCCAACGACAGCAGCTTGCTGTGGATGAACGAGCGCAGTCCCTCACGCTGGTACACGATCGTCATCGCGTTGACCAGGGCATCCACGACCCGTGACCCGGCCCAGATCGCGATGATCACGCCCAGGACGCCCAGCGTCGTCTGCCCCCGCCCGAACACGCTGTCCAGCAGCGGTTCGAGGAGGTCGTCGATGGCCTCGGGCGTCAGCACCTGATCAGCGAGGTCGAGGACCCTGGTGCGCAACTGCTCGACGGCATCGATCCCGAGGAGCCCCTGGAAGCGGGAGATGCCGGCGACGAGGCCCATGATCAACCACGGGAGGGCGAAGACGGCCCAGAACGAGGCCTCGGCCGCGAGCGCTGTGGTCCGCGTCTGGTACGCCACCACGAGGGCATCGCCCAGTGCGCTTCCCGAGAGCCGCCGCCCGGCAGCCTGCATCCAGAGCGCCACACCCACCTCCCGCCGTGGTCCTTGCGTGAATCTAGTCGGCGCGCGCACCGCCGGGCGCGCGCAGTCGGGCCAGGGCCCTCCGGGTGGGGCGTGCCGGCGGGACACGGCCGACCCCGGGCAGGGTTGGGGTTCGCCCCGAAGTAGGTTGTGCGCGTGACTCATGAGTGCGACATCCTGATCATCGGCGCCGGCCCGGCCGGGCTCTATGCGGCCTACTACGCGGGGTTCCGCGGCTGGTCGGTGGTGGTGATGGACGCCCTGCCCGAGGCTGGCGGACAGATCACTGCGATGTACCCCGAGAAGGACATCTTCGACGTCGCCGGGTACACGTCGGTCAAGGGACGCGTGCTCGTGGAGAACCTGATGGCCTCCGCGGCGCCCTTCTCCCCCACCTACGTCCTGGGCGAGCAGGCCCTGGCTCTCGATGCCCCCGCGGAGGGGCCCGTGACGGTCACCGGTTCGGCAGGCACCGTGATCTCGGCCAAGGCCGTCATCATCACCGGCGGGATCGGCTCGTTCACCCCCAGGGCGCTGCCGGCCGACGAGGGCTGGGAGGGCCGCGGGCTCGTCTACTTCGTGCCGCAGCTGGCCGAGCACGCCGACAAGGACGTCGTGATCGTCGGTGGCGGCGACTCGGCCTTCGACTGGGCCTACGCACTGCAGCCGATCGCCCGAAGCGTGAGCCTCGTGCACCGCCGGGAGCAGTTCCGGGCCCACGGCGCGATGATCGACACGGTGCGTGACATGGGCGTCGCGCTGTTCACCTCCTGCGAGGTCAGCGCGATCCGTGGCGAGGACCGCATCGCCGAGGTGGAGGTCACGCACAAGGTGACCGGGGAGGTGACGGTCCTTCCCGCGCAGACCGTCGTGGCGGCACTCGGATTCGTGGCCAACATCGGGCCGATCGCGACCTGGGGCGTGGAGCTGCTCAAGCGCCACATCGTGGTCGACACGGCCATGCGCACGAACGTGCCGCACGTCTTCGCGGCCGGGGACATCGTCACGTACCCCGGCAAGGTGCCCCTGATCTCCGTCGGGTTCGGTGAGGCGGCACTGGCGGTGAACAACGCTGCGCCGATCGTCGACCCGGGGATGGGGATCTTCCCAGGGCACTCGTCGGGGGGATCCTCGGAATGAGCGGCGACGATCCGGTGTCGCTGCGGTCGTCCGAGGGGGGCGGCGCGGACTTCCCCGCCGAGGCGTTCGCCGACGTCATGGCGGCCAATGCCGAGTACGCCGCGTCCTTCCACGGACTCGGGCTGGGCGGACGGGCAGCCAAGGGCCTGGCGGTCATCACCTGCATGGACTCCCGGATCGATCCCCTGCGCATCGTCGGCATGAACCCCGGCGACGTGAAGATCCTGCGCAACGCCGGCGCCCGGGTCACCGAGGACGTGCTGCGCACGCTCGTGCTGGCCACCTACCTGCTCGACGTCACCCGCGTCCTGGTGCTGCCGCACACGCGCTGCAAGATGGTGGGCACCGCGGAGGAGGAGATCCACGCCCTGATCGCCGAGAAGTACGGCGTGGACACCTACAGCATGGAGTTCCGCACCGTCGAGGACGAGGTGGCCGCACTGCGACGCGACCTGCAACGGATCCGCAGCTTCCCGCTGCTCCCCCGCGAACTCGTCGTGGGCGGCGCGGTGTACGACGTGGACACCGGGGCGCTGCTCCCCATCGACGCCTGAGGCGGGTGGCCAGCGCCGCTGCCCCGGTCCTGACCCCTGGGTCATGACCCCGGTTCCCCGGGGCCTCGCTGCCTGATCCCGGTTCCCGCGGGGCAGGGCCGCGGCCTCGGGTGTCTGATGACCCGGCCGTCACCCGGCGCCACCCGCGACGACGCCACCGCGCACGGTATGAGCGGAATGGGGCCGCGTGCGGGCCTGATCCGCGGTCACCGCGCATGAAGTGAGCGTTCTCGGGCTCTGGGTGGCGCCCATACCGATCGTTTCGTGCGCGGTCGTCGGACGCAGGGCCCCATTCATCAGGTGCGAGACGGTGCGGTTCTTGCGCTGTCGATCAGCGTTGCAGAAGCCCACGGGTTGTTGCCCCGGTGGGAGGTGCTGGCGAAGTGGTCCGGTGGGCTCGCGGGCCAGGCTGACGCGCGGGCTCGGGTGAGGGCGCCCGCCGGGTGACGGTGAACGCCGCGAGCTGCGCGCGCGGGCCGGATTGACATGCGCCCCGCGGGCAGGTGCCGCCCCTCGTGAGGGGGCGGTCCGCTGGGTTGTCACGGTGGACTGCCGAGCCGGGCCCGACTCAATCGGCGCGCTCCGGCTGGGTCGTCAGGCGTCGATGCGGTCGCGGTCCAGGCCGGCCGACCCGGCGACGATGAACTCCTTGCGAGGCGCGACATCGGACCCCATGAGCAGGTCGAACACGGTGGCGGCGTCGTGGGCGTCCTCGACCCGCACGCGGCGCAGCGTCCGCTTGCCGGGCTCCATGGTGGTCTCGCGCAGCTGGCTGGCGTCCATCTCGCCGAGGCCCTTGTAGCGCTGCGGGTCCTTCCAGCGGCGCCCGGCCTTCGTGAGCTCGGCCAGCGTCGCCTTCAGCTCGGTGTCCGAGTGGGTGTAGCGGACCTCGGCCTTCTTGCCGCCGGAGGCGATCACCTCGACGCGATGCAGCGGCGGGACCGCGGAGTACACACGTCCCTCGGTGAGCATCTGGGGCATGTACCGGTGGAAGAGGGTGAGGAGCAGGCAACGGATGTGCGCCCCGTCGACGTCCGCGTCGGCCATCAGGATCACCTTGCTGTAGCGCAGCGCCTCGATGTCGAAGGTGCGCCCGGAGCCCGCTCCCAGGACCTGGATGATGGCGGCGCACTCGGCGTTCTTGAGCATGTCGGCCAGGGAGGCCTTGTGGACGTTGAGGATCTTGCCCCGGATCGGCAGGAGTGCCTGGAACTCGGAGTCCCGCGCCAGCTTGGCGGTGCCCAGGGCGGAGTTGCCCTCCACGATGAACAGCTCGGTGCGCTCGAGGTCCTCGCTGCGGCAGTCCACCAGCTTGGCGGGCATCGAGGAGGACTCCAGTGCGTTCTTGCGCCGCTGCACGTCGCGGTGGGTGCGGGCCGCGACCCGGGCGCGCATGGCATTGGCGACCTTCTCGGCGACGGCCTTCACGACCAGCTTGTCCCCGCGGGGCGGGTTGGTCAGCCACTCCGTCAGCTCCTTGCTGACGACGCCGGCGACGATCCGCGACGCAGCGGGAGTGCCGAGGATCTCCTTGGTCTGGCCCTCGAACTGGGGCTCAGCCAGACGCACGGTGATGACGGCGGTCGCCCCCTCCAGGGCGTCCTCCTTGGTGATCGCGCCCTCACTGGGCTTGAGGACCTTGGCCGAGGTGGCGTAGTCGTTCAGCGTCTTGACCAGCGCACGCTCGAAGCCGGCCACGTGGGTACCGCCCTTGGGGGTGGCCACGATGTTGACGAACGAGCGCACCTCGGTGTCGTAGTGGTTGCCCCACCGCAGCGCGACGTCGACGACGAGCTCGCGCTCGACCTCGGTGGGGACCATGTGCCCGCGCTTGTCCAGGACCGGCACGGTCTCGGTGAACTTCCCCGACCCGGCCAGGCGCAGCACGGGCGACACCGCCTCACCGGTCGACAGGTGCTCGGCGAACTCGGCGATCCCGCCCCGATGGGCGAAGGTGCGCTCGGCAGGTGCTTCGGGGTCGCGCTCGTCGCGCACGACGATCATCAGGCCCGGGACGAGGAAGGTCGTCTGCTGGGCGCGGGCATGGACGAGCTCGAGGTCGATCTCGTGCGTCCGCGGTGAAGATCTGCGAGTCCGGCCAGAACCGCACCCGGGTGCCGGTCTTGGCCCGCGGGCAGGAACCGGCCTGCCGCAGGCCCGACTTCTTCGTGAAGTCCGAGTCGGGTCCCTCTCCCTCGAAGATGCCGGGGACACCGCGGCGGAACGAGATCAGGTGCACCCGGGCGTCGCGGTCGACCTCGACATCCAGCCGGGAGCTCAGTGCGTTGACCACGCTGGCTCCCACTCCGTGCAGGCCACCGGAGGCCGTGTAGGAGCCACCGCCGAACTTCCCGCCCGCGTGCAGCTTGGTCATCACGACCTCGACGCCGGTGAGCCGGGTGCGCGGCTCGACATCCACGGGGATGCCGCGGCCGTCGTCGTGGACCTCGACCGACCCGTCGGCGCGCAGGATCATGTCGATCCGTGTGCACCACCCACCCAGGGCCTCGTCGACCGAGTTGTCCAGGATCTCCCACAGGCAGTGCATGAGACCGCGCGAGTCCGTCGACCCGATGTACATGCCGGGGCGCTTGCGCACCGCCTCCAGGCCCTCGAGCACCGACAGGTTCTTCGCGGAGTACCCGGTTGCGGGCTTCTCGGTGCGCCGCGTGCGCCGCGTCGGCTCCAGGGGTTCTGCAGTCACCAGCCAAGGGTACCGGGGCCGACTGACAGCCACGGCTCACCGCGCCACGAGCACATTCCGTGGCGACCCGCTGGGCGGATGCAGGTTGCGCGTCTGGCGAACGTGCCAGCAGATGTCAGGCGGGGATGTCACACTGGAGTCCACGAGGAACGAGGAGGGGACATGGTTGGCACTCTTGAGGTGGAGGTGGCGCTCAGCGCCGCCGACCGGTGTGACCGGTGTGGGGCCCAGGCCATCGCCCGGGCGACCCTGTCCTCGGGCTCGCACCTGCTCTTCTGCGGTCATCACCTGAGGGCCCACGAGGCCAGCCTCCGGGCGATCTCGGCACGGATCGCCACGTCGTCGGACGCCGTCCACCACTCCGGCAGCGGTGAGCTGACCACCGCTGAGTGAACGAGGTCCTGCTCGACCTGCTGGTCGCGGCCGCGCTGGTCGTGGCCGCTGCGGGGATCATCGTGCCTGTCCTCCCGGGGACGTTCCTCGCCCTGGGTGCCCTTGTCGTCTGGGCGATCGCCACCGGCGGCGCCGTCGCCTGGGCCGCCCTCGGCGTGATCGTCCTCATCATCGGCGCGGGGCAGGTGCTCAAGTACCTGCTGCCCCACAAGTCGCTGACGGCGGCGGGAGTCCCGGGGCGGTCCATCCTCGTCGGTGGCGTCGCGGCCATCGTCGGGTTCTTCGTGATCCCGGTCGTGGGACTCATCGTGGGCTTCATCGGCGGGCTGTACGTCGCCGAGCATGTGCGGCTGCGCGACTGGACGCTGGCCAAGGAGTCGACGTGGGTGGCGATGAAGGCCACCGGGTTCTCCATCCTCATCGAGCTGGGCGCCCTGATGGTCGCAGCCGCGGTGTGGGCTGCGGCCCTGGTTCTGCTGGCCCAGCAGTGAGCGGAGGTACGCTGCGGGCATGGCCACGCCCGCCGACCAGCATGACACCCTCGTCCTGACGCACGACACAGTTGCCCTGCCGCGTCCCACCCCCGAGCGCCCCGGTGGTCGCGCCGGCGGCGCACTGGGACGAAGGCTCGGGATGGCAGCCTGTGGGCGTCCCGCCCAGCCCGTGACCGCTCACCCGCCCGTGACCTGGGAGTCGGCGGGCTGGAGCCGGAACCCGATGTACGGCGCATCCGCGTGGAGCCAGGTCCCCCCATTCATGCCGCAACCGGCGCCGCCCGTCCTGGTGATGCGCAACAACGCTGCTGTGATCGGGGCCACTCTCGGGTCCGTGTCGCTGTTCCTGTCCCTGATCCCGCTGATCGGCATCGTGGCGTGGGTCCTGGCGCCCATCGGCCTGCTCAGCAGCAGCATCGGCCTGCTCGTCGGCGCGTCTCGCAAGGTCGGCCGCGTCGGAGCCCTGTGGGGCCTGCTGACCTCAGGCGTTGCCCTGCTCGTGTGCATGGCCTGGATGGCCCTGCTCCTCGCCCTCTGACGGCCGATCACAGGCCGTCGCGCTCCTCGTGGGCGGATCGGGTGACCCGACGCGCGGACGTTGGGCAAGCGGGCCTGGCGGGGTTACGCTGTGCACAGCGGGGGAAGGTTGGTGGGAGGGGCAGTGTCGGCAGCGAGGCGATTCATCACGATCGGGGTGTCAGCTGCCCTGTTCACAGGCGCGCTGGCCGTGCCCGTGTCCGCCGATCAGGCCTCTCGTTCGGGTGACCGCGACATCATCTCCCTGCAGGAGAGCGCTGAGGACGTCCTGCGCACCACGGTGGGCGCCGCCCGCGCGACCTACGCCGCGGAGATCAAGGCAGCCCGGGCACAGCGCGCGACGGGTCTGGCGACGCCCAAGTCGGAACTCGCGGCAGCCCTGAAGCTGGCCGATACCAAGGCGGAGAGGCGCCTGGCCCGACGGGCCTACACCCGCAGTGCTGCGCCCGTGATCCGCGAGTACCAGACCGCGAAGCAGGCGTCCCTTGCCAAGCGCAAGGCCACGATCGACGAGGCCCTGGCCGAGTACCTGGTCGCGACCGGGAAGCCGACCATCGCAGACGCGCTGAAGGCCTATCGGGCCGCGACCGCCATCGCCGGGGACACCCTCGAGCTCGCGCTGAAGTCGGGCCGCGACACGCTCAAGACCGACACCGCCGACGAGCGCGCGCAGCTGGTCAACGACCTCGAGGAGGCCGCGACCGACTCGGAGCGACTGAACGCGTGGTTGGACTTCCAGGCCGCATCGACCGACGATCGCCTGGCCTACGAGCGTTCGATCGCCAGCGCTCGCGCCACGTACGCCTCGGCCATGTCGGAGGCCCGCCGTGCGTTCAAGCTGGCGACCGACCTGTCGATCAAGAAGCTGCTCACGCTGCCGTTCACGGTCTGATCCCGGCCACGAACTTCTCGATCCGCCGCTCTGAGACCGGCACGGCCGTGCGGATGTGCTGGGCGAACAGGCTGACCCGGTACTCATCGATCATCCGACGAGCGGCGCGCGCCGTGCTCGTCGGCTGCCATCGGGTCCGGCACGGGCCACTGCGCAACGCACTGAGCCATCATGCCGCTCCCCCGCGCGGGCCGCGTCGAGGCGGCGGGAGTCGGCCGCCGGGTCATCCGGCAGCTTCGAGGCGCGCCACGCCAGCGCCTGCAGGTAGCGGCGCAGGTCCGGCAGGCTGATCGGCGCCGATCCGGGAGACCGGGCGGGGTCCGACGAGGCGGTCCAGCTCGGCGCGGACGTCGGCCACGGAGTCCGCGACCACAGGCGAGGAGAGGGCATCGACGGACCGCTCTGCCTCCCAGGCCAGGCCCAGGGCCGTGACCACCTGCGCAAGCACGCCCGCGTAGCGACGGGGCAGCTCGAGGGTGATCCTCGAGACGGCCGCCGCGAAGGACTGGGCATCGCGAACCGGCGGACCTGCGAGCAGGGCGTCGATGCAGGCGTCCGCGCAGTCGCCGAGCAGGGCCTGCGCACCACCGTGCGGGTACCGACCGAGGATCAGGCGTCCGGTCATGTCCAGGGAGGCGTGCCCGCGTGGCGCCGGGTTCGGGACCGCCAGGGCGACCAGCCTGCGTACGCCGCGCAGGTGGGCGCGCTGTGCCTCACCTGCGTCGGACAGGACCGCGAGGTCGACCGATCGTCCGCGGTCGACCAGGGCCGGGTATCCGGTGACCGGGACCCCGGAGACGACCCGCTCGACGGTCTCCGGGATGGTCCCGAACGTCCACGTCGTGGCCCCGGAGACGGTGATGTCGTCGGCCGCCCGCGCGAGCATGGCGGCCCGGTCGGGTGCATGCCGGCGCTGCAGGGCGGCCAGGTCGCGTCCCTCGCCGAGCACCTTCCCCGACTCGTCGACGACCCGGTAGCGCGGCAGCAGGTGCATCGGCACCCGGGCCAGGTCCCAGTCCTCGGCCCGTACCCGGACCCCGGTGAGGCGGGTGACGGCGGCGGCAACGGCCTCGAGGATCGGCTGCTCGGCCAGCTCCGGCGCGTCGAGGACACCCGGCACCAGGTTGGGTGCCGGGCCGAGCTGGCGGCGGATCGCCTTCGCCGGGCTGCGCAGGAGGGCGGTCACGAGGTCGCCGCGCAGGCCCGGGGCGGCGCCGGGGACCTCGGCGGGATCCAGGTCGGGCAGCACGGCCAGGGGCACGTCCACGGTGACGCCGTCGGCGGCGTCGCCCGGCTCGAAGGCGTACGAGAGGCTCAGCGTCACCTCGGGCCCGGCGCTCCAGCGCAGCGGGAAGTCCCCCTCGTCCGGGCAGGTCCTCCCCCGCCACCTGGATGTCGGCCGGGGTCAGCGTCAGCAGGTCCGGCGTCTGCCGCGGCGCCTTCTTCCACCAGGAGTCGAAGTGCCGGACCGACGTGACGTCGGCCGGGATGCGGGCGTCGTAGAACGCGAACAGGCCCTCGTCGTCGATGACCAGTCCGCGACGCCGGCTGCGCTCCTCGACCTCCTCGGCCGCCCTGAGCGCTGCGGCGTTCGCGTGCCAGAACCGATGCCGGGTGCTCCACTCCCCCTCCACCAGGGCGCCCCGGATGAACAGCTCGCGGCACAGCGGCGGGTCGATGCGACCGTAGTCGACCGTCCGGCCGGTCACCAGGGGGATCGCCGAACAGGGTCACGCGCTCGACCGCGACCGTCGCCCCTCGCTTGGCCGACCAGTGCGGCTCGGAGTAGCTGCGGGAGACCAGGTGCGCCGCCGCCTCCTCGATCCAGTCGGCCTTGACCGCGGCGTTGCGCCGGGCGAACAGCCGCGAGGTCTCGACCAGCTCGGAGGACATCACCCACTCGGGGCTGCTGCCGGGCCAGGGCGGATCCGGGGAAGATCACGAAGCGGGCCCCGCGGGCGCCGAGATAGTCGCGGCGCACCGGATCCCACAGACCGACCTGGGAGAGCATGCCGGTCAGCAGGGCCCGGTGCAGGCCGTCGTGGTCGTCCGCGGCCGCTGCTCCAGCTGATCCCCAGGCTGGAGAGCACCTCGCGGATCTGGGCGACGAGGTCCTGCCACTCGCGGATGCGCAGGTAGTTCAGGTACTGGTCGCGGCAGGCCCGGCGCAGGCCGCTGGACGACGTGCTGCTGCGCAGGCTGCGGATGTGGTCCCACAGGTTGAGCAGGGTGGAGAAGTCCGAGCGCTTGTCGACGAAGCGGGCGTGCGCGGCGTCGGCCTTGCCGCGCTCGGCCTCCGGGCGCTCGCGGGGGTCCTGGATGGTCAGCCCGGCGACGATGACCACCACCTCCCGCACGCAGCCCGGCCTCGGCGGCGGCCAGGACCATCCGGCCCAGGCGGGGGTCGAGCGGCAGGCGTGCGAGCTGCCGGCCCAGGGGCGTCAGGCGCGGCGGCCCGCTGCCCTCCTTCAGGGCGCCCAGCTCCTGGAGGAGGGCGACCCCATCGCGGATCTGCCGGGTGTCCGGCGGGTCGAGGAACGGGAAGCGCTCGATCTCGCCGAGGCGCAGCGCGGCCATCTGCAGGATCACCGAGGCGAGGTTGGTGCGCAGGATCTCCGGGTCGGTGAACTCCGGGCGGTCGAGGAAGTCCTGCTCGGCGTACAGGCGGATGGCGATGCCGTCGCGGACGCGGCCGCACCGCCCCGCGCGCTGGTTGGCCGATGCCTGGGAGATCGGCTCGATCGGCAGCCGCTGCACCTTCAGCCGCTTGCTGTAGCGGGAGATGCGGGCGGTGCCCGGGTCCACGACGTAGCGGATCCCCGGGCACGGTGATCGACGTCTCGGCGACGTTGGTGGCCAGGACCACGCGGCGCCCACCCCCGGGGCGAAGACCCGGTGCTGCTCGGCGGCGCTCAGGCGTGCGTACAGCGGCAGCACCGTGGTCGTGACATCGAGCATCGGCCGCAGGGCGTCGGCCACGTCGTGGATCTCGCGCTGGCCGGAGAGGAACACCAGCACGTCGCCGTCGCCTGAGGTCAGGCACTCCATGACCGCCTCGCAGACGGCGTCCACGTCGTCGGATGCGACGTCCTCGGTCGGCCGGTAGCGGATCTCCACCGGGTAGGTCCGCCCGCTCACCTCGATGATCGGGGCGCCGCCGAAGTGCGTGGAGAACCGCTCCACGTCGATGGTGGCGCTCGTGACGATCACCCGCAGGTCCGGGCGCCGCGGCAGCAGGCGCGTGAGGTACCCGAGCAGGAAGTCGATGTTGAGGCTGCGCTCGTGGGCCTCGTCGATGATGATCGTGTCGTAGCGGCGCAGGTCCCGGTCGCGCTGCAGCTCGGCGAGCAGGATGCCGTCGGTCATCACCTTGACCTTGGTGCCCTTGGCGGTGCGGTCGGTGAACCGGACGGCGAACCCCACCTCGGCGCCCAGATCCACGCCGCATTCCTCGGCGATGCGTGCGGCCAGCGTCCGGGCCGCGATCCGCCGTGGCTGGGTGTGGCCGATCATGCCGTTGCGGCCCCGGCCCGCGGCCAGGGCGATCTTCGGCAGCTGGGTGGTCTTCCCCGACCCCGTCTCGCCGGCGACGATGATGACCTGGTGCTCGCGCAGCGCGCGCGTGATCTCCTCGACGTGCTCGCGCGATGGGCAGCTGCTCGGGGACGGCCAGGCGCATGCTCATCGCCCTGCCGGGCCACCCGTGGTCTCGTCCCCGGCGCCTGTGTCGTTGTCCTGGCCAGCTTCGACCGCCGCGGCGATGTCGGCCAGCTCGCGATCGAGCATCGTGCGGGTAGCCCCCGCGAAGACGCGGCCCAGCGTCGCGGTCATGAGCCGGCCCGCTGACCCGGTGGTGGCGGCCTCGACGGAGATGGTGAGGGTGCAGGTCTCCGGTCCCTGCGGCTCGATGCGCAGCGTGGACTCGTAGTCGGTGCCCGCGCTGTGCCCCCGCACGGTGTACGAGCGCCCGGGGTCGACAGCGGTGGCCGTCATCTCCTGGGTGGACTTCCGGCCGAGCACGGTGCGGGTCTCCCGCCACGTGGTCCCGACCTCCACGGGCGAGGCGCCGCCGAGCATCTCCAGGGACTCGATGGCACCGCTGCGCTCACCACTGCCCGCGACGTCAGCGATCACATCCCAGACCCTCTGCGCGGGCGCCGAGATTCGGCGAGCCACCTCGATGTGCATGGCCCAAGGCTGCCACACCGCGGAGGCCTCCACGGGCGAGCTCTCCCGTGGACCCGAGCGACCGCTACCAGGACCGCTCCAGCGGGCGCCCCTCGGCGTACCCCGCCGCGGACTGCACGCCAAGCAGGGCCCGCTCGTGGAAGCCGGCCATGGACGTGGCGCCCGCGTAGGTGCAGGCCGAGCGCACGCCGGAGGTGATCGAGTCCAGCAGGTCCTCGACGCCCGGGCGAGCGGGGTCGATGTACATCCGCGAGTGCGAGATCCCCTCCTCGAACATGGCCTTGCGGGCCCGGTCGAACGCCGACTCGTCGGAGGTCCGGCCTCGCACTGCTCGGGCTGAGGCCATGCCGAAGCTGACCTTGTAGGCCTTCCCCGTCGGGTCGATCTGCAGGTCGCCGGGCGACTCGTACGTGCCGGCGAACCAGGATCCGATCATGACCGCTCCCGCGCCGGCCGCCAGTGCGATGGCGACGTCGCGCGGGTGGCGCACTCCCCCGTCGGCCCAGATCCAGCGACCCTCCTTGCGGGCGGCGGTCGCGCAGTCCACCACGGCGGAGAGCTGGGGGCGTCCGACCCCGGTCTGCATGCGCGTGGTGCACATCGCCCCGGGGCCGACGCCGACCTTGACGATGTCCGCCCCGGCCTCGATGAGGTCCAGGGTCCCGGCCGCGGTGACCACGTTGCCGGCGACGACGGGAACCTTCGGGGCCACGTGCCGAGCCTTGCGGACGGCGGCGAGCGCCTCGACCATCTTCTCCTGGTGGCCGTGCGCAGTGTCGACGACGAGGATGTCCACGCCCGCGGCCAGCAGGGCCTCGGCGCGGCCCCGGACGTCGCCGTTGACGCCGATCGCAGCGCCGACGCGCAATCGGCCGCCAGCGTCGAGCGCCGGTGTGTAGACCGTCGCGCGCAGGGCTCCGGGGGCGGTCAGGACTCCCACCATCGTGCCGTCGGGGGCGACGACCGGGGCGACCTTCCGCCGCGCGCGGTGCATGGACTCGAAGGCCTCGCGGGGCTCGACGCCGTCGGGGAGGGTGAAGACCTCCTCGCTCATCACGTCGGCCACGCTGCTGAAGCGATCGGTGTCGGCGCAGTCGGACTCCGTGACGATCCCGACGGGGACACCGTCGCGCTCCACCACGGCGGCGCCGTGGGCGCGCTTGTGGATCAGGGACAGGGCCGCACCGATGGTCTCGTCCGGCGAGAGGCGCACTGGCGTGTCGTAGACCGGGTGGCGGGCCTTGACCCACGCCACGACACCCGCCACCACATCGACGGGGATGTCCTGCGGGATGATCACCAGGCCGCCACGACGGGCGACGGTCTCGGCCATCCGCCGGCCTGCAACGGCCGTCATGTTGGCGACGATGATCGGGATGGTCGCCCCGGAGCCGTCGGGGGCGGTGAGGTCCACGGCGAACCGGGAGGCGACTGCCGAGCGGGTCGGAACCAGGAAGGCGTCGTCGTAGGTCAGGTCGTGGGCGGGCAGCTCGTGGAGGAAGCGCATGCCCTGACGGTATCCCGGGTGGGGCCCCCGAGGGGCGGGACCTGCGTACGCTCTGCGGGTGCGCCGCGTGGTGATCGTCGGGAACTCCGGGTCGGGCAAGACGACGCTTGCCGACGAGGTGGCCCAGCGGCTGGGCGTGCCGCACGTCGAGCTCGATGCGCACTACCACCAGGCGGGGTGGACGCCCATGCCCGCGCGGGAGTTCGCGGAGGTGGTCCGCGAGGCCCTGGATGCCGCCGACGCCGAGGCCGGTGGGTGGGTGGTGTGCGGCAACTACCCGACCGTCCGGACCTCCATCTGGGCCCGAGCCGACACGATCGTCTGGCTCGACCTGCCGCGCCCGCTCGTGATGTGGCGGGTGACGAGCCGTTCGTTCGGCCGGGTCGTGCGGGGCACGGAGCTGTGGAACGGCAACCGGGAGTCGCTGCCGAACGTGCTGGCGCTGGGCGACCCGGAGCGGTCGGTGGTGCGGTGGGCGTGGGACGGCGTCGAGCGGTACCGGCGGCTCTACGTCCCGGTCATGGCCAGCACCACATGGGCCGACCTGCGCTGGCACCGGCTCCGGTCGCGGGCTGCGGTGGCCGAGTGGCTCGAGGAGGTCAGGCCGATCTGAAGTCACACGGCGTCCAGGCCGCCACAGCTCGACGCCACGGGCTGACCGTTGTCACCAGGAATGCCGCGCACGTCCGCGCGGCGAGGTCGACGTACTCAACCCCTTCGCGGGCTGACGATCTCGCACGCTCTCGAGCAACCCACGCCCGCGCACACTGCCCTCCCCCACCCGTTCGGCTCAACCCCGTTCCCCCAGATGCCGACGAACACCCCGGGAGAAGGGGACGCACTATGGCGCGCAGGAAGCTCGGCGACACGTTGGTCGGGTGGGGTGTCATCACCCCGCAGCAGCTGGAGGCTGCCCTCGAGGCCCAGGCCCGGGACGGGCGGACGGTCCGCCGTCGCCTCGGTCGGGTGCTGGTCGATGGCGGCCTGGTCACCGACGGTGCCGTGGCTGCTGCGCTGGCTGACATGCACGGGCTTCAGGTGGTGGACCTCGAACTGCAGATCATCGATCCGGGCGTCGCCCGGCGGATCCCCCACAGCATCGCGGTGCAGCACGTCGTGCTTCCACTGACCGTGCGTGAGGGAGTCCTGCGCGTGGCCGTGGCCGACCCGGTGGACGTCGTGGCCCTCGACGACCTGCGCATGCGCGCCCAGGGCTTGCGGCTGGAGGTGGTCGTCGCCGCGGAGAGCCAGCTGCGGGACAAGATCGCTGAGCTCTGGAGCCAGGTGGTCACCGAGGATGCCCTCGAGAAGTTCGTCTCGGAGCTGTCGATCGACGAGGAGGTGAATCTCGAAGCCGGTGACGACGAGGGAGCAGTCGCCGCGGTCCACCAGATCCTCTCCGCCTCGGTGCGGGCTGGCGCCAGCGACGTCCACATCGAGCCGATGCGCGACGGGGTTCGGGTCCGGGTCCGCATCGACGGCACGCTGCGTCCACTGATGTCCCTGCCCCGCAGCGGCCATTCCTCGATCGTCGCCCGCACGAAGATCGTGGCGGGGCTGGACATCGTGGAGCGGCGCGTCCCCCAGGACGGTCGTGCCCGGCTCCGCGTCGACGGTCGCGACCGGAACCTTCGCGTGTCGACGTTGCCCACGATGCACGGCGAGAAGATCGTGGTCCGCCTGCTCTCCGACCAGGCGTCGCTGCCGAGCCTCACCGACCTGGGCATGGGCTTGGACCAGGAGCTGATCCTGCAGAACGCCCTGCACCTGCCGCAGGGGCTCGTGCTGATCACGGGGCCGACAGGCTCCGGCAAGTCGACGACCCTGTACTCGGCGATCCGCCAGATGGTCAACGACGAGCGCAACCTGATCACCCTCGAGGACCCGGTCGAGATCGAGCTGCCCGGGGTGGCCCAGGTGCAGGTCTCGGACAAGACCGGCATGACCTTCGCCGCCGGCCTGCGCTCGGCGCTGCGGCAGGACCCGGACGTGATCATGGTCGGTGAGATCCGCGACCAGATCACCGCCGAGCTGGCGGTCCGCGCGGCCCTGACCGGTCACCTGGTGCTGTCGACGCTGCACACGAACGACTCGGCGTCGGCGGTGATCCGGCTGGTGGAGATGGGCGTGCCGAACTACCTGGTGGCTTCGTCGCTGACGCTGTCGATGGCGCAGCGGCTGGTCCGCAAGCCCTGCACGGAATGCGTGGTCCGGATGCCGGCCGATGCCGATACCCGTCACCGACTGGGGATGACAGCAGCCGAGGCGGCTTCGTGCCTGGCTCCCGTCGGCTGCCGTGCCTGCGGGATGTCGGGCTACTCGGGACGCCTCGGGCTGTACGAGATGCTGCCGATCACGCGTGGGGTCCGGGCGGCGCTCATGGCCGGGGCGGGCGAGACGGCGATCGCGTCAGCGGCTGTGTCGGACGGGTTCCGGTCGCTGCAGCGGCTGGGGGTCGAGGCTGCCGTGGCGGGGCTCACGACACCGGCCGAGCTGCTGCGGACGCTGTCGATCGACGCGGAGGCGCTGGCGGCGGTGTAGGCGGAGTGCACCACCATTGGGGTTGACGCGGGTGCCCAACGAGTTGTGTCGTCTGCGAGGGAGAACGACGTGTCGGCGCCGTAGGGGGAGACCCCGAGTGCTTCCGGCCACCCCTGGGCACTTCGTCCAGACTCAGCCCATCTTCACCGCGTTGTCCAGGCGGATCTTCGCCCACGTGCTCGCGTGGTCGGATGGCCACAGCCCGCTGGGGGTGCGGTCGGACTGCTCGTCGCCCACGACCTCGGCGTGGAGCGCTGAGAACCCCGCGCTGACGAAGACGTCGTCGATCCGGTGGTCGAGCGTCGAAACCGCGCCGTCCAGCGAGTCCTGCCCGCTGGTCCATCCGGCCGACCCGCACGGATCCTTCGGGTGCACCATCGGCCAGACCTCGGTCAGCCCAGCACCCTCGAGGGTGCCGTAGGCGATGACGTTCTGGTCCGCCGGCCACTCGGGCTGGCCCAGCCGCACGTCCTTGCACATCGTCGGCCGCACGTTCACGTCACCGACAAGGACCACCGGGTGGTCCCAGTCCTCGATGACACCGGCGAGCTCCTCAGCCTGCGGGTTGCGAACCTGGTCCTGCAGCCCGCCATAGCCGTATGCCTCGAAGTGGGTGTTCATGAACGTGAACGTCCGCCCGCGTACGGTGACATCCGCCGACGACCAACCACGCGGGACCGACACCATCGCACCGGAAACCGGCACGGTCAGCTTGTCCTGGTAGATGTGGCTCTGGAGTGTCCCCAGCTCGAAGGTGCATGATCCTGCCTCGGCTCATCGACGACTTCTTCACGATGATCACGTCACGATCGGTGAACGCCGCCAGCCGCCACCCCGAGGGGGTCGAAACCGGAAGCGGCGGCACCGCGTTGGGTGGCGAGGCCAGATCGTTGGAGAAGTTCTTGTTCGCCACGACCATCTGGTACGGGGTACCCAGATCTGCCAGGTCCGCCAGCAGCAGGGCCAATGCGTCGTAGTCGGTCACGAAGGCTCCCGCTGGTGCGAACGTGCCCGGCGGTGTGAACGTCGCCGGCGCCGACCGCCAGGTCGACACCTCCTGCAGCCCGACCAGGTCGGGCGCGTCCTCCGCGATCAGTTCGGCCACGGCCCGAGCCCGCTCGGGGATCTTGCTCGCCTGCATCTCGGCCCAGATCGCGCTGGCGGCAGCCACCGGATTGCCGCCGGCGAACAGCGGGGTCAGGTCCGCCCCGAAGTACATGTTGTAGGTCTGCACCTCGACGACGACTGCGGAC
This sequence comes from uncultured Actinomycetes bacterium, assembly GCA_963812395.1. GTDB lineage: Bacteria > Actinomycetota > Actinomycetes > S36-B12 > CAIYMF01 > Prado023. The sequence continues at coordinate 49,008 of CAWEVG010000024.1, forward strand.
GGGGTGCTCGGGCCCGTGGGGGCATTGGGCGCGGCCGTGGCCGTTGCTCCCCCGGCCAGCATCAGCGCGACAGCAGCGACTCCTGCAGACCAGCGACGCAACGAACGCATATCAATCACCACTTCCGATGGACTCGGGTTCGGGCCTCCCTCGCGGAGGCCCCGAGCATGCGACGCTACGCCTGGTCGTCGTGAGGATGCCCGCTCCCGGAGAGGTCTCCGACGTCGTTCAGCGGGACTGGCGGGCATTTCGTGCGGGAGGGCTCACCCGTTCCGGCTCTGCGGTGAACTCAGCAGCGACGAAGGCACTCCCTCGTGGTCCACGACGCGCTCGTGGGGCCCAGCTCACATCCCCATGTGGTGGTGCGGCATCGGTTGTCCGTCCTGTTCGGGGCCGATCCGGTAGGGGCGCATCATCTCGTTGTCCTCGTGGGACACGATGTGGCAGTGCCAGGTGAACTGGCCGGGGTTGGTGAACCTCATCCGCACGCGGGTGACCTGGCCGGGGTAGGCGATGACGGTGTCCTTGAACCCGGACTCCCAGGGCTCGGGAGGCATGACGTCGCCGTCGAGCTGGAACGGCTGGGTGGCGACCCCCTCCTCGTCGGCGGCCAGGCGCTGGCGGTTCACCACCTCGAACACGACCTCGTGGATGTGCATCGGGTGGGCGTCGGCGGTGCCGTTGAAGAACTCCCACACCTCGACGTCACCCACCGCCGGGTTCTCCGTCACCGGCTCGCTCCACATCTGCGGCTTGCCCCAGCCGTCCGCGTCCGACGGTCCCGAGATGCGCCGCGGCCGGCCCGTCCCAGTCCATGGCCATCATCTCGAGCAGCGCCAGCGGTCGCGTCGTGGTCTCCTCCGGCAGCGGCGACGATCGCTGGGAGCTGGAGGAACAGCGGGGGTGTGGTCGGGTCCGGCGCGAGCGGCGGACCGACCCGGAACTGCATGACCTGCCCGGTCGTCTCGGGGTCCGCAACGTCGAAGTCCTCGTCGGGTTCCCCACCGCCGAACGGCTCGTCCGGGCCGATGTTCCCCAGCACGTAGTTGCCCCTGCGGGACGTGGGTGAAGTCCACGATGACGTCGGCGCGCTCGGCCAGGGCCATCAGCAGGGTGTTGCCATGGTCGGCGGTGAGGTTCACCGGCGCGGCGAGGAAGCCCCCCTCGTTGCCGATCTGCCAGACCTCGACCCCCGGGATCTGGCTGAAGTCGAGGATGAGGAAGCGGGAGTCGCAGCCGTTGAGGAAGCGGAACCGGTAGCGACGCTGCTCGACGGCGAGGTACGGCCAGGTGTTGCCGTTGACCATCATGGTGTTGCCGAAGAACTCGGGGTTCCAGATCGGCGACAGGTCCGAGTCGGGGATGTAGGGCCCGTCGTACCCGTCGAAGAAGGCGCGCGTGTCGGGGTAGAACAGCGAGCCGTCGGCGTTGAAGGTCCGGTCCTGGATGACGATCGGGATCTCGTAGTAGGCCTTGTTCGAGGGGAACCTGTCGCCCTCCTTCGGCGCGGGCCCCGGCAGGACGGCCGGGCCCCCGGTCCGCGAGTCCAGCACCGCACTGTCCCCCGACGGGCCACCGCGGATCAGGAAGAAGCCGGCCGGGCCGGCGTAGACGTTCAGCCGCGTCATCCCCAGGGTGTGGTCGTGGTACCAGAGCGTCGAGGCCCGCTGCGTGTTCGGGTACTGGAAGGTGGCGGACCCCGGATCCCACGCCACGCCGTAGTTGCCGGCGGCCTTGCCCGCGAAGAACTCGTACCAGGTGCCCTGCGTTGCGTACTCGGCCGGGATGTTGCCCGCGTCTGGCAGGTACCACGCCTCGGCGTACCCGTCGCTGTCGTCGTGGACTCCCACGGCGCCGTGCACATGGGTCACGATCGGCACCGGGCCGGTGTAGCCCGCGGGGGTTGCGTCGAACGTCGGTCGGGTGTCGCGCCCGTCGGTGCCGCCCGGCGGGTTCGCCCAGTGCAGCGTCGGGTCCACGGGAAGCAGGTGCGGCCTGAAGTTGCCGTTCGCGTCCATCAGGTCGTTGGTCCACTTGACCCGGACCGGACGGTTCCACTGCGCCTCGATCGTCAGCGAGGGTGCGTTGTGCAGCCGCAGCCCGCGCCTGCCCGCGGTGTCCGCGCCGTAGCCCCACACCGTCGTGGCCGGAAGTCCGGCGGGCAGGATCTGCTGGGCGGAACTGCTTCACCGAGATCTCGTAGTAGTCGCCGTTCTTGCCGCCCCTCTGCCTGAACGTCCCCGCCCTGGGCATCACCGGGGGGATCAACAGCGGGGTGACGAACTTCGGGATCCCGGTGGGGTCCAGCGTGCCCCCCGGGAGTGCTTCCGCGTGCACCAGCTGGCTGCCACCCGGACCACGCAGGAACAGCCCGAGCGTCCCGGCGCCGGTCAGCGCGAGGAAGAGCCTGCGGGACAGCACCGGGCCGGATCGCGCGTCGGTCAGTGTCCGGGGACCAGAGCCCCCCGGCGGAGTCCGACGATCCTGGGACGTTGCCACCCCCCGTCCCTTTCGAAGGAATCCCACGTCTCGCCTGCCCAGCCATCTCGACGGTGCATGATCGCTCCCGCTCCCGCTCCCGCTGCTGGGGCCCCGAGACTCTCTCGGGGCCTCGATTTCCGGAGTGTGACCTTGGGTAAAGAGCGCGTCAAGGGGTCAGCAAGGCAACCCTGACCTCAGCCGGTCGACCAATCCCGGTTCGCCCGGATTGACCCTTCGCAATCGCCCAAGGTCCCATGGCACCAGGGGCCGGATCGGGTCACCTAGGGCGCCCACGCCCTGGCCAGCTACCCGATGGACACGGTGAGTGGTCCCAGGAGGTCATCGGGCTTCGGTATGAAGCCAGATCGGTGCCGCCCAGCCCTGGGCGTCAGCCGTCCATGTCGCTGAGGGCACGCAGGACCGCGGTCTCGCGGTTCACCCACGTCTGGGCGGTTCCATCGGCCAGCACGCGCTCGTTGGCCTCGATCGCCTCGTCGATGCACGATCCACACAGGTGTGAAGGCGAGCTCATGCTCGTAGGCGTCGAGGCGCTGGGCGTGGACCTCGTCGCCCACGTCGCACGGGTAGTACGCCGACTCCATCCGGAAGAACGCCCCGGGTTCCCGCGCCCGTCTGTGCTCGGTAGCCCGGATGATCACGTCCCCAACCCGTGTGACGAACCGGCCGCACTCCTCGGAGACCTCGCGGGCGAGGGCCTCGTGCGCGGACTCCCCCGGCTCGACCCCGCCGCCGGGGAACTTGTAGTCGCCGGCGACAGTCGAGTGCACCATCAGCAGCAGGTCGCCACGACGGATCACGGCGCGTACTGCCGTCCGAGCCACGACCCTGCCCGGGTTGGCCGGGACAGGATCGTGGTCGATCCGAATGAGGAGCGGCCGCTCGCCGCTACCGGCAACGGTCTCCACGCCGGTCAGTCCAGGTAGTCGCGCAGGACCTGTGACCGGCTCGGGTGGCGCAGCTTCGACATCGTCTTGGACTCGATCTGGCGGATCCGCTCGCGCGTGACGCCGTAGACCTTGCCGATCTCGTCGAGCGTCTTGGGCTGGCCGTCGGTGAGGCCGAAGCGCATCTTGACCACGCCGGCCTCACGGTCGCTCAGGGTGTCCAGCACGCCGTCGAGCTGCTCCTGCAGCAGGGTGAACGACACCGCGTCTGAGGGCACGATCGCCTCGGAGTCCTCGATCAGGTCGCCGAACTCCGAGTCGCCGTCCTCCCCCAGCGGGGTGTGCAGCGAGATCGGCTCGCGGCCGTACTTCTGGACCTCGACGACCTTCTCGGGCGTCATGTCCAGCTCCTTGGCCAGCTCCTCCGGCGTGGGCTCGCGGCCCAGGTCCTGGAGCATCTGGCGCTGCACGCGGGCCAGCTTGTTGATGACCTCGACCATGTGCACCGGGATGCGGATGGTGCGGGCCTGGTCGGCCATGGCGCGGGTGATCGCCTGGCGGATCCACCACGTGGCGTAGGTGGAGAACTTGTAGCCCTTGGTGTAGTCGAACTTCTCCACCGCGCGGATCAGGCCCAGGTTGCCCTCCTGGATCAGGTCCAGGAAGAGCATGCCGCGGCCGGTGTAGCGCTTGGCGAGGCTGACCACCAGGCGCAGGTTGGCCTCGAGCAGGTGGTTCTTGGCGCGCCTGCCGTCCTCGGCGATCCACTCGAGGTCGCGGCGCAGCTTCGGGTCCAGGGACATCCCGGAGTTGAGCTTCTCCTCGGCGAACAGGCCGGCCTCGATGCGCTTGGCCAGCTGCACCTCCTGCTCGGCGTTGAGCAGGGCGACCTTGCCGATCTGCTTGAGGTAGTCCTTGACCGGGTCGGCGGTGGCACCGGCCACGGTGACCTGCTGCTGGGGCTCGTCCTCGATGTCGGCATCCGAGATCTCGAACGCCTCAGTCTCGGTGGAGTCGGCGGCCGCGGGGGCGGGGGTCCTCAGCCTTGACCTCCTCGAGGTCCTTGGAGAGGTCCACCTCCAGCTCGGCCTCGAGCAGCGCGGCGCTGGCCAGCTCGGTGCTCGGCGGCCTCCGGGCTCAGGGCGTCGACATCGAGGTCGAGGTCGATCTCGATCTCCTCGACGTCGGACAGGTCGATGACGGGCTCGGCGTTCGGGTCATCCTCGGCATCGAGGTCGACGGGCACGGTCGGTCGCGGGGCCGGCCTTCGAGGTGGCCTTCGCGGCGGTGGACTTCTTCGCCGTCGACGTGCGAGCCGAGGCCTTCTTCGCCGGAGCCGTCACCGCGGACGCCGCATCCTCGTCGGTCGCGGGGGCCGCGGTGGCCGTCTTGGCAGTGGTCTTCTTCGCCGGCGCAGCCTTCTTGGCGGCGGCCTTCTTCGCCGGGGCCGCCGGCGCGCCGTCGACCAGGTCGTCCTGGGCCGCGGCAGCGGGTGCCGCCGGAGCCTTCTTCGTCGCGCGCGTGGCGGGCGCCTTGGCGGGAGCCGGGGCGCTGGCCGCGGTCACCTCGCTCGGCTCGATCGACTCGGCCGCGACGGAATTCTTCGGACTCACCAGCAGATGCCTCTCACTTCGACGTCCGGGCGCGCAACGATGCGCCGGTCCCGGGAACGTGGGTCATTCTGTCACGCGTCCGCGCAGGGGCGGGCACCCCTGCTACAACGACACGTGCGCCCCTATCTGTTCCCGATGGCGGTCATCAGCAAACCCCGCGACGCTGTCGAATCCGGACAGATCAGGCCTTGACGGCCAGGACGGGGATGGTCGCCTCGAGCAGGATGGACTGGGAGTTGGAGCCCAGCACGAGCTTGCCGACCGGGCTGCGCCTTCGGATGCCGATCACGATGAGGTCGGCTCCCAGCTCCTCGGCGGTGTCCAGCACGTCGTTGACCGGATCCTTGCCACGCACGAGGTGGCGCAGGTCGTGCTCGACGTCCGCCGAGTGCAGCATGGCATGGACGCGATCCAGGGCCTCCGTGCGCTCCACGGCGGTCGCGCTGTCGAGCTTCTCGCCGTGGTCGGAGTACACGACCACAACCATCGTCCCGCGCAACTTGGCCTCAGCGATCCCCTGCCGAACCGCCGCCTCGCCCTCGGGGCTGGCGACGTACCCGACCACGACTCCACTCATCGTTTACCTCCCTGGCGTGTCTGCGACCACCGTAGTGGTTCGTGCGCCGGGATTCCGGTCAGGCATCGCTGCGCCACGCGACCGCGATGCCCGGGGAAGCGACCGGCCCCCCGGCACCCCGCGTGACTGGACTCCGTTGCGGAGGCAGTCACGCGGAGCGGCCGAGGGGCCGGCGGCGTGCGGACCGTCAGTCGGACTTGGCCGCCCGGAACCCAGCGTCGAGGTCCGCGAGGATGTCGGTGATGTTCTCGATCCCGACCGCGAGGCGGACGAGCCCGGGGGTGACTCCCGTGGCGCGCTGCTCCTCCTCGCTGAGCTGCGAGTGGGTGGTCGAGGCCGGGTGGATCACGAGGCTGCGCACGTCGCCGATGTTGGCCACGTGGCTGTGCAGCTCGAGGGCCTCCACGAACGTGCGACCGGCCTCAGCGCCGCCCTTGATCTCGAAGGACAGCACACCACCGGTGCCCAGCGGGGCGTACTTGCGGCCCAGCTCGTACCAGGGGCTGCTCGGCAGTGACGCGTAGTTGACGCTCTCGACCTCGTCGCGTGCCTCGAGCCACTCGGCCACGGCCTTGGCATTGGCCACGTGCCGCTCGATGCGCAGGCTGAGGGTCTCCAGGCCCTGCGCGATCAGGAAGGCGTTGAACGGGGCCACCGCGCTGCCGAGGTCGCGCAGGAGCTGCACGCGCGCCTTGAGGATGAACGCGAGGTTCGCCCCCAGGGCACTGCCCACGCCGAGGTCGCGGGCGTAGACCAGGCCGTGGTAGCTCGGGTCCGGCTGGTTGTAGTTCGGGAAGCGCTCCGGGTCGGCGCCGAAGTCGAAGTTGCCGGAGTCGACGATCGCACCGGCGACCGCGGTGCCGTGGCCGCCCAGGTACTTCGTGGCCGAGTGCACCACGATGTCCGCGCCGAACTCGATCGGGCGGATCAGGTACGGGGTGGCCACCGTGTTGTCGACCACCAGCGGGACGCCGGCCGCATGGGCCACGCCCGCGACGCCCTCGATGTCGAGGATGTCGTTCTTCGGGTTGGAGATGGTCTCGGCGAAGAAGGCCTTGGTGTTCGGCCTGACCGCGGCACGCCAGCTGTCGAGGTCGTCGGGATCCTCCACGAAGGAGACCTCGATGCCCAGCTTCTTGAACGTGTAGTGGAAGAGGTTGTACGTGCCGCCGTACAGGCTGGGGCTGGAGACGATGTGGTCGCCGGCCTCAGCGATGTTGAGCAGCGCGATGGTCTCGGCGGCCTGCCCGGAGGCGACGAGGAGGGCGCCGACGCCGCCCTCGAGGGATGCGATGCGCTCCTCGACCGCGGCCTGGGTCGGATTCATGATCCGCGTGTAGATGTTGCCGAACTCCTTGAGCGCGAACAGGTTCGCGGCGTGCTCGGAGCTGTCGAAGGTGTAGCTGGTGGTCTGGTAGATGGGCAGCGCGCGCGCGTTGGTGGCAGCGTCGGGGCTCTGCCCGGCGTGGATCTGGCGGGTCTCGAAGGACCAGGCGTTGTTCATGTCGACGTCTCCTCGTGGTGGCCCCGGAGGGCCGTTGCGGGTGTGACGTTGGTCTGCGAATCGGATGGGCCGAGTCCCAGACCCGCGTCGGGGTCTGGGGCCTTGCTGGGGAGCAAGACCCGCGCTTGCTGCGTCCCGCCGGGGGCGGTAGCAACCAGGTCCTCACCTGGGGCACCCCACCGCGGTGGGAGGGTTGCCGCCCAGCAAGCCAGGGCTCGATGCTGGGACTCTTGACCTGCGGCAGAAGGTACACGGGCCCGGCTGGATGGCGCAAACGCGAGCAGGTCCGGCGTGTCGACGCCGGTCATCGCCGGCCCGGGTTCCGGCAGTCGGACTCAGGCAGGTCAGCCAGCGACGCACGCCACGTGCGGGGATCGGTGCCCTGGGCCATCAGTTGGGACGCGAGCCGGGCGAGCCGGTAGTCGGGATCCTCGGCCAGCGCTCGCTGGACGCAGACGGTGGCAAGCGCCCCCGCCCCGCGCATCCAGGCAACCAGCCCCAGGATGGTCGCCGCGGGGGCGCTCACGCCCTCGGGTGCGGCCCGAAGGGCACCGCACAGGGTCTCGATCGTGCCCTCCCAGCATCGGTCACAGTGGTGTCCGCGCACCACGAGCCTGTGGAGGACGACGTCACGGACCCGGATATCGGCCAGCGCCCGAAGCACCCGTGCGGATCGCGACGGGGTCATGGGAAGCACCGGGGCGGCACAGGCGTTGCGCGGAAGCAGCAGCCCCGTGAGGAACGTGATCTGCGAGTCGCGCCAGCGTTGGGTCGGTTTCGCGGGCCGTCGACGCGCCAGGACCTGCTCGACCTCGAGGGCCCGCTCCTCGTCGCGGGTGATCCGCGCCGAGAGCTCAGCGCGGCTGGCCAGGGGGGCGTACCCGGCGTAGACGAACTCCGCGCGGATGGCATTCATGGTTGTGGCGTCCAGCGGTGTGCCCTGCGTCGGGCAGCACCCCGGGTCGACGCAGGAGTGCGACCACCACATCCGGCCGTTCGTGCTGAGGTTCGCGCCGACCTCGACCCCGACAAGATCAAGGGCGGACTGCAGCTCGCGGAGGAATCCAGCACTCGAGAGGTCGTCGCGCGTCGTGGAGTCGTGGTCCTCGACCCACGCCACCCAGTCGATGGCGATCCCGCCGGTTCCCTCGATGCTCAGGGCGGTCTGCGCCGCAGCGGCGGCAGCGTGTCCGCGCGATGGCAGGTCGACCCGCAGGATGACGGGTGAGACCCTGCCCGGCACCCCATGGATGAAGGCGACGAGGGACTTCTCGGGGACGAAGCCGAGCAGGGGGGCGCAGGAGGCGACGAGGCTGCTCGGACAGGTGATCGGGGGCAGGAGCGGGTCGGCTGTCATGGCCCAACGGTCGTCCCCGATGCCGAGATCGGGAAGGTGGTGTGGGCCGATCTGTGGACGGCTGTGCTCAGATCCCTTCGCCGACTGCGAGCACCTTCGCGGTCCACGTGCTCGGCGGGAGCCACGCACCACGCACTCGTCGCCCACCGAGTGGCCCAGGAGGGCAGTCGCCAGGGGCGAGGTGTCGCTGATGCGCTCCTCGTCGAGGTAGGCCTCGACCGGGTCCACGATCCGGACGATGAGCCGCTGACCGTCGGCGTCGGTGACAGCCACACGGCTGCCCAACGTGATCACCGACCCCAAGCCGGCCAGATCGAGTGTCCCGGACGTGCCCAGGAGCACAACCAGTCGATCGTGCTCAGCCTGGAGCCGCTCGAAGTCCGCCACGACGCGCTCGTCACGCTCGTCCTCCACGAGCAGGGGGCGCATCGCCGGGAGCTCCTCGTTGGCGATCTCGTCGGCACGGGCCTGGAGGCTGGCCCTGCCGTCCGGGGTCAACATCACCCGTGCGTGCTCCGTCATCGCTGCTCCCGCTCGTCGTCGCTGAATCCCCCAGCGCTGCTGGGGCGTTGGCCGCGAGGTTACCCTGCGAGCCCCGGTCATGACTCACGGTGGGCACCTGCCGCGCGGTGGGTGTGGAGGTGTGCTCGCGGGCTCTATGGTCGTCCCGGGGCGGAATTCGGACGTTGAGGGGCCCGAACATCCTGCGGCTTCCCCTCCGCAGAGCGCCCGGGCCCTACACAGGAAAGTACCCCTGATGGCCGGCAGAACGGCGCAACGCCGCGCCGGCGCAGCGCCCTCACTGGGGTCTCGATGACGGATCTGGCTGACCAGCCGGCAGCCGCCACCAGGCGGACGCGAGGGAGCCCCCCAACCAATCGGCTGGAGGGCTCCCTCGTCGATCAGGGACTCAGGCGGTCGGTGCTGCGATCCGGCCACCGGAGAAGTAGCGCCACGCGTAGGCGATCGCGATCGCGGTGACCGGGAGCGTGACCAGCAGGCCGATGCCGCAGAGGATCGCACCAGCGAGGTTCACCAGGAAGCACAGCACAGCCAGCAGGATCAACGGTCCGACATTGGCAGCGACGACCTCGAACGAGGCCCGGATCGCCCCCGTCGGGGTTGACTGAGGTGCCGTGGTGACCGAGTCGGCCTTCCGGTCGATGATCGCGTAGCCGTAGAACTGCAGCAGGAACCCGGCGATGAGGCCGGGGATGATGCACAGGACCAGCCCGACGGTCACGATCAGGGCCACCAGCAGTGAGGCGATGATGTAGGGCCCGATGTCCTTGGTGGACAACAGCTGCTCGACGCTCGGGCGTCCGCCGTCCAGGATCGCCAGGGCGGCGCGGATCAGTCCCAGTCCGATCACCAGGGAGATGAAGGCGCTGAGCACCGAGCCGATGATGGTCAGGATCCAACTGTCGAAGCCCTGCGACAACCAGTTGCTCAGGACGGAGGCCAGGATCAGCACCAGGCCGATGATCACGAGGGGCCCAAGGTTGGCGGTGAAGCCCTTCCACCCGTATCCAAGGGCATCAGTGGCGGAGAACGGCGCCCGCTGAGGTGCCGGTGAGACCGGCGGACCATATCCGGGCGGGGGCGGGTAGGCGCCACCGGGAGGCGGCGGGGGCGGGGGCGGGTAGGCGCTCCCACCCGGGGTGGCGGCGGGGGCGGATAGGCGCCACCGGGCGGGGGCGGTGGGTAGCTAGCGCCCGGGGGTGGCGGCGGGGTCTCGCCGGCAGGCGGGGGTGGTGGCGGCGGGGGGACGGCCGCGCTCAGCGCTTCGTCAGCGGGCGGCTCGGGGGTCAGCGACGACTCACCGAGTGCGGAGGGAAGCTCCGGCGCGTCCTCAGCGTGTTCGGGCCCCTCAGGGGGCGGGGTCGATGTGGGATCAGTCATGGTCCACTTCCTCACTGCCGACCGGGCGGTCAGCATTCACGATGAGCCTAACGAGTGAGCGGGTGCGCTCCGGAGTGCCACGCCGCCCCGACCGTCGTGTCGAGGACCCACGGAGGCCGGCGTTGACCTCAGGGTCGGACCATGGCGTTTCGACGTTCGGTAGGACGCCGTCGGCGCCGACCCTCCCAAGGGAGCCGGCGCCGACGGTCAGGCGGGGTGGATGGGTTCAGCTGCAGCCGCTGGTGCTCCCGCAGCCCTCGCACACGTAGCACGACCCAGCCGGGCGCATCTTCACACCACAGGTCATGCACAGCGGTGCATCGGATGCCTTGCCGTTGATCGCCTCGAGCAGCTCGGCCGAGGAGTGCACGCCGTTGAGTGACATCCCCCCCGCGCCATGCCCAGCCGTGAGCGGTCCGCTCAGGCTGCCGGGCTGCTCCTCCACGGGCACCGACTGCGCAAGGCCCTCGACGTCGATCTCGAGCTGGGCACCGCCGTAGGTCGCAGCGACCTGGGCAGTGCGCTCCTCGGCGGTGAAGATGCCCAGCGCCTCCCGGCTGTCGTAGTCGAGGTAGTCCAGTGCCAGGCGACGGAAGATGTAGTCGACGATCGACTGCGCCATCCGGATGTCCGGGTCGTCGGTCATGCCGGACGGCTCGAAGCGCATGTTCACGAACTTGTTGACGAACGCCTCGAGGGGGACGCCGTACTGCAGGGCGATCGAGGTGGCGATCGAGAAGGCGTCCATGACACCGGCCAGCGTCGAGCCCTGCTTGCCGAGCTTGAGGAAGACCTCACCGAGGCCGTCGTCGGGGTAGGAGCCCGCCGTCATGTACCCCTCGGCCCCGCCGACCGCGAACGACACCGTCCGGCTCGGACGGGACTTGGGCAGCCGCTTGCGGATCGGCCGGTACTCGACCTCGACGGTCGGCACTGGCGCGTCGGCCTTCTTGGCCTTGCCGTCGGACAACGGCTGACCGACCTTGCAGTTGTCCCGGTAGATCGCCAGGGCCTTGATGCCCATCTTCCAGGCCTGGAAGTAGATCTCCTCGACCTCCTCGACCGAGGCGGTCTCCGGCATGTTCACCGTCTTGGAGATGGCTCCGGACAGGAAGGGCTGGCAGGCAGCCATCATGCGCACGTGGCCCATCGGGGTGATCGCGCGCTCGCCCATGGCGCAGTCGAACACCGAGTAGTGCTCGGGCTTCAGCGCCGGGGCGTCGATCACGTGGCCATGCTCGGCGATGTACTCGACGATGGCCTCGATGGTCTCCCCGGTGTAGCCCAGGCGGACCAGCGCGCGCGGGATCACCTGGTTCACGATCTGCATGGAGCCGCCACCCACGAGCTTCTTGAACTTGACCAGGGAGAAGTCAGGCTCGATGCCGGTCGTGTCGCAGTCCATCATGAAGCCGATGGTGCCGGTGGGCGCCAGGACGGAGGCCTGCGCGTTGCGCCAGCCGTGCACGGTCCCGATCTGGATGCCCTCCTGCCAGACCTTGGATGCGAGCTTCAGGATGTCGGAGTCCAGCGACGAGTGCGTGCGCTGGGAGTCCGTGGCTGCCGCGTGCTTGCGCATGACCCGGGTGTGCGCGTCCTTGTTTCGGGTGTAGCCCTCGTACGGGCCGACGACGGAGGCCAGCTCCGCGGAGCGCTTGTAGGCAGTACCGGTCATGAGACTCGTGATCGACGCCGCCAGGGCCCGGCCGGCGTCGGAGTCGTAGGCAAGGCCGGTGGCCATGAGCAGCGCGCCCAGGTTGGCGTAGCCGATGCCCAGCTGGCGGAACTTGCGGGTGGTGTCCCCGATCGCCTCGGTCGGGAAGTCTGCGAAGCAGATGGAGATGTCCATCGCAGTGATGATGAACTCGACGGCCTTCTTGAACAGGGGCGCGTCGAACGTGTCGTCCTCCTTGAGGAACTTCAGCAGGTTCAGCGACGCGAGGTTGCACGACGAGTTGTCCAGGCTCATGTACTCGGAGCAGGGGTTGGATGCAGTGATCCGCCCCGACTCCGGGTTGGTGTGCCAGTCGTTGATCGTGTCGTCGTACTGGATGCCGGGGTCCGCGCAGGCCCAGGCGGCCTCGGCCATGGACCGGAAGAGCTTCTTGGCGTCGAGTGTCTCGATCACCTCGCCGGTCCCCCGCGCGACCAGGCCGAACTCACGCTTCTCCTCGACCGCGCGCATGAACTCATCGGAGACCCGGACGGAGTTGTTGGCGTTCTGGTACTGGACCGAGGTGATGTCCTTGCCGCCGAGGTCCATGTCGAAGCCCGCATCGCGAAGGACGCGGATCTTCTCCTCCTCCCGGACCTTCGTGGCGATGAACTCCTCGATGTCGGGGTGGTCGACGTCCAGGACGACCATCTTCGCGGCGCGCCGCGTGGCCCCGCCGGACTTGATGGTCCCGGCCGAGGCGTCGGCGCCGCGCATGAAGGAGACGGGACCGGACGCGGTCCCCCCGCTGGAGAGCAGCTCCTTGCTCGAACGGATCCGCGACAGGTTCAGGCCGGCGCCCGAGCCGCCCTTGAAGATCCAGCCCTCCTCGCGGTACCAGTTGAGGATCGAGTCCATCGTGTCGTCGACCGACAGGATGAAGCAGGCGCTGACCTGCTGCGGTGAGGGGGTTCCGACGTTGAACCACACCGGTGAGTTGAACGAGAAGACCTGGTGCACCAGCATCCACGTGAGCTCGTGCTCGAAGATCTCAGCATCCTGCTCGGTGGCGAAGTACCCATGCTCGCGTCCCGCGCGACCGTAGGCGAGCACCACGCGGTCGATCAGCTGACGGAGGCTGTGCTCGCGCTGCTCCGTTCCGACGGCGCCGCGGAAGTACTTCGTGGTGACGATGGTGTAGGCGTTGACCGACCAGAAGTCCGGGAACTCCACGCCGCGCTGCTCGAACACCGTCTCGTTGGTCTTCCAGTTCGTCTGCACGACGTCCCGGCTCTCCCACACGATGTCGTCATAGGGGTGGACACCCTCCGTGGTGAAGACACGCTCGAACCGGACGCTGGGCACGACGCGGGGCCGCCTCTCGGAGCTGGTGCGGGTCTCGGCAGCCTTCTGGTTGTCCGACGATGCTCGGGTCATGCGCTCTCCTCTGGATCGGCCGCGGCGCTCCGCGGTGGTTCCCCGGTAACCCGGGCGGGATGGATGTTCTGGTCGATCAGGCGGGGCAGGCAGCGCCACCGATGTGGGGAGCGCTGGGGATGAACAGGTCAGGTCGCCCCAGAGCGAAGGTCCACTGACGTGGATCCGAGGCCCGGTTCGGCACGGAGCAGGGTGATCTCGGCCTCGAAGTCCGCCAGGGACTCGAAGGACCGATAGACCGAGGCGAAGCGCAGGTAGGCGACCTCGTCGAGGATGCGAAGCGGACCCAGGATCGCCATGCCGACGTCGTGGGACGCGATCGCCGCCTGACCCGAGGCCCGCAGGTTGTCCTCCACCTGCTGTGCGAGCAGGGCCAGGTCGTCCTCGCTGACCGGGCGGCCCTGACACGCCTTGCGCACGCCGGACACCACCTTGTCCCGGCTGAACGGCTCGACGACACCGGAGCGCTTGACGACCAACATGCTCATCGTCTCGACCGTGGTGAACCGCTGGCTGCACGATGGGCACAGCCTGCGCCGGCGGATCGCGGTGCCGTCGTCCGTGGAGCGTGAGTCCACGACTCGGGTCTCTGCAGAGCGGCAGAACGGGCAGTACATGGGTCACCTCCAGTCGTCTCGGCGGGCTTCGCTGCGAGCGGACCAGCCTTCCCCTGGGGATCACCCTGGGGATTACCTGTCCAGAACCTGTGGACGGTCAACCACAACCTGTGGATGACTTACACCGGTGTAACTACTAGATGTGGTGAACCGTAGACCCTGGAGACCTAGGACGCAAGCACTGCGGGGGAAAACTTCGACGTGGATCAGAACGTGCTGGGAACGAGGAGCACCTGACCGGGTTGGATCAGGTTGGAGCGCATGCCGTTGAGCTCCCGGATGCGGGTGACCACCTCACGCGGGTCCTCTGACGGCGCGGTGCGGCCTGCGATCAGCCAGAGGGAGTCACCCGGCTCGACCACGACGCTCTGGGTGCTCACCGGGTGCGGGGTGGTCGTGTCGGCGGCCAGGGCGCGACCACCGCCCACCACGTCGGCGACGCTGACGGCAAGCAGGACGACCAGCACCGCCAGCGCGCCACTGCGCGCCAGACGGCCGCGCCGGGTGAGACGAACGTCTGTGGCCGAGGCTGGGCCGCTCGGGACCCAGACTGCGGCTGCTCCGTAAGTGGACATCGCGACCTCCTCCTCGAACTGATGTTCGCTCGAACACCTGTGCTATTTGTATCACTACCGACCGACACGCTCAAGTCCCAATCGAACAGATGTTTGAACAATTGCCGGGTCGGCGGTAGCGTTCCCTCCAGGTGGTCATCCATCGACCGCCTGGAACCAAGGCTCGCGCAGGGGTCTGACATCGCCTGTCGGACGGCTCACGAGGGACCGAACTGGAGGGCACAATGGCCACGATCCACCCACTCCCCGACACCCCCGAGGACCATGTGGGGCTCACGCTGCGACAGCGTCGGGTCCTCGAGGTCATCCGCGAGTCCGTCGAGGGTCGGGGCTACCCGCCCAGCGTGCGGGAGATCGGCGAGTCGGTGGGGTTGAACTCCCCGTCGAGCGTGGCCCACCAGCTCAAGGTGCTCGAGGCCAAGGGCTATCTGCGGCGCGACCCGAACCGTCCGCGGGCGATGGAGGTCCTCGACCCGTACGGGCACGCAGCTGACGCGACGGACATCCGCGACGCGAGGCCCGACGCGGTGTTCGTGCCCGTCGTCGGGCAGATCGCAGCCGGAGGACCGATCCTCGCCGAGCAGGTGGTGGAGACCGTCTTCCCGTTGCCTCGCGAGCTGGTCGGTGACGGCGACCTGTTCCTCCTGCGCGTCAAGGGCGACTCGATGATCGACGCCGCCATCTGCGACGGCGACTACGTGGTCATCCGCGCCGGGCAGTCCGCGGAGAACGGGGCGATCGTGGCCGCGCTGCTCGAGGACGAGGCGACCGTCAAGACCCTCAAGCAACGCGACGGGCACACCTGGCTGATGCCGCACAACCCGGCCTATGACCCGATCGACGGAGACAACGCCGTGATCATGGGCACGGTCGTGGCTGTGCTCCGGCGGGTCTGAGTTCCGTCACCCGGACCGTACCGAGCCCGCTGGCCTAGTCTTCGGATCGTGCGAGAGACTCCCAAGCTGGACCCCGCCGAGCGTGCGCAGTCGGGCGCCGAAGCCCGCCGCGCACTCCCCCGCCAGTCGCTGGCCGAGTGGGCGGCCGGCACGGACCGGCCCGATCCTGTCGACCTGCTGATCGCCCAGGGCAGCACCCGGATCGGCAGTCTCGTGCCCATCCGGCACGGGCGCATGAGCACCTCGACGTTCGCGTTCTACCGGGGGTCGGCGGTCGTCATGGCCGCGGACCTGGCCAGTCAGCCGAACACGGGCATCACCGTGCAGCTGTGCGGGGATGCGCACATCGCCAACTTCGGGATGTTCGCGTCCCCCGAGCGGACCCTGCTGTTCGACCTCAACGACTTCGACGAGACCCACCCGGGGCCCTTCGAATGGGACGTGAAGCGGCTGGCGGCCTCGGCAGTGCTGACCGCTCGGTCCAACGGGTGGCGGACGCCCGCGCAGCGAGAGATGGCGCGCACGGCAGCGCAGGCATACCGCGAGGCCATGCGGACCTTCGCCGGCATGAGCACATTGGACGTCTGGTACTCGCGCCTGGACGTCTCGGATATCGGACAGTTGGCCAGAAGCATGCCCCCCGAGTCCGCCCTCGCCCGCGTGGAGCGCTCGATCGAGGGGGCCCGGCGCCGGACGAACCTCCAGGCGATGGGCAAGCTGACGACGGTGGTCGGCGGGCAGCGCCAGTTCGTCGAGGACCCGCCGCTGCTGATGCGGGTCGGCGCTGAGCACGCCGAGCTGCTCGGCACGGACGCGATGCTCACCTATCGCCAGACGCTGGTCTCGGACCGGGCCGCTCTGCTCGACCAGTTCCACGTCGTCGATGTGGCCCGCAAGGTGGTCGGGGTGGGCAGCGTGGGAACGCGCTGCTACGTCCTGCTGATGCAGGGGGTGGACGGCGGTGATCCGCTGGTCCTGCAGTTCAAGGAGGCCACGGCCTCGGTCCTCGAGCCGTACACGCAGCCCAGTGCCTTCGACCATCATGGCGCTCGAGTGGTGGCGGGGCAGCGGATGATGCAGGCTGCCTCGGACATCTTCATCGGCTGGACCTCGGCCACCGACGCCCACAACGTCGTGCACGACTCGTACGTGCGGCAGCTTCGCGACATGAAGTTCTCCCCGGACCTGTCGGCCCTGGATGAGGGCAGCCTCCAGATGTACCTGCACGCCTGTGGGTGGACCCTCGCGCGGGCCCACGCCCGCTCCGGTGATCGGCTGGCGATCGCCGCCTACCTCGGCAGGAGCACGAAGTTCGACGACGCCATCACCTCATGGTCGATGGGGTACGCGGACCAGGCGGAGGCCGATCACCAGGCGATGGTGCACGCGATCCGGATGGCCCGGCTGCCGTCCATCACCGGGGTGTGACCCTCGACGGGTCAGGGTGCCGTGCCGGTGTGGTCGGACCCAGGGGCGGTCAGTGCCGCGTCGAGGCGCCCCAGGGCGGCGACAACGGTGGGCAGGTCGGTCGTCCACCACAGTGGCGGCAGGCTCGTGCGCAAGCGCGCCCCGTAGCCGGTGGTCGCCAGGCGCGAGTCGAGGACGGCGACGACACCGCGGTCGTCGGGTGTGCGGATGAGCCGCCCCGCTCCTTGAGCCAGCATGAGGGCTGCCCGCGGCACGGACACCGCCGCGAAGCCGCTGCCACCCTGGGAGTCGATGAGCTCCTGGCGTGCCGAGACCACGGGATCGTCGGGACGTGGGAAGGGGATCCTGTCGATGATCACCAGGGTGCACGAGGGCCCTGGGACGTCGACCCCCTGCCACAACGACAACGTCCCGAGCAGGGAGGTGCGGGGATCCTCGGCGAACTGGCGCACCAGCCCAGCCACGGCGTCACCGCGCCGGGCCACGATCAACGGGCGGTCGGTGCGTCCCGCCAGCCGCCGGCGCAGCACCTCCTCGGCCCGCTCGACCGAGCGCCACGAGGAGAACAGGGCGAGGGTGCGGCCACCCGCTGCGTCGAGCAGGTCGGCGATCTGTTCCAGCGCCTGCTCGCTGACCCCCTCACGGCCGGGACGGGGCAGGTCGGCTGCGCAGTAGAGCATCCCCTGACGACCGTGGTCGAACGGGGATCCGACATCGAGCCCGCGCCACCCGGAGGGGCACCCGAGACTGGCTGCCAGGGGTTCGAAGGATCCTCCGATAGCCAGGGTCGCGCTGGTCAGCGCCACAGGGCGTCCGGCGAAGAGGTTGGTCTCGAGCAGGTCGTGCACGGAGATCGGGGCGATGTACAGGCTCGGCGCGGCCCCCGAGCGGCCCCCGACCCATGCCACGGAAGCGTTGCTGAGCAGGAGTGCCTCCGCCGCAACCTCATGGACGCCCTGGATCGCGGCCCGAGCCGTGGTGCGGTCAGCCGCGGCCTCGGGAGCGTCGGAGCTGTCCCCGCGCATCCCGCCCAGCGCTGCATGGCCAGCATCGCGAAGTGCGGTGATCGCGACCACGAGCTCCTCGGGCAGTGCGCGCAGTCGGCCCTCCGGCATCTCAGCCGAGGATGTCGCCGAGGTAGCCGGCCGCATCCAGAAGCGGGTCGGTGAGCTCCGGTCCGAGGAACTTGCGGGCTCGACCGGCTGCACGCTCCACGACGGGGGCAGACAGCTCGCGGGTCAGGGCGGTCGTCATCCGGTCGACGAGCTCGTGGGCCTCGTCGACGATCACCGCCCCATGCTCGGGGAGCACGGGAACCTCGCCCTGGACGTGGATCGCCAACAGCGCGTGGTTGGTCACGATGAGGTCCGCCTCGCGTGCGCGCGCCTTCGCAGCCTCGGCGAAGCAGTCCTGGCCGTACGCGCAGTTGACAGCGCCCGGGCACTCCCTGGCCGAGACCGACAGACCCGGACCACACCCGACCGTCCACCGGATCGGTGAGGTCGTCCCGGTCGCCGGTGGTGGTCGTCGTCGCCCACTTCTGCAGCCGCGCCGCCTGCCGGCCCAGCCGGGTCGTGGGGGTGTCGAAGAGCGCCGACTCCTCCGGGTCCGGCGACCCGCGGTTGAGTCGGTCGAGGCAGAGGTAGTTGCTGCGGCCCTTGAGCACGGCGAAGGTGACGTCGCGCCCGAGCGCCGGCGACAGGGCCCGGCTGACGACGGGCAGGTCCTTGTCGACGAGCTGGCGCTGCAGGGCCAGGGTCGCGGTGGCGATCACGACCGGGTTGTCCGTGCTCATGGCGTGTCGTGCTGCGGGGACCAGGTAGGCCAACGACTTCCCAGTACCAGTGCCGGCCTGGACCAGGACCGTCCCCGAGCCGGCGTCGAGGCAGTCCCCGATCTCGTCGGCCATCTGCGCCTGGCCTGCACGGGGCTCGCCCCCCAGCTCGCGCACAGCAAGGTCGAGCAGGTCGGCCACGGAAGGGGACGCTGGCGGGGTTGTCGTCCGGGGCGTCCGCGGCCGTCACTCCGGGCCGACCTCGGAGGCCACATCGCCGCCGGTCGCAGCGGATACGCCGTTCAGCTCGGCCGCAAGCTGCTCGCCCACCACCGCCCGGATCGAGGCCCCCTCGGCGCTGTACTCGACCCGGACATCCCGGCCCTCCTCGTGGACGCGCGCCACCAGATCCCCGCGGTCGAACGGGATGAGCAGGTCGACCTGCTCGGTCGGGTTCGGGAGGTCGAGCTCGACGGCCGCGAGCAGTTCGGGGATCCCGGCACCCGTCGCGGCGGACACCACCACCGAGTGCGGTTCGCGGGAACGGATGCGCCCGACCACCATCGGGTCGGCGATGTCGGACTTGTTGATCACGATGAGTTCGGGGACCTCGCCGGCGCCGATCTCGGCGAGCACCTCACGGACGGCGGCGATCTGCCCCTCGGGGAAGTCGTCGGAGCCGTCGACCACGTGCAGGATCAGGTCGGCGTCGGAGACCTCCTCCAGGGTCGAGCGGAAGGCCTCGACCAGCTGGTGGGGCAGGTGCCGGACGAACCCGACGGTGTCCGCGAGGGTGAACAGGCGACCGGACGGGGTGCTGGCCTTGCGCACGGTGGGGTCGAGGGTGGCGAACAGGGCATCCTCGACGAGGACACCGGCACCGGTCATGCGGTTGAGCAGGCTGGACTTCCCGGAGTTGGTGTAGCCGGCCAGCACGACCGAAGGGACCTTGCCCCGCCTGCGCGCGCTGCGCATGGTGCGTCGCGCGGTCGACATCGCGGCGATCTCGCGGCGCAGCCGCGAGATGCTCTCCCGGACGCGGCGCCGGTCGGTCTCGATCTTGGTCTCGCCGGGGCCGCGGGAGCCGATGCCCTGCCCGCCGGCCACGCGCCCACCGGCCTGGCGGGACAGGGACTCGCCCCACCCGCGCAGGCGTGGCAGCAGGTACTGCATCTGGGCCAGGGAGACCTGGGCCTTGCCCTCCCGGCTGCGGGCGTGCTGGGCGAAGATGTCGAGGATCAGCCAGGTGCGGTCGACGACCTTGACCTTCACGAGCTCCTCGAGCCGGCGCAGCTGCCCGGGGGTCAGCTCGCCGTCGCAGATGACGGTGTCCGCCCCCACGAGGGTGACGACCTCGCGCAGTTCCGTGACCTTGCCCGAGCCGATGTAGGTGGCGGTGTCGGGCTTGTCCCGCCGCTGGATCAGGCCGTCGCACACCACTGATCCGGCGGTCTCCGCCAGGCGGGCGAGCTCGGCCAGGGAGCGCTCCGCCTCGTCGAGGGTGCCCGAGGTCCACACGCCGACCAGGACGACCCGCTCGAGGCGCACCTGGCGGTACTCGACCTCGGTGACGTCCTGGAGCTCGGTGCTCAGCCCGGGGACGCGGCGCAGCGCCTGGCGGTCGAGCAGGTCGGGGGTCTCAGACATGCATCTCCCACCAGAGCGGATCGATCTCCCCGCGGGCCACGATCTGGGCCGGCCCGTCGAGCTCCACGGAGCCGTCTGGCGTGCCAGGTGACCCCGACGGTCCCACCGGGGACGTCGACGCGGATCCGTCGGCCGTCAGGCCCGCGGCCCTCACGACGCAGCGGTGGCGACGGCCGCCGCGCAGGCGCCGGTGCCGCAGCTCAGGGTCTCCCCCACGCCCCGCTCGAACACCCGCATCTGCAGGTGGTCCGCGGCCAGCACGCGCACGAACTCGACGTTGACGCCCTCGGGATAGGCCTCGACCGGGGTGACAACGGGGGCGGCCAGAAGCGAGCCTGCAGCGTCGACGTCGTCCACCCACGTGACGGCGTGCGGGTTGGGCATGAGGACGCCCGACGGCGGTGCGAGCCGCGGCGCGCCAGGCTCGGACTCGGCCAGCCGCACCATGATGTCGTCGCGTTCGAGGAACTCGGCCCTGCCCATGTCGACGTGGATCGCACCGTCCTCGTCGACCATGACCCGTCGCGCCCCGCCGCGGGTCGCGATGTGGAAGCTGCCCGTGCTGGCCAGCCCCTCCTCGAGCAGGTGCGCGACGAACACCCGGGCGCCGTTGCCGCACATCTGGGCCACGCTGCCGTCGGCATTGCGGTAGTCCATGAACCACGGCGCGACCTCGGCCAGGTCGGCGACCTCGGCATGGGCGGCGGTCCGGGCGACCACGAGGACGCCGTCGGCCCCGATCCCCAGCCGGCGATCGCAGAGCGCGCGAACGAGCGACGCGGTCACGGTCAGGGACCCTGTGGGATCCGGCAGGATGCACGAAGTCGTTGCCGGTCCCGTGCCCCTTGACGAAGGGGATCCCGGCTCGGCTCATGGGTCCAGCCTACGGGCAGGCCCGGCCATCAGGGCCGCGATCGAGCGAAGCTGTGGACGACGCGGGGGCCATCGCGTCCAGCCAGACGGTGCGCGGATCGCGATGGAACCATCGCTGCTGGCGGCGGGCGAAGCGGCGGGTCCCCAGCACGATGTCCTCCTCCGCCTGGGCCCGCTCGCAGGCGTGCCGTCGAGCAGGTCGATCACCTGGGGGTAGCCCAGGGCCCGGCTGGCCGTGCGGCCCTCGCGCAGGCCCATGGCCAGCAGGCCGCGGACCTCGTCGACGAGGCCGTCGTCGAACATCCGGCGCCACGCGGGCCCGGATCCGCTCATCCAGGACGTCGCGTGGGAGGTCCAGGCCGACGCTGAGGTGCGGCACGAGCGCGCGGGCCATCGGCGGGCAGCTGCGCGGTGAACGGCTCCCCCGTGATCTCGCCGACCTCGAGGGCCCGCACGATCCGACGCCCGTTGGTGGGCAGGATGTGCCGCGGCCGCCTTCGGGATCCCGCTCGGCCAGGACGGCGTGCAGCCGCTCCGGGGCCGATCTCAGCCAGCATCGCCTCCCAGCGCGCCCGGATCGCCGGGTCGCTGCCCGGGAAGCGGAGGTCGTCGAGCAGGGCGCGCACGTAGAGCCCCGACCCGCCGACGACCACCGCGGGGACTCCCCTGCGTGCGAGACCCTCCAGGACCGCGCGGCCCTCGCGCTGGTACTGCGCGACGCTGAGCTCCTCGGTGACGTCGAGGATGTCGAGGAGGTGGTGCGGGATCCCCCGACGGTCGGCCGGAGGCACCTTGGCCGTGCCGATGTCCATGCCCCGGTAGACCTGGAAGGCATCGGCGTTGACGACCTCACCGCCGATGCAGCTGGGCCACCTCGAGGGCAACGTCGGACTTGCCCACCGCGGTGGGACCGACGATGGCCACCACCGTCGGCCACGCCGGGGCATCGGCCCACGTCAGCCAACGGGACGCAGGCCGGGCATGCCCAGGACGACCGGACCGCGGACGCCGGAGTCGCCCGCGGAGGAACCGGTGCCGCACGACGCCTGTCCGGCCTCCCATGCGTCGCCCGCGCGCGTGGTGCGGATGCTCGCCGCGGTCCCGGTCAGGTGGTGCGGGGCCGCGGCGTCGAGGCGGACCGGTCACGCAGTCGCCGGGTCGCGCCGAGTCGGCCCCCGAGAAGTGGACGAGTCGGCCGTCCCGGGCGCGGCCCGACATGCGGCGGGTCTGCTCGTCCTTGCGTCCCTCCCCCTCGGCGACGAGGACCTCCGTCGTGGTGCCGACCAGGCGCGAGGTTCTCCTCCCACGAGATCCGCTCGAGGGCCTCGACCAGTCGCTCGTAGCGCTCCTGGACGACGGCCTTCGGGATCTGGTCGTCCATCTCGGCTGCCGGCGTGCCGGGACGCGGCGAGTACTGGAAGGTGAACGCGGCGCTGAAGCGTGCACGCTCCACGACCTCGAGGGTGTCGACGAAGTCCGCCTCGGTCTCCCCCGGGAACCCGACGATGATGTCGGTGGTGATCGCAGCCGTCGGGGATGGACGCCCGGACCTCGTCGAGGATCGACAGGAACCGGTCGCGGCGGTAGGACCGGCGCATCGCGCGCAGGACCTGGTCGCTGCCGGACTGCAGGGGCATGTGCAGCGAGGGCATGACCGTGGGTGTCTCGGCCATGGCCGCGATGACCTCGCTGGTGAAGTCCCGTGGGTGCGGTGAGGTGAACCGGACCCGCTCGATCCCCGGAACGGCCCCGACTGCCCGCAGCAGGTCGGCGAAGGCGTCGCGCTCGCCGAACTCCGCCCCGTAGGCGTTGACGTTCTGGCCCAGCAGCGTGACCTCGATGACGCCGTCGGCGACCAGGGCCTCGACCTCGGCCAGGATCTCGCCGGGGCGCCGGTCGCGCTCCTTGCCGCGCAGGCTCGGGACGATGCAGAAGGTGCAGGTGTTGTTGCAGCCGACGCTGATGGCCACCCACGCGGCGTAGGCGGACTCGCGACGACTCGGCAGGGTCGAGGGGAAGGTCCGCAGGGACTCCTCGATCTCGACCTGGGCCTCACTGCGCCACCGACGCGCGCCGCAGCAGGGCAGGCAGCGCGTCGACGTTGTGCGTGCCGAACACGACGTCGACCCACGGCGCGCGGGCCACGATGTGCTCGCGGTCCTTCTGCGCCAGGCACCCGCCGACGGCGATCTGCATGCCCTCGTGACTGCGCTTCACCGAGGCCAGATGGCCGAGGTTGCCGTACAGCTTGTTGTCCGCGTTCTCCCGCACCGCGCAGGTGTTGAGCACCACGACGTCGGCCTGCTGGTCGGCCAGCGGCCACGAACGTAGCCGTGGGACTCCAGCAGTCCGGCGATGCGCTCGGAGTCGTGCACGTTCATCTGGCAGCCGTAGGTCCGGACCTGGTAGGTGCGCCCGGCAGTGAGTGTCGTGTCCATCAGGGCTCAAGGGTAGGCGCTGCACCCGTGATCGGGGGAACCGCCGACCGACGGCGTCAGTCCCAGCCGGCGGGGTGAGGCTCGGCGACGTCCTCGGCGTCCTGCGCGTCGACGGCAGCGAGCGCCTCGCGGACCACCTGCGCGGTCAGGCCGGGGCCGTAGCCCTTGCGGGCCAGGGCGCCGGACAGCCGTCGGACCTGGGTGGCGCGGGGCAGCCCCACCACCGACCGCGCCTTGCGGGCGGCCACCTCCCGTGCCGCGGCGAGCTCGTCCTCCGGAGTCACGAGCTCGAGCGCGTCGTCGATCATCTGCGTCGGGGACCCCCTTGCGACGCAACTCACTGCGCAGGGCGCGACCCGAGAGGCTTCGACCACGCTGCCGGGACTCCACCCACATGCGGGCGAACACCCGATCGTCGATGAGCCCGACCTCCTCGAACCGGTCGAGCACCCGATGCGGCGACGTCGTCGGGGACGTTGCGCTCCCGCAGCGTCGTGGCCAGCTCGGCACGTGTGCGCGGTGCGGCTTCCAGCCGGCGCAGCAGGATGGTCCTGGCAACCTGCTCCGGATCCGCCGGCGAATCGTCCTGATCCTCCGGCGGATCCGCCGCCCAGCGGCTGCCCGACACGGATCAGAGGTCGATCGGCCGGGGCGCCTCAACCGCCGTGAGGTCGATGGGTGCATCCACCTGCGGGCCGATGCCCAGCTTCTCCTTGATCCGCTTCTCGATCTCGTCGGACGAGGTCCGGGTTGTCGCGCAGGAAGGCGCGGGCGTTCTCCTTGCCCTGGCCCAGCTGGTCGCCGTCGTAGGTGTACCAGGCGCCGGCCTTGCGCACGAAGCCCTGCTCGACGCCCATGTCGATCAGGCCGCCCTCCCGGGAGATCCCGAGGCCGTAGAGGATGTCGAACTCGGCCTGCTTGAAGGGCGGGGCGACCTTGTTCTTGACCACCTTGACCCGGGTGCGCGAGCCCACCGGCTCGGTCCCGTCCTTGAGGGTCTCGATGCGCCGGACGTCCAGGCGGACCGACGAGTAGAACTTCAGCGCCTTGCCACCGGTCGTGGTCTCCGGGCTGCCGAACATCACGCCGATCTTCTCGCGCAGCTGGTTGATGAAGATCATGGTCGTGTTGGTGTTGCTCAGGGCCCCGGTCATCTTGCGCAGCGCCTGGCTCATGAGCCGCGCCTGCAGGCCCGACGTGGCTGTCGCCCATCTCGCCCTCGATCTCGGCCTTGGGCGTCAGGGCGGCCACCGAGTCGATGACGATCAGGTCGACGGCACCCGAGCGGACCAGGGTGTCGGCGATCTCGAGCGCCTGCTCACCGGTGTCGGGCTGGGAGACGTAGAGCTCGTCGAGATTGACCCCGAGCCGCTGTGCGTACACGGGGTCCAGGGCATGCTCGGCGTCGATGAAGGCGGCGATACCTCCGGCCTTCTGCACGCTGGCCACCGCATGCAGCGCCACCGTGGTCTTGCCGCTGGCCTCCGGGCCGTAGATCTCCACGACCCGTCCCCGCGGCAGCCCGCCGATGCCCAGCGCCACGTCCAGGGCGATCGAGCCGGTCGGGATCACGTCCATGGGCACGATGGGCTGGTCCCCCAGCCGCATCACGGTGCCCTTGCCGAACTGCTTCTCGAGGTGCAGCAGCGCTGACTCGAGCGCCTTCTCCCGGTCCTGTCCAGCCATTCCCACTCCTTGGATCTCGTGGCGCCGACGGCACCCTCTCGTCTGACAGGAGCGGACACTAGACCGGGTCACCGACATTGCGACCCGTTCCGATGCCGATCCTGTGGACGACCCGGTCGGGCCACCCGGCGACTGACATCATCACTGTAGTACGAACACGTGTTCGAGCGTGAGCGACACGCCGGTCAGGTCAGGTCGCTGGGAACCTTCGCGTGGGCACAGACGGCCCGCCACACGTCGCGGGTGTCCTCGCCCTCGGCGAGGGCCTGCTCGACGGTGCGCCCGCCGAGGGCGGCCAGGTGCTGGTCGCATGGCCCATGATCGGGCGTAGGCGCGCCCGAAGGTCAGGTCCATCCGCTCCCAGAAGTCCGTCAGCCGCACAGCCGAATGGTGCCATCCCGGCCGGCGTTCGCGGGAACTGTGGACAGCGGGGCAGCCGATGTCGGACGCAGGGTCCAAGATGGTCCGCGTGGATCCCCTGGCCGCGTTCTCCGAGCCCACGAGGCGGTGGTTCAACGCGGCCTTCGCGGCTCCCACGGACGTCCAGGCGGCAGCCTGGCCGCGGATCCATGGCCGGCGCAGACGTGCTCGCGGTGGCCCCGACGGGGTCCGGCAAGACCCTCGCGGCCTTCCTGTGCGCGATCGACCGCTGCCTGACCCCCCGAGAGGAGCCCGGCGTCCGGGTGCTGTACATCAGCCCGCTGAAGGCCCTGGCCGTGGACGTCGAGCGCAACCTGCGGGCCCCGCTGTCCGGGATCGCGACGCAGTGCGAGCTGCTCGGGCTGCCCGCGCCGCACATCAGCGTCGCGCTGCGCACCGGGGACACCCCCGCCCAGGAGCGACGGGTCATGGCCAGGCGTCCCCCGGATGTCCTGATCACCACCCCGGAGTCGCTGTTCCTGATGCTCACCTCGGCCACCCGCAGCATCCTGGCCGGCGTCGAGTCCGTGATCATCGACGAGGTCCACGCCATCGCCGGCTCCAAGCGGGGCGCGCACCTGGCCGTCAGCCTGGCCCGGCTCGATCACCTCGCGGGGCGTCGGATCCCCCGGGTCGGGCTGTCCGCGACCGTTCGCCCGACCCACGTGGCCGCGCAGTTCCTCGGCGGTGACGTTCCGGTCGAGATCCTCGAGCAGGGCTCGGCCAAGGAGTGGGAGCTGACCATCCAGGTGCCCGTCGAGGACCTGGGGGAGCTCGGCACCGGCCCCGGACCGGACGGCTCCCCCACCGCCTCGATCTGGCCCCACGTGGAGCAGCGCATCGTCGACCTGATCGAGGGCCACCGGTCGACCATCGTGTTCGCCAACTCCCGGCGGCTGGCCGAACGGCTCACCGCGCGGCTCAACGAGATCCACGCCGAGCGCACCGGCAGCTCGCGGAGGCCACCGAGCAAGCGCCCTCCGGCCGAGGTGATGGCACAGGCGGGAGTCGACGCTGGGCGCCGAGCCGGTCCTGGCCCGGGCCCACCACGGCTCGGTGAGCAAGGAGCAGCGGGCGCACATCGAGGACGATCTCAAGACCGGCCGGCTCCGGGCGGTGGTGGCCACCTCCAGCCTGGAGCTCGGCATCGACATGGGGGCCGTGGACCTCGTGATCCAGGTCGAGGCGCCGCCGTCGGTGGCCTCCGGGCTCCAGCGCGTCGGCCGGGCCGGGCACCAGGTCGGTGCGGTCTCGACCGGCGTCGTCCTGCCGAAGTACCGATCGGACCTGCTGACCAGCGCCGTCGTCGTCCAGCGGATGCGCTCGGGGGCCATCGAGGAGCTGCGGATCCCCGCCAACCCGCTGGATGTGGCTGCCCAGCAGATCGTCGCCTGCGTGGCGATGGACGACTGGCCCGCCGCGGACCTCCTGGCCCTGCTGCGCCGGACCGCGCCCGTTCGCCGACCTGACGCCCGCGGTCTACGAGGCCGTCGTCGAGATGCTCGCCGGCCGATACCCCTCGGACGCCTTCGCCGAGCTGCGCCCCCGCATCGTCTGGGACCGAGGTGACGACCTGCTGACGGCCCGTCCCGGCGCCCAGCAGCTGGCCGTCACCTCGGGCGGGACCATCCCCGACCGCGGACTGTTCGGGGTGCACATCGTGGGCGGCGGGCGGGTCGGCGAGCTCGACGAGGAGATGGTCTACGAGTCCCGGGTCGGCGACATCTTCGCGCTGGGAGCCAGCAGCTGGCAGATCATCGAGATCACCCACGACCGGGTCAACGTCGTGCCGGCCGGGGGCTCGCCGGGACGGCTGCCCTTCTGGCGCGGGGACAACCTCGGGCGCCCCGCCGAGTTGGGCCGCGCCATCGGGGAGTTCACCCGCCAGATGGCGCGAGATGGCACCAGAGCAGGCCCGTGCCCACCTGGCCGAGTTGGGCCTGGATGCGTGGGCGGGGGCCAACCTCGTGGCCTACCTGGCCGAGCAGTCGGCGGCCAGCCACGTCCCGACGGACCGCACGATCGTCGTCGAGCGGACCCGTGACGAGCTCGGGGACTGGCGGCTGACCGTGCTGTCGCCGTTCGGCGCACAGGTCCACGCGCCATGGGCGCTGCTGGCCCGGGAGCGGCTCTCGCAGACGCTTCGGTGTCGATGCCGCGGTCCTGCACGGTGACGACGGGATCGTCGCCCGCCTGCCGGACCTCCCCGACGACGAGTGGCTCGCCGACGCGACCGCGTGCCTGTTCCCCGAGCCGGACGAGATCGAGGCCGACGTCACCCGCCTGATCGGTGGCTCGGCCCTGTTCGCCTCCCGGTTCCGGGAGTGTGCCTCGCGCGCCCTCCTGCTCCCGCGCCCGCGGCCCGGCCGGCGGGCCCCGCTGTGGCAGCAGCGTCAGCGATCGGCCCAACTGCTGCAGATCGCCGCCGAGCATCCCACCTTCCCGATCGTGCTGGAGGCGGTCCGGGAGTGCGTCAAGGACGTCTACGACGTGCCGGCCCTCGTCGCGCTGATGACCTCGGTCCAGGAGCGGCGGATCCGGGTCATCGAGGTGACGCCGGCGGCAGCCTCCCCGTTCGCCCGCTCCCTGCTCTTCGGCTACGTCTCGGAGTACCTCTACGAGGGCGACTCCCCGCTGGCTGAGCGCCGGGCGGCTGCACTGACGCTCGACCCCTCGCTGCTCGGCGAGCTCCTCGGCCAGACCGACCTGCGCGACCTGCTGGAACCCGACGCGATCGCCCAGGTCGTGGCCCAGATCCAGCACCTCACCGAGGAGCGTCGCGCCCGCGGTCCCGAGGACGCGGTGGACATGCTGCGGAGCCTCGGGCCGCTGGGCACCGTCGAGGCCGCGGCTTCGTGGGGTCGACTCCGACGTGGCTCGAGGAGCTCGAGGCCCAGCGGCGGGTCCTGCGCACGCGGGTCGCCGGCAAGGACGTCTGGGCGGGCGTCGAGGATGCAGCGCGCCTGCGCGACGGCCTGGGGGCGCCGATCCCCGCGGGAGTCGCCGACGCCCACCTCCGACCGGTGGAGGATCCCCTCGCCGACCTCATCGCCCGCTACAGCCGGACCCACGGGCCCTTCACCGTCGACGACGTCGTGCGGGACCTCGGCCTCCCGCCGGCGGTGGTCTCGCATCGGCTGTCGATCAGCTCGCGCTGCCGGAAGGATCATCGAGGGCTGGTTCGTCCCGGACTCCCCCGGCCCACAGTGGTGCCACCCCGATGTCCTGCGCCTGATCAAGCGGCGTTCCGTGGCCATCCTGCGCCAGCAGATCGAGCCGGTGTCGCAGGCCGCCCTGGCCACGTTCCTGCCGCGATGGCAGAACATCGGCCGCCACGGCGGCACCCGGCTGCGAGGCCCGGATGGGGTGCTGCAGGCCATCCGGGCGATGGCCGGCGTGGCCGTGCCGGCTTCCGCCCTCGAGGAGTCGATCCTCCCCCTGCGGGTGACCGGGTACGCCCCGGGGATGCTCGACGAGCTCACGTCGGCCGGGGAGGTCCTCTGGACGGGCAGCGCGCCCCTGCCCGGGGGCGACGGGTGGATCGCCCTCGCACCGGCCGATGTCGGCTTCCTCCTGCCGCGGGCCACCGATCCGCCCAGCGATGCGGTGGCCACCGAGCTGCTGGACCTGCTCCGCTCCGGGGGCGGCTGGTTCCTGGCGGACCTCCGGCAGCGGATGACGCGCCCCGACCTCGATCCGGGTCAGCTGGCACGGGCGCTTGCTGGAGCTCCTCTGGGCAGGGTTGGTCAGCAACGACACGATCGAGCCGGTGCGCGCGATGCTGGATCGCTCGCGGGGCCGCCGCCGCGCGCAGCGCAGGAGTCGGGCAGCGCCCGCGCCGACCAGCGCGGGGGCGCTACGCGGACCTGTGGCGCCCCGCAGCCGGGGGGATCGTCGGAGCGGGGGCAGGCGGTTCGGGCGCTGACGCAGCCGTGCCCGGGGCAGCCAGGCGCACAGCTGCTCGTGGGGGGATCACCCCGGAGCTCCCCGGTCGGTGGTTCGCGCTTCCCGCTGATCTGCCACCACGTGAGGTCGTTGCCGTCGCCCGCGCGGAGGCGCACCTGGATCGGCTGGGGATCGTCACGCGGGGAGCCGTTCTCGCCTCAGGCGATCCCGGCGGATTCGCCTCGGCCTACCGGACGCTCTCGATGATGGAGGAACGGGGCAGGGTCCAGCGCGTCTACGCCGTCGAAGGGCTCGGGGCGTCCCAGTTCGCCCTCACCGGGGTCGTGGACCAGATGCGGGCCATGGAGCGTGAGCTCGCCGACGGGCAGTCCGACCACCTGCTCCTGGCCACCGCGGACCCTGCCAATCCGTACGGCGCTGCCCTCGAGTGGCCGGACAGCGACTGGGCCGGCGGTCCCGGGGCACCGCATCGGCCCTCGCGCGGCGCGGGTTGCCACGTGGTCCTGATGGGCGGCCGACCCGTGCTCTACGCGGAGCGCGGCGGCCACACGCTCCTGACGTTCACCCATGTCTCAGCCACGGAGGCTGAGGGTGATGCGCAGCTGGCCGCAGCCGCCCGGCTGCTGCACGACGCGGTGAGGTCCGGGACGGTCGGAGCGCTGACGATCACCAGGGTCAACGGATCGCCCGTCATGGAGCCAGGCGGATCCGACCACGTGCGGCGGGCGCTGGAGGCGGCGGGATTCGGACTGACACCCCGTGGATACCGAGTCCCGCGCTGACGGCGGAGCGTAGGAAGCGCACGCGACGGTTGCGGAGCGCACGAAGGCCGAACCGCACCAAGACCGAGCCGCCGACGCAGACGGAGCGCCTTGTCACAGTGCAGTGCCTCGTCGGAGACCGGACACGCGAGTCGCCGAGACAGGACGAAGGGCACCTCAGGCGGCGTGGGCCACCCCGGCCTGGGCGGCTTCGACAGCCGCAACCTCGTCGCTGACCGAGCGGAGGAGGACCGACAGCGGGACGTCGAGAGCCGTGCAGATGGCGGCGAGCAGCTCGCTGGAGGGCTCCTTCTGGCCACGCTCGATCTCGGACAGGTACCCGAGGGAGACGCGCGCCGCGGAACTCACGTCGCGCAGCGTCCGGCCCTGGTCCTGACGCAGGCGACGCAACTGCTCGCCGACGACCCGTCGCAGGATCACCATGACCTTCCCCTTCTCTCCACACAGCAACCTTATCGCGAGACCCTCGCCAGTGCGGCTACGTGTCACCTGAACGCGCAGTCAGTCGCGGTTGTTCCCGGGGCCCGTCCTCGCCGGCGACGTGCCGGCGCCCGGGCCACCGGTGCCGGGTCCCGGCCCCGGCGGCCCGCACGTCGGCCAACAGGCGCAGGGCGCCCTCGACAGCCCCACGCTGGATCTGCTCGCGGGTGCCCGCCCCGTCGATCCGGCGTGTCGACGGTCCCCTGGGGGCCGGCCACGGCGATGAACACGGTCCCGACCGGCGTGCCGCTCGCCGAATCCGGGCCGGCCTCCCCTGTGGTCGACACTCCGTACGTGGCGCCCAGCCGGTCCCGGACGCCGGCAGCCATCTGCTCGGCGACCTCGGCGCACACCGCCCCCTGCTCCGCCAGGAGCACAGGGTCCACACCGAGCATCGAGGTCTTCACGTCGGTGGCGTACGCCACGACAGAACCACGGACGACCGCCGAGGAACCGGGAACGGACGTCAGCGAGGCCACGAGCCGACCGCCGGTGATGGACTCAGCGGTCGCGACCGTCGCTCCATCGGCGGCCAGGTCGGCGATCAGGTCGGCCACCCCGGTTCCGCCCACATGCGGCCCGACGCCAGCCGTCACTGCGTGGAGCCCGACTGCGGCGGCCTGCCATCGTCACCGTCTGCGTCGCTGGCGCACCCCTGCCCGAGGTCCCCGCGCTGGAGGCGATCGGTGCTGCCGCAGCCGCCCTGCGCGCCGCCTTCTCGGACTTCGAGTCGCTGCGCGTCCAGTACGCCTTGCTGATGTAGTCGAATCCGGTCAACGTCGTGAGGATGACGGCGATCGCCATCACGGCGTTGCGGAACCACCACAGCAGGGTCATCTCGGGGGTGATGGGCAGGAGGAACAGGGTGATGCCCACCATCTGGAACAGCGTCTTGGCCTTGCCGCCGCGGCTGGCAGGGATCACCCCGTGCTTGAGGACCACGAAGCGGATCACGGTGACGCCGACCTCGCGGCCGATGATCAGGATCGTCACCCACCACCACAGCTCGCCGAGCACCGACAACCCGATGAGGGCCACACCCGTGAGCGCCTTGTCGGCCAGCGGGTCGGCGATCTTGCCGAAGGTCGTGACCAGCCCCTGCTTGCGGGCCAGCCATCCGTCGAGCCAGTCGGTGATCGACGCCAGGATGAAGACCACGGTCGCCGCAACGCGGGTCGCGGCGTTCGTGCCGTCGTCGTACATGAGCAGGTACCAGAAGAACGGGATCATCAGGATCCGCAGGAGCGTGAGCATGTTGGGCAGGTTCCACAGCTGCGCCCAGCCGGTCACCACCCGCTCCCGGCTCCACATCTCGGGCTTCTCCGGCTCCGCACCGGGCACCCCCGCGGTCGGCGGCACCGGGTCCGCTGCGCCCATCGGATCAGATCCGGACAACGGACACCTCCACGGCGTGCAGGTCGACCCCGTCGGTGGACACCACGCGGGCACGCAGCATCGAGCCCGGGACCACGCGCCCGCGCAGGTCCGGCGTCAGGTGCACGCTGGTCGAGCCGTCCTCGGGACCCTGGTGCTCCGCTCGTCCCTCGGCGGACATCCCGTCCACGTGCTCCACGAGGACCTCGACGACGTGGCCGATCCGCTGCTCGGCGCGTTGGGCCATCACCTCGTCGACCACGTCGCTGACCTCGATCACGCGGGCCCGGATCTCGGACTCGTCGAGCTTGCCGCCCAGGCCGACCGCCTCGGTGCCGTCCTCGTCGGAGTACCCGAAGACCCCCACGGCATCCATCTGGGCGGAGCCGAGGAAGGACATGAGCTCCTCGACGTCCTCCTCGGTCTCACCCGGGAACCCGACGATCACGTTGCTGCGGATGCCCGCCTCCGGGGCGCCGGCGCGGATCGAGGCGATGAGCTCCAGGAACGACTCCGTCCCGCCGAACCGGCGCATCCGGCGCAGCAGCGGGGCGCTGGCGTGCTGGAAGCTCAGGTCGAAGTAGTCCGCGACCCGCGGCGCCTCGAGCATCGTGCGCACCAGGCCGGGTCGGACCTCGGCGGGCTGCAGGTAGGACACGCGGATCCGCTCGATCCCGTCGACCGACCCGAGCTCGCCGAGCAGGTCCTCGAGCGCCCGGGGGTCGGCGAGGTCCTTGCCGTAGGACGTCGAGTTCTCGCTGACGAGGACCAGCTCACGGACCCCGTCCCCGGCCAGCCAGCGAGCCTCGGCCACGACGTCGGCGCGCGACCGGGACACGAAGGACCCGCGGAACGACGGGATGGCGCAGAAGGCGCACCGGCGGTCACAGCCGGAGGCGATCTTCAGCGACGCCACCGGTCCGGACGTGATGCGCCGCCGGATCCAGCCGGGTCCGACCGCCGCCAGCTCGACCGGCGCGTCTGCACGCGGGGCCGAGGCACCCCCGTGACCGGGGACGTGCACCGCGGACCCGGGCCGATCCGTGGGCGCCATGGGCAGCAGCGTGCGCCGGTCGCGCGGGACGTGGCTGGTGAGCGTGCCGCCGTCGACGATGACGCGCAGCCGCTCGGCGATGTCCGGGTAGTCGTCGAACCCCAGGACGGCGTCGGCCTCCGGGAGCTCGGCGGCCAGCTCGGTGCCGTAGCGCTCGGCCATGCACCCGACCGCCACGACCGAGCGGTGCCGGCCGTCGTGGGTCGTGCCCCCCGCCGACAGCAGGGCGTCGACCGACTCGCGCTTGGCGGCCTCGATGAACCCGCACGTGTTCACCAGCACGGCGTCGGCGTCGTCGGCGTCGGCAACGAGCTCGAAGCCCTCGGCGGCCAGTCGACCGGCGAGCTCCTCGGAGTCCACCTCGTTGCGCGCGCAGCCGAGTGTCACCAGGGCCACTCGGGTCGTGCTCACCGTGTCAGCGTAGGCCACCGGGATCGTCAGCTGCCGTGCTGCAGGTCGGCGAGCACCTCGTCGAGGTCGTCGGGCTTCACCAGGACGTCGCGGGCCTTGGATCCCTCGGAGGGCCCGACCACACCGCGCGACTCCATCAGGTCCATGAGCCGACCGGCCTTGGCGAACCCGACCCGCAGCTTGCGCTGGAGCATCGAGGTGGAGCCGAACTGCGTGGTGACCACCAGCTCGATGGCGGCGATCAGCAGGTCGAGGTCGTCGCCGATGTCGTCGTCGACGTCGCGCTTGGCCGCGGCCTCGGTGAGGACGTCGTCGCGGTACTGGGCCGCCATCTGCTTCTTCACGTGGCCCACGACCGCGCGGATCTCGGACTCCGGGACGAACGCGCCCTGGATCCGCATGGGCTTCGAGGCGCCCATGGGCAGGAACAGCCCGTCGCCCTGGCCCGACGAGGGCCTCGGCCCCCGTCTGGTCCAGGATGACCCGGCTGTCGGTCTGGCTGGAGGTCGCGAACGCCAGTCGTGAGGGCACGTTGGCCTTGATCAGGCCGGTCACGACGTCGACGCTGGGGCGCTGCGTGGCCAGGACGAGGTGGATGCCCGCGGCGCGCGCCAGCTGGGTGATCCGGACGATCGACTCCTCCACGTCGCGCGGGGCCACCATCATCAGGTCGGCCAGCTCGTCGACGATGACCAGCAGGTAGGGGTACGGGGCCAGGACCCGCTGGGAGTCCGGCGGGACAGCCAGCGTCCCCGAGCGCACCGCCCGGTTGAAGTCGTCGATGTGCCGGAAGCCGAAGTGCGCGAGGTCGTCGTAGCGGGCGTCCATCTCGCGGACGACCCACTGCAGCGCCTCGGCGGCCTTCTTGGGGTTCGTGATGATGGGCGTGATCAGGTGCGGGATGCCCTCGTAGGCGGTGAGCTCCACCCGCTTCGGGTCGACGAGCACCATCCGGACCTCGGCCGGGGTGGCCCGCATGAGGATGCTGGTGACCAGGGCGTTGATGCAGCTGGACTTGCCCGCGCCGGTGGCACCGGCGACCAGGATGTGCGGCATCTTGGCGAGGTTGGCGCACACGTAGCCGCCCTCGACGTCCTTGCCCAGGCCGACGAGCAGCGGGTGGTGGTCGGCCTGCGCCGACGGCGCCCGCAGGGTGTCGCCGAGGGACACCATCTCGCGGTCGGTGTTGGGGATCTCGATGCCGATCGCGCTCTTGCCCGGGATCGGCGACAGGATCCGGATGTCGGAGGTGGCCACCGCGTAGGCGATGTTCTTCGTCAGCGCCGTCACCCGCTCGACCTTCACGCTCTGGCCGAGCTCCACCTCGTAGCGGGTGACCGTGGGCCCCCGCATGTAGCCGGTGACCTGGGCGTCGATCTCGAACTGGGTGAGGACGTCGGTCAGCGAGGCCACGACGCGGTCGTTGGACACGCTGCGCGCCTTGGGCGCCGTACCGGCCTTGAGCATGGTCGGGGTCGGCAGCCGGTAGTCCGGTGCTCCCGGGAGGCGCAGCTGCTCGGGCCGGGCGATGGCCACGGTGTTGTGCTTGGCGGGCTTGGCGCCTGCCGCAGGGCCGACCGCAGCGACCAGCGAGGCCAGGTTCGGGATCGGCGGGGGCGTTCTCGCCGCCGGCCTCGGCTGCAGCGATGCCCGAGACCTGGACGGTCTGGTCGTGCGGACCGGTCCCGTCGTCGAGGTGGAGGTCGGCGTCGAACAGGGCGTCGATGAGGGTCGGGTCGTCCCCCGCCGGCTGACGACCCCGGCGCGGTGGCCACGGCGGAGACGAAGGCCTCGTCGCCGGCCAGCGGACCGTCGTACGCCGGGAGCTCGACGTCCTTCCTCGGACGGCGCATGCCTCGCACGAGACCCAGCGCCCGCGCCTTGAGGCCCGGTGCCCCCCGATGCCTTGGTGGCCCCGGGGCCGGGGGTCGCGACAACTCCCGCACCCTCGGCTCCCTCCTCGAGGGCAGCGGCATCGACGGCAGTCCCAGGGTCGGGGTCCTGGGCCAGCGCCGCGTGCTTGGCCCGGCCGTCCACGGCCATGTCCCCGGCGGGCGTCTCGCCCTCGTCTGCCGGTGCTCCGGGCTTGCGGCGCAGCAGCAGGGCGTCGCGCAGCGCCCCGAGCCGCTCGGGGACGGCGTGGATCGGGGTGGCCGTGACCACCAGCAGGCCGAACCCGAGGAGCACGACCAACCACAGGTAGGCCAGCCAGATCCCGACGGCCGACACGATCGGCGCGGTGACCAGCCAACCGACCCACCCACCTGCCGCACGCATCGCCTCGGACCCGTCGCTCGGGCTGGGCGCGCCCTTGACCAGCGACCAGATCCCGCAGGCCGATGCCAGCAGGATCCCGGTGCCGATCGCCAGGCGACCGGTGGTGGACCCCTCGTCCGGATGGCGGAGCACGCGCAGGGTGGCCCAGAGCAGGAACAGCGGGACCACGACGTCCAGCGCCCCGACGGCACCGGTCACGATGGCGGTCACGAGGCCGGTCAGCCACCCGTCGATGGAGAACCAGGTGACGGCGGCGACGACGATCGTCAGGGTGAACAGGAGCAGCCCGATCCCGTCGCGGCGGTGCGTGGCATCGAGGTCGCGGGCGCTGCGTCCCACCGCACGCGCGACTCCGCCGAGGATCGCCGCGAGGAGGAACCAGATGCGGGCCAGGCCCCGCCCGATCGCCCGCAGGAACCGGGCGACCGGACCCGGCTGGCGCCGCGCGGACGGCTTGGGAGCGGTGCGCGGGACCGAGCGCGACGGCGCCGCCCCGGGACTGGGCGGATCGGGTCGAGCCCTTTCGGCTGCCTCCCTGGGGACTGCGTGAGGCACTCGACGTGCGGGCGCGCGCAGGCGACTTTGTGGCCATGCCGCGAGGCTACCGGGGGCGGGGCCTCCCCGAGGGCGTCCCCGAGTCCGCCGGCCGTTCGTGTCGTGCTGCCGGCCGGGTGACGCCCGGCCGCCCTGGGGACGGTGCGCGCTCAGACCTCGACGACCACGGGGACGATCATCGGCCGCCGCCGGTGCGTGGAGCTCACCCAGCGCCCGACCTGGCGGCGCACCACCTGCTCGAGGGCGTACACGTCGGTGCCGCCGTGGTGCAGCGCCTCCTCCAGCGCGCGGGTGACCTGTGGCAGGACGTCGCGGAAGATCTCGTCGTCCTCGGCGAAGCCGCGGGCGTGCAGCTCGGGACCGGCGACGACCAGGCTGGAGTCGAGGTCCACGACGACGAACACCGAGATGAACCCCTCCTCGCCCAGGATCCGCCGGTCCTTGAGCGACGCCTCGGTGATGTCGCCCACCGAGGACCCATCGACGTACACATGGCCGCAGGGGACGGCCCCGACGATCGAGGCGCGACCGTCGACGAGGTCGACGACGACCCCGTCCTCGGCGATCAGCACGCGGTCGGCGGGGACGCCGGTGCGCACGGCGAGCGCCCCGTTGGCGCGCAGGTGCCGCGGCTCCCCGTGCACGGGCATCACGTTCGCCGGGGTGAGCAGGTTGTAGAAGTACAGCAGCTCGCCGGCCGAGGCATGCCCGGAGACGTGAACCAGTGCGTTGCCCTTGTGCACGACGTCGGCGCCCCATCGGGTCAGGCCGTTGATCACGCGGTTCACCGGGTTCTCGTTGCCGGGGATGAGCGATGAGGCCAGGATCACGGTGTCGCCCTCCCCCACCGTGATGGCGTGGTCGCCGTTGGCGATCCGCGACAGGGCGGCCATCGGCTCGCCCTGGGAGCCGGTGCAGATCAGCACCACCTCGTCGTCGGGCAGGCCGACGAGGTCATCGGACCTCACGAGGAGGCCGGGCGGGACCGTGAGGTAGCCCAGGTCGCGGGCCACGCCCATGTTGCGGACCATCGAGCGCCCGACGAAGGCCGCCTTGCGGCCATGCGCCGCCGTGGTGTCCAGGACCTGCTGGATCCGGTGGACGTGCGAGGCGAAGCTGGCCACGATGATCCGGCCCCGGGCCCCGTGGAACACCTTGTCCAGGACCGGGGCGATGTCCGCCTCCGCCGGCACGAACCCGGGAACCTCGGCGTTGGTCGAGTCGACCATGGCCAGGTCGATGCCCTCCTCGGCGAGGCGGGCCAGCCCCCGGAGGTCGGTGATCCGGCCGTCCAGGGGCAGCTGGTCCATCTTGAAGTCACCGGTGTGCAGCACGGTCCCGGCCGAGGTCCGGATCGCGACTGCCATCGCGTCGGGGATGGAGTGGTTGACGGCGAAGAACTCGCACCCGAAGGGGCCCAGCTGCTCGCGCTGGCCCTCCCGCACCTCCAGCGTGTACGCCGTGATGCGGTGCTCGCGCAGCTTGGCCTCCACCATGGCCAGCGTGAGCCGGGAACCGAGCAGGGGGATGTCCGAGCGCAGACGGAGCAGGAAGGGCACCGCCCCGATGTGGTCCTCATGGCCGTGCGTGAGGATGATCGCCTCGACGTCGGCCAGCCGGTCGGCGATGTGGGTGAAGTCCGGCAGGATCAGGTCCACGCCGGGTTGGGACTCCTCGGGGAACAGCACCCCGCAGTCGACGACCAGCAGCCGGCCGTCGATCTCCAGGACGGCCATGTTGCGCCCGATCTCGCCGATCCCGCCCAGGGCGACGATCCGCAGCACGCCCGGTTCGAGCGCTGGCGGCTCCGGCAGCTCGTGGTGACCGGGCCTCACGCGTCGAATCCCGCCACCCCGGCGGCGGCGAGGTCCGCCCGCAGGGTGGCGACCTGCGCGGGAGTGGCGTCGACCAGCGGGAGGCGCACGGGTCCGGAGGGCAGCCCGAGCTCGCGCAGCGCCGCCTTGGCCAGGATCACTCCCTGCGTGCGGAACATGCCCACGTAGGCCGGGATCATCGACGCGTTCAGCGCGGTGGCGCGGGCGACGTCGCCGGCCCGGTGCGCGGCCATCATCTCGGCGATCCGCTCGCCGAGGACGTGCCCGACGACCGAGACCACGCCCACGGCACCGACGGAGAGCAGCGGCAGGGTCAGGGCGTCGTCGCCGGAGTACCAGGCCAGGTCTGTGCTCGCGATCACCGCCGCAGCGGCGGCGAGGTCGGCCTTGGCGTCCTTGTTGGCCACGATCCGCGGGTGCTCGGCGATTCGGGCGAACGTGTCGGCCTCGATCGGGATCCCGGTCCTCCCGGGGATGTCGTAGGTCATGATCGGCAGGTCGGTGGCGTCGGCGATCGCCAGGAAGTGCGCCGCGATCCCCGCCTGAGGCGGCTTGTTGTAGTACGGCGTCACGAGCAGGAGGCCGTGCGCTCCGGCGTCCTGGGCGGCCCGGGCGATGTCGATCGAGTGCCTGGTGTCGTTGTTGCTGGCGCCGGTGATGATCGTCGCGCGGTCGCCCACGGCCTCCAGCACCACCTTCAGTGACGCGATCTTCTCGGCGTCGCGCAGCGTCGGGGACTCCCCCGTGGTGCCGTTGACGATCAGGCCGTCATGACCCGCGACATCGACGAGGTGGGTGGCCAGGCGGGCGACGCCGTCGTAGTCGACCTCCCCCTCGGCTGTGAACGGGGTGACCATCGCGGTCAGCATGTGGCCGAACGGGGCAGGGCTGGTGGGGTCGAATGCCATGACCACACGGTATCGGCCCGGCGGCCGCCGCGCTCCGACGCGCCGCGGACGCGCCCTCAGTCCTCGGCCGTGATCAGGAACACGGGGGTCAGCTCGTCGCCCTGGCCCATGGGGTTGTCGAGCATCACCTCGCGGGCCTCGGCCTCGGACATGGGCAGGTTGACGCTGCGCCCGACGACCTCGACGTTGATGTTGTTGCCGTCGATGATGTAGGCCGCGCACCCGAACCGCTGCGCGAGCTCCTGGCAGATGGCGTCGGGCTGCTTGGAGGGCAGCATCGCGTACTGGTCGAACGGCGGCATGGCATCCGGGTTGAAGCCGTCGATCTCGGAGATGTGGTGCCCGGCGATCCGGTAGAAGTCGCCGTTGCGCCGGAGCACGAACTTGCCGATGCCACCGCCGACGACCGCGGCGATCATCCGGGGGTAGCCGACCTCCTCGATGGCCACCTGCATCTTCTTGGGGTGGCTGTAGCCGATGTCGCCGTTGTCGTTCTTCTGCACGTACTTCACGATGAGCCGCGCCAGCCAGCTGTCCTGCACGTCGTCGATGTGCCGGACGTCGCCGTTGCAGATCGAGACGAACTTCTGCGACAGGCACATGGTGGTCTGCGGGGTGATCCGCTCAGCCGCGTACAGGGCGATCACGCCCCCCAGGTCCTCGCCGATGCCGACCTTGTGGGTCTTGACCGGGTCGCGCCGGTAGGTCCGTCCATTGACAACACGCGTGGAGGTCGCAGTCACGACCCGGAGCCTACCCGGCGCAGCTACGGGGCGACCCGGCCGTTGGCCACGAAGGCGGCGTGGGTCAGCGGCATCAGCGTCGACCACTCCTCCTCGTAGCGCTCGGCCACCATCTCGATCTCGCGCTGCGGGAAGCTCGGGAACCGTGCGTCGTCGCTGTGCTTGCGCAGGGACAGGAAGTTCATCATCGCCCGGGCGTTCATGGTCACGTAGGCCGAGGAGTAGATCGACAGCGGCAGCACGATCCGGGCGACCTCACGGGCGACACCGGCCTCGAGCATCGTCTCGTAGGCCGCGTAGGCCGCTCTGCAGGCCGTCTCGGTCTCGGCGCGCGACGATCTCGTACTGCTCGGCCGTGCCGTCGACGAACTCGTACGAGCCGGGCTTGCCCACCTGGACGAGCTTGCGCTCCGGGGCCGGGACGTAGAACGTCGGCTCGAGGACCTTGTAGCGACCCGATTCCTCGTTGTAGGAGGCGATCCTGTGGCGGAAGTGCTCACGCCACATGAAGATCGGCGCCTGCACGAAGAACGTCATCGACGAGTGCTCGAACGGCGACCCGTGGCGGTCGCGCATCAGGTAGTTGATCAGCCCGGAGGACTTCGCCGGATCGGCCTCGAGGTCATCGAGCGACTGCTCGCCCTTGGTCGACACCCGTGCGGCCCAGATGACGTCGGCGTCACTGGCGGCGTGCTTCACGAGTTCGACGGTGACGTCGCTGCGGAACCTCAGCTCGGGCATGTGCATCCTCCGGTTGTCGCGTGCATGCGTCGTGGCGCGGGGTGTCGTCGGCGGCGGCCACGCTACCGCCTGCGCGCCTGCTCGCGACGCAGGCTCACACTGGCTACGGTGTGGCGCATCACCCGGTGACTAGGAGTCCCTCATGTGCGGTTGCTTCGTCCTGCTGCTCGGCGCGTTCGCCCCCCGACTGGCGCTGGCCCTGATGGCCCTGTTCAACGACGAGATCACCAAGGCCTTCGACGGTTCCTGGGTGATCCCCCTCATCGGGTGGTTCCTGCTGCCCTACACCACGTTGGTCTACGTCCTGATCTCCTGGTGGACCG
>CAWEVG010000025.1:0-14284 GCA_963812395.1 uncultured Actinomycetes bacterium
CGGGCTCGTGGTCACCTCGGCGCCCGGATCTCGGCACGTTCCACGCCGGGCCGCTGCGCGACGCGCTGAAGTCCCTGCAGCTGGCGTTCCGGGAGGCCTCGGAGTTCCCCGACCCGCCCGGGCAGGGGCCCGGCGAGAAGCTGACCGGCCCGGTCATCTGAGGTCGCCCGCAGCCGGGCCAGTCGGCCCGCCGGTGCCGGGCCGGAGGCGTCGGCGCTACGCGACGACCGTGACCGCCAGGACACCGTCGAAGACCTCGCGCAGCGCCGCTGACTGCGACATCCGGCGTGGCGATGACCTCCGCCCGCTGCTCCGCCTGCGCGGCAGGGAGCTCGCCCGGGAACCGGACCTCGAGCACGAGCGCGGGAGCCGGGTCGGCCACCCGGTGGTCCGTCGGTGCGCCGTCCGCCGGATCGACGACGTCGGGGCCGGCGAGTCGCACCTGGACCTCACCACTGGCCAGGACCGGACCGAGCTCGGCGATCACGGCCGCACGCACGGCGGGGTCCGCCCACGGATCGGGCCACGGCTCCCCTGAGGCCAGTCGGGCCAGCGCAACGCCCTCGATGCGCAGCGCGTGCGACGACCCGGCGTCGACCAGCAGCGCACGACCGCCCTCAGCCAGGATCGCACCGGCGGCCCGCGTGGCCTCGACGGGCAGGCGGACGCGCCGACGCATCCCACTGGACCAGGGGCGCCATCCCCGTGAACGCCAGCCCGAGCGGGCTGCCGTCCGGCTCGCGCACCGAGACCGCCGCCACGGCCCGGTCGGACCCCGCGCAGGGGTCGGAGTCGTCACCCTCCAGCAGGTCGCCGTCCACCTCGAGCAGCGGGACGAGCAGTCGGTGCGCCGCCAGGCAGGTCACGACCTCGCCGATCCCCGCCGAACCCGTGGCGCGTCGGGCGAGCACGTCAGCGACATCGGGCGGGACGGAGCCGTCGTCGGCGGCGAACGCCCCCGGACCTGTCAGGTCGCCCATGCATCGAACCTCTCGAACCGCCGTCGGGGATCCTGGCCCGCGATCACCTCCCGCAGGGAGGCGGCCACCTCGTCTGCGGCCGCCGACACCCACCCGGGGTCGGACTCGCGCACGACACGATCGATGAACCCTAGCTCGGCCAGGGCGTGCACACCGATCCGCTGGTCCCAGGCGATCTGCGCCGGATCGTGGGTGCCGCCGTGCCGGATGGCTGCCGCGCCCTCGGGCGCGAGGGGCGAGACCCACGTGTGCGAGCCGGCCACGATCCGGTCGGTGGCGAGCAGCGCCAGTGCCGCTCCCCCGGTCCCGGCACCGAGGAGCAGCGCAACGGTCGGGGTGCGCGCAGCCACCAGGTCGAGCATGACGCGCGAGATCTCGCCGGCGATGCCGGACTGCTCACCCTCGACGGAGAGCTGCGCTCCCAGGGTGTCCACGAGGGTGACCATGGGCAGGCCCCACTGCTGGGCCAGCGAGATCCCACGGCGGATCGTCCGCAGGCCACCGACCGTCAGCGGCTCGCCCGACCGGCGATCGGTGGTCGCTGCGACGACCACCGGGATCCCATCGAGGCGCCCGAGCGCCACGAGCGCACCCTGGGCGAGCTCTCCCCGCATCGTGCCCGGGAGGACCACGGTGTCCGACAGGTGAGCTGCCAGGAACTGCTCGGAGTCGATGCGGTCGGCCTGCCGCGAGACCTGGACGTACTCCCAGAGCTGGGCGGCGGACTCCGGTCCGCCTGGAACCCTCGCCCTCGCCGCGGGGACGGAGTCCGCGACGGCCGGGACGGCGACGACCCGGTCCGCCCAGAGGCGCAGGATGGTCGCCCAGCGGTCGCGCAGCTCGTCCCAGGGCACGATCGCGTCGATCAGCCCCCGCGACAGCAGGTTCTCGGCGGTCTGGATCCCCTCCGGGAAGACCTCGCCCGTGATGGCGGTGAAGGCTCGCGGTCCGAGGAAGCCCACCATCGCACCGGGCTCGGCGGACGTGATGTCCCCGGCCGAGCCCAGCGTCGCCAGCACCCCGCCCGTCGTCGGGCCGCACAGGTGCACGAGGTAGGGCAACCCCGCCGCACGGTGCTCGGCGAGCGCGGCGGCGATCGCGACCATCTGGACGA
The DNA here is from genome assembly GCA_963812395.1 of uncultured Actinomycetes bacterium. Lineage (GTDB taxonomy): Bacteria > Actinomycetota > Actinomycetes > S36-B12 > CAIYMF01 > Prado023. The sequence continues at coordinate 2,095 of CAWEVG010000025.1, forward strand.
AGGCCGGGGCTCCCTCCTGCATGCGCGTCCCGCCGGAGCGCGGCATCGCCACCAGGGGCAGTCCCTCGGCGGTTGCGCGGCGCACGGCTCCCACCACACGCGCGGCTGTTCCCACCCCCACCGAACCACCGAGGAATCCGAACTCCCAGGCCAGGACCGCCGTGCGAACTCCGCCTATTCGGGCATCTCCGACCAGAACCGACTCATCACTGCCCGAGGTGGAACTGGCGGCATACAACTGCCGTGAATAGTCCTCGGACAATGGCTCGAGGGCGGCGAATGCGCCGTCCCATCGGCGGAACGTATCGGGATCAGTGGTGGCCTCGACAACCATGGGGGCGGAGAGCGCGTTCACCCCTTGACGGTATCGCGAGAAACAATCTGGCCTAAATGGGGGTTCAACGCGCATCATTACCCCAAACGGGTGAATCGTTGTCACCCGTACGGCCGAATATCAAAGTCGGATGGGTTGGGGGGCTTCATCGGTGGCGCTTCGGACCGACATGGGGCGTGGACTACCCAGGGAGGACAAGACTATGAGCACAACAGCGAACCGGACGCGGGGAGCAGTGCCAACGAGAATGGCAGCGGCAATTGCCGCCCTGTCCCTCCTTGCCATGCCGATGCCGGCAGGGGCGCAGGGATCGGGTCGGACTGTCCTTCTGACGTTGACCGACGGCGTGAGCCTGTCGCAGTTGGCGGACACCGTCGGAGCGCTCGGCGGCCGCGTGCTGTCGACCCTGGAGCTGTCCGACTCCCTGCTCGTCGAGCTGCCCAAGGGCGTTGGCGCCCCGGCCGGTTCGGCCGAGATCCCCGACACGCCGATGAAGGTCAACGGGACGCAGCAGTACTACGACACCGAGGTGCCCACGTACCGCGAGACGATCGGAGCGCCCACGGACCCAACGTCGGCGAGGGTCGTCACTGTCGCGCTGGTTGACACGGGCGTCGCCACACGCGGATGGCCTGAGCACGTGAAAGTCGAGCACGTCAACGTGTCGGTGGCGACCACGGGCGACGGCCTCGGCCACGGCACCTTCCTCGCCGGTCTCATCGGCGGGCGACGGCGCAGTTCCAGGGCGTGGCTCCCGGCGCGAAGATCCTCGACGTCCAGGTTGCGGACGCCGAGGGCAACACGTCTCTGAGCAAGGTCCTGGCCGGCCTGGAGGCGTTGCCGAGATCGCGGCGAACGTGGACGTGGTGAACCTGAGCCTCTCGACCGACAGCCCGCTCCCGCCCTCGTTCGATCCGCTGAGCTCGGGCCCTGGAGCGACTCTGGGCGAGACGGGCGTCACGGTCGTCGCGGCGGCCGGCAATGACGGCCCGCGCAAGGGCAGCGTCGGCTCGCCCGGCAACGACCCCGTCCTGCTGACCGTGGGCGCGCTGGATGAGATTGCCACGCCAGCACCGAGATGACGACGCCGTGGCGGAGTTCAGCTCACGCGGCACGCAAGCACGACTCGCAGACAAGCCCGACCTGGTGGCACCCGGCGTGTCGCTGGTTTCGACGGCCGCGCCGGCAGCCTCGCCGTCGAGGAGAACCCCGGCTCGCTGGTGGGCGAGGACAGGACTACATGCGTGGCTCCGGAACGTCGATGTCCGCAGCCGTGGTCTCCGGCGCCGCGGCCGCGGTGCTGCGACGCGAACGACCTCAGCCCCGAACGGGGTGAAGGCCCTGCTCAAGGAAACCACGTACTCGCCGACGACGACTCGACCGGGGCAGGCGCAGGTGCCCTGGACCTCGAGAGCGGCGTCACGGCGCGGCTCCCGGGCCCAGGCGGAACGCGTCCCCGGAGCCCGGACGTCTGACGGCGAATGGGGCCCGAGTCGAGGACGACGCCGATGCGTGGGCGGCGTTCGCCGCAGCCTGGGAGGCCGGGGACTAGGAGGCCGCCAAGGAGGCGTGGGCCGCAGCTGAGCCGGCAGACCCAGCAGTGGGCGAGCCGCGCCTGGGCGCTGGCCGTCGTCGCCAAGTCGCTTGACCTGGATCAGGAGGAGTTCCTCTCGCACTCGGGAGCTCGCTGGACTCGCGGTGGCTCGCGGCGTGGGCAGCTCGCTGGAGCTCGCGGCATGGCCACGAGGATGGCTGCCCGCTGGTGGGGCTCGCGTCGTGGAGTCTGGGCCGAGCCGCTCGTGGAGCGCGGCTGGGCCCGCGGATGGGCAGCCCGCGTCGTGGGCAGCCCGCGGCTGGGCCGTGGCGGACCTGGAGCTGCCCGTGGATGGGCGAGCTCGCGGATCGGGCAGTCCGACGGTCGTGGGCGAACTGGTGAGTGGGCAGCCCGCGGCTGGGCCGACGTTCATCTGGGAGGCTCGCGGTCGTGGCAGCCCGACGGCTGGGCACCGAGACGTGGCTGGTGAGCCGACTCCCGAAGGAGCGCAACTGGTGAGCAGTCAGATCCAGCTCCCGACTGACGCCCGTGACGAGGTATCGTCCTCCTCACGGGCCTCGTGGGCCTCGTCCTCGCGGTGGGGTCGGTCGCCTGTCCGGTACTGTCGAGCCCGACCTGATGCCTCCACCCGGGGTATCCGACCTCGGCGCCTCATGGCTTCTGGTGCTCTTCGTCGTCCTCACGCTGCATCGGCCAGGTGGCCTACGTCCGAGTGCGGCACGGGGCGACGACCGAGGAGCTCAACTTCCTCGAGGCCGTCGTGGCGGCCGCGGATGCTCGCCATCCCGGCGCCGGAGCGCTCGTCGCCGGACTCCTCGTCGGCACTGCCGTCGGCCGAGATCCGCTGCGCGACGGAGCCGCTGAAGATCGCCTACAACATGGGCATCTACGCGACCTCCAGCAGCGTCATGATCGTCACGTACTACGTGCTCGCCGACGGCGATGACCGGTTCGAGCCCCGGATCGTCGGTGGCCATGATGCGTCAGCGGCCCTGGTGTTCGCCGCTGTGAACCTCGGCTTCCTGGCCCAGTTGATGCCACGTCGAACGGAGGGCCAGCCGCCGCGGACGTACGCTCCGCGCGAGTGGCAGCTCTCGGCCTTCATGGCCGTCGGCGGCGTCGGTATCGGCATGACCGCGGTCTGCGCTCGTCGGCACGAGGCCCCGGCCCTCCTTCCCTTCGTCGCCCTGCCGGCCCTGGCGCTCTGGTACGCCTACGGGGCCGCCGCCCAGCACGCGGAGGCCCGGGAGCGCAACCGGTGGTTGGTCACCCTGGGCGGCTTGCTCGCACAGCACGGGCAGGGGGCCGACGTCCTCGCAGGAGTCCGCCGAGGCGATCCGGCAGATCGTCGGCGCCCCGGAGATGCTGGTCCTCCAGCCCGGCACCGGAGTCGGGCCCGACGACCTCCGGTCCGAGCGGCATCCTCTCGTCCATGTGGGCCGACCAAGGACCCCGCGCCGCTCCAGCCGACGAACTGCCTGACGGCTGGCAGACCGGCGTCGTCACCCGCCTGGACATGGGACGGCCAACCCTGGGGCGCTGCTCCTCGGCTCGACGGACCGCTACCGCCACAGCCGGTTCGCCGGCCGCACCCGCGGATGGTCCCTGGACGAGGCCGACGCCCCCGTGCTGGGCGCGCTGGTCGCCGCCGTCGGGAGCGCCATGCGGGCAGGCGCGGCGTTCAACGCCCTGTCCGAGGAGACCGCCAAGCTCACGGCCGTCGTGGACAACACCTCCGACGGCATCGCGATGGTCGACGATGCGGGCCAGGTGCGCCTGTGGAGCCAGACCATGGCACGGATGACCGGGGTCGAGGCCGACGACATCTCCGGCCAGATCGAACGGGCACCCGAGATCGTGCAGACGCTCATCACCGCCTCGCGGTACCCGGAGATGCGTCCGGACGGGAGTCCCGCCCCGGTGCGCGCGCGCCTGCGACGTGCTGATGGCGAGGAGCTCGAGGTCACCATCTCCACGGTCCGCGTGCGCGAGGCCACCACGTCGTCCAACTCGGACATCACCGGCTGGGTGAGCATCCTCACGGTCCACGACGAGACCCGCGAGCGCCGCGTGGAGCGCATGAAGACCGACTTCGTCGCCACGATCTCGCACGAGCTGCGCACGCCCATCACGCCGATCAAGGGGTACGCGCACCTGCTGGCCACCCGCGGTGAGCGCATGACCCCGGAGAAGCGCAGCGCCGCTCTGCAGGTGATCTCCAGATCGCGCGGACCACCTCGCCCGCCTCGTGGACGACCTCCTCATGGCGTCGAAGGTCTCCGACGGGGCCCGATTGGCCATCGAGATGGGCGTCGAGAAGCTCGACGTCATCGTCAGGCAGGCGGTGTCGAGCTTCCCGCTCATGGCCGGACGGATCAGTGTCGAGCTCCCTGACGAGTCGGTGCAGATCCAGTGCGACCGGGTTCGCGCCGTCCAATGCCTGTCGAACCTGCTGGGGAACGCGGAGAAGTACACGCCGGCCGACTCCCCCATCGAGATCCGCGCCGAGGTGACCGGGACGCAGGTGCACATCCACGTGCGCGACCGGGGGCCCGGGATCCCGGCATCGGAGCAGGCCCGCGTCTTCGAGCGGTTCTACCGGCGCGAGGATCCCTTCACGATGCGCACTGGCGGTGCCGGCCTCGGGCTGCACATCGCGCGTGAGCTCGCCGTGGCCATGGGCGGCGGGCTGACGCTGCACACACCCACGGCAGGACCTGGGGCTGAGTTCGTCCTGCACCTGGTGACCGTGGAGGCACCCGAGGTCAAGGTTGCCCAGGCGGCACCGCCCACCCACAGTGCGAGCGGTTCGGCAAGCGCCGCCGACTCGCACGGAAAGCCCAGATACCGGGCACTCCCCCACCGGGGATGACACGATGGACCAGCCGCAGGATTCCCCCCTGGCTGCGATGTGATGGATGCATGAAGGAGCCCACGATGCCGCTGATCCTGGTCGTAGACGATGAGGAGCCCGTCCGCATGCTTCTGCGGGACACCCTCGAGCTCGACGCCTATGAGGTCCGGGACGCCATCGACGGGCCCGAGGCCCTCGAGTCGTTCGACGAGCGGCGCCCCGATGGGGTCATCCTCGACATCATGATGCCCCGCATGTCGGGCATCGACGTGCTCAAGGAGATCCGCAGCCGCCCGGGCGGAGGAGAGGTCCCGGTCATCCTGCTGACGGCCGCGGGCGACGACCAGACCACGTGGGACGGCTGGTCGGCCGGGGCCACCTGCTACCTGACCAAGCCCTTCGACCCCGACAACCTCCTGTCCTGGGTCGAGCGCCTGCTGGCGTAGCGCGCAGCCTTCCTGCCGGCCCTACAGCCGGCAGGCGTGGATGTCGGTGACGATGATGCCGCGCGCGCCCAGCTCGTAGAGCTCGTCCATCACGTGGTGGACCTTCTCCCGCGAGACCATCGCGCGCACCGCCGACCAGCGCGGGTCAGCCAGCGGGGAGACGGTCGGGGACTCGATCCCCGGGGTGATCACGCACGCCCGGGCCACCAGCTCGGCCGGGATGTCGTAGTCGACCATCACGTAGGTCCGGGCTGCGATGACGCCCTGGATCCGGCGCACGAACGTCGCGACCTCGCCGTCCTGCCCGACGCCGGCGCGCCGGATCAGCAGGGCCTCGCTGACCAGCAGCGGGTCCCCGATCGTCTCGAGGCCGGCCTGGCGCAGCGTGCCACCGGTGGCCACGACGTCGGCCACGGCATCAGCCACACCGAGACGCACGGCGTTCTCGACGGCCCCGTCGAGGCGCACGACGGTGGCCTGGACCTGCGAGCGGCCGAGGAAGTCGTCCAGCAGCCCGGGGTAGCTCGTGGCGATCCGCCACCCGTCGAGGTCCGCAACCGTTCGGGCGGCCCCCGCGGGCACGGCCAGCCGGAAGGTCGAGGGGGCGAACCCGAGGCGCATGACCTCCTTGGCCGGTGCCCGGCTGTCGAGGAGCATGTCGAGCCCGGTGATGCCCAGGTCGAGGGTCCCCGAGCCCACGTAGATCGCGATGTCGCGGGGCCGCAGGAAGAAGAACTCGACGTCGTTGGCCTCGTCTGTCACGACGAGGTCGCGCACGTTGGCCCCGGCGAGGTAGCCGGCCTCGCGGAGGATCCCGCGCGCCGGTTCAGCGAGGGCGCCCTTGTTGGGCACGGCGATGCGGAGCATGTCAGTCCTGTCTGGGATCGGGTGGGCTACAGGTGCTCGTAGACGTCGTCGAGGGTCAGCCCGGCGGCGATCATGAGGACCTGCGCGTGGTACAGCAGTTGGGAGATCTCCTCGGCGGCGCGCGCCGGGCCCTCGTGCTCGGCGGCCATCCAGGCCTCGGCTGCCTCCTCGACGACCTTCTTGCCCACGGCATGGACCCCGCCGGAGAGCAGTGCGACCGTGCCGGACGCGGGATCGCCTGCGGCAGCCTTGGCGGAGAGCTCGGCGAACAGCCCATCGAAGGTCTTCACGAGGGCAAAGCCTACGCCGCCGTCAGAAGCCGGTCGTGATCCCGCCGCCGGGGCGACGGATCGTCGGCAGGGTGAGCGCCAGCGAGAGCGCGGCCTCGGCAGCCTCCCGGCCCTTGTCCTCGTGCGAGTCGGGAAGCCCGGCACGGTCGAGGGCCTGGGCCTCGTCGTCGCAGGTGAGCAGTCCGAATCCGATCGGGACGCCGGTGTCCAGGGCGACCCGCGAGAGCCCGGACGTCGCGGCATCGCAGACGTACTCGAAGTGCGGGGTGCCGCCGCGGATGATCACGCCGAGGGCCACCACGGCATCGAACCCCGCGGCCGCCGCAACCTGGGCAGCCAGGGGCAGCTCGAAGGATCCCGGGACCCGGTAGAGCACGTTGACAGCCCCGGCGCGGGTGCAGGTGGCCGTCGCCCCGGCGATCAGGCCGTCCATCACCGTGTCGTGCCAGGAGGAGGCGATGATCGCCACCCGAAGGCCCTCGGCGTCGATCTCCACGCTCGGCGCGCCTGCTCCACTCATCGGTGTCCTCCCATGTGGCCCATCCGCTCGCGCTTGGTCGCCATGTAGGCGGCGTTGAACGGGTTGGGCGCGATCTCCAGCGGAACACGGTCGACGATCGTCAGGCCGTACCCGGACAGGCCCGCGAGCTTCGCCGGGTTGTTCGTCAGCAGGCGCATGGTGCGCACCCCGAGGTCGGCCAGGATCTGTGCGCCGGTGCCGTAGTCGCGCGCGTCGGCCGGCAGCCCCAGGTCGAGGTTGGCATCGACGGTGTCGCGACCCCCGTCCTGCAGCGCGTACGCGGCCAGCTTCGAGACCAGGCCGATCCCGCGGCCCTCGTGCCCGCGCATGTAGAGCACCACCCCACGGCCCGCCTCGGACACCGCGCGCATCGCCGCCTGCAGCTGCGGGCCGCAGTCGCACCGCAACGAGCCGAAGGCGTCCCCGGTGAGGCACTCGGAATGGACCCGGACGAGGATGTCCTGCCCGTCGCCGATCTCGCCGACGACCAGTGCGACGTGCTCGATGTCGTCCAACGAGCAGCGGTATCCGACGGCCGTGAACTCGCCGAAGGCCGTCGGCAGGGTCGTGGTGGCCACGCGCTCCACCTGGCGCTCGTGGCCGCGGCGGTAGCGGATCAGGTCGGCGATCGAGACCATGATCAGCCCGTGCGCGTCGGCGAACGCGCGGCACTGCGGCGCCCGCATCATCGTGCCGTCCTCGTTCATGAGCTCGCACAGCGCTCCCGACGGGCTCAGGCCGGCGAGCTGGGCGAGGTCGACGGCCGCCTCCGTGTGCCCGGCCCGACGCAGCACACCACCGGGCACCGCGCGCAACGGCATGACGTGACCGGGGCGGGTCAGGTCGCCGGGCTCGGTGGCCGAGTCCGACAGCACCTTGATCGTGTGGGCGCGGTCGGCGGCCGAGATGCCGGTGGCCTCCACGTCGCGGGCATCCACCGAGACGGCGTAGGCGGTCTGCTTGCGATCCTCGTTCACGGCGGTCATGGGCGGCAGGCCGAGACGGTCGAGGTCCTCGCCGGGGAGGCTGACGCAGATGTAGCCCGAGGTGTGCCGGATCATGAAGGCGGTCAGCTCGGGGGTGGCGCGAGTTCCGGCGAAGATCAGGTCGCCCTCGTTCTCCCGGTCCTCGTCATCGACGACGACGACCGCCTCGCCACGCGCGATCGCCGCCACCGCGTCGGGGATGCTGTCCAGCCGCACGCCCCCGGCCGCGGAGGTCGGGGCGTCCGCGGGGTGGGCAGGAGCCAGGACGGTGGAGTCTGGCGCCGATGCGGCGGCGGGGTCCGCTGCGGCATCGGCAGTGGGCCGCGCGCCGTCGTGCGGCTGACCGGACGACTCGGCTCCGGGGTCGTCCGTCGTCACAGGCTCGCGGTACGCGTCCGGGTCGAGCGGGATGCCCGCCCGGCCGAACAGCTCGTCAGCGGGGATCATGCCCGCACCCCCACCATGCGCTCGACGTACTTGGCGATCACGTCCACCTCGAGGTTGACCGGATCTCCCACCTGCCGGCCGCCCAGCGTGGTGGCCGTCAGCGTGGTGGGGATCAGCGAGACGGAGAACCAGGGCTCGTCGCCGTCCACGACCTCGACAACGGTGAGTGACACGCCGTCGACAGTGATCGACCCCTTCTCGACCAGGAAACGGGCGAGGTCCTCGGGGAGCTCGACCTCGACGACCTCCCAGTTCTCGCTGGGGTGACGCGCGCGGATCCGCCCCAGGCCATCGACATGGCCCTGGACGATGTGCCCGCCGAACCTGCCGTCCGCGGCCATCGGCCGCTCAAGGTTCACCGGGTCCCCGGCCTGGAGCGCGCCCAAGGAGCTCCGGTGCAGGGTCTCGGCCATGACGTCGGCGCTGAAGGTCCCCTCCGCGAGGGTGACGACCGTGAGGCAGACGCCGTTGACCGCGATGCTGTCGCCGTGCTTGGCGTCGGTGGTGACCAACGGGCCGGAGACGACCAGTCGCGCCGAGTCGTCGGCCAGCTTCGTGACCTCGACGACGCGACCGAGTTCCTCGACGATCCCGGTGAACACTCTCGTGACCTCCTCGATGGTGCGCAATCCCCGCTCGGGACGGCGCACGGGCGACGTCAGGACGGGTCCCCGGGGACCATTCTCCCGTCCACACGAACGTCCTGGCCAACCCGGGTGATTCCCGTGACCTCCAGCCGCTTGGCGGAGTCGATGCTGGGGATCCCGAGATCGCCCACGGCCTGAACCCCCGACCCCAGGATCTTCGGGGCGAAGTACCAGATGACGCGGTCGACCAGCCCTGCCCGGAGGAAGGCTGCGGCCAGTGTGGGCCCGCCCTCGAGGAGCACGTGCTGGACGTCGTCCGCGGCGAGCGCGGTGAGCGCCTCAGCCGGGGTTTCGGTCGGGAAGATGCGAAGGGGCGCGAGCCCGTCACGCAGGGCAGCATCGGCGGGGATCTCACGGCGACCCATCACGACGCGCATCGGCTGTCGTTCGGCGGGGACACCCTGGGAGTCCCGCACGGTCAGGGACGGGTCGTCGGCCAGTGCGGTCCCGGTGCCGATCAGGACCGCATCGACCTCTGCCCGCAACTGATGGACCTGCGCGCGCGCCTGCTCCCCGGTGACCCACCGGCTTGAGCCGTCCGTGGCCGCCACATGCCCGTCGAGGGTGCTGGCGACCTTCCACGTGACCATCGGGCGACCGTGCTCGACGGCGAAGGTCCACGCCTCGTTGATCGACGCTGCCTCGTCCGCGAGCACGCCCCGGACCACGTCGACGCCCGCGGCGGCCAGGCGGTCCGCTCCCCCGGCGGCGACCGGGTTGGGGTCCGACTGGGCCAGGACGACGCGCCGGACCCCGGCGGCGAGCAGCGCGTCCACGCACGGGCCGGTCCGACCCGTGTGGTTGCACGGCTCGAGGGTGACCACGGCGGTGGCGCCCCGGGCTGCGCGGTCCGGCAGCGGTGAGCGCTGCAGCCTCGGCGTGCGGGGTGCCGGCACCCCGATGGAAGCCTTCGGCGATGGTGGCCCCGGCCTGGTCGAGCAGGACGCAGCCCACGCGCGGGTTGGGCCCCCGGGGGACACCCGGGGTGGCTGCGATCGTGAGGGCGCGACGCATCGCAGCCAGCTCGGCGGGCGTCGGCTGGCGAGGGGGGGGCGGTGCTCGGAGGTGGGGACGGTGCGGGCGGACGCCCGGCCCTCGTCCACCGGCGGTCGGGCGCGCCGTTCTCAGCGCCGGCCTCGCTCACAGCGGCGAGACTGCGGCCGCAGCCGCGCGCAGCGCCGTGCAGGCCGCCGCCGGATCCTGCGCCCCGTACACGGCCGACCCGGCAACGAAGACATCGGCCCCGGCCTCGGCGCACCGCTCGATCGTCTCGGCCGACACTCCCCCGTCGACCTGCAGCCAGATGTCGGCGTCGCCGATGAGCTGACGTGCGCGGCGGATCTTGGGCACGGCCAGTTCCAGGAACGGCTGCCCACCGAACCCCGGCTCGACGCTCATGATCAGGATCATGTCGATCTCGTCCACCAGGTCGACCAGGGCGTCCACGGGGGTCGCGGGCTTGATGCCGACCCCGGCGCGCGCACCCTGGCCGCCGGATCTCGCGGGCGAGGCGGACGGGCGCCCCGGCGGCCTCGAGGTGGAAGGTGACGCTGCCGGCCCCTGCCTCGGCATAGGCCGGGGCCCAGCGATCGGGGTCCTCGATCATCAGGTGGCAGTCCACGGGGGTGCTCACGTGCGGCCAGCAGTGCCTGCACGACAGGCAGTCCGAGGGTCAGGTTGGGCACGAAGTGGTTGTCCATGACGTCCACGTGCAGCCAGTCCGCAGTTCCGGCCACACGCTCGCACTCGCGCGCGAGGTCGGCGAAGTCGGCCGACGAGGATGCTCGGGGAGATCTGGATGCCCATGACGGCAGCCTAACTTCGCAGGGATCGGATCGAGGCGAGGTCCGGCCGTCGATCCGGTGCATGCTCCCGCGCACTCCTGCGGGATCGCCACTCCGCGGCTGACGGTCCACAGGTTCGGCCAGTTCGTTTGGTGGTGTGGGTCGCCTCTGGTAGGATTCGAACAGGTGTTCGAGCCACGGGGGTGGGGGCGGGATGGGGCCACGGGGGGTAGGGGGTCCACCGGTATTGGCCGATGTGCGGGCGGTGGCCGCGGTGGGGGCGGCGTCGCCGGAGGTGGTGGAGGCGTGGTGGCAGGTGGCGGCTGACCGGCGGGGAGCTGCCCGTCATGGGTCTGGTTGCCGGGGAGCGGCCGGCGGCGGATGTGGAGGTGTTGTGCTCGGCGGTGGCGTCGGTGGAGTTCGAGTTGGCCCGGCGGATGGCTGCGGCGGCCCGGTCGGGCAGTCTGCCGTTGGTCGGGGACGGGGCGATGCTGCTGGCCCGCGGCTGGTCCGCGGGGTGGGCGCGGCGGCTGGCCCGCGCGGGGGCGTTCGCCGAGGTGCACCCGGCGTTGGGTGGGGTGTGGGCGGCGGGGGTGATCACCAGTGAGCATGTGCATGCCCTGGCCCGGCACGCCGACCGACCTGACGGCCGAGCAGATGGCGGGCGGTGATCACCGAGCTGGGCCCGTGGTGGGGGGAGCTGTCCCCGGCGGCGGTGGCCCAGTTCGTGGCCCGGGTGATCCGGGTCCTGCACCCGCCCGGTGACCCGGAACCCGACGAGGTCGGCGCCTTTGAGGCCCGGTCGTTGTCGTTCGCGCTGACGTCCGACTCGGTGGTCCTGTCCGGGGTGCTGCCCCGGCTGGAGGGTGAGGCGGTGATCGCCGCGATCGACGCGTTCGCCGAACGGTTGCGCTCCCAGGCCGACCACGTCCCCGCGTCCGCGCGGCGCGCGGACGGGCTGGTCGCCCTGGTCAACGCCGCGCACGCCACCGGGTCGATCCCGACCCGCGGCGGGCTGCCCGTGTCGGTGTCAGTCACCCTGGACGGCACCGTGCTGGGCGACCAGGTGTGGACCACCTCCCGCGGGCACACCCTCACCGCCGCGGAGCAACGGTTCACCACCTGCGACGCGCAGGTCACCCCGATCGTGGTCGACACCGGGCATGCCCGGACACCGTGGCGGAGTCGCCCGCTGGGCCACCGGGCCGGTGGCCGGTGAAGGCAGCACGGGGGTCACAGGCGAGCCCTCGGCCGCGGCCCGGATCACCGCCCTGGCCACGACCCTGCTCGGGACCCGGATCCCCCTGGCCGTGGGACGCACCGCCCGCACCGCCACCCCCGCCCAACGCCGGGCCCTGGCCGCACGCGACAAGGGCTGCATCATCCCCAGCTGCGGGATCCCCGCCGAAGCCTGCCAAACCCACCACGTCACCGACTGGGCCGCCGACGGGAACACCGAC
>CAWEVG010000026.1:0-46365 GCA_963812395.1 uncultured Actinomycetes bacterium
CCATCGGCCGACGCACCCCCTCCCGATGCAGGTTGGACCCGGATCCTCTTCAAGAGCAAGTTCGGCGCCGGACGTGACTTCGACGTCACCGACGAGGCGGGCGCCCGTGTCCTCTTCGTCGATGGCAAGATCGGCGCGACCCCCAAGGCCGAGATCCGCGACGCCCAGGACACGGTCGCCTACACGGTCAAGGGTCAGTTCCTCGCGCCATCCCCAAGCGCACGGCTGATCCCTCCGCCGCTGACGGATCCCAGGTCGCCGAGCTCAAGGCGAAGGCGTTCTCGATCGTCAAGGACAAGATGACGATGACGATGGCCGACGGCAGCACCTGGCAGGTCCAGGGCACCCTGATGGAGAAGAACTACTCGATCACCTCGGACGGCCAGCCCATCGCCACGATCAGCCAGAAGTGGCTGACGGTGCGCGACAAGTACACCGTTGACTACGTGAGCTCCCTGGACCCCGGCCTGGTCATGGCGGTGGTCTGGGCCATCGACCGCTGGGTCGAGCGCGACTGACCCACGGTTCGCCGCCGGGAGCGGGCCCAGCAGCCCGATCCCTGCGGGTACTCCGTCACCCGAGTCGTTCGACGCGGGACCTTGGCCTCTCCTGAGCGGTCTCCGGACAGGGGATCGTGGAAGGTGCTGGGAGGTCCTCGTCCTCGGCGGCGGGAGGTGCGACGTGGCTGGTGATGCGGCAATCTCGACTGTGGGCCTGACCAAGGACTACGGCCAGGGCCACGGCGTGTTCGACCTCGACCTGTCGATCGCACGGGGCGAGGTGTTCGGCTTCGTCGGTCCGAACGGTGCGGGCAAGACGACCACGATCCGGCTGCTGATGGACCTGATCCGCCCGGACCGCGGGACCGCCACGCTGCTGGGCCTGGACTCGCGCCGGGACAGCCGGGAGATCAAGCGGCGGGTCGGCTACCTGCCGGGCGAGCTGCCGCAGTACCCCGGGGTCAGCGCCGGGTACGTGATCGGCCTGCTGGCGGGGCTGCGCGGTGGTGTCGACGGCGCCCGGATCGCCGCGCTGGCGCGAGCGGCTGGATCTCGACCTGGGCCAGCGCTACCAGTCCCTGTCGCACGGCAACAAGCAGAAGGTGCTGCTGGTCCAGGCGTTCATGCACGACCCGGAGGTGCTCATCCTCGACGAGCCGACGCTGGGCCTGGACCCGCTGATGCAGCGGGAGTTCCGCGCCCTGGTCGACGAGGCCCGGGCCCGCGGGGCCACGGTGCTGCTGTCCTCGCACGTGCTGGGCGAGGTGGAGCTGATCTGCGACCGGATCGGGCTGATCCGGGACGGCCACCTGCTGCGGGTGGGCTCGATGGAGCAGCTGCGGACGGTGCGCGCGCACCGGGTCGAGGCGCTGGTGCGCGCAGCCCGGGGATCCCGCCGACGCTGGCCGGGTTGCCGGGGGTGTCCGACGCCGCCGTGGAGGGTCACCTGGCCAGCTGCACCGTGCACGGCGACGTGGGCCCGCTCGTGGACGTGCTGTCCGCGTGGGACGTCGTCGAGCTGGACAGCCGGGAGCTGTCGCTGGAGGAGGTGTTCCTCAGTGAGTTCGCTGCTGAGCCCCGCGCCTAGCGCGGGCCACGGGCCACCAGCCGGCGGTGACCCCGCCCGCGGGTCCGGCATCGTGCGCCGCTGGTCCGCGACACCCTGCGGGCGCACCGGGTGGGCGCCGGCGTGTGGATCGTGGCCGGCGGGCTGACCATGCTCGGCATGGGCGCCGCGGTGGCCACGGAGATGGCGGACTTCCCCGGCGGCCCGCAGGCCCTGGCCGCCAGCGTCGCCGCGGGCGCGGAGGCGATGCGGCTGCTGCGCTGGCCCGCCGAGCGGCTGGACACCCTCGGTGGGTACGTGACCTACCACAACGTGATGCTGTTCAACGTGTTCCTCGCGATCTACGGGGTGATCCAGGGCGCGCGGGACATCCGCGGCGGGGAGGAGCGCGGGAGCCTCGAGCAGGTGCTGGCCACCGGCCACGGGCGCGCGGCGGTGGTGCGGGACCGCGCCGTGGGGTTCGCCGCTGCTGGCCGCCCTGATCGGCCTGGGCCTGGGCCTCGGCGTGCAGGCCGGGCTGGCGTTCGGCGACGAGTCGGACCTCGGCGGGTCGCTGATCACGATGGGCACCAGCGGGCTGCTCGCCCTGGTCGGCTACGCCCTGGGGATGTTCCTGTCGCAGGTCGTGGGCAGCGCGCGGGCCGCCTCGGGGATCGGCGCGGCCGTGATGTGCGGGCTGTACCTGGCCACCAACGTGGTCGACAGCCTCGGTCCCGCCGCTCCGGTCGTGCGATTCGTGTCGCCGTTCCACCACGCCAACGCCTCACGCGCGCTGGTCCCGGGGTACGGCCTCGATCTGGTGGCGACCGCGGCGCTGGTCGGGATGGCCGGGGTCATGTTCGCGCTGTCGGCGTGGGCGTTCGAGCGACGGGACTACGCGGCCCCGTGTGGCGGCGCAGGTGGGGCCGCCGGCCCGGTCGACGCGCGATCCGGGCCCGTGACGGTTCCCCGGCGGATGCTCGGCTCGGTCGCGGCGGCGACGGTCCGACGGGGCTGGGTCGGGATGGCCGTCTGGGCGGGGTGCACCGCGGCGTTCGTCTGGATGTTCGCCTCCCTGCAGCCGACGGTGATGGACATGTGGGACGAGTTGGACTTCATCAACGCGATGGTGGGGGCGATCGGGACCACCTCGGCCGAGGACGCCTACTGGTCCTACATCGGGGAGCTGGTCACCCCGGTGATCGCCGCGTACGTGATCACGCAGGCCTCGGGCTGGGTCGCCGACCTCGCCCAGGGCCGGGTGGAGATGACCCTGAGCGGTCCGGTCACCTGGACGATGCTGGTCCGCGGCCGGCTGGTCGCCACCACCGTCGGGGTCGCCGCGATCCTCGCAGGAGCGGCGGCGGGCCTGGCGATCGGCGCGGTCGCGGTCGGCGGATCGGTCGACCCGGTCGGCGTGGCACGCATGCTGGCGGCGGGGCTCCTGTTCGGGGTCGCGCTGGCGGCAGTGGCGGCCATCGCCGTCGCGGTGGTGCGCCGGCCGGTGGCGGTCACCGTCCTGGCCGTCCTCGTCGGGGCGTCGTACCTGCTCGCCTACCTGGTCCCGGTGCTCGGCTGGCCGGACTGGCTCAACCGGGTGTCGGTGTTCTGGGCGTTCGGCCACCCCTACCTGCGCCTGCCCCCCACGAGCGGGCTGGTCGTGCTGCTGGTCCTGGCTGTTGCCGGCAGCGTCGCCGCGGCCGCCCTCGCCGAGCGGACGCCCAAGGTGCCCTGACGGCCCTTCAGCGACCGAGGGGCGCGGCGGCGTCGAGGCCGGCCAGGACGTCCCGGGCGACCCGGCGACCATCGGCGATGCACTCCGGGACGCCGACGCCGTGCAGGGCCGACCCGGCGATCACGACCCGCGCCGGCAGCGCTGCCTCGACGGCTGCCACCCGGTCGAGGTGCCCGACCGTGTACGTCGGCATCGCCGCGGTCCAGCGGGACGCGGGTGAGCACCGGGGCGCCCGTCGCGCCGAGGACGCGCGCACGTGCGAGGTCACCCGCGCGAGGATCTCGTCGTCGGGGGCCGTGGCCAGGGGGCCGACCCGCTCGGGCACGAAGGCCCGCAGCAGGACCACGCCCTCGGGGGCGCGACCCGCCCACTTGTTCGAGCTGATCGTCACCCCGCTGATCGGGGCGGCGTCCGGTCCCGCCTCGAGGTCGTGCCCGACGACGCGGCTCGGGGAAGGCGAGGCCTCGTAGGCCAGGATGACGACGTGGTGGATCCAGCGGGACGCCGCCCAGTGCGGCTGCCGCGCGGCCGCGACGGTCCACGAGGTCCGCCATCGGCCGCGGCCCCGCGGCCAGGATCACCGCGTCGACCGTCACGGACCCGTCGGACAGCTCGATGCCGATCCGGTCGGCCCGGGTCCAGCGCCGCACCGACGTGCCCGAGCGCAGGTCCGCCCCGCGCTCCTCGCAGCGTGCCACGAGCGCGTCGACCAGGCTGCCCAACCCGTCGGCGAGGCTGCGGAAGGGCGAGCCGCGCCGGGCCTGCCCCGGCGGCGTGCGGCCCGGCCCTGCGCGAGGCTGGCGAGCATCAGGCTGCGGTGCTCCTGCTCGCTGGCCCGCAGGGAGGGCAGGACGGCGTCGAGGCTGAGCTCGTCGACCCCGGCGCCGTAGATGCCGCCGATCAGCGGGTCGGCGAAGCGATCGACCACGCCGTCACCGAGCCGGGCGCGCAGGAACGCGCCGATCGAGGTGTCCGGCGGCGACCAGCCGCCGCGGCAGCACGAGGTCCAGCGCCGGCGCGCACCTTGTGCCGCCAGGACAGGATCGGGGTCGGACGAACGGCCCCATCCGGGTCGGCAGGACCATGCCCATGCCGTCGGGCAGCGGGCAGCAGCCGGCCGTCGGCGCGCAGGTGGACGGCGCGCGTCCCGCCGACGGAGATCACCTCGTCGGACAGCCCAGGTCGCCGATCAGCCCGAGGGCGGCCGGGCGGTAGGCGACGAACGAGTCCGGGCCGTGCTCGATGAGGAACCCGTCCACCCGCTCGGTGCGCACCTTGCCGCCGAACTACGGCGGAGGCCTCGACCAGGGTCACGCCGGGCGCCGGCGCGCAGCGGCCTCCCAGGCTGCGGCCAGCCCGGTGATCCCGCCGCCGACGACCAGCAGACGTGGCGTCACTCGCCGGCGGGACTGCGCGCCGTGGCGTCGCGGGGCACGTACGGGCACAGCGGGTCGGACTCCAGCGGGTCGCCGGTCCAGGCGTAGGCCCGGGCCCGCGAGCCGCCGCACCACATCTGGTACTCGCAGCGCCCGCAGCGACCCTTGAACGTCGTGGGTCGCGCAGGTCGCGCACGTCGGGGTCGTCGCGGTAGAGCTCGACCAGGCCGGTCTCCCGGACGTTGCCGACCGGCAGCGGCAGGAACCCGGACGGGGTGACCGTGCCGTCGTGGGCGACGAAGACGATCCCGTTGCCGTCGCGGATGCCGAAGCCCCGCGAGATCGGGTGCCGGCCTCGATCTCCGCCTCGGTCAGCCCGCGCGGCGCCAGCGCCCTGGCGGCCACCCGGCGGTAGTGCATCGCCTCGGTCGTCTTGACCTGGAACGGCGCGTCCGCGCTGATCTGCCACAGCCAGCCCATCAGCCGCTCGGCCTCGCCCGGCGACAGCTCCGTGAGGGTCGAGCCCCGTCCGACGGAGATCAGGAAGAACAGGCTCCACCGCTGCAGGGTGTGCTCGGTGCAGCAGGTCGTGGATCGCCGGCAGGTCGGCGGCCGTCGTCGCGGTGACGAGCGTGTTCACCTGCACCGGCAGCCCGACCTCGGCCGCCCAGTCCAGGGCCTCGAGGGTGGCGTCGAACGTCCCGGGCACCCCGCGCACCCCGTCGTGGCGCGGCGGGTCCGAGCCGTCGAGGCTCAGGGAGATCGCCTGGATCGCCGTCGTCCTTGCAGCTCAGCCAGGCGCTCGCGGGTCAGGAGCGGGGTCACCGCCGGCGCCAGGGAGACGCCGATGCCGCGGTCGACCGCCTCCCGGATCAGCAGGTCCAGGTCGGGCCGGCGCAGCGGGTCGCCACCGGTCATCACGACGTGCGGCAGCGGGCGAGCCGAAGCCGGTGATGTCGTCGAGCAGGGCGATCGCCTCCGCGGTGGTCAGCTCGCCCGGGGGCGGGGTCCGGCATCGCGGTGGCGCGGCAGTGCCGGCAGGCCAGGCCGCAGGCGTTGGTCAGCTCCCAGTAGACGATCATCGGGGCGGTCGCGTAGACCCAACCCTCGGGTTTGACTGCGCCGATGCCTGCCGGGTGGTGCGGGGTCACAGGCGCTGCTCCTCGTCGGACGTGCACCGCGGCGGCGCACCGCCAGCACTGTACGTGGACGTCAGGACCGCCTCCGAGGGTCTTCGGGCCCTCCACGACCGCCACAGGTCATCGCCGATC
Source organism: uncultured Actinomycetes bacterium (assembly GCA_963812395.1). Classification (GTDB taxonomy): domain Bacteria; phylum Actinomycetota; class Actinomycetes; order S36-B12; family CAIYMF01; genus Prado023. The sequence goes on from CAWEVG010000026.1 coordinate 5,928, forward strand.
GTCCCCAGGGCGCTGGCGGAGGGTCGATGCGAGGACCGTCGGGTGGGCCGCCGCGAACCTGGCGGCGTCAGTCGCACTCGGTACCGGCTGGCCGCACAGGTCGGACTCAGCTCGGCGCCCCCGTGGTCAGGCGGCTTCGGCCTCCACCCGATCCCGCCACGACAGCCGCCGGCGCAGCCACAGTGACACGTACACCAACGTCACCAGGGCCGGAACCTCGATGAGGGGTCCGATCACGCCGGTGAGCGCCTGGCCGGAGGTCACGCCCCAGACCCCGATGCTCACGGCGATCGCCAGCTCGAAGTTGTTGCCCGCGGCGGTGAAGGACAGCGTGGCGGTCTTCGGGTAGCCCAGGCGTGCGCGGACGCCCAACCCGAACGACAGGAACCACATGATGGCGAAGTAGGCCAGCAACGGGATCGCGATCCGCAGCACGCTGACCGGGTCGGACGTGATCGCCTCCCCCTGCAGGGCGAACATCACGACGATCGTGAACAGCAGGCCGTAGAGCGCCCACGGGCCGATGCGTGGCAGGAAGGTGTTGTCGTACCAGTCCGCGCCCTTGCGGGGACGCAGGATCCGTCGGGTGAGGAATCCGGCTGCGAGCGGGATCCCGAGGAAGATCAGCACAGCCTTGGTGATCTCCCATGTGGAGAACATGACGTCCTCGGTCGGAAGCCCGAGCCATCCGGGCAGGACCTCCAGGTAGAAGGTGCCCAGAAGGGCATACGCAAGCACCTGGAACACCGAATTGATCGCGACCAGGAGCGCGCCGGCCTCCCGGTCCCCGCAGGCAAGGTCGTTCCAGATCAGCACCATCGCGATGCACCGGGCCAACCCGATGACGATCAGGCCGGTTCGGTACTCGGGGTAGTCGCCGAGGAAGACCCACGCCAGGGTGAACATGAGCAGGGGGCCGACAACCCAGTTCAGCAGCAGCGACAGCCAGAGCATGCGCCGGTCGCCGGTGACGTGGCTCATGTCCTCGTAGTGGACCTTGGCCAGCACGGGGTACATCATCATCAGCAGCCCGATGGCGATCGGTAGCGACGTCTGACCCACCCTGACCGCGTCCAGGGCGTCCTGCACCCCGGGGAGCACGCGGCCGAGCAGAAGCCCGCCGACCATGGCCAGCAGGATCCAGGCGGGCAGGAATCTGTCCAGCGTGGACAGCTGCCCAGGACCGCGGCCTCGTCGGGATCGTGTCCGCGCGGAGCGGGGCGAGCGGAGCCCTGTGGTGTCATGCGCCGACCGTCCTCCTCGTGACGCCGGGTGCCCTAGGCCGTCGGGGCGAGGAGCCTGGCGATCTCGGCAGCATCGGGCACGCGCCCGGAGACCAGCACCTGCTCGTCGACGACCAGGCCCGGGGTCCTCATGACCCCGTACGAGGCGATGTCGGCGACGTCGGTGACCTTCTCCACGGTTGCCTCCAGGCCCAGGGTGGTCAGGGCCTGCGTGGTGTTGGCCTCGAGCCGGTGGCAGTTCGCGCACCCGGAGCCGAGGATCTTGATGATCATGGGTCATTCCCTTCGTTGTGGATGGTCAGATCGGGCCGGAGCCGAGGAGGAAGTTGAACAGGTAGCCGACGACGATGATCCCGGTGGCCACCACGCCGACGTACAGCCCGAGGAGCTTGGGTTGCAGGACCCGGCGCAGCAGGATCATCTCGGGCAGCGAGAGGGCCACGACGGCCATCATGAACGCGAGCACGGTGCCCATCGGCATGCCCTTGGAGTACAGCACCTCCACGAGCGGCATGATCCCGGCGGCGTTGGAGTACAGCGGCACGCCGATCGCGACCGCGACCAGGACGCCGAACGGGTTGTCCGCGTTGGCGTAGGTGAGGAAGAAGTCGGTGGGGACCCAGCCGTGGATGATCGCGCCCAGGCCGATGCCGATCAGCAGGTACGGCCAGATCCTGCGCAGGATCGTGCCGACCTCCTCGACGCCCATGGCCACACGCTGCTCCATGGTCAATCCTGCGGCCGGGTCGATCGTCTGGCCGCGGAGCGTGGTCTCGAACACGAAGGGCTCGACCCAGCGCTCGACATGCAGGCGGCCCAGGATCCACCCGGCGACGATCGCGATGGTCACCCCGGCCACGACGTAGATGGCGGCGATCTGCCAGCCGAACAGGCTCCACAGCAGGCCGATGGCGATCTCGTTGGCCAGCGGTGAGGCGATCAGGAAGCTCAGGGTCACCCCGATCGGGACCCCCGCCGCGACGAACCCGATGAACGCCGGGACGGCCGAACATGAGCAGAACGGGGTGATCACGCCCAGGCCGGCGGCCATCACGTTGCCCACGCCCTCGCGCTTGCCCCCGAGCAGCGCGCGCGTGCGCTCCACGCTCATGAAGGAGCGCAGGACGGTGACGATGAAGATGATCCCGCACAGCAGCAGGGTGATCTTCACCGTGTCGTAGAGGAAGAAGCGCAGGGTCTCGGTCAGCCGCGCCTCGGCGGCCAGTCCGAAGAGGTCGTGGAGCAGCCAGTCCCAGATCCTTGCGTTGACCCAGAACGCCAGCCACCACAGCACGACGGCGGCGGCGACTGTCAGGCCCAGGCGACCCCTGGTCCGGGGGAGTCGTTCGGTGACGGTCACGGCCGGCGCGAGCCGCGCGGGGCTCGACCGTGAGTGGGCAGTGCCGCGGCCATCCGCAGCTGGGCGTCCTCGGCCAGCGTGTAGTCCACCCACCTGCCGCGCTTGGCCGAGGTCACCAGGCCCGCCTCGCGCAGCATCTTCAGGTGGTAGGACAGCACGTTCGGTGCCACCCCTGCGACCGGCTGCAGGTCGCAGACGCACCGGGTGCCGGATCCGGCCAGCTCCGCAAGGAGTCGCCAGCGAACGGGATCCGCCACCACCGCGAGAAGGGTCACCGCGTCCGCCTGCTGAGCCGGCGACCTGTCGATCGTCATCGCTTCGATCATGATTGAAGTGTAACGCCCGGGGCCTCGCGCTGTGAGGGGCCGAAGGTCCCGAGCTGCCTGCCGTCCTCGGGTCCCGTCACCGATGCAGGAGGCCCCCGACCACAGCAGGCGCCGGTCCCTGGACGCGACGATGCCCCCGGCCCATCGTCCGGGGGCATCGCAGGTCCGTGCGGCTCAGGCCTCCTCGGCCAGGGCCTCCTCGATCGCGATCTCGAATCCGAGAGCGTCGGCGAGGTTGCGCGCCGCGGAGATGACCCTCGGGACGCCCACGATCGGGGCGACGGCGATCAGGACGCTGCGGGCGTCCTCAAGCTGCAGCAGCGTGCCTTCGGCTGCCCGCAGGGTCGCCAGGTACGAGGCGGGCGGAGCATCGACGGCCACCAGGGCCGCGAGCCGGACCAGGAGGATTGCCTCGAGGCTGTTGTCGAGGTTCGACAGGGAGACGGCGTTGATCCCGACGATGGTGTCGAGCAGGGGGTTCTCGGACATGTGGGTGATCCTCTCGGAGGTGAGCACCGCCGAAGGCGGGCGCAGTTCGGGTGCCGAAGGACGACCTCGGCACGTCCGAAACCTTCCCACGGATCCTTGGCCGACGCTCGGTTCGCTCAGCGCGGGGTGTCCAGGACCGCGCGCGCCCGGGCCACATCCTCGGCCCACACCATGACCCGCAGCCCCTCGGTCGTGGTGACCTCGCGGCAGCGCACCCCGGCGGCCGTGAGCCGCACGGCAACGTCGCGCGACGCTCGCGCATTCGTCGGGCTGGCGATGGGGATCATCAGGCCGTACTCCTCGTCGCTGCCCTGCCGCGGGGGTTCCTCGATCAGGGACGTCCCGCTCTGACTGGCCCAGCGGGCCACCAGCGCGAGCCCGCCGAGGGCCAACAGGGCGATCATCGGCCCGACGAGGAACGAGTACGAACCCCAGTTGCCCACGCCCCGATTGTGCGTCGCGCCGGTCCCACGCGCGACCCGTTGCCGGGCGCGGACATGGACAGGGGCGCCCGCCACGTGGACGGGCGCCCCTGGAGGACGGGTGGGGTTGATCAGCCGGTAACCGAGTCGAGCAGCTGTGTCACCGGATCGATGGCGAAGTAGACGACGAACGCCGCCGAGACGATCCACAGCAGGCCCGGGATCTGCCGGGTCCTGCCCGTCGCGACCTGGAGGACCGTGTAGGTGATGATGCCGGCGCCGATGCCGTTGGCGATCGAGTACGTGAACGGCATGAGGATGATCGTCAGGAAGGCCGGGATCCCGATCGTGTAGTCGTCGAACGGGATGTGCTTGATCTGGGTCATCATCAGGAAGCCCACGATCACCAGGGCGGGGGTGGCCGCCTCGTACGGGACCACCGACACCAGCGGCGTGACGAACATCGCCAGCAGGAACAGCACGCCTGCGACGATCGCCGCGATGCCGGTGCGGGCACCCTCGCCGATGCCGGCAGCGCTCTCGATGTAGCTGGTGTTGCTCGACACCGAGGCGACGCCTCCGACCGCGGCTGCGGCCGAGTCCACGAGCAGGATCGCCTCGAGGTGCGGGATGCTGTCGTCCTCGCCGGTCAACTCAGCCTCGTGGGACAGCCCGGTGACGGTGCCGATCGTGTCGAAGAAGTCCGAGAGCAGCAGGGAGAACACGAACAGCGACGCAGTCACGATTCCGACCGCGCTGAATGCCCCAACGAGGGAGAACTGCCCGAGGATGCTCAGGTCCGGTGTGCTGAACCACGTGTCCGGGAAGCGCGGGACATTCAGCGCCCATCCGGTCGGGTTGTTCGGGGTATCCGGGTTCCCGTCGTTGAACGGGCCGATCTCCAGGACCGCTTCGAGGAGGATGGCCAGTGCCGCGGTGGCGAGGATCCCGATGAGGATCGCGCCCTTCACGCGCTTGGTGACCAGCACGATCATCAGCAGCAGCCCGAAGACGAACACGACGCTCGGCCAGCCCCGCAGGGCGCCGTTCACGCCGAAGGAGATCAGCGGGATCCCGCCGCGGACGATGCCGGCATCCACCAGTCCGATCAGGGCGATGAACAGTCCGATCCCGACGCCGATGGCGTACTTCAGCGGCTCGGGGATGATGCTGAACACCTTGACCCGCAGGCCGGTGAGCACCAGGGCGAAGATGATCAGGCCCTCGAGGACGACCAGGCCCATCGCCTGCGGCCAGGTCATCAGCGGGGCGATCGTGTAGGCGAGGAAGCTGTTGAGGCCCAGGCCGGCGGCGATCGCCAGGGGGAAGCGCCCGATGGCGCCCATGGCGATCGTCAGGATGCCGGCGACCAGCGCGGTGGCACCGGCCACGAGGCCGATGGAGACGACGGGGTTGTCCCCGCCGCCGATGTAGGTCCCGTTGATGTCCTTGGCGGTGCCGATGATCAACGGGTTCAGCACGACGATGTAGGCCATCGTGAAGAACGTGACGAGGCCGCCCCGGAACTCGGTGCCGAGCGTCGACCCGCGTTGGGTCAGCTCGAACCAGCGGTTCCAGGCGGGGAGGTCGGAGTGGGTGGGCGTTTCCTGTGCCAGGTCAGGGACTTCTGCCTGGTCTGTGGGGTTGGGGTTCACGGGCGCCAAGTGTAGGTCGGCCCGATGGGCTGGCCGTTACGGCTGTGTTGCCGCCGCGTGTCGGGGGCGACGTCACGGTGACGGTTGTGTGACGGGCGGCGCCCCGCACTGGTGCAGGGTCCCCGCCGTCCCGGGCTGTTCTCGCGCAGCGCCCCGCCGGTCACCTGACCCGGACAGCCACCGGTGCGGAGTACGCGCCGTACCCCTTCGCATTCCGGGCCTGGACCTTCACCACGTACGTCCTGCCCTTGAGCAGCTTCTTGGTCCGGCACTTGAGGCTGCGCGCCTTGGCGGTGCACGACGTGCGGTACTTCAGGGACTTCCCGGCGCTCAGGTAGACCCGCGCACGGTACTTGGTGACCTTCTTGGTCCCGTTGGGCGCCGGGGCGGCCCAACGGACGGTGACCCGCTTGGACTTCGCGGTGGCCCGCACGGCGGTCGGTGCGGCCGGCCGGTTGGTCGGAGCCGAGGCCCGGGGGGCCGGTGGAGCCGCGGCAGCCGCCGTCGCCGGCGTCGTCAGCGCACCGCTGACGGGCAGCCCGGTGCAGGTGAACGCCCCCCACGCGCGGCAGTCGACCGGGGCCTGGTTGAGGTTGACGAGAGTGAGGTGGTCGCCGGTGTTCGCCAGCAGGCTCGCTGTGCGGCCCAGGAACAGGGTGTCCGCGGTGTCCGCCCCCACTCCCATCGACAGGCGAAGCGTTCCTCCGGCGGGGATCACGGTGGCGGGCGGGAACGGGTACTGCGAGCCCTGCCTGCCGAACGCGTAGCCCCCCAGGCCGACCGGTGCCGCTGTGGTGTTGCGGAACTCGACGTACTCACTTGCCGCGGTGTCCGTATCCGGCGGGTCGTACTGCACCGTGCCGATCACGACCCTGCCGACGAGCGGGTCGCCGCACGCGTTCGGGTCGCACGGGTACTCGAACCATGCGCGGAGGTTGCCATAGGCGTATCCCGGCTGCGCGTCGTACACGTAGGCACCGTCGCCGTAGAAGTAGCCCGCTGCTGGGTCCCAGTTGGCGAACATCTGGCTCGGTCCGCCGAAGTGGAAGTCGCGCGGCGTGGGCGTCCCCTGCGCGCCGGAACCCGTGAAGATGCGGATGTGGTCCCGCGGCCCGATCACGGTCCCGACGGGCAGGGTGAAGGTGGTCAACGAGGAGTCCCGCACCGTCCACCCACTCACGTCCAGGGCGGCGTCAGAGTCGTTGAGCACGACCACGTACTCGTTGTTGGCGTCATCGCCGATCGGGTCCGAGACGACCCACGTCCGAACGGAGGCCGGGGCCGAGGCGCCGCAGAGGTTCGCCGACCAGAGACCCACCCCGCGCGCGGCGGCGTCGTCCACGAGCCGCCGGTACTCGAGGTTGTGGGCGTACTCCGGCTTCTCGGTGTCCGCCAGGCTGTGCGGGAACCACATCGCATGGCCTCCGGCGAGAACCGCGCGGCCGGCGTCGACCCAGTTCCCGGTGGCGTCCTGGTAGTACACCGAGCGTGCGAGCCTGCCGCCGGAGTAGTCGGCCTCCACCGAGCGGACGCTGATTGAGCGCAGCTGCACCGGGGTCCCGGCTGGAAGGACCGCCTTGAGCGCGTCTGTGGCGGCGCCGGCCCGGCACTGCTCAAGGGCCGAGCCGCCGGACGCGCCGGCCGTTTCCGGGGCCTGGATGCCGCTGAGCCGGACGCGGCAGTTGTCGAGGTCGTAGTCGGGTTCGGGCATGGTGCCGTCGGTCTTGATGCGCTCGTCGCAGTAGGTGCGAGCCGAGGGCACGGCCGGGTCGGGGGAGGCCGGTGGCGCGATGAAGCCGGGATCCGTGGCGGTCTGGATGTCGACGAGCACGGTGTCGCCGTCGGCGACCTTGCTGACGACGCCCGTCTCCCACGTCTGCTCTGCCTGGGGGGTGATGGCGGTGGACGTCGACGCCAGTGGCGACAGGCCCCCAAGCAGGAGGGCGGTGACCGCGCAGGCGACGAGGGCCCGCCGACGCGCGGGCAGCGCGTCGCGGCCTGACTCCCACCCATCCCTGCGATCCATCTGTCCCCCCGGACATCGACGCCTCGGTGAAGCCGAACGTAGCAGGACGGTCGCCTTCCTCGGGGATATCCGGTGGGAAGGGTGTGGATATCGCGACGTCAAGGTCCCGCACTCCCGCGTCCTGCCGCCCTCTCGGAATGCGCGTGTCAGAGGGCTGGGGTTGGATCAGGGAATGGCAGCCATCACCGCTGAGGGTCTGGTCAAGGTCTTCCCGAGCCGGTCGGGTGAGGTCCGTGCGCTCGACGGCGTGGACCTGGAGGTCCCGACCGGGTCGGTGCTCGGGCTGCTGGGCCCGAATGGTGCGGGCAAGACCACGGCTGTGCGCATCCTGACCACCCTGCTGACCCCGGACTCAGGGCGGGCCACCGTCAACGGCATCGATGTCGCCGCCGATCCGCAGGGGGTGCGCCGCTCGATCGGGCTGTCAGGTCAGTACGCGGCCGTCGACGAGTACCTGACGGGCCGGGAGAACCTGGTGATGGTGGGTCGGCTGTACCACTTCGACATGGCCGCGTCGCGCGTTCGCGCCGCCGAACTGCTCGAGCAGTTCGACCTCGAGGAGGCGGCTGACCGACCGGCGAAGACCTACTCGGGCGGCATGCGCCGCAGGCTGGATCTCGCCGGAGCACTGGTCGCCCGGCCACCGATCATCTTCCTGGATGAGCCCACGACGGGCCTGGACCCGCGGAGTCGGATCGGCCTGTGGGAGGTCATCGAGGGGCTGGTCTCGCAGGGGACGACGGTCCTGCTCACGACCCAGTACCTCGACGAGGCCGACAAGCTGGCCGACTCCATCGCTGTCGTCGATCGCGGCCGGGTGATCGCCCGCGGCACCTCCGACGAGCTCAAGGCCCAGGTGGGTGGCGAGCGTCTTGCCGTCACCGTCGGCGCAGGGCAGGTGGGCGATGCGCGTGAGGTCCTGGCCCGGTTGGCCAACGGCGTCATCGACGTCGACGAGCACTCCCGTCAGCTCGTAGCGCCGGTTGCCGGGGGCGCGACGGCCCTTCTTGAGGCGGTCCGAGCCTTCGACGAGCGGGGGGTCACGATCCTCGACATCGGCGTGCGGAGGCCGACCCTCGACGACGTCTTCCTCGAGCTCACCGGGCACCACGCGCAGGCAGCCGAGGCGTCCGGCGCGGCGTCAGGTCCAGGTGGCGGATCGCGGGCGTCCGCAGCGGCTGCCGCCCCCGAGGGCGCCCCGCAGTCCGAGGCGAGGGAGGGAACCCACCGATGAGCGGCCTGGGACAGACGCTGTCCGACACCCGGACCATCACGTGGCGCAACGTCACGCGCCTGCGCCGACAGCCCGACTCGATCGTCTTCGGAATCATCCAGTCGATCATGTTCGTGCTGCTGTTCGCGTTCGTCTTCGGCGGCGCGATCGAGGTCCCCGGCGGCGGCGACTACACGGACTTCCTCATGGGCGGGATCTTCGTGCAGACCGTGGCCTTCACCTGCGCCACGACCTGCATCGCGATGGCCGACGACCTCTCGCGAGGGCTGTTCGACAGGTTCCGCTCACTGCCGATGGCCCGGTCGGCGGTCCTCGCGGGGCGGACGTTCGCCGACCTCGCGTTCGCCGGGGTCACCACCGCCGCCATGGCGCTGACCGGCCTCCTCGTCGGCTGGCGCACGGACGCCCCGGTCCTCAGCGTGCTTGGCGGTTTCGCACTGCTCGCACTGTTCGCGTACTCCTTCCTGTGGATCGGCGCCGTCATCGGCCTCTCGGTGCGCAGCGTGGAGGTGGCCCAGACCGCCGGACTCATCTGGCTGTTCCCGCTGACGTTCCTGTCCAACGCGTTCGTCCCACTGGAGACCATGCCCTCGTGGCTCCAGCCCGTGGCGGCATGGAATCCGATCAGCGCTGTAGCCGCCGCGGTCCGCGAGCTCTTCGGCAACGTCCCGCCCAACTACCAGGCGCCGGACTACTGGCCGCTGCAGAACCCGGTCCTCGCCTCGGTCCTCTGGTGCATGGTCCTGCTGGCGGTCTTCGTTCCGCTGGGCGTGGCCCGGTACCGCAGGGCCGCGTCCCGGTGACGGATCAGGTGCCAGGGTTGGCGTTGACGACGTCCGGGTCCTCAGGCACCGTCGTGACCGTGTCGCGGCGCACCCGGTAGCGCCAGATGAAGAACATGGCGGCGCCCACGGGCATCGGCAGCAGCCAGGTCACCACGCGATAGAGCAGGATCGCGGCCGTCATCGCCGACTGTTCGGCATCGCTGGTCAGGGTCATGATCGTGAACAGAGTGGGAGCCGCGAGGGCGCTCTTGCCAGGGATGGGCAGGATGTTGACCACCATCAGGTAGCCACACGCCAGGAGTGCGGTGGCCAGGGGGACCGTGGCGGAGTCCAGGCCGCTGAAGCGCATGGCCAGCAGCAGGATCACGGCGTTGCCCACTGCCCAGACGAGGTTGGAGGCCAGCAGCGAGGGGCCATGGCTGTTCACCGTGGCGCGCGTGCGCTGCCCGAAGCTCACGACGCTGCGCTCGATGTCGCCCGCGGGCGTGCGATGGAACAGCCGCATCACCCGGGCCACGGTCGAGTCCATCCGCCGGCCGATGGTGTGCGCAACGGCGTCGCTGTGGACGACTCGGAGCATCAGCCAGCACACGAGCACGAATGCGAACGTGAGGCCCAGGAACCACCAGACCTGCGCCGAGGTGGCGGTCCCCGCCACGATCACGGCGAGGAGCCCCACGATCGGCATGACGAAGATGGCGACGTAGCGCAGGACCATCGAGATCAGGACCGACGCGCCCGACTGCTCGTCGGAGAACCCGTAGGTCCGGTACATCGCGAACCGGATCACGTAGTCCCCCGGCGGGGGCACCACGAATGCCGTCATCTGGCTGGTGGCCGAGGACTCGAAGCCCTGGTAGAGGGTCAGGCCGGGCAGGGACGCCTTGGCCGCCCACCCGAGGATGACCATGAGGATCACGCCCGACACCGCCAGGGCGACGACCTCCGCCATGGTCAGGGCCTTGAGTGCGGCCTGCACCTCGGACCAGCTGATCTCACTGGGAAGGACGATGAAGAACGCGTAGTACACCAGGGCCAGGGTGATGAGCACCGCGACGAGCTTCACGAACTGCTTGTTGCGCACGAGCCGGGAGACCGGGCCGCGGCGCTGCTCCGCCTGCGCGTCCCGGGGACTCCCGGATCTCGGGGAGGCCGCGTTGCCCGCGACGTCGCCGGCGGGCGAGTCGGGCGGCTCCGGTCCCTGCTCCTGGGCCATCTCGCCTCCTGCCAGTCGGGACGCTCGCGCGCCTCAGGGGGTGCCCACCCTGTGGCGGGGCGGGGCGGTTCGACAGTAGCAGCGACCGCGTGGCTCGCCCTCGTCTCGACCAGTGCCCTCTCGCGGCGCGCCCCAGATCATCCGGCGTCGTCCGCCGTCGGGAATCCCTGCGGCAGTAGTCTCGTTGAACCTGACGGCCAGCCGGTCGCGAGAGGCGCCGGCTCGAGGTGAGGGAGAAGTCGTGACAGCGGGTTCCTACCGACTCGAGCCAGACCGCCCGGAACTCGGCGCCCCGGTCCTGGTCCATGGGCTGACCGGGTTCATGGACGCCGGGGGTGCCAGCCGCCTGGCGATCCAGCACCTGCTGGACAGCTGCGAGCACTCCCGGGTGGCCACCTTCGACATCGACTCCATCTTCGACTACCGGGGCCGGCGGCCCCGCACGGTGTTCGACTCGGATCACTACGAGTCGGTCGCGATGCCCGAGCTGGTCGTGGACGCGGCGTTGACGAGCGTGGGGAGCGGTTCCTGGTCCTTCACGGCTCCGAGCCGGACGCCGCCTGGGGCGCGGTCAGCAATGGGATCATCCGGCTCATCGAGGCCCTGGGCGTGCGCCTGGTCGTCGGGATGCACGCGATCCCGTGGCCGGCGCCGCACACCCGACCCATCAACGTCACGGTGCACGCCAACGACCCGACCCTGATCGTCGGGACCCAGCCCTGGGTGGGCTCGCTGGAGGTGCCGGGGAGCCTCGCGGCCCTGCTCGAGGTCAGGCTCGGTGAGCAGGACCGGCCGGCGATGGGCTTCGCCGCGCACGTGCCGCACTACCTGGTGCAGGCGGAGTTCCCGCGCGGGGCGCTGGCCCTGCTCCAGGCGTTGTCCGCGGCGACGGGCATGGCGGTGCCCCTCGACGAGCTGCGCGACGCCGCCGAGGAGTCCGACGCCGACATCTCCATCCAGATCGCGTCCAACCCGGAGAACATGGAGGCGGTCACCACCCTCGAGGAGCAGTACGACGCGATGATGGCGGGCCGGGCCAACGCGCCGGCAGGGTCCGACGCCCTGCCCACGCGACATCGACATCGCGGCGCAGGTGGAGGCCTTCCTCGCCCAGCTCGACCAGGGCGATCCGCAGTGAGTCCGCAGGATCCGCAGCCCGAGGGCTCCGACTCGCCCATCCCTGAGGCCCAGCCGGACGCCGCCGCGACCTCGGGCGCTGTCGTTGGGGGATCCCCTCGACGGTCGGGCGTCCGAGGACCGGCCCGAGTCGTGGGGTGAGCGCGGCGAGTCCGAGTCCGATCGTCTGGCCCACTACCGCACGGAGACCCCCCCGCACCACGGGAGCTGATCGGGGCGGACGCGGACTGCGGCGGGTCTGCCCGCCCGGATCCGGGTGCGCGGCGATGCGCCGATGCCGCGACTGCGGTGCTCCAGTACGCTGCTGCTCAGTCGCCGTGCCGCGTCTCGGCGCGCCCGTCCCCGAGCACCACTCAAGGAGTGACCCATGGCCGAGGAGAAGACCGGCATCCTGCACGGTTTCAAGGAGTTCGTGATGCGCGGCAACGTCATCGACCTGGCGGTCGGCCGTGGTCGTCGGCGCTGCGTTCACCGCGGTGGTCAAGTCGTTCAACGACGAGATCATCCAACCGGTCCTCGCGGCCGTCGGTGCCGGCGACACCGGTGGGTGGGGCTTCTGCATCGGCGGGGTGATCCCTGCACCGCCGAATCCGCCACCTTCGTCGACTTCGGTGCGGTGATCGCCGTGCTCGTGATCACGTTCGTGATCACGATGGCGGTCGTGTACTTCGTCTTCGTCCTGCCGATGAACAAGGCGCGCGAGCTGGCGACCAGGAGGTCGCGGCCAAGAGAGGTCGGCCCCTGACCGAGGTGCGTCAGCTGCTCACCGAGATCCGCGACCTGCTCGCCACGGGCACCCCGGGCAGCGCGCCCGAGTCCAGGGCCGAGCGACCTGACCTGCCAGAGCCGCCGCGGCTCTGGCAACGCTCACCGGCCCCGGTCGGCAGCCCACGCTGGGCTGTCAGCCGGGGCCGAGGTGCATCAGGTAGCTCAGGCTCGCGCGGCCCTGGGCCCCGGCGATCGCCAGGGCCGCTCCCCGGTCGGCGGCGAGCAGCACCAGCGGGGTCTGCTCGTCGCTGGTGGTCGAACCGCCGAGGATGCCCCCCGACCCCTGGTCCGCGGTGATGACCGCCAGCACGAGGACGTCCTGGGCGACCAGCTCGGCTGAGGCGAACGGCGCCGCACCGTCGAGCCCCGGCCCGGAGGCGGCCACCACGTCCACGCGCTGTCCCGCGGCCAGCAGGGCAGCAGCCCCCGCGTCGGCGAACCGGACCGGCATGGGCATCGTGCCCTGCGGGCACCGACCACGGCGGCAGGTCCGTGAGCCGGTGACCGGCGATCGCCTCGCCGCGGGCCATCGGTGCGGCCAGGACCCGGCCCATGAAGTCGCCGGGATCGCTGCTCGTCCCCGCGGGAAGCACCCCCGCCGGGACCTGGGCGACGCTGAGGTCGCCCGCGACCAGGGAGCGCCCGGCCGGCAGGTCGACGGCCGCGACGACCACGGCGCGTGTGGCCGGGGCCGGTGGCTGCAGGGCCATGCCGAGGGCCGCGATGGATGCGGCGGCTGCCACGCCGGCCAGGAGGCGGCGGTGGCGCCGGACCAGGCGTGCGGCGCCGAGCCGGGATGGGCTCCGGTGTGACCTGCTCATGTGACCCCCCGATCGATGCGACCCTGCAGGCTCGTTCGCGGGCGGCTGGTGGCCACCGGCAGGGGGACCGTAGGCGTGATCGAGCAGATCGACCAGCGGTTGTCCACAGGCGGGCATCCTCCAGCCTGCGAGGCGTGAGATCGCGGGGGCTCGGGGCTGGTCCCGACCCTGCCCGTGGCGCTGGGACACGATTAGCACTCCGCGCCCGCGAGTGCCAGAATGGGAGCCTGTCAGAGCCACGATGGCCGCGGTGAAGAGGGTGAGTATGCCGACCTACGAGTACGTGTGCACCAGCTGCGACACCCCGCTGGAGGTCGTCCAGTCGATCCATGAGCCGTCGCTCACCGACTGCCCCTCCTGCGAGGACGGCCGCCTGCGCAAGGTGTTCGGCAACGTCGGCGTCGTGTTCAAGGGCAGCGGGTTCTACCGCACGGACAGTCGCGGCAAGTCCTCGGCGACCTCCCCCGCCACGCCCAAGACGGAGTCGAAGAAGGCCTCCGAGGCCAGCAGCCCCTCGTCGTCGAGTGGATCCTCCGGGTCGTCGTCCAGCTCCGGGTCGGGTTCCGACTCGGGCTCGAGCTCGTCGACGTCGTCCACTCCCGCGGCGTCCTGACCGGCTGACCTGGCCGCCCCTGCGTGGCTCAGCGGTCCAGCGCCACGAACCGCGTCGGCGTGAGTGCGGCCGTCATCAGCTGATCGTGGGCCTCGCGCGGCACGGATCCTGCCGGGAGCAGCTCGACGTCGCGCACCACCGCGACGAGCCGCACGTCCGCTGCCGCCGGGTGAGTCGCATCCCGTCCACCGCCGGACCGGGCGAGCGCTGCCAGGGTCGCCAACTCGGAGAGCAGCCGGTCGTAGTAGCCCCCGCCCTGCCCCAGCCGGGCGCCCGTGCGCATCAACGGCCAGTGCCGGGACCAGGACCGTCCGAACCCCGTGGGCGAGCAGCCCCGCGGCGCCCGATCCGACGACGTCGCCGGCAGGAACCTCGATCGGGTAGCGCCCCTCGGGCCGGTAGTCCCCGTCGTCGAGGGCCCAGTCCATCGTCCGGTCGGCGCGTGGGATGGGCAGCAGGACCACGCCGCCCGCCTGGCGGACGGCTGCCCGTATGCCGGCCACGTCCGGCTCGCCGGGAGCGGCGATGTACGCCGCGATCGCGACCGCCCCGATCTCCGGCTTCCCGTCCGGGTCGAGCAGGCCGGCGGCACGTGCGGCCGCCAGCAGCCCGGCGGGTTCGTGCGCCCGAGCCGCCGCACCGGCCACCTGCCGCCGGGCGGCGCGGATCCGCGCGCGCAGGTCCGACTTCGAGTCAGCCACGGACGCGATCATGCACCACTGCCGGCAGTGGGGGAACCCGGCGGTTATCGTGCGGGGCATGACCAAGCTCCAGGACAGCGCGGCGCGGTGCGGCCCGGGGTGGCGCGGCCGTGCCGAGAGGGCTGGCGGGTAGGCGCGTGCGCACCGTCGACGAGCACCTGGCCGAGGTCCTGGCCCACGCCCACGCGCTGGACTCCCTCGACGTCTCGCTCCTGGAATCACGAGGCTGCCTGCTCGCGGCACCTGTGACGGCGCCGTGGGCGCTGCCGCCGTTCGACTCGGCGGGCACCGACGGGTACGCGGTGATTGCTGCCGACATCGCCGCGGCGAGTGCCGAGGCGCCGATCACGATGCCGGTGACCGACGACGTCCCCGCGGGGTACCGCTCCAGCCATCCGATCGTGACGGGCACCGCCATCCGGATCGGGTCGGGCGCGCCCCTTCCGGCGGGGGCGACGGCGGTCGTGCCGTTCGACCTCACCGACGCCGGGATGCCCACGGTGTCGATCCGCCACTCCGTGGCCCCCGGTCACGGGGTGCGCCGCGCGGGGGAGGAGCTCGCCCGGGGCCAGGCGGTCCTGCCCGCCGGCGCGCTCGTGGGTGCCCGGGAGGTGGCGCTGCTGGCCTCCGTCGGGCAGTCCCGGGTCACGGTGCGGCCTCGACCCCGCGTCGTCGTCATGAGCACCGGCACCGAGCTCATCGAGCCCGGTGCTCCCATGACGCCCGGGCTGATCCCCGACTCCAACGGCTACATGCTCACGGCGGCGGCGCAGGACGCCGGCGGCATGTCCTACCGCGCCGGACCGGTGCGCGACGAGCAGCGCGCGCTCATGGACACCCTGGAGGACCAGCTGGTCCGCGCCGACCTCATCGTCACCACCGGAGGGGTCACCGCCGGCACCTACGACACGATGAAGGCAGTCCTCGGTCGGCTGGGGTCCGTGGAGTTCACGCGGGTCGCGATGAGCCCGGGGATGGCCCAGGGTCACGGCTACCTCGGACCCGACAACGTGCCGATCTTCACGCTCCCCGGCAACCCCTCGAGCGCGTTCGTCGCCTTCGAGATCTTCGTGCGCCCGGTGATCCGGCGGATGCTCGGGCACCAGCAGGTCTTCCGCCCGCTGATCCCCGCCCGGCTCACGCACCCGGTCCGCGGCGAGCTGGGCGTGCGCACCTACCTGCGCGGTCACCTGCATGGTGCTGCCGACGAGCGACTGATCACCCCGATCCGGGAGCCGGGCCTCGTCGGGCTGCGCCTGGCCGACAGCCTCATCGTCCTGCCGGAGGCCACCGGCGAGGTCGCGGCGGGCGCGGTGGTGTCGGTGATGCCACTGGGCAGGTCCTGATGGCGACCCTGCCCGTGCTGACGCGGCGCACGGACGCCGGCGTCCTCGAGCTGCGCGAGCTGCGCCGGCGCGACGTCCGGGCCTGGCGGGAGGTGCGCGCGCGGAACGTCGCGTGGCTGTCTCCGTGGGAGGCCACCGTCCCTCCGGGCTCCGGCGAGGCGGTGCCCAGCTTCGGCCAGATGGTCGCCCGGTTCCGCGACGAGGCCCGGGCGGGTCGCACGCTGGCGTGGGCGATGACCCTCGACGGTCGGCTGGTCGGCCAGGTCACCGTGGCTGGGATCACGATGGGTTCCCTGCGGGGTGCCGCGATCGGCTACTGGATCGATTCGGCAGTCGCAGGGCTGGGGTTGACCCCGATGGCCGTGGCGATGGCGTGCGACTACTGCTACGCGGAGCTGCGCCTGCACCGGATCGAGATCGTGATCCGACCCGAGAACGCCGCCAGCCGGCGCGTGGTGCAGAAGCTGGGGTTCCGGCACGAAGGATCGCGCCCGGGGTTCCTGCACATCGATGGGGCGTGGCGCGACCACGAGGTGTTCGCCCTCAACGCCGACGAGATCCAGGGGTCGATGGTCGACCGGCTGGTCGCGCGACACGAATCTTCGCGGACCCGATTTCCCGGGTCCAACGACCCCCACTGAAGTAGATTCCGGGTCGTGACGGGTCTGATCTACGTGGCAATAATCGCCGTATGGGCCGTGGTCCTGGTCCCGGCGTGGTTGCGACGTCACGATCACATGGACTCCGAGCGTTCGGTGGACCGGTTCAGCCGCAGCCTCCAGGCGCTCTCGAAGCGCGATTCCGTGTTCGGGATCCCGCTGCCGATCCCTGAGGACTCCGAGGGTGCGAACCCGCGCTCCGAGTCCCGTGGCAGCGACGTCGCACCCGAGGTCTTCACCGTCAGCCGCCAGGATCTCTCGGCCGTCAGCAGCCGGGTGACTGGACTGGTGTCCGGGGCAGGCGCCAAGGCGGCGACGGCGTCGGCCGCGTCCCGCCGCCGTGTCGTCCTCGCGGTCCTTGGTGCCGGGTTGGCCGTGGTCGCCGGCCTGGTCGTCGGCGGAGTCCTGCTGCCCGTCGCCCTCGTCGTCCCTGCGGGCCTGCTCGTGGCGTTCGTCGTCGCCGCCCGCCACCAGGTCAGGACCGCCCAGCAGCGGCGCGCGACCCCCGCCCGGCGTGTCCCCGCCACGCAGGCCGCCACCGCCCCGGCGCAGCGCCGCGTGGTCGCAGGTCAGGCCGGGGCCACGTGGGAGGCCCGCCCGGCCACGTTGCCCACGTACGTCACCGCACCCCCCGCCGCTGAGTTCCCGCGCGTCATCGACACCGCGACGCCCGGTGCGTGGACCGCTGCGGCGATGCTGGAGCGTGCACAGCAGCAGAAGGCACGCGCCGAGCGCATGGCCGCCGCCAAGGCCGAGGCGATCGCCCGCGCCAAGGCGGAGCAGGCCGCCGCTGAGGCGCGCACCCGTGACGAGGAGTTCCTCGCCCAGCAGTCGGCCGCATGGGCGGCGCAGGACACCTCCGCCCCGGCCTTCCGCCCGCGCGCCGTCAACGAGTAGCGCGCGCTGCGGGCCCTGGCGCCCGCAGCCCCCACGCCCACGCGGTGGTTTGGTCCTCGCGGCCGGGACTGGGTACCCTAGGAGGGCTCAAGGGGCTGTAGCGCAGCTGGTAGCGCACCTCGTTCGCATCGAGGGGGTCAGGGGTTCGAGTCCCCTCAGCTCCACAAATGTCAGGGCCCGGGGATGTTCCCCCGGGCCCTGACATTCGTGTGGGACTGCAGGGTGGGGACTCGGGAGGAGCGGCCGTCCTGCGGCCGCGACGGATCCCCTCAGCTCCATTGTGTGGGACCGCACAGGGGGACTCGGGAGGAGGTCGCCGGTGGGCGACCGACGGATCTCCTCAGCTCCACACCGGCGAACTCGGGATCGGGGCCCCTCGCACGCCCGAGCCCGAGCGTGGGGCCGCAGGGCCGGATAGCCTCAGTGGCGCAGACCACCAGGGGTGAGGAGAGCGGGATGTCGGACGTCAGGCTTGATCGGATGGGTGCATTCGACTCGGTCATGTGGGGAGTCGAGCAGGATCCGGTCCTGCGGTCGGTCGTCGTCGCGATGACGGTGCTCGACGAGACGCCGGACGTCGACCTGCTGGTCGACCGGATCACCCGGATGACCCTGGCGGTGCCCAAGTTGCGCCAGCGTGTCATCGGCAATCCCGTGTCGCCGATCCCGCCCCGCTGGGAGGTGGACCCGAACTTCGACCTGGCCTTCCACCTCAAGCGGTTCCACGTCCCCGCTGACGGGTCCGACCGGCCGCTCCTGCGCATCGCCGAGCAGATGGCCGAGCAGGACTTCGATCGTGACCGCCCCCTGTGGGAGATGGCCCTGGTCCAGGGATGGGACGGCGACCGGTCGGCCGTCATCATCAAGTTGCACCATGCCATCACCGACGGCGTCGGCGGCATGGCGATGGCCGCGAGCCTGTTCGACCTCACGCGCGCACCGCAGACCGGCCTCGGGCCGATGCCCCCGGAGCCGACTGCGGACGTCCTGGGTCTTGCCGGCCGGTTCGTCAACGGGGCGCGGTTCGCCGCCGGGGCGGTCTATGGCCAGGGCCGGGCCCTCACAGGTGGGGCGATCGGCCTGGTCGAGCGTGTTGCCGCCGACCCGGGCGAGTCCGCCGTGTCGGGTGCCTCGTTCGCGCAGTCGGCAGCCCGCCTCCTCGCGCCAGCCAGTGAGCCGCTGAGCCCGCTGATGCACGGCCGTTCGCTGTCGGTCCAGCTGGCCGTGATCCAGGTCCCCTTCAGGCCCTTCAAGGCGGCGGCCAAGACGGTGGGCGGCACGCTGAACGACACCTACATGGCAGCCGTCGGCGGTGGCGTGGCTGCCTACCACCAGTCGCACAACGCACCGTGCGAGTACGTGCGGGTGAACATGCCGGTCAACATGCGCACGTCCGGCGATGACTCGACCGGCAACCGGTGGGTCCCTGCCCGGTTCCCGATGCCCATCGACAGCGGCGACGCTGCGGCTCGGATCATGCGGCTGGGGCCGCTGCTCCGGCAGGCGCGGACGGAACCCGCCCTCGTGGTCAGCGACACGATCTACCGCGTGCTGAGCGCCCTTCCGCAGAGCGCAGCCACCTCGGTGGTGGCGGGGATGATGAAGGGGTGCGACCTGGCGATCACCAACGTGCCCGGTCCCCCGATCGCGCTGTACGCATCGGGGGCCGAGGTCCAGGCCATCGTGCCGTTCGCCCCCAAGGCTGGGGCGGCGGCCAACTTCGGCCTGATGACCTACAACGGCACCGCGTACGTCGGCATCAACATCGACACCCGAGCCATCCCCGACCCTGGGGTGTTCATCGAGTGCATCCGGGCAGCCTTCGATGAGGTGCTGGCGATCGCCGACCCGCAGGCCCGGGCTGTCGTGGGCCTGCACTCAGGCACGCCGGTGACCGAGCCCGGGGCGAACGCCGCGGCACGGAAGGCTCCGGCGAGGAAGCGCGCACCGGCGAAGAAGGCGACTGCCACCGCGGCCGCCTCGGAGGTGGCCCCCGCGAAGAAGGCCCCCGCGAAGAAGGCCCCCGCGAAGAAGGCCCCCGCGAAGAAGGCCCCTGCGGCGACGGGGTCCTGAGCTGGCGCCCGGGCGGGGCGTGCTGCCCGTCAGGTCGACCAGACCTAGCATTGCGCCGTGTCCATCACCGTGGAGTCGCCGTCGGCCCAGAGCGGTGTGATGGACCCGGTCCGGTCGATGCACCGGCCGATGCCGTCGGCGGGGCTACGGGGGTGGATCGGGCCGCTGCTGGTCACCGTCCTGGCCGGTGTGCTGCGGTTCGTCAACCTGGGCCGGCCCGACGCGATCATCTTCGACGAGACGTACTACGTGAAGGACGGGCTCGCGCTCCTGCGATTCGGGTACGAGCGACAGGCGGTCGACGGGGCTGACGACAGGATCCTCGCCCAGGACACAGCGTGGAACCAGCTCGACATCTTCAAGGACGCCCCCTCCTTCGTGGTCCATCCACCGCTGGGCAAGTGGGTGATCGCCGCGGGGGAGTGGGCGTTCGGAGTGGTCCCGTTCGGATGGCGGTTCGGGGTTGCCGTCCTCGGGACGCTGAGCGTCCTGATGACCGCGAGGATCATCCGCCGGCTCACCCGCTCCGACCTCGTCGGGACGGTGGCGGGGATGCTGGTGGCCCTCGACGGCCTGCACATCGTGATGAGCAGGACCGCCCTGCTGGACATGACCCTCATGTTCCTGGTCCTGGCCTCCTTCGGGTTCCTGCTCCTGGATCGTGATGCCGTCCGGCGTCGCGCGGACGCGTGGCGCACCCTCTGGGAGGGCAACCCGGTCATCCTCGGGCCGGGGTTCGGGATGCGTCCCTGGCGGATCGCCGCCGGCGTGTCCCTCGGCCTGGCCTGCGGCGTCAAGTGGAGCGGCCTCTGGTACGTGGCGTTCTTCGGCCTGCTCACCGTGTACTGGGACCTGCAGCTGCGCCGGGAGCTGGGCGCCGGGCGGCCGTTCCAGGGCGTCCTGGTGCGTGACGCGCTGCCGGCGTTCCTCAGCATCGTGGTGGTGGGGTCCCTCGCCTACCTGGTCACGTGGTCCGGGTGGCTGCTCACCGACGGCGGGTACGACCGCACCTGGGCGGCGACGCATGCCGGCTGGCCCTTCGTCCCTGATGCACTGCGCTCCCTGGCTGAGTACCACCGCGCCGCCTGGGCGTTCCATGTCGGGCTGGACTCGCCGCACTCCTACAAGTCCAGCGCGTGGTCGTGGCCGGTGATGTCGCGGCCCACGTCGTTCTACTACGAGTCGCCCGAGGGTGCCTGCGGCGCCGACCGTTGCGCCGAGGAGGTCCTCGCCCTCGGCAACCCCATCATCTGGTGGGCCGGACTCCTGGCGCTGTTCCACAACGTCTGGCGTGCCGTGGCCGGGCGTGACTGGCGCAGTGGCGCCCTGCTCGTCGGCTACCTGGCCGGCTGGCTGCCGTGGATGATCTTCCACGGGCGGACCATCTTCACGTTCTACGCGATCCTCTTCGTTCCCTTCCTCGCGGGGATGCTCGCCATCTCGTTGGCCAGCCTCGCCGGCGGACCGGACGCCACGGCCACGCGCAGGCAATGGGGGATCCTCGCCGCCGGCACCGTCCTGCTGCTCATCGTCGCCGCAACCTGGTTCTTCCTGCCGGTCTGGACCGGTCAGGTACTTGCCGTACGCGCGCTGGGACTGGCGCATGTGGTTGCCCACCTGGGTCTGAGCACCCGCCCCCGCCCAAGCACCCGCCCCGCCGCCCGGCACCCGCCCCGCGCCTCACCCGCTGGGGGACTTGTGCGCCACCACCGCGTCGAACACCGACCTCTTGGGCGCTCCGGTGGTGCTGGCCACCAGCGTGATGGCCTCCTTGCGTGGGATGCCCTGGGCCTCGAGTGCCGCGACCCGACTGGCCAGTCCGGCGGGGTCGGTGTCGCCGCCGGACCGCGCTGGCGCACCCTCGACCACGAGGGTGATCTCCCCGCGCACACCGGTCTGCGCCCATTCGGCGAGCTCGCCGAGCGCACCGCGCAGGACCTCCTCGTAGGTCTTGGACAACTCGCGGCAGACCGCGGCAGGGCGCTCGGCGCCGAATGCCTCGCGCCATGTCGGCCAGCGTGACGGCCAGCCGCCGTGGGGACTCGAAGTACACCTGGGTGCGCGGCTCGTCGGCGAGCTCGGCCAGCCGGGCGCGGCGCTCGGCCGACCGGCGGGGGATGAACCCCTCGAAGCAGAACCGGTCACAGGGCAGCCCGGAGACGGCCAACGCCGTCGTCACGGCCGAGGGCCCCGGCAGGGACGTGACGACGTGCCCCGCGTCGAGGGCTGCCCGCGCGGCCCGGTACCCGGGATCGCTCACCGAGGGCATCCCGGCGTCGGTGACCAGCGCCACGGTGCCGCCGTCGGACAGGACCGCGAGGAGTCGGGGCAGGCGCTCGCGCTCGACGTCCTCGTAGTACGACACCACTGGACCCGTGCGCACCACGCCGATGTCGGCGAGCAGCCGGCGCAGCCGTCGGGAGTCCTCGGCGGCGACGAGGTCGGCTGAGGCCAGCAGCTGCGCCAACCTCGGGGACGCGTCCGCCGGATTGCCCAGGGGGGTCCCGGCCAGGATCAGGGTGCCCAGCCCTCGCTGCCCGGTCGCCGACGCGTCGCCTGCGCGCGCGTCAGCCTCGCGCAGGCGGGTCGCGTGGGCAGCGTCGTCGGCGTCGGGCATGGACCCATCGTGCCGCACCCTCGCTCGGATGAGGGGGCGCCCGCGCCCAACTAGAATCTCCTGCCATGAGCCCGACCGGCAAGGCGTTCTATGTCACCACGCCCATCTACTACGTCAATGACGCCCCGCACATCGGGCACGCCTACACGACGGTGGCGGCCGACACCATCTGCCGCTGGCACCGTCAGCGCGGTGAGAGCGTCTGGCTGCTGACGGGCACCGACGAGCATGGTGAGAAGGTCCTGCGCACGGCCGAGGCCGCGGGAGTCACGCCGCAGCAGTGGGCCGACCGCCTCGTCGCCGAGCACTGGAAGCCGGTCCTGGCGACCCTGGACGTGGCCAACGACGACTTCATCCGCACGACCGAGCGGCGCCACGAGACGCGCGTCCAGCACTTCCTGACCCTGCTCAAGGACTCCGGGCACATCTACTCCGGTGACTACGAGGGCCCGTACTGCGTCGGCTGCGAGGAGTTCAAGCTCGCGGGCGACCTCGTCCCCGGCACAGGCGAGTTCGAGGGCCAGCTGCTGTGCCCGGTGCACAGCCGCCCCGTGGAGATCGTCTCGGAGACCAACTGGTTCTTCCGCCTGTCGGCCTTCGGTGACGCGCTGCTCCAGCACTACGCGGACCACCCGGAGGCGGTCGCGCCGCAGAGCGCGCACAACGAGGTCACCTCCTTCATCCGCGGTGGGCTGCAGGACCTGTCCATCTCCCGGTCGAGCTTCGACTGGGGCATCCCCGTGCCGTGGGACACCTCGCAGGTCGTCTACGTGTGGTTCGACGCGCTGCTCAACTACGCCACCGCGGTGGGCCTCGGCGACGAGCCGCCCTCGTCGGGTGCCGCGAAGTTCGCGGCCACGTGGCCCGCGGACATCCACCTGGTCGGCAAGGACATCCTTCGCTTCCACGCGGTCATCTGGCCGGCGATGCTCATGGCCGCGGGGCTGCCCCTCCCAGGGCAGGTGTACGCCCACGGGTGGTTGCTGGTGGGTGGGGAGAAGATGAGCAAGAGCAAGCTCACCGGGATCGCGCCGGAGCAGATCATCGACCACTTCGGGGTGGATGCGTTCCGCTACTACTTCCTGCGCGCCATCCAGTTCGGCAACGACGGGTCGTTCTCGTGGGAGGACATGGCGGCCCGCTACACCTCCGAGCTGGCCAACGGACTGGGCAACCTCGGCTCGCGGGCCACAGCCATGGTGGGCAAGTACTTCGACGGGGTGCTGCCGGCTCCGGGTGCCTTCGCCAACGCTGACCTGGCGCTGGCCGACACCCTGCTGGCGGCCGTGCAGGACGCCGACCGCGCGTACTCGAAGCTGGACTTCACCGGGGGAATCGGGGCGGTCAAGGGCTTCGTCGATGCGGTCAACCTCTACGTCACCGAGCAGGAGCCGTGGGCCCTGGCCAAGCGGGCCGACGATCCGGTCGCGCGCGAGCGCCTCGCGACAGTGCTCTACACCACGTGCGAGGCACTGCGGGCTGTGGCCGTGCTGCACAACTCGGTGATGCCGCGCGCCATGGGGACGTTGTGGGAGTCGATCGGCGCCGCCGAGGGCCTGGGTGCGATCGGCGACCAGCGCATCGAGGACGTCAGCCGGTGGGGCCAGCTGCCCGCCGGCGTGCGGGTGACCAAGGGTGCTGCCCTCTTCCCGCGCCTTCCCGAGGAGGCGCCCGCCGGTGCCTGACACCTGCGTGACCGCCCAGCGGACGCCCCTGGCCGAGGAGGCGCGTGCCCGTGCCTGACGCTCGCGCGACCGCTCAGCGACCGCCCCTGCCGGAGCCGCTGCCCAGGCCGGTCATCGACTCGCACTGCCATATCGACATGCGCGGCGGTGACGAGGACGAGCTGAGCCCGGCGGACGCGGTGGCTGCGGCCGCGTCGGTCAACGTCACCGGCATCGTCCAGGTGGGCTGCTCGATCCGCGACGTGCACGCAGCGGTGGCGATGGCCGAGGAGAACCCGGGGATCCTCGCCGCGATCGGGATCCACCCCAACGAGGCTCCCCGCCTGGCCGCCAAGGGCGAGCTGGACGCGGCGATCGCCACGGTGGAGCAGTTGGCGGTTGGCTCGTCGAGGGTCCGGGGGATCGGGGAGACCGGCCTGGACCACTTCCGCACCACTGAGCCGGCGGCGTGGGTCATCCAGGAGCAGTCGTTCCGGGCGCATATCGACATGGCCCGACGGCTCGGCCGTGCGCTGGTCATCCACGACCGGGACTCCCACGACGACGTCATCCGCGTGCTCCTCGACGAGCTCGGCGGTCCTGGCCTTCCGGACGTCGTGGTGTTCCACTGCTTCTCCGGCGACGAGCCGATGGCTCGGGTCGCCGCCGAGCACGGCTGGTACGTGTCGTTCGCGGGGACCGTCACCTTCACGAACGCCCGCGACCTGCACGCCGCCGCGCCGGTCGTGCCGCGCGACCGGATCCTCGTCGAGACCGATGCACCGTTCCTGACGCCCATGCCCCACCGGGGCCGCATCAACGCCAGCTACCTGGTGCCGCTGACGGTGCGCCGTCTGGCCGAGCTCCGCGGTGAGGACCTCGCGACGCTGTGCGACGACCTGCACGCCAACACCCTGCGGGCCTTCGGGAACTGGGCGTGACCCACCCGGGCGTGGGCGATGCGGCGGAGGGCGGTGACGGCGCCGGTCCAGGCGGACCCCTGCCCGGCGTGCCCCAGCCCGGCGGCCCCGCCGCGCGGCGGCCCACCCGAGCCCGCCGGCCGACCCGATCCGGCCGGCCAACCAGAGCCCGGTGCGTCCGGGGGCGCCGCCCTGCTGGGGCCTGCCGAGATCCGCGCGCTCGCGGCGCAGCTGGGGCTCCGTCCGACCAAGACCCTTGGGCAGAACTTCGTCATCGACGCCAACACGGTGCGTCGGATCGTGCGGGTGTCCGGCGTGGGCGCTGACGACGTCGTCCTGGAGGTCGGCCCCGGGCTGGGATCGCTGACCCTGGCGTTGCTCGACCAGGTGCGCCACGTGATCGCGGTCGAGGTCGACCCGCTGCTGGCCGGACAGCTGCCGGTGACGGTCGCCGAACGTGCCCCGGCGCTCGCCGAGCGGCTCACCGTCGTTGCCGCCGACGCGCTGCGGATCAGAAGCCTTCCGGTGGCACCGACCGCCCTGGTCGCCAACCTGCCCTACAACATCAGCGTCCCGGTCCTCCTGCACCTGATGGCCACGTTCCCCACGATCGAGCGCGCGTTGGTGATGGTGCAGCTGGAGGTCGCCGAGCGGCTCGCCGCGCCCCCCGGCTCGCGCGTGTACGGCGTGCCGTCGGTGAAGGCGCGCTGGTTCGCCCACGTGCGCCAGGCCGGGTTGGTCGGGCGGACGGTGTTCTGGCCGGTGCCGAACGTGGACTCCGGGCTCGTCGAGCTCATCCGGACGGCGCCCCCCCGTGACGACGTCGAGCGCGCCGAGGTGTTCGCCGTGATCGACGCGGCGTTCGCCCAGCGCCGCAAGATGCTGCGATCGGCGCTCTCCGGCTGGGCGGGCGGCTCCGAGCGGGCGGTGGCGCTGCTCGAGGCGGCCGGAGTGGACCCGACGGCGCGCGGTGAGGCCCTCGACGTCGCTCAGTTCGCCGCGATCGCCGCCACCGCGCACGGAAGTGACATTTAGACACGGGTGCGAGGTGCCCTGCTCGACCACCGCGCATGAAGTGAACCGAATGACCGACTCCCAGACGCTCAGAGCGTGCACTTCATGCGCGGTCGCGGACCCCCGGCCCCGCGCCTCCATCGAGAACGTGCGTTTCGTGCGCGATCGAGACAACGCGGTCGGGCATGTCGAGGTTGGTGGCCTCCG
Organism: uncultured Actinomycetes bacterium; assembly: GCA_963812395.1. Classification (GTDB taxonomy): domain Bacteria; phylum Actinomycetota; class Actinomycetes; order S36-B12; family CAIYMF01; genus Prado023. Next base: position 32,122 of record CAWEVG010000026.1, read on the forward strand.
TCTCGCGCGCGCCCCGGATCCCGCCCTGACCCCGCGACCCGGGAACCGTGGAATCCCGTCGCGAACTGGTGGCTCGTGGCGCCAGCCTTATCAACGCCTTGGGCTGGTGTGGGGCGCAAGGTTGGTACCGTCGACGCGTGGAACGCGCTGCTGTCCGTCCCCGTCTGATCGGCCTGCTCGTCGTGGCTGCGGCCGTCCCCGCGCTCATGGGTGCCGCTCTGCCGACCGTTGCCCCGGGGCCGGCGGCTGCCCGGTGCCGGCGGTCGCCCCCGTGGTTGCCGCTGTGCCGGCGGCGCCTTCCGCCGGAGCCCCGATGGGGACGGCGCACCCCGGGGTGCGGGCTGCCGCCCTCCCCTCGGCGGCGAGCTCCTCAGGGCCCTCGCGCATCCTGCTGACCCCGACCGCGGACCCGGCCACCTCGCAGCGCATCTCCTGGACGATGCCCGCCCGGACCAAGGGGCAGAGGGTCCAGTACCGCGTCCCCGGGACCGCCGCTCAACAGGTGCCCGCCACGCGGGGAGCCGCCACCAAGGTGAAGTTCTCGGGCTCGGCGCAGCCCCGCTACTCGGCCACGCTCAGCGGCCTCACCCCGGGCACCACCTACGAGTACCGGATCCGGACCGTCCGCGGTTCCAGCAAGTGGCGCACCTTCACGACCGCCAACCCGGCGGCCACTTCACTGACGATGATCGGCCTGGGTGACACCCAGATCGACAACCGCGGCGTCCCCCGCGCGACGCTGCGCCGGGCCCTGGCCGAGGCTCCCGGCGCGCAGCTGGTGCTTCAGGCCGGTGATGTCGTCAACCGGCCGTACAAGGGGTCCCAGTGGGCGGATCTCTTCGCCGCGATGGGCGCCGCCGCAAGCACGCGCAACTGGGTGGTCTCGATCGGCAACCACGAGCAGTGCGTGCTGGTGCTCAAGTGCCGCGCGAACGGGGCCGAGGCCTTCCGCTCGTACTTCGACTGGCCGGACAACGGGTTCCCCCAGCAGGGCGAGACGTGGTTCTTCGTCGACTACCAGGGCGTGCGCATCGTGGTCCTCGACTCGTTCGGCGGCCGGATGGCCGAGCAGGCGGCGTTCCTCGACAAGGCGCTGGCGGAGAACCCCTCGAGGTGGTCGATCGTCCTGATGCACGCCGCGCCCTTCTCCAGCCGGCCGGACCGGGACAACCCGCCCGAGGTGCGCGACCTGTGGCTGCCCGTCATCGAGAAGCACGACGTGGACCTCGTGCTCTCCGGTCACGACCACTCCTACGCCAGGGGCTCCCGCACGCCCAACGGTCCGGTCTTCGCCGTGAGCGTCTCCGGCCCCAAGTACTACGAGGTGACCGATGCGGACTGGACGTTGAACGGGGCCAGCCGCACGGTATGGGCGGCGGCGACCTCCACCTACCAGGTGATCACCATCGCCGGCGAACACGCTGACGTACAAGGCGGTCGTCACCGACCGGGGCAAGGGGTCGACGTCCCCGTTCGGCCCGGGAGGGGTCCTCGACCAGTTCACGATCGTGAAGGGCGCCAAGGGCGAGAAGGTGGTGCGATAGCCCGGGGCGGCTACGCTGCACTCCCGTGAACGCCTCCGTGACCGCCCGTGCCCCGGGCAAGGTCAACCTCCAACTCTCCGTGGGGGCGGTCCGCGACGACGGGTTCCACCCGCTGGCCAGCATCTTCCACGCGGTCGCGATGCCCGAGGAGGTGACCGTCGCCGCCGGAGCGCCGGGGACGGGGATCGTCATCAGCGAGGTGACCGGCCTGCAGGCCGACGAAGTGCCGCGCGACGCCACCAACCTGGTGTGGCGGGCAGCCGAGCGGCTGGCGGTCGAGGTCGGCAGGCCGGCCCCCGACCTGCAGGTCACCATCAGCAAGGGCGTGCCCGTCGCTGGCGGGATGGCCGGGGGATCCGCGGACTGCGCGGCGGCACTGGTCGCGCTCAACGACCTCTGGGGCTCGCCCCTGGCGCGTGACGACCTGGCCCGTGTCGCCCTCGACCTCGGTTCCGATGTGCCGTTCAGCCTCATGGGCGGCACGGCACTGGGCCTCGGCAGGGGGGAGCTCCTCAGCCCGCTCATGGTCCGGGGCACGTTCCACTGGGTCTTCGCGACGGCCACACGTGGCCTGTCGACCCCTGCGGTCTACGCGGCCTTCGATCGGCTCGTCGCGGGCCGGATCGTGCCCGAGCCGGAGGCCGATGCCGCACTCGTCGCCGCGTTGATCGCAGGCGACGCGCGCGCCCTGGCCCGCGTGCTGCACAACGACCTGCAGGAGCCGGCACTCACGCTCCGACCGACCCTGCGCGATGTGCTCGACGCGGGGATCGCCGCGGGAGCCCTCGGCGGGATGGTGTCCGGGTCCGGGCCGACCGTGGCGTTCCTGGTGGCTGACCCGGCCGCCGGCGCGGTGGTCCATGCGACGGTGTCGGGGCTGGAACATGTGCGAGCAGCCTTCACGACGACGGGGCCGGCGCCAGGTGCGCGGGTGATCCGCAGGACGCCCTGACAGGCCGGGGCAGCGAGGGCGCAGGGGCAGGCAGGCTGCAGCGGGCGGTCGTGGGCTCCAGCGGTCGGCCAACCCTTCAGGCCAATTCCGCTCCGGGGTCGGTGGTGATGGCGATGAGGTCGCCGGCGAGGCGCACGGGTCCGGTTCCGGCCGGGATGACCACGCTGGTGCCCAGGCCCAGCTCGATCGACTGGTGGTCGGTGGACAGGGTGCCCGAGCCGCCGATGACGCTCAGGACCCGGAACCCCGGACCCTCCAGCACGCAGTCCTCGTTGCAGCAGCTCCCAGCGCTGGACCCGGAACTGCGGGCAGTCCACGAGCACCCGGGTGCGTCCCCGGGGTCGGATCTGCTCCCAGGGCCCGGCGGTGCGGGCCGCGGCCGGGTCGTGCGGGGCGGTGACCACGGAGAAGCCCTTGTCGACGTGCAGCTCGCGCTGCTTGCCATCGGGGCCGACGCGGTCGAAGTCGTAGAGCCGGTAGGTGATGTCGCTGCTCTGCTGCACCTCGTAGACCAGCATGCCCGGCCCCACGGAGTGGACCTCGCCGGCGTTGACCATGAAGAAGTCGTCCTGGGCCACCGGCACGGTCACCAGGTGCTCCATCAACGTCCCGTCCAGCAGTGCCTGGCGCAGGTCGGCCGCGGTGTCGGCGGTGTGCCCGAGGATCAGGGCGGCCTCGTCCTGGCAGGACACCACGAGCCAGCACTCGGCCTTGCCCCGCGGCTGGTCCTCCAGCGCACGCGCCTGGGCGTCGTCGGGGTGCACCTGGACCGACAGCCAGTCCTGGGGGTCGAGGAACTTGCACAGCAGCGGGAAGTCCCCGGACTCCTCCTGCCCGGTCACCAGCCCGGCCATCCACGCCTGGCGCAACGTGAACCCCGCCGGGGCACCGGAGGCGATGAACCCGCTCATCCCCGGCATCCCGGAGACCGCCCAGCACTCCCCGATGATCCCCTCGGGCACCGCCGCACCGAACCACGCCCGCAGCGTCGTCCCACCCCACAACCGCTCGGCGAACACCGGCTCGACGACGAGCAACTCGGGCACAGCACGCTCCTCGGGGTGGTGGGGCCCGCCAGTGCGGCGGCCTGGCGGTCGGTACGTCCGTGCGTCCGACCCTACCCGGCGGACGACTAACCTTGGGCCCCATGCCGCCAGTCGTCGCCCTCGAGGACATCCACGTCGTGTTCGCGACGCGTGCGGTCCTGGCTGGGGTCACCCTGGGCATCGAGCGGGGCCAGCGGGTCGGGGTCGTCGGGCGCAACGGCGACGGCAAGTCGACGCTGTTCCGGGTGTTCGCCGGTGTGGCCGAGCCCGACTCCGGGCGCGTCATCCGCACGGCGGACGCCCGCGTGGTGATGGTCGGGCAGTCCGATGCCCTGCCCCCGGGCGCGCGCACCGTTCGCGACGTCACTGTCGGGCGCCGCCCGGAGCACGAGTGGGCGGCTGATCCGCGGATCCGCGCGGTGCTGACCGGCCTGCTCGGAGGCGTCGGGGCCCAGGGCTATGCGCAGGGGCTCGACACCGGGCTGGAGGGCCTGTCCGGCGGCGAACGACGCAGGCTGGCCCTGGCGAGGGCACTGATCGATCCGGGTGACGTGCTGCTCCTCGACGAGCCGACCAACCACCTGGACATCGAGGCCGTGACGTGGCTCGCCGGGTTCCTGACCGGTCCCACCGGCCCGCCGACCATGGCCGTGGTGACCCACGACCGCTGGTTCCTCGACGAGGTCGCGACCACCACGTGGGAGGTCGCCGACGGGCAGGTCTACCGGTTCGAGGGTGGCTACGCCGCGTGGGTCCTGGCCCGCGCTGAGCGGGAGCGGCGCGAGGCGGTGGCGGAGTCCCGGCGGCGCAACCTGGTCAGCAAGGAGCTCGCGTGGCTGCGGCGTGGTCCGCCGGCGCGCACCTCGAAGCCCCAGTTCCGGATCGATGCCGCCAACGCGCTGATCGCCGACGTCCCCGAGCTGCGTGACAAGCTGGCGCTGCGCCGGGTGGCCTCGGCCCGGCTCGGCCGACAGGTGGTCGACCTCAAGTCCGTGGCGCTGCGGGTGCCGGGTGTGGGTGCCCCGGGCGAGGCCCGCGAGCGCACGCTGATCGAGGGACTCACCTGGCAGCTGGGACCCGGCGACCGTGTCGGGCTCCTGGGACCGAACGGTGCGGGCAAGACCACCCTGGTCCGGCTGCTGACGGGCCAGCGGGAGCCGGATGCCGGCACGATCGCCATCGGGACCACGGTCGTGGCGGCCACCCTGCCCCAGACCATCGTGGCGAAGAACCCCGACGATCGGGTGCTGCCCAGCGTGGAGCGGCTGCGCCGCGAGATCGAGATCGGTGGCCGGACCGTCACGGCCGGCACGCTGCTGGAGGACTTCGGCTTCAAGGGTGAGAAGGCCATGACCCGCATCGGCGACCTGTCCGGGGGTGAGCTGCGGCGGTTGGAGCTGCTGAAGCTGCTGATCGGCGGGCCCAACCTGCTGGTCCTCGACGAGCCGACCAACGACCTGGACGTGGAGACGCTGGCCGTCATCGAGGACGTCCTGGACTCGTGGCCGGGGTCCCTGGTCGTGGTGAGCCACGACCGCTACTTCCTGGAGCGGACCTGCGACGACCTGTACGCCCTGCTCGGGGACGGCCGGCTGCGCCACCTGCCGCGCGGGGTCGAGGAGTACCTGGAGCTGCGGTCGTCGGCATCCGGCACCCTGCGTTCGACGGGCGCGGGGGCAGCCGCGTCTGCCACGTCGGGGTCGCCGGCCGGTCCCGACGCCTCCGCCGCGCCCCCGGCCGGGCCAGGGGCGGGCGGCGCCGCGCTGACCGGGGCCGCGGCCCATGCCGCCCGCAAGGACCTGTCCCGGGTTGAGACCCGGATGGCGCGGATCGAGGTCCTGCGAGCTGAGCTGCACGCCCAGATGGCCGACTCGCACACCGACCACGAGCGACTGCTCACGCTGTCCGCCGCCGACGCCGCCCTGGCCGCGGAGCACACCGACCTCGAGGAACGCTGGCTGGAACTGGGCGAAGCCCTCGAGGGCTGACCCGCCCCGATCGCCCGCGCCCCACGCGGCAGCGCCGAACGCGGGCCCCGTGGGGCTCAGCCGCTGGGGGACTCGAACTGCAGGAGCAGGTGGCGCAGGCTGGCGGCGAGGTCGGACTGCTCCTCGGGGGGCAGTACCGCCAGGAGCGCGCGCTCCTCGGCGAGCAGGTCGATGAATGCCCCGTCGACGCGGCTGCGGCCCTCGTCGGTGAGCGCCACCCACGTGCCGCGCCGGTCATCGGGCACCGGTTCGCGCACGACCATGCCCCGGGTCTCGAGGCGGTCGATCCGGTTGGTCATGGTCCCGCTGGTCACCAGCGTCTCGGCCAGGAGCTGACCCGGGGTGAGCCGGTACGGGGGACCGGTGCGGCGCAGCGCCACGAGCACGTCGAACTCCCACACGGCCAGGTCGTGGCGGGCGAAGGCGACGTCGCGTGCACGGTCCAGGCGGCGCGCCAGCCGGCTGACCCGCGAGAGCACCGACAGGGGGGCGAGGTCCAGGTCCGGGCGCTCGCGGTTCCAGGCGGCGATCACCTGGTCGACGTCGTCGCCGATGGGCGGCGCAGACGCGGGATGCCGGGGCGCACTGCCCGGGCCCCGCACTGCCGGCTCGGCGCTCATTCGCGCTCCCGGGTGACCAGGCCGGGGTCCTTCTCCAGGCCGGAGACGCCGTTCCACGCCATGTTCACCACCTGGGTGATGACCTGCTCCTTGCTGGGCTTGCGCACCTCGGCCCACCACTCCCCGGTCAGGGCGACCATCCCGACGAGCATGTGGGCGTACATGGGGGCCAGCGCGGTCGGGTAGTTGTAGTTGCGGCACACGACCACCAACCGATCGGTCAGGTGGTCGGCGACCTCACGCATGACGGTCCCGAACGTGCCGCCGCGCTGGTCGCCGCGCGGGTGTGGCCGCAGCAGGACGCGGAAGCCGTCAGTGTGGGCGTCGATGTAGTCGAACAGGGCGGTCGCCGCCTGCTCGAGCAGGACGCGGGGCCGGTCGGAGGTCAGCGACTCGGTCATCATCGACATCAGCAGCGTCATCTCGCGGTCGACGACGATCGCGTACAGGCTCTCCTTGTCGCCGAAGTGCTCGTACACGACGGGCTTGGAGATCTTGGCCGCCGCGGCGATCTCCTCGATGCTGGCCGCGTCGAACCCGCGCTCGGCGAAGATCCCCCGGCTGACGTCGATCAGCTGCGCGCGGCGCTCGAGCGCGCTCATCCGGACCCGACCTCGGGACTGCTGGGTGCTGGCGGTCATGCTCCATTGTCGCCCCGCAGCGGGTCTATCCTTCTCACCACCGCCGATCCCGGTTCGTTCAACGGCAGGACAGGTGCCTTTGGAGCACTCAATGGGGGTTCGAGTCCCTCACCGGGAGCACCCCCTGTCGTGCCATCCGAGCCCGCCGACGCCCCGTGAAGGACCCTTGTGACCGATCCCGCAGCCCACGTCAGCGCTGTCATCGTCCTCGCCGCCGGGGAGGGCAAGCGGATGCGTTCGGCAACGCCCAAGGTGCTCCACGAGATCGGGGGGCGCAGCCTCGTCGGTCATGCCGTGGCCGCGGCCGACGTCCTCGGGGCCGATCGGCTCGTGGTGGTCATCGGGCACGGGCGTGACGCCGTGGCCGCGCACCTGACCGCAGTCGCCCCACACGTGCGCACCGCGGTGCAGGACGAGCAGCTGGGCACCGGGCACGCCGTGCAGTGCGCCCTGGCCGCTGCAGGCGACGTGACCGGTGGGACGGTCGTGGTCACCTACGGCGACGTCCCGCTGCTCACCGGGGCGACGCTGGCCGAGTTGGTCGCCCAGCACCAGTCCGACGGCAACGCGGCGACCGTCCTGACGGCGCGGGTCGCGGACCCGACCGGCTACGGGCGGATCGTCCGCGCGGAGGACGGCTCGGTCGCCGGCATCGTCGAGCACCGCGACGCGTCGGTCGATCAGCTGGCGATCGAGGAGATCAACTCGGGCATCTACGCCTTCGACGGCCGGGTCCTGGTCGACGCCCTGGCCCGGCTGCGCCCGGACAACGACCAGGGCGAGCTGTACCTGACCGATGTGCTCGCCCTGGCGCGTGCCGCCGGCGGGCGGGTGGCGGCGATGGTGACCGACGACGTGTGGCAGACCGAGGGGGTCAACGACCGTGTGCAGCTCGCCGCGATGCGCCGCGAGCTCAACCGCAGGGTCGTGCAGGGCTGGATGCTCGCCGGTGTCACCGTGGTCGATCCGGCCACCACCTGGGTGGACGTCACCGTCGAGATCGGCCAGGACGCGACCCTGGAACCGGGGACCCTGCTGCGCGGGTCCACGAGGGTGGCCGGCGACGCGCTGATCGGCCCGGACACGCTGCTCGTCGACTGCGAGGTCGGGCCGGGGGCGCACGTGATCCGGACGCACGCGACGTCGGCGCGGATCGGTGCGGGGGCCCAGGTCGGGCCGTTCACGTTCCTGCGACCCGGCACTGTCCTGGGGGAGCGGTCCAAGGCAGGGGCGTACGTGGAGATCAAGAACTCCGTCGTGGGCGCGGGCTCGAAGGTGCCCCACCTGTCCTACGTGGGTGATGCCACGATCGGTGCGGGGTCCAACATCGGCGCCGCGACCGTCTTCGTGAACTACGACGGCGTGGCCAAGCACGCCACCGTCGTCGGTGACCAGGTCCGCATCGGCTCGGACACGATGCTGGTGGCCCCGGTGACGATCGGCGACGGGGCCTACACCGCGGCCGGATCGGTGATCACCGAGGACGTGCCGCCGGGGGCCCTGGGCCTGGGCCGCGCACGCCAGCGCACGATCGAGGGATGGGTGGCGTCACGCCGCGAGGGCACGGCCTCGGCGCAGGCGGCGGCGGCCGCGCTCGAGTCGGGCGCCCCCACCACCGGGCAGGAGTGAGGGGTGCTCGCGTTCCACTTCGGGGTCATGGGCTCGGGCAAGTCGGCATTCGCCCTGATGACCGCCCACGAGAAGAACCGCCCCGACGCCGCCTCGCACCCCAACCGCGCCGTGCTCGCCACGACCATGGACCGCTCGACGGACACCGTCACGTCACGCACGGGGATGACCGCCCAGGCGATCCAGCTGCAGCCGGGCACGATCCGCCCGGAGCTGTTCAACGGGGCGAACACGGTGGTCATCGATGAGGCGCAGTTCCTGACCACCGGCGACGTCGACGTCCTGGCCGCGATGAGCGCGGCCGGGACCGAGGTCATCTGCTTCGGCCTGCGCACGGACTTCTCCTCCGCGCTGTTCGAGGGCGCGCGACGGCTCCTCGAGCTCGCCGACAAGGTCGCACCGATGGCCATCGAGCCGCGCTGCGCGGCGTGCGAGCGCCCGGCGGTCATCAATGCCCGCTTCGTCGACGGCCGCCTGACCGCGACCGGTGACACCGTCGTCATCGGCGACGTCGCCCGTGCCGGGGGCAACCAGAAGGTCACCTACGACCCCATGTGCTACCGGTGCTGGCGGGTCCGGCTCGGGGACGCAGCCACAACGACGGGGGCGGTGTGACAGCCGCGCACGCCATCGGCAACGATGTGCCCCGTTGACCGCCCCCCTTCTTCAGGAGGACAGCGCATGCCCCGGATGACCCACAAGCCCAAGAAGCACCTGATGCTCTTCAGCGGGCGGAGTCACCCAGCGCTGGCCGAGGCGGTCGCCGCTGAGCTCGGCGTCACCCTGGCTCCGACCTCGGCGTACGACTTCGCCAACGGCGAGATCTTCGTGCGGTTCGAGGACTCGGTGCGAGGGGCCGACGCGTTCGTGCTCCAGGCCCACACGGCGCCGATCAACAAGTGGATCATGGAGCAGATGATCATGGTCGACGCGCTCAAGCGCGCCTCGGCCAAGCGGATCACCGTCGTGCTGCCGTTCTACGGGTACGCGCGCCAGGACAAGAAGCACCGCGGGCGTGAGCCCATCAGCGCCCGGCTCATCGCCGACCTGTTCAAGACTGCCGGTGCCGACCGCCTGATCTCGGTCGACCTGCACACCGCGCAGATCCAGGGCTTCTTCGACGGGCCGGTGGACCACCTGTTCGCCCTGCCGCTGCTGGCCGACCACGTCCAGGCCCGGCTCGCCGGGGAGAAGATCACCGTGGTCTCCCCGGACGCCGGTCGCGTCCGCGTGGCCGAGCGCTGGACCGACGTCCTCGGCGCCCCGCTGGCCATCATCCACAAGCGACGCGACCCCGACGTGCCCAACCAGGTCAAGATGCTGGAGGTGGTCGGTGACGTCAAGGGCCGCGTGTGCGTGGTCGTCGACGACATGATCGACACCGGCGGGACGATCGTGAAGGCGGCCGAGACGCTGATGGAGCAGGGTGCGAAGGAGGTGGTGGTGGTCGCGACGCACGGGATCCTGTCCGACCCCGCTGTCCAGCGGCTTGCCGACGCGCCGATCTCCGAGGTGGTCGTCACCGACACGCTGCCGATCACCGCCGACCTCGACAAGCTCACCGTCCTGTCGATCGCCCCCCTGCTGGCCATGGCCATCAAGGAGGTCTTCACCGACGGCTCCGTGACGCGGATGTTCGACCCCACCCCGAACGGTGATCCCGCGCACTGAGGCACTGCCGCGGCGGGGGTGAGGCAGCGCACGACCGCTGCGTTTGGTGGGGGCGTCCGGGCGACGGTAGACTCATGGCCATTCCTCGGCGAGGGTGCCCCGCTGCGTGCGACGTTCCTGTGGACGGCATTGCGGATCCGTGATCGACGTGGTGGTGGGTGCTCCCTCCAGCCGAAGGACCATCGCCCCACGTATGAGGAGTTCGTGTCGTGTCTGACACCCAGGTTCACATGTCCGCCGTCCCGCGCAGCGACTTCGGCAAGGGCGCTGCCCGCCGGTTGCGCCGCACCGGGATGGTGCCCGCCGTCATCTACGGCCACGGCTCGGATCCCGTCCACGTCGCCCTCGACGGCCACGACCTGTCCAAGGCCCTGCGTCAGCCCCGGGTCGTGCTGGCCCTCAACGTGGACGGCACCGACTACGTCTGCGCCCCCCGCGACATCCAGCGCGACGTCGTGCGCCAGGTGCTCGAGCACGTCGACCTGGTCGTGATCGGCAAGGCCGAGGCGACTGCCCGTGCCGCCGCCGCCGAGGCGATCGCGCACGCGGAGGCTGCTGCCGAGGAGGCCGGCGTCGATGTGAGCGCGGCCGTCGAGGCGATCGAGGCCGCCATCGCCGCCGGTGAGGACCCGGAGGCCGCTGCGGCCGCCGCGCTCGAGCAGGCCGTCACGGACCAGCACGCCCTCGAGGATGCCCAGTCCGCCGTGATCGAGGCCCGCGAGGCTGGCGAGGAGGCTGCTGATGCGGCTGCCGCCGCTGCTGAGTCGGCTGACGAGAAGGACTGATCCCGGCTTGTCCGACACGCCGTGGTTGGTGGTCGGGCTGGGCAACCCCGGTCCGCAGTACGCCGGCACGCGGCACAACATCGGCGCGATGGCGGTCGAGGCCCTGGCGGGCTCCCTGGGAGGGGGCCTGTCGGCGCACCGACGCTGTCGCGCCGAGGTCTTCGAGGGCCGCCTCGGCCCGCTGGGCCACGGAGCCACGCGGGTCGTCCTGGCCCGGTCTCGTGGCTTCATGAACGAGTCCGGTGGTCCGGTGTCCTGCCTGATGGACTTCTACAAGGTCCCCCTCGAGCAGCTCGTCGTCCTGCATGACGAGCTCGACCTGCCGCTGGGCGGCCTGCGGATCAAGCAGGGCGGTGGCGACAACGGCCACAACGGGTTGCGGTCGCTCCGCCGCTCGCTGGACAGCGGCGAGTTCCAGCGGGTCCGCCTGGGGATCGGTCGCCCGCCGGGTCGCCAGGATCCGGCCGACTTCGTCCTGCGGCCGTTCGCGAGTTCCGAGCGGACCGAGGTCGACCTGCTCCTCGGCGAGGCGGTCGACGCCGTCGAGGTGCTGGTGCGTCAGGGCCTGGAGCCGGCGCAGAACCAGTTCAACCGCTGAGCCGGTGCCGAACGGCGCCGTGCGTGGGAGGATCCGGGGCGTGCCCACAGACGCCGCCCTGGCCGCCGAGATCGCCCGCGAGGCAGGCATCGCGCTGCTCGGACTGCGTGCCCGCTTCGGCCCCGTCGAGGACGACGTCCGTCGCCGGGAGCTGATGGACGCCGGCGATCAGCTCGCCCAGCAGGTCATCTCCGACCGGCTCACCGCCGAGCGGCCCGAGGACGCGGTGCTCTCGGAGGAGGCGACCGACTCCGAGGCCCGGCTCAGTGCCGAGCGCGTGTGGATCATCGATCCGCTGGATGGCACCGACGAGTACGGCCAGGGCCGGACCGACTTCGCGGTGCACGTGGCGCTGTGGCAGCGGAGCGCGGGGGTCGCCGGTGCGCTCACCGACGCTGTCGTGGACGTGCCCGCCCTCGGTGAGCTGTGGCGCACCGACCAACCGCGGCCGGCCCACGGGCTGCCGTCGAACCGGGCGCTGCGGATCGTGGTCTCCCGATCCCGGCCGCCGGCGGGCCTGGCCCGCCTGCTGGAGGATGTCTCGGTCGAGCTGGCCGAGGCGGGGATCACCTCCCGCGGCATCGAGGCGGCCAATGTCGGATCCGTGGGGGCCAAGCTCGGCGAGGTCATGGCAGGGCGTGCCGAGGCCTACCTGCACCCCGGCGGCCTCAACGAGTGGGACCTCGCCGCGCCCCACGCCTGTGCCCTGTCCGCCGGACTGGTCGCGCTCGGCCCCGAGCAGCCGTTCAACCGGATGCCGCCCACGGCCGGTCCGGTGCTGATCTGCCATCCCGCCCTGGCCGACGTGCTCACGACCAACTGGCGCTGACCCCCCGCCCGCCGGGCCGGAACCCGACGGAGGGTGTCGCGGGGGGAGTCCGCAGCCCGCCGGGGTGGTCGGCGGGGGATGTCGGTGGCCGCTGGGGGTGGGAGAATGGGGGCCCTCATGGATCTCTCTGGACTGCTGGATGGGCTTCTCCTCGACCCGGGCTTCGCGCGCGCCGCCCGGGCTGACGGTCCGCACGGCTCGGTCGTCACCCCCGACGCCGCGATCCCCTTCCTTGCCGCCGGCATGGCTCGGGACCGCCTCGTCCTGGCGGTCACGGCCACCACCCGGCAGGCCGAGGACCTCGCGGCGGCCGCCAGCAGCCTGACCGGCCCCGCCCGCGTGGCCGTGCTGCCCGCGTGGGAGACCCTTCCGCACGAGCGCCTGAGCCCGAGCTCCGACACGGTCGGTCGGCGCCTGGCGGTCCTGAGGCGGCTGGCGCACCCGGACCCCGCCGACGAGACGATCGGCGCCCTCGACCTGGTGGTGGCCCCGATCCGGGCGCTGTTGCAGCCGATCGTCCGGGGCCTGGGCGACCTGCATCCCGTGGTGGTGCGCCCGGGTGACGAGATCGCCCACGAGGAGCTCGCCGAGGCGCTGGTGGCCATCGGCTACGCCCCGACCGACCTGGTCGAGAAGCGCGGCCAGTTCGCCATCCGCGGCGGGATCCTCGACGTGTTCCCGCCCACGGAGGAGCATCCCCTGCGGGTGGAGTTCTGGGGCGACGACGTCGAGGAGATCCGCTACTTCCGCGTGGCCGACCAGCGCTCGCTGGAGGTCGCCCGGCACGGGCTCTGGGCGCCCCCCTGCCGTGAGCTGCTGCTGACCCCCGCCGTCCGCGAGCGCGCGGCGGCCCTCGCGGAACGCCACTCCGAGCTCACCGAGATGTGCTCCAAGCTCGCCGAGGGGATCGCCGTCGAGGGGATGGAGGCGCTGGCGCCCGTCCTGGCCGACGGCATGGAGAGCCTGATCGAGGCACTGGCCCGCGCCGGCACCGGCGACAGCCCCCCGTTGGTCCTGCTGTGCGACCCGGAGCTGGTGCGCACCAAGGCCCACGACCTCGTGGCCACGAGCAACGAGTTCCTCGCTGCGTCCTGGCACAACGCCGCGGTCGGCAACGAGACGCCGATCGACCTCGGTGCCGCGACCTATCGGACCATCGAGGAGGTGCGCGAGGCAGCCGACGGCCTGGGGGTCGCCTGGTGGACCGCCGGCCCGTTCGGCATGGCGGCAGCGGGTGAGGCGGCCGCCGACGACCCCGACGTGGGCAGCGACCCGCTGGCGATCGACCCGGACGCGATCGCCCTGGCGATCTCCGCCACTCCCGCGTACCGCGGCGACGGCAAGGCGCTGGTCACGGACCTCAAGGCGGCGCTCTCCGCGGGCCGACGGGTGGTCGCGGTCACGGCGGGGGTCGGATCGGCGCAGCGCCTGGCCGAGCAGCTCGGGGCGGCCGATGTCGCGGCCCGCGTCACGCCGGGGATCACCCGCTGGCCACCCGGCGCCGGCGTCGTGACGGTCACGACCGGCCGGCTCGACCACGGCATGGACGCGCCGGGTGCTGGCCTGCTGATCGTCACCGAGACCGACATCCGCGGCCAGAAGGGCTCCACCCGGGACATGGCCCGGATGCCCTCACGCCGGCGCAACACGGTCGACCCGCTGCAGCTGGCGGCCGGGGACTTCGTCGTCCACGAGCAGCACGGGGTCGGGCGGTACGTCGAGATGACGCAGCGGACCGTCGGCGGGGCGACCCGCGAGTACCTCGTCCTGGAGTACGCGCCCAGCAAGCGCGGGCAGCCACCGGACCGCCTGTACGTGCCGACCGACCAGCTCGACCAGGTGACGCGCTACGTCGGTGGCGAGGCCCCGAGCGTCCACCGGCTCGGCGGGGCGGACTGGCAGCAGACCAAGACCCGCGCACGCAAGGCCGTGCGCCAGATC
>CAWEVG010000027.1:0-9950 GCA_963812395.1 uncultured Actinomycetes bacterium
GGTCACCGACGTGACAGCAGCTGACCTTCCCGCGATGTACGAGCTGCTGAGCACCAAGAAGCTCCTCCGGTGGAGCCTGTTCTTCCTGATCTCGGTGGGTCGTGGCTCCACCCTGTCGGAGATGGCGCCGGTGGATGCCGAGCGGCTGATGCGCTGGCTGTACGACCTCGCCAAGGAGGCGCCGTTCCAGGTCAAGACCACCGAGGCGATGCACTACCGGCGTGTGGCAGTCCGACGCATGCGCCACGAGGGCCTGACCGAGGAGCAGATCGAGGCCAGCAGCGTCGGGCGCGGGTTCGGCATCCGCGACGGCAACGGGATCGTCTTCATCGCCCAGGACGGCGCCGTGAACCCGTCCGGGTTCCTGCCCCTTCCCCTGGGCAACGTCCGTGAGCGCAGCCTCGTCGACATCTACCGCAACCACCCGGACCTGCTGGCGATGCGCGATGTGCACGCGCTGAAGGGTCGGTGCGGACGCTGCTCGTTCGCGCAGTGGTGCGGAGGGTCGCGGGCACGGGCCTACGCCTGGACCGGGGACGCGCTGGAGTCGGACCCGCTGTGCCCGTACGAGCCACCGGTGGACGTCCAGGGGCGCCCGGCGGTCACCGCAGCGGCGAGCTGAGGCGTCCGATGTCGAGGGTGCTGGTCGTCGGCGGCGGGATCACGGGGCTGCCCGCAGCCTGGGAGGTCGCCGGCGCCGGCGGCGACGTGACCGTGGTCGAGTCGCAGCCGTCGTTCGGCGGGAAGGTCCGGACGGAACGGGTCGGCGGCTACCTCATCGAGCATGGTCCCGACTCGTTCATCACCTACAAGCCCGCGGCCCTGGAGCTGGCCCGGGAGCTGGGCCTGGCCGATCAGGTCATCGCCGTCTGCGAACCGCGGTCTGTCGGCCTGCGGGTCTCCGGGCGCATGCGCCCGATGCCCGAGGGGATGGGCCTGGTCCTGCCCACACAGCTCGGACCCTTCGCCCGGACCCGAATCCTGAGCTGGCCGCAGAAGATGCGCGCCGCTGCCGACGTCGTGCTCCCGCGGGTCCTCACCAGCGAGGACATGTCCATCGGCGAGCTGCTCCGGCGACGACTGGGCGACGGGGTCGTGGAGCGATTCGCCGACCCCCTGCTCGGCGGGATCTACGGGGCCCGAGTGGACGACCTCAGCGTCGACGCCGTCCTCCCCTCGCTGCGCACGAGCGAGGCCGAGCACCGCAGCCTGGTCCTCGCGAGCCTTGCGCAGGGCCGGGCCGCACGTCGCCGGGGCGGCCCGGGCGGATCGCCCTTCCGCAGCCTCGCCGAGGGGATGGGCAGCCTGGTCGACGCGCTCGTGGCATCGCTCGAGGAGCGCGGGGCGGACCTGCGCTCGGGCACCTCGGTGCTGGCGCTGCACCCGGCGCCGTCGGGGATCGGCGTCGAGCTGTCGTCGGGAGCGTCCATGACGGTCGACGCCGTGATCCTGGCCTGCGGGGCCGAGGCCGCCGCGCACCTCGTTGCACCGTTCGCGGACGACGCGGCATCCGCATTGGAGGGCGTTCCGCTCGGTTCCACCACGTCGGTCAGCCTGGGGTTCGATGCCTCCGCCTTCCCCGAGCCGCTCGTCGGGCACGGGTACCTCGAGGCGGGACCGGACGCCGCCCCGATCAGTGGGGTGACCATCAGCTCGAACAAGTGGGTGGGCAGGGCACCCGAGGGCAAGGTCCTGATCCGGGCCTTCGTGCCCGACCGGGTCGGCCACCTGGCCGCGGCCCCCGACGACGAGATCCTCGCGCGGGTGACTGAGTACGTGTCAAGCGTCCTCGGCGCGACGGCCGCCCCGGAGCTGCACCACGTCGTCCGCTGGAGCGCGGCGATGCCCAAGTACGTGGTCGGGCACCGGAAGCGGGTGGCACAGGTCGAGGCAGGGCTGCCGGCGCGGGTCGTGATCGCAGGGTCGGCCCTGAACGGGGTCGGCGTACCGGACTGCATCGCCGATGGTCGCCGCGTCGCCCGGGACGTCCTGGCCGGCCTCGACGCCGCCGCGCCCCTCGGTCGCTGAAGGGCCGGATCAGGGCACCTTGGGCGTCCTCTCGGCGAGGGCGGTCGCAGCCAGGCTCCCGACGACGGCCAGGACGATCAGCACTGCCAGCCCACTCGCGGTGGGCAGGCGCAGGTAGGGGTGGCCGAACGCCCAGAACACCGACATGCGGTTGAGCCAGTCCGGCCAGCTGAACATCGGGACCAGGAAGCCGACGAGGTACGACGCCCCGACAAGGACTGCCAGCACGGTGACCGCCACCGGCCGGCGCACAACCGCGACGGCGATCGCCGCCACAGCCGTGAGCGCCACCCCGAAGAGGAGGCCCACAGCCACCATCCGGCCCATGCCGACCGGGTCGATCGAGCTGCCGACCGCGGCGGCGCCGATCGCCAGCCCCGTCACCGTCGCCGCAAGGATCGCCGCAACCCCGGCCGTCGTGGCGACCAGGCGGCCACGGACCAGCATCGTCCACGTGACCGGACCGCTCAGGGCCATCTCCACCCGGCCCTGCGCGAGGTCCGCGACCCAGCCCGATGCCTGCGTGATCACGTACGCGGCGATCACCGGGGTGACCAGCTCCCCGATGTAGGACCAGTACGCGTCCTCGGCCGAGGTGGTCCCGATCGCTCCCGTGATCGCGTCGAGGAACTCGAACTCCGACCAGACGTCCATCACCGCGGGCTGCAGGGCGGCGAACATCCAGACGAACGCCGCGGTGCATCCCGCCCAGACGGCCGTCCCGACCCAGCCCCGCCGGACCGTCGCTGCCGCGACCGAGCCGAGCATGCGATGGGGAACCGCCACGGGCCCGATCGCAGCGTCATCGGGGCGTGCGGCTCCGACCCTGCGCACCCACAACGGCGCGGCGTAGTCCCGACGTTGGAACGCCCACGCCGAGAGCGCGAACATGACGACGGCCATCCCGACGAGCGCCGCTGTCGCCCCCGGATCGAAGCCGTACCCCGGCACCAGCGCGCGCGAGGCGTTGGCGTGGTGGAACGGCGACACGAGTCGGACGACCGGAGCTGCGGGACCGAGGCTGTCGACCACATTGGTGGCCAGGTACAGCCCGCACATCACCGCCGCGCCGATCCCCGAGGCCGCCCGCGCGCTGCCCACCACCTGCGACACCAGCATCCCCAGGGCGTACCCGACCACGGCGAGCAGGGCGCAGGTCCCCATGGTGATCAGCGCGCCGCCGAGGTCGGACTCATCGCCGAAGGCCAGGCCCGCCTCAACGCCGAGGCCCAGGCCAAGGGCGATGACGGCGGCAAGCAGCGTGAACCCGACGGCGCGGTCCCGGACCACGGCCGAGCGCCCGTGGCCGGTGGCCAGCACCTCCTCGAGGGTCCCGCGCTCCTCCCCTCCGCGGATGTCCCGCGCGCCCTGGATGACCCCGTAGATCGCGAGCAGCACGTTGAACAGGATCACGTTGTGGTAGGTCACATACCCGCCGAGCGTGTCCAGCCGTTCGGCGGGCCACCTCAGCAGCCGCATGGCCTCGGCCCCCGCGGCGACGCTGGCGGCCAGGGCCTGCGAGCCGCCGGGGAAGTCGGCCATCTCGGTGGCCACGGCGGCGCCCAGGCCGAACATCGTCAGCCCGCCTGCCACGATCCACGTCGCCGCTCCCACCCGGTGCACCCGCAGGGTGTCGCGGACCAGGGGCGCGCGCTGCCGCACCCGGGGCTGGATCACCGCCGGCCGAGGCTCGCGCCCCGTGCTAGGCGCGGGGCTCAGCAGCGAACTCACTGAGGAACACCTCCTCGAGGGAGAGCTCCCGACTGTCCAGCTCGACGACACCCCACGTGGTCAGCACCGCCACGACCGGGCCCACGTCGCCATGCGCGGTGCAGGTGGCCAGGCGACCCTCGACCTCGACATCGGACACCCCCGGCAACCCGGCCAGCTCCGCGGGATCCCCGGGTTGCCCGACCAGAGCCTCAATGCGGTGCGCACGCACGGTCCGCAGCTGCTCCATCGACCCCACCCGGAGCAGGTGCCCCGTGCGGATCAGCCCGATCCGATCACAGACCAGTTCCACCTCGGCCAGGACGTGCGAGGAGAGCAGCACGGTGGCCCCACGCGCGCGGGCCTCGACGACAAGAGCGCGGAACTCGCGCTGCATGAGCGGGTCCAGGCCCAGCGTCGGCTCGTCGAGGATGAGCACATCCGGGTCGTGCATGAACGCAGCGACCAGAAGAACCTTCTGCTTGTTGCCGTGCGACAGGGACTGGTAGCGCTGGCGCAGGTCGAGCTCCAGGCGCTCGGCCAGCTCGGCGATCCGGGCGGGGTCGACGCCGCCACGCAACCCGGCGAGCAGGCCGATCACGTATCCGGCGCTGACCCCGGGGTACTGCGGCAGCTCGCCGGGCACGTAGCCGATCCGGCGCTTGATCTCCAGGCTGTCCCGGCGGGAGTCCAGGCCGAGCAGGGCGGCAGTCCCGCGGTCCGGACGGATCAGGTCCATCAGCAGCCGGATCGTGGTCGTCTTGCCCGCACCGTTCGGACCGACGAAGCCGAATACCTCCCCCGTCTCGATCACCAGGTCGAGGTCGAACACGCCATGGCCCTGGCCGTAGTCCTTGGTCAGCCCCACCGTCGAGATCGCCGCATCACCAGCCACGTCGCACCTCCCGCCGCCGAGGACGTGGACCTCCCAGCACCTTCCACGATCCCCTGTCCGGAGACCGCTCAGGAGAGGCCAAGGTCCCGCGTCGAGAGACCCCGATGGCGCAGTACCCGCAGGGGTCGGGCCGCTGGCACCCTGCTCGGCGGCGAACCGTCGGTCAGTCGCGCTCGACCCAGCGGTCGATGGCCCAGACCACGGCCATGACCAGGCCCGGGTCCAGGGAGCTCAGGTAGTCGACGGTGTACTTGTCGCGCACCGTCAGCCATTTCTGGCTGATCGTCGCGATGGGCTGGCCGTCCGAGGCGATGGAGTAGTTCTTCTCCATCAGGGTGCCCTGGACCTGCCAGGTGCTGCCGTCGGCCATCGTCATGGTCATCTTGTCCTTGACGATCGAGAACGCCTTCGCCTTGAGCTCGGCCACCTGGGCACCGTCCGCGGTCGAGATCACCATGCGCTTCGGGATGCCCAGCAACTGCCCCTTGACCTTGTAGACGACCTTGTCCTGCGCGTCGCGGACCTCGGCCTTGGGGGTCGCGCCGATCTTGCCGTCGACGAACAGGACCCGGGCACCCGAGGCGTCGGTCACCTCGAAGTCACGCCCCGCACCGAACTTGCTCTTGAACAGGATCCGGGACCACCCATCAGCGGGAGGAGGTGCATCAGCCATGGACCCATCCTGCCAGACCGCGTGGCAGGCCGGGGCAGTGATGCTCGACGCGAGGCGCCAGGTCGGCCGGGCCGGGCGCCTCCGGGGCAGTCACACTCAGGTGCGCCCCACCCGCAGGGTCACGGGACCTCTCATGCTGGGATCCCCGCGTCGCGGCGGTCACGCGGCCGGGCCACGCTGTCGCGGGGGACGAAGACCGGCGGAACCAGTTCGTGCAGCACCTCGCGCTGGCCCTCCATCTGGGTGACGAGCATCCGTTGGCCCGTTGGGGCGCTAACGGGGAGGTTAACTGTCCAAACGGCCCAGGCATTAGGCCCACCTAATGTGATCCTGACCTGCTGCGATGTAGTGCCCCCGGCAGGATTCGAACCTGCGGCCTGTGGTTTAGGAAACCATCGCTCTATCCCCTGAGCTACGGGGGCCGTGCACTGCGGGGACCTGGACGTCCCCTGGCGCAGGTCAGATTGTCGCAGATGCGACGGACTTGCCCGGGCCGCGATACGTCGGCCAGCTCGCACAGCGACCGCCCGACGGATTCCACGAGCCGATCCAGGTCGGGCAGTGCGGCGGCATCCGCGGTGATCCCGATCGTCAGGTGGCCGGCGTAGGACACCAGGGCGAACGTGCAGCGCACGTCCAGCGCCACGGGGATGTACGGGCACGAACTCCAGAAGCGGGCGGCCGCAGAGGTGACGCACCTCCCGAGGGCCTGGCACGTTCGTCGCGGCGACGTTCACGCGCCTCTGCCCCGCGAGGACGTACTTCCGCGACGCGCGGGCGAGCAGCGGCGCGGGGATGTGGTCGGCCAGGCGCACGACGGCGTCGGTGCCGGTCGCGACCCCCTGGGACTTCTGCTCAGCGGTGCGCTCCATGACCACGGACAGCTGCTCCGCGGGGTCGGCCACCTCAACCGGCAGGTTCACGAACATCGCCGACGTCTCGTTGGTCGCGGCGGTCGATCCCGCCCCACGCCGCCCCGCGACCGGCACGATGGTGCGCAGCACGATCGCCGTCAAGGGGCTCACCGCGCTCGAGGAGGTACCGGCGCAGCCCTCCGGTGAGGGCGGTCAGGAAGATGTCGTTCACCGTGCATCCGGTCGGCCGTGCGCAGGTCCGCCAGGGGTGCGCGGTCGATCCCCGTCCAGCCCCACAGCCGGTCGCCGCTCAGCGGCCCGTTGAGGATGCTGGGCGGCAGGTCCGGGCGCACCACGGCGGCCAGCCCTGCACGCACCCGCTGGATCGCCCTGCGCGCCTCGCCCGGGGACATGCACCGCACGCAGGAGCGCCCTGATGAGGCGGAACGGAAGGGACAGCAGCCACGTCGCACCCGACGCGGCAAGGGCGGCCCGGGTGGGCGCTGGGCGGGGCGCGACTGGCCGCGCGACTGGACGCCACGCACCCGTGGCCGTCGGCTCCGGGTCGAGGACGGACTGGACGACGTCGGTCCCCGACCGCCCGTCGACCATCGCGTGGTGCGCCTTCGCGATGACCGCCCAGCGCCCACCGGACAGTCCGTCGACCTGCCACATCTCCCACATCGGACGGCCCACATCGAGCCGCTCGGCCATGATCCAGAGGACCATGGCGCGCAACTGGGCGTCATCGCCGGGCGGATCGAGCACCGCATGGTGCAGGTGCTCCGCGACCGCGAAGTGCTCGCTGTCCACCCAGATGGGTCGGCCCAGGTCGAGCGGCATCCGCTGGGCCCGCCGGCGGTGCCAGGGCGCCGGAGCCAGCCTGGTGGCGATCCGGTCGCAGAGCTCGTGATGGTCGGGGGCCGGACCCTCGAAGATGAGCAGCGACCCCACGTGCAGCGGCTGGACGTCGGTCTCCATCCAGAGGAACCCGGCCTCCAGGGCGTTGAGCCGACCGTCTCCGGTCACACCTCCAGTGTGGCATCGGCGACGCCCCGGTGTCCCCCACCGGATGGGGTCGATCGATGACCATGCGTGGATGTGAGTGCGCTGGTTCAGCCGTCCTCGGTGCGCAGGGTGGTGGCCCTCACTCGGGGGATCAGTTCTGACGCAGGGCTGGCATCGGGATCGGGATGTTCAGTTCGGTGGCACCGGCACCGGCACCGGCACCGACGCCCCCTTCGCAGGTGTTGGGGGGTGTGGTCCCTATGCCCCGGGTGGCCGGCTTCTCCGCGGCCCAGAACATGTAGCCGAGCATGCCCGGCGTCGTGCCCGCCCCGTTGGGCGCCACGGTCCGGACGAACGACCGGGTGCTGCTACTGCAGCGAGGTCGCGAAGGACGTGCACTCCGGCAGCGGCTTGGCTCCGAGTGCCAGGTACAGGCCGCCCGTGAACTTGGCCGGCGCCAGCGGCAGGATCGGCGGGGCGTACTGCGTCTTGCCGTCGACGTGCTCCTGCCAGTTGGCCTGGGCCTCGGCGGCACTCCTGGGCTGGCGCGCCGGGACCATCGCGTTGGCGTAGTCGAGGACCGGGGAGATCCGTGCGCAGCCAGTCGCGCCGTCGCCTTCGCGCGTGAGCGCGATCAGCCAGCGGTCGCCCGCGGCAAGGTCGATGGTCAGCCGGGCCGCGGGGTTGCGCGCCGCTCGCGTCGTAGCGGGTGCTGCGACCGGTAGGCGTCGATGAACGCCTGGAGCCCGGCGAGGTTCGGGTTCGTGTTCTGCTCGTAGTCGATCTCGATGCCGACCCCGAGTGCCGGGCGACCGCGGCGGCGTTCAGGCCGAGCTGGGTCGCGTTCGGTCGCCAGCGCCTGGTCCCACGCGTCCGTGTACGTGATGCCGCCGATCGACAGCATCACTCGGACGCCACGGCTCGTGAAGTAGTCGACGATGTCCGGCGTCATTCCCCGCGGCACCCCGTTGAGCGTGGTGGCGTCGGTGGTGCCGTTGAGCAGTCTCAGGGGATTGACGAAGCTGAGGACCACGAGGTTGACCGAGGAGGCCGTGCCGTCGCCGCGATCGATCAGCCAGTGGTTCTGCGAGTCGAACTCGAGACGGTCCGCACCGTGCCCCAGGTGCAGTAGTCGTTGCCGCAGTGCCAGGCGCCGTAGACCTGCGACGGGTGCAGCGGGTGCAGCGGCCGCCTGCCCCACCCCCGCCAACGAGGTCACCGCCCCCGCCGGGATGGCCATCGCCACGAGTCCGGCAGCCGCAAGGATCCGAACCGCTGAGAAGACACGTGCGGGGAACATCGCCCGCCTCCGTTCCGCGGGCCCGGACGGCCCGGGTCCTCTCCCTCGACGCTAGCCCCGCTGAGGCGTGTCACGTCAGGGCCCAAAGCCTCTCCGGTCACCGCCTGCCGGCCAATGCGAGAGAACGCGGCCTCCCGTTGCGCCTGGGCGCGAGGCGGGCGACGCTGGGCCCATGTCGATCGACGTCCACGACGGAGCCACTGCCGAGGTCGGGGGAATGCAGGTGCGCCGCGTCCTGCCGCGCCGAAGGCTGCGCACGATCGGCGCCTGGTGCTTCGCCGACCACATGGGCCCGGCCGAGGTCACCGAGACCGCTGGGCTCGACGTCGGCCCGCATCCGCACACGGGGCTCCAGACGGTCACGTGGTTGATGGAGGGCGCTGTCCTGCACCGCGACAGCCTCGGTTCGGAGCAGTTGATCCGCCCGGGCCAGGTGAACCTCATGACCGCGGGACGGGGCGTGGTCCACGCCGAGGAGAACTCCGGCACCTACCGCGGGACGCTGCAGGGGATGCAGCTCTGGGTCGCGCAGCCCGACGAGGTTCGGCATGGCGATCCCGGGTTCGAGCACCACGCGGAGCTCCCCGTCGTGGAGTGGGGCGGGGCGTCGGCGACGCTGATCGCCGGGATCTACCTCGGCGAGACTTCGCCCGCTGCGTTCGCCACCGAGCTGCTCGGCATGCAGGTGACCGTCCAACCCGGGGTGACGACCTTCCCGCTGCGCCCGGACTTCGAGCACGCGATCATCGCCCTCGACGGGCCTCTCCTGGTCGGCGGCGAGCGGGCCGCCCCACGCACCGCCGCGAGCCCGGGGCAGATCGCCGCCCTCGCACCCGGGCGATCCGAGATCGACATCGAGGTTCTCGAGCCCACGCGCCTCATGCTCCTCGGCGGAGTCCCATTCCCCGAGCCGGTCTTCATGTGGTGGAACTTCGTGGCCCGCAATGCCGACGAGGTTTCGACGTTCTACGCCGACTGGCGCGACCGGGGCCAGCGCTTCGGCGAGGTCGGCTCGACCCTGAGCCGGATCCCAGCGCCACCACCGCCGTGGGAGCCGATCCGCACCACGGGGCCGAGGTGAAGGGGCCCGCCCGCTGCGTCCAAGCCTCCACGTGGGGGACTCCGCCGCACCTCGGCGAATCTGCTCCCAGTTCCGACGATCTGCTCCCAGCGAGACGGGAGCAGATCGTCGGATGGGGAGCAGATCGTGGCGGGGTGACCTCCGCGTCGTCGGGGAGCGGCCTTCACCCCTGCAGGGGCCTTCCACGGTTTGATCTCACATACCCCCTGGGGTATGCTGTGGTTCACCACGATCTCGAAGGAGTCCCCCATGTGCAGCCCCGCGATCTGCCGCTCGTGCGGCAAGGTGACCTACTCCGGCTGCGGCCGCCACGTCGACCAGGTGATGGCCAGCGTGCCGGAGCCGCGACAGTGCACCTGCCGCTGACCGACTGAGGCCACCGCCAACTCCTCACAGCGACG
>CAWEVG010000028.1:0-16684 GCA_963812395.1 uncultured Actinomycetes bacterium
CATCCCGCCCCCGACGATCACGACCAGCACCGTCAGGGCGACCAGCACCCCTCCGAGCCAGATCGGCGTGCCCAGGGACTGTCTGCAGGGCCCGCCCCGCCCCCTGCAGCTGGGGGACGACGTAGAGCAAGCCGATCACCACGACCAGCACGCTGGCAGCCAGCCGCACCGTCGAGGAGCGCAGCCGCGCCTCGCAGAAGTCGGGCAGGGTGTAGGCACCGGACCGGCGCAGGGGAGCCGACACCAGGGCCAGCAGCAGCACGTAGCCCACGGCGTAGCCCACCGGGAACCAGACGGCGTCGGCCCCGCCGACCATGATGAGCCCGGCCACCCCGAGGAACGAGGCCGCCGACAGGTACTCCCCGGAGATGGCCGACGCGTTCCACCAGGCGGGCACCGAGCGGGCCGCGACGTAGAAGTCGCCGGTCGTCCGGGCGACCCGGGTAGTGAAGCCGGCAAGGGCGATGGTGGCCAGCACCGTGCCCGTCATGCCCGCGATCACGGCGGCGCTGCTCATCGGCCCTCCACGAGGTCGGTGAACTGCTCCTCGTTGCGCTCGGCATGACGGATGTACCACCAGCCGACCCCCAGGATCGCGGGGTACACGAGGAACCCCAGCAGCAGCCACCACAGTGGGAGCGGACCCACCTGCAGGGCGCGCACCCCCGGCACCAGGCCGAAGAGGAGCGGGAGCGCGGCCAGTGGCACGACCACCACGGCCACGGTCGACAGGCGCCAGGAGCAGCTGGGTCCGGATGAGCGCCCGCACGTAGATGACTCCGAGCACGTGTCTGCTGGTCGATGTCCTCGACGGCCGAGCGGCGGGTGCGTCGGCGCACGTCGCGGCGCGGCCCGGTGATGACCTCGCGTCGCGGTCGTTGTCCGTCGGTCATGGCGAGGCGTCCTCGCCCGGTGCGGGCGGCTCCCGGTCGAGGCGGTGTCGCTGGACCAGGGCCGCGCGCACCTCGGGGGTGAACCGGCGGCTCACGGGCACGGACTGCCCGGCGCCGAGGTCCACACCGACACCCGACCGGCCACTGAGCGCACGCCTCCGACGAACGAGGAGTTGACCAGGAAGCGACGGTGGACGCGAAGGAAGTCCGCAGGCTCCCAGCGCTCCTCGAGGCTCGCCAGCGGGACCCGCACGAGGTGCCCGCCGGAGCGGGTGCACAGGCGGACGTAGTCGCGTTGGGCCTCGACGTAGACGATGTCGGAGCGCTGGACGTAGCGGGTGACCCCGCCGAGCTCGACGGCGATCGTCTCGTCGGCCGGAGGGCCCGGGGTTGAGTCGGGACCAGGGATCTCCGCGGCCGACGAGGCGGAATCCGCGAGATCGGTTCCGGTCCGCCGGGACTCGAGGGCGGCGCGAACCCGGGTCAGGGCAAGGGCCAGCCGTTCTGCGCGGATCGGCTTGAGCAGGTAGTCCACGGCGGCGAGCTCGAACGCGTCGACGGCGTGGTTGTCGTACGCGGTGACGAACACCACAGGCGGGGGGGTGGCGAACCGCGTCAGGATCCCGGCCAGGGCCAGCCCGTCGATCCCGGGCATCCGGATGTCGAGGAACACCGCGTCGAACTCGCCTGACTGGAGGGCGGCCAGGGCCTCGGCGGCGCTGCCGGCGGGCACCACCGCGGCAACCCCGTCGGACTGCTCGAGGAGGTACGTCAGCTCGCCGAGCGCCGGTGGCTCGTCAT
Organism: uncultured Actinomycetes bacterium; assembly: GCA_963812395.1. Taxonomy (GTDB): domain Bacteria; phylum Actinomycetota; class Actinomycetes; order S36-B12; family CAIYMF01; genus Prado023. Next base: position 1,695 of record CAWEVG010000028.1, read on the forward strand.
CGACGGCCAGGACCCGCAGGCCCGCGCGCGATGTGGCCGTCTCAGGCATCGCCGGCCACCGCCGGGGCGTACTTGGGGATCCGCATGGTGATCCGCGTTCCGGCGCCCGGGGCGGTCTCCACCACCAGGCCGCGGTCGTCGCCGAAGGTGCTGCGCAGCCTCTCGTCGACGTTGGCGAGCCCGACATGGTCGCCCGGATCGCCGGACAGGCTGCGTCGGACCACCGCGGGGTCGATGCCGGACTCGTCGTCCTCGACGCTGATCAGCGCGTCCGCGCCGCGGTCTCGCGCGGTGATCGTGATCGTCCCGGGTCCGTCGGTGTTCTCGAACCCGTGGCGGACGGCGTTCTCCACCAGGGGCTGGATGCACAGGAACGGGATCCGCACACCGACCACCTCGGGGTCCACCCGGAGGGCCACCGTCAGGCGGTCGCCGAACCGGGCCTGCTCCAGCAGGAGGTACTGCTCGATGGAGTGCAGCTCCTCGGCCAGGGTCGTGAAGCGTCCGTGGGAGCGGAAGCTGTACCGGGTGAAGTCGGCGAAGTCGAGCAGCAGGTCGCGGGCGCGGTCGGGGTCGGTGCGCACGAAGGAGGCGATCGCGGTCAGCGAGTTGTAGACGAAGTGCGGCGAGATCTGCGCCCGAAGCACCCTGTACCTCGGCCTCCGCCGAGCGCGCCCGGGTCCTGTCGAGTCGGCGAGGTCGAGCTGCCCGGAGGCGAACACCGCCACCTCCTCGACCGCGCGAACCATCGCGGGCCCGGCCGGCTGGGAGGAGTAGGCCACGAGCGCGCCGATCACGATGTCCTCGGAGGTCAGGGGGGCCGCAACCCCGCTGCGCAGGACCTCCGAGACCTCCCTGGCCTGGGCGGCGGTCAGCGACCACGGCCGCTCCTGACTCGAGGGCCAGCGCCGCGTGGGCCGGGGCGGCCTGCCCGTGGCGCTCGCCGACGCCCTCCCAGGCGAGCACGTCGAACCGGTCGGTGACGGCCAGCGCCTCGACCCCGAGGAGGGTGCGCAGGTGCTTGGCGGAGCGCTGGGCCGAGGCCGCCGTGAGCCCTGCCCGGAGCGGGGGTCGGCGAAGCTGGCCAGGTGCAGCGTCCGGTATGTGGCCATGTCGCCCTCGGACCCCAGGCGCGCTCGCCCACGGACAGCCCGGGCGAGGAGCACCCCCAACACGATCGCCCCGGCGATCGCTGCGACCGCGAGCACCCAGTCACCCACGGCCGCACGCTATCGGCCGCCACCTGCTGTGTCATGGATCCGGGCCACGAGCGGGACAGGATCCATGACACAGCAGCGGGGGGAGGACGTCGGAGGAGGTGGGCTCAGGCCGGGGTGGGGGCGGCGAGGCCCGCCTGGATCTGGGCCATGATCGTCGGGTCGGCGAGTGTGGTCACGTCCCCGAGGTCGCGGTGCTCGGCCAGGTCGCGCAGCAGCCGCCGCATGATCTTGCCCGAGCGGGTCTTCGGCAGCTCGGAGACGACCAGGATCTGCCGGGGCTTGGCGATCGGGCCGATCTCATGGGCCACGTGCGCCCGAAGTGCGCCCACCAGGTCGGGGGTGTTCTCGATGCCCGAGCGCAGGATCACGAACGCGACGATCCCCTGGCCCGTGGTGGCATCGGCGGCGCCCACGACGGCCGCCTCCGCGACAGCCTCGTGCGAGACCAGCGCGGACTCGACCTCCGTGGTGGAGATCCGGTGCCCGGACACGTTCATCACGTCGTCGACGCGGCCGAGCAGCCAGATCGCGCCATCCTCGTCGAGCTTGGCCCCGTCACCGGCGAAGTAGAACTGCGGCCACCGCGACCAGTACGTGTCGACGTAGCGGTCATTGTCGCCCCAGATGCCGCGCAGCATCGCCGGCCACGGCTCGGTCAGCACGAGGTACCCGCCGCCACCGGGGGCAACGGGGTGGCCCTCGTCGTCGACGACCTGGGCGGAGATCCCGGGCAGCGGGCGCATCGCCGAGCCGGGCTTGCACTCAGTGACACCGGGGAGGGGGCTGATCATCATGGCGCCGGTCTCGGTCTGCCACCAGGTGTCGACGATCGGGCACCGGCCGCCACCGATGATCTCGCGGTACCACATCCACGCCTCGGGGTTGATCGGCTCGCCGACCGAGCCGAGCAGCCTCAGGCTGGAAAGGTCGTACCCGTTCGGCAGGTCGTCGCCCCACTTCATGAACGTGCGGATCGCGGTGGGCGCGGTGTACAGGATCGTCACGCGGTGCTTCTCGATGATCTCCCAGAACCGCCCACGGTGCGGCGTGTCCGGGGTGCCCTCGTAGATCAGCTGGGTCGCACCGTTGGCCAGCGGCCCGTAGACGATGTACGAGTGCCCGGTGACCCATCCGATGTCCGCGGTGCACCAGTACACGTCAGACTCGGGCTTGAGGTCGAACACGTTGTTGTAGGTGGAGGCGGCCTGGGTCAGGTAGCCGCCCGAGGTGTGCAGGATCCCCTTGGGCTTCCCGGTCGTGCCCGACGTGTAGAGGATGAACAGCGGGTGCTCGCTGTCGAAGGACTCCGGGGTGTGCACGGTCGGGTGCACCGGCATCCACTCGTGCCACCAGACGTCACGGCCCTCGTGCCACTCCACGTCCTGTCCGGTGTGCCGAACGACCAGCACGTGCTCGACGCTCGGGCAGTGCTCGACGGCCTCGTCGACGGCCGGCTTGAGCGCCATCGCCGAGCCGCGGCGGTACTGGCCGTCGGCGGTGATGACCAGCTTGGCCTGCGCGTCGTCGATCCGGGAGCGCAGCGCCTCGGCGGCGAACCCGCCGAACACCACGGAGTGCACCGCGCCGATGCGGGCGCAGGCGAGCATCGCCACGACCGCCTCGGGCGTCATCGACATGTAGATCGCCACGCGATCGCCGGCCTTCACGCCCAGAGCCGTGATCGCGTGGGCGGCCTGGGAGACCCGGGCGAGCAGCTGCGTGTAGCTGATGTGCTCCGTGCGGCCGTCCTCGGCCTCGAAGATGATCGCCGTGCGCTGGCCACGGCCCTCGGCGACGTGCCGGTCGAGGCAGTTCGCCGACACGTTCAGCGTGCCGCCGACGAACCACTTCGCGAAGGGGGCGTTGGACCAGTCCAGGACCTCGTCCCAGCGACGGTCCCATGTCAGCCGGTCGGCCTGCTCGGCCCAGAAGCCGAGACGGTCTGCCGCCGCCCGGTCGTAGAGGGCGGCCTGGGCGTTGGCCTGGGCAGCGAACAGGGGGTCCGGTGCGAAGGTCCGGTTCTCGGTGGCGAGGTTCGCGAGGGTGTCGGTCGACATCGGAGGCTCCTGCTTCCTTGCGTGCGGGCGATCAGGGGGTTGGGAGGTGTGGGTGGGTACCGTCCGGACGCCGGGGCAGCTGGCTCACCGGCGCCCGGACGGCAGTCGTGGGGTCAGTGCACCGAGACGGACTTCTCGGCGCCGGCCCCGGTCAGGGAGCGGACCTCCATCTCGGCGTACTTGGCCGCGTTCGGCTTCTCCTTGTCGGTCACCGAGCCCAGCCAGCCGAGGAAGAAGGCCAGGGGGATCGAGATCAGGCCCGGGTTGTCCAGCGGGAACCAGGAGAAGTCCAGGCCCTGGATCATCGAGGCGCTCTTGCCGGTCGCTGCGTCGATGGGCTTGCCGGACACGACCGGGGAGAAGATGATCAGGCCGATGGAGGCGATGAGCCCGCCGTAGATGCTCCACAGCGCGCCGCGGGTGGTGAAGTTCCTCCAGAACAGGGAGTACACGATCGTCGGGAGGTTGGCCGACGCGGCAACCGCGAACGCCAGCGCGACGAGGAACGCGATGTTCTGGTCCTTGGCCAGGATGCCGCCCAGGATGGCGAACAGCCCGATCACGACGGCGGCGATGCGGGCGACCCGCACCTCCTTGTCCGCCGACACGTTGCCGCGCTTGATGACGCTGGCGTACACGTCGTGGGCGAAGGACGCACTGGCGGTGATCGTCAGGCCGGCCACCACCGCGAGGATCGTGGCGAAGGCGACCGCCGAGATGAAGCCCATCAGCAGGGTCCCGCCGAGCTCGTAGGCCAGCAGGGGTGCTGCGGAGTTGGCCTTGCCGGGAGCCGAGGCGATGGTCTCGGGGCCGACGAGGGCCGCCGCTCCGTAGCCCAGGACCAGGCTGAACAGGTAGAACATGCCGATCAGGGCGATCGCCCAGACCACGGACTTGCGGGCGTCCTTGGCCGTGGGCACCGTGTAGAAGCGCATCAGCACGTGCGGCAGGCCGGCAGTGCCCAGGACCAGGGCCATCGACAGCGAGATGAAGTCGACCTTCGTCAGCGTGGTCTTGCCGTACTTGGCGCCGGGATGCGAGGAGCTTGTCGCCCAGCGGGCTGTTGTCTGCGGCGGCGCCCATCACGTTGGACAGGGAGAACCCGTACTTGCTCAGCACCCAGAAGGTCATGAGGGCGGCGCCGGAGATGAGCAGGACGGCCTTGATGATCTGCACCCAGGTGGTGCCCTTCATGCCGCCGACGAGGACGTAGACGATCATCAGGATGCCGACGACGGCGATCGTGATCGACTGGCCGACGCCGCCGGTGATGCCCAGCAGGAGGCTGACCAGCCCACCGGCACCGGCCATCTGGGCCAGGAGGTAGAAGAACGACACAGCCAGGGTGGAGATCGCGGCCGCGGTGCGCACCGGGCGCTGGCGCATCCGGAACGCGAGCACGTCGGCCATCGTGAACTTGCCGGTGTTGCGCAGCAGCTCGGCGACGAGCAGCAGGGCGACCAGCCAGGCCGACCAGGAACCCGACTGAGTAGAGGAAGCCGTCGAAGCCGGTCAGGGCGATGGCCCCCGTGATGCCCAGGAAGCTCGCGGCGGACAGGTAGTCACCGGCGATGGCGGTGCCGTTCTGGCCGCCGGTGAAGGAACGGCCGCCCGTGTAGTAGTCGGTGGCGCTCGTATTGGACTTCGAGGCGCGGATGACGATGACCATGGTGCCGGCGACGAACGCCAGGAAGATCGCCATGTTGACCAGCGGGCTGCCCACGGTGGTGGTCGTGGCGGTGTGGACCAGGGTGGTGATCATGCGGCGTTGCCCTCCATCTCGTCACGGATCTCGGCCGCCAGGGGGTCAAGGCGGTTGTTGGCATGGCGGACGTACAGGAAGGTGATCAGCGCGGTGGAGACGAACTGCAGCAGGCCGAAGATGATGCCGATGTTGATGTTGCCGAACACCGGTGTGGCCATCCATTCCGGGGCGAACACCGCGGCGAACACGAACATGAAGTACCAGACGAGGAACGCCGCGGTCATCGGGAAGGCGAAGCCCCGGTAGCGGGAGCGCAGCTCGATGAACTGCGGGCTGGTCTGTGCCCGGGTGTAGGCCTCCGGGTCGGGGACGCCCCCGGTCCTCAGCGGTGGCGGACCCTGGTGCGGGGGCCCCTGGAGATCACTGGTCATCGCGCTGCCTCCTGGAGTGTGCTCGCCGGACCGGGTGGCCCGGGCGATCGTCGTGCCCGTGTGGGTGGCGCGAACGTAGGGCAGTCCGGCCGCGGCTGGGAACCGCTGCAGGCCCACCTGCGGCGAGCGGGGGGTGGGCCTCGACAAGAGGTCAGCGGTGGTGCGACGAACGGTCGTCAGGGCCGACGAGTGGAGGTGCCCCGATCAGGTCGACGGCCGATGGGGCGGCCCGTGGCGCGACGGGTCAGTCGTGGTCGCGGACCGGGTTCCGGCCCTCGGGCATCATCATGATCGAGGCGACCAGGAAGCACACCGCCCCCAGGAAGGTCCCGCCGTTGGCCCACCGGACGTTGATCATCTGGCCGTCGGGATCGACGTACGCGCCGATCGCGGAGACGCCGAAGAAGACCGAGCCCCACATGTTCAGCGCGGTGATGTGCCAGTCGCGCTTGCCCGGGCGCCAGGAGAACCAGCGGTGCCCGGCCTCGGCGAAGGCGATCGCCGACGACACGAGGAAGCACACCGACCCGAACGCGTCGGGGCGCCACACGTGCTGGCCGGCCTCCGGACGGGTCAGACTGACCAGCGCCGCGAAGGTCGTGACGTTGAAGAACAGGGTGCCGGCCAGCTGGATCGCCGTGGCCCAGAAGCCCATCAGCTGGGGCGTCCATCCGATCCAGCGGCGCCCGCCAGCGCGCACCACCTGCATGTAGCTCAGGTACGAGGCCGTGGTGAAGAAGATCGACCCGATGAAGAACGTGGCGTCGGTGGCGGTCATGCCGACGGCCGTCTCGAAGGCGGGGATCGGGCCCACCAGGAAGCAGGTCGAGCCGATCGCGAACAGCAGCCCGATCCACCAGGTGAGGCCTCGGGATGACGCCTCAGCCTTGCGGTGTCGCCGGGCGGACCAGTCGACCACCTGGCCGTCGGCACCCCGGTAGTGCACCCGCGTCACGAAGGGCCGCGGGCCGCTCACCTCCACCTCGGTGGCGTTCGGCGGGATCTCGATCGGCAGCGAGATCCGTCGTGCCCTGGTCAATGCCGGAACGACTCCGTGTGGCTGGGATCGGCCGGCAGTCGCGCCGGCAGGCTCTCCAGGAACTCCGTGGCCCGGCGCAGGTCGTCGAGGAACAGGTCGGCCAGGTCGCGGCCGAACCCGTTGCGCACCACCACCCGCAGCCCCGACAGGTCGGTCAGCGGCTCGGGCAGGGAGTAGGCCGGCACCTGCCAGCCCCGCTCGCGCAGCTTCGCCGAGACGTCATAGACCGTGTAGTTGGCGACCTCTGGCTTCAACCGGAAGAAGAACACCGGCAGCTCCGAGCCGTCGGAGAGCAGCTCGTACGGCCCGATGCTGGCGATCTCGGCGGCGGTGTACATGGCCGTGTCGCGGCAGGCCTGCTGGATCTCGCGGAAGCCCTCGAAGCCCAGGCGGATGAAGTTGTAGTACTGGGCGATCACCTGGCCGCCGGGGCGGGAGAAGTTCAGGGCGAACGTCGGCATGTCCCCGCCGAGGTAGTTCACGTGGAAGACCAGGTCCGCGGGCAGGTCCTCCGGTGTGCGCCAGATGACCCAGCCCACGCCCGGGTACACAAGGCCGTACTTGTGGCCCGAGGAGTTGATCGAGCGCACGCGCGGCACCCGGAAGTCCCATTCGAGGTCGGGGTCGATGAACGGGGCGACGAACCCTCCGGACGCGGCGTCGACATGCACCGGGACATCCGGACCGCCGGAGGCGGCCAGCGCGTCGAGGGCGTCGGCGATCTCCTTGACGGGCTCGTACGAACCGTCGAAGGTCGATCCGAGGATGGCCACGACGCCGATCGTGTTCTCGTCGACGAGCTTCAGCGCCTCCTCGGCGTTGAGCTGCAGGCGGCCCTCCTCGATCGGGGCGTACCGGGGCTCGACGTCCCAGTAGCGGCAGAACTTCTCCCACACGACCTGGACGTTGATCCCCATCACGAGGTTCGGCTTGTCCGTGGCGAGGCCCGCCGCCTCGCGGCGCTGGCGCCAGCGCCACTTCAGCGCCAACCCACCGAGCATGACGGCCTCGCTGGACCCAGTCGTCGAGGTCCCGGTGGCCTGCTCGTGGCTGGGGGAGTTCCACAGGTTCGAGAGGATCTTCACGCAGCGGCCCTCGATCGCGGCCGTCTGCGGGTACTCGTCCTTGTCGATCATGTTCTTGTCCAGCGTCTCGGCCATCAGCCGGTCGGCCTCCTCGTCCATGAACGTCGTGACGAACGTGGCGAGGTTCTGCCGGGAGTTGCCGTCGAGCATGAGCTCGTCGTGGAGCAGGCGGTAGGCCACGCGGGGGTCCATGCCGTCCGCGGGCAGTGCGTCCTTGGGGATGCCCGGCCAGTTCGTTCGGGCGGGCGTACACGGGGGCGATTGAGAGGCGCTCGAGCTCGAGCATCTCCTTGGAGTGGAGGGCCATGGGCACACGCTAGCCCGCGAGGGAGGCCGACGGAAGAACGGAATGCGACCATCAGGTTGCGGGGCCGTCGCCGGAGGGCTTCAGAGATGCTTCATGGCCTCGCGGATCGACAGGCCCGACATCTCGGCCCGGTGCTCCGACACGAACGCCCGGACCTCGTCGGGACGGGCTCGCGCCGCATCCCGCAGCCCCCAGCCGATGCCCTTGCGCATGAAGAAGTCCTGGTCGGCGAAGTTGGCCTCACAGGCGGCGAACAGCAGCGGAAGGTCGACTGCGTCGCGTCGTCCCACCTGGAACACCAGCGAGATGCGGCGCGCCCAGAGCCGCGCGTCGGTCGCCCAACTGACCACCTCGCGGTCCCATGACCGGTGCCTGAGCCCGGCCCGGCCGATCAGGGTCGACCATGCGTCCACCGTGTCCCACCACGGCCGTTCGAGGGCCAGTGAGCGCAGGGCCAGCAGGCTCGACTCCGGCAGGGAGCGCTCGTGCCGGGCCACCAGGTCGATGCCGACGTATGCGAACTCGCGCTCCGGCTCGGTCACGAGCTCGTGGGCCGCGGCCAGCAGGTCGGTGGCCTCCGGGCCCGGGTCGAACCCCCGGATCCAATCCTTGGTCGCGGTGCGTCGGGCAGGCGTGGGCACCCCGAGGTAGGGGGCGATCCCCTTCATGTAGGCGGCCATCGCCGGAGCTCGCTCCGGCACCGCGACGCCCTCGAGCATCGGGCGCACGAGGTCCCCAGCACCGCTCATGCCGACGATGCTGCCACCCCTGCCTGCCTCCGCATCCGGTCGGGGACCTCCATCGCACATGAAGTGAACCATTACGCAGCGAGCACTTCGCGGCCGGCAGGCGACCGCGCACGAATTGGCCAAATAGCCAGCCGCCCAGTCGCCCAGAACGCTCAGAGCGTGTGCGGTGGGCCCAGGGGATGGATCCCACCTCGCCGTAATGGTTCGTTTCGTGCGCAGTGGTGAAGTGGCAGGTCGACCTGACCTGCCGGACGGGGCCCGGGATGGCAGACTCACCACCTATCCCGCCCCACGACTGGGCGCCCGCACCGCTCACCGCACAGGAGCCGACATGCCCTCCGGCATCGACATGCAGCACATCGACGCGTCCATCCGTCCCCAGGACGACCTGTTCGGCCACCACAACGGTAGGTGGCTGGCCGAGCACGAGATCCCGGCCGACCGGCCCTCCGACGGGGCGTTCCACGCCCTGCGCGACGCGGCCGAGGCTGACGTCCGGACCATCATCGAGTCAGCGGCGGCTGAGTCGGCGCCCGGCACACTGGGGGCGAAGGTCGGGGACCTGTACGCCTCCTTCATGGATGAGGCCGCGGTGGAGGCCCGGGGACGCACGCCGCTCGAAGCCGACCTGGCCGACATCCGCGCCGTCACCGATCTCGCGGGGCTCCTGGCCGAGATGACCCGGCTGCAGCTGCAGGGCGCGGTCGGTGGGTTCCTGGCGCCGTACGTCAACACCGACGCCCAGGACTCCAGCCGGTACATCGTCTACCTCACGCAGTCGGGCCTGGGCCTGCCCGACGAGTCGTACTACCACCAGGAGTCGTTCGCGGCCATCCGCGAGGCGTACGTCGCCCATGTCGCGCGGATGCTGCTGCTGGCCGGCTGGTCGGTCGACGAGGAGGCGGCCCGGGCGGGCGCGGACCGCATCATGGCGCTCGAGACCGCCATCGCCGACAGGCACTGGAACAACGTCGACACCCGCGACGCCCTGAAGTCCTACAACCGCAGGGCGCTGGCAGACGTCCCCGGGTTCATCGACGGGCTTCGGGGTCCGTGAGTGGCTCGAGGCGCTCAGCGCCCCCATCGAGCACATCAGCGAGGTGGTCGTCCGCCAGCCGAGCTACGTGGAGTCGCTGCGCGCCCTGCTGGCCGAGCAGCCGCTGGACGCCTGGCGCGACTGGCTGGCCTGGTCGGTCGTGCGCAACGGGGCGTCGCTGCTGGACTCGGAGATCGTGCAGGCCAACTTCGACTTCTACGGCACCACCCTGAGCGGCGCCCCCCAACTGCGGGAGCGCTGGAAGCGTGGCGTCGGGCTGGTCGAGGGCTCCCTCGGGGAGGCCGTCGGCGAGCTGTACGTGGGCAAGCACTTCCCGCCGGAGGCCAAGGCGCGGATGGTCGACCTCGTGGACAACCTCGTGGCCGCCTACCGTGAGCGGCTCGAGGTCCTCGAGTGGATGAGCCCCGACACCCGGGAACGGGCCCTCGAGAAGCTCGCGGCGTTCACCCCCAAGATCGGGTACCCGGACAAGTGGCGCGACTACACGGCGCTGGAGATCTCCGCCGATGACCTCATCGGCAACGTGCGCCGGGCGTCGCTGTTCGAGGCCCGCCACGAGTGGGCCAAGCTCGGCGGGCCGGTGGACCGGCTGGAGTGGTTCATGACCCCGCAGACGGTCAACGCCTACTACAACCCGGGCATGAACGAGATCGTGTTCCCGGCGGCGATCCTGCAGCCTCCGTTCTTCGACCTGGATGCCGATGATGCCGTCAACTACGGGGCGATCGGGGCCGTGATCGGTCATGAGATCGGCCACGGCTTCGACGACCAGGGCTCCCGCTACGACGGCACCGGCAACCTCGTCGACTGGTGGACCGAGGACGACCGCGCGCGCTTCGACGAGCTGGCGGGCCGCCTGATCGCCCAGTACGACGGACTCGTGCCCCGGAGCCTGCCCCCGGGCAACAGCGTCAACGGGGCTCTGACGGTGGGGGAGAACATCGGCGACCTCGGCGGGGTTGCGGTGGCCTTCGAGGCGTACCGCCTCAGCCTGGGCGGCGAGCCGGCGCCGGTGATCGACGGGCTGACCGGGGAGCAGCGCTTCTTCCTCGGGTGGGCCCAGGCCTGGCGGACCAAGCATCGGGAGGCGCGGGCGATCCAGCTGCTCGCCATCGATCCGCACTCACCGGACGAGTTCCGCTGCAACATCGTGAGCAACCTCGCGGAGTTCCACGAGGCCTTCGACGTCAAGCCCGGCGACGGCATGTGGCGGGATCCGGCCGACCGCGTGGTGATCTGGTAGCGCTGCCGGTCTGCAGTAGGAGGAGCATCCGATGGTTGTCGGCCCCACCCACAGCCTGCGTGCAGGACGCGCCGCGGTGATCGTGGACCCCGTCGACGGCGGGCGGATCACCTCCCTGCGAGGTCGACGGCGTCGAGCTGCTCGGCGGCGTCGGCACCGGCGTGATCGAGCACGGGTCGTTCGTGATGGTCCCGTGGGCCGGGCGTATCCGCGATGGAGTGCTCCGCGTGGACGGCGTCGAGCACCGCCTGCCGACGGACCGGACCCACCCCCACGCCGGTCATGGCCTGGTCATGGATCGACCCTGGGACGTGGTCTCGGCGTCGGGGGACGCGCTGACGATCCGATGCGACCTGGATGCCCGCTGGCCGTTCCCCGGCCACGTCGTCCAGGAGCTCCGGCTCGCCGCCGATCACCTGGCGCAGCGGGTCGAGGTTCACGCCGCTGAGGGCGCGTTCCCAGCGACCGTGGGGTGGCATCCGTGGTTCCGCCGGGTGCTGGGTCCCGGGTCGGCCGCGGAGCTGGACTTCACCGCCGAGGGCATGCTGGTCCGTGACGCCGCCGGGATCCCCGGCGGCGAGGTGGTGCCCGTCCCCCCGGGGCCGTGGGACGACTGCTTCACCGGGGTCCGGTGGCCGATGACGATCACCTGGCCCGGCGTCCTCACACTGCGGATCACCTCCGATGCCGGGTTCGCGGTCGTGTACGACGAGCTCGACCAGGCGTTCTGCGTGGAACCCCAGTCCGGCCCTCCGGACGGCCCGAACACGTCGCCGCAGGTGGTCCGGCCGGGTGAGCCGCTGATTGCCTCGACTGGGTGGGCCTGGGGCTGATCGGCGCGGCCTGCGTGTCGCTCACCGGGCCTGGCGCCGGCTGTCGCCACACTGGGCGAATGGCTGAGCGACTTGCCCCCGAGCAGACCCCACTGCGGGTCACGTCCCGACCGGAGCGCACCCGTGGGCGCGCCCGCCGCTGGGGTCGTCGGCTGGTAGCCCTTGTTCTGGGCGTCGTGCTGCTCGCCGCCGGCACGGTGGCGACGCTGCACTTCCTGGCGATCCACCGTTCTGCCCAGGAGATCCGCGCCACCGCCCTGGTGCCCGCCGGACATGGCCGCCAACGTCCTGGTCGTGATCGCCCGCCCGGGCCAGGAGCTGCCCCTGGCCGGGACCCTGGCCGCACTGGACGACGCCGGCGCGACCGTGTCGGTGCTGTCCCTGACTGACGGCGCGACTCAGCCGCCGGTCCTGGACTTCGCCAAGGACAGCATCGGCGACGTGCGCTCCGATGAGCTGGCCGCCTCCGCCGATCTCCTCGGCGTCGACAGGGTGACGACCGCTGCGTACGCCGACGGCGCGCTGCTCGCCGCCGATCCCGACGAGGTCACGGCGACGATCGCCGCCGAGATCAAGGAGGTCGCCCCGTCGATCATCCTCACGGTCGGTGACACGACCGGCACGGACACCGATTCCCAGGCCGTGGCCGCCTATGCGCTCACTGCCGCGCAGGCCAAGGGCTCACGCATCGGCCGTGTCTGGACCGTCACCCGCGGCGACCGCGAGGTCTCGTGGAACGCCCTCGCGAAGGCGCCGATCGGCGATCGCGTCCCCGAGCCCCAGGTCTCGGTCCGCATCGACGACGAGACGGCCGTCAAGGGTGAGGTCCTCCTGGCCCACGGCACCCAGAGCCCGGACCTGGTCCGCAGCACCTACCCGTACGCCGACCGGATCCCGGCGTGGGCGTACTTCCGCTTCTGGGACCGCGAGTACTTCGCGCTGGCCTGGGGCCAGCCCCTGAAGTAGGAAGCGCCCTCTCCGCGCCCGGCCCCCACCCGGCGGCGCCCGGCCCCACCCCGCCCCAGCCCGGCCCCGCCCGCGGTCGCCCCGCCTCGTCCCGGGGCCGCTCCCGCCCGGGGCCCGCTCCCGCCGGGCGCCACCCCCGCAAGGTCCCCCGCCACGGTCCGGGCGCCACCCCCGCCAAGGCGCACCGCCCCACCCCGCGACCTCGTCCTCCCGGATCTGCTCCCATCCTTCCGATTCGCTCCCATCCATCCGGGAGCAGCTCGGCGGAACGGGAGCAGGAGATCGGCGGAACGGGAGCAGATCGTGGGTGAGCGGGGGCCTCGACGCGGCGATCGCTGAGGGGGCACGCGGATCCGTGGGATGATTGGCGTCCGGGTGTTCGGCTCCCGGCACCTTTCCGAGGGCCTGCCTCGGGCTTCGACGAGGAGAACTCCACCCGTGGCCATCCGCCAGCGCACCGACCTGCGCAACATCGCCATCATCGCCCACGTCGACCACGGCAAGACCACGCTGGTCGACTCCATGCTCTGGCAGTCCGGGGCGTTCACCACGCACCAGGCCGACGAGGGCTCCGTGAAGGAGCGGGTCATGGACTCCATGGACCTCGAGCGCGAGAAGGGCATCACGATCCTGGCCAAGAACACCGCCGTGAACTACCACGGGGTGGGCGCGCCCGAGGGCGGGGTCACGATCAACATCATCGACACCCCCGGCCACGCGGACTTCGGTGGCGAGGTGGAGCGCGGACTGGAGATGGTGCACGCCGTCCTGCTGCTGGTGGACGCCTCCGAGGGCCCGCTGCCCCAGACCCGGTTCGTGCTGCGCAAGGCGCTGCAGAAGCACCTGCCGGTCATCCTGGTCATCAACAAGGTGGACCGCCCCGACGCCCGCATCGCCGAGGTCGTCGACGAGACCTACGAGCTGTTCTTCGACCTCGATGCCACCGCCGAGCAGATCGACTTCCCGATCATCTACGCCTCGGCGCGCGCCGGTCGCGCGAGCCTCAACCGTCCCGAGGACGGCGGGATGCCCGACGCCGAGAACCTCGTGCCGCTGTTCCAGACGATCCTGGGCACGGTCCCGCCGCCCGAGTACGACGACGAGATGCCGCTGCAGGCCCACGTGACGAACCTCGACTCCTCGCCCTACCTGGGCCGGCTGGCCATCTGCCGGGTGCACAACGGCACGATCCGCAAGGGTCAGTCGCTGGTGCTGTGCCGCGCCGACGGCAGCCAGGAGCGCGTCCGGATCGCCGAGCTGCTGATGACCGACGCGCTCGAGCGCAAGCCCGCCGAGTCGGCGGGTCCGGGCGACATCATCGCGGTCGCGGGGATCTCCGACATCACGCTGGGGGAGACCCTCACGGACCCCGAGGACCCGCGTCCGCTGCCGATCATCACCGTGGACGAGCCGAGCATCAGCATGACCATCGGCATCAACACCGCGCCCCTGTCGGGCCAGTCCGGCACCAAGCTCACCGCCCGCCTGCTGAAGAACCGCCTCGACGCGGAGCTGATCGGCAACGTGTCCATCCGCGTGCTGGAGACCGAGCGCCCGGACACGTGGGAGGTCCAGGGCCGTGGCGAGCTGCAGCTGGCCGTCCTCGTCGAGCTGATGAAGCGCGAGGGGTTCGAGATCACGGTCGGCAAGCCGCAGGTCGTGACCCGCACGATCAACGGCAAGCTCTGCGAGCCGATGGAGCGCCTCACCATCGACGCCCCCGAGGACTACCTCGGGCGTGCTGACCCAGCTGATGGCCCTGCGCAAGGGCCGCATGGAGCAGATGGTCAACCACGGCACGGGCTGGATCCGCCTGGAGTACATCGTCCCGGCGCGCGGCCTGATCGGCTTCCGCACGGAGTTCCTCACCGAGACCAGGGGCACCGGCCTGCTGCACCACGTCTTCGAGAAGTACGAGCCGTGGCACGGCGAGCTGCGCACGCGCCCCACCGGGTCCCTGGTGGCCGACCGCCGCGGGGTGGTCACCGCGTTCGCGCTGTTCAACCTCCAGGAGCGCGGCACGATGTTCGTGGGCCCCGGCACCGAGGTCTACGAGGGCATGATCGTCGGGGAGAACTCGCGCTCGGAGGACATGGACGTCAACCCCACCAAGGAGAAGAAGCTCACCAACATGCGCTCGTCCAGCGGCGACGAGCTGGTGCGGCTGATCCCGCACCGGCTGCTCTCGCTGGAGCAGGCGCTGGAGTTCTGCCGCGAGGACGAGTGCGTCGAGGTGACGCCCGCGATGGTCCGGTTGCGCAAGGTGACGCTGGTGGGCACGGAGCGGGCCAAGTCCCG
>CAWEVG010000029.1:0-59658 GCA_963812395.1 uncultured Actinomycetes bacterium
CGGAACGACCGGATCGGGTCGTAGACCCAGCGGCTGACCACGTCCTGGGACAGCACGCCGGCCACCGTGATGGTCAGCCCGGTCGCGGTTGCGAGGAAGGCGGCCGCGGCGCCGGCGCAGACGAGGGCGGTGAGCGCCTGCCCGAGTGTGCCGCCGACCAGCGCCTGGGGCAGCAGTAGGACGACGGCATCGGTCTGCCCGGTCATCAGCAGGGATGGGGTGTAGACCCGTCCGAGCATCCCGAAGACGGAAGGGGACAGGTAGAACAGCCCGACCAGGCCGATGACGATCAGGGCGGTCCTGCGGGCCTGGCGCCCGTCGGGGTTCGTGTAGAAGCGCACCAGCACGTGCGGCAGGCCCATCATCCAGACGCAGCAGGGCGATCATGAGGGCATAGGTCGGTACGTCGGGGTGCTGACGCCGCCCGGACGGTGATCCGATGCCGGCCGGGTCGCGGGCGGCGCCTGCCCAGCGCGCACCGGGGCGCTGGCGGGAACGCGAGCGTTGCCCCACTCCATCCTGGTGCGCCGCCAGCGAAGGCCAGCTCGCCGCTGGGCATCTCGTCGACGTCCGTGCCACGTGGACGACGAGTCGCTCGGTCACGGACGCACCGTCCTCACGGCCACGCCGGCCGGGACGCGGCGGACTCGGTCACGCAGGGCCAGGGGCTGCCGTCAAATTGTGACGTGGCCAGCAGAAGCATGCTGGGACGATGACAACACCGCGACGAGCTTGAGCCAGACGGGAACCCCGGCCACCGCGGTCACCCTCACCCCGTTGCGACGAGGCGACCGACGACGAGGACAGCGAGGAGGTCAGCACCTGGCCAGGCGAGATCGGTGTTGAACGCCGTCCTGGATGGTCCTTCGCCCGGAGCTGTGCAGATCAGATAAAGGAATCCGATCACCACCACCAGCACGCTGGCAGCCAGCCGCACCGTCGAGGAGCGCAGCCGCGCCTCACAGAAGTCGGGCAGGGTGTAGGCACCGGACCGGCGCAGGGGAGCCGACACCAAGGCCAGCAGCAGCACGTAGCCCACGGCGTAGCCCACAGGGAACCAGACGGCGTCGGCCCCGCCGACCATGATGAGCCCGGCCACCCCGAGGAACGAGGCCGCCGACAGGTACTCCCCGGAGATGGCTGACGCGTTCCACCAGGCGGGGCACCGAGCGGGCCGCGACGTAGAAGTCGCCGGTCGTCCGGGCGACCCGGGAGCTGAAGCCGGCAAGGGCGATGGTGGCCAGCACCGTGGCCGTCATGCCCGCGACCACGGCGGCGCTGCTCATCGGCCCTCCACGAGGTCGGTGAACTGCTCCTCGTTGCGCTCGGCATGACGGATGCACCCACCAGCCGACCCCCAGGATCGCGGGGTACACGAGGAACCCCAGCAGCAGCCACCACAGCGGGAGCGGACCCACCTGCAGCGCGCGCACCCCCGGCACCAGGCCGAAGAGCAGTGGGAGCGCGGCCAGCGGCACGACCACCACGGCCACGGTCGACAGGCCCAGGAGCAGCTGGGTCCGGATGAGCGCCCGCACGTAGATGACTCCGACACGTGTCTGCTGGTCGATGTCCTCGACGGCCGAGCGGCGGGTCCGGCGGCGCACGTCGCGACGCGGCCCGGTGATGACCTCGCGTCGCGGTCGTTGTCCGTCGGTCATGGCGCGAGGTCCTCGCCCGGTGCGGGCGGCTCCCGGTCGAGGCGGTGGCGCTGGACCAGGGCCGCGCGCACCTCGGGGTGAACCGGCGGCTCACGGGCACGGACTGCCCGGCGCCGAGGTCCACCGACACCCGACCGGCCGCGAGGCGCAGCGCCTCGACGAACGAGGAGTTGACCAAGCGCCGTCGGTGGACGCGAAGGAAGCCCGCCGGCCCCCAGCGCTCCTCGAGGCTCGCCAGCGGGACCCGTACGAGGTGCCCGCCGGAGCGGGTGCACAGGCGGACGTAGTCGCGCTGGGCCTCGACGTAGACGATGTCGGAGCGCTGGACGTAGCGGGTGACCCCGCCGAGCTCGACGGCGATCGTCTCGTCGGCCGGCGGGCCGGGGGTGAGCCGGGACCAGGGATCTCCGCGACGGACGAGGCGGAATCCGCGAGATCGGGTCCGGTCCGCCGGGACTCGAGGGCAGCGCGAACCCGCCAGGGCCAGGGCCAGGCGTTCTGCGCGGATCGGCTTGAGCAGGTAGTCCACGGCGGCGAGCTCGAACGCGTCGACGGCGTGGTTGTCGTACGCCGTGACGAACACCACGGGCGGGGGTGTGGCGAACCGCGTCAGGATCCCGGCCAGAGCCAGCCCGTCGATCCCGGGTATCGCACGTCCGAGGAACACCGCGTCGAACTCGGCTGTCTGCAGGGCGGCCAGCGCCTCGGCGGCACTGCCGGCGGGCACCACCGCGGCAACACCGTCGGACTGCTCGAGGAGATACGTCAGCTCGCCCAGCGCCGGTGGCTCGTCATCGACGGCCAGGACCCGCAGGCCCGCGCGCGCCGTGGCCGGCTCAGTCATCGACGGCCACCGCCTGGGCGTACTTGGGGATCCGCATGGTGATCCGCGTTCCCGCGCCCGGGGCTGTCTCCACCACCAGGCCGCGGTCGTCGCCGAAGGTGCTGCGCAACCTCTCGTCCACGTTGGCGAGCCCGACATGGTCGCCCGGATCGCCGGACAGGCTGCGTCGGACCACCGCGGGGTCATGGCACCGTCGTCCTCGACGCTGATCAGGGCGTCCGCGCCCCGGTCCCGCGCGGTGACGGTGATGGTCCCGGTCGTCTTGGAGTTCTCGAACCCATGGCGCACGGCGTTCTCCACCAGGGGCTGGATGCACAGGCCATCCGGACACCGACCACCTCGGGGTCCACCCGGAGGGCGACCTTCAAGCGGTCGCCGAACCGGGCCTGCTCCAGCAGGAGGTACTGCTCGATGGAGTGCAGCTCCTCGGCCAGGTCGTGAAGCGTCCGTGGGAGCGGAAGCTGTACGGTGAAGTCCGCGAAGTCGAGCAGCAGGTCGCGGGCGCGGTCGGGGTCGGTGCGCACGAAGGAGGCGATCGCGGTCAGGGAGTTGTAGACGAAGTGCGGCGAGATCTGCGCCCGAAGCACCCGGACCTCGGCCTCCGCCGAGCGCGCCCGGGTCCGGTCCAGCTCGGCGAGGTCGAGCTGCCCGGAGGCGAACACCGCCACCTCCTCGACCGCTCGGACCATCGCAGGCCCGGCCGGCTGGGAGGAGTAGGCCACGAGCGCCCCGATCACGATGTCCTCGGAGGTCAGGGGGGCCGCAACCCCGCTGCGCAGGACCTCCGAGACCTCCCTGGCCTGGGTGGCGGTCAGGACCACGGCCGCTCCAGACTCGAGGGCCAGCGCTGCGTGGGCCAGGGCGGCCTGCCCGTGGCGCTCGCCGACGCCCTCCCAGGCCAGCACGTCGAACCGGTCGGTGACGGCGAGGGCCTCGACCCCGAGGAGGGTGCGCAGGTGCTTGGCGGAGCGCTGGCCCGAGGACGCTGTGAGCCCTGCCCGGAGCGGGGTGCGGCCAAGCTGGCCAAGGGCGAGTGTCCCGGGATCCAGCCCGTGACGTCGCCCTCGAATTAGGGCTCGCCGACGGACAGCCCGGGCGAGGAGCACCCCCAACACGATCGCCCCGGCGATCGCTGCGACCGCGAGCACCCAGTCACCCACGGCCGCACGCTATCGGCCGCCACCTGCTGTGTCATGGGATCCGGGCCACGAGCGGGACAGGATCCATGACACAGCAGCGGGGAGGACGTCGGCGGAGGTGGGCTCAGGCCGGTGTGGGGGCGGCGAGGCCCGCCTGAATCTGGGCCATGATCGTCGGGTCGGCGAGCGTGGTCACATCCCCGAGGTCGCGGTGCTCGGCCAGCTGCCGGCGCAGCAGCCGCCGCATGATCTTGCCCGAGCGGGTCTTCGGCAGCTCGGTGAAGCGGATCTGCCGGGCTGGCGATCGGGCCGATTCCATGCGCGATGTGCGCCCGAAGTGCGCCCCAGGTCGGGGGTGTTCTCGATGCCCAGCGCAGGATCACGAACGCGACGATCGCCTGGCCCTGGTGGCATCGGCGGCGCCCACGACCGCGGCCTCCGCGACCGCCTCGTGCGCGACCAGCGCGGACTCGACTTCCGTGGTGCAGATCCGGGTGGCCGGACACGTTCATCACGTCGTCGACGCGGCCCAGGAACCAGATGAGCCGTCCTCGTCGCGCTTGGCCCCGTCACCGGCGAAGTAGAACTGCGGCCACCGCGACCAGTACGTGTCGACGTAGCGGTCGTTGTCGCCCCAGATGCCGCGCAGCATGGCGGGCCACGGCTCGGTCAGCACGAGGAACCCGCCGCCTCCGGGGGCAACGGGGTTGCCCTCGTCGTCGACGACCTGGGCGTAGATCCCGGGCAGCGGGCGCATCGCCGAGCCGGGCTTGACTCGGTGACACCGGGCAGCGGCGTGATCATGATGGCGCCGGTCTCGGTCTGCCACCAGGTATCGACGATCGGGCAGCGGTCGCCGCCGATGACCTCGTGGTACCACATCCACGCCTCGGGGTTGATCGGCTCGCCGACCGTGCCGAGCAGCCGCAGGCTGGAAGGTCGTGCTTCGTCGGCCAGTTCGTCGCCCCATTTCATGAAGGCGCGGATGGCGGTGGGCGCGGTGTAGAAGATGGTGACGCGGTACTTCTCGATGATGCTGCCAGAAGCGGTCCGGGTCGGGGTAGTTCGGCGCGCCTTCGTACATCAGCTGGGTCGCGCCGTTGGCCAGCGGTCCGTAGACGATGTAGCTGTGGCCGGTGACCCAGCCGATGTCCGCGGTGCACCAGTAAGGTCGTCGTCGTGCTTGAGGTCGAAGACGTATTGGTGGTGAGCGTCAGCGCCGAGCAGGTAGCCGGCCGTGGTGTGCAGGATGCCCTTGGGCTTGCCGGTGGTGCCGAGTGTAGAGGATGAAGAGCGGGTGCTCGCTGTCGAAGGCTCGGCGGGCAGTGCGCGTCGACTGGCATTCGGCGATCCAGCTCGTGCCACCAGAGATCGCGGCCCTCGCTGCATCTGGACGTCGCTGTGCCGGTGGTGCACGACGACCATCACGTGCTCGACGCATCGGGCACGTGTCTCGACGGCCTCATCGACATTCTGCTTCAGCGGCACGACCGCGCCGCGGCGATACCCGCCGTCCGCGGTGATGACCAGCTTGGCCTGCGCGTCGTTGATGCGGTCGCGATGGCTTCGGCGCGAAGCCGCCGAACACCACGCTGTGCACCGCGCCGATGCGCGCGCAGGCGAGCATGGCGATGGCGGCTTCCGGCATCATCGGCATGTAGATGAGTGACGCGGTCGCCGGCGTTCACGCCCAGCGCCGTGATCACGTGGGCGACCTGGCAGACCCCGGGCAGCAGGCGGTAGCTGATGTGCTCCTTCGGCCGTCCTCGGCCTCGCAGATGATCGCCGTGCGCTGGCCGCGGCCCTCGGCGACGTGCCGGTCGAGGCAGTTCGCCGCACGTTCAGCTGCCGCCGACGAACCACTTCGGAAGGGTCCATTGGACCAGTCCAGGACCTGGTCCAGCGGCGGTCCCACGTGCAGCCGGTCGGCCTGCTCGGCCCAGAAGCCGAGACGGTCTGCCGCCGCGCGGTCGTAGAGGGCGGCCTGGGCGTTGGCCTGGGCAGCGAACAGGGGGTCCGGTGCGAAGGTCCGGTTCTCGGTGGCGAGGTTCGCGAGGGTGTCGGTCGACATCGGAGGCTCCTGCTTCCTTGCGTGCGGGCGTTCAGTGGGTTCGGGGGTGGGTGGGTACCGTCCGGACGCCGGGGCAGCTGGCTCACCGGCGCCCGGACGGCAGTCGTGGGGTCAGTGCACCGAGACGGACTTCTCGGCGCCGGCCCCGGTCAGGGAGCGGACCTCCATCTCGGCGTACTTGGCCGCGTTCGGCTTCTCCTTGTCGGTCACCGATCCCAGCCAGCCGAGGAAGAAGGCCAGGGGGATCGAGATCAGGCCCGGGTTGTCCAGCGGGAACCAGGAGAAGTCCAGGCCCTGGATCATCGAGGCGCTCTTCCCGGTTGCCGGGTCGATGGGCTTGCCGGAGACGACCGGGGAGAAGATGATCAGGCCGATGGAGGCGATGAGCCCGCCGTAGATGCTCCACAGCGCCCCGCGGGTGGTGAAGTTCCTCCAGAACAGGGAGTACAGGATCGTCGGGAGGTTGGCCGACGCGGCAACCGCGAACGCCAGCGCGACGAGGAACGCGATGTTCTGGTCCTTGGCCAGGATGCCGCCCAGGATGGCGAACAGCCCGATCACGACGGCGGCGATGCGGGCGACCCGCACCTCCTTGTCCGCCGACACGTTGCCGCGCTTGATGACGCTGGCGTACACGTCGTGGGCGAAGGACGCACTGGCGGTGATCGTCAGGCCGGCCACCACCGCGAGGATCGTGGCGAAGGCCACCGCCGAGATGAAGCCCATCAGCAGGGTGCCGCCGAGCTCGTAGGCCAGCAGGGGTGCTGCGGAGTTGGCCTTGCCGGGAGCCGAGGCGATGGTCTCGGGGCCGACGAGGGCCGCCGCTCCGTAGCCCAGGACCAGGCTGAACAGGTAGAACATGCCGATCAGGGCGATCGCCCAGACCACGGACTTGCGGGCGTCCTTGGCCGTGGGCACCGTGTAGAAGCGCATCAGCACGTGCGGCAGGCCCGCGGTGCCCAGGACCAGGGCCATCGACAGCGAGATGAAGTCGACCTTCGTCAACGTGGTCTTGCCGTACTTGGCGCCCGGCTCGAGCAGCTTGTCGCCCAGCGGGCTGTTGTCGGCGGCCGCGCCCATCACGTTGGACAGGGAGAACCCGTACTTGCTCAGCACCCAGAAGGTCATCAGCGCGGCACCGGAGATGAGCAGGACGGCCTTGATGATCTGCACCCAGGTGGTGCCCTTCATGCCGCCGACGAGGACGTAGATGATCATCAGGATGCCGACGACCGCGATGGTGATCGACTGGCCGACGCTGCCGGTGATGCCCAGCAGGAGGCTGACCAGCCCACCGGCACCGGCCATCTGGGCCAGGAGGTAGAAGAAGGACACAGCCAGGGTGGAGATCGCGGCCGCGGTGCGTACCGGGCGCTGGCGCATCCGGAACGCGAGCACGTCGGCCATCGTGAACTTGCCGGTGTTGCGCAGGAGCTCGGCGACCAGGAGCAGGGCGACCAGCCAGGCGACCAGGAACCCGACTGAGTAGAGGAAGCCGTCGAAGCCGGTCAGGGCGATGGCCCCCGTGATGCCCAGGAAGCTCGCGGCGGACAGGTAGTCACCGGCGATGGCGGTGCCGTTCTGGCCGCCGGTGAACGAACGGCCGCCGGTGTAGTAGTCGGTGGCGCGTCGTGTGGACTTCGAGGCGCGGATGACGATGACCATGGTGCCGGCGACGAACGCCAGGAAGATCGCCATGTTGACCAGCGGGCTGCCCACGGTGGTGGTCGTGGCGGTGTGGACCAGGGTGGTGATCATGCGGCGTTGCCCTCCATCTCGTCACGGATCTCGGCCGCCAGGGGGTCGAGGCGGTTGTTGGCATGGCGGACGTACAGGAAGGTGATCAGCGCGGTGGAGACGAACTGCAGCAGGCCGAAGATGATGCCGATGTTGATGTTGCCGAACACCGGGGTGGCCATCCATTCCGGGGCGAACACCGCGGCGAACACGAACATGAAGTACCAGACGAGGAACGCCGCGGTCATCGGGAAGGCGAAGCCCCGGTAGCGGGAGCGCAGCTCGATGAACTGCGGGCTGGTCTGTGCCCGGGTGTAGGCCTCCGGGTCGGGAACGCCCCCGGTCCTCAGCGGTGGCGGACCCTGGTGCGGGGGCCCCTGGAGATCACTGGTCATCGCGCTGCCTCCTGGAGTGTGCTCGCCGGACCGGGTGGCCCGGGCGATCGTGTGCCGTGTGGGTGGCGCGAACGTAGGGCAGCGGGTGGAGGCTGGGAACAGCTGCGGGACGGCCTGCGGCGAGCGGTGGTGGGCCTCGACAAGAGGTCGGCGCCGCTGCGACGAACGGTCGTCGGGCCGACGAGCGGCGGCGACCCGATCAGGTCGATGCGCCGGTGGAGCGGCCCGTGCGGCGACGGGTCAGTCGTGGTCCCGGGCCGGGTTCCGGCCCTCGGGCATCATCAGGATCGAGGCGACCAGGAAGCACGCGGCCCCCAGGAACGTTCCGCCATTGGCCCACCGGACGCTGATCATCTGGCCGTCGGGATCGACGTACGCACCGACTCGCGGAGATGCCGAAGAAGACCGAGCCCCACATGTTCAGGGCGGTGATGTGCCAGTCGCGCTTGCCCGGGCGCCAGGAGAACCAGCGGTGCCCGGCCTCGGCGAAGGCGATCGCCGACGACACGAGGAAGCACACCGACCCGAACGCGTCGGGGCGCCACACGTACTGGCCGGCCTCCGGACGGGTCAGGCTGACCAGCGCCGCGAACGTGGTGACGTTGAAGAACAGGGTGCCGACCAGCTGGATCGCCGTGGCCCAGAAGCCCATCAGCTGGGGCGTCCAGCCGATCCAGCGGCGCCCGCCCGCGCGCACGACCTGCATGTAGCTCAGGTACGAGGCCGTGGTGAAGAAGATCGACCCGATGAAGAACGTGGCATCGGTGGCGGTCATGCCGACGGCCGTCTCGAAGGCGGGGATCGGGCCCACCAGGAAGCAGGTCGAGCCGATCGCGAACAGCAGCCCGATCCACCAGGTGAGGCCGCGGGATGACGCCTCAGCCTTGCGGTGTCGCCGGGCGGACCAGTCGACCACCTGGCCGTCTGCGCCCCGGTAGTGCACCCGCGTCACGAAGGGCCGCGGGCCGCTCACCTGCACCTCGGTGGCGTTCGGCGGGATCTCGATCGGCAGCGAGATCCGTCGTGCCCTGGTCAATGCCGGAACGACTCCGTGTGGCTGGGATCGGCCGGCAGCCGCGCCGGCAGGCTCTCCAGGAACTCGGTGGCTCGGCGCAGGTCGTCGAGGAACAGGTCGGCCAGGTCGCGGCCGAACCCGTTGCGCACGACGACCCGCAGCCCGGACAGGTCGGTCAGCGGCTCGGGCAGGGAGTAGGCCGGCACCTGCCAGCCCCGCTCGCGCAGCTTCGCCGAGACGTCGTAGACCGTGTAGTTGGCGACCTCGGGCTTGAGCCGGAAGAAGAACACCGGCAGCTCCGAGCCGTCGGAGAGCAGCTCGTACGGCCCCAGCTTCGGCGATCTCGGCCGGCGGTGTACATCGCCGTGTCCCGGCAGGCCTGCTGGATCTCGCGGTAGCCCTCGAAGCCCAGGCGGATGAAGTTGTAGTACTGCGCGATGACCTGGCCGCCGGGGCGGGAGAAGTTCAGCGCGAAGGTCGGCATGTCCCCGCCGAGGTAGTTCACGTGGAAGACCAGGTCCTCGGGCAGGTCCTCCGGGGTGCGCCAGATGACCCAGCCCACGCCCGGGTAGACCAGGCCGTACTTGTGGCCCGAGGAGTTGATGGAGCGCACGCGCGGCACCCGGAAGTCCCACTCCAGCTCCGGGTCGATGAACGGCGCGACGAACCCGCCGGAGGCCGCGTCGACGTGGACCGGGACGTCGGGACCGCCCGGCGGCCGCCAGTGCGTCGAGGGCGTCGGCGATCTCCTTGACCGGCTCGTAGGAGCCGTCGAAGGTCGAGCCGAGGATCGCCACGACGCCGATGGTGTTCTCGTCGACGAGCTTCAGCGGCCTCCTCGGCGTTGAGCTGCAGGCGCCCCTCCTCGATCGGGGCGTACCGCGGCTCGACGTCCCAGTAGCGGCAGAACTTCTCCCACACCACCTGGACGTTGATCCCCATCACGAGGTTCGGCTTGTCCGTCGGCGAGGCCCGCCGGCCTCGCGGCGCTGGCGCCAGCGCCACTTCAGCGCCAGACCCGCCGAGCATGACCGCCTCGCTGGAGCCGGTCGTCGAGCGTCCCGGTGGCCTGCTCGTGGCTCGGGGAGTTCCACAGGTTGGAGATGATGCTGCACGCAGCGGCCCTCGATCGCGGCCGTCTGCGGGTACTCGTCCTTGTCGATCATGTTCTTGTCCAGCGTCTCGGCCATGAGCCGGTCGGCCTCCTCGTCCATGAACGTGGTGACGAACGTGGCCAGGTTCTGCCGGGCGTTGCCGTCGAGCATCAGCTCGTCGTGGATCAGCCGGTAGGCCACGCGTGGATCCATGCCCTCAGCGGGCAGCGGGTCCTTGACGATCCCGTTCACCTCGTTGGGGCGGGCGTAGACGGGGGCGATGGAGAGGCGTTCGAGCTCGAGGAATCTCCTTGGAGTGGATGGCCATGGGCACACGCTAGCCCGCGAGCCGAACGCTGGGAAGAACGGAATGCGACCGTGGGGTGGCGCAACCGTCGCGGGAAGGTGACGGGAGTCCGCGACCCCGCACCGCCCTTCCCGGCCGTGCACCGACCGCCCCGACGCGGCATGTGCCAGCCCCCCGGTTGCATGTGCCAGCCCTCGGCGTTGCACCGACCGCCCCGTCCTGGCGCACCGCCGCCCCCTGTCCCCGCGGACCGCCCGCCCCGGGCAGTGCGCCCCGCTCGCGCCCCCTGTCCTCGCGCACCGCTCGCCCCTGTCCCCGCGGACCGCTCGCTCCCTGTCCCCGTCCGTCAGAGGTGCTTGGTGGCCTCGCGGATCGACAGGCCGGCCATCTCCGAGCGGTGCTCCTCGACGAACGCGCGGACCTCGTCGGGTCGCGCGCGGGCCGCGTCGCGCAGCCCCCAACCGATGCCCTTGCGCATGAAGAAGTTGCGGTCGGCGAGGTTCGCCCGGCACGCGGCGAACAACAGGTCGAGGTCGACCGCGTCCCGGCGACCCACCTGGAACACCAGTGAGATCCGGCGCACCCAGAGCCGCTCGTCGGTGGCCCAGCTGGCCACCTCGCGGTCCCACGATGCGTGCCGCAGACCGGCCCGGCCGATCAGGGTCGACCATGCGTCCACGGTGTCCCACCAGGGCCGTTCGAGGGCGAGGCCACGCAGTGCCAGCAGACTCGACTCCGGCAGCGCGCGCTCGTGGCGTGCCACCAGGTCGATGGCGACGTAGGCGAACTCGCGCTCCGGCCCGGTGACGAGCTCGTCCGCTGCCGACAGCAAGTCGGTGGCCTCCGGTCCTGGGTCGAATCCGCGGATCCAGTCCCGGGTCTTCGCGCGGCGGGCAGGCGTGGGCACCCCGAGGAATGGCGCGATGCCCTTCATGTACGCGGACATCGCCGGGGCTCGCCCGGGTTCGGCGACCCCCTCGAGCATCGGGCGCACCTGGCCCACCACGCCTCTCATGCCCACGATGCTGTCACCCTGGTCCGCCTCCACGCCCGCTGCCCGAGAGGCGGGGTCCTGGTCACATTGCGGGCGCGGGGCCATCCAAGCTGACGCAGGACGTGGTCATCGCTGCCCACCGCGCACGAAGCGAACCGTTTACGCGGCAGGCTCGGGGCTGCCGGGCGACGACCGCGCACGAAGTGCACGCTTAGCCCGTCGCCCAGTCAGTGAGACTGTTCGAATCGTGCGCGGTGGGGCCGGGCGAGGGGTCAACCCTGGCTGTAACGGTTCGTTCCATGCGCGGTGGCCACCCGGCCGCGGGTCGACGTGCCAGGCCGCGAGGGCCGGCCTCCGCGGGGGCACCCCCGGCAACGCCGACCTGCCCTGCCGCGAGGGCCACTCTCCGCGGGGGCCCCCCGGCAGCGCCGACCTGGCCTGCCGCGGGGGCCACCCCCCGGCCAACGCCGACCTGCCCTGCCGAGAGGGGCTACCCCGTCGGAGGGCGGACCTGACCTGCCGGTAGCAGTCCGGGATGGCAGACTCACCAGCTACCCGCGGCGCACCATGACCGGGCGCCCCGAACCGTTCACCAGCACAGGAGCCGACATGCCCTCCGGCATCGACATGCAGCACATCGACGCGTCCATCCGTCCCCAGGACGACTTGTTCGGCCACCACAACGGTGGGTGGCTGGCCGAGCACGAGATCCCGGCCGACCGGCCCTCCGACGGGGCGTTCCACGCCCTGCGCGACGCGGCCGAGGCTGACGTCCGGACCATCATCGAGTCAGCGGCGGCTGAGTCGGCGCCCGGCACACTCGGGGCGAAGGTCGGGGACCTGTACGCCTCCTTCATGGATGAGGCCGCGGTGGAGGCCCGGGGGCGCACGCCGCTCGAAGCCGACCTGGCCGACATCCGCGCCGTCACCGATCTCGCGGGACTGCTCGCCGAGATGACCCGGCTGCAGCTGCAGGGCGCGGTCGGTGGGTTCCTGGCGCCGTACGTCAACACCGACGCCCAGGACTCCAGCCGGTACATCGTCTACCTCACGCAGTCGGGCCTGGGCCTGCCCGACGAGTCGTACTACCACCAGGAGTCGTTCGCGGCCATCCGCGAGGCGTACGTCGCCCATGTCGCGCGGATGCTGCTGCTGGCCGGCTGGTCGGTCGACGAGGAGGCGGCCCGGGCGGGCGCGGACCGCATCATGGCGCTCGAGACCGCCATCGCCGACAGGCACTGGAACAACGTCGACACCCGCGACGCCCTGAAGTCCTACAACCGCAGGGCGCTGGCAGACGTCCCCGGGTTCATCGCCGGGTTCGGGGTCCGTGAGTGGCTCGAGGCGCTCAGCGCCCCCATCGAGCACGTGAGCGAAGTGGTCGTCCGCCAGCCGAGCTACGTGGAGTCGCTGCGCGCCCTGCTGGCCGAGCAGCCGCTGGACGCCTGGCGCGACTGGCTGGCCTGGTCGGTCGTGCGCAACGGGGCGTCGTTGCTGGACTCGGAGATCGTGCAGGCCAATTTCGACTTCTACGGCACCACCCTGAGCGGCGCCCCCCAACTGCGGGAGCGTTGGAAGCGTGGCGTCGGGCTGGTCGAGGGCTCCCTCGGGGAGGCCGTCGGCGAGCTGTACGTGGGCAAGCACTTCCCGCCGGAGGCCAAGGCGCGGATGGTCGACCTCGTGGACAACCTCGTGGCCGCCTACCGTGAGCGGCTCGAGGTCCTCGAGTGGATGAGCCCCGACACCCGGGAACGGGCCCTCGAGAAGCTCGCGGCGTTCACCCCCAAGATCGGGTACCCGGACAAGTGGCGCGACTACACGGCGCTGGAGATCTCCGCCGACGACCTCATCGGCAACGTGCGCCGGGCGTCGCTGTTCGAGGCCCGCCACGAGTGGGCCAAGCTCGGCGGGCCGGTGGACCGGTTGGAATGGTTCATGACCCCGCAGACGGTCAACGCCTACTACAACCCGGGCATGAACGAGATCGTGTTCCCGGCGGCGATCCTGCAGCCCCCGTTCTTCGACCTGGACGCCGATGATGCCGTCAACTACGGGGCGATCGGGGCCGTGATCGGTCATGAGATCGGCCACGGCTTCGACGACCAGGGCTCCCGCTACGACGGCACCGGCAACCTCGTCGACTGGTGGACCGAGGACGACCGCGCGCGCTTCGACGAGCTGGCGGGCCGCCTGATCGCCCAGTACGACGGACTCGTGCCCCGGAGCCTGCCCCCCGGCAATGGCGTCAACGGGGCTCTGACCGTGGGGGAGAACATCGGCGACCTCGGCGGGGTTGCGGTGGCCTTCGAGGCGTACCGCCTCAGCCTGGGCGGCGAGCCCGCGCCGGTGATCGACGGGCTGACCGGGGAGCAGCGCTTCTTCCTCGGGTGGGCCCAGGCGTGGCGGACCAAGCATCGGGAGGCGCGGGCGATCCAGCTGCTCGCCATCGATCCGCACTCACCGGACGAGTTCCGCTGCAACATCGTGAGCAACCTCACGGAGTTCCACGAGGCCTTCGACGTCAAGCCCGGCGACGGCATGTGGCGGGACCCGGCCGACCGCGTGGTGATCTGGTAGCGCTGCCGCCAGCAGGGCGCCTTCGCGGTTGGGGGGGCCGCCGCGTCTGCGCGAACGTCCGACTGGTGCGGCCGCGGGAGATTGCCGCGTTAAGCGCGAACGTCCGATCAGTGCCGCGGGGAGACCGCCGGGTCTGCGCGAACGTCCGATTAGCGCGGCTCAAGGGGATCGGCGCGGGAGCCCGGCGCAGGGTCGGCCCTGGGCTCGGCGGGCCGCGATAGCGTGCTGTGGCGCAACCCGGTTCGCACGAGGAGGAGCATCCAATGGTTGTCGGCCCCACCCACGCCCTGCGAGCCGGGCGCGCCGCGGTGATCGTGGACCCCGTCGACGGCGGGCGGATCACCTCGTTGCAGGTCGACGGCGTCGAGCTGCTCGGCGGCGTGGGCACGGGCGTGATCGAGCACGGGTCGTTCGTGATGGTCCCGTGGGCCGGGCGCATCCGCGAGGGCGTCCTCCGCGTGGACGGCGTCGAGCACCGCCTGCCGACGGACCGGACGCACCCCCACGC
Organism: uncultured Actinomycetes bacterium; assembly: GCA_963812395.1. Classification (GTDB taxonomy): domain Bacteria; phylum Actinomycetota; class Actinomycetes; order S36-B12; family CAIYMF01; genus Prado023. Next base: position 14,343 of record CAWEVG010000029.1, read on the forward strand.
CGGTCATGGCCTGGTCATGGACCGGCCCTGGGACGTCGTCGCCGCGTCTGGGGACGCGCTGACGATCCGATGCGATCTGGACGCCCGCTGGCCGTTCCCCGGCCACGTCGTCCAGGAGTTCCGGCTCGCCGCCGATCACCTGGAGCAGCGGATCGAGGTGCACGCCGCCCAGCGCGCCTTCCCGGCGACCGCGGGTTGGCATCCGTGGTTCCGCCGGGTGCTGGGTCCTGGGTCGGCCGCGGAGCTGGACTTCACCGCCGAGGGCATGCTGGTCCGTGACGCCGCCGGGATCCCCCGCGGCGAGGTGGTGCCTGTCCCCCCGGGCCCGTGGGACGACTGCTTCACCGGGGTCCGGTGGCCGATGACGATCACCTGGCCCGGCGTCCTCACACTGCGGATCACCTCCGATGCCGGGTTCGCGGTCGTGTTCGACGAGCTCGACCAGGCGTTCTGCGTGGAACCCCAGTCCGGCCCTCCTGACGGCCCGAACACGTCGCCGCAGGTGGTCCGGCCGGGTGAGCCGCTGGTGGCCTCGACGGCGTGGGCCTGGGGCTGATGGGGGCGGCCTGCGTGTCGCTGCCTGGGGCTTGGTCTGGGGTGGATCGCCGTGGCTCGCGTGTCGCTGACCGAGCGTGGCCTGGGGGTGAATGGCGGCGGCCTGTGTGTCGCTGACGGGGCCTTGGCCTGGGGTGATCGCCGTGGCCTGCGTGTCGCTGACCGGGCCTGGCCCCGGAGGTCGCCACACTGGGCGAATGGCTGAGCGACTTGCCCCCGAGCAGACCCCACTGCGGGTCACCTCCCGACCGGAGCGCACCCGCGGGCGCGCCCGCCGCTGGGGCCGTCGGCTGGTCGCCCTCGTTCTGAGCGTCGCGCTGCTCGCCGCCGCCGCCGTCGCGACGCTGCACTTCCTGGCGATCCACCGTTCGGCCCAGGAGATCCGCGCCACCGCGCTGGTCCCGCCGGATATGGCCGCCAACGTCCTGGTCGTGCTCGCCCGTCCGGGCCAGGAGCTGCCGCTGGCCGGAACGCTGGGCGCCCTCGACGCCGCCGGCGCGACGGTGTCGGTGCTCTGCCTGACTGACGGCGCGACTCAGCCGCCCGTCCTGGACTTCGCCAAGGACAGCATCGGCGACGTGCGTTCCGACGAGCTGGCTGCATCCGCCGACCTGCTCGGCGTCGACAGGGTGACGACGGCTGCGTACGCGGACGGCTCGCTGCTCGCCGCCGATCCCGACGAGGTCACCGCGACGATCGCCGCCGAGATCAAGGAGGTCGCCCCGTCGATCATCCTCACGGTCGGCGACACGACCGGCACCGACACCGATTCCCAGGCCGTGGCCGCCTATGCGCTCACTGCCGCGCAGGCCAAGGGCTCACCCATCGGCCGTGTCTGGACGGTCACCCGTGGCGACCGCGAGGTCTCGTGGAACGCCCTCGCGAAGGCGCCGATCGGCGATCGCGTCCCCGAGCCCCAGGTCTCGGTCCGCATCGACGACCAGACGACCGTCAAGGGTGAGGTCCTCCTGGCCCATGGCACCCAGAGCCCGGACCTGGTCCGCAGCACCTACCCGTACGCCGACCGGATCCCGGCGTGGGCGTACTTCCGCTTCTGGGACCGCGAGTACTTCGCCCTCGCATGGGGCCAGCCGCTGAAGTAGGAAGCGCCCGCTCGCGCCTGGCAGCACCGGGCCCGCGGTCTCCCCGCGCCGCACGGGACCGCCCCCGCAAGGTCCCCCGCCCTGCCACGGGCCCCGCCCTACCCCGCGACCTCGCATCCCGGATTCGCTCCCATCCTTCCGATTCGCTCCCATCCATCCGGGAGCAGATCGGCGGAACAGGAGCAGATCGGCGGAACAGGAGCAGATCGGCGGAACGGGGCCTCGACGCGGCGATCGCTGAGGGGGCACGCGGATCCGTGGGATGATTGGCGCCCGGGTGTACGGCTCCCGGCACCTTTCCGAGGGCCTGCCTCGGGCTTCGACGAGGAGAACTCCACCCGTGGCCATCCGCCAGCGCACCGACCTGCGCAACATCGCCATCATCGCCCACGTCGACCACGGCAAGACCACGCTGGTCGACTCCATGCTCTGGCAGTCCGGGGCGTTCACCACGCACCAGGCCGACGAGGGCTCCGTGAAGGAGCGGGTCATGGACTCCATGGACCTCGAGCGCGAGAAGGGCATCACGATCCTGGCCAAGAACACCGCGGTGAACTACCACGGGGTCGGGGCGCCCGAGGGTGGGGTCACGATCAACATCATCGACACCCCCGGTCACGCGGACTTCGGTGGCGAGGTGGAGCGCGGGCTGGAGATGGTGCACGCCGTCCTGCTGCTGGTGGACGCCTCTGAGGGCCCGCTGCCCCAGACCCGGTTCGTGCTCCGCAAGGCCCTGCAGAAGCACCTGCCGGTCATCCTGGTCATCAACAAGGTGGACCGCCCCGACGCCCGCATCGCTGAGGTCGTCGACGAGACCTACGAGCTCTTCTTCGATCTCGATGCCACTGCCGAGCAGATCGACTTCCCGATCATCTACGCCTCGGCGCGCGCCGGTCGCGCGAGCCTCAACCGCCCCGAGGACGGCGGGATGCCCGACGCCGAGAACCTCGTGCCGCTGTTCCAGACGATCCTGGGCACGGTCCCGCCGCCCGAGTACGACGACCAGATGCCCCTGCAGGCGCACGTGACGAACCTCGACTCCTCGCCCTACCTGGGCCGGCTGGCCATCTGCCGCGTGCACAACGGCACGATCCGCAAGGGTCAGTCGCTGGTGCTGTGCCGCGCCGACGGCAGCCAGGAGCGCGTCCGGATCGCCGAGCTGCTGATGACCGACGCGCTGGAACGCAAGCCCGCCGAGTCCGCCGGACCGGGCGACATCATCGCCGTGGCCGGGATCGCCGACATCACGCTGGGGGAGACGCTCACGGACCCCGAGGACCCGCGTCCGCTGCCGATCATCACCGTGGACGAGCCGAGCATCAGCATGACGATCGGCATCAACACCGCACCCCTGTCGGGGCAGTCCGGCACCAAGCTCACCGCCCGCCTGCTGAAGAACCGCCTCGACGCGGAGCTGATCGGCAACGTGTCGATCCGCGTGCTGGAGACCGAGCGCCCGGACACCTGGGAGGTCCAGGGCCGCGGCGAGCTGCAGCTGGCCGTCCTCGTCGAGCTGATGAAGCGCGAGGGGTTCGAGATCACGGTCGGCAAGCCGCAGGTCGTGACGCGCACGATCAACGGCAAGCTCTGCGAGCCGATGGAGCGCCTCACCATCGACGCCCCCGAGGACTACCTCGGGGTGCTGACCCAGCTGATGGCCCTGCGCAAGGGCCGCATGGAGCAGATGGTCAACCACGGCACCGGCTGGATCCGCCTGGAGTACATCGTCCCGGCGCGCGGGTTGATCGGCTTCCGCACGGAGTTCCTCACCGAGACCCGGGGCACCGGCCTGCTGCACCACGTGTTCGAGAGGTACGAGCCGTGGCACGGGGAGCTGCGCACGCGCCCCACGGGGTCCCTGGTGGCCGACCGCCGCGGGGTGGTCACGGCGTTCGCGCTGTTCAACCTCCAGGAGCGCGGCACCATGTTCGTCGGCCCCGGCACCGAGGTCTACGAGGGCATGATCGTGGGGGAGAACTCGCGCTCGGAGGACATGGACGTCAACCCCACCAAGGAGAAGAAGCTCACCAACATGCGCCAGTCCAGCAGCGACGAGCTGGTGCGACTCATCCCGCACCGGCTGCTCTCCCTGGAGCAGGCCCTGGAGTTCTGCCGCGAGGACGAGTGCGTCGAGGTGACGCCCGCGATGGTCCGGCTGCGCAAGGTGACCCTCGTCGGCACGGAGCGGGCCAAGTCCCGCAACCGCCGGGTGTAGGACGACCGCGGCGCGGACCGACACACGATCCCCTGGGAATGTGCTCAAATCGTGATCTCCCTGAGCGCCCCAAATGCCGGAGCAGGGGTTACCAGCGGGTACTCTGTGCGGGTCTGAGGGGTTTGGCGACACTCCCCTGCGCGGAACCCGATCCGTGCCCCGCTCTGGTGATCCCGGACCGGGTGGCGAACACTTAGAGAGGACAACAATGAGAATCCGTGGACGCGGACTCGCGATTGGCACGCTGGTCGTGTCGGGCGCGCTGACCCTGGCGGCCTGTGGCAGCGGTGGGGACAGCACAAGCTCTGAATCCTCAGGGGGAGGCAGTGTCACCATCTTCGGCGCCCAGCCGCAGAACCCCCTGGTCCCGGTGCTGACCAATGAGACCGGCGGCGGCAACATCATCGACGACATCACCACGCGCCTGGTCTCCTACAATCCCCAGACCGCCGCCCCCGAGCTGGCGATGGCTGAGTCCATCGAGCCCAGCGAGGGCAACACCCTGTGGACCATCAAGATCAAGTCGGGGTGGAAGTTCCACGACGGCACCCCGGTGACTGCCAAGAGCTTCGTGGACGCCTGGAACGACGGCGCGAACTGCAACACCGGTGCCTTGAACCAGTACTTCTTCGGGCCTGACGGCGTGAACATCAAGGGCTACGAGAAGGTCGCCGGCACCTACAAGGAGGACGGGACCCTCGACTGCGGTGGCATCGAGAAGACCGCCGGGATGGAAGGGCTGAAGGTCGTCGATGACACCACCTTCACCGCCGAGCTCGCTGGCCCGGTCTCGATCTTCGCGACCATCGTCGGCTACTCGGCCTTCGCCCCGATGCCGGAGATCTACTTCACGGATCGCGCAGCCTTCGAGGCGAAGCCGATCGGCAACGGCCCGTTCGTGTTCGTCTCGGCCAAGCCGAACGAGTACATCAACCTGACCGCGTACACGGAGTACCAGGGTACGCCCAAGGCCCAGGTGAAGGACGTCGTCTACAAGATCTACCAGACGCCCGACGCCGCGTATGTGGACCTGCTGGCCAACAACCTCGACGTGCTCGACACGATGCCCGCAACGGCCCTGGCGGGCGACCGCTGGAAGTCCGAGCTGGCCGGTCGTTCGGTGCTGCAGCCGGCGGGCGTGTTCCAGTCGATCACCTACCCGCTGTACGACAAGCGGTTCGAGAACCCCGACCTGCGCAAGGCGATCTCCATGGCGATCGACCGTGCGGCGGTCATCAAGGTCGCGTTCAACAACACCCGGCAGCCGGCTGACGGCTGGGTCCCGCCGGTGATCGAGGGCTACGAGCCGGACGCCTGCGGCGGCTGGTGCACGTTCGACGCCGCGAAGGCCAAGGAGTACCTGGCGAAGGCTGGTGGCTTCGACGGCACCCTGACCCTGGCCTACAACACCGATGGTGGCCACAAGGAGTGGGTGGACGCCACCTGCGTGTCGATCACGAACGCACTGGGCATCAAGTGCCAGGGCCAGCCCTACCCGACGTTCGCCGAGATGCGCAACGACGTCACCGAGGACAAGATGACTGGGCTGTTCCGCACCGGCTGGCAGATGGACTACCCGTCGATGCAGAACTTCCTGGCGCCCCTCTACGCCACGGGCGCCGGCTCCAACGACGGCGGCTACAGCAATGCGGAGTTCGACAAGCTGCTGCGTGACGCAGCCGGTCAGACCCCGGAGGAGGCCATCGCCAGCTACCAGAAGGCGGAGACCTTCCTTGCTGCGGACATGCCCGTCATCCCGCTGTGGTACGGCGCGCTGACGGCCGGCTGGTCGGAGAGGATCAACACCCCGGTGTTCACCCCCTTCGCTCGGGTGGACTACACCTCGCTGAGCCTGAAGTAGAGGGCTGATCGGGACAGAAGGGGTGCGGCAACGCACCTGACCAGTAGGGCGGGAGCGCATGCTCCCGCCCTACTGCGTTGCCCGGGGAAGACGACATGCCGGACTCGCGGCTCCCGACCGGGTCAACCGGGGATCATCTGACTATCCTTACGACAACTCCACGGCCACCGAAGGGATTCCGATGGGCGCCTACACCCTGCGCCGAGTCCTGCAGATGATCCCCGTCCTGCTGGGCGTGACGTTCCTGATCTACACGATGGTCTGGGCCCTGCCGGCCGATCCCTTCGCCGGTCGTTGTGGTGAGCGGCCCTGCCCGCAGGCCTACGTCGATGCCATGACCGAGAAGTTCCACCTGGACGACCCGCTCCCGATCGCCTACCTGAAGTGGCTGGTGGGCCTCTTCACCGGGGACCTGGGGGACACGTACACCGGCCTGAAGGTGGCTGACGAGGTGATGTCCACGTTCCCGACCACGTTGAAGCTGGCGACCGTGGCCATCCTGTTCGAGATCGTCATCGGCATCGGAGCCGGCGTCCTTGCCGGTCTGAACAAGGGCAAGTTCATCGACAACGTCGTCCTCATCACCACGCTCGCCCTGATCTCCGTCCCGGTCTTCGTCCTCGGCACGACGCTGCAGTACATCTTCGGCATCAAGTTCCCGATCTTCCCGCCGACGGTCCCCCCCGGTGCGCCGTGGCACACGCTGATCCTGCCCGGGTTCGTGCTCGCCTCCCTGTCGATGGCCTACGTGGCCCGCCTGGTACGCTCGTCGCTGGTCGAGAACCTCCGCTCCGACTACGTGCGCACCGCGACGGCGAAGGGCCTGATGCGTCGGCGGGTGGTCGGCCTGCACGTGATGCGCAACTCCTTGATCCCCGTGGTCACCTTCATCGGCGCCGACTTCGGCGCACTCATGGCGGGTGCGATCATCACCGAGGGGATCTTCAACATCAACGGGGTGGGCAACCTGGTGTTCAAGGGCATCGGCAACCAGGAGGGCGCACTGGTCACCGCGGTGGTGACGATCTTCGTCCTTGTCTTCCTCGTCGTGAACTTGATCGTCGACCTGCTGTACGGCCTCCTCGACCCAAGGATCCGGTATGAGTAATCCCATCGCAGCAGCCTCCGACTCCGCCGAGCAGATCCACGCGGCAGCAAGCCCGCATCCCTCCCTTGGACGGCAAGCCGCGGTCCCTGGGCCGGGATGCCTGGTCGGAGCTGGTCCGTCGGCCGATGTTCATCATGTCCTTGGTGCTGATCGTCATCTTCCTGCTGATGGCCATCGTCCCCCGGCTCTTCACCGCCAAGGACCCCCACACCTGCGATCTGGCCCTGAGCCGGCTGCCACCGAGTTCCTCACGCCTGGTTCGGCTACGACAACCTCGGGTGCGACGTGTACGCGAACACCATCTACGGGGCCCGGTCGTCGATGGCCGTGGGGCTGGCCACCACGATCATGGTCGTCCTGATCGGCGGTTTCCTCGGCATGATGGCCGGCTTCTACGGCGGCCGGACGGATACCCTGCTCTCCCGGACCGCCGACATCTTCTTCGGCATCCCGTTCTTCCTCGGCGCCCTTCTCGTGCTGACCTCGTTCCCCTCCAAGGTCGACACGCCCGCGTGGCAGACCATCGGCAAGGTCGTGCTCGCACTCACGATCCTGGGGTGGCCCACATTCCTGAGGCTCATGAGGGCGAGCGTGATCCAGGTGCGCGGCAGCGACTTCGTCGAGGCCGCCAGGTCGCTGGGGGCTTCCAACAACCGGTTGATCCGGCGCCACGTGCTGCCCAACTCCCTGTCGGCGGTCATCGTGGTCGCGACGCTCTCCTTGGGCGGGTTCATCATCGCCGAGGCGTCATTGTCATTCCTCGGCATCGGCCTGCAGCCCCCGGTCATCTCCTGGGGAGCCCAGATCTCCGAGGCTGTCCCGTTCCTGCGGGTCGCACCCTTCATGTTGTTCTTCCCCGCCTTGTTCCTGTCCATCTGCGTGCTGTCGTTCATGATGCTCGGCGACGCCGTCAAGGACGCCCTCGACCCGAAGCTTCGGTGAAGGAACCCCTGTGACCAGCTACTCGTCGATCGGTACCCCACCCCTGCTGGAGGTGCGCGACCTCCACGTGGAGTTCCGCACCCGTGAGGGGATCGCCAAGGCGGTCAACGGGGCGAACTACACCCTGGAATCGGGCCAGACACTGGCGGTGCTCGGCGAGTCCGGCTCCGGCAAGAGCGTCACGGCGCAGGCGATCATGGGCATCCTCGACACGCCACCGGGGTTCGTGACCGGCGGTGAGATCCTGTTCAAGGGCGAGAACCTGCTCGAGATGAGCGACGAGGAGCGGCGCCTCCTGCGCGGTGATTCGATGGCGATGGTCTTCCAGGATGCACTGTCGAGCCTGAACCCCGTGTTCCCGGTCGGTTGGCAGATCGCCGAGCTCTTCCGCGTGCACCGGGGCATGAGCAAGAAGGACGCGACCAAGGAGGCGATCGGTGCCCTGGAACGGGTGAACATCCCCGCGGCCCGCGAACGGGTCGGCGACTACCCGCACCAGTTCTCCGGCGGCATGCGCCAGCGAGTCATGATCGCCATGGCGATCGCGCTGCAGCCTGACCTCCTGATCGCCGACGAGCCCACGACGGCGCTGGACGTGACCGTCCAGGCCCAGATCCTCGAGCTCCTGGCAGACCTCCAGCGCGAGGAGAACATGGGCGTCATCCTGATCACCCACGACCTCGGGGTTGTCGCCGAGGTAGCGGACAACGTGGCGGTCATGTACGCCGGGCGGATCGTCGAGCAGTCCTCGATCGAGGAGATGTTCGCCAGCCCCGTCGCACCCGTACACGGTGGGCCTGATGGACTCGATCCCGAGCGTCGAGACCAAGGCCGGCGAGCTCAAGGCGATCAAGGGGCTGCCCCCGAGCCTGGTCGCGCTTCCTCCGGGATGCTCATTCGCCCCCCGGTGCCCGCTGGCGTTCGACCTCTGCCGCAGGGAGGTCCCGCCGCCGGTCGACGTCGGCCCCGGGCGCACCAGCCGGTGCCACATCGCACAGGAGGTGCACGATGGCAGGCGCTGAGACGGTTCTGCGCGTCGAAGGGCTCGTCCGGCATTTCCCGCTGACCAAGGGCGTGGTCTTCAAGAGGAGCATCGGAGCGGTCAAGGCCGTCGACGGGGTCTCCTTCGAGCTGTCCAAGGGAGAGACGCTCGGCGTGGTGGGCGAGTCCGGCTGCGGCAAGTCCACCCTGGGCAAGCTGCTGGTCCGCCTCGACAAGCCCACGGCGGGCACGGCGTTCTACCGGGGCCAGGACATCTTCGCGGCCAAGGGCGATGAGCTGAAGAAGTTTCGCCGCAGCGTGCAGATGGTGTTCCAGGATCCGTACACGTCGCTGGACCCGCGGATGACTGTCGGCGACATCGTCGGGGAGGCGTTCGACATCCACCCCGAGGCCATCCCCGGGGGCGACCGCAAGCGCGCGGTGCAAGGACCTCCTCGACGTCGTCGGCCTGAACCCTGAGCACATCAACCGCTATCCGCACCAGTTCTCGGGCGGCCAGCGCCAGCGCATCGGGATCGCCCGTGGCCTGGCCCTTCGGCCTGACGTGATCGTCTGCGACGAGCCCGTCTCCGCCCTGGACGTCTCGGTGCAGGCGCAGGTCGTGAACCTCCTGGACGACCTGCAGAAGGAGTTCGGCCTCGCCTACCTGTTCATCGCCCACGACCTGTCGGTGGTCAAGCACATCTCCGACAGGGTCGCGGTCATGTACCTCGGCAAGATCGTCGAGATCGGCACCGACGTCGAGATCTACGGTGACCCGCAGCACCCCTACACGCAGGCACTGCTCAGCGCCGTGCCGGTCCCGGACCCGACCGCGCAGGGCCACGCGCCAGCAGATCGTCCTGGTGGGTGACCCGCCCAGCCCGGCCAACCCCCCGAGCGGATGCCGCTTCCGGACCCGATGCTGGAAGGCGCAGGAGAAGTGCGCCGCGGAGGAGCCGCCCCTGGTGATCCCCGAGGGGTCGGCCCATCCCGTTGCCTGCCACTTCCCGGAGGTGCTGAGCTCGGCGGTGATGTCCGCCAGCGTCAGCAGCGGATCGAGCGCCACCCGGCGCCGTAGCGCCGGACCCGCCTGACTCGGGCCCTGTCGCGACCGGCGCCGGTACCTTCGTGGTGTCCTCGGGCCCACAGTGGGTCTCTGTAGCATGATGGGGCTCGCCCTGCGCGGGTGTGCCTGTCGCCCCACCCGCGAGGCAGGGTTGATGGAGGTGAGCGGGATGGCGTCGGACGTCGAATCGGCACCGATCCTTCGCGCCCGTGGTGTCCGAGCCGAGCGGCCCGGAACCAGGTCCGGTCTCCTGCGCCGACGCACGCCGACGATCCGGGTGCTGGACGGGCTGGAACTCTCGCTCCGCCCTGAAGGCACTGTGTGGATCGTCAGTGCGCCGGGGGAGAGCTCCGACGGTCGCAGGAGTGATGGCGGGCGAGATTGCGCCCACAGCGCGGATGCATCGAGATCGATGGTCAGGACATCGCCCGGCTCTCAGGCAGGAAGCGCTCCGAGGTGCGCCGCCGGATGGTCCAGCTGGACGGCCGAGGCCTTGCGGCCCCGCCCACGCTCACACCCCTCGAGATCGTCGCCCTGCCTCCGCCTGCCGCTCGCGCGAGGCGGTCCCGCAAGCCAAGCGCCGAGGAGTCCTCGCAGGCGGGCGCGCTGCTCGCCGACTTCGGCCTGCCTCCCGAGCTCAATTCCGTCCCGGCGATGTCGCTGAGCACTCAGGACCGACGCCTGGTCAGTGCCGCCCGCGCGCTGGCGCTGCAGCCCGTGGTCGTCGTCTACGAGGACGCAGACGCCGGTGGACAGGACCCAGACCTCGTCCTGGAGCGCATCGCCCGCCTGCGTGACAGGTCACGGACGGCGCTCGTCGTGGTCGGCGAGGTGCTTCCGGAGGCGATCGAGGACACCGATCGCGTGCTCGTGCTCTGCGGGGGCCGAACGGTGGAGGTCCTCAGGGCACCCGACCTCGCCCACCCGCTGCACCCGTACACCAGGCTCCTCCGCGAGGCGTCTGGCGTACCGAGAGGGCCCTTCGGCGAGGGAGGGACCGGGTCGACCTCCAGCCCCCCCGCCTTCCCGACACGGTCGCAGTCGCCAACTCCTCGGACGAGGGGTCCGGGTGCTCGTACCGGTCGACCTGCCCCAGGGCCAAGGCCCGCTGCGCGGCCGAGACCCCGGCTCTGGCCAGGCCACTGGGTGCCACGCACGTCGTCGCCTGCCACTTCCCGGAGGAGCCGCGCCGTTCGCCGGGCGAGGGCGGGGCGCCGACCGGATCGGGCCAGCTCGGCACGAGCAGTCCCGTGGTCGCATCGGGCCACTCCGACGAGCCCACCGCCCGGGAGTTCGCCGAGGGCTGAGTGCTCCGTCGCCGCCGTTCCACCTCCCCGTCCCGACCCGGACCCCTGCTCCCGGGTGGGCGCAGGGGTCCGGGGGCGGACGCTGGGCGGGAGGAGAGGTACCGGGAGGTGGCGACGCCCTGCCGGGGCCTGCCCGAACTCGACATCGCGACTAGCCTGTCGTCCTATGGATTCCGCTGATCACCGCCTGCTGCTTGTCCACGCCCACCCTGACGACGAGACCATCGGGTCGGGCACCACGATGGCGCGCTACGCCGCCGCCCCGGGGACGTCGGTCACCCTCGTGACGTGCACCCTCGGGGAGGAGGGTGAGGTCCTGCTGCCGGAGGTGTCGCACATCGCCGCCGACCAGGAGGACCGCCTCGGGGAGCACCGGATGACCGAGCTCGCGGACGCGATGGCCGCCCTGGGCGTCACCGACTGGCGGCTGCTGGGCGGGCCCGGGACCTACCGCGACTCCGGGATGGTGGGCACGCCGCCGAATGACCGCCCCGACTGCTTCTGGCGCGCGGACCTGCTCGCCGCGGCCACCCACCTCGTGGAGGTCATCCGCGACGTGCGCCCCCAGGTGGTCGTGACGTACGACGACTTCGGTGGCTACGGCCATCCGGACCACATCCAGGCCCACCGGGTGGCCATGTACGCGGTCGCGCTGGCCGAGGCGCCCTCGTTCCGCCCCGACCTGGGCGAGGCGCACAGCGTGGCCAAGGTCTACTGGACGGCCTTCCCCAAGGGGATGCTGCGCGCGGGCATCGAGGCGCTGCGGGCGGCGGGGGAGACCACGGGCTTCGCAGCGATGGACCCGGAGAACCTCACGTTCGGGATCGATGACGACCTGGTCACCTCGGCCATCGACGGCAGCGGCTTCTATGAGCACAAGCTGAACGCCATGCGCGCGCATGCCACCCAGATCTCGCTGGACAGCGGGTTCTTCGCGCTGAGCAACAACATCGGCTCACCGGCCATGTCGACCGAGTACTTCCGGCTCGTGCGCGGCCAGGCGGCGGGGCCGTTCGACCACGACGGTCGCGAGACGGACCTGTTCGCGGGGGTGTGAACCGGGGAACTCCGCCGGGAGGCACCACCGGTCGATGAACCAGTTGGTCGCGCCCGGCGTATAGTGCCGCGTGTCCGTATGTCCGCCGAGCCGCCCCTGCTTCTGCGGGTTGGGCCCCCACCCCTGGAGGAGTCCACATGATCACCGTCCGCACGACCGCACGCCTCGCCGCCGCGCTCGCACTGGCGCTGTCGCTGTCGGCCTGTTCGTCGAGCAGCGACACTGCTACGGAGACCCCGGCCGCGTCCGCGCCCGCCGCGTCCGCCCCGCCAGCCCCTCGCCACCGCGACCAGCTCTGTCGGTGCGGCCAGCGAGGCCTTCTGCACCAGCTCGGCCGCCCTGAAGACCGAGCTCGAGAACCTCAAGACCCTCGTCAAGGGCGGTTCGGTCACCGTCGATGCGCTGCAGTCCGAGAAGGATGCCCTGAAGGCTGCCGGCGAGCAGGCCAAGACCGACGCCCAGGCGCTGGACAAGGCCATCCAGGCCGAGGTGACCGCTGCCCAGACCGCCTTCCAGGCGGCCATCGACGCGATCCCGGCCGACCAGACCGGCCTGAAGGAGGTCGCGGCCTACACCGCCGCTGCCGTCGTCTTCGCCAAGGCGCTCGACGTGATCGACAACGAGGTCGGCTGCTCCTGACGGTCCTAGAAGGAGCCGTGCCCGACGCGCCGCGCCCGGGTGGCCGGGCCGCCGAAGCTGGGTGGCCCGAGGAGTCCTGACCGAGCGACGCCCCCCACCGTCGTGGCAACCCCGTCCGTCGAGGCGGTCCGGGACTCGATGAGGATGCCACCGAGGAGCACGCTGTCGAGCTCTCCCACCCCGGCGGACATCCTGCGGGTGTTGAGCCAGGCGGCCTCGTCCTGCTGCGCCAGGGTGCGTGCCTGATAGGCCAGCGCGTCGGCGGTACGCAGGTGCCGCAGGGCGGCTGTCGGGTCCGAGTCGCCCAGTGCGGTCCCGGTGACGTGGTGGTCGCGCGCCTCACAGAGCCGGACCCGTGCCTCGAGCCCGACCGCACCGCGCCGGGTCATGATCAGCTCGTCGGCCGCCCGGACCGCCGCCCGCGCGCCGTACCAGGCGGTCGCCAGCAGGGACAGCGCCCGCTCCAGTGTGTCGTCGGCAGGCCGGATCGGACCCAGGGCCCGGCCCAGTGCGACGTCGGTGTCCTGCAGGGCTCGGCGCATCTCCAGCGGGTCGTAGCCCCCGGAGGAGACCTCCTGCCCGGCCCAGCCCAGGGTCTCGCGTGCGTACTGCCCCTTGGCGGCCAGGTCGTCGGCGACGCCGAGCCGCTCGGCCTCGGCGATGTCCCTCTCGGTCTGGCGCAGCAGGGTCGTCACCGCCTCCTGGGCCTTGGCCAGGACCTTCGGCGACCGGTCCACCGACTGCAGCAGCGTTCCCGCCTGGACGAGGGCCTCCTCGGCCGCCCGTGCTCGAGCGGCCGCGCCCAGCCGGTCGGACGACGTGAGCAGCTGCTCCCCGGCGGTGACCGAGGCTCGGGCGAACCTGAGCCGTTCCGTGGCCTGGTCCAGGTCGTCGACCACTCCGGCGATCGTTGCCGACGGGTACTGCGTGCGCAGTGTCCCGGCGGTGTCCGTCGCGCGGGTCAACCGGTCCTCGAGGATCGTCAGGTCATCGGCCAGATGGGTCAGCACGACCCCCACCCGCCCCTCGAGGTCGCGCAGTGCGTCGAACCGCGGCGCCAGGGCGTCCAGCTGGGAGCCGGCCGCCGCGCACGTGGTGAGGATCTCCTCGAGCAGCGGGCGTTCGGCGTCGGTGCCGGCGCGCTCCTGGGCCTGGCGCGCCGTCCCGAAGGCCTGAGCCAGCTCGCCCTGCGCCTGGTCGATCGCTGCGGTGAACGGCTCGACCCCGTCCTCACCGACTTCGGATCGGGCCACCCCCAGCTCCTGCTGCGAGGACCGGATCGCGTCATCCGTGGCGACCAGGGCGGCATCGGCCGCGGCGCGCAGGTCCTCGATCGTCGCGGGTCGCTCGTCTGGCGCAGTCGTCGGGCTGGCGCCTGCAGCATCGTGGCCGGTGTCGCGCTCCATCAGGTCGGGCGTCGAGCGCCGATGGCGCCACCAGGCGTAGGCGCCGGCAGCGACCACGATCAGTGCTCCCGCGACGATCCAGGGCAATGCGCTGCCTGTGCCCGTGCTGCCCGCAGCAGCCAGCGGGCCCGCCGGGCTCATCAGGCCTCCCGTGAGCTGGGATCCGAGCGCGCTGCCCGTCGTGGTCAGGCCTGCTCCGCGGCCATGGCCGCGCCTGCGATGCCCGCCTGGTTCTCCAGCTGGGCCGCCACGATGTCAGCGCGGATGTCGATCATGTGCAGGAACTTGTCGGACTTCCGGCTGATCCCGCCGCCCACGACGATCAGGTCGGGCGAGAACAGGAAGTCCAGGTGCGAGTAGAAGCGCTGCAGGCGGGGGGCCCATTCCTTGTAGCTCAGCCCCTCGCGCTCCTTGGCAGCCGACGACGCCCGGGCCTCGGCGCTCTCCCCGTCGATCTCGAGGTGCCCGAGCTCGGTGTTCGGCACCAGCTTGCCGTCGAGGAACAGGGCGCTGCCGATCCCGGTGCCCAGCGTGGTGACGATGACCACGCCGTCGCGACCCTTGGCGACCCCGAAGTCCACCTCGGCCAGGCCGGCAGCATCGGCATCGTTGAGGACGGTCACGGTGCGCCCGGCGCGCTCGCTCAGCAGACCCGCCAGGTCCACGCCCAGCCAGTGCGGGCCGAGGTTGGCCGCGGAGTACAGGACGCCCCGCTTGACGATGCCCGGGAAGGTGCAGCCGAAGGGCCCCTCCCAACCGGCCTTGTCCACGACGTCGAGGACGGTCTGCACCACGTCGTCGATCGCGTACCCCTTGGGGGTCGGGAACTTGATCCTGTCACTGGCCAGCTCGCCTGTCTCCAGGTTCACCCGGGCACCCTTGGTGCCGCTGCCGCCGATGTCCACGCCGAATCCGATGAGCTCCATGCGCCGATCGTAGGGTCACCAGTGGTCCTGTCGCAGCCCGTGCGTCGCTGCGCGTGGGCCATCCTCACGCAGCGTGGCAGGGGCACTCGCCCGTTCGGGTGAACCCCGCCCGCATGCGGCCACGCTGGGCGGCGTCCTGCCCCACCATGGAGTCACAGGAGGTGCGAGATGTCGATGCTCGACGAGGTGGGCACGGGACGACTGGCCACGGCCACCAGCGATGTGGGTGCGGCCCGGGAGCGGGCACGCGGACACCGGCTCGCCCGGATCGGGTTCCTGATGGCGATCCCGATGGTCTGGATGTGGTGGCGGATCATCGACGGGCGTCCGGTCGACCTGACGCAGCTGTCGCTGCCCACGATCGACCCGTTCCTGCTGATCGTCGGCGTGTTCTTCGGCGTCATGATCGTCACGACCCTCGGGGTGACGCTGGTCGCGGGCCGCTCGCCGCACATCACGTACCGTCCTGAGCAGATCGACGTCTCGCTGGCAGACGTCAAGGGCATCGACCTGGTGAAGGCCGACGTCGTCCGCTCGCTGAACCTCTTCCTGGCCAACCGCGCGTTCCGCGCCGAGATGGGCGGCACGCCGCGACGCGGCCTGCTCTTCGAGGGCCCTCCGGGAACCGGCAAGACCTACCTGGCCAAGGCGATGGCCGCCGAGGCCGGGGTGCCGTTCCTCTTCGTGTCGGCCACGAGCTTCCAGTCCATGTACTACGGGGCCACTGCGCGCAAGATCCGGTCGTACTTCAAGGCGCTGCGCAAGGCCGCGCGCCAGGAGGGCGGCGCGATCGGCTTCATCGAGGAGATCGACGCCATCGCCATGGCCCGCTCGGGCGTCGGCTCGTCGGCCACGCCGATCGCCGCGGCCAACCTGACAGCCCCGATGTGCTGCGGTGGGCTCACCGGCCTGCCGGCGACCTCGCTCTCGGCCGCCTCCGGGGGTGGCTCCGGGACGCTGGTGACCTCGATGATGTCGGAGGGCACCGGCGGGGTCGTCAACGAGCTGCTCGTCCAGATGCAGTCCTTCGACACTCCGGACGGCTGGCAGAAGGTCCAGGCCTGGTTCGTCGACCGGATCAACCTGTTCCTGCCGGTCCACCGCCAGCTCCAGCGACCTGTCCCGGCTGCGTCGACCATCCTGCTGATCGCCGCGACGAACCGTGCCGACAACCTCGACCCGGCGCTGCTGCGCCCCGGTCGCTTCGACCGCCGGCTCAGCTTCGACCCGCCGACCCGCGCCGGGCGCCTGGAGCTCATCGACCACTTCCTCGATCGCAAGTCCCACGCTGCCGACCTCGACGACCCCGATGTGCGCGCCGGCATCGCCGCGGTCACCCAGGGCTACACGCCGGTCATGATCGAGCACCTCTTCGACGAGGCGCTGGTCAACGCCCTGCGCCGCGGCGACACTGCGATGAACCGCCCCGACGTCGAGTCGGCCCGCCTGACCGAGGAGATCGGCATGGGCCAGCCCGTGGCCTACACGCCGCACGAGAAGCGGCTGATCGCCACGCACGAGTCCGGGCACGCCACGATGGCCCACCTCGTGGCCCCGCACCGGCGCCTGGAGGTCCTGAGCATCATCAAGCGCCGCGACGCCCTCGGGATGCTGGCACACGGTGACAGCGATGACGTGTTCACCCGCTCACGCAGCGAGATGCTCGCGCTGATCCAGATCGCCATGGGAGGCCAGGTGGCCGAGGAGCTGTTCTTCGGCGACGTCTCGACAGGCCCGGGCGGGGACCTCTCCTACGCCACCACCGTGGCTGCCCAGATGGTCGGTGCCGTGGGCATGGGCGGTTCGCTGGTCAGCCTGGCGGCGGTCCAGCAGGGGGCGCTGGCCGACTCGAACCTCGTGGGCCGGGTGCTGTCCGACTCCGCCGGGCGTGCGGCCGTCGAGACGATCCTGTCCGACCAGAAGCAGGTGGCGCGCGAGCTGTTGACCGCCAACCGGCACATCGTCGAGGCGCTGCGCGATGCGCTGCTCGAGCGCCACGAGCTGGTCGGTCGGCAGATCGGCGAGGTCATCGACTCCGCGGCCCCGCAGGTCGACCTGCGGGTTCCGGCGCCGATCCGCTGACCCCCGGGGTCGGGCAAGGGCAGGGCGCCCGGGTCAGTGCCGGGGCAACGGCAGGGCCCGGGGGAGATCCCGCTCGATCGGGCCGGTGTAGACCTGCCGTGGCCGGCCGATCCGGGTGGCCGGGTCGTCGATCATCTCGCGCCACTGGGCGATCCACCCGGGCAGGCGACCGAGGGCGAACAGCACGGTGAACATCCGTGGCGGGAATCCGATGGCCTTGTAGATCAGTCCGGTGTAGAAGTCCACGTTCGGGTAGAGCTTGCGTGAGGCGAAGTACTCATCGGCCAGGGCGATCTGCTCGAGCTCGATCGCGATCTCGAGCAGCGGGTCATCGACGCCGAGCTGCTGGAGGACGTCGTAGGTGGCGGCCTTGACGATCGCGGCCCGCGGGTCGTAGTTCTTGTAGACCCGGTGGCCGAAGCCCATGAGCCGGTGACCCGGCTCGCGGTCCTTGACCTTCGAGACGAACTGCTGGGCCGTCAGGCCATCCTTGTGGATCCGGGTCAGCATCTCCAGCACGGCCTGGTTGGCACCACCGTGCAGCGGGCCGAACAGCGCGTTGATCCCCGCGGAGATGGAGGCGAACATGTTGGCATGTGAGGAGCCCACCAGGCGCACGGTGGAGGTCGAGCAGTTCTGCTCGTGGTCGGCGTGCAGGATGAACAGCATGTCCAGGGTGCGCACGACCAGCGGGTCGGCCTCGTAGTGCGCGGTCGGCACCCCGAACGTCAGGCGCAGGAAGTTCTCCGTCAGGCTCCTGGAGTTGTCCGGGTAGAGGAACGGCTGGCCGATGGACTTCTTGTGCGCGTACGCCGCGATCGTGGGCAGCTTGGCCAGCAGCCGCACCGTCGAGATGTGCACCTGCTGCGAGTCGAACGGGTCCAGGGAGTCCTGGTAGAACGTCGACAGCGCGGAGACCGCGGAGCTCAGCACCGGCATCGGGTGCGCGTCGCGCGGGAACCCGTCGAAGAACCGGCGCAGGTCCTCGTGCAGCATCGTGTGCGACTGGATCTCGGACTCGAAGGTCTTGAGCTCGTCGGGCGTGGGCAGCTCACCGTAGATCAGCAGGTAGCTGACCTCGGTGAACGTGGAGTGCGCTGCGAGCTGCTCGATCGGGTACCCGCGGTAGCGCAGGATCCCGGCGTCGCCATCGATGTAGGTGATCGCCGAACGGCAGGCCGCGGTGTTGATGAAACCCGGGTCGTAGGCGACGTGCCGGGTCTCCTTGAGCAGCATCCCGGTGTCCCAGCCGGACTCGCCGTCCGTGGCTTCGAGCTCGGCCAGTTCGAACTCGCCCGACTCGTGGACCAGCTTCGCGTTACCCATGGGTTCCTCCCCTGCCGAGGGTGGCGTGCGGTGCGCCCACCCTATCGACGCACTGGCCGGCGCGTCGGCCGGGCCGCCCCTCTGGTCGCGAGTTCCGGGTGGTGACGAGGTACCCCACTGGGTATGCTTGTCCCACCGGGAAGGGTCCTTGTCAAGGGCCTGATGGCCCCGATCCGGGGGGTACTGCCGCGGTCCGATTCGCCACGGTGTTCGATGGGGGCATGCGCCTCGACCATGTCTCGTACGCCGCCCCTGTCGAGCACCTCGCCGACACGGTCCAGCGGATCGGGTCCGCCCTCGGTGCGACCTTCACCGACGGCGGCCTGCACCCCCGCTTCGGCACCCGCAACTTCATCCTCCCGCTGGCCGGCGGGACCTATCTCGAGGTCGTGGCCGCGCTCGACCACCCCGCCGCCTACAGCGCACCGTTCGGCCGCGCTGTGCGCGCGCGGGCCGACGAGGGCGGTGGCTGGATGGGCTGGGTCGTGTCGGTCTCGAACATGTCGAAGGTGGAGGCCCGGCTGGGTCGGCAGGCAGTCGAGGGCCACCGGGTGCGCCCGGATGGCTACGACCTGCGCTGGCAGCAGATCGGCGTCCTGGACACGATGTCCGACGCGCAGCTGCCGTTCTTCGTCCATTGGGAGACCGATGGGCCGCACCACCCCTCCGCCGGGGGCAGGGACGTGAGCATCGCCCAGCTCGACATCGCGGGGTCCCCGGACCGCGTGGCCAGCTGGCTGGGCGAGCCCGCCCACCACCCCCTGGATGAGGTCGAGGTCGTCTGGCTCGACGAGGACGACCCCGCAGGCCCCGGCCTGGTCGCAGTAACCCTCCTGACCCCCCGCGGAGTGGTCCGCATCGACTGACCGCCGCGCGGACCGCCCCCCGGATCGCGCCCTCCGGATCGCGCCCCCGGCGCGGATCGCGCCCGCCGGATCGCGCCCCCCGGACGCGCCGATCGCGCCCGCGGGATCGCGTCGGGTTTGAGGCGATCGCGTGCATCGAGATCCGACGCGATCGCCGGATTCCCCCAGCAGATCCGACTCGATTCGGACGCGAGGCCCGCCGAGGCCCGCCGCGAGGCCGCGATCGCGAGGCCCGCCGCGAGGTCGGGGCTAGGTGGTCAGGCGGGTGCCGGCTTCGGCTACTCGCTCGTCGGTGGCCGTCAGCGCCACGCGGACGTGGCGTGCGCCGGCGCGGCCGTAGAACTCGCCGGGGGCCACGAGGATCCCGCGGTCGGCCAGCCACGACACGGTGTCCCAGCATGGCTCGCCGCGAGTGGCCCACAGGTACAGGCCGGCGGCGGACTCATCGATCCGGAAACCCGCCTCCGTGAGGGCAGCGACCAGGACCTCGCGGCGCGCGCGGTAGACGGCGCGCTGGGCCACGACGTGCGCGTCATCGCCGAGTGCGGCGATCGCGGCCGCCTGCACCGGGCCGGGCACCATCATGCCGGCGTGCTTGCGGACCTCCAGCAGCGCGGCGATGACCCCGGGGTCGCCGGCGGCGAACCCGAAGCGGTAGCCGGCGAGGTTCGATCGCTTGGACAACGAGTGCAGGGCGAGCACGCCGGTGGGGTCGCCACCGCAGACGTCGGGGTGCAGGACGGACACCGGCTCCTCGGTCCAGGGCAGCTCGTAGTAGCACTCGTCGGAGACGACGAGCACACCGCGCTCCCGGGCCCACGCGACGACCTTGGCCATGTGGTCCAGGGGCAGCACCTTGCCGGTCGGGTTGCTGGGGGAGTTCAGCCACAGCAACGACACCCGCGCCGGCCCGATGGCCGTCAGCGAGTCGGCGACCAGCACCTGCGCCCCGGCCAGCCGGGCCCCGACGTCGTACGTGGGGTACGCCAGCTCGGGGATCACGACCCGGTCGGCGGGACCAAGCCCCAGGAGGGTGGGCAACCAGGCCACGAACTCCTTGGTGCCGATCGTGGGCAGGACGTCGGTGCCCGCCGGGGCGCCGAGCCTGCGCGACACCCATGCCGTGATCGCGTCCCGCGTCGCGGGCGCACCCGTCGTCAGCGGGTATCCGGGCGAGTCGGCGGCCGCGGCCAGGGCCTCGGCGATGACCGGCGGGGTCGGGTCGACGGGCGTCCCGATGGACAGGTCGACGATCCCGCCCGGGTGTGCGGCCGCCCGTTCCTTGTACGGGGTCAGCCGGTCCCAGGGGAAGTCGGGGAGGGTTCTCAGTGGTCGTGCTCCTGCGGCGGGAGGGCCTTGACCAGCGGCACGTCGTTGGCGATCAGCCCGAGCTTGGCCGCGCCCCCGGGCGACCCGAGCTCGTTGAAGAACTCCGCGTTGGCCGCGGTGTAGTCGGTCCACTCGGCGGGGACGTCGTCCTCGTAGTAGATCGCCTCAACCGGGCAGACCGGCTCGCACGCCCCGCAGTCCACGCACTCGTCGGGATGGATGTAGAGCATCCGCTCGCCCTCGTAGATGCAGTCGACGGGGCATTCCTCGATGCAGGCCTTGTCCTTGAGGTCGACGCAGGGCAGTGCGATCACGTAGGTCATGGGTGGACTCCAATCTCGTCTCCGACGGACCCGATCCTAGTGGGGGACCGGTCGATCGGTCCTGTCGCGTGGCCGCGCGGCGACGGCCGGCGCGTGGCTGGCGGGCCTGCGGTGCAGCGGTCGGATATCGGGTGCAGCCACGTGCGCAGACGCGTGGCGGGCCTGACGTGGCGAGGGCTCGGAGGGGCTCCGCCGCCGGGGCGAGCGGCTCAGGGCGTGGGGCCGCAGATGACGTTCGGGGTCGGCTTGTACGTCGTGGGCCAGGTCTCGGTGCTCTCGGACTTGCCGTTGTTGATCCGTCGCCGGGTGACCGCGATCGAGAACCCGCGGACGCCCTCCGAGGGGACGCACTTCTCCCCGTCGTCGTAGATCGTCTGGAAGTCGGTGTAGTTGCGCCGCTCGGTGAAGGTCGCGGTCACCTTGTCCCACTTCTTCGTGCCCCACATCTCGATGAGGACGCCGTCGCTGTAGCGGGTCGCGGTGATGAGCACGCCGTTGCCGGTGTCGTTGCGCATCTTCAGGTCCAGCAGTCCCCAGGCCACCGTCGCCTCGAGGCCGGCCTGGTAGCGGCTGATGTAGAGGCCGTGCGGGTGCTGCTCGACCCGCTCGAGCCCCGCGTAGAACCCGGCCGTCCAGGTGGCGGTGGTGATGATCGACACGCCGCCGCCGAGCTCCTCGCGGAATCGCCCGCCGGAGATGATGAAGCCCTCGGTGTAGCCGTTGGCCCGCGTGCGCTCCTTGACGGTGTCGTTCATCGAGAACGTCTCGCCGGGCTCGAGGATCGTGCCGTTCAGGCGCCGCGCGGCCTCGCCGACGTTGGTGTACCGGTAGGGCGCCGGCGGGAACCACTGCCGGAAGCTCGAGAGCTTCTCGGTGATGTTGAGGGCCTTCGCCTCCGCGGTGGTGAGGTCCGGCTCCGAGACGCTCAGCGCCACCACGGCGGTCCGGGCATCCGCGGTGGTCGCGGGCAGCACGGCCAGCACGGCGGTGCCCAGCTCCTCGGAGTCCACGGACCGGCCTGTCCGGGAGGGCACCACGACGGGCTTGCCGCCCTTGATCCGGACCGATGCGTCCCGGCCCGGCTGCTCGATCCCGGCCAACTCGTCGGCCAGGCGCTTGTGCAGCTCCTCCCCGTCGAGGGTGGCGTCCATCGTGGTGCCCTTGGGCGCGAACGTCAGCGTCCGGGCGATGTCGGCGGCCGGGATCTCCGCCTTCTCCGCACCGACGGCGAGCGCCACGGGCAGCGCGACGGCCGGCTGGGCCAGCTCGGCGAACACCCGCTCGGCCTCCTTGTCCGCGACCTGAGGGGCCACCGGCGTCATCGGCAGGGCGAGGGTCCCGGCGTCGGGCTGGAAGTACGCGTCGGCCACCATGTCGGCCGCCCCCGGAACGTCCAGGAGCGCCCCGGGGACGCCTGCCTCGTACTTCGCCTCGGCGGCCTTGGAGTAGCGGATCGTGGGCTCGACGGGATCCACAGCGGACGTCTCGGCCAGGGAGTCCAGCGAGGCGACCAGGGCGTCGGAATCGGTGGTGGTGATCGGCTCGAGCTCGACCTCGCCGCGCAGGTGGGCCAACAGCTCGGAGGGGCGCAGGATCAGCCCGGAGGCCTGCGAGGCGGTGGCCTCCCAGTCGACGGCGAGGCCAGCCTCCGCCGGCGTGATCTCGGCGGTCGCCTCGCCGGCCGTGACCGGGATGGGGGCGTTGGCCTCCGCGCCGAGCTCCTGCTCGAGGGTGGTGGCCGCCTCGTCGGTGGTCATGCCCCCGATGTCGACGCCGCGCACGGTGGTGCCGGCCGGGACATCGCCGGAGACGGAGACCACGGTTGCTGCGTATCCACCGACGAGCACGAGTGCCCCTGCGCCGAGCGCGATCCAGATCCACCGGCCGCGGTGACGTCGCGGCTCGGGGGCACTGTCCGGGGGGAGGGTCACACGGTCAATGGTAGGTCGTCCTCGGGATCCCGACGGTCAGGCGATCCCGAGGAAGGTCGAGCCGAAGTAGACCAGCGGACGGGCTCCCTCGACGACGTCGTGCACCTCTGTGACGGCCCCGATGAGGATGTCGTGGTCGCCGGCCGTCACGACCTGCTCGGTGCGCAGCTCGAGGGCAGCCAGCCCGTCGGTGAGCAGCAGGCAGCCGTTGGCGGCGCGGCGTGTCGGCACGCGGTCGAACTGCCCCTCCAGCGGCCGGCCGCGCGTGGCGAACCACCGGGCGATGTCCTCCTGCCCCTCGGGAAGGAAGGACACCGCCCAGGAGTCGGCGGCCAGGACCGCGGCGTGGAAGCGTGAGTCCCGCTCCACGCACACCAGCGCCAGGAGGGGGTCCAGGGAGACCGAGGTGAACGAGTTGGCTGTCATGGCGTGGTCGACGCCCTCGGCGAGGGTGGTGACCACCGCGATGCCGGTCGCGTAGCGCGCGGTCGCACGGCGGAACTGCGCGGCGGTCGGCTCAGGCATCGGTGGCCCCGGCCCGGGCACCGGCTGGCGAGGCGGGGTCGGGGGTGTCGTCGGCGGGCAGCAGCGGATAGCCGCACGCCGCGGCGAGCAGGATCGTGCCCCCGATGAGGTAGCCCATCTGGCGCGTGCCGCTGCTGAGGATCAGGTCGCCGGCGCCGGTCGTGGAGCCCATCATCAGGGTTGCTGCCAGCCATCCGACGGAGAAGGTGATCGCCCCCAACCGGGAGCCCTGCCACCAGGCACCCGCGCGCGCGACGAGCACGACCGCGACGAGCGAGAGCACGGCACCGGCGGGCAGTCGTACCGATCCCACCGTGATGGTGTAGGTCTGGATCAGAGCGCCGGCGAATCCGAGGAAGAGCCCGAGGACGAGCAGGGCAGCGGCGCGCATGGGCCCAGCCTACGTCCGGTGCCGGCCACGAGCGTCCCGTGCTCGGACGGCCCGTCAGTCGTTGGCGTGCAGGTGGTCGGCCAACCCGCCCCAGTGACCGGTGCGCGGGGTGGCCTCCAGCGCCCCTGTCATCGAGTTGCGCCGGAACAGGAGGTCGGCGACCCCGGACAGCTCGCGGCCCTTCACGACCTCGCCGTCGGGCAGCCGGACCTTCGACCCGGCGGTCACGTAGCAGCCCGCCTCGACGACCGATCGGTCACCCAGCGAGATCCCGATGCCCCCGTTGGCGCCGATCAGCGCACCCTCGCCGATCGTGACCTGCTCCTTGCCGCCCCCGGAGAGCGTCCCCATGATCGAGGCACCGCCGCCGATGTCCGAGCCGGCGCCGACCACCACGCCCGCAGAGATCCGGCCCTCCACCATCGAGGGCCCGAGCGTGCCGGCGTTGAAGTTGCAGAACCCCTCGTGCATGACGGTCGTGCCCTCGGCCAGGTGCGCCCCGAGCCGCACGCGGTCGGCGTCGGCGATGCGCACGCCCGTGGGCACCACGTAGTCGACCATCCGCGGGAACTTGTCCACGCTGAGCACGGTGAGCGGCTCGCTGGCGACCCGGGCGCGCATGCGCACCTCGGTCAACGACTCGATGGCCACCGGCCCCAAGGAGGTCCACGCGACGTTGGGCAGCACGCCGAAGATGCCGTCGACGTTGATGGTGCGCGGTGCGACCAGGCGGTGGGAGAGCAGGTGCAGGCGCAGGTAGGCGTCGGGGACGTCGGCCGGTGGAGCTGACAGGTCGGCGATGGTCGTGCTGACCACGCGGGTGACGACGCCGCGGATCGGGTCCTCACCGGTTGCGTCCGCGAGGTGGGCCACGTCGGCCGGCTCGGCGGTCAGCGCCGGCGCGGGGTACCAGACGTCGAGGATGGGGGCGTC
Organism: uncultured Actinomycetes bacterium; assembly: GCA_963812395.1. GTDB lineage: Bacteria > Actinomycetota > Actinomycetes > S36-B12 > CAIYMF01 > Prado023. The sequence goes on from CAWEVG010000029.1 coordinate 39,218, forward strand.
GGGGGCGCTCCCGGCGAACGTGGCGATGCCGAGGCCGGACGCGGGCGAGGTGAGCAGCTCCATGGATGGGTAGCGTAGGGCAGCGCCCCGACACGCGGGCACCGATTGGAGAGCGTCATGGCCCTGGACCCCACCGGCGACATCGTCGCCCTGCTCGGCGACCTCGTCGACATCCCCAGCGAGAGCCGCAGCGAGGACGCCATCGCCGACGCCCTCGAGGCGGCCCTGGCGGGGGCCGCGCACCTGACGGTCGAGCGCGACGGCAACACGCTGGTGGCGCGCACCCACCTCGGCCACCCCGACCGGGTGCTCATCTGCGGGCACATCGACACGGTCCCGGAGGCGGACAACCTGCCGCACCACATCGAGACCGTGGACGGCGAGGAGCGGCTGGTCGGGCTCGGGTCCTGCGACATGAAGGGCGGGGTGGCGGTCGCGCTGGCCCTGGCCGTGGCCGTCGAGGCGCCCACCCGCGACATCACCTACGTGTTCTACGAGGCCGAGGAGATCGAGGAGCGCTACAACGGGCTCAAGCGCCTGGCCGAGACCCGTCCCGACCTGCTGGCCGGCGACTTCGCCGTGCTGATGGAGCCCTCCGACGCGGGCGTCGAGGCGGGCTGCCAGGGGACCCTGCGCGCGGAGATCCACCTGACCGGCAGGCGCGCCCACAGTGCGCGCTCCTGGCTGGGCAGCAACGCGATCCACTCGGCCGCCGACGTCCTGGCCCGGCTGGCCGAGTACCAGCCGTCCCGCGTGGTGATCGACGGCCTGGAGTACCGGGAGGGGCTCAACGCCGTGGGCATCACCGGCGGTGTGGCCGGCAACGTGATCCCGGATGAGTGCGTCGTCGTCGTGAACTACCGGTTCGCCCCGTCGCTGTCGCCCGAGTTGGCCGAACGGCACATCGAGGCGATCTTCGGGGGCTTCGACGTCCGCATCGTGGATGTGGCCGCCGGGGCGCTTCCGGGCCTGTCCCAACCGGCGGCGAAGGCCTTCCTCGAAGTGACCGGGAGCACCCCGCGGCCCAAGTTCGGCTGGACCGACGTGGCGCGCTTCACCGCACTGGGCATCCCCGCGGTCAACTACGGACCGGGAGATCCCTCCCTGGCGCACACGCGCGAGGAGTACGTGCCGACCCACCAGGTGCGCTCGACCTTCGAGGTCATGCGCGCCTGGCTCGTGGCACCGGCCCCGGTCAGTGACCCGTGGGCGGCGGCGGGATCGGCAGTTCGTCCCGCCCCTGCCGGGTCGACGGGGCCGGCGCCGTCGCGAGGCGTCACCGGGGACTGACCCCGCGAACGCGCAGACCGGTCGACGCCCGGGTTGGCCAGGGCGTCGACCGGTCTGTTGGGCCTTGGGGTGTCAGGCCGTCTTGATGGCGGAGACGTCGAGCTGGATCTTGATCTTGTCGCTGACCAGCACGCCGCCGGCCTCGAGTGCGACGTTCCAGACCAGGCCGAAGTCCTTGCGGGACAGCTCGGCCTCGCCCTCGAATCCGGCGCGCACGTTGCCGAAGGGGTCGGTGGCCACACCGGTCGGCTCGAACTCGATCTCGACCGGGCGGGTCACGCCCTTGATGGTGAGGTCGCCGAGCAGGACGAAGGAGTCGCCGTCGTACTTGACGGTCGTCGAGGCGAACGCCATCTCCTTGTTGACCTCGACGTCGAAGAAGTCGGCGCCGCGCAGGTGCGCGTCGCGGTCCGGGGATCCGGTGTTCACGGAGGCGAGCTGGATGGCAACCGAGGCAGTCGAGCCGCTGGGGTTGGCGGCGTCGACCACGATGGTGCCGGCGACGTCGTCGAAGGAGCCGCGGACCTTGGTCACCATGGCGTGGCGGGCGACGAAGCCCACGCGGGTGTGGCTCGCGTCGATGGTCCAGGTGCCGTCGTACGGGGTGTAGTCAGTCATGAGGTACTCCCAAGTAGTTGGTTGAGGATTCAACCGAGTGATTGAACAGTAAACTAGAAAAGCTTGTCGCGTCAAGTTTCGGCCCGGCGGCGCGTCGCGCCCGGGCCTCCCTCTGCGGGGGTTGCGTCGTTACCGTGTCGACCATGGACACCTCCGACGACCCGAGCCACACGACCCCGACCCCTGCGGCGGGACCCGTTGCCGGCCCACCTTCCGGCCCGTCCGCCCGAACGTCCGCGCCGCGGACCAAGGGTCCGGTCGTGCTGCGCCGCGAGCAGATCAGCGGCTCCACCACCGACCAGCGGCTGTTGGACTCCCGCGACTCCGGGGACTGGGTGCACACCGATCCATGGCGGGTGCTGCGCATCCAGGCCGAGTTCGTCGAGGGCTTCGGCGCCCTGGCCAAGCTCGGCCCGGCCATCAGCGTGTTCGGATCCGCACGCACCCCCGAGGACCACCCCGAGTACGCCCAGGCGCGGCGGACCGCCGAGCTGCTCGTCGAGGCCGGCTTCGCCGTCATCACCGGCGGTGGACCGGGCATCATGGCCGCAGCCAACCGCGGCGCGTGGGAGGCCGATGGCACGTCGGTCGGACTGGGCATCGAGCTGCCGTTCGAGCAGGGCATGAACGAGTGGGTGGACCTCGGGGTCCACTTCCGCTACTTCTTCGCGCGCAAGACGATGTTCGTCAAGTACGCCCAGGGCTTCGTGGTGTTCCCCGGCGGGTTCGGCACGATCGACGAGCTCTTCGAGGCGCTCACGCTGGTGCAGACCGGGAAGGTCACGACGTTCCCGATCATCCTCGTGGGGTCGCACTACTGGGCGGGTCTGGTCGACTGGTTGCGGGCCACCATGCACGCCGACGGCAAGGTCTCGCCCTCGGACCTCGACCTGATCCACGTGACCGACGACCCGGAGGAGGTCGTGTCGATCCTGCGCGATGCCGAGCTGGCGCGCACCGCCGGCCACCCACTCGGCGAGGCCGTGCCGTTCGACGTGGCGCTCAACGACGGGACCTGAGGCCCTGCCGGGGCGCTGCGGACCCCGACCTGGCCGCCGTCGACGGGCAGCCGTGGCAGGATCGGCATCGTGCTCGCTCTGTTCATCGTCCTGGCCATCGTCGTCGTGGCGGGAGTCGCTGTGCTCGTCGTGCGCGACCGGCCCCTGATCGCCGACGATCCGGTCGGCGCGCGGGCCCTCGCCTGGTCGACCGAGGACGGCGTCACGCCCCAGGACCTGGCCGAGGTCCGCTTCGCGGTGGTCGTGCGGGGCTACCGGATGGACGAGGTCGACCGCGTCCTCGACGACACCCGCGAGGCAGTGGCGGTCCGTGATGAGCGGATCGCGGACCTGCAGCGGGTGGTCGCGGCCCTCGGCGGCGCACCGTCCGGGAGCCAGGACCGCTTCGTCGCCCTCGGCGGCAGTGCACCGGGCGCGAGCCAGGAGGCCGTCATTCCCGCGTCCGAACCCGAGGACGGCTCGTGACCGGGCGGCGGCACCTGGTCCGCGACGTCATCGTCGAGGCACCGCCCACGGTCGTGTTCGCGGCGCTCACCGACTGGCCGACGCAGGGCCAGTGGATGCTCGGCACGCGGGTGTGGTCCGACGGCCCCGGGGAGGGCGTCGGTGCCCGGATCAACGCCTTCACCGGTGCGGGTCGGCTCGGGTTCCTGGACACCATGGAGATCACCGAGTGGGAGCCGCCGAGGCTGGTTCGCGTGCAGCACACGGGCCGCGTCGTACGTGGGCCCGGCATCTTCGAGGTGCTCGCGCTGCCCGGCGGTCGCAGCCGGTTCATCTGGCGCGAGGAGCTCGACCTGCCCCTCGGTCGCGTCGGGCGCGCGGGGTTCGCCCTGGTGGGACCGGTGTTCGCCGCCGGTGTGGAGAGCTCCCTGCGCAGGTTCGCACGGATGGTCGAGTTCGGTCAGCTCGGTGACGCGTCCTGAACTTGCCCGGATCCGCCCGAACGGCGGCGATTGTGGCCCGCGACACGCCGTTCATGGGGGATAATGGCTCAAGCGGCCCGCGTTCAGGGGCCGGCCACTTGAGAGGGGACTGCGATGGCGGCCATGAAGCCACGGACAGGTGACGGCCCGATGGAGGTCACCAAGGAGGGGCGCGGCATCGTGATGCGGGTCCCGCTCGAGGGCGGCGGTCGTCTTGTCGTCGAGCTCAACGCGGACGAGGCACGTGACCTCGGGACCCAGCTGACGACGGTCGCTGGCTGAGCGCACCAACACTGTCGCGGACCCCGCACCCGACCGCCCCCGGGCGGTACGGTTGCGGGGTCCGCGTCGTTCATGGGGAGGCTTGCGTGCACGCACTGCCGGAGATGCTCATCGAGGCAGTGGCCGATCCGCTGGGCGATCCCCCGGACGGTTCCCCCGATGCGCCGGCCGAGGGCGGCGGCGACGGTCCCGGTGCCGCGAGCACCAAGCCCGGGCCGGGCGTGGTCATCATCGGCGTCCACCCCGCACCCGGCCCTGACCAGCAGGTGTGGGTCGACCCGCGGGTCGTCGCGCTGCTCGCGCAGTGGGGGGTGGACCTCCCCCGTCGGTTGAGCCGCACGCATGCCTCGGGAGGGCGATCTGAGGCCGTCTGGATCGACCTGGAGCGTGATGAGCCGGCCTCGGTCCTGGCGATCGGCCTCGGCGGCGGCACGCCGTCAGAGGTGCGGCGCTCAGCGGCCGCCGCAGCACGTCGGGTGCGCGGGACCGACGAGGTCCTGGTGCTTGCCACCCGCGGGCTGGAGGAGGCGGCCCTGCGTGCCTTCACGGAGGGTCTGCTCCTGGGCACCGCGACCCCGACGTGGGCCAGCTCCCCGCCGCCGGCGCCGCCCGCGCGGGTGCGCCTGGCGGTCGGTGATGTTGCGGTGGGCCAGCGGGCGATCGACGCAGGGCGGGTGCACGCCGGCGCCACCCTGGCCGCGCGGATCCTGATCCACACCCCGTCGAACCTCAAGGATCCGGCGTGGATGGCCGGGCAGGCACAGGAGGTCGCGGCGGCGTCCGGCCTGAGGATCCGGGTGCTCGACGAGTCCGACCTGGCCCGGGAGGGGTTCGGCGGCCTGGTGGCCGTCGGGGCGGGTTCGGTGCGTCCTCCCAGGCTGGTGCAGCTGGACTGGGTCCCCGAGGGCTCGCGGGCCACTCGGCACGTCGTGCTGGTCGGCAAGGGGATCACGTTCGACTCCGGTGGCCTCTCGTTGAAGCCGCCGGACATGCAGGTCGCGATGAAGACCGACATGTCCGGGGCCGCCGCCGTGTGCGCGGTGATGGGCGCGCTGGCGCAGCGGGCTCCCGCCGGGCTGCGGGTGACCGGGCTGCTCTGCCTGGCCGAGAACCTCCCCGGCGCCGGCGCCACACGACCGGGGGACGTCGTGACCCACCATGGCGGCCTGACCAGCGAGGTCGTGAACACCGATGCCGAGGGCCGGCTCGTGCTCGGCGACGGCCTGGACTACGCCGTGCACGACCTCGCCGCGGACGTGGTGGTGGACATCGCGACGCTGACTGGGGCGGCGACCCTCGGGCTCGGCACGGCGCCACGCGGCGCTCTTCAGCAACTCCGACGCGCTGGCCGCCGGACTGTCCGCGGCGGGGGAGGCCGCCGGGGAGTCGATGTGGCGGATGCCTCTGCACGCCGACTACTCGGCACTGATCGCCTCCGAGGTCGCCGACCAGGCCAACGCCGAGTCCAAGCCCGGTCCCGGACCGGGGGCCATCACCGCGGCGCTGTTCCTGCAACGCTTCGTCGGATCGACGCCGTGGGCGCATCTGGACATCGCCGGGGTGGGCCGCTCGGACGCCGAGCGCGACGATCTCCCGAAGGGCGGCACGGGGTTCGGCGCCCGCGCGTTGCTGCGCTGGCTCGAAGCCGGCGCCCCCGCGTAGGGGCGCTCCGCCATCCGTCCAGCCCGCCCGACCGGCGCGGATCGATCCGCATCGCGCGGCTCGCGCCGGCCCGACGCCCGATCGATCCGCTGTCGCGCGGCTCGCGCCGCCGGCCGACCCGCGATCGATCCGCTGTCGCGCGGTCCAGGTCGGGATTCATCCGCTTCTCGGACCGCGAACGGTCGCAAAGGCGGATCGCTCTGGCGCGCCTGGGTAGGCCGCCGGGGCGGCGGTTGTCGGGCGGCCGTCGCCGCCGGCGTGCCGGGCGCCGGTCAGCCGCGGGCGCGCAGGACGGCGACCAGCAGGCCATCACCGACCGGCAGGAGGCTGGGCGTGAACCGCTCGTCGTCGCGCACGGCCGTGACAAGCGCGCGCAGGTCGATCGTCTGGGGATCGCGCTGGGCGGGATCGGCGACCTTGTCGTGCCAGAGCGCGTTGTCGAACACGACCGCACCACCCGGGCGGAGCAGGCGCACCGCCTCGTCGAGGTACGCCGCGTACTCGGACTTGTCGCCGTCGACGAAGACGATGTCGTAGGCGGCGTCGGTCAGCCGGGGCAGGACCTCGAGCGCGCGGCCGGTGATCAGGCGGGTGCGGGCCGGGCTGATGCCCGCGGAGGCGAACGTGGCCCTGGCCACCCGCTGGTTCTCGGCCTCCACGTCCACGCTGGTCAGGATCCCGTCGGCCCGCATGCCACGCAGGAGGGCCAGCCCGGAGATGCCTGCGCCGGTGCCGACCTCGACAACGGCGTGCGCGTCGAGCAGGGCCGCGATCATGGTCAGCGCTGAGGCGCCTCCACGGCCGACGGCGGGACAGCCGAGCTCGGCCGCCTTGCCGCGAGCCTCGGTGACGTAGTCATCCTCAGGGAGCCATGCCTCGGCGTAGTTCCAGCTGGTGGCATTGGGGGGCGTGACCGCGGCGCACATGGGTGGCCTTTCGTTGCTACAGGGCTTCTGGGCTGGGCACAGCGTAATCGCCGCACGCGTCGTGCTGGGACCAGGGCAGGGGATTACAGGACGCTGACCTTGCTCGGCTGACCCCCTGATGGGCGACGTCTACGTTTTCCGATATGACGATCAGACAGGATGATGTACCCATGACCGATCAGTACCCGGTGCCCGGGCAGCCTGAGGGAAGCTGGCAGGCCAGTGACGGCGCCCCCGCGGCCTCATCCGATGCGACGCCCGAGGGGACCGACCAGGCGCCCGCGATGACTGCTGATCCTGCCGCGCAGCCCGACCTGACCGCGACAGCCGCGCAGCCCGCGTCGGGTCAGGCCCCGGACGCCTGGCCCACGCCCGGTGGATGGCAGGCAGCGCCGGGGAACCCCTACGGCGCCCCCGCTGGTCCCGCGTCCTACGGCGCCGGTTACCCGACCGGACAGGCAGCCGGTTACCCGACTGCTCCCGCTGCGGGTGGCGCCTGGCAGTCCCAGACCTCGGCCTACCCCGGCCAGCCGGGTTACGGCTACCCGGGCACCTCCGACCAGGCGGGTGGCGGCAGCTGGCAGTACGACACCACCGCGTTCGCCGCTGCGGGCGCCCCTCCGGTTGCCCCGCCCACGGCCCCGTCCAAGTCCGGATCCGGATCCGGCGGTTCCAAGTCGCGCACCGGCCTCATCCTGGTCACCGCCGGCCTCGTGGGCCTGCTCTCCGGCGGGCTCGGCGCGTATGCCGTCACGCAGGCGGATTCGTCCGACAGCGGCACCAGCACGGTGGCCCTGCCCCAGTCGGGTGCCGACAAGTCCGAGCGCCCGACCGGCACCGTCGCGGCGATCGCCGCGTCCGTCAGCCCCGCGGTGGTCTCCCTCGAGGTCAACGGCGCCCAGGGCTCCGGCACCGGCTCCGGTTTCGTGATCCGGGACACCGGCTACATCGTGACCAACAACCACGTGGTCGAGGGCGCCGCCGACGGTGGTGACATCACGGTGCACTTCGCCGACGGCCGCAAGCTCGCCGCGAAGATCGTCGGCCGCGACGCGAACTACGACATCGCTGTCGTCAAGGTCGACGCCTCCGGCCTGCCGACCGTGGCCCTGGGCAATTCCGACGGCGTGGTGGTCGGCGACCTGGCCATCGCGATCGGCTCGCCGCTGGGCCTCGAGGGCACCGTCACCGCCGGCATCGTCAGCGCGCTCAACCGCCCGGTGACCGCGGGTGGCCAGGGCGCGACCTCGTTCATCAACGCCATCCAGACCGACGCAGCCATCAACCCCGGCAACTCCGGTGGGGCGCTGGTCAACTCCGCCGGCGAGGTGATCGGCGTGAACTCCGCAATCGCCACGCTCGGCGACGGCACGAGCCAGAGCGGCTCGATCGGCCTGGGCTTCGCCATCCCGATCAACCAGGTGAAGCGCATCGCCGAGGAGCTGATCAACACCGGCTCCTCGACCAAGCCGATCATCGGTGTGTCGCTGGACCAGAGCTACCAGGGTGAGGGCGCGCGCGTCCAGGAGGTCACCGCCGGTGGGCCGGCGGAGGCTGCGGGCCTCGAGGCCGGCGACATCATCGTCGAGTTCGACGGCCAGCCCGTCACCGACGCCACGGCGCTGATCGTCGACATCCGCTCGATGAAGCCCGGCGACAAGGTCGCGATGTCGGTCAAGCGGGGCTCGAGCACCGAGGACCTGACCATCACCCTCGGCTCGGATTCTTCCTCCGGCTGACCCCCTGCGTACGCTGGGTCCGTGCCCGACATCGGCTTAGGCGAGATCATCGTGATCGTGGTGATCGCCCTGCTGGTGTTCGGGCCGGACCGGCTTCCGAAGGTGGCCGCGGACGCAGCGCGGATGCTGCGCCAGGTCCGGCAGATGGCGGCCTCGGCGCGCAAGGACCTGGTGGACGCAGCCGGGCTGGAGGACGACGCGGAGATGGCCCAGGCGGTCCGCGACCTGCGTGACCTGGACCCCCGACGGGCGATGCAGGGCGTGCTGTCCGACGATCCTGCAGCGGGTGCGCCCTCTGCGACGGCTCCGACGTCGAACCGGGGCGCGCCCACGGGGCTGCCGCCCGCGGGTCCTGTGCCGAACCGGTCGGCGGCTCCGAGCTCGGCGGCGACCGGGCGGGCATCGGCTGCCCACGAGGTTGCGGGAGCTGGCGGCGGGCAGGGCTCGGGACCCCGGCCCGGACCGACAACCGGGGCTGGTGCCCAGCCTGTGGCCCCGCCCGTCGTGGCCCCAGCCCAGGCCGATCCCGACTGGACCTGATCGCACGCCCCAGCACTGTCCGCATCCGGGTGTGTGCCGGCCCCGAACGGGTCAGAGTGCTGCCGACAGTCCCTTGACGAGCACCATCACGCCGAGGACCACGAGCACTCCGACGCCCAGCGCGGTGCTGTTCGCCTCCAGCCAGGACTTCCAACCCCCGAGCACCTGGGGCGCCCGGTCGCCGAGGAGGCGGTGGGCGATGACGGGCGTCGCCACCCCGATCGAGCCCACGAGGACGAAGAGGCCCGCACCCGCAGCCGCCGCGGTCGTGCTGGTGGTGAGCGCTGCGATCTCCGCGCCGGCCGCCAGTGCCATGACGAGGTTCTTGGGGTTCGCCGCGGCGAGGGCCGCGCCCAAGCCGGCTGCCTTGCGAGGTGTGTACGAGTCCAGCGCGGACATCCATGCCGGCGGGTCCTTGGCGTCCCCGGGTGCGGGACGACGCAGCCACTTGACCGCGGCCAGCGCGAGGAAGGCGACACCGGTCACGACCTGGATCCAGCCGATCCCCTTGTCGTCGGGCGGTGCGGGATCCCGCACGCCGGCGAGCAGCAGCGCGCCGAGGACGACGGCCGTCAGGGCCACGAGCCACGCCCCGAGGAAGGCCAGGGAGTTCGGCCGGGCCCGTGGGGTCATGACGATCAGCACCATGGGCAGGATCGGCAGCGGGCTCAGCCCCACCACCAGTGCCAGGGGCAGGATCGTGCCGACGATCTCCATCGGGCCGCTGCCGTCAGAACCGGCTGGCCGGCGTGAGGCCCAGCGACAGCCCGGACAGGCCACGTGGACGCTTGCCGAGCCGCTCGGCGATGCCGCGCAGGACCTCGGATGCCGGTGCGGTCGGCTGGGCCAGCACCAGCGGTTCGCCGGAATCACCGCCCTCGCGCAGCTGCACGTCGAACGGGATCCGCCCGAGCAGGGGCACCTCGGTCTCGAGCGCCACGGAGAGCACGTTCACGACCTTCTGGCCGCCGCCGGACCCGAAGATGTCCACGACCTCGCCGCAGTGCGGGCAGGGGAAGCCGCTCATGTTCTCGATGACGCCGGCGATGCGCTGGTTGGTCTCCTTCGCGACCATGCCGGCGCGGACGGCGACCTCGGCGGCCGCCTCCTGCGGCGTGGTCACGACCACCACCTCCGCGTGCGGCAGCAGCTGCGCGGCGGAGATGGCGACGTCACCGGTGCCCGGGGGCAGGTCCAGCAGGAGCACGTCCAGGTCGCCCCACCAGACGTCGGCGAGGAACTGCTGCAGGGCGCGGTGCAGCATCGGCCCGCGCCAGGTCACCGGCTGGGTCACGCCGCCGGGCTTGAACGGAAGCATCGAGATCACGCGGACCCCGTGGCCCAGGGGCGGCATGATCAGGCCCTCGACCATCGTGGGGTTCGCCGTCACCTGGAGCATCCGCGGGATGCTGTGCCCGTACACGTCGGCGTCCACGACCCCGACGGACAGCCCCTGGGCGGCCATCGACGCGGCCAGGTTGGCCGTGATCGACGACTTGCCGACGCCGCCCTTGCCGGAGGCGATCAGGTAGACCCTCGTCAACGATCCGGGCTTCGTGAACTGGATCTCCTTCTCAGGGCCGCCGAGCTTCGCGCGCATCTCCTTGCGCTGCTCGTCGCTCATGACGTCGAGGGCGACGGTGACGTGCGTGACTCCCGCGATCGCCTCGACCGCGCGGGTCACCCGGCCGGTGATCTCGTCGCGCATGGGGCATCCGGAAACCGTCAGGTAGACGTCGACGTGGACCGCGCCCCCGTCGATCCGGACGTCCTTGACCATCCCGAGCTCGGTGATGGGGCGGCGGATCTCCGGGTCCTGGACCTCGGCGAGTGCGGCGTCGACCTGTTCGCGTGTGGGCATGGGAGAACCCTATGTCGGATCCCGCGGTCCCGGCTTCCGGCGTCCGGGCGGATCGCGTTTGGGCGGGCTGGCGTTTGGGCGGGATGGCGTCCGCGGACCCGGGCGTTCTCGACGCGCACTGCTGCGCTCCGCTTCGCGGTGCTTGCTCTACGTGCGCTTTCGAGAAGGCCCGGGTCCGCTTGCACGTTGCCGTTCCGTGGCGGTTGGGCCCGCTTGTGCGTTCTGGGGCGGAGTTGGCAGGCCGGAGCGCGCGGACCCCACCACCGGATCGGTCAGGCGGGCTTGACCACGATCGGCGTCGAACCGACCGCCAGCTTGCCCGGGCCGACCTGCGAGGTCTCGCCGGTCATGCGCACGATGGTGCTGGCGCCGCGCAGCGTCACATTCGACGTCTTCGACATCCGCCAGTAGACCTTGAGTGATGGGCGTGCGCCTGAGGGGTCGCGGAAGGAGCAGGTCCGGACCCCGGCCTTCGTCGAGCACCCGTTGATGGCCATGTTCACCAGCTGGCCCCTGAGCACGGTCAGTGCGGCCCGAGAGGGCGTGCCCGGGTTGTGCCAGATGTTGACCGCGGACTGTACCTGCGGGCCCGCGAGCCAGTACACCGAATGGAACCCGTTGTAGAAGGCGTCCATCTGGATGGCAGTCGCGAGCCGCCGCTGGGCGTCCGGATTCGTGACGGCGCCGGACAGGTTCGACTTGTCGTAGCCGTTGTTGACCAGGTTCAGGTTCGTCTCACCGATCAGTGCCGGAAGTCGACGGAGCTTGGAGTACTTGTTCACGCGGGATCGCAGGCTCTGGACCCGCTGGTTCCACTGCTTGACCATCGAGTCGGGCGTCCGGGTCTTGTACCCGTAGACGTTGAACGCCATGGACTGAATGACGGGGTTGCGCCCCTGCTTGGCGAGGTACAGCTTGGCGAAGGTGTTGGGGCGATGGTGCAGTGCGGTGGAGGTCAGGGTGATGGCCGGATTGCCGCTGCTGTTGACAGCGACACGAGTGATCCGCTCCAACTCGTAGAGCGAAGCCACCGCGTCCTTCAGGCTCCGTGAGGAGCCGGGCACCTTGGTCTTCACGCTCAGCCCACTGGTCAGGTTCGGCTCGTTCCAGACCTGGAGCATGATCGACATGGAGCCGCCGTACCTGGCATTGATGAACGCGATCACGGCGCGGACGTAGTTGTCCCAGCGCTGGGCCTGCAGGGGCAGGGCGCCGTTCTTCGCGCGCTTGAGGGTCGAGTAGGCGGGGATCGAGACCCCTGCGGCGGCGTTGCTGTCGCATCCGTACTGGACGACCGCCTTGTTGGCGCTGGCGGCATTGTTGAACACCCATGCCGGCGGGTGGCCCAGGCCGACGATGGCTGAGGTGGCTCCGGTGGCCCGCTGGGCATCGAGCTGCGCGCCGAGGGTGCTGGCCAGGATCGCCTGCATGTCGGCCTCGGGCGATGGCTGGATCCGGCACCACGTTGCGGCCTCCCACGCCCGTACGCCGGAGATGGTGTCCGCATCGGTGCTGCCGTACATGATTCCGAAGCTGTCCGGGGTGACCGGCCAGCCCCGATTCCCGGCGGCCTCCGCGGGGGTTGTGACTCCCCCCGCCAGCAGGGCGGTGACGGCGCCGAGTGTCGCGATTCTCCTGAGCATGATCCCCTTCACGAGCGCCAGAGTAGCCCGGCCGTATCGGGGCGCGTAGGACCTCACCCGCGCGTCGCGGCACGTCCCGGAAGGCTTCACCCGGCCTTTGCCTGCGGTTACCGGACACCCTCGAGCGGCTACTTCCAGATGCGGTCGAAGTAGTCGAGCATCGCGCGGTCGGAGGAGAAGAACCCGGTGCGCGCGGTGTTGCGGATCGACATCGCCGTCCATGCCGCCTGGTCGCCCCAGAGGGCGTCCACGCGCTCCTGGGCGTCGATGTAGGCGCGGTAGTCGGCGAGCACCAGGTACTCGTCGCGCATGAGCAGGGTCTCGATGATCGGGCGGAACAGCTCGGGCTCGCCGGGGGGCGAGTAGTGGCCGCTGGCGATCTCGTCGATCACCGCGCGCAGCTCCGGGTCCTCGCGGTACACCGTGCCCGGGTTGTACCCCGCCGCCTTGCGGGCCACGACCTCGTCCTCGGTCAGGCCGAAGAGGAAGAAGTTGTCCTCGCCGACCAGGTCGCGGATCTCCACGTTCGCCCCGTCGAGCGTGCCGACGGTGAGTGCCCCGTTGAGGGCCAGCTTCATGTTGCCCGTGCCCGAGGCCTCCTTGCCGGCCATGGAGATCTGCTCGGACAGGTCGGCGGCGGGGATGATCCGCTCGGCCAGGGTCACGTTGTAGTTGGCCGGGAACACGACCGACAGGCGTCCGGCCATGGCCGGGTCGGCGTCGATCGTGGCGCCCACCTGGTTGATCAGCCGGATGATCAGCTTGGCCATCTGGTAGCCGGGAGCCGCCTTCGCGCCGAAGAGCACGACGCGGGGCGGCGCCGCGAGGGTCGGGTCCAGGCGCAGCCGCCGGTACATCGTGGCGACGTGCAGCAGCTTGAGCATCTGGCGCTTGTACTCGTGCAGGCGCTTGACCATGACGTCGTACATCGGGTCGGTCGGGAACACCCGGCCGGTGCGCGCCTCCAGCAGGGCCGACAGATCCGCCTTGTTGGCCGTCTTCACGGCCCGCCAGCGCTCCTGGAAGGCCGGGTCGTCGGCGTGCGCCTCGAGCCCGGACAGCCGGTCGAGGTCGGTCAGCCAGCCCTCGCCCACGGTCTCGGTGATCAGGTCGCTCAGGCGGGGGTTCGCCAGCTTGAGGAACCGCCGCGGCGTCACGCCGTTGGTGACGTTCGTGAACCGCTCGGGCCACATCTCGGCGAAGTCGTGAGCACGGTGTCGCGCAGCAGCTGGCTGTGCAGCGCCGCCACGCCGTTGACGTGGACGCTGGCCACGGTGGCCAGGTGCGCCATCCGGACCATGCGCTCCGGGCCCTCCTCGATGATCGACATGTTGATCACGCGGGACAGGTCGTCCGGGAAGGCCGCGCGCACCTGCACCAGGAACTGCTTGTTGATCTTGAGGATGAGCTCCATGTGTCGGGGCAGCAGGTACTCGAGCAGGCCCACGGACCAGCGCTCCAGAGCCTCGGGCATGCAGCGTGTGGCAGGTGTAGTTGAACGTCCGCGACGTGATGTCCCACGCCTCCTCGAAGTCGAGGCCGCGCTCGTCGATGAGCAGGCGCATGAGCTCCGGGATCGCGATCACCGGGTGGGTGTCGTTGAGCTGGATCGCCACGCGGTCGGGGATCTGCTCGATCGGGATGCCCTCGAGGTCGGCCACGCGCATGAGGTCGGCCAGCGCGCAGGCGGTGAAGAAGTACTGCTGGCGCAGGCGCAGCTCCTTGCCCGCGGGAGTGGAGTCCTCGGGGTAGAGCACGCGCGAGATGTTCTCGCTCATCGACTGCTGGCGCACGGCCTCGATGTAGTCGCCGGCGTTGAAGACCTCGAGGTTGAACTGCGAGGAGCCGCGGGCCTTCCACAGGCGCAGCGTGTTGACCACGCTGTTGCCGTAGCCGGGGACCATCAGGTTGTGCGGGACGCCGAGCACCTTCTCGGCCGGGAGCCAGATCCGGGCGCCCGTCGCCGGGTCCACCTCCACGTGCCCGCCGAACCCGACGGACACCGCGTGCTCGCGCTGGGCGAACAGCCACGGGTTGTCGTGGTCGAGCCACTGGTCGGGCTTCTCGACCTGGCGACCGTCCTCGAAGGACTGCTCGAAGATGCCGTACTCGTAGAGGATGCCGTACCCGATGGCCGGGCGGCCGAGGGTGGCCAGCGAGTCGGCGAAGCAGGCGGCGAGCCGGCCGAGGCCGCCGTTGCCCAGGCCGGGCTCGACCTCCATGTCGTAGACCTCGTCGAGGTCGATCCCGAGGCCGGCCAGGGCCTCGCGGGCGACGTCGGTCAGCCCGGTGGCCAGCAGGGCGTTGCCCAGCTGGCGGCCCATCAGGTACTCGGCGGACAGGTACACGACGGTCTTGTTCTGCAGCCGACCCCGGTTGCGCACGGTGTCGAGCCAGTCGGACATGAGGCGGTCGCGGACGGTGTGGGCCAGTGCGGCGTACACGTCTCGGCGGCCCGCACGCTCGAGGTCGACCGCCCGGTCGAGCTGCAGGTGCGCGAGGAACTCCTCGGCGAAGTGCTCCGGCGTGGTCTCCGAGGTGGTGGTCGTCAAGCTCATCGTCGCTCCAGGGTCGGGGGGCGGAACGGGGTTCAGGGTAGCCGCTGGCCGGTGGTCCGGCACCCTCACCACGGGTGGCGCAGTGGCGGTCGCGATCGCTCCGCCCGTGCGGGGAGAGCGCGTTCTCAGGCCCTGTCGCCCTCGCGCTGGTCGTTCCCGGCTGGCCGGTGCGCGGCCGAACCCCCGCCCTGCCCGGCACTCTGGCCCACGGCCTGCTCCGGCCCCCTGGTCGGCCTCCCCGGCAAGCAGGGCGGTCAGCTCGTCGGCGAGGTCGCGGACCTCCCCGCGCAGGAAGTCGCGCGTGGCGAGGTCGCCGGTGGCGATCCGGATCGTGGCGATCTCCCGGGTCAGGTACTCGGTGTCGGCGACCAACCGCTCGGTGAGGTTGCGGTCCTCCTGGTACTGCACGCGGTCGCGGTCGGCCTGGCGGTTCTGGGCGAGCAGGATCAGGGGGGCTGCGTAGGACGCCTGCAGCGAGAGGATCAGGGTCAGGAAGATGAACGGGAACGGGTCGAAGCGCAGGTTCTCCGGGGCGGTGGTGTTCCAGAGGACCCAGACGGCGACGAAGACCGTCATCCATCCGATGAACCGGGCGGACCCGATGAAGCGGGCCACCTTCTCGCTCCAGCGGCCGAACATCTCCGGGTCGTACTGCGGCTTGATCGTGCGCGACCGGTCGCGTGGCTGGTCCATCCGCGCGGACCGGGAGGAGGCGCGTGCCATGGCCTAGTCCTCCTCGTCCGCGTCGTCGGGCTCGGAGTCGAGGTCGCGCCAGTCCTCGGGGAGCATGTGGTCGATGACGTCGTCGACGGTCACCGCCCCGAGCAGCCGGTCGAGCTCGTCGACCACGGGCAGCGCGACGAGGTTGTAGGTCGCGAAGTAGCGGGTCACGGTCGAGAGCGGGGCCTGCGGTCCGACCGGCTCCAGCGAGGTGTCGATCACGGCCGAGACGAGCTTCGACGGCGGCTCGCGCAGCAGCCGCTGGAAGTGCGCGACGCCGAGGAACTTCCCCGAGGGGGTGTCCAGCGGTGCGCGGACGACGTACACCTGGGCGGCCAGCGAGGGCGAGACCTCGGGGCTGCGGACGCGGGCCAGGGCCTCGGCGACCGTCGCGTCGGGGAGCAGCATGATCGGCTCGGGGTTCATCATGCCGCCGGCGGTGAGCTCGCCGTACGAGAGCAGCCGCCGCAGGTCCTCGGCCTCGTCGGGCTCCATCTCCTGCAGGAACTGCGCCGCCTGCTCGGGCGTCAGCTCGCTGAGCAGGTCGGCGGCGTCGTCGGGCTCCATGACCTCCAGGACGTCAGCCGCACGCTCGATGCCCAGGTCGGTGAGGATCTGCACCCGGTCGTCCTCGGGCAGCTCCTCCAGGACGTCGGCGAGGCGCTCGTCCTCGAGGTTCCGGGCCACCTCGAGGCGACGCTTGTTCGGCAGGTCCTGCAGGACGTTGGCCAGGTCGGCCGGGAGCAGGGTGTCCATCATCGCGAGCAGGCTGTCCACGCCCTGCTCCTCCGGCGGGCCGTCGACCGACAGCCCGCTCACCTCGGACCACGCCAGGGTCGTGGCCTCGCCACGGCGCCGGAACCCGCGGAGCACCCGCGCGACGTGCAGTCGCGTGACCCGCCAGTCGCGGTTGCGGTCCAGCTCGATGGCGGCGTCGACGATGGTCGCGGGCTGGCCGTCGGCGGTGATCGTGACCCGCCGGTCGAGCAGCTCGCCGATCACCAGGGTCTCGCCGGGGCGCTGCTGGAACCGGCGCAGGTCCAGGCGGGCGTTGACCACGACCTGGCCGACGTCGATGGTGGTGACGCGGGTCATCGGCAGGAAGATCCGCCGGCGCTGCACCTCCATGACCAGGCCCAGGACCCGCGGCGGCTCATGGTCATGGCGGAGCACCACCACGAGGTCGCGCACCTTGCCCAGCGTGTCACCGGCCGGGTCGAACACGCCGATCCCCGACAGGTGTGACACGTAGACGCGCGCGCTGCTGCCAGCCGTCACAGCGCTGAGGCTACTGCCGGCGACGGGCCGGGGCGGGCAGCGACGCACGTGCGCCGCTCGCGGGCGGGTGGTGCAGGCAGGCACGAGGCCCGGGTGCCCAGGCTCGACCGGCACCGGGCCTGCCTCCTACACGGTGATCCATTCAGGTTCGGGACCCTCTAGAGGCGGCAACCCGAATGGATCAGCACCTGGTGCGTCTGCGCCATCGACCGCCCGTGCTGGGTGGGGCCCGCGAAATGGCGCGTAGGGTCCTGCGGGTGAGCACCCCACCCGTCCCGGCGACCCTGTCGCGGCCGCCCGGCTCGGACATCGCGCTGCTCGCAGTGGCGGTGCTGGCGATCTCGACCTCCGGGCCGCTGATCGCGGCGTGCACCGCTCCCGCCCTGGCGATCGCGTTCTGGCGGACGGCGCTGGGCTCGGGGCTCACCGCGGTGTGGGTGGCGTTCCGCCATCGAGCCGAGGTGCGGGCGCTGACCCGGGCGCAGTGGCGGCTGATGGCGCTGTCCGGCGCCCTGCTCGGCGCGCACTTCGCCACGTGGGTGCCCAGCCTGCGCTTCACGAGCGTCGCGTCGTCGACTGCGCTGGTGGCCACGCAGCCGGTGTGGGCCGCGCTGATCGCGCACCGGCGCGGGGTCGCGATCACCCGGATCGCGTGGATCGGGATCGCCCTGGCCCTCCTCGGGGCGCTGGTGCTCACGGGCGTCGACTTCGCGCTGACGCCGCGGGCGCTGTTCGGTGACGCCCTGGCCCTGACCGGTGCCGTGCTGGCGGCGCTCTACGTGACCGTGGGGGAGAAGGTACGGGCAACCACGTCCAACCCGACGTACACGATGATCTGCTACGCGGTCGCGGCCCTGGGTCTGCTGGCGCTCGTGCTGCTCGGTGGTGTCCAGCTCGTCGGGTTCTCCCTGCGCGACTGGGTCCTGATCCTCGCCGTCACGCTCGGCGCCCAGCTGCTGGGGCACTCGGTCGTGAACCGCGTCCTGGCCACCACGTCGGCGACCATCGTCTCGCTGGCCATCCTCCTGGAGATGCCCGGCTCGACCGCGATCGCCGCGGCGTGGCTCGGCCAGGTCCCCCCGCCGGCGATCATCCCCGCGGTGGTGCTGATGTTCGCGGGGATCGCCATGGTCATCAGCACGACGACCCGGCCGACCGACGCGCCCTCGGAGACCCCACCGGCCTGAGGCCTCGGCCCCAGCGCGGCCCCGCGCGGCTACCGCGTGTGGGATGTCGCCGGCGGGCCGTCAGGCGCCCAGGGCCTCGATGGCGTCGTGGATCGCGAGGGTGCGTTCGGCGGAGGCGACGTGGAGGTTCTCGATCATCCGGCCGTTGTAGGTGACCACGCCCGAACCGCGACCGGCCTCCCAGGCCGCCAGGATCCCGCGCGCGTCCTCGACCGCCTTCGCCGACGGGGCGAACGCCTCGTTGGCCGGCTCGACCTGCCCCGGGTGGATCAGCGTCTTGCCGTCGAAGCCCATCTCGCGGCCCTGGGCGCACTCGGCAGCGAACCCCTCGGCGTTCTTCACGTCGTTGTAGACGCCGTCGATGATGACCTTGCCGGTCGCCCGGGCAGCGAGCAGCGCGAGCCCGAGGCCGGTCAGCAGCGGCTGGCGGCCGGGGACGTGCTCGGCGTACAGCTCCTTGGCCAGGTCGTTGGTGCCCATGACCAGCACCGACAGCCGGTCGGAGGCCGCAGCGATCTCACGCGCGTCCAGCATCGCCACCGGCGTCTCGACCATCGCCCACAGCGTGGTGCGCTCGGGTGCGCCGTGCTTCTCCATCGCGGCGACCAGCGCGCGGACGGCCTCGGCGGAGTCCACCTTCGGCACCACGATCGCGTCGGGTCCGGCGGCGCACGCTGCGGCCATGTCCGCCGCGTGCCACTCGGTGTCGGCGCCGTTGATCCGGATGGTCAGCTCGCGGCGGCCGTACTCACCGGAGCGGACCGCGGCGCACGCGGCGTCACGCGCGGCCGGCTTGGCGTCGGGGGCGACGGCGTCCTCGAGGTCGAGGATCAGCCCGTCGCAGGGGATGGTCTTGGCCTTCTCCAGCGCACGCTCGTTGGACGAGGGCATGTAGAGGACGGAGCGGCGCGGCCGGAACGTGCTCATGCCGACACCTCGATCGCGTCGTAGGCGGCGCGCAGCTCGGGATCGATCTCCGCGAGCTGCTCGGCGAGCTTGACCATCACCAGGCACTGCTTGAGCGACGCGTCGTCCTCCATCTTGCCGTCGAGCATCACCGCACCCGTCCCGTCGCCCATGGCCTCCACCACCCGACGGGCGTGCCTGATGTCGGCCACGCTCGGCGCGAAGACCCGGTTGGCGATCGCGATCTGCTTCGGGTGCAGGGTCCACGTCCCGACGCAGCCCAGCAGGAACGCGTTGCGGAACTGGTCCTCGCAGGCGACCACGTCGGTGATGTCGCCGAACGGGCCGTAGTACGGGTAGATCCCGTACGTCGCGCAGGCGTCGACCATCCGGGCGATCGTGTAGTGCCACAGGTCCTGCTGGAAGATCGCGCGCGGGCCCTCGATGTCGCCGTCGACGGCGTCAGCCCGGACCAGGTAGCCGGGGTGCCCGCCGCCGACCCGCGTGGTCTTCATCCGCCGGTCCGCAGCCAGGTCGGCCGGGCCCAGGGACAGGCCCTGCATCCGCGGGCGACGCCCCGCAGATCTCCTCGACGCTGGCCACGCCGCGCGCGGTCTCGAGGATCGCGTGGATCAGGATCGGGCGGGTCAGGCCGGCCTTCGCCTCGAGCTGGGCGAGCAGCCGGTCGACGTAGTGGATGTCCTCGGCGCCCTGCACCTTCGGCACCATGATCACGTCGAGCTTGTGCCCGATCGCGGGGACGAGGCGGGTCAGGTCGTCGAGCACCCACGGGCTGTCCAGGGAGTTGATCCGCGTCCACAGCTGGGTCGGGCCGAAGTCGGTCTCCTCGGCGATGCGCACCAGGCCCTCGCGGGCGTCGACCTTCTTGTCGGCCTTGACGGCGTCCTCGAGGTTGCCGAGCAGGACGTCGACGGTGCCGACCATCGCCGGCACCTTGGCGGCCATCTTCTCGTTGCTCGGGTCGAAGAAGTGGATCGCGCGCGAGGGGCGCGCGGGGATCTCGGTCAGCGGCGTCGGGGCGCCGACGGCCAGCGGTCGGAAGAAGTCCCTGGGGCTCTTGGTTGTGGGCATACTCGGCACGGTAGCAAGCGCCGATCGGACGGCGCTTCCGGGGTGGTCGGTGGGCCCCTGCACGGGCGGCCACGTGTCGTCGCCGCGTGCGGGAGTGGTGGCCGGGTCCGCCGCAGCGTGCGCCCATGGTCCGCCGCCGGGTGCGCCCATGGTCCGCAGCCGATCCGCCCCCGCACTCGTGTCCGGGGGCGGGC
>CAWEVG010000030.1:0-43956 GCA_963812395.1 uncultured Actinomycetes bacterium
GCCCGCATCGACAACACGAACCCCGCGATGGTTGGCTCCTGCCATGACGACGGTCGCGCTCTTCCCCTCCGTGCTCGGCATCCGCCCGGGTGTCCTCGATGCGGCGCGGCCGAGGCTGCGCCGGACGGTCACGAGGTGCTCGTGGCGGACCTCTTCGCGGGTCGCACCTTCGATGACTACGAACCCGCCATGGCCTTCGCGGAGGAGGAGCTCGGGCATGCCGGGCTGAGCGCCGCGCGCGCGTGCGGTTGCCGACCTGCCCGACGGGTTCGTGTCCGCGGGCTTCTCACTCGGGTGCGTGCTGGCCGTGCACATCGCCATCCAGCGCGCGGTGTCCGGGGTCCTCATGATCGCCGGCGCCCTACCCGGCCTCGGCCCTCGGCCCAGATGCGCGGTGGCCGGCGGGAGTCCCGGCCCAGACGCACTCCACCCGCGACGACCCGTGGCGGGAGCAGGACATGATCGACCAGGCCGTCCTCGAGGTGCAGGCGGCCGGCGGCGCGCTCGAGGTCTTCGACTACCCCGGCGGCGGCCACCTGTTCACCGACCCGTCGCTGCCCGCGGAGTACGACCCCGTCGGCACGGAGCTGCTGTGGAGCCGAGTCCTGCCGTTCGTCGGCGCCTGCGGATGACGGGAGCCGGTCCGATCTGCGAGACCGGGTGCAACACGACCGTAACGGGCCGACTCGTCGTTCGACGGCCCACCGACACAATGACCCAGCGTCAGCCCGAGCGAGATGAGGTGCGAGGTGTCCCGCAAGAAGACCAAGCGGATCGGGATCCTGACTGCCGGCGGCGACAGCCCCGGCCTCAACGCCGCGATCCGCGGCGTCGGCAAGACGGCGATCGGCCACTACGGCATGGAGCTCATCGGCTTCCGCGACGGCATCACCGGGCTGGCGCAGAACCGGCACACGCCGCTGGACAGCGCCGCGCTGTCCGGGATCCTCACCCTCGGCGGGACGATCCTGGGCACGAGCCGGGACAAGGTGCACCGGATGGAGGTCGACGGCGAGGTCCGCGACATGGTGCCCACCGTCGTGGCGAACTACGAGAAGGAGGGGCTCGACGGGCTGATCGTGATCGGCGGCGGCGGCACCGCGAAGAACGCCATGCGCCTGCAGGCGGCGGGCCTGAACGTCCTCACCCTGCCCAAGACGATCGACAACGACATCTTCGGCACCGACACGAGCTTCGGCTTCGCCACCGCCACCGAGATCGCGACGGAGGCGATCGACCGGGTGCACAGCACGGCGCACAGCCACCACCGGATCATCCTCACCGAGGTCATGGGCCACCGGGCCGGCTGGCTGACGCTGGCCTCCGGGCTCGCCGGCGGCGCGGACGTCATCCTGATCCCCGAGATCCCCTACTCGGTCGAGAAGCGTCGCCGAGACGATCCGGGCGCGCACGGCGCGGGGCAGCTCGTTCAGCGTGGTCGCCGTGGCCGAGGGCGCCCGCGACGCCGACGACACCGCCGACTACGAGGCCGCGCGGCTGCTGGTGAAGGCCGCCAAGACCCCCGAGGCCGCCCGCGCGGCCAAGGCCCACCTGGCCCACGTCGAGGACACCCAGCGCGAGCACACCTTCCGGCTGGCCCGCGAGCTCGAGGCCGCGACCGGGCTGGAGACCCGCGTGACCATCCTGGGCTACGTGCAGCGCGGCGGGGCACCCGTGCGCCGCGGACCGGCTGCTCGCCACCCGCCTCGGCGCCGCGGCCGCCGACCTGGTCGCCGAGGGCGCAGTACGGCTTCATGGTCGCCGCGCGCGGTGACGGCACCGAGCCGGTGCCGCTGGCCGAGGTGGCCGGCAAGGTCAAGCTCGTGCCCCCGGACCACGACTGGGTCGCCGCAGCCCGCAAGGTCGGCACCGGGCTCGGCGACTGAGCTGAGGGGCACGGCACTCCACGACTCACCCCACCGCACAGCCCGCCGGTGCGCGACCGGTCAGGGTGTGGAGGTGACCGCCTGGGGTTCGAACCGGGCCCGATCGCCCGGGTCGCGCGACTCCCGGCGGCGCAGGGCCGGGCCGAGTCCCAGCGCGACCACGAACCCGGTCGCGGCGATCAGCACGATCATGGTGCCGCTGGGCACGTTGGCGAAGTAGGAGGCGTACATGCCCAGCGCGCCGCACACCGCGCCGATCACCGTGGACAGCACGAGCATCCGCCCGAAGGACTGCGTGAGCAGCCGGGCGGTCACGGCGGGGATCACGAGCATGGCGGCGACCAGGGTCACGCCGATGACGGTCAGGGTCGCCAGGATCGCCAGGCTGCAGCACGCTCACGAGGATCGCGTCCGTGCGTGCGACGTTCACCCCGGAGGCCTGCGCCACGTCCGGGTCGAAGGTGGCGAACAGCAGGGCCCGGTAGCCCGAGGACGACCAGGACGACGGTCACCGACGCTGATCGCGACCAGCAGCCCAGACCTGGCCCTGGGAGATGCCCAGGATCGAGCCGAACAGCGCGGCGTCGAAGCTCGGGCCCCGGTTGCCGAACCGCGCCAGCAGCGCGACGCCGAGGGCGAAGGACGCGGTGGTGACCACGCCGATCGCGGCGTCGGAGCCGATCCGGTGCTTGCGTGCCACGCTGTTGATGGCCAGCGCCGAGCCCACGCCCCAGACGCCGGCGCCGAGCATGTACCAGCTGGAGGCGATCAGCTGGCTGGCGGCGAACCCGCCGAAGATCGCGTGCGAGAGCCCGTGGCCGATGTAGCTCATGCCGCGCAGGACGATGTAGACGCCGATCAGGCCCAGCAGCGCCCCGGAGATGGTGGCCACGACGATCCCCTTGACGAAGAACGTGTAGGCGAACGGGTCGAGCAGGGACGTGAACAGGTCAGTCATGGCAGTCCCCGCTGGCACCCCGGCGCCGCGGTGCACCTCGGGCGCGGACCCGCGACGGCGGGTCCCGACCGGAGTCGACCACCACCGGCATGCCCAGGTGCGTGAGCACGTCCAGCCCCGCGCCGAAGGTCGCCTCCAGCACCGGTGCGCGTGAGCACCTCGGCCGGGGTGCCCGGCGGCGATCACCCGGCGGTTCAGGCACACGAGGTGGGGCAGGTGCGCGGCCATGCCGTTGAGGTCGTGGGTGGTGAGCACGATCGCGATGCCGGACTCGTTGAGGTCGCCCAGCAGGTGCAGCACCGCGTGCCGGGTGGTGATGTCCACCCCGGACGTCGGCTCGTCGAGCAGCAGCAGCTCGGGCTGCCCGGTCAGCGCGCGGGCCAGGAACATCCGCTGCTGCTGGCCGCCGGAGAGCTCGCGGATGTGCCGGCCGGCCAGGTCGGCGATGCCCAGCCGGTCGAGGGAGGTCATCACCTCGGCGCGCTCGGCCGCGGTGGCGCGGAACCGCGCCCCGTGCTGCGGGCGGCCCATCAGCACGCACTCGAACACCGTCACCGGGAAGTCCCAGTTGATGGTCTCCAGCTGCGGCACGTAGGCCACGCGCAGGCCCGGCCGGCGCTCGAGGGTGCCCTGCCACAGGTCCTGCCCGCGTCCCGGCCGCCGGGGCGGGGTGATCGCGCCCATCAGCACGCGCAGCAGCGTCGTCTTGCCCGAACCCGGAGGGCCCGACGATGCCGGTGAACTGCCCCGGCTGCGATCGTCAGGTCGATGTCGGACAGCACCGGTGCGACCCTGCTGGTAGGCGATCGCCCAGGCCCGAGGTGCGCAGCAGGGCGTCGCTCATTGGGGGTACTTCGCGTTGTCGGGGGCGACGTCGGACACGTCCAGGGCCCTCAAGGTCGGGGCCTGCCCGCCGAGGCCCTCGATGATCGTCGCGTAGTCGAAGCGCATCAGGCCCAGGAACGAGTGCTCGGGGTCGCCGGGCTCGCCGGGCAGGTCGTCGTCGCGCAGGTCGTCGATGTACGTGCGCCCCGGCCTCGTTGGCGATCTCCTCCAGCACCGGCGAGGGGAACACCTCCGACCCGAAGACCGCCGACACCTCCTCGGCCTTGACCTGGTCGATGAGGGCCGCGACCTCCGACGGGGTCGGCTCGGCGAAGTTGCTGGGCTGGATCGCCCCGACCACGTCCCAGCCGTAGCGCTGCCCGACGTAGGCGTAGGCGTCGTGGTAGGTCACGAGCTTGATCCCACCGGGCACGCTGGCCTGGTCGGTCTCGAGGGCATCGGCCAGGGCCGTGGTCTTGGCCAGGAAGGCCTTCAGGTTCGCGTCGTAGGTGGCGGCGTTGTCCGGGTCGAGCTCGGAGAACTTCTCGGCCATGACCGTGGCGTACTCCCCGGCGAGGACCGGGTCGGTCCACAGGTGCGGGTTGGGCTTGCCGTCGTCCTTGGGGAAGGAGAAGTCGTAGATGTACTTCGACTCCGGGCAGCACCGTGGTGCCGACCTCCACGATCTCGGTCTCCGGGCGCTTGTTGGCCTGCGGCGAGCTCCAGCGTCGGGTCCTCGAGCTTGAGGCCGTTGACCAGGATCAGGTCCGCGTCGCTGAGCAGGCCGGCGACGCTGGGGTCGGGCTCGAACGTGTGGCTGTTGGTGCCCTCAGGGACGATGCCCTGGACGTCGACGAGGTCCCCACCGATGTTGGCCGCGATCGAGGTCATCGGCGAGACCGTCGTGGCGACAAGGAGCTTGTCCCCGTTCCCGCCCTGCGCCGAGTCCTCCGACTGGCTGCATCCGGTCAGGAGGAGTCCGACCGCCAAGGCCGATCGCGACGATCCGCACGGGTGGTCCCTCCCTGGCCGTCCCGGGTGGACCAGCCACGGTGAAGCCTAGGCTCGGTCCGACGTTCCTGCAAAAGAGTCGCAAGAAGGACTCGGGCTGGAGGAGGCGGGTCAGCGAGTCCCTGACCCCGGGAGCCCCTGGCGGATCAGAGCGAACGTCTCGCGGGTCACTCGGGTGCGCGGCGTCCCAGCGTTGATCGCGGTGGCAGCCGCACGCACCAGGCCGTAGATCAGCGCGGCGGTGATCTCCGGGTCCCGCGCCCCCAGCTCCGCCAGGGCGTCCACCAGGGGAGCGAGCTGCTCCTGGTGGAGCTCGGCCAACCTCGCCTGGCACTCCTGCGGGAGGTCCGCCCAACCGAGCTCTGCCAACGCGCGGTGGTTGTCGTCCGTGGCCGCGCGCAGGGACGCCTTGACGAAGGCCTCCACCTTGTCCGCCGGCTGACCCCCCCGCGCCACCACGGCGGCGAGGTGCGCAGTAGCCCGGGGCAGCTCCTGCTCGACGAGGGCCGCCAGCAGGCTGCCCGTCGAGTCGAAGTACTGGTAGACGCTGGAACGGGCCAGGCCCGCGGCAGCCCCGACGGCACCGAGCGTCACCGACTCGACCCCGTGTGCCGCCAACAGGTCGCCGGCCGCGGCCATCAGGGCAGCGCGACGCATCTGGTGGTGCTCGGCCACTGTCGGCGCGTCGATCCGCGGCATGTCAGCTCCTCTCCGCGCGGGTCAGGATACCCACAGGGCGTCGGCAGCCATCGTGACCACGCTACACGTCGCTGGAGTTCAGTATCCGACACGTTGTCGATATGATACCGACAACACGTCGAGAAACGAGTGGACATGACAGACCTGAACACACCTGCCGAGATCGTGGTCCGGAGGCGCTGGTGGGCGCTTGCCACCGTGGCCCTCGGCGTCTCGATCATCATCATGGACGCCACGGTCGTGAACGTGGCGCTCCCGGTGATCATCGAGGACCTCGGGCTGACCTCGACCCAGGCGGAGTGGATGAACGCGATCTACTCCCTGGTGTTCGCCGCCCTGCTGCTCACCGTGGGCAAGATCGGCGACCTGCACGGGCGGCGCAAGGTGTTCCTGGTCGGGATCATCCTGTTCACCCTCGCGAGCGTGGCCGCAGGACTCGCCGCCACCGGCCAGGCGCTGATCGGCGCCCGGTTCGTGCAGGGCGTCGGTGCGGCGATGATCCTGCCCGCGACCCTGTCGACGGTCAACGCGCTGTTCACCGGCAAGCAGCGGGCGATCGCCTTCGCCGTCTGGGGCTCGACCATCGGCGGCATGGCCGCCCTCGGCCCGCTGGTCGGCGGATGGCTGACGACCTACTACACGTGGCGATGGGCGTTCTGGATCAACATCCCGATCGGCCTGCTGGTGCTCGCCGGGATCCTCTGGGCGGTTCCCGAGACGCGTGACGAGAAGGCCCGCCCGGGCCTGGACCTGGTCGGCGTGACCCTGTCCGCGCTGGGCCTCGGGGCCATCGTGTTCGCCCTGATCGAGGGCCAGAGCTACGGCTGGTGGCGCCAGGACGACGGCAGCATCTCCCCGGTCCCGATCGCGCTGGCGGCCGGCCTGCTGCTCATGTGGCGGCTTCGTCGTGACCCAGCGGGCTCGCGCCCGCGACGGGCGGGTCGCCCTGGTGGACCTCGGGCTGCTGGACGTGCGCTCGTTCCGGTACGGCTCGATCGCCGCGCTGATCGTGGCGCTCGGCGAGTTCGGCCTGCTGTTCACCCTGCCGCTGCTGCTGCAGAACGCCCTGGGCTACAGCGCCCTGGGCACTGGCTGGCTGATCGTCTCCCTGGCCGTGGGCACGTTCCTGGTCTCCGGGGCGACTCCGCAGCTCACCGCCCGGTGGGGTGGGCGGACGGTCGTGCGGGTCGGCCTGGGCACCGAGGCCGTGGCAGTGGCCGGCCTGGCGATCACCCTGTCGGCGGACATCAGCGGCTGGCTCATCGCCGCCTGGCTGTTCCTCTACGGCATCGGCGTCGGCATGGCCACCGCGCAGCTGACCTCGGTGATCCTGGCCGACATCCCGGTCAACGAGTCAGGTCAGGCCTCCGGGCTGCAGAGCACGTTCCGCCAGCTCGGATCGGCGCTCGGCGTGGCGATCCTCGGCTCCCTGCTGATCGGCACCCTGGGCCGCTCCACCGAGGCGCAGCTCACCGATGCCGGGATGCCCGAGCAGGCCGCGACGCAGGCCACCGAGGTCGTCACGTCCTCGGCCGGCGCGGTCATCCCCACCCTGCAGGCCAACCCGGCGACTGCCGCGGCCGGCGACGCCGCCGCGGCAGGCATGATCCACGCGAGCAAGGTCACCACCGGGGTCGCCGCGGCGATCATCGGGCTCGGACTGGCTGCGACCTGGGCCCTGCCGCCCACTCCGGCGGCCCCTGCCACTCCCGACCCGGGCCCCGACACGACCACACGACCGGCACGCCGGCGGCGGAGCCAGAGCGCGTAGGACGTGCACGGCAAGCTGCACGTCCCGCAACGATCTCGTTAACAATCCCTCAACAGCATTGCCGACCCACGACCACGGTGCGATCGTGATGCCAAGGGCACCGGCCGGGCCCTGCCCACCGCTCCCAGGTCACACGGGTCATCGCAGACAGCCGAGGTGGCGAGATGTTCCGCTCGATACGCAGGACCGTCGGCGAGCAGATCGACCACGTCACCTACTCGTTGCTGAGGATGACCGTCACCCGCTTGGTGCCGGCCGCGGTCCAGTTCGATGAAGGGGATCCCCTCCTCGTCGCTGGATTCGCTGGGGAGCGCCACCCCGGTTGAGTCACCCTGCCACCTCCGGGTTCAGGTGATCGACGCCTGGAAGATGCTCTCGATCGAGGCGTCGAGGGCGGCGTCGAACTCCTCCGGGCTCTGCTGCGCGGTCAGGCCCTCGGTCAGGGCACGCGAGAAGCTGGCGACCACGCCGTGGTTCCTGGCCAGCAGCGCGTTGGCCTCCGCCCGGGTGTACCCGCCGGACAGCGCCACCACGCGCAGCACGTTGCGGGTGCTCCACGAGCTCGGCGTAGAAGTCGTCCTGCTCCGGCAGGGTGAGCTTGAGCATGATGAACTCGTCCGCCCCGAGCTCCCCGATCTCAGCCAGCAGGGCCGCCTTGAGCAGGACCTCGGCCTCGGCCTTCTCCGGGCTGTGGATGTCGATCTCGGGCTCGATGATCGGCACCAGGCCGGCGCCGATGATGTGACGCCCGACCTCGAACTGCTGGCGCACGACGGCGCCGACGCCGGCCTCGTTGCCCAGCTTGATGACCGAGCGCATCTTCGTGCCGAACACGCCGTGGGTGATCGCCCGGGCGAGGACGGCGTCGAGGTCCGGCATCGGCTTCATCACCTGGGCACCGTCGGCCTCCTCGGCCAGGCCCTTGTCGACCTTCAGGAAGGGCACGACGTCCTTCTCCTGCCACAGGTACTCCGCGGCGCCCCTGCCCATGATCTGGCGGTCCATCGTCATCTCGAACAGGATCGAGCCGAGGATCCGCTCGCCGGTGAAGGCGGGGCTGGTGATGATGCGGGTGCGCATCTCGTGGATCCGGTCGTACATCTCGGCGTCGTTGGAGTAGGCCGACTCGTCGACGCCGTAGAGCCGCAGCGCCTTCGGCGTGCTGCCGCCGCTCTGGTCCAGTGCCGCGATGAAGCCCTGGGCGGTCCTGATCTTCTCGAACTGCTCGCTGTTCACGAGTCCACATCCTCTCGGTCTGCCCCAATCCCTTGGGTCACTTCCGTACTACGCCGATGCCCACGCCCTGTCAAGGTGGGCGGCCGCTGCCGAACCGGGGACGTTGGCCTCTGGTGCGGGTCGCCGCAGCCGCGCAGGATCAGCCTCGTGGAGCGCGCTGCGGTGGTCGAGACCCACGTCTCGGTGCTGTTCTTCCTCGGCGACCGGGTGTACAAGATGCGCAAGCCGGTCAGGACCCCGTTCCTGGACTTCTCGACCCGGGAGCTGCGCCTGGCCGACTGCCGGCGGGAGGTGCAGCTCAACCGGCGGCTGGCCCCGGACGTGTACCTCGGGGTCCATGACATCGTCGACGAGGCCGGGGCCCCCGTCGACCACCTGGTCGTGATGCGCCGGCTGCCGGCCGATCGCCGGCTGGCCACGATGGTCGCCGACCCCCACTTCGACGAGGCCCACCTGGTGGCCGTGGCACGGCAGGTGGCCGCATTCCACTCCCGGGCCGCCCGCGCGCCGGCCATCGACCTGGCCGGCTCGGTCGAGCACCTGACGATGCTCTGGTCGACCAACCTCGAGGAGACCGCGGCCTTCGCCGGGCGATTCATCGACGGCGACCTGCTCGCCCGGATCGGCCGGCAGGCGCTGGCCTACCTCGACGGCCGGCACCCGCTGCTCGCGCACCGCGTCGCCGAACGGCGGATCGTCGACGGGCACGGCGACCTGCTCGCCGAGGACATCTTCTGCCTCGACGACGGCCCCCGGATCCTCGACTGCGTCGAGTTCGACCCCCGGTTCCGCTGGGGTGACGTGCTCTACGACACCACCTTCCTGGCCATGGACCTCGAGCACCTCGGCCGGCCCGACCTCGCCCGCGAGTTCCTCGCCGCCTACCGGGAGTACGCCGGGGAGAACCACCCCGACTCGCTGGAGCACTGGTACATCGCCTACCGCGCCCTGGTGCGGGCCAAGATCGCCTGCCTGCGCGCGGACGACCGGCGAGGCGGGCGCTGCCGACGAGGCGCCGGCGTTCCTGGCCCAGGCCGGCCGCCACCTCGACGAGGCCGAGATCCACCTGGTCCTCGTCGGCGGCCTGCCCGGCACCGGCAAGACCACGCTCGCCGAGGGGCTGGCCGACCGACTCGGCTGGGCGGTGCTGCGCAGCGACGAGGTGCGCAAGGAGCTGGCCGGCCTCGACCCCGTCGAGCCGGCCGGTGCCGCACCGTTCGAGGGGATCTACACCCCCGCGTTCACCGCCGAGGTCTACCGCGAGCTCCTGCGCCGGGCGGAGCTGGCGCTGAGCTGGGGCGACTCGGTGGTGCTCGACGCGACCTGGCTCGATCCCGCGCAGCGCGAGGCGGCCCGCTCGCTCGCCGGGCGGGGCCACGCGCACCTCCACGAGATCCGCTGCGACCTGGCCCTCGACGAGGCGGCCACCCGGATCCTGGCCAGGGCGGCAGCCGGCCGAGATGCATCCGACGCCACGCCCGAGGTGCTCGCAACCCTCGCGCGCCACGCCCAGGCGCCCTGGACGGGAGCCCTGCACATCGACACCGGCCAGCCCCGCGCCGACGTGATCGACGACGCCGTGGCCCACGTGCGACCGGACGGCCCGCGCGGACCGGCAGGGGCCTGAAAACGGCGCCGCCGATCCCCCGGGTCCCACATGCCTGCGGATCAGCCGGGGACCGCGACGGGCGGCCCCTTCACCGAGCGACCTCCCGGGCATGCCTGCTAAGGTCTGACTTGCACACTCTTTCAACTGCTCATGTTCGAAGGTCGGTGGCCATGCCCGTGCCCCTGTACGAGGCGAAGGCTGACCTCTTCCGCGCCCTGGGCCATCCGGTCCGGATCCGCGTGCTGGAGCTGCTCAGCGAGCGCGACCACGCCGTGCACGAGTTGCTGGCCGAGATCCCGATCGAGCCCAGCAGCCTGTCCCAGCAGCTGGCGGTGCTGCGCCGGACCGGGCTGGTGCGCCAGCAGCGGGCTGCGCGGCGAGGTCGTGTACTCGATCGTCGTCCCGCAGACCCGTGACCTGCTGCTGGCCGCCCGGCTGGTGCTGCGCGAGGTCCTGGCCGACCAGGCCGAGCTGGAGCGGGAGCTGCGACCCCACCAGCCGGAGCGGCTGCCGCGTGAGCTCCCTGCGCCTGGCCCGGCTGATCCGGCGCACTGGACGGCGTCGCCGAGCCGGCCCCGCCGGCGCCCGACGGCCGCCCGAGAGCGACGCTACCAACCTGACCCGGTCCTCGCCGGCAGCGCCCAGGTCCGCCACGTCGACTGCGGGTCGTGCAACGGGTGCGAGGTCGAGGTGGGGGCGGTGTTCGGCCCGGTGTACGACGCCGAGCGGTACGGGGCGCGGCTGGTGGCCTCACCCCGCCACGCCGACGTGCTGCTGGTGACCGGCGTCGTGACCCGCAACATGCTCGAGCCGCTGCGCCGGACGGTCGAGGCGACGCCGCGGCCCCGGGTGGTGGTCGCGGTCGGGGACTGCGCCATGACCGGTGGGGTGTTCGCCGACGGGTACGGGGTGGTCGGCGTCGGTCGACGACGTGGTGCCGGTCGACCTCGGCGGTCCCGGGATGCCCCCCGGAGCCCGACGCGATCGTGGCCGCGCTGCGCCGGGTGACCCGGCGATGAGCGTCGTCCAGGCGGGGCTGACCGCCCAGCTCGTGCTCGCCGGGCGTGGCCGTGCTGTGTCGCGTTCCTCGCCCCGGACCGGTCCCGCTCCCGGCTGGCCGGCGGCGCGGCGCGCCGCCCTCGGGATCGCCGGTGCCGTGACCGGCGCGGCCGCGATGGCCGGCCACCGGTGCGGCCCGCGGGCCTGCAGGTGCCGATCGCCCTGCCGCTGCAGGCACCGCTGGACCCGCTGCTGCTGGCGCCCGACGCAGCTCGGTGGGGTGTTCCTGCTCCTGGCCGGATCGGTGGTGGCGGTCACCGCCGTCTACGGGATCGGGTACGCCTCCGGGGCCGCGGCATCGCGCATCCGGGTGGGCTGCGTTCGCGGTCTTCGCCCTGGGCATGCAGCTGGTGCCCGCCGCCGCGGACGTGGTCTCGTTCCTGCTCGCGTGGGAGCTGATGGCCATCGGCTCGACGATCCTCGTGCTGGCCGACCACCGGACGCGCGCCTCGGTGGTCCCGGCGGCGCTGTGGTACGCAGTCATGACCCACCTGAGCTTCCTGCTGCTGCTGGGCGGGTTCTCGGTGCTGGTCTCCGCCGCCGACGGGACCGTCGTTCGCCACCATCGCCGGCGCCGGGGTCACCGGGGGTGCGGCGAGCGTCGCGTTCGTGCTCCTGCTGGCGGGGTTCGCCACGAAGGCCGGTCTCGTGCCGCTGCACGTCTGGCTGCCGCGGGCACACCCGGAGGCGCCCAGCCATGTGTCGGCGGCCATGAGCGCGGCGATGGTCAAGATGGGCGTCTACGGGGTGCTGCTGGTCCTGCTGCGGCTGCTGCCGGCCGGGCCGAGCTGGTGGGCGGTCCTGCTGCTCGTGCTGGCCCTCGGCTCCGCCCTGTACGGGATCCTGCAGGCGTCGGTGGCCAGCGACCTCAAGGTCCTGCTGGCCTACTCGACCACTGAGAACGTCGGCCTGATCCTCACCGCGGTGGCCGTCGCCGTGCTGCTCAACGGGGCCGGTCAGCCCGGGGTGGCCGACGTCGCCCTCACCGCCGCGCTGCTCCTGGTCGTGAGCCACGCCGCGTTCAAGACCGTGCTGTTCCTCGGCGCCGGGTCGGTGCTGCACGCCACCGGGGAGCGCAACCTGGACCGCCTGGGCGGGCTGGCACCCACGATGCCCGTGACCTCGATGGCGTTCGGCATCGCGGCACTGGGCGCAGCGGCCCTGCCCGTGACCTCCGGGTTCGCCGCCGAATGGGTGCTGCTGCAGTCCCTGATCCACGGCGACGGGGCCAACGACCAGCTCGTGGCCGTGGCGCTGCCCATCACCGTGTCCGTCGTGGCGCTCACGGCCGGGCTGGCGCTGCTCACGTTCGTGAAGGCCTACGGGATCGCCTTCCTCGCCCGACCCCGGTCAGACGGCGCCGCCCATGCCCACGAGGCCGGCGCCCCGATGCGCGTGGCCATGATCGTCGGCACGGCTGCCGTGCGTCGGCCTGGGCCTGGCACCCGGGCCGGTCGCCGCTGCGCTGGCCGACGCGGTCGGGGCGTCGGGCGTCGAGGTGGTCGGCATGCTGGGCGTGTCCCTGCCGGCGGCGTCCGCGCTGCTGGACCCCGTGGCCCTGGTCCTGCTCGCCCTGGTGGTCGCCGTACCCGTGGCCGTCGTCGCAGGTGGCCGCGGCCCGCCGGGCCCCGCGCCGCGACGTCGACCTGGCGTGGGGGTGCGGAGGGATCCGGGTGAGCCCGACGATGCAGTACACGGCCACCTCGTACGCCGAGCCGCTGGTCCGGGTGTTCGACGACGCACTGCAGCCGCGCCGGGACCTGCAGGTCTCCCACGCCGACGAGTCGCGCTACCTGGTGTCCAGGGTCCGGTTCCGGCAGCGGGTCTCCGACGTCGTCGTCCGACCGGGTCTACGACCCGGTCGTCCGGGTCGGCGGCTGGGGCTCGGCGTCGCCGCGCGGCGGATCCAGAACGGCAGCATCCACCGCTACCTGGGCTTCTCGTTCACCGCACTGCTGGTCGTCCTCGTGGCGGTGACCTGGTGAGCACCCTCGCCATCACCCTCATGATCGCCGTCCAGGTCGTGGCCGCCGTCGCGCTGACCCCGCTGCTCGTCGGGGTGATGCGCCAGACCCGCGCCCGGATGGAGGGCCGGGCCGGGGCCGGGGTCGGCCAGCCGTGGCGCGACGTGCGCAAGCTGATGGCCAAGGAGCCGCTGCGGGCCGCCGGGATCGGGCCGCTGATGGCTGCGGCCCCCCTGGTGCTGATGGTGTCCAGCCTGATGGTCTGCGCCCTGGTCCCCCTGGTCGGCACGGCCACGCTGCCGCTCGTGCCCGACGACCTGTTCGTGGTGGTCTCCCTGCTGCTGGTCGGCACCGCGGCCCTGGCCCTTCTCGGCCTCGAGTCCGGCACCGCGTTCGGCGGGATGGGCTCCAGCCGGCACATGACGATCGCGGCGCTGGTCGAGCCCACCGTCCTGGTCGCCGTCTACGCGCTGTCGATCCCCGTCGGGACGTCGGCCCTGTCGGCGATCGTCGAGGCCCGGGCGTTCGACCCGGCCATCGTCGTGTCCCCGGTGAGCCTGCTCGCGGTCGTGGCCCTCGCGGTGGCCGTGCTCGCCGAGACGGGCCGGCTCCCGGTCGACAACCCGTCGACCCACCTGGAGCTGACCATGGTCCACGAGGCGATGGTGCTGGAGAGCTCCGGGCGGGACCTGGCCTGGCTGGAGCTCGGGTCGTGGCTGCGCCTGACCGCCCTGCTGGGCCTGGTGGTCAACCTGGTCATCCCCTGGGGCGTGGCGACCACCGCGACCCTGCCCGCCGTGCTGGTCGGGACTGGTCGCGATCGTGGTCAAGCTGCTGCTCGCGGGCGCCCTGGTCGCTGCGGTCGAGGTGTTCCTCGCCAAGGTGCGGCTGTTCCGCGTCCCGGAGCTGCTGGCCGGATCGTTCGTCCTGGCCTTCCTGTCGGTCACGGCCTCCTCGCTGGTCGGATGAGGTGGCGCAGATGAGCGAGGACCTGTTCGCCTACCTGGTCGCCACCACCACCGGCCTGCTGCTGATCACCGCCGTGATGCAGGTGTGGCGCCAGTCCCTGACCGCCTCGATCCGCCTGCTGGCCGTGCAGGGAGCCGCCCTGGCCGGCCTGGTGGCCACGCTGGGGATCGAGGAGCACAGCGCCGAGGTGGTCGGCGTGGCCGTCCTGGTCCTGGCCATCAAGGCCGTGGCCATGCCCTGGGCGCTGGCGCGGACCGCCCGCGTGACCGGGGCCGTGCGCGAGGAGTCCCCGCTGATCAACCCCACCGCCGGGCTGCTGGTGGCCGCCGTGCTCAGCGTCCTGGCCTACGTGGTCGTCGGTGCCGATCGTCGCGGTGGTGTCGGGCCCCGCCGCGTCGGCGGTCCCGATCGGCCTGGCCCTGATGCTCACGGGCTTCCTGGTCATGCTCACCCGGCGCAGCGCGCTGTCGCAGCTGATCGGCTTCGTGATGCTGGACAACGGCATCGCGACGGTCGCCTTCCTCACCTCGGGCGGGGTCCCCCTGGTCGTCGAACTGGGCGTGACGCTCGACGTGCTGCTCGTCGTCCTGATCCTGCGCGTGCTCACCGGACGGATGCAGCTGACCCACGGGGGCACCGACCTCGACGACCTCACGGAGCTCTGCGACTGATGACTGCCCTGCTCTGGATCCCGCTGCTCGTGCCCGCCGCCCTTGCGCTGGCCTCGGCGTTCCGGCGTCGCGACAGGTGGACCCGCACCGCGGACCTCGTCGCCGCGATCGCCGTCCTCGGCACCGGCCTGGCCCTGCTCGCCGCCGTGCAGGCCTCCGGTCCGCTGACCGGTGCCGGGCGTGCGCTGCGCGCCGACAGCCTCACGGCATGGCTGGTGACGACCATCGGCGCCGTCGCAGTGATCGCACTGTGGGGTGGGCTTCCCACGCGAGCCGACGCAGGTCGAGCCCGACGGTCGCTACACCGCGCTCGTGTGCCTGTTCCTCGCCGCGATGAGCCTG
The DNA here is from genome assembly GCA_963812395.1 of uncultured Actinomycetes bacterium. Classification (GTDB taxonomy): domain Bacteria; phylum Actinomycetota; class Actinomycetes; order S36-B12; family CAIYMF01; genus Prado023. The sequence goes on from CAWEVG010000030.1 coordinate 15,001, forward strand.
GCCGTGCTCGCCGACAACCTCGGGATCATGTGGGTGGCCGTCGAGGCCACCACCATCACGACCGCATTCCTGGTCGGCCACCACCGGGGCCAGCGAGCCCTGGAGGCCGCGTGGAAGTACGTGGTGCTCGGCTCGGTCGGGGTCGCGATCGCCTTCCTGGGCATCGTCCTGCTCTACGCAGCCAGCGTCGCCGCGGGGACGCCGACGCTGTCGTGGGCCCTGCTCGCCAGCGGATCGGTCCCGCTCGACATCGACCTCACCCGCCTGGCCGTGGCCCTGGCCGTCCTCGGCTTCGCCACCAAGGCCGGGCTGGCCCCGATGCACAGCTGGCTGCCCGACGCCCACTCCCAGGCACCCGCCCCGGTCTCGGGGCTGATGTCCGGCGTCCTGCTGTCGGTGGCCCTCTACGCGATCCTGCGGATCCAGGCGATCAGCGACGGCCGCCATCGGCCCGGACTTCCTGCGCGGACTGCTGGTGGCCGCCGGGCTGCTGTCCCTGGCCGTGGCCGCGGCCCTGATGCTGGCCCAGCGCGACTACAAGCGGCTGCTTGCCTACTCGAGCATCGAGCACATGGGGATCATGGCCCTCGGAGCCGCCGTCGGCGGGACCGCTGGCCACCACCGCCGTGCTGCTGCACATGCTCGGCCACGGGCTGGTCAAGGCCAGCATGTTCGTCGTCGCCGGGCGCATCCTGGCCGCCGAGGGCAGCAGCCGCATCGACGACGTCCACGGACTCCTGGCCCGCCGGCCCGACCTCGCCCGGCCCCTGCTTGCCGGCACCGCCGCCCTGCTCGGCTTCCCCCCGTTCGTGCTGTTCTTCACGGAGGTGGCCATCGTCGTCGCCGGCTGGACCAACGGGCTCGGCCTGGCGATGGCCGCCGCGCTGCTGCTCCTGCTCGTGGTGTTCGCCGGGTTCAGCCGCCAGGTCGCTGCGATGACCCTCGGCGTGCCCGCCGTTGAGGGGGACGACGAATCGCGCGACAGGCCATGACGCCATCGACGACGCGCCACACGCCCCGGCGCCAGTCCCGGCCGCTGCCCAGGCCGGAGTGGGGCGCGCGGCACCCCTGCTGGTGGCCCTGACTGCCGCCGTGCTCCTCGCGTTCGCCGCCCGCCCGCTCGCCGAGCTGCTGACGAGCGCCGCTGCCGTCCTGGCGGGTGCCCGATGAGCCGTCTGCACGCCACCCGCCGAGGCGACCGTCACCCGTGATCGCTGGGCAGCCGAAGCCGGGACTCCTGCTCGACGACGGCTGGCGGCTGGCCCTTCTGGCCGCCCATGAGGACGACGACCGGATGCGCGTCGTGGCCAGCTTCCTGCGCCCCGTCGGCGAGCGGGCCGAGCTCACGCTCGAGGTCCCCCACGACGACCCCTGGATCCCCACGCTGGCCCAGGCCTCCTTCCCCGCCGGGCGGTTCGAGCGCGAGATCCGCGACCTGTACGGCATCAGGCCCGCGGACCACCCACTCCCCCAGCGGCTGGTGCGCCACGGCCACTGGCCGCCCGGCTACCACCCGATGCGCCGCGACGCCGACCCCACTCCCCGATTCGACCCCGACATCGACTCCTACCCGTTCGTCAGGGTCGAGGGCGACGGCGTCTACGAGATCCCCGTCGGCCCCATCCACGCGGGCCTCATCGAGCCGGGCCACTTCCGGTTCTCAGTCGTGGGCGAGACCATCCTGCAGATGAAGGCCAGGCTGTGGTTCCTGCACCGCGGCATCGAGAAGCTGTTCGAGGGCCGCCCTCCCGCCGACGGCATCGAGCTGGCCGAGCGGATCAGCGGCGACACCGCGGTGGGCCACACGCTGGCCTACGTGCTGGCCGTCGAGGACGCCCTCGGCATCGAGGTCGACCCCGGCACCCAGGCGGTCCGCGCCCTGCTGCTCGAGGCCGAGCGCCTCTACAACCACGTCAACGACCTGGGCGCCATCGCCAACGACGTCGGCTACGGGATCGCGCACGCCCACACGCAGCGCCTGCGCGAGCACCTGCTGCGCCACAACAAGGCGCTGACCGGACACCGGCTGCTCCGCGGGGGAATCACCATCGGCGGGGCCGGGGTGCTCCAGGCGCCCGACCTCGACCTGATCCGCAGCACCGCGGCGGAGGTCACCGAGATCGTCGCGATCACGCTGGGCCACAGCGTGGTGGCCGACCGGTTCACCGGGACCGCCGTCCTCTCCGCGGAGCAGGCAGCGCACATCGGCACCCTCGGCTACGTCGCCCGTGCCTCAGGGCTCCCCACGGACGCGCGCCGGGAGCACCCGTCGGCCGACCTCGGTGGCTCGTTCACCCCCGTGGTCGAGGAGGCCGGTGACGTGCTCGCCCGGTTCCAGGTGCGGGCCCGGGAGGTCGCCGCGTCTGCCGCCCTGATCGAGGAGCTCACCGCACGGATCTCTGCGCCGTCTCGCATGATCAGCCATGTCGACCCTGTGGCGACCGACCGCGACGCCGTCGCACCGCACTCCGCCGGTGACCCCCGCGCCGGCCTCGGCGTCGTCGAGGCATGGAGGGGGACGTTGGTCCACCGCGTCGAGCTCGACCGGCTCCGGGCGGCTGGCCCGCGTCCGCGCTGTCGATCCCTCGTTCTTCAACTGGCCGGCCCTGCCGGTGGCCCTCACCGACACGATCGTCCCGGACTTCCCCCTGGCCAACAAGAGCTTCAACCAGTCCTACGCCGGCAACGACCTCTGAGCCGGTGCGGGTACTCACCCCTGGAGCACGGCGCCGATCTCCGCGAGGGCGTCCGGGATGGATCCCGCCTCGGGCACCTCGGCGAGGCTCATGAGGCGCACGTCGTCCATGCCGCGGGCCGCCAGCTCCGCAGTCAGCTCCTCGGCACGGCATCTGGTAGATCGCCACGTCGTTGTCCAGCGCCAGGTCGACGATCTCCCGGATGACGGCGGTTGGGCCCCGCACGCGTTCTGGTCTGGACGTGGCCACCGCCCTCCATTCACGCTAGCCCTCGCACGCCGGGGATCGACCACCCAGCCGGCGCTTCCGGCCATCGACCATTCGGGTGGCGGTCCAGCGCGCCGACGGCCGGACCCCCGGTCTAGCCTCAGACCATGACGGGTGGGGACGTGGTCTGCCTGACCTGCGGTGAGGCGGTCCCGCACGGTGCGCGGTTCTGCCCATCCTGCGGCACGCCCGTCACGCCGAGCGGGTGCGCAGCCTGCGGGGAGGCCCTGACCCCGGGCGCCCGGTTCTGCGCCTCGTGCGGTGCCCCGGTGGCCGCGGCCGTCGGCAACGCGGCACCCAGCGCCGGTGCAGGCACCGGGACCGACGCCCGCGGCGGCACCCATCGCCGAGCGCCGGATCACGTCGGTCCTGTTCGCCGACCTCGTCGGCTTCACCCCGCTGTCGGAGAGCCGCGACCCGGAGGAGGTGCGCGAGCTGCTCTCGCGCTACTTCGCCGAGTGCCGCACGGTCATCGGCCGCTACGGCGGCTCGGTGGAGAAGTTCATCGGCGATGCGGTCATGGCGGTCTGGGGGGTGCCGGTCGCGCACGAGGACGACGCCGAGCGGGCGGTCCGCGCCGGCCTCGAGCTGGTGGCGACCGTGGCGAACCTCGGGCAGGACGTGGGTGCCCCGGGGCTCGCCCTGCGCGTCGGGATCGTGACCGGCGAGGTCGCGGTCACGGTCGGCGCCACAGCCGAGGGCATGGTCGCCGGCGACGCCGTCAACACCGCGGCGCGCGTTCAGAGCGCGGCTGAGCCGGGTCAGGTCTGGGTCGATGACACCACCCGCTCGCTGTCCGCGGCGTCCATCGCGTACACCGACACGGGGACGCATGCCCTGAAGGGCAAGTCCGAGCCGATGCGGCTGCACGCCGCCCGGGCGGTCCTGACCACGGTGGGCGGCGCGCAGCGGATCGACGGCCTCGAGGCCCCGCACACGGGCAGGGACCGCGAGATGCGCCTGCTCAAGGAGCTCTTCCACGCCACCGCAGGAGACCCACCGGCCAAGGCTCGTCGTCGTCGACGGGCGAGGCAGGCATCGGCAAGTCCCGGCTGCTGTGGGAGTTCGACAAGTACGTCGACGGCCTCTCGGATGTGACGGCCTGGCATCGAGGTCGGTGCCTGTCCTACGGCGACGGGGTCGCCTTCTGGGCGCTCGCCGAAGCCGCCCGCACCCGGCTGGGCCTGACCGAGGCTGACGCCGGGGAGGTGGTGACCATCCGCCTCGACGAGGCCCTCGCCGAGTACGTCCCCGACCCGGAGGAGCGGTCGTGGGTGCGACCCCGGCTGGCAGCGCTGGTCGGCGCCGAGTCAGCCTCCGGCGTTCGAGCGCGAGGAGCTGTTCGCGGCCTGGACCACGTTCTTCGAGCGGGTCAGCCAGGGCCGCGTCGGGCGGGCTCGCCCTCGTGATCGAGGACGCCCAGTACGCCGACGACGGCCTGCTGGACTTCCTCGACCACATGATGGCCACCGCCCAGGCGGGCATCTTCGTCGTCGCGCTGGCCCGCCCCGAGCTCATGGCCCGTCGCCACGACCTCGGCGGTCGACGCAAGACGGTGATCCGCCTCGAGCCGCTGGACGACGCAGGACATGGCCACGCTCGTGGACGGGCTCGTGATCGGCCTGCCCGACGACGGCCCGCGACTCCCTCGTCCGCCGCGCCGAGGGGGTCCCGCTGTTCGCCGTCGAGACCGTCAGGGCACTCATCGACCGCGACATGGTGATCGCCAGGGACGGCCAGTACGTGCCGGCCCCCGGAGCCACCCTGGACGTCGACACGATCGGGGCGCCCGCCTCCCTGCAGGCGCTGGTCGCCGCCCGCCTGGACTCGCTGTCCCCCGCGGAGCGACGGGTCGTGGCCGACGCCAGCGTCCTGGGGGCGAGCTTCACCAGGGCCGGGTTGACCGCCCTGCACGAGGGGGACGACCTCGACGCGATCCTGGCCTCCCTGCAGCGCAAGGAGATCTTCAGCGTCCAGACCGACCGCTTCTCCGGGGAGCACGGCCAGCTCCGGTTCGTCCAGACAGTCGTCCGCCAGGTGGCCTACTCCACTCTCTCGCGCCGAGACCGAAGGGCCCGGCACCTGGCCGCGGCAGCGTTCCTCGCCGACCAGTTCGACGACAAGGACGACCTGGCCGTGGTCGTGGCCCAGCACCTGCTCGATGCGGTTGACGCGTCCTCGCCGGACGACACGGATGTCCCCGCCGTCACGCGCCGGGCTGTCATGCTGCTCGAGCGGGCCGGTGCGCGGGCCGCGGCCCTGGGGGCGCCCGCCGAGGCGCTGCGGCTCCTGGAGTCGGCACTCGCCCGGTGCGAGGACGCCAGCGACCGGGCCCGGATCTCCCTGGGTGCCGCCAGGTACGCCCGCGAGGCGGGTGAGGTCGACGCGTCGACACGGCATGCCGAAGTGGCCCTGCGCCTGTTCGACGAGTTGGGCATGCCCATCGACGCCGGCGTCGCCGCGGCGTGGCTGTCCCAGGGCCTGCTCCTGCGCCAGGGCGCGGCGCTGGCCCGGGATCTCGCCCAGACGCGCTGGGCATCCCTCCAGGACGTCGAGGGCGCTGAGCGCGCGCTGCTCCCCCTGGCCACCGCCCTGGCAGATGCCCACAGGACCTTGGGGGACGTTCCGGCTATGGCCGCCTACGACGACCGTCGCCTGCAACTCGCCGAAGGGCTGGGCGACCGGGACGCCCTCGCCCACGCGCAGATGGGGCTGGGGATCCGCCTGTCAGCCATCGGCGCACCGGAGACCGGGATGGCCCTGTTCGTCAGCGCGGCCGACATCGCCCGCGCCAGTGACAACCCGGGGCGCCTGTCGCATGCGCTGGGCAACATCGTCTCCTTCCAGATGAGCCGCGATCTGCCGGCCGCCCTCGAGACGAGCGCACAGGCGGTGGAGGCGGCCCGTCGATCGGGGTCGTCCTTCTGGCTCGACTTCGCCCTCGGGAACCGCCTCCTGACCCTGTGGCGAGCCGGACGCCTCGACCAGGCGCGCGCCCTGGTCGTGGAACTGGCGGACAGCGTGCGGGACGTGGCCATGGCCTCCCTCCTGCCGGCTGTCGCCACGTGGCTCGGCGAAGCGACCGGGGTCGAGCTGGGCATCACGCTCGATCTCGCGTTCGAGGAGACCGACGACGCGCAGGCGCTGGCCTGGTGGGACTACCACCGGATGGAGCTCGCCGCCCGGGACGGGCATCTCGACCTCGCGGTCTCCCTGGCCGAGCGCTCCCTGGCCGAGGTGCTCACCAACGGCATCGACGACGACCTGGCCCACCTGTGGCCGGGGATGGTCACGACCGCGCTGGCCGCAGGGGACGTCGAGGCGGCACAGCGGCTCCTCAAGCCCGTCGCGACCGCCTCCCCCGTCGCTCCTCACCCCCGTCCTGGCAGCACACCTGGCCAGCCTCCGCGGACTGGTGGGAGCCAGCACGGGGCGACGATCCCGCCGCGATCGAAGCCGACCTGCGAGCTGGAGTCAGCGGGCTCGACGACTTCGGGGCCGTCGGGCTCGCTGCACGGGCGAAGGAGGACCTCGCCGAGTGGCTGGCCGCCCAGGGCCGGGCCGACGAGGCCGCAGACCTCCGCGAGCAGGCCCGCGCGACCTACCAGGAGATCGGCGCCCACGGGGTGGCTCACCCAGCTGGACGCGCGGCCGGCCACCGGGATCGCGGCCGGAGCAGGGGCCTCTGGGATCGCGGAACGCCAGAAAGGCGTGCCACTGTAGGAGGTGGAGGAGGGGCGATCGCCGGCAGACGCCCGGCTCGTCGCGGCGCGATCGCAACGGGATCATGTCCCACAGGGTCAGTCAGCACCCGAGGACGGCACGGATCGGCGTGGTCGGCGCCGGCGCCTCGGGGCTCTCCGTGGCACACCACCTGCAGCGCACGGGATACGACCGCGTGACCGTCCTGGAGAGGCAGCCCCGCGTCGGGGGCAAGTGCTCGTCGATACGGGTGGGCGAGCACGTCTACGAGATGGGTGCCGTGTTCGGCTGCAGCGACTACCGCAGCACCCGCACCATCATGCGATCAGTCGGGGCCGAGACGGCCGAGATGGCCGGGGGGCACTGCTACGACACAGATGGGCACCCGATGGAGCTCTTCGCGCGTCGGCAGTACCCCAGGATCCTCTGGCAGCTGGCCACGTACGCCTGGCTCACGCGGGTGAGGTACCGGAACGTCAACGCGCCGGGGCTGGCCGGAATCGACGCCGACCTGCACCTGCCCTTCGCGCAGTTCTGCCGATCCCACGGGCTGTCCACGCTGGAGTCCCTGGTGGGCCCACCCTTCACCGGCTTCGGGTACGGCTACATCAGCGAGGTGCCGGCGGCCTACGTCCTGAAGTACCTGGACCTGCGAACCCTCGAGGCGATGCGCGACCAGGACCACCGCTTCATCTGGCCCGAGGGCGTCGAGTCGTTCTGGTCGCAGGTGGCACGCCAGCATGACGTCCGCACCGGCACGAGGGTGGTTCGCGTGACGCGCCGCGACTCGGTGCGCGTGGAGACCGACACGGAGGACCTGGAGTTCGACGCACTCATCCTGACCTCCCCGCTGGACGAGTCCCTGGACTTCCTGGACGCCTCCCCGTCCGAGCGCGCCCTCTTCTCGGCCATCCGCTACTACGACTACTGGGTCCTGCTCGCCGAGACCAGTGGGCTGCCACCGGGTGCCGGCTTCGTCCCGGCCCGCTTCACCGCGGACCAGCGGGGACACCTGATGCTCTGGTACCAGCGCTGGCCCGACACCCCGCTGGACACCCTCTACGCCCTGGGCGACCCGAGCATGACCCAGGAGACCGTTGCCGAGCTGCTCTCCGAGGATCTGCAGCGGATGGGGGCCTCGCTGGACCGCGTGGTGGACGTCCGCCGGTGGCGGTACTTCCCCCACGTCAGCCCGAGGACCATGGCCGCCGGCTACTACGAGCAGCTGGAGGCACTGCAGGGCACCAATCGGACGTACTACGCCGGCGAGGTCATGTCGTTCGCCAGCGTCGAGCTGTGCGCGCGCTACTCCGAGGCACTGGTGCGGCGGCACTTCGGGTGACCGGGGTCGGCCCGAGGTTGTCCGCGCTCGGTCGCGGGACTCGAGGGCCCTTCGTCCGTGGTCGCGACGCGTCGTTGGCGGGACGATGGGGGTGAGGCAAGGAGGTGGGGACCATGTCCATGACGACTCCTCCCCCGCGAGGCGTACCCCAGTTGCCCGAGACCCTGACCGACGAGCACCACGAGGCGCTGCGGAGCTCGTGGGAGCTCCCCGCGTACGAGAAGCCCCCTCCCCCTCCCCCGGCACCGGCACCGGCACCGCCGGTCACATCGGACGCTCATCGTCGGCCTGATCTCAGGAGCCCTCGGCCTGGCGATCGGCACGGGCTTCGGGTACTGGGCCGCGTCCGAGCGCAACGCAGAGCTCGGGGCCGGACCTCCGGTCGTGGCGGCCGCCGCCCAGGCCTACTCGGCCACGCACGACTCACGCATCATCGAGCCTCCCCAGACGATCAGTCTCGGGCGATGGACCCGTCCGGTGATCGTGAGGACCATCAACCCGCCGTGATCCAGTCCCTCAGCGGACGATCGAGGGCGGATGTGGGATCGTCGGCGTCGTGAGCACGTCCGCATGGTTCGAACGGATCGGGCCCGGGGACGTCCAGGCGTTGGCCACGGACGTCGGACCGGTGCCGATGAACGTCGGTGCGGTTCTCACCCTCGACGCCGGACCCGGCTTCGATCTCGCCGGAGCGCGGATGCTGCTCGAGGCTCGGCTCGCAGCGATCCCGCGCCTGCGCCAGCGGCTGGTCGAGGTCCCGTTCGGCTGCGGCCGCCCGATCTGGGTGGACGACCCGCGCTTCGACGTGGGCGCCCATGTGGAACAGGTCCGATGCCGGCAACCCGGGGACCACGCCGCGCTCCTGGACGCGGCGGTGGAAATGGTGACCAGTCCACTGGACCGTTCGCGGCCGCTCTGGCGGGCCGTGCTGGTCACCGACCTGAGGGACAGCACGGCCGCGGTCGTGCTCGTCCTGCACCACGTGGTGGCCGACGGCATCGGTGGCCTGGCGGTCCTGGCCGCCCTGGTCGACGAGGCGGCTGCGAGTGGGCCCATTCCGGCCCCGATCCCACGGCCCCGCCCCGCGCCCACGTGGCGGCAGCTGCTCGCCGACGCGTCCGCCAGCCGCCTGCATTCGCTGCGGCGGATCCCCCAGGGCACGGCCACCCTCAGGGCCGCCGTGGCTGAGCTGGGCCAGCACCGCCCCGATCCGGCGCCGAGATCCTCGCTGAACCGCGCAACGGGCCCACGTCGCCAGGTGCGGACCGTCGAGGCGGACCTTGGCGCCATCCGCGAGGCGGCACACGCGCACGGGGCGACCGTGAACGACGTGATGCTCGCCGCCGTCAGTGGCGCCCTGAACACCCTCCTGGCGGCCCGCGGGGAGAGCGTGCCGGCCCTCGTCATCTCGGTCCCGGTCTCGGCCCGGACACAGGCCTCGACCGCGGACCTCGGCAACCAGACGGGGGTGATGCCCGTGCGGGTGCCCATGATCCAGCCGGTCGGGGCACGCCTGGTCGAGGTCGCCCGGGTCACCGCCGTGCAGCGGACCGCCACCCGTGGCGCGTCTGCCGCGCTGGTCACCCCGGCGTTCCGCCTCCTGGCAGCCCTCGGGACTCTTCCGCTGGTTCGTCGACCGGCAGCGCCTGGTCAACTCCTTCCTCACCAACGTCCGGGGGCCCCAGGAGCACGTGACCTTCAGCGGTGCCCGCGTCACGCAGATCGTGCCGATCACCATCACCGCCGGGAACGTCACCGTGGCCTTCGCGATCCTGTCCTACGCCGGGACGCTGACCACCACGGTGATCGTCGACCCGGATGCCGTCCCCGACATCGACGTGCTCACATCCGCCCTCCGGTCGGAGATCCGGGCCCTCACCGAGCCGGCAGCCAGCAACGCGCTGCCGTCCGGAGCAGACTCGGGGCATGACTGACGAACGCCCGGGCCAGCGCCGCCACTCGTGGGCGGAGCCCTACAAGATCAAGATGGTCGAGCCGCTGCGGATGACCACGCGCGCCGAGCGCGAGGCCGCCCTGGCCGAGGCGGGCTGGAACACGTTCCTGCTGCGCAGCCGGGACGTCTACATCGACCTGCTCACCGACAGCGGCACGAACGCGATGTCGCAGGAGCAGTGGGCCGCACTGATGCTCGGCGACGAGGCGTACGCCGGCAGCGAGAGCTTCTACCGCTTCGAGAAGGCCGTGCAGGACGTGTACGGCTACCCCTTCATGGTGCCCACGCACCAGGGCCGCGGCGCCGAGCACATCATCAGCCAGGTGCTCATCAGCGGCGGCGACGTCGTGCCGGGGAACATGTACTTCACCACCACCCGGCTGCACCAGGAGCTGGCGGGCGGCACGCTTCGTCGACATCATCGTCGACGAGGCGCACGACCCGGCCAGCGAGCACCCGTTCAAGGGCGACGTCGACCTGGCGAAGCTGCGGACGGTGATCGACGAGCTACGGCCGGGAGCGCATCCCGTACGTGAGCATCGCGGTCACGGTGAACATGGCCGGCGGCCAGCCGATGAGCCTGGCCAACATCACGGCGGTCCGCGACCTCTGCCGCGCGCACGACATCCCGCTGTACTGCGACATCACGCGGATCGCCGAGAACGCGTGGTTCATCCACCAGCGCGAGCCGGGCTACGCCGACGTGCCCGTGGCCGAGATCGTCCGACGCATCTGCGACCTCACCGACGGTGCGTGGATGAGCGCGAAGAAGGACGCGCTGGTCAACATCGGCGGGTTCCTGGCGCCTGCGCGACCCGGACGTGTTCGAGGAGGCCCGCAACCTGTGCGTCGTCTACGAGGGACTGCACACCTACGGCGGCCTGGCCGGGCGCGACATGGAGGCGATCGCCCGCGGCCTGCACGAGTCGGTCGACCAGGCCCACCTCGACGCGCGCATCGGCCAGGTGATCTACCTCGGCGAGCAGCTGCGCCGCGAGGGCGTGCCGATCGTGCTGCCGATCGGCGGGCACGCGGTGTTCCTCGACGCCGCCGGGTTCCTGCCGCACATCCCGCAGGATCGAGTTCCCCGGGCAGCGCCTGGCGGGCGAGATCTACCTCGAGGCCGGCGTGCGCACGATGGAGCGCGGCATCGTCTCGGCCGGCCGGGACCCCGAGACCGGCGACCACCGCCACCCGAAGCTCGAGCTGGTGCGGATCACCATCCCGCGGCGCGTCTACACGCAGGCGCACATGGACGTCACGGCCGAGGCCGTGCTGTCGGTGTGGGACCGGCGCGAGTCGGTCCGCGGCCTGGAGATGACCTTCGAGCCGAAGTACCTGCGGTTCTTCCAGGCCCGCTTCCGCCCGTTGTGAGCGCCGATCGCGGTCCGGGGTCTGATGCTCGCGCAAGGATGGGCCATGACCCGAGCGACGCATGAGCCGGTACGCGTCCTCGAGCAGCTGCCCGACGGGACCGTCCGCCAGCAGTCGCCGCTGACCGGCACCGTCGTGTGGACCGTCCCGGGACGCTCCAACCGGCCCATCCCCTCGGCCGCTCCCCGCACCGCAGCAGCTCGGTGCCGCCAGCCCGGACGCCGTCTGCGCCTTCTGCGCCGGCCGGTACCTCGAGACCCCACCGGAGCGGTCCCGGCTGGTCCTCGACCCCGACGAGGGCGGGCCGCGACCCTGGCGAGATCCTGCACGACCTGCCCGCCGAGCAGCTCACCGACACCGTTGCGGACTTCCGGCGGTTCCCCAACCTCTTCGAGATCCTCCCGTTCCAGTACTGGCATGCCAACCACGGGTACGAGATCCCGGCGGCGGCCGCTAGCCCGGGCCCGGGACTACGTGGCCACACCGGCCGGACGGGACCACGTCCTGGCCATCAAGCGGACCCGGATGCAGGCGGCCGGGGCCAGCGCCGAGCAGGTCGCCGCCGAATCCGACGAGCGGCTGCTCAGCCGCGCCGGCGACCCTCTTCGCCAGCTCGCACGACGTGATCGCCGCCCGCCGGCACTTCGTCGACGGGGCGACCCGCGACGACGAGCTGGCCTCCTCCGGGGACCTCACGCCGCTGGAGCATCACGCCTTCCTGGCGCTGACCGTGGATGCGTTGGCGGACATGAACCGGACCAACCCCTACGCCCGCTACGTCGTGGCGTTCCAGAACTGGCTGCGCCCAGCCGGGGCGTCGTTCGACCACCTGCACAAGCAGCTGGTCGCGATCGATGAGTACGGGCCGTTGATGACCCGGGTCCTGGACATGCTCCGCGACGCCCCCGACCTGTTCAACACGACGATCGCCGACCCGGCTGCGCGGGACCGGCTGGTCATCGCCGAGAACGAGCACTGCATCGCCCTGGCCGGCGTCGGGCCACCGGTACCCGACGGTCGAGATCTACGCGACGGGCACCACCCAGATCCCCTGGGAGCAGTCGCCGGACGCCCTGCGCTCCGTGTCGGACGTGCTGCACGCCTGCCACGCTGCGACCGGCCGCCTGGTCCCGACGAACGAGGAGTGGCACTACCGCCCGGTGGGCACCGAGGGCGCGATGCCGTGGCGGATCAACCTCAAGTGGCGTGTGTCCACGCTCGCGGGCTTCGAGGGTGGCACGAAGATCAACGTGAACACGGTCAGCCCGTTCACCCTGCGCCAGCGGATGGTCGACGCCCTGGTCGACCTTCGGTCGACCGGACGCATCGGGCCGATGGCCATCGGCGACGAGTGCTCACATCGGACCGGGGCGCTTCGGTACGCCGCGGGGTGACTTCCCCCCGCTCAGGCCCCCGCGTGCGGGGTCAGGCGACCTGTTCTCCCGCCCGGTAGGCCAGCCAGGCCTCCGGGGTGAGACCCATGTGGGTCAGCACGGGAGCCACGGCCCGCTCACCCGCCCGGAACTCCTGCCACGCCTGCGGCGTGAGTCCCACGAGGGTCAGCACGGGAGCCACAGCCCGCTCACCCGCCCGGAACTCCTGCCACGCCGGCAGGGCCAGCCCCATGTGCACCGGCGTGGTGGACGCCCGCTCACCGGCCCGGAACTCCTGCCAGGCCTGCGGGGTCAGTCCCATGTGCAGGTCAGGCGTGCTTGTCGGCGAGTACTGCGTCATCGCAAAGATCCCGGCGACCACGAGGAGGAACCCGATCGCACCGGCCAGGGCCCACGCGAGCGTGTGCCTCTTGCGCTCCGGCGCGACCGGGGCGGCCTCCGGTGGGGCCGTCGGAGGAGCCTCAAGGTGCTCCTGCGCAGGAATGCCCTGTGTCACGACCTCCAGCGGCGGCATGTCCGCCACCGGGGTCACCTGCGAAGCCTCGAGCGGCTTCTCGAACTTGGTGGCCATCACGGCCTCCCTTCGACCCATCCCCCGACCGATCCGCCAATCCTTGGGGACCAGTTCCATGATCTGGCGAACGACCAGCCCCCGATGTGATCTGGACGACACCCCGCATGTGCCCGCGATGACACCCCTGCCGGGGGCGGCGCCCCTGAACCCCGCGGACCGCTCAGCGGGCGGCGCGGGCCAGCGTCTCGAGGTCCGCGATGGTGATGTGGCGCCGACCGAGTAGCACGACGCCCTGATCCTCGAGATGGCGCAGCACCCGATTGGCAGTGGGTCGCGAGACGCCGGCCATGGCGGCCAGGTCGTCCTGGGTCAAAGGCAGCGGCTCGGCCCCGTCGACGCCGAATGAGCAGCGACAGTCGAGCAGGCGCCTGGCGACCCGGTGCTCAGCGTCTACGAACAGGGCGTCCGCGAGGAGTGCCGACATCCGCTCGAGCCTCTGGGTGAGTGTCAGCAGGAGCCAGTCGGTCAGGTCGGGATGGTCCGTCCGCAAGTCGTGGAACCGTGTCGCCAGGACCGACAGGACGTGGACTTCGTCGAGGGCAACCACCGTCGCGGTGTGGTGGTGGTCGGGGCGGATCAGCCCGACCTCGCCGAAGGCATCCGGGGATGCGATCAAGCCGATGGTGACATCGTCACCATCCGGGGTCAGCACCTGCACCGACACCCGACCGCGGCGCAGGAGGAACAGCGAGTCGCACGGATCCCCCTGGTGGAACACCACCTCACCGGGACGGAACTCCCGGGGCCGGCCGGCCCGCATGAGGGCCTCCCGCGTCGCGGCCGAGATCGTCTCGAACGTCTCCGCGTTCACGGTTCCATGCAATCACCGGCCCGGGTCGTGCACCAGAGTCCAGAGTCACATGTCCGGGAACGGCGGGATCGAGATCGCCGGGATCGACTCGATCGACGGGATCGAGATCGTCGGGATCGACGGGAACGACGGGAACGAGATCGACGGGATCGACGGGATCGAGATCGTCGGGATCGACGGGATCGACGATCGTCGGGGTCGACGGGGTCGCCGGGGTCGCCGGGGTCGACGGGGTCGACGGGATCGAGATCGACGGGATCGACGGAATCGACATCGCCGGGATCGACTCGATCGACGGGATCGACATCGACGCGATCGCCGGGATCGACATCGCCGGGATCGCCTCGATCGACGGGATCGAGATCGCCGGGATCGCCGCGATCGACGGGATCGACCAGTTCGGGATGTACGGCAGCGCAGCACCACGCAGCGGCCCCGAGTAGACCGGCTCGGACGCCCGCTCACCTGCCCGGAACGCCTGCCACGCTGGCAGGGTCAGGCCCAAGTGGAACGGCGTGGTGGACGCCCGCTCTCCCGCCCGGTACTCCTGCCATGCCTGCGGGGTGAGACCCATGTGCGCGTCCGAGGTGCTCGTCGACGAGTACTGCGTCACCGCGAAGATCCCCGCGACCACGACCAGGAACCCGATCACTCCGGCTAGCGCCCACGCGAACCAGTTCCTCCGGTGTTCGGGCGCCACAGGGGGTGCCTCCGGCCGGGACACGGGCGGAACCCCGATGTGCTCCTGCGGCGGGATGCCCTCAGTCACCACCTCCAGCGGGGGCATGTCCACCACGTGCGTCAACTGCGAATCCTCAAGCGGCTGCTTGACCTTGGTAGTCATCTCAGCCTCCCCTCCACCTGCCCCCAACCCCTGGGGGCCACCTCCATCGTCTGGCGACCCAGTCGTGCCGGCCATGTCGGCGACGACACAGGAAGTGTCGCCGGGACGACCCTCGGCGCCCGACCCTCGAACGACCGGGCTCAGCGCTCCGCGGAGGGGCGCTCGCGCGTCTCAGGTCGGGATGCCGCGACGCCGAACAGCCCGATGACGACCACCACGGGGACCAGGAGAAGCGCCATCTGGACCGACATCACCGATCCGAGGGCGCCGAGCGCGAACGGCGCAGTGCCGGCGGCCAGGCCCAGGACCAGTGAGGAGCGCGCCATGGCGAGGTCGGGATGCCCCGCGGACAGCACGATCCCGCGGTCGAGGAGCAGGGGGAAGAGGGTCGCGATCCCCAGGCCCGCGACGAACAGCCCGACCACCGACACCGGGAGCGTCCCAGCCGTCCACAGCACGCCGAATCCGACCAGGGCCAGGCCGAACCCGCCGAGAAGCATCCGATGGGGACCCAGTCGCAGCGTCAGCCCCGAGCCGACGGTCCGACCGATCGCCACTCCCCCGACCACGGCGGCCATCGCTGCCGTTGCTGACGAGGCTGAGGACCCGGTCTGCTCCTGGATCAGGGTCGACCCCCAGTAGTTGATGGCGAACTCCGTGGCCACCGCCGCGAACAGCGCGACCATCGCCAGCCAGAACACCCGGGGCAGCGGAACCTTCGTCGCGGCGCTCGGTGGCAGCGGTCCGAGCGCGGGCTCCAGCGCCGGCTCCACATCCAGCTGGCGCGATTCCGCTGGGGTGTCACTGGGGACCGCCGCCCCGTCCCGCCCCGGCCTGGCTGTCAACCGATCGGCGATGACCAGCCCGGCCAGCGCGGCCAGGGTCGCGACCAGGCAGGTCAGGATCCCCACCTCCCAGCCGAGCCCGGCGCCCAGGGCCGCACCCAGGATCAGGGGCGAGAACAGCCCGACCCAGGCGGCCGCCGCGTTGGCCTCCGTGATGACCCGCGCGCTGTGCCCGGGGTGGGCGTCGGACAGTCGCGCCATCGACGCGTTGATCAGGGTGCCCCCACCCGTCGCGCTCATCCACACCAGCCCCAGGATGAGGCCGAAGGCCACCGACGCCGGAGGCGACCACCGGCGCCAGGACCATGCCGACCAGCCCCGCGGCCACCACGACCAGACCGGCCTTCGTGGCCCGGTCCCGGCCCAGGCTCCGCACCGCCCGGGGCGCGGTCACCGAGGCGGTCGAGATCCCCAGTGCCAGGGAAGTCCCGACCAGCCCCGCCGCAGCCAGCGACATGCCGAGGTCCTCGCTCAGGATCGGGCTGACCGGTCCCGTGAGGTAGATGAACGAGGCCCATGCGCCGTTCACGCCGTAGATCGCCCAGGTGACGGGGGTCCGGTGCAGGCGCATGGGTCGATCCTCCACCACGCGAACCGCCGCCGTGGCGCCGAGGGACCCGCGCACGCCCACGGGCAGCTGAACCGGACCCCGGAGTGCCTACGCCTGGTAGCTCAGCTCCACCGTGTAGACCCCGTGCGAGTGCTCGGCGCCCACCCGTTCGAGGAGGTCGAGCGCCGCGGGGCGCACGCCGCTCTGCCGGAGGGCGATCACCGCCTCACGGTCCCGCCACGTCGTCTGGATCCGCCATGCGCCGTCCTGGCCGCGCAGCAGCTCTGAACGGATCCACCCGTCGGGCTTCACGTCCTCGTTCATCTGCCGGTACCCCTCCAGCAGTTCCGCCTCGCGGGCGGGATCGACGGTGGCGTCGACGACCGTGACGATCGGTGAGCTCATTCGGGGTCCTTCGCGTCGGAGTCGGGAGCCGCACGATACTCCCGGATGCAGGATCGCCGCCCTGCACGCCGTGGGCTCGTGGACTCGTCAGGGAGCGATGTTGAACAGCTGGACCGTGCGCTCCCCCAGTACCCGATCCCCCGCGATCGACACCTCCGCGGGGCCGCGCCCGCACGTGAGCGCCACGAACCCCGGGAACGACATGGTCAGCGCCACAGTCGGATCCTCGACCCGCTCGGTCGGACGCCCCTTGCCGTCCTCGGAGCGGACGACGGTGTCGGTGAACGTCACACCCGGACCTGTCACCGACACCTGGAGCGTCGCGCCGACCGGCGCATCGACCTTCTTGGCCCAGACGAAGCCGAGCGCGCGGCGCATCCGGCCCGCCGCCACATGGGCCGGCGCCGTGCCCAGGTGCCCGGGATCGCCCACCGCCACCCTGATGTCCTGTTCGTGGACCCACGTGTCGAACACGCGCATCGCGAGCATCTCGTCCAGGGGCATCATCGTGCCCAGCGGGCTCATCACCAGCCCCGGGTTGCTGGCCCGGAGCTCGCGCAGGGCGGCCTCGCGCTCCACCACCATCTCGTCGAACTCCGCGAGCACGTCCTCGCGTGTCCGCGACCGGCGCAGGTCGACGGGCACCTCGGTGATCCGCCCGAAGCCGTCCTTGGCGTGCGGCAGGGCCTCCCAGTCCGGCTCGTGCGCGGGGTCCAGCAGGCCCGAGAGCGCGCGCTCGATCGACGTCACGTGCGCCGCGACGTCGGCCACGGTCCACCCCGGGAGCACCGAGGGGTGGCGCCACTGGGCCCGGGCCGCCGCGTCCCGGAAGTCAGCCATCGCCTCACGCCACACGTCGATCGGATCGGGGGTTGCCGGCGAGGCAGCGGATTCAGGTAGCGGGGGCATGGCCGCAGGCTACTCGCGGAGCCCTGACGTGCCGCACGACGGGATCGCCGCCCCGGTGCCCGCCGCCCTGGGCGTGGTTGGCTTGCACCCGTGAACCCCGATCAGAGACTCAGCCCGGCCCCCACCGACGACCGAGCCGACATCCCGCTCATGGCCGGCGAGCGCCAGTCCCTGGAGTCGTGGCTGGAGATGTACCGCAGCACCCTGCCCCTGAAGGTCGGTGGCCTGACCCCGTCAGCTGTGCGACCTCGCTGCGGGCGTTGGCAGCACGGCCCTCGTGGATCATGAGGACCCGTCGCCGATCCAGTCACAGGAAACGGCACAGTCCTTGTCGAGAAGGCGGAGCGCGACACCCCCGGGATGCACGGATGGCTACTTCGACAGTTGGTCCCAGACCTGGTTCACCCTCAGGCGCCACGCCTGATCTCCGCGGTGTCGGCCTGCGTGATGCCCAGCCGTCGGAGTACCTGAGCGCCGGCCGCTGCCCCTTCACCGTCTGCTTGCGTTGGCCCGGTGGTGGCGAGCACGCGCCCGGGACGAGGGCGAGGTGAGCAGGGGGTCGGGGTGGGTCATCAGCCATCCCCTCGGATCATCTCGAGGTCGCAACGGCGGCCGTCGACGGCGCGCACCTCGACGGCGCTGAACCCGAATGCGCCCTGCCTGATCACCTCACGGGTGACCACGACCGCGCCGTCGACGAGCGCGCTGGTGTAGCGCTCCTCGTGGGGGGCGCCCCAACCGTCGCCGGCGTCGGTGAGCAGCCAGCCGCCCGCAGACGGCCGATCCCCGTCGGGAGGGGCCACGAGCAGCACGAGCGTGCCGTCCTCGTCGGTCGGGATCACCGCACCGGCGCGGACGAACCACGGCGCATCATCAGGGCCGACCGGCAGGTCGAACGACCCCTCGGCCCGCTCACCCGTGTCGCCGTGGAACCACACCCCTTCGGGCAGGCGGATGGCCCGACTCGTGGCACCCTCCTCGAGGATCGGCGCCACCAGGACGTCCTGGCCGAGCAGGAACACGTCGTCGCTCCCGCGGAGCATCGGATCCGACCACGCCGGCGGCCTCACGTACGGGGCCCCCGTGCGTGTCGATTCCAGCGCGAGGGTGTACCAGAACGGCAGGAGCCGGTAGCGCCGCAGCAGGGCCGTGCGCAGCCGGCCCATCACCTCCGGGCCCCACTCCCAGGGCTCCCTCCTCGGGACGTTCCAGGCGCAGTGGGTGCGGAAGAACGGCAGGAACGACGCGAGCTGGAACCAGCGCGTGAACAGCTCCGGGGACGGCCTGCCGGTGAAGCCGCCGATGTCCGAGCCGAAGTACCCCACGCCGCTGACCCCGTAGCCGAACGCCTGGTGCAGGGTGGCGCGCAGCGACGGCCAGGAGGCCTCGATGTCCCCGCTCCAGTGCCCGCCGTAGCGCTGCATCCCGGCCCAGCCCGAGCGCGAGAACAGGAACGGCCGCTCGTCCGGGCGAACCTCGCGCAGCCCGTCGTAGGACGCCCGGCACATCTGCAGGCCGTAGATGTTGTGCGCGTCGCGGTGGTCCGAGGGGCGTCCGTCGAGGTCGTGCCGGGTGCTCAGGGGGAAGGTCGGATCACCCCACGCCACGAAGTTCGACGGCTCGTTCATGTCGTGCCAGTAGCCCGCCACACCCAGGTCGGCGTAGAACGCGAACTGCTCGCCCCACCACCGGCGCACCTGCGCGGACGTGAAGTCCGGGAAGACCGTGGGCCCGGGCCAGACCACGCCCTCGAAGGTCGAGCCGTCCGCGTTGGCGCAGAACAGCCCGCGCTCGACGCCCTCGCGGTAGAGCGGGAAGTGGTCGTCCCTGGCGATGCCCGCATCCACGATGACGACCGTGCGAACCCCCTCGGCAGCCATCTCCGCGATGAGGTCGCTGATGCCCGCCCAGCGCTCCGTGCCGAAGGTGAAGTTGCGGAAGCCCTCCATGTGGTCGATGTCGAGGTGCATCGCCGACAGGGGCAGGTCGTTCTCGGCGAAGCCCTGCCACACGGCGCGCACCGCCTCCGTCGACCCGTAGCCCCACCGCGCCTGGTGGTGGCCGAGCGCCCAGCGCGGCGGTGGAGTGGGGCGCCCGGTGAGCGCCGTGTACGAGTCGACGACCTCGGGCAGGGAGCCGAGGGAGACGTGCAGCCGCAGGGGTCCGGCGTCGAAGTGCGCCACAAGGACGCTGCCCGTCGCGTCGAACGTGGCGTCGCATGGGTTGTCCACGAAGCAGTGGGCCGCGCCCAGGTCGTCGAGCACCGCGTACACCGGCGACGTGACGTACAGCGGGTCGCGTCCGGGCAGCCAGGCGCCACCGGGATCGGTGTTCCAGCAGCGGTAGGTGGCCCCGCGCAGGTCCCAGGCGGTGCGGCCGCCGAGCCCGTGCAGGGTCGCGCCCTCGGGCAGCTCGGTGCGCAGGGTCCAACCGACGCCGTCCCACGTGGGCGCCTCGTCGCGGCGGCGCGTCCGACCCTCGGCGATCGAGGTAGGTCATCGCCCCGTCCCGGGCGACGCGGACGGCGATCCCGGGGCCGCGGACGATCCAGCCGTCGCCGGACTCCTCGAGCTCCGCAGCCGCATGGGGCGTGCGCGATCGGGCTGGCCCGCGGCGGCCTCCACGACGGCGTACGACGGCTCCTCCAGCGCACCCTGCCATCCGACCGACACCTGGCCGTGGCGCGGGAACCGCAGGTCGACGAACGTGGTGGAGAAGCGGATCCGCACCCCACCGGCCTCGAGCGCCGCCTCACGGAGGTCGCCGGGTGTCCGGTGCGGGGTGGTCGGCCGTGGCGCGAGGGCCCGGTCCGCCCGGTCACGCGCGCGTGCGTTCCCGACCGCCCGCAGGGCGTTGGGCAGCCCGATCATCGTCGCCCCGTGGGCGATGGCCCGCAGTCCGGCCACGGCCTCTCCTCCCGCCCTATCCGATGTCGCGGCGGAAGGTCGTGAACCGTCCGACCAGGACCAGTACGACCGCGTAGCCCAGCAGGGTCAGGGCGCCCTGCCAGGAGTTCAGCAGCTGGGCCAGGCCCGAGCTCACGTACAGGCTCGACCCGGCGATCGCCTCCCCCGCGGCGCCCGGCAGGAACTTGCTGAGGGCCTCGGTGGCGTCGAACTGGGCCAGCAGCAGCCGCAGCAGGGGCTCGACGAACTGCGTGAACGCCAGCAGCACGACGATCGCCGCCACCTGGTTGGTCAGCACCGAGCCGAAGCCGACCCCGACCAGCGCCCAGAGGGTCAGGGCCACCACGGACAGCACGAGCGTGCGTTGGATCGTGTGGTCGCCGAGCAGTGTCGGCTCGCCCATGATCGCCAGGGTCGCCGCCCCGCCGATGACGGTGCCGGCGACTCCGGCGATCGCCACGACGAGGGCGAACGGCAGGACCGCGACCAGCTTGGACCCCAGGACCAGGCTCCGGCGCGGCTCGGCCAGCAGGGTCGGGGTGATGGTGCGGTGGCGGAACTCACCGGTCACGCTGAATGCCCCGAGGATCGCCGGGAAGATGTAGCCCAGGGCGACGGCGAGGGTGTACACCGACGTCGCGATCGACATCTGGTCCAGGACGGCGTTCCCGAAGCCGCTGCCACCCGCCGGAGGGGCACCGGCCTTCTCCGCCTCGCGCATCCCCATGACCAGCGAGAACGCCATGATCACGCCCATCACCATCATGTAGCCGAACATGACCAGCGCCGTCAGCCACCAGGTCCTGGTGGTGGACACCTTGCGGATCTCGGTGCGCAGGGCGGCGATCATCGCGCCACCCCCGGTGTCGTGCCGACGGGTCCGTGCCACGGCACCCGGTGGGCCCCCGGGCGGGTCGGTGGGATCGGCGGTGAGCTGCAGGAACAGCGACTCGAGGCTGGTCCCCGCAGGCGCCAACTCGTGCAGCGGCAGCCCGCGGGCGAACGCGGCGTCCCCGACCTGCGGGCAGTGCCGGTCGTACACGACTGCGGTGCTCGGGCTGTCGAAGCGCGTGGTCGGCCCCCAGCCCTGCTCGGCGACCAGGGCCGCGAGCCCGGCCGCGTCCGGGGAGCTGATCCGGACCGCGGGGCGGGCCATCGCCTCGAGCTGGGCCAGCGACGAGGCGTGGACCAGCCGGCCGCGGGCGATGATCACGACGTCATCGACGGTCTGCTCGACCTCCGAGAGCACGTGGCTGGAGACCAGCACCGTGCGGCCCTGGGCGGCCAGGTAGCGCAGGAACTGCCGCAGCCACGCGATCCCCTCCGGGTCAAGCCCGTTCGCCGGCTCGTCGAGCAGGAGCACCTGCGGGTCACCCAGGAGGGTGGTGGCCAGCGCGAGGCGTTGGCGCATGCCCATCGAGAACCCGCCCGTGCGGCGGTTCGCCGCCTCGGCGAGCCCGACGATGCCCAGGACCTCGTCGCAGCGTGCATCCCCGACGCCGACCTGCGGGGCGTACACGCGCAGGTGGTCGCGCGCGGTCCGTCCCGGGTGGAACGAGGATGCCTCCAGCGCTGCGCCCACGGCGCGGGCCGGCTGGGTTCGCTGCGCGTACGTGTGCCCGCCGATCGTGGCCGTCCCGGCGTTCGGCGTGGCCAGGCCGAGGAGCATCCGCAGCGTCGTGGTCTTGCCGGCGCCGTTGGGCCCGAGGAAGCCGGTCACGCGGCCGGGCGCGACCGTGAAGCGTCAGGTCAGTGACGGCGTGGACCGGCCCGAACCGCTTGGTCAGGCCGACCACCTCGACGATCCCGGCTTCCGGCGCGAACGCCCCAGGTGCAACAGGAGAGCTCATGGAGCAAGCCTGTCACGCCCCACCCCCGCCCGAGCGCGCATCCCCCCACACGCCCACCAGCCATCCGCCACCGCCCACGCAGCCCACCGCCCTCCCGATCGATCCGCCATCGAGTGGCCCGATGCCGGATCGATCCGGATTCCCGACCGGGGATGTGTCGAGATCCGGATCGACCTGGCGGGTCCAGCCCGCGGCCGATCGGCCGGGCGGGGTCAGGCGGCCTGGCGCTCGGCGGCGGTCGGCGGCGGCGGTGGTCGGCTCGGCGGGTCGCCGGCTCCTTCACCCACGCGGGGGCCGGGTTGAGCCGGCCGAACGCGTTGTTCGGCAGCGCCAGGCGGATCACCTTGTGCCACGCGGACGCCACCTGCTTCGGCAGCGAGCCGGTGACGTAGGGCAGGTCGTAGCGCTCGAAGAGGTCCCGGATCCGCGGGGAGATCTCCTTGTACCGCGTGCTCGGCATGTCGGGGTACAGGTGGTGCTCGATCTGGAACGACAGGTTGCCGGTCATCATGTGCATCGCCGAGCTGCCGGAGATGTTGGCCGAGCCGACCATCTGGCGGACGTACCACTCACCGCGGGTCTCGCCCTCGATCGAGGTCTTCGAGAACGTCGCGACCCCCTCGGGGAAGTGACCGCACATGATCACCGAGTGCGTCCACACGTTGCGCACGAGGTTGGCCACCAGGTTGGCGGTGAACGTGGCGGCGAAGGCCGGGATCGCGGAGAACGGGTTGACCAGGGCTGCCAGCGCCGGGTTCATCAGGTAGTCCTTGCGCAGCTGTCGGCCGATCTTGGCCAGCACCTTGCGCCCATTGCGCTTGAACTCGTCGTCGACCTTCTTCTTGCCCTTGTAGTAGGAGCCGAGCTCGAGGTCGTAGGCGGCGATGCCGTACTCGAAGAAGCACATGTTGACGAAGTTGTAGAGCGGCTGGCCGAGCGTGAACTTCGTCCAGCGCTGGTCCTCGTCGACGCGCATGATCCCGTAGCCGAGGTCGTTGTCGCGCCCCACGACGTTCGTGTAGCGATGGTGGATCTCGTTGTGCGAGTGCTTCCACATCTCCGCCGGCGCGGCGTTGTCCCACTCCCAGGTGGTGGAGTGGATGGCCGGGTCGCGCATCCAGTCCCACTGCCCGTGGAGGATGTTGTGGCCGATCTCCATGTTCTCCAGGATCTTGGCCACCGACAGCCCCGCGGTGCCCAGCAGCCAGGCCGGCGGGAAGATGGCGAACAGCAGCACGCCGCGCGAGCCCATCTCGAGCAGGCGCTGGGCCTTGATGACGCGACGGATGTAGGCCGCGTCCGCCTCGCCGAGGGTGGCGAAGACCTCCTCGCGCAGGGCGTCGAGCTCGCGACCGATGGCCTCGATGTCAGCGTCGGTCAGGTGCGCGACCGGGTTGTCCGTGCGCTTCTGGATGACGGTCATGGTCTCTGCTTTCGTCGGTGTGAACGATTCCGACCATCGGATGGTCGATTCCGTTCACACGGATGGTCGGTTCGGGGTCAGAGGTCGATGGAGCACGGGCCGGCGGCCGCGCTGATGCAGGTCTGGATCTTGACGCCGTCCCCGGGGGAGGCCATGGTGAGGGCGCCGGAGCGCAGGTCGCGCACGGCGCCGGACTCCAGGGGCACGACGCACCCCATGCAGATGCCCATCCGGCAGCCCGAGGGCATCAGCACGCCGGCCGCCTCACCGGCGTCCAGCAGGGGGGTGGCTCCGTCGGCCTCGACGACCGTGCCGGACCTCGCGAACGACACCGCGCCGCCCTCGCCGGTCACGACGACGTGCGGGCGGAACCGCTCGGTGTGCAGCCGGTCGGGCACCCCGGCGCCGGCCCAGCGCTCCTCGAGGGCGTCGAGGAGACCGGTCGGCCCGCAGGCCCAGGTCTCCCGGGCGGCCCAGTCGGGCACGATCTCGTCGAGCTCGGCGGGGTCCAGCAGTCCGTCGGTGTCGGTGTGCCGTTCGACGAGCCGGATCCGGCCGACCGCGGCCATGTCCCGCAGCTCGGCACCGAAGATCACGTCGGCCGACGTGGGCGCGCTGTGCAGCACGACGACGTCCTCCAGCTCGGGCAGACGGTGGCGCAGCATCCCCATCACGGGGGTGACGCCACTGCCGGCTGTCACGAACAGCACCTGCTGCGGCGCGTGCGGTCGGCAGGTGGAAGTCGCCGGTGGCCTGGTCGAGCTGGATGACCGTGCCCGGGCGGGCATGACGCACGATGTGGTTGCTGACCTTCCCGTCGGGGATCGCCTTGACGGTGACCGCGATCAGGCCGTCTCGCCGCGGACCTGACGTGAGCGAGTAGGCGCGCCAGAGCCGGACGCCGTCGACGTCGATGCCGATCCGGACGTACTGGCCGGGCAGGTGCCCCTGCCAGCCGCGACCGGGCCGGATGAGCACGGTCGCGGCATCCGCGGTCTCCGCCGTGATGGCCTGGATCCGGCCGCGCAGCGCCGCCCCGCTGCGCAAAGGGTCGATCACATCGAGGTAGTCGGCGGGGACCAGGGGGGTCGTGACAGCACCGAGCACGCGCAGGAACCCGTCTCGCACGGGTGTCGTCGTGGTGGCCATGGTCCCATCCTTCCCCGCATTCGAGGTAACCTCGTGGCCGTAGCCGGTGAATCTGAGCCTGTGTTTTGTTCGCGTCGAACAAGGGAGTCCGAATGTCCGACTGGAGCCCTCTGCCCGAGCAGACACGCCCGAGCCTCACGGGACCCGTGCTGGTGGCACTCCAGGGGCGCCTTCACGACGTGGCCCAGCAGACCATCGATGCCGTGGTCCAGGAGGTCCCCGGCTACCACGGGACCCTCGACGGGGCCGCCCAGGCGATCCTCGCGCAGGCGGTCGAGGGGGCCCTGAGCGGATTCCTCTCCCTGGCGGCGGCCGACCAGGACCCGAGTGCCCCGCTGGCCCCGGCGCTGCAGGGTGCGTTCGCCCTCGGCCGGGGGGAGGCGCGCCGCGGGCGGCCCATGGACGCGCTGCTCGCCGCGTACCGGGTGGGCGCCCGGGTGTCGTGGCGCGGGCTGGCCGGTGCGGCCGTCGACGCCGGGTTGCCGGCCGACGAGGTGGTGCGCTTCGCCGAGCTGGTCTTCGCCTACATCGATGCCCTGTCCGCTGCGAGCGTCGCCGGCCACGCCGACGAGCTGGCTGTGGCCGACCGGATGCGCCAGCGCAACCTCGAACGCCTGGCCCACGGGCTGCTCCTCGGGGCCCCGTCCGACCAGTTGCAGGCGGCCGCCCAGCGCGCGGAGTGGACACCTCCGGTCGGCCTGATGGCTGTCGTGCTCCCCGAGTCCCGCGTGGCCGACGTCCTGGCCCGGATCGACTCGCGGACGCTCCAGCCGGGGGACGACATCCCCGGCCTGGATTCCGGCGAGTCGGTGCTCCTGGTGCCCGACCCGGACGCGCGGTTCCACGCCGGGCTGGCCCGGGGGCTCGGCGGCGACGGCGCCGTCGTGGGGCCGATCCGGCCCTGGCTGGAGGCCAGCGGCTCCTACCAGCGGGCCCTGCGCGCGTGGCGCCTCGGCCTGGCGGGGTCGCCGACCGACGCGGCCGGGGCCGGGGCCGTCGGCCGGGGCCGGGCCGTCCGGGGCGCCGGCGCGCAGGGGCGGGGCGGGCGTGCAGGGCACCGGGCGGATCATCGACACCGAGGAGGTCCTCCCCGAGCTGCTGGTTGCCGCCGACCCCGCCGCGCTCGCCGACCTGCGGGCCCGGGCGCTGGCCCCGCTCGCCGAGCTGCGTCCGGCCGCGGCCGCCCGGCTCACGGAGACCCTTCGGGCGTGGCTGCTGCACCGCGGCCGCCGTGACGACGTCGCCGCCGCCCTGTTCGTCCACCCCCAGACCGTGCGCTACCGGATGGGCCAGGTCCGCGAGCTGTTCGGCGACTCCCTGGACGACCCGCAGGGTGACCCTGGAGCTCACCCTGGCCCTCACGCTGCCGGCCGACACCCCCCGCTCCACGCCCTGACCCTGCCCGTGCCGCCCGCACCCTCACGTGCCGACAATCTGCCCGCATCCCGACGATCTGCTCCCATCCTGGCGGGAGCAGATCGTCGGATCGGGAGCGGATCCGGGAGCGGCGGCGGGATCGGCGCGCGAGCCACGGGCGAAGTCCGCGTGGGCACGGATCGCGTGGCGCGGGCCGCGTGGCGCGGGCCACGGGCGAAGTCCGCGTGGGCGCGGAGGTCGCGTGGCGCGGATCACGTCACCGGCCCCGGGGTGGGTGGGTACGCCCGATGGCCCGGGTGGAGACTGGAATCGTGACTGATCAGCACGCCGCCCCGCCCCTGCAGCCCGACAGCACCTCGACCCTCGAACCCGGCTCGGAAGCACCCGGGACGCCCGGATCGGGGGGCACAGGTGTGGCGACACTCGAGGAGCCGATGCCGCACGGGATCCTCGCCCGCCATGGCGCGGCGATGGCCCGGCACGCGAAGGCGGTCGCGCTCATCAGCGTCCTGCTCGCGGTGGGCGCCTACCTCGTCGCCGCGCTCGGCGTCGGCGGCCAGTCGCTGTTCGACCGACTCGAGCTGGGCGAGCCCACCGTGGCCGGCGAGGCCCTCGACGGCCGCGACCTGATCGCCGAGAACGACCCGACGGGGTCGAGCATCCAGGCGCTCTGGGAGGGCGTCGACCCGACGTCCAAGGAGTTCCTGGCCGTCGGCGGCGACCGTGAACGCCGACCTCATGGCGATCGCCGGGGTGGACCAGGTGCTCGACCCCACGACGGTCGGACCGGCGGCCGTCTCCACGGACGGCGACTCCGCCCTGGTCACCGTGGTCCTCGACCCCGGCCTGGCCGAGGCCGAGCAGGAGCAGGCACAGCAGGCGGTCGAGGACCGCCTCGGCCAACTCCCCGAGGACGTGCCCGGCTCCACCGTCGAGGTCACCAGCATCCAGAAGCTCGTGAAGACCATCACCACCCAGGTGGAGGCCGACCTCAAGAAGGGCGAGGGCCTCTCGCTGCCCCTGACCCTGCTCGTGATGGTCCTGATCTTCGGCGGCTTCGCGGCCGCGGGCGTGCCCGCTGGCCGGAGCCATCGCGTCGATCGCCGGCGGGCTGATCTCCCTGCTGCTGTTCACCTACGTGATCGACCTGGACATCACCGTCGTCAACGTCGTGACCGTGCTGGGACTCGGGCTGTGCATCGACTACTCGCTGCTGATGGTCTCCCGCTACCGCGAGCAGATGCACGACCTGCACGACCTGAGCGTGCCCGGGGCGCACCTCGAGGTGCCGCGTGAGGTCCGCGAGCGCGCGATGGCGATCACGATGGCCACTGCCGGGCGCACCGTGATGTTCAGCGGCGTCACGGTGGCGATCGCCGTGGCCGGACTGCTGTTCATCGACATGACGATCATCCAGTCGGTCGGCGCCGGAGCGGTGAGCGTCGTCGTGATCGCGGTGGTCGTGGCCACCACCTTCGTCCCGGCGCTGCTGGTGCTGTCCACCAAGCACGTGGCCGGCGCGGGGATGCTCTCCAGGGCTCCGGGGTTCCGCCGGTTCGCCGGGGCGTTCGACCACTCCCCCTCCGACGACGGCTGGTTCGCCCGCTGGGCCACCAAGGTCCAGCGGCACGCGTGGCTGGCGTTCCTCAGCGTGACCGCGCTGCTGATCCTGCTGTCCATCCCCGCATGGCGGATGAACCTCGTGAGCTCCGGGGTCGAGCTGCTGCCGCCGGACAACACCGACACGTGTCGTCTACGAGCAGATCCAGGCGGACTTCCCGGCGCTGGCCGCCCCCACGATCACGGTGGTGGCCGACGCCGGCGGACGTCGACGCGCTGACCGAGCTGTCCGACCTCGGTCGCCGCCCTGCCCGAGGTCGACCGCGTCGGCGAGGTCGAGACGACCGGCGAGATCGCGCAGCTGCCGGTCTTCACCGCCGACGACGTGGCCACCGACGTGGTCAACGCGATCCGCGACGTCCGCCCGGACGACCCGCAGACGTGGGTCACCGGGCAGGCCGCGATCCTCGTGGACTTCACCGAGCAGCTGCGCCACGACGTGCCCATCGCGCTGCTGTTCGTCGTGCTCGCGACCCTCGTGCTGCTGTTCCTGCTCACGGGCTCGGTGCTGATCCCGGTCAAGGCCCTGATCATGAACCTGCTCAGCCTCGGGGCCACCTTCGGCGTCCTCGTCCTGATCTTCCAGGACGGCCGGTTCGAGTCCCTCCTCGGCTTCTCGTCCACCGGGGGCATCGAGGCGACGCTGCCGGTGATCATCTTCGCGTTCGCGTTCGGCCTGTCGATGGACTACGAGGTGTTCCTGCTCTCGCGCATCAAGGAGTTCCACGACCAGGGCATGGACAACGACGACGCCGTGCGCCTCGGACTGCAGCGCACCGGCCGGATCATCACCTCGGCGGCCCTGCTGATCATCATCGTGTTCGCCGGGTTCGCCCTCGGCGACCTGCTGGCCATCAAGGAGAACGGGATCGCGCTGGCCACGGCGGTGCTCATCGATGCCACGCTCGTGCGGATCATCCTCGTGCCCGCGACGATGACCCTGCTGGGCGAGTGGAACTGGTGG
>CAWEVG010000031.1:0-46296 GCA_963812395.1 uncultured Actinomycetes bacterium
GTTGATCCACTCGAGCCAGGCCATCTTCGACTCGGGGGTCTCCATGCACACCGCGCCATCGAGGCGGAACTGCTCGAGGAAGAACTCGTTGCCGGCCACCGTCCGGCCCAACTCGACCGGGATGCCACTGCCCGCGCTCGCGGCCACGATCGCCTGGGCCACCTCGACCGGGAACGAGCTGTCGAAGCGGTACTCCCCGGACCCGCCCTTGAGCAGCCGGTAGGGCCCCAGGTCTGCCATGACGCCCTCGGTCGTCACGACGACCGTCCCGCCGGGGAGGCCGACCCCACCGCTGGTCCCGACCCGGGCCCAGAACACCTCGGACATCGCGTCGTGGTCCCCGCCCTTGAGGAAGAACACCATCCGCATGAGCTCCTGCACCGCGATGGAGGCGCTGGGCATCCCCATCCCGTGCGAGGCGAACAGCACGCCGGCGCAGTAGCGGGTGACGAAACGCTCCTCCTTGGGCAGCGACACCACCGGGGCGTCGCCGTGCAGGGCGCTCCACCGCTGCGCGAACTCGTCGATGCGGTCGCCCGATCCGGCCAGGATGATCGCGCGCACGTCGCGGAAGCCCTCCAGGACGGGATCGTCGCTGGCCACGCCGAAGTGGTAGTACACGTCGACGCGCTCGCCGGCCAGAACGCCGTCGAGGAACGCGTGGTTGATGTTCTCGTCGTGCATGGGGCCTCCGCTGGGGGTGGCGGCGTGGGCCGCAGTTGGACGCTACCGCCCGGCGGCACCCCCATGCACCGCGATCCAGTGGGTCCCGGACTCCGTCGACAGCACGCGGTGGCGCACTCCCGCCGGGATCAGCAGCCATTCACCGGCGCCCAGGACGCGTTCGACTCCGGCGACCTCGAGGCGGGCCGAGCCCCGGACCACCAGGACCCACTCATCCCAGTCCTGCGCCTGCTCAGCCGGGTCCGGCGTGTCGGAGCTGACGATGTGCTCGATCCGCGTCGCACCCAGCTCGGCCAGCGGATGGAAGTCCTCGCCGCCTGCGGGCACGGAGTCGGTGAGCCGGCCCGCACGGGGACCCTCCGCGTCGCGCGACTGTCCGGGCTCCGACACCATGGCACGCACCTCCGCTCGCGCTCACCTGTGCCGACTCTAGCGACGCCGACGTGAGCGGCTCCCGCCCTTGCACCACACTGGAGCCATGGACGCCTCTGGATGGAACGAGCGCTACGCCGCGAGCACCGTGTGGTCCGGCGAGCCGAACGCGGCGCTGGTCGCAACCGTGAGCGGGCTGCGCGCTCCCGCACCCGACCCCACCGCGCGTTCGGCGGGCAACGCCACACCCACGGCGCTGGACCTCGGCTGCGGCGAGGGCGCCGACGCGTTGTGGCTGGCCGCCCACGGGTGGGACGTCACGGGCGTGGACTGGTCGGACGTGGCCCTCGAACGGGCCCGCGCTGCGACCCGGGACGCCGGCCTCGGGGCGAGGTTCGTCCAGGGCGATGCGACCGACCCGGACTTCCTCGCGGGGCTCTCCCCGACCAGGACCTTCGACCTGGTCACGCTGGCCTTCATCCACCCTGAGCCCGAGGACCGCGACAGCACCTACGCGCCCCTGCCCGGGCTCGTGGCGCCCGGCGGCCACCTGCTGGTGATCGCCCACGACCCGGCGCACGGCGATCACGGCCACCCGGGGCCTGCGCCCGCGCGGCTGATGTCCCCCGTCGACATCCTCAACGCCCTGCACCTGCCCGCCGACTTCGAGGTGCTCGTCGACCAGGTCCGGTCGCGGGAGCAGGACGGCGAGGTCGTGGCAGTGGACTCGGTCGTGCTCGTTCGCCGCGCCCGACTGAGCCGCACCCCCGGGCCGCCCCCCAGCGGCACGCCCCAGCGAGCGCCCCCGCCGTCCACTCCCCCACGACCGACGCCCCGACTCACTGCCCCCGACCGTCGGCGTCCCACACCAGCGGGACGAACACGACGTCCAGCAGCTTGCGCCGGGAGACACCCTCGGGCACCCGCTCGAACACGACCAGCTCCTGACCGCCGAACCATGCCGACGGCTCGCCCAGCGGGATGACCAGCCGCCCCCCTCGCCGACCCTCGCCCGGTGCTCGAAGCTGGTCGACCAGCGCCGGGGGCACGGTGGGGGTCGCTGCTGCCACCACGATCGCATCGAACGGGGCCTCGTCCGGAAGGCCCGCCGACCCGTCGCCGCAGCGCACGTCCACGTCGTACCCCAGCGCCGCCAGCGTCACCCGCGCCCGATCGGACAGCGCGGCGAGCCGCTCGACGGAGTGCACCCGCGCACCGCATGCAGCAAGGACGGCCGCCTGGTAGCCGCTGCCCGTGCCCACGTCGAGGACGTGGTCGCCCGGGCCCACGGCCGCGGCCTCGGTCATCAGTGCGACCACCGTGGGCTGGGAGATGGTCTGGCCATGGCCGATCGACATCGCATGGTCCTCCCACGCCCGGTACTGCAGGCCTGTGGGGACGAAGCGATCCCGCGGCACCGACATCAGCACGTCGACGACCCGCCTGCTGATCCCCTCCCGCAGGAGGTGCTCGCGCAGGTCGGCGGCGTGCACGGATCGCCGATCAGATCCAGCCGAGCTCGCTGAACTGCGGGAACACCGATCCGTCGGCGGCCAGCCAGTACACGCCCCACCCGATGAGCAGCACCAGGCCCGCGCCGCCCACGACCAGCAGGAGCCGGGACACCGCCGCCGGACGCCAGAGGAACCCGCACACCACGCCCATGCCGAGGAAGAGGATCCCGAGCCACGGGACACCGCCCTCGATGTAGGTGTTGACCAGCGTGACCGCGACCAGGAGGGCGACCACCACGTCCACCGCCCCCACCCGGAACTCCTGAGCGCGCAGGGCCCACGCCACGGCCGCCATCACGAGGAAGAGCCCGGTGTACCAGATGTAGTGGCTGACCACCTCGTCCCACAGGTGCACGATCGCGGCCTTGGCCACCACCGTGTCGGCCACGTTGCTGACGGAGTTCGCGGCCAGGTGCAGGCCGTGGCCGAGGGTGAACGTGATCCCGCCGACGCCGAACAGCACCCACTGGCCGCGGGTGGCCCACGCGTGCATCAGCACCATGGCCGCGCATCCGAGGATCGCGAACGGCGTGAGCAGGTCGACCCAGTCGGCCACGCGGGTCTCGCCGACGGTCCCCAGCGGCTTGAACACGGTGCCGGCCTGCATGCCGACGATGACTGCGAGGGCGAACCAACCGAGCCAGCGACGCATGGCGATCCTCCTGCCCATCGGACTCATCGCGGGCGAACCTCGTCCGCTGGCTCCACGCTACGCCGATGGACCCCCGCCAAGGAGCCCCCCACGCGGGCGCGCCGAATGCGGGCGGCGCAGCACGCGAGCGGATCAGGCCCGGCGCACCTTCCTGCTCCCGGCGTCGCGGCGCACCGCGTCGATCTGCTCGGCGGTCCCGATCACGATCACGACGTCACCGGGCTTCACGACCGCATCCGGGGACGGGTTGGTGCGGAACACCCCGCCCTCGCTCTGGCGCAGGGCCAGCAGCAGGGCCCCGTCGCCCTCGTGCAGCCGGGTCTGGCGCACCGACGAGCCAGCCAGCGACGAGCCCTCGTGGACGACCACCTGTTCGAGGCGGAACTCGACCTCCTCGTCGTGCATGGCCACGTCGAGGAAGTCGGTGACGTGGGGCTGGAGCGCGAACGCCGCGATGCGGTTGCCGCCGATGCGCTGGGGGTTGACCACGCGATCGGCACCGGCGCGCAGGAGCTTCTGCTCGGTGTCGTCCACGCGGCTGCGGGCGATGATGACCAGGTCGGTGTTGAGCGCCCGGGCAGTCAGGGTGACGAACAGGCTGGACGCGTCGGTGTCCAGGGTGGCCACCAGGACCTTGGCCCGCTCGACCCCCAACCGGCGCATGAACTCGTCGCGGGTGGCATCCCCCTCCAGGTGCGGGTACGGGCAGTCCTCGAGACGCTCGGCGTCGGTGTCGCACACCACCACGGACTGCCCCGACTTGTGCAGCTGGTGGGCCGCCGCGCGCCCCACCCGCCCCCAGCCGCACACGATCGCGTGCCCGTGCAGGCCCTCGATCTCCTTCTCCATGCGTCGCCTTCCCCACTCGTTGCCGGCCCAGCCCTCGATGAGCAGCCCCAGCAGCGCGCTCAGGGTGTACAGCACGACGCCGACACCGACCAGGACGAACAGGATGGTGAACACCTTCTCGGCCGTCCCGAAGGGCTGGACCTCCCGGAAGCCGATCGTGGTCACCGTCGTCACCGTCTGGTAGACGGCGTCGAGCGGTGAGAACCCCAGCAGGAAGTACCCGACCGTCCCGACCAGGATCACGGCCGAGAGCGCCAGGAGGCTGCGACGCAGCTGCCGCGCGACGGCGTCCCGGTCTGTTGTGGCCACGGTGCCATTCTGGCCGCGCCGGACCCCCGTGCGCGCTGCGACCCGCTGTCCGTCGCGTCGCCGCCCCGTCAACCCGGCGGCGCCCTACGCCGTCGGCTCGAGCTCCTCGAGCGGTATGTGGGAGTCGCTGATCCCCGCGGCGAGGCAGGCGCTGGCGTACAGGACCAACGACAGCAGCTGCAGGATGAACAGCACAGCGATGGGTGCCGCGAACGCGCCGTACTGCGGCTTGTCCAGCGCCCAGGACATGATCGCCTCGAGGAGCTGCTTGACCAGCCCGACAGCGACCGCTCCGACGAGGCTCGCGACCAGCCGGGGCCGGCGGGCCGGGCGGATCCCGCCGAGGTGGCCGAGGAGGATCCACAGGATCAGCACGTCGACCAGGAAACCGGTGACCAGCCCGAGCACCGAGATGGTCGTGCGCGCCCCCGAGCCGTTCCAGCCCAGGGTCTCCAGGACCGGGTCGGCGAGCTGGCTGGCCACCGCCGTCGACGCGAACGAGACCAGGATCAGCGGCGCGACGCACACCAGGATGAGCAGGTGCCGGGCCTTGGCCTTCGCGAACTTCCGCGGGTCCGGGGGCGCCCCGAAGATCAGGTGCATCGAGCTGCTCGCGCCGTTCACGGCCCCGAGGGTCGAGAAGAGCAGCACGACCAGGCCGATGATCCCTGCCGTCCTCCCGGCGGACTCCAGCTTCGCCGGATCGATCCCCTCGTCGCCGACCACGCCGGGGAAGGCGTTGTTCAGGGCCTCGGTCATCGTCGTCGACAGCTGGTCGGCACCGAGGATCGCGATGATCCCGTACGCGAACGCCAGCAGGGCGAACAGCGAGAGGAACAGGTAGTACGCGGTCCCGTTGGCCAGCAGGCCGACGTTGCCTGCGGAGTAGCGGCGCAGGGCGCGGTAGCCGATCCCGCCGACTGTCGTGCTGTCCAGCTTCGTGGCGAACGCCGGCACCTCCCTCGGTGGCGGGTCGACAGGCGTCCCGACGATGGGCGGTGGTGCAGCAGCGGAGGCCATCCCCGGACGGTAGGCCCGACGGGGGTCCGGATTCAGCGCGAGGAGCGCGCCTGCCGCGGCTCCCAGTGGAAGAAGCGCCACGAGACCAGCAGCCCGATCCCGGTCCACAGCACCAGCACGCCCAGATTGCCCCAGAAGTCGGCGTCCAGGGCTCCCCCGCTGGTGGCGGTGACCGCCGCGTGGACCGCGTGCCGCAGCGGGAACGTCCATCCGACTGCGTTGAGGCCCGTGGGCATCGTCTCGATCTGGATGAAGATGTCGGAGATGAACGACAGTGGCAGCAGGATGCACAGCGCGACCGCGATGACCGCCTGCGGACCGTCGATCAGGGAGACCAGGGCCAGCCCACATGCGGCGAAGCAGATGATCGCCAGGACGAACGTGAGCAGGGTCGCCGCCCACGTGGAGGGCGGCAGCGACACCGTCAGGAAGGCGACCGCGACGACGAACACCAGGACCAGCGTCGCCAGCCCCAGCACCAGCGCAGCGAGGATCCTCCCGACCAGGTAGAGGATCGGCGGCAGGGGCGTCCCGCGCAGCCGCTTGAGGATCAGTGCGGCGCGCTGCTCGGCGATCGACCCGGGCAGGTTCACGAACGCCATGGTCCCCACGCCGTAGACCGCGAACGCCGCGGCCAGGTACTGCGGCAGGGGCAGCCCGCCCCACTGGACCTCCGAGCCGTAGATCAACGAGAAGGCCGTGACCAGCAGCACCGGGAACAGGATGGCGAAGAACATCGACATCGGATCGCGCACCACCTGCGTCATCGCGTACTGGGCCTGGCGCCGAGCCAGCGTCACACGACCCGCGGGCTCGGCCACGCTCACGGTGTCCGTGCGCACGAGGTCTCCGGCGGAATCGACGGAGGACGCCCCCCGCGCGCTGTCGAAGTCCGCCTCGACGACCACCTCCGGCACCGCGTCCCGCCGTCCCCGGCGCCCGGCGCGCGCGTGTCCCGATCCCGGCTCCCACTGGAACCGGCGCCAGGCCAGCAGGCCGCCGACGATCCCCCAGGCGGCCATCACGGCCAGGTCCCCCCAGCTCGGGGTCGTCGCATCGACGTACGGGTTGAACCCGGCAGCGGCGGGGTCCACGAAGTGCTTGAGCGGGAAGAAGGTCGCCACCCGGTCCATCCACTCCGGCAGCTCCGCGAAGCCGAAGATCCCCGAGATGAAGGACAGCAGGATCAGCGAGGCGTTGCTGAACGCCTGCGCCGCACTGGGGGTCGGGGCGATGGCCGCGACCGCAAGGCCGAGCGCGGAGAAGCACGCCATCCCGACCGCGAAGGTCAGCACCAGCGCCGGCATGTTCGCCCAGATGATCTGCACGCCGTAGAACACGACGCCCACGCCGACCATCACGACCGTCGCGATCATCGAGACCCACATCGCCGACCCGATCCGGCCCGCGATGTGCAGGGCTGGCGGCAGCGGGGTGCCACGCAGCCGCTTGAGCACCCCGGACGCGCGGGCATACGACAGCGCGAGGGCCAGCGAGACGTAGCAGGCCATGCAGACGCCGAACACCGCGAACACGGGGGTGGTGAACTGCGCCAGCCGAAGGCCGGTCTCCTCGTCGATCTCCGCGTTGCCATAGAGCGCGCACAGGATGACCAGGAAGCTCAGGGGGAACACGATCGTGAAGAACGCCGCGATCGGCGTGCGCCAGAACCCGTGGTTGGCGTAGCGGACCTGGCCGAACAGCATCGGCGCCCAGGCGACGGAGGCGGTCTCAGACACGGTTCTCCCCCTGCGTCAGGTCCAGGTACACGTCCTCGAGGGTGGGCCGGGCCATCGTCAGCCCCTCGAGGCCGATGCCCCGGGCCAGAGCCCACTCGGTCAGCGCGTTGACGTCGCGTGTGGGATCCGCCGAGCCGATGTCGACCTGCTGGCCGTTCGTGCGCGCAGCCCCGACGCCGATCGGCGGGAGGTCCTCCGGGCCCACCCCGTCGGGCAGGACGAAGGTGATGACCGCCTCCGCGCCCTCGGTGCGCACCAGGTTCGTGGGGGTGTCCAGCGCGACCAGGCGCCCGGACTGGATGACCGCCACGCGGTCGGCGAGGCGCTCGGCCTCCTCCATGTAGTGCGTCGTGAGCACGATGGTCGTGCCCAGCTCGCGCAGCGAGGCGACGAGGTCCCAGGCACGGCGCCGGGCCGACGGGTCGAACCCGGTCGTGGGCTCGTCGAGGAACAGCAGCTCGGGGGCACCGACCAGTCCGAGGGCGAGGTCGAGGCGTCGGCGCTGCCCGCCGGACAGGGTCTTGGTGCGCGAGGTCGCCTTGTCCGCAAGGCCCACGCGCTCGATGACCTCGTCGACCTCGCGTCGGTGCGAGTACAGCTGCGCGTAGAGGGTCACGAGCTCGCGGACGGTGAACTCCTCGTCGAAGCCCGCCTCCTGCAGCACGATCCCGATCCGGTCGCGGTACGCCCGCCCGCCCGTGGCCGGGTCGAAGCCCAGGACGCTCACCGTTCCGGCTGTGCGGCTGCGGTGGCCCTCGAGGATCTCCACGGTGGTGGTCTTGCCGGCGCCGTTCGGCCCGAGGAGGGCGAACACCTCACCGGCCTCGATGGTGAAGCTCAGGTCGTCGACGGCCCGGGTGCTGCCGTAGTCCTTGCACAGGCCCTCGACGACGACGACCGGCCCTGGGCCGAATTGGGTGCTCATGGTCCACATCTACGCTGGGGGCAGGCCGTCCGGTAGGGCCGAAGGACTCACCCGCGACACCAGCGCACCGTGGTTTCCCGGAACGTCGAGCGGGGTATGCACCCAGGACCATGAAGACACTCGGCAACATCATCTGGTTGATCATCGCCGGCTGGGCGATCGCCCTGGCCTTCGCCGTGGCGGGCGTGATCATGTTCATCTTCATCGTCACGATCCCCTGGGGCATCGCGTCGTTCCGCCTGGCCAACTACGCGCTCTGGCCGTTCGGCCGGACGTCGGTTCCGAACCCCGATGCCGGTGTGGCCAGCCTCATCGGGAACATCCTCTGGATGATCTTCGCCGGGATCTGGATCGCCCTGGCGCTGATCGGGTACGGAATCGGCCTGTGCGTGACCCTCATCGGCATCCCCTGGGGCATCGCCGCCTTCAAGATGGTCCCGCTGGCGCTGACCCCGCTGGGGCACACCATCGTGAGCACCTCGGACCTGTCCGTGCCACCGGCCGGGTACGCCCAGCCCGTCGGCTGACCCAGAACCGGGTGAACGCTCGTTGAACGTGGCGGGGCGTCCCCACGCGGCGGTTCCCCGACCGCGCTACGTTGGCACCATGACTGAGCGCGAGTACGACGTCGTCCTGTTCGGGGCAACCGGATTCACCGGGCAGCTTGTCGCCGAGCGGCTGCTCGAACGCGCGCCGGAGGGCACCCGGATCGCCCTCGCCGGCCGCTCGCTGGCCAAGCTGGGCGCCGTGCGCGATGCCCTCGGCGCCGGGCGCCGCGCACTGGCCGCTGCTCCTGGCCGACTCGTCGAACAAGTCGACGATGACCAAGCTGGCGCGCTCGACGGTTGCGGTCGCCACGACGGTCGGGCCGTTCGCGAAGTACGGCCTGCCGCTGGTCGAGGCCTGCGCGAAGGCGGGCACCCACTACGCCGACATCAACGGCGAGGTCCTGTTCATGCGCTCGGCGATCGACGACTACCACGCGATCGCCGAGGGCACCGGCGCCCGGATCACCCTCGCCTGCGGGTACGACTCACTGCCGTCGGACCTCGGGGTCCTGCTCCTGCACGATGCTGCCGGAGAGCTCGGCGCGACGACGCTGGTGGTGACCGACATGCGCGGCGGGGCATCGGGCGGCACCCTGGCGACGATGCGACTCGTGGCCGAGTCGGTGCAAGGCCGACCCCACGGCCCGCGTGGTCGTGGCGGACCCGTACGCCCTGAGCCCGGACCGCGACGCGGAACCCGACCGGATCGATCCGGACTACGCCGACGACGAGTCGGACCTCACGGCCGCGGTCCACGATCCGCAGCTCGGCTGGCTCGCGCCCTTCCTGATGGCCCAGATGAACACGCGGGTGGTTCGCCGCTCCAACGCGCTGCTCGGCTACCCGTACTCGCAGCAGTTCCGCTACCGCGAGGCGATGGGCTTCGGTGAGGGGGTGACGGCCCGCGCCAAGGCCACCGGGCTCGGTGCGGGGATGGGGGCACTGGGCGCGGCGATGGGGTTCGGCCCGACGCGGTCGGGCATCGGGATGGTCATGCCCAAGCCCGGCGAGGGGCCGAGCCCCGAGGATCGCGAAGCCGGGCACTTCACCATGGAGATCCACGGGTGGACCCCGGGCGGCGAGCACTACGTGGCCACGGTGGCCGCCGACGGCGATCCGGGCTACGCGGCGACCTCCCTGATGCTCGCCGAGTCGGTCCTGTTCCTCGCCTCCGGCAGCGCCGACCTCCCGGATGCGGCCGGTGTCCTGACCCCGGCCACCGCCCTGGGCATGCCGATGATCGAGCGACTGCGGGCCGCCGGGATGACGTTCGAGGCCGGGCCCGCCCCCGAGCCGGTCGTGGACGAGGACGCCGACGCGGATGAGGCTGGGGACGACGAGGCTCGAACCGACAAGGGCGAGGGCAGCACCGACGCATCCGACCCGTCGATCTGACCCGCCCGGTCCGATTCGGCGTGAGGGGTCCGGTACGGGTCCCTCAGAACGTGGCCGGACAGACCCGCCCGTCACCTCACGCCGCCCGCGCCCGTCACCTCCCGTACGCCCGCCCTTGCGCGGCCACCAGGTCCACGAGGTCACCGAGGGTGAGGTTCACGTCTGCGATGTGCAGCCCCCAGTCCGGGCTGCGCTGCATACCCGCCGGCACGGCGGCGCGGTACTCGTCCGGGCTGAGCCCGATGTCGACGTCGAGCCAGCTGAAGTCGTCGGTCGTGCGGCACGTCGCGGTCACCGCCTCCGGTCGGGCGGTGAACCCCGGCTCCGGTCCGTCACCGGCCGCCCCGGACTCGTCGACGAGGTCCGGCGTCGGGAAGTAGGGCCGGGGCTGCTCGCCACGCCCGAGCAGGGCTCCCGGGCTGACGCACAGGGCCTGCCCGTCGGCGGTGGAGCGCCCGAACAGGCCGTTCGTGGGCGGCGTCCCGGCGTACGTGGCGTACGCGACGACGCAGCCGGTCTCCTGCGCTGACCGACAGGCGGGGATGGTGACGAACGATCCGCCTGCGTCCGAGCCCGGTGCGACCGTCACCGGCCCACCGAGCAGCAGGGCGGAGAGCAGCTGGCTGCGCAGCCGCGGGTTGCCGTCGACCTGCCGCTGGATGAGCGCTGTCAGGACCGTGGCACCCTGCGAGTGGCCGATCAGGACGAACGGGCGGCCCCGGTTCTCGGTGTTGAGGTAGTCGTTGAATGCCGAGAGCACGTCCCTGTACGCGCGTTCGCGCGCCGCCGGACGGCTCAGGGCGCCGCTGACCAGGCCGCGGCGGGTGATCTGCCGGTAGATCGGGGCGA
This sequence comes from uncultured Actinomycetes bacterium, assembly GCA_963812395.1. Classification (GTDB taxonomy): domain Bacteria; phylum Actinomycetota; class Actinomycetes; order S36-B12; family CAIYMF01; genus Prado023. The sequence goes on from CAWEVG010000031.1 coordinate 10,857, forward strand.
ACAGCCGGCACGACGCGGCGAACCGCGCCGCCTGGGCACGGACCGTGCGGACCTCCGCATCCGTCACCTCCAGCGGGGCGTTGTCGGACGTGCCCTCCGAGACGGTGGGGTACACGTAGAAGCAGTCCACCGGCGGGTCCTCGGCCGGCTCGAACCGCTCGCGCGTGCGGGTGCCGTCGGCGTCGATCACGGTGGCGTCCAGCCCACCCTCGCACGGGTTGTCCGCAAGGCCGGGTCGGCACAGCCAGAGCGTGGGATGGTCGACGGGACGCGGTGGAAGTGGCGATGCAGTGGGCGATCCCGACTGCGTCGGCGACGCCGGCGACGGCGCTGCGGTGGGATCCAGCGTTCCGCCCTGGGCCCCGCATCCGGCCACCAGCACGGCCGTCACCATCAAGGCTCCGCGGATCACCAGGATGGTGCGCACCGCCCGCGCTCGCTACATCGCAGCCGTCACCGGGCCTGCCAGCAACCTCGGCAGCCACGGCTGGGCCGCCTCGATCTGGCCGGCCAGGCAGAACATCTGCTCCTCGGCGCCGAACGCCCCCGCGATCTGCACGCCCACGGGCAGGCCCTCGGGCGTCCAGTGCAGCGGCAGGCTCATCGCCGGCTGGCCGGTCAGGTTCCACAGCGGGGTGTTCGGCCGACGTCTCAACGAACCCGGCCGCCAACTGCGCCACGACAACTCGGAGGACCGGCCCGACATTGACCGGCAGGGTGCGCAGGACTCGCAGCCCCGTCAATTGAACGGGAGTCTGGGCGAGCTGCCCGATCCGCACGGGCGGGTACGGGACGGTTGCGGACAGGTGCATGTCGATCTGGTCGTCGAACAGCGCTCCGAGCCGGCGGGTGGTCTCGGCGACAAGGGCCAGCGCCTGCTCGAGTTCGCGGGCGGAGAGCACGTCGCTGAGCTGCCGGAGGAACCAGGTGGCAGGCTCGAAGTCGCCCGGGTCCGGCTTGCGGCCCGTCATCCTCTCGGTGTCCATGACCTCCATGCCCACGCACGCAGCGACGATGGTGAGGTAGGCATGCGACCAGCGCGTCCCGGTCGATCGGCAGGTCCAGTGGGATCAGCTCGTGACCGAGGTCGGCCAGCAGCCCCGCGGTGGCCTCCACTGCCGCGTCGCACTCCGGGTCGGTAGCTGCGGCCGAGCATCGACTCCGTCGAGAAGCCGATCCGCAGCTGCCCAGGCGCGCGGCCCGACCGCCTCGAGGAACTCCCCGTTCGCAGGCGCGGCGTAGGGAGCCTCCGACGTCGCGAGCCCTGGGTCGCGTCGAGGAACGCCGCGCTGTCGCGCACCGTGCGGCTGACGACGTGGCGGACCACCAGCCCGTTCCACGACTCCCCCTCGTCCGGACCGAGCGGGGTGCGCCCGCGCGAGGGCTTGAGCCCGAACAGCCCGCACGCCGAGGCCGGGATCCGGATGCTGCCACCGCCATCACCGGCATGGGCCACCGGCACGATCCCGGCCGCCACCGCGGCACCCGATCCGCCGCTGGATCCGCCCGGCGTGTGGTCGGGGTTCCACGGGTTGCGCGCAGGACCGCGGAACGTCGGACTCAGTGATGCCCAGGATCCCGAACTCGGGGCAGTTGGTCTTGCCCACGAAGACGACACCGGCCCGGCGGTAGCGCGCGAAGAGCTCGGAGTCGTGGTTGGGCACGTAGTCGTGCAGCGAGCGGCTCGAGAAGGTGCACGGCTCGTCGGCCAGGAAGCCATCCATGTCCTTGACCAGGAACGGCACCCCCGTGAACGGGCCATCGGGCAGCTCACCGGCGGCCACCTCCCGGGCGGTGTCGTCCATGCGGTGGACCACGGCGTTGAGCGTGGGATTCACCGCGTCCGTGCGGGCGATGGCGGCCTCGACCAGCTCGGAGGCCGTCACCTCCCCGGAGCGGACCAGGTCGGCGAGGCCGAGGGCATCGTGGGCGGCGTACTCGTCATGGCGCATACAGCCATCTTGGCCCGGGCGCTGCGGTGAGGCGTGGTGGACATGTCCGCGCGGGACCGTTCGTGGCCCGCGTCGAACCCAACCTCGCGCACTGTGGCGTCGAAGGCCGCGTCCCGTCCATCCCGGATCGACCAGAGCGGCCGGCCGCGAGGTCCCGACGCCCTCCGCCCTGTCTGCCTACACGGCGGTCCTGGACACGATCGCCTCGAGGATCTCTGACTCACTCTCGGTCCGCAGCCCTCGCAGGGCGGCGTCACGCGCGGCCGACTGCCGACCGTTGCGCTCATGGCGCACGGCCAGTTCGTGGGCCACGTCGCTGATGAGGGAGATCATCTCGTTGATGTGGAGGTCCGCCCACGGCAGCTCTCGACTGGCGACAGCGCCGAACGGGCGGCCGCGGACCAGAGCCAGCGCAGCGGTCAGGTGCTCCGTGTCCGCGGGATCGGCCAGGCCGAGCTCGGCCAACCGTTGGAAGTCGGCCCAGTCGGAGCCGACCTCGTCACGCAGGCGCAACCTGCCCCCGGACTCGGCGAACGTCATGAGGTAGGGCTCCCCGGCATCCGTCCGTCCCAACCAGGTCCGCGCTCGGGAGATCATCTGGCGGCAGGTCTGCGGGTTCGACCGGCGGCCCGGCCAGAGTGCACCCTGCAACGCGCTGGGCCGCGAGCCGGGGTTCAACAGCACGAACGCAGCCGTCTCCGCGAGCCGGCCGATCCGCGTGGATTCGCACCTCCCGTGGGCGTTCTCGACGAGGACCTCACCCAGGACGAGCACGCGCGGCACCGCTGATGCGGGACGCCCGGGAGCGTGACCGGTGGTTCCTGCCGCCGACGCGGCTCCTCGGAGTCGCCCAGGGAGTCGCCGAGGGAGTCGCATTCGGAGTCGCCTCGGAGTCGCTCTCGGAGTCGCCCCCGGTGCAGCCTCCCGTTGCGGACGGGTCTCGGGCGGGGCCCTCGTCCGTGCGGGCGAGGAAGTCCAGGGTGACTGGCAGGATGCGCCGATCGTCCGGCCGGCGCGGGTCGGCCTCGACGCCAGGGATCGAGGCGTTCTCACGAAGGTCGATGACCTCGGATGGGGGCACGAGCGACTCCCAGAGGCTGGCCTGGCCAGTCCCCGAATCGGCACCCTCGCGGGGCTCCTCGGGATGGGCGGCCCCCTCGGGGACACGCAGAGGCGACGGGCCTTCCGAGGCGTCGGTCTCGGGGAGGTCGGCGGCGCTGAGTGCCTCAACGATGTCGCGGGTCGCCGTCCGGCTCAGGCGCTGGGGCACGAGGTGCTCCCGCTCCGGCAGCAGCACGGCCATCCCGGAGTCTCCGACGACCAAGGTGGCTCCGGCGCCGGCGACCGGCGCAGTGGTGATCAGCGCGGCGCCGGACCCGGGCGGGACCTGGACGGCGAGCTCCCGGTCGCAGAGGACGATCAACAGCGGGTCGCCGGCCAGTGGGTCGCCGGCCACGGGTCAGCCGAGGCGGGAGCTGGGACGGCCGACGCGGGAGCCGGGCGGCCAGCGCGAGCGGCCATGACCGCAGCCAGCATCGCCGTCGCGCGCACCGGATCGCGTTCGACCCCCATGCCCCCAGCCTCGACCGCATCGGCGATCGCCGGGTCGGACAGGCAGAGGGTGCGCTCGGTCAGGGCGCTGGAGGGGCCGAAGGCCAGGTCGGCAGCGAGGCCGCGCAGCACGTCTCCGGTGACCTCCGCCGACCCCTGGACGGCCAGCGTTCCCGCCGACTCGAGGTTGAGCAGGACGGTCTCGGGTCCGGAGAAGCCCAGCGTGACCAGGCCGCCGAGGGCCCGTGGCCGATCCGGCAACTCGGCGGCGAGAAGCGCCGACGAGAGCACCCAGCGAGTTTCATCAGCCGCGACGAACGGGGCGACGGGTGGGCCCGCCGGTGCCGCGAGGTCCAGGACAACGGACTCCGCGCTGACCCGCACAAGGCGGACGTCGGGAAGCGGCATGCCCGCCGGCCACCGCCTCCTCGGCCAACTGGATCAGCGCCCTGTCGAGGAGGTCGAGTCCGGGCTCACGCCCGGCCGTCCGGGCCGCCCGCTCGACCTGCTGGGCGCCGGGACCCGAGTCGGGCATCCGCTCCCCCGGTCGACGGTGGCGCTGGAACTGGCGCCGGCGCCGCAGCAGTTCGGCACCCACTCCGGCCAGGACGAGGGCGGCCACGGCACCGCCCGCCGGCAGCGCGATCGCCGGACTTCCCGCCGCAGCGGTGTCACCGCTCAGCTCCCCGTTCGCCGGGATGGGGTCGCCGGGGATGGGTTCGCCGGGGGGGCCCAGCGGGGATGGGTTCGCCGCGGGTACCGAACCCGGGTCCAGCGTCGGGTTCTCGACATCTGGCACTCCCGCCGCGGCTGGTGCACCCGGCTCGTCCGCGTGCCGCGCGCCGTCGGATTCGGTCGTTCCGCCCTCCGGAGCGGCCTCACCGGTCGTGAGCCCGACCGTCCCACGATCCAGGGTCGGCAGGCCCGGGGAGTGACGTGATGGCCCGGCAGTCGGGCTCGCCTCGGCGGGCGTTGACGGCGAGGAGCCAGCGGTGGACGAGGCCCTGTCGATCGGGGCCATCGCACTCGGCGTCGTTCCCATGGCCGACCCGGAAGCGGCAGGGGTGGGGGAATCGGCCGTGGATCCGGCGTCGTCGGGCGCTGGATCCCTGTCCTCTGAATCGGGATCGGGGACCATGTCCGTGGCCGACGCGCTCGGCGCTGGGGCGCCATCACCTGGTGCAACGGCCGCCTCCGAGCCCACCTCAGCCCCCGGAACAGCGCCCGCCTCCGCGTCCGCCGCCGCATCCAGCGGGTCGGACCCGGCGAGCGCCGTCGAGTCCTCGATCCCGGGGATCTCGACGACCCAGCCAGGCAGGATCAGGTCCGGATCAGCCAGACGTCGCCCATCGGGCTGCAGGTCGCCCCGATTGGCCTCCACGATCTCCGGGTAGCGGGTGGGATCGCCCAGCTCGTCCGCCGCGATCCCCCAGAGCGTGTCGCCACGGACCACCACATGTCGCTCGGGCCGCGCCGCATCCACTGCGGCGTCGGCCGGCAGGGTCAGGGTCCAGCCGGGGTAGATGCGGCCATCGTCGCCGAGTGATCGGCCGTCGGGCTGCTCGGCCCCCTCGTTCAGCTCGACTATCTCGACATAGCGCTCGCCGGCACCCAGGTACTGCTCGGCGAGCATCCACAGGGTGTCGTGCCGCTCCGTCGTCACTGTCGGGGCGGCGGTCCTGCCGGTCGACTCGTCGAGCGACTGCCCACCCGAGCGGGAGGCGCGAGCATGCGCGCGGAGCTCGTCGAGGTCAACCCGATCGGCACCGACGGACGCTGCCGCGACGACCTCCGCGAGGCCACCAGCCGCCGACGGGACGAGCAACCCGGACGTGCCCGACGGGCGTCCCTCAGCCTGACCCGCCCCATCGCCCCGGACAGGCGAACCCACGCCCGCGCCGGTCCCCGACCACGACACGAGCCCGGCCACGCCCCCACCGGAGACCACGGCCGACGCACTGGCCGTCGCCCCTCCCGTCGCCCCCGTCGACGCCCCTGCCGACGCACCGGAGCCGATGCCCGCCGCCACGGCAGGGCCACCGGCCGCAGGGCTCAGCGCCACGAGGATCGACGCCACCAGGAAGGCTGCCATGCGCTGCGGCACGGCCATCCCCGGAAGCGTCGGCGTGGGGACGCGACGGACGGCTGCCCACGTCTCCAACCCCACGCTGACGACCATCACGGCCCAGGCGATCCACGCCACCGCGACGATCGCCAACAGGAGCAGCCGCCCGTCGTCGGCGCGTCCCCACGCGGCAGGCGACAGCGCCCCGAGGTCCAGGGGGAGCGCCTGCGTCAGGGCGACCAGCACGTACGGGACGGCCACCACGAGCACTCCGAGCGCCCCGAGCGATGCCAGTGCGCGCAGGACTCCACGCGGTCCAGCCTCACGCTGGTCGGTGTGGGCGGTCATGGACGGACTCCTCTCACGGAGTGGACGAGGGCCACCTCGGCGCTGCCGTGGACTGTGAATGCAGGTACCCCGATCAGGCCGAGGAACACGGTGGGCGACGCGATGGTGGTGGTCACGGCAAGGCCCCTTCCACCATCGAGGACACGGGCCGAGCCCTCGACTCCGGCCGCCCGCAGGTACGCCTCCGCGGCGACGAGGGCAGCCCGGCGGTCAACTGCGACGTCGCTGCCCTCGAGGACTCCGGCGAGGTCGATGGCCTGACCGGCGGCCCGGGCGGCCTCGGCGGCGAGCCGGTCGGCACGCTGGACCGCCCGCACCTTGGCACCTCCGTCGACGACGAGCCCGGCCAGGGCGAGGAGCCCGACCATGGCGATCGCCACGAACAGGGTGACCGCGCCGCGATCCGACGGCTCATCGGACGCCGGCCGCTGCCTCGTGGTGGCCCACGGCCCGGCCATCACGAACGCCCCCGGAACCGGTCGATCGGGCTGGTCATCTGAGCCGTGATGGTGCGCTGGCCGGGCATGCCAGGCACGGAGATGTCGGCCAACGGGACGGCGCAGCGCACGCGCACCGTCACGCTCGAGGGGGATCCCACGGCCACGGCGAAGCCGCCGGTGTCCACCGAGCTGGTCATCGGCTGACACGTGACGCCCTGATCGCGCAGTGCGTCCCGGGCGCTGCGCTCAGCAGCCACCTGCGCCGCGCGGGCGTCCCGGGCGATGGAGGCCGCTCGGGCCGCCGACGCCGTGGCCTGTTCCACCGCGCTGCCCGCGGCCGAGATCCGACCGGCGACGATGACCAACCCGAGCAGGGCCAGCAGGGCCGGGGCGAGGACGGCGAGCTCGACGGTGGCGGACCCCCGCTCAGTCACCCAGCCCCGACCGGTCACCCGGTTCCCACCGGTCACCCAGACCCGCTCGGAAGCTGGCTGGCGATCGCTCGTCGACTCCCGACCACTCCCCGAACTCCGGCCGCCGGTCATGGTGCCGTGAACCGCTCGATCGGGCCCTCAGCGTGCTGGCGCACTGGCAGCCCCGGAACCCCGGGGAGCACGCTCAGGGCGCGACCGGTCACCTCGATGCGCAGGCTGGCGGCAGTCGCGCTCGACGTGACCGTCACTGCCCACCAGGGAGTCCCCCGCAGTCGCGTCGAGGAACGACTGGGCGCGAGCCCGTCCAGCCGCAGCCGGCGCACCGTACGCACGGCCCGCCGCGAGACCCTCCTGGGCGGCACCCAGCGCGAGGCTGCGCGCGTACGACCACAGGCCGACCTGGATGATCGTGAACACGACCACCAGCAGCACGGGGGCCAGGATCGACACCTCGAGCGTGACGGACCCGCGTTCCGCTCGAGGCATCAGTTGATCTGGTCGGTGCGCGACTTCACCGCCGCGGTGAGCGTGGCGACCAGCAGCGTGGCCACGGTGATCAGGCCCAGCACGAGGATCACCAGCTCCAGGGTGCTCGCGCCGGTCTCGGTGCCGCGATGCTCCCAGCCGCTGCGGACGCGCCCGGTCAGGGCGCCGAGGACGGTCAGGGTGGTGGTCAGGACTGCGTTCATTTCTCTCTCCAATGGGTGTGATCAGCCGAACAGGATCCGCCAGAAGGCGGGGAAACCGAGAAGTGCCATGAAGGCCACGCCGAGCAGCGCGACCGGGATCGACATGCGCTCGCTGGCCTCGTTGGCCGCCGTGACCTCGGACTGCAGCAGCCATGTGCGCAGCGAGGCGGCCCGGGCGCGCAGGGTCGGGAGCACCGCGGCGCCGTCCTCGCCGGACAGCCGCATGATGTCGGCGACGTCGCCGAGCTCCGGCACGCCCAACTCGATCGCGAGCTCGGAGAGCTGCTGCCACGGGGTGCGGCCCTCGAGCCGCGCGCGCAGGAGGGCGTCGCGGATGTGCCCGAAGCCGGGACCGTCACCGATCGCCGCCGCGCGCTCCAGCGCCTCGACCGCACCGGCATCGGCGGCCCGCTCCAGGGCGACCAGCTCGAGGTAGACGCAGACCGTCCGCCGCATCTGGATGCGAGCGACGGCGGCCCGTCGGCGCAGCTCGACCTCGGGCAGGAACGACATCCCGACCGCGAGCCCCACGGCCGCAGCCACGGGGATCACCACCGGGAGCGCCAGGCCCGCGATCGGACAGGATCGAGGTGAGCAGCACCGGGAAGGCGAGACCGACGAACGCGTAGCCCATCTTCTCCAGCGCCATCCGGGTCGGGGTGGTGCCGGTGATGGCCAGGTCAGCGCGATGCCGGTCCAGGCGCAGCGTCTCGGCAACTCGCGCCGCGGCCCGACCCAGGGCGCGGTCGAGCGCGCCGTCACCGGTGGCCAACTGCGGGGCGGGGGCGGTCCCCGACAGCCGGGCAACGGCGGCGGCAAGATCGGGGACGGGAGCGCGCAGGCCGGCAACAAGGAGGGTCACGCCGAGCCCGACGAGCGCGCCCGCGAGCAGCATCGCGGTCATGCAGTCGGCCTCCTGCGCGCCGAGGATCCGCGCCGGGCGGGTGGTCCGGGTCATCGAGTGCATCCACCAGAGCGCCGCACCGAAGAACCCGAGGGTGGCGGTCAGGACGACCTGCCCGAGGACCGTGCCGTAGGGACCGGTGTACCCGCGGTTGAGCAGGCCGGCAGCGATGATCGCCAGCGTGATGGCCGTGACGGCGCGGGCGGTGGTGCGCGGCTTGGCCCGATCGGCCTCGATCCGGCGCCGGGCGGCGACCTCCTCGCCCACGGAGTCCGCGATGGCCGTGAGCGCGGCCGCGACTCCCGGGCCTCGCCGGCGGGAGGCCAGGATCAGCGAGGCCACGACGAGGTCCGCGGTCGGGTCGTCGAGGTCGTCGGCGAAGCGGCGCAACGCGGACTCGGTGGGGGTGCGCGCGGCGATCCGGGCCGAGAGCGTGGCGACCTCCGCGGCGATCGGCGCCGGGGCGGTTCGCGCCGCCGTCTGGATCGCCTGCTCCAGGCCGACCCCGATCGCCAGCACGTCGGCCAGTCGTCGGGTCCATTCCTCGACGGCCTCGACCCGGTCGATCTGGGCCTCCGCGCGCGCCCCGGCTCCCGGACATCGCGGGCAGCCCGATGGCTGCCGCTGCGGCGCCGAGGCCCAGGGCCGGCCATCCCGTGAACGCCCATACCACCAGGGCGATGGCGAGCGCCGCGGGCCAGCGCATGGACGCCCACGACCAGTCGGCGCGGCGTGTCGCGGCAACCGGCGTCCGCGGTTGCCAACCTGTTGCCACGGCGATCATCAGGGCGATGCCCGCGGCGGCAACGAGGGCGGCAACCCCGGCCAGGACCTGGGCGGCGGTCATCGCGCGGCCCTGCGCACTGCCCGGACCGGGTCCAGGTGCGGCTGGTCGAGCAGGGACGGGTCGAACCCGGCGCCGATCAGGTCGGCCAGGCAGTGCGGGTTGTGCGCCGGGACCGCCCGCCCGTCGGGTCCGGGGGTGAAGACGGTCGTGACCACCGGGCGTCCGGCCTCGCCGACGCCGTCCACCTCGATGACCTCGGAGACGAACCGCTGGCGTGCGCCGCCGCGCTCGGCGTCGTGGCGCAGCGAGAGGTGGACGATGAAGTCGATGCCGTCGGCCGCCGCACGGTAGGCGAAGGAGTCGGTCATCCCGCCGCCCTGCTCGAGGCAGAGGTTCACGATCCGGTCGAGGGCCTTGCTGGCTGTCCGGGCGTGCAGCGTGCACATCGAGCCGTCGCCGACGCTCATCGCGTTGAGCATCGGGACCACCTCGGGCCCGCGCACCTCGCCGACGATGACACGGCGCACGTTCATCCGCAGCGCGTCGACGACCAGGTCCGAGAGAGTCACCTCGCCGGACGCACGCCCGGACGCATCGCGCTCCGATGACCCGATGCGCGCCTCCATCGCGACCACCCGGGGATGCCGGTCGGTCAGCTCGTGCAGGTGCAGCTCGTACTCCCGCTCGATCGTCGCGAACCGCTCCATCGGCGAGAACTCGGCGGCCAGCGCGCGGAGCATGGTCGTCTTGCCCGCGTTCTGGCCGCCGGTGACGATGACGTTCTTGCCGGCCCTGATCGCCGCCCCGAGGAACTCGGCAACGGCGCGCGACATCGAGCCCCACTCGACCATCTGGTCCAGCGACACGTCGCGCACGCGGTGCCGGCGGATCACGACGACCGGACGCGGAGTGACCCAGGCCATCGCAGTCAGCCGGGAGCCGTCGTCAAGGCGCAGGTGGAGGCTCGGGCTGGCCGTCGAGAACGACCTCTCGGCCTGGCCGGTGCGCGTCACGAGCGCCTGGATCAGCTCGACGAGCTCGGTGTCCGAGCTGGCAACCGGCTCGCCGCGCACCTCGCGGCCGTCGGCGTGGGCGACCCAGACGTTGTCGAACCCGGTCACCTCGATGTTCTCGATCGACGGATCGTCGATCAATGGCTGCAGCCGCCCCATCCCGAAGATCGCGTCCATGACGCTGTCGGCGATCGCGAACTCCTCGTCGACCGTCCACGGGCGCGTGCCCGCGTGGACCCGTTCCCGCGAGCGGGCCACCAGTACCTCGGTCAGCAGGGTGCGGGCCAGCTCGCGGCGGGCGCGCGGATCGGCGACCGGCACCTCGCGCAGCCGGATCGCGAGGGCATCGGACACCTCGCGACGGACCGCGGCGACGAGGGCGTGGTCGACGGACGTCGGGCCCGGCCGCCGTGTCGGCGTGGCCGGCGGAGATGCGTGGCTCGCGTCGTGGAGGTTGTCGGGCGGGGCGTCTGGCCCACGAGACTCCCGGACTCCGCGGGCATGCGGGTCGCGGGCATCCGAACCGGCGCCCAGGTCGTCGCTCCCGCCAGCGCTCGTCGCGAGGCGGCGGACCTGGTCGGCCAGCTGCGCGGAGGGCAGCACCTGCGTCGTACCCATCAGCTGTGCACCTCGACTGACGACTCTGTGGCGACGGCGTCTCCCGGAGTGGAAGCGGGGAGGAGCAGGTCCGCCCGTGCGAACGCCAGCGCGCCGAGGTCACGGGCCACACGGCGCAGGCTCCGGGCGTACTCGCCGCGCTCGAAGCCGCGCCCCGGATCGGCACCCTCGGAGTGCACCCGGGCGCTCGCCGGGTCGAACGCGATCGTCCCCAGCAAGGGGACACCCACGGCCTCGCTGACCTCCGCGGCGCTGTACGGCGACATGGAATCCACGACCAGCAGGCGCAGCGGCACCCCGACCAACGGCCAGTCGGCAGCGAATCGATGGGCTGCCATGACCGCAGCCAGGGTCGGCCGGACGACCAGGACGGCCAGGTCGCTGTCAGCCAACCACGCGGCACCGAGCGCAGCACGATCCACTCGACCGGCATCGACAAGGACGTCGGTTCCGGCGTGGTGCAGGTCGGCGAGGAGTTCGGTCAGGACGTCCCAGGCGAGCGGAAGGGCTGCGGCACGCGCCTGATCGGGGACACCCGGCAGCAGCCTCGCGGAGCCGTCGGCACGCAGGTGCACGCAGGCCTCGTCGAGGGCGTCGTGCGCGTCGATCCCGCGGGCTGTCGCCAGGGGAAGGATCCCGGCGCTCACGGGGACCGCCCCCCGCAGGACGCCGGCGGCGGTGTCCCCGCCGATCGGGTCTGCGTCCACAGCCAGGGCGCGGCGGTCGGGGTGGACGGTGGACCACGCCAGGGTGAGTGCCACCGTGGTGGTGGTCACGCCCGGCGAGCCCTTCGCGCTCAGCAGGCTGATCGTCGCCACATCAGCTCCCCGTCGGCTCGACGATGAGGGCGACATGGCCGTTGGCAGCGGCCACCGCCAGCCTCGGCCCTGCCGCTGCAGCGGTCGTCACGTCGATCACCGTGACCCCGTTGATGTCGGCCGGACCGACACGCACGACAGTCGCTGCAGTCGGGGCAGCGGCCATCGGGGCAGTCGCATCCGATCCCGCGCCTTCGGAGTCGATGGCGAGGATCCGGTCGCCGGCGCGCAGCCCGCCGGCGGGCATCCGCTCGGCCGGAACAGCGATCGGGACCAGGACCCGACCCGGGCCCGGCTCGCCCCCGGGCTCGACCATGCCCGCGGTCAGGAGCATCCCCGGTACCAGGCGCGTGGTGGCCACCTGGCCGACGACTGCATCCCTGTCGGCTCCCGGAAGGACCGCGATCCCGGGATCCACCGATACCCGCGCGATCGTGATGTCGTCGGCCGTGAGGGCCTCGCCGTACGCCACGTCGGCGCGGACCGCGAGGACCTCCTGGCGCTGGCCCGCGGCGCCCACCAGCCATACGACGGTCAGGGACCCAAGGGCGGCGAGGAGCGCTCCGAGCCCGAGCAGCCATGGACGGCGGCGGCCGCGGACCGGGGCAAGACCAGCCCGCGAGGGTTCGGCCGAGCGAGGCGAGCGGCTGGCTCGAGCGAGGGTGGCGTCTGCCCGCACGGGTGCGGAGCCGACGTCAGAGGGCGCGGTGGTCATCGTTCTTCTCCTGGGATCAGCACCGGGAGGCGCACACGCGAACAGCGAGGCGCTGCCGGTCGCGAGAAGGGATCGGCGCTCAGCGTGATCGAACCCATGGCGCCTCCCCCTCCCGGCATGCGCGACACCCGACATACCGTCCGACACGCCGCACTTGGTGCATATCGGGCAAAATGGTCTCGCGCATGATATGGGCCCCTCGTGCGCTACTCCTAATCGAATCCCGGCGGCATGGGCGATCTGGCGCCGGCCACGGGCCGCAGCGCCAGTCATGCGATCCCCTCGAGTTGCGCGTCCCACGCAGCCAGCCACGTGCCTGGGCCAGCCGACCAGCGCGAGGTGGTCGATCGCACAGCGCCCTGCACGGCGGGATCCCCGATGACCGCCGCGCCATGCCGGACGACGAGCTCGAGGACTCCCGGCCAGCCACCACCTCCCAGGAGCAGCCCCGCGAGGCGCCGGGCCTGCCACTCCGGAACCCCGATCCGAAGAGACACCCAACGCCACCGGGTGGTCGGTGAACCGGAAGCGTCGCACGCAGCGTGGTCGGCCATGATTGCGATCGCGTCCGCGGCGACCGCCCGATCCCAGCCAGCGGCCACCAGGCCGTCGAGCACCGCTCCCACCACCGGCTCGAGGTCCTCGGGAATCCCCAACCCGGTGTCGACGGGCTGCCACCCGCCGTCCATGAGGTCGTCGAGGGACAGGCACCGGGTTCGGTGATCCGGCGCTGCCACGAGGGCCAGTGCGGCGCCGTGACGGGCGCCGGGCGGAGGCCACGGCCGATTCCCTGGCGGCCTCCCCCGGACTCCCCCGGAACCCCCCACTCCCCCGGAACCGCAGCGGCCGCACCCCGCGTCCGGGCGCCGACGGGCCCGCCTTCCGACATGCGGGAGAACTCGACCTCGGCCGCCACCGCCCGACGAACCGCCACCCAGACCATCCCACCCGGGTTCTGCGCCGTCCTGGCCGTAGGCCGTCTCAGTGCATCCCATGCGGCCGCCCAGCACGAGGCCTCTGCCTGGTCCGCGGCAGGCCCGCGCAGTCCCGACCGCCGGACGACCGGGACCACCACAGCCCGGCGCACGTGGTCGAGCAACTGCCGGCCGGCAATGCCGTCCCACCCGTCCAGATCGACGCGGTGCAGCGCGTCACGCAGGAACTCGGGACTGAGGTCCATGTCGACACCTCCTCTTCGGGGATGGCCGTGGATCGACTCGCGGCCAGGGAGTTGCAGGGTGCCGTGGGGCGTTGCCGCAACGGTTGCCATGCCGACGGTGCGGGAGCACGGCGTGGGCTTCCACGCGCCGGCAAGGAGACTACGAACACCTGCTGACCTGCGATGACGGTATGCCGGATGGCAGGCAACAACGCGCCCTCGTTGGCTCACGTCCGGCACCACCGAGGGCGGGACAGCGCTGATCCGGCCCCTGCGCGAGCCGCCGGCAACTCGGCTGCGGACGGCGCAGGTTGCCAGGCAACACCAGATCACCCGGGATTCTCACGCGGCACTGCCGATGGCCACCCGTGCCGAGCACTGATTCAGATGACGGCCGCAGACGTGAGCCGGCCGACCAACCCGGAGGATCCCATGACACTGAGTACGTCAGCCCCTGAACAGGGACTCATCGCCAACCTTCCCGCCACCCTCGCGGGACTCTGGACGGCCATCACGGTGACCCACGACATCGCTGTGCAGGTCGTCAGCCTGCCCAATGGTGGCGCCCCCGCCGATCTCGATGCAGTCGCCGACGCCTGCGCGGAGGCTGCGGACAGCCTGGCCGTCTCGCGGCCGGAGGCGTTCCACCTGACCGTCGATCTTCCGGAGCCAAGGGTCCTCGACGACGCCGAGGTGCTGCCCCTGGTCAGCCTGCTGACGAGCAGCTGCATCGACTTGGCTGTCGACCTGCTGGGCAACGAGATCGAGCCGCTCTCGTCCGCCGAGGTCCTGGCCGTCACCCGCGCAGTCACCGCGCTCTGCGCCGCCCGCAGCCTCGCCCAAGGAGCTGCCGCATGAGCATCGCCGCCGCCGTGGTCCCCGTCCGCCCGTCCACGACGACCTACGCACAGCTCACCGAGCGGGCGGCTCGGTGCATCGCCCGGGCCCACATCCGTGTCACGATGGACGCGATCGAGGGGCGTCGTCCGAACGCCTTCGACGTCTCCGCCCACCATGACCTGGCCGCTGCGCTGGTTCACCTCGGCGGGACCCTGACAAGACCGCTGGCCTCCGGAAGCACGCGTCCCGCGGCGCCGCCGCGGAGGGCCGGACGCCCGGCTGCTGCGCTCGTTGGAGGCCGTCGCCCGGGCCCGCGACTGGAGCCACGCCGGTCCGGTGGAGGGACCCGGGGCGTCTCTGGCCGACGCTGCCCTGCCTGATCCGGTCGGCGGCCGACCTGTGGGCCACCCACCACTGCGCGGACGGCCAGCCGCGCAGCCCCGAGGCGTCCCGCATGCGCCACCCCTCGACACTGGGCGCAGCGTCCCGGGACTGGCGGACGCTGGTCACCCTCACCGCCGAGGCGGCCGAAGCCCTGGCAGCGCACGGGCGGTGCGCGACGCTCGACGAGTCCGTGGTGGCTGATCTGGGCCGGTTCCCCCGCCCACGAGGCGACGTCCGTGCGCCCGCCGCGAGCGAGGGCCTGCTCGACCTGACCGTTGCGCGCCCCGGCATCCGGCGCGGACAGCCGCCCCTCGAGGAGCTCTCCGACCGAGTCTCCCGACTGCGCCACCTGGCGTGGACGCTGGCTGAGGTCGGCAGCGCCCCGGCCACTGTGCACGGCAACCTCGCCGCGATCGGGATCGCCCTGCATCGGGCCGCCGCGAGGGCGCACCGGTCGTTGGCTCAGCGTGGCGCGATCGGCCCAACGCGGGATCGACACCTCGAAGCGGCGGCCCGCGCCGAGGCAGCCGAGTCGCGATGGCGGGAGGTCGCCGACCAGGTCCGGGCGCTTCGCACCCCGCACCCCAGCGCCCACCCGATCCAGATCGAGCGGCTGGACATCGACCGCCTGCTGACCCGGGCCGTGCCCAGCGGCGTGCCCCTGTCACGTCCGGAGGTCGGTTGGTCGCTGAGCCGGATCGCCGATTCGTTCTCAGAGGTCGCGGCGCACAACGCGTCCGCCCTGCGAGCGGCTCAGGATCGCGGCGACCTCCTCCTGGTCGGTCGGGCGATCCCGACCGAGGCGCTGCCTCGACGACCGGACCTGCTGCGCGCACGGCTGACCGATGAGGTCATCCCCGCACCGACGACCGTGATCACCCGACTCGAGTCCAGCTATCGAACGCTCGCCAAGGTGCCGCGCGCCGGGGAACCCGCCCAGGATTCCCCGCGCGAGGCCACACCCGACTCCTCACCACCGGCCACGTGAGGGGCATCCCGCGTGAGCCCGACCTCCAGGGCCTCAGCCGCACGGCTGGCCGCGCAGCGGAACCCCACCGCCGGAGTACTCGCGCATCTGTGCGACGGTGACCGGAGTCCACCCGCTGAACGTCCCCTGAGCGGGGATCCACGTCAGCGCCAGGGGCGACCACGCACCTGCCTCGTCCTGCGCCTCAAGCTGGGCACCCTCATCGGTCAGGCGCCCGCGCACGCTGAACCACTCGCTGTAGAACGCGCCGCGCGTCCCGACGACGTCACCGTCGTTGACGTTCAGCACGAGGAACGAACCGGTCGTGGGGTCCTGGCCGCTGATCTGGGAGACCAGGTACAGGCAGGTGCCCTGCGCGGCCGCCAAGCAGGTGGGCACCGAGTCCCGCCGACCCTTCGGGGCCGTCGTCTTCCCGGCCGGCGAGTAGATCTTGACCCAGTCGACGTTCCGCAGGCGCCGCAACGTCGGCATGATCGAGTCAGCGATCGTGAAGCTGCTCGAGTCACCCGCGCAGCTCACCGGTCAGCCGCACCCGGGCAATGCCACGGGCCACGCTCACGGAGGTGAATCCCGTCGCGCCGGAGGTGACCAGTCGCAGCCCAGCGCCCTTCTCCGCATTCGTGGGACCGGCGAAGATCCGGTCCAGCAGGCCCGTGGCCGGGTAGGCGTCCGGGATCGACCGGCGCACCGTGACCCGCGCGGACGTCCCGGCTGGCGCGTCCTTGTCCATGAACGTGACCCGCCGCGTCGTCCGGGGGAAGGTGGTCGGGACGTCGACGGCGATGCGACCGGGGTTGGCCAGGCGGTGCACGTGGAAGGGCATCCGCTTGGCCAATCCGATCCCCATCGTGACGACGGCCTCGAAGTCACCGGCGCCCCGGAGCGCCATCACGTTGGGCAGGGCGAACGCCTGGTCGAGGGCGACCGTCGGCTCGCCATCTTCGGAGTGCGCCTGAGCCCCGTGGACGACCACTCGGATGACCGCCCGCCCGGGCACCGGCACGCGCTGGCCGGAGAAGTCGCCGATCAGCTTCGGCACGAAGCCCACGGTGGCCGGAGGCGCCGTGCGGGTGTCGAACTCGAGGACGAACCGGTCGTAGCCCGGGTGGTGGGCGGCCCGGATCGCGACGATCGTCGCCACGGCAGGGGCCGCGGCCGGCACCTCCACGCCCAAGCCCGCGCCAGGCGCGCCTCCGGGCACCGCCACCACGAGAGCAACCGAACCGGCGGCCGCGATGACGCGTCGGAACAGGGATTCACGGGACCACATCACAGCCCCCTCAACCCGGGCGCCGAGCCCGCCGGCGGGCTCGTTGATGACCCCCGGACCCTTCCATCATCACCCTGCGCCCGGCGGGTGGGAACTGCCGAAGGTCCCGGGCGAACGGGGCTCCGGCTACGCCCTGGCCGCGGCCTTGTCGAACCCGCGCCAGGCACGGTGGAAGGGGTTGCGGCCCGCCTTCGACGGCGCGGCCGGGCGAACGGTGTCCAGCCATCGGCGGTAGGCGTCGGCCGCCTCGGCGAAGGCCATCCGGGTGCACTCCACTCGGTCCTCGACAGTGCCCGACAAGGCCGCAGCAGCCAACCCGTCGATGCGCGCCTGAACCTCGTCGCGATCGGGCTCGACCAGCCCGCGCAGTCGCGGGTAGTCCAGCAGGACCGTGCGGTGCAGGTCCTCGTGATCCCACCAGAGCGTGCCGGGGGCGTAGGTGCCGCCGGGTGCGGGGCCGCGGTCCGGCAGCCCCGCAGCCTCCACGGCGTCGAACCAGACCGGCACCCGGACCGACAGGCAGGGCGCTGCGGTGCCGGTGACCCAGTGCGTCGCCTGCCCCCCGCCCACCGGGAGCTCCGAGACCCACGATCCGGTGGTCTGCGAGCCCCGCACTGGCCCGAAGCCGGCGTGCATGCACACCGTCGCCCCGATCAACCCACCCAGGGGATGATCGGACGGACCCCAGGAGGCCCCGCCGTCGGCCCGCACACCGTGATCGGCCAGCAGTTCCCACGCCCCAGCCACATCGATGCGACCACGCGCCACCGCCAGGGCATCGTTCGTGCGGCACTGCCGGGCCCGGGCGTCGCTGAACCGCGTGTAGATCCGGTCGCTGTAGTCGGCCGCGAAGTCGAAGTCGTCCGGGCCGGCGCACCACTTCTCCGCCACGGCGCGGTCGACGAGACCCGGCGAGGACCTGTCGAACTGCCCGCCGATCGTGATGGCGTTCGAGATCGACCCCGAGCCCTCGACGCGTCGCGCAGCCCACTCCCGCCCTGCCGTCTCGAGGATCCACGCCTCTGTGGGATCGGCGACCAGGAAGCTGTTGTGGTACCGGAAGTCGTGCGTGTGCCCGCAGTTGCCGCCCTGTCCGTACTCGGCCAGCAGGTCCGTCATGACGGTGACCGCCGCCCCGGCGGAGTCGGCGCGCTCGAGGCCCAGGCGCAGCAGGTCCATGCCGATCAGCCCGGGCTCCTTCTCGTACGGGAGCTTGGTGAAGACCGCCTCGTTGCCGATCACGACGCCGTGGGAGTTGGCGCCCATCTCCGCGCCCCAGATCCAGTAGGGCTTGCCGAGCAGGACGGCGTTCGTGTGCGCGACCTGCGGGATCGTGATGTAGGTGCACGCGACCTGAGCCCCCGGGCCATGCGTCGGCGCCCGGGACGTACACCACCTCATGGGCCTCGTTGGGCTCCCGGTCGCTGTTCTTGGCCAGGATCACCGACCCGTTGGCGGTCGCGTCAGCCAGGGCCACGAAGGTGTCGCACATGCCCCCATCATGCGCGCGCGGACCCGCCCGAGTCCCGCGGGTGGCCGTAGGACCAACGCCTCTACCGGGCCGCGGGAGCGCCTCGCAAGGCTGGTCCTGGGACGAGAGTCCTGCACGTGGAGATGGGGATGATCCGCCGTGCACGCGATGCGTGACCGTGACGCCGAGGGAGCACCAGCGCTCCTCGCGTCCGACACCCGGCTGCCCCGGGTCCTCGCGCCTCCGCCCGCACCTCCTCCGGCCCATCGCCCCACCGGGCGGGCACAGACAGCGCGCTCGCGCCTACGACTCGTGAGAGGAGAGGCGCGCCATGAAACGACTCATCGCCCTGCTCGTCGGGGCACTCGTCGCGGCGGGGTTGACGGTTGTCCCCGCGTCCACCAGCACGCAGCCGGCTGTCACGACGGATCTCAGGCGACGGCTGGTCGATGACCCTCACCGTCCGAGGACATCCAGCTGGTGCGACCTGTTCCAGACTGAACTTCACTACCGTGCAACGGCACTTCGTCCGTCAATGGTGCTGGCGGTCTCGCGTCGCTGAGGGACCGGCTGGTCCGTGGACAGTCCAGGCGACACCCGAGGGTGGCACGACCGCCGATCGACAGCGTTCGACGACCTCCTCGGGACCAGTCCGGGGAGTTCCAGATGCACCGGAGTCCGACTGTGCGATGCACTTCAACGACTCCGATGCGCCCCGACGACGGACGTACGACCTGGCTGGCGTGGTCACGGGTCCCCTCCAGCACCACGTTCGAGCGCCGGCACTTCTCCACCGACCTCCTTCACCAGCACGATGATCAGCACGGTCGATCAGCTCAGGCGCCACGAGCAATCAGACCGGCGCGAGCGTCTTCACAGGGACCGGTTCCCAATGCAGAGCATCATCGGACGGGTTCATCGCCGACCGCCACCGGTGGCGCAGGTCGTCCTCGAGCAGGCTGGCCGAAGCGGATCGTGGACCGAGGTCGGTGACGGCGCGCTCGACCGGTGCCGGCTGGGTTCGCCACCTCTGCTGGCGAGGATACTCCCGACCGGCTCGCTACATCCGCGTGAAGCTACTCGGGCGACTTGTCGGTCGCTCCGGTAGGCAGAGTCCATACTGCGGGGTCCAGCCACGCCTAACCCTCTCCCGATGCCAGCCCCGGTCGTGGCACACCGCCTCCGGCCACCCCCGCCGCCCTGCCCGTCCCCACCGTCAAGATCAAGGCCGTCAGCGGACCGGTCCAAGCTGAAGGTGGACGTGAACCCGAACCGGGGCTCGAAGTTCTACGTCTTCCAGGTGCAGCGCAAGAATCCGGACGGATCATGGAAGGCCGTGAAGTCCTACGAGACCCGAGGCGCGAAGGAGACCCGGACCCTGAACCTGCGCAAGGGCACGTACCGGGTGTGGGTGCGTCCCGGGTACGGGTTCGCTGAGGCCATGTCGCCGAACGAGGTGACTCTCAAGAGGTGATCCTGCCGCCGGCGTGAGCCCGCAGGGCGTCCCCCACCCCTGCGGGGCGATACTGCGCCCATGAGCGGTCCGCACACCACCGACATGCCCGAGCCAGAGGCACCGCGCACCGATGCCCCCCGCCCATCGGCCCCCACGCCCGCGCCCCCACCCGCGACGACGTCCTCACCCTCGCCGAGCGCTACGTCTGCCCCGACCGCGTGCGCACGTTCGCCGCGCTCGGGGCCGGGATCGTCATGGGCCGCCGCGAGGGCTACCGGATCTCCGACGTCGACGGCCGCAGCTGGCTGGACCTGCACCTCAACGGAGGCGTGTACAACCTGGGGCACCGCAACCCGGAGCTCATCGCCGTCCTGGTCGACGCCCTCGATGAGCTCGACATCGGCAACCACCACTTCCCCAGCGTCGAGCGCTCGCTGCTCGCCGCCGACCTCGTCGAGCGCACGCCCGGGATGGCCTACGCCGTCTTCGCCAGCGGCGGCGGCGAGGCGATCGACCTCGCGATCAAGTCCGCCCGGCGGGCCACCGGACGCCGCCGGGTCGTGTCCGTGGCCGGCGCCTATCACGGCCACACCGGGCTGGCCCTCGCCGCCGGTGACCGAGAGGCCGCCGAGGCGTTCCTGTCCACCGGCGCCGACGACGAGTTCCCCCAGGTCCCCTTCAACGACCTGCCCGCCCTCGAAGCCGCGCTGGCGGCTGCCCCCACGGCCGCGGTCATCCTCGAGACGATCCCCGCCACCATCGGGTTCCCCGTGCCGGACGCCGACTACCTCCCCGGCGTCCGCGAACTGTGCGATCGCTTCAGCGCGCTCTACATCGCCGACGAGGTGCAGACCGGGCTCGGCCGCACGGGATCGCTCTGGGCGGTGCAGCGCGCTGCCGTCACCCCCGACATCCTCGTGACCGGCAAGGGCCTGTCCGGGGGCCTCTACCCGATCGCCGCGACGCTGCTCTCCGCGCGCGCCGGTGCCTGGCTGGAGGACGACGGCTGGTCGAACATCTCCACGTTCGGCGGTTCCGAGCTCGGCTGCCGGGTGGCCCGCGCGGTCCTGGACATCACGACCCGACCGGAGACCACCGCGCGGGTCGACGCCCTCACGACCACCTTCGCCACCGGCCTCGCCGACATCGCCGCCCGGCACCCCGAGTGGCTCGTCGAGGTGCGCCAGACCGGCCTGGTGATCGGGCTGCGCTTCGCCCATCCCATGGGCGGGATGCTGATGACCCGTGCCTGCTACGACGCGGGGATCTGGGCGATGTTCGCCGGGTTCGACCGCTCGGTCCTGCAGTTCAAGCCCGGACTCCTGATGTCGCAGGCCGAGGCCGGCGAGGCGCTGGCCCGGCTGGAGGCCGCGATCGCGGGGCTCCTCGGCACCGGCATCCTCGACGACCCCGCGCCTGGTCGCGCAGATGTTCAGCCAGGTGGCCCCGACCCACGGCGACAGCGCCCTCCCCCGAAGGGACGCAACGATGAGCTCCACGCCGCCCGCGAGCCCACCCCGCCAACGGGCCCCACCCCGCCCGCCATCCCCGACCGCGACCACCTCCTGGCCGTCCTCGCGAGCACCGAGCGCCGGCTCGACCCCGCGAACCCGGAGTCCGGCGGCCACGTCAAGGTCCTGGCATACGGGGAGATCTCTGCCGCACTGACGACCGACGAGCTGCCCGGGCTGGTGTGCAAGCGGATGGCCGGCTTCCCCGACGACGCATCGGTCAGCGCCTACGTGGAGCTCGTCGACGAGTACCTCACGGAGCTGGCCGCAGCAGGGGTCAGCGTCGTGCCGACCGAGACGATCCCGATCCACCGCGCCGGACGCCCACCGGTGGTCTACCTCGTCCAGCCGCGCATGGATGCCGACACCCTCGGCCACAAGCAGCTGCACGCGACCGACGACGACGCCCTGGCCACCGTGATGGGTCAGGTGCTCGACTCGGTCGCACTGCTCTCCCAGCGCAGCGCCGGGCGAACGGACGGGGTCGAGGTGGCCCTCGACGGCCAGCTCTCCAACTGGTCATTCGCAGCAGCGGACCCGGCATCCGACGCGTCGGCGGACGCGGGCACGCCGGCGCCCCGCGTCCCCACGGGGCCAGTGCTCATCGACGTCGGCACCCCGTTCATCCGACGCAACGGCAAGCACAGCCTCGACGCGCGGGTGGTCGTCGCCGCCGCCCCACCGGGGATCCGGGCCATGCTGCTCCGCTTCGTCGCCGACTCCTACCAGGACGACTACTTCGTCCCCCGGACCGTCGCCGTGGACCTGCTCGGCAACTTCCACAAGGAGGGTGCCCCGCAGCGGATCAGCACCGGCCTGGAGGTGGTCAACCAGTGGTTGGCGACCGCCGACATCCCCGGCCCGCGCGACCCGATCACGGCCGTCGAGGTGGCCGACTACTACCGCCAGGACGCCCACCTGCTCGGGATCTTCCTGCAGGCGCGCCGCGCCGACCGGGCGATCCGCACGAAGGTCCTGCGCCAGGACTACGACTTCCTCCTGCCGGGCAAGGTCACCCGCTGAGCCCGATCCGTCCAGTCCTCCGCCACCGCGAATCGACCGTCGCGACCGGCGAATACTCGAACCATGACCACCCTCACCCCCACGGGCTTCTGGCACACGAGCCGCCCCTACTCCCCCGGCCCTGCGCTGGTCGGGGACCTCGACGTCGACGTGGCGATCGTCGGCGGCGGCTACACCGGGCTGTCGACCGCCCACTTCCTGCACGCGGCGGAGCCGACCATGCGCATCGCGATCCTGGAGGCCGACTTCATCGGCCACGGGGCGAGCGGGCGCAACGCCGGGTTCAGCATGACCAAGATCGGGATGATGCACTCCCTGACCGCCATGCGCTTCGGCCGGACGAAGGCCCGGGAGGCCCACGAGTACGCCGATCGCGCGGTCACCCTCCTGCAGGAGCTCGTCGGCGAGCTCGGTCTCGACTGCGACTACGAGCACCCCGGGTTCCTGTGGGTCTCGACCTCGCCGAAGTACCAGGAGCGCCTGCTCAAGGAGATCGCCCTGATCCACCGCATGGGCATCACGGGGATCCAGCTGATCGGGCCGGACGAGCTGGGCGCCCGGGTCGCAAGCCCGACCTACGTCGGCGCTGCCTGGTGGGAGCCGAACATGGGCCTGGTGAACCCGGCGAAGCTGGCATGGGCGTGGCGCGATGTGGTCGCCGCGGAGGGCACCGAGGTCTACGAGGGCACCCCGGTGTCTGCCTTCGAGCGCGATGCAGCCGGCGGCCGGGTGATCCTCACGACCCCCGGTGGCCGGGTGCGCGCCCGCAAGACGGTGCTGGCCACCAACGCGTGGTCGCACATGTTCGACGACCTGGCCCGCAAGCAGGTGCCGGTCTGGACCTACATCGTGCTCACCGAGCCGCTCACCGACACCCAGCTCGACAGCATCGGATGGCGGGGCCGCGAGGGGATCGAGGACTTCCGCGACCTCGTGCACTACTACCGCCTCACCGCCGACAACCGGCTGCTCATCGGCGGACGCGACGTGAAGCTCGGCGACGGGCGGGGCATGGACTTCGACTCCGACGAGCAGGTCTGGGCCGCGCTGCGCCAGGACGTGCGCACCATGTTCCCCGGCCTTGCCGACGTGCGGTTCAGCCACGCCTGGGGCGGTCCGGTCTCAGCAACCCTGGACATGTTCCCGGCGCTGGGGTACCTCGGCGGCAAGGACGTCATCTACTCGTTCGGCTGCGTCGGTCACGGCGTCTCGGTCACCCACCTCAACGGCCAGACGATCACCGACCTGGTGCTGGAGCGGGAGTCGGACCTGACCGACGTGTTCTTCGTGAACCGGCGCATCGTGCCGTTCCCACGCGGGGGCCTCGGACACGCCACCGCCGAGCGGATCGCGGGCTTCATGCGATGGGAGGACCGCCGCCTGGACGTCCACGGCTGACGCGGACACGGTGTTGGACCGGTCGGCGGCACGCGCCCGGCTGCCCGACGGACCTCGTCCGGGCGACCCCGCCCTCACCTACCCGCTGCCCAGCCGCTGACGGCGACCACCCGAGTGCTCGACTCCGCGAGCGGGTCGGGGCCCACGACGTTGGCGACCACCACCGACCCGTCACCGGAGATCCGCAACGTCCCCTCACCGGTCGAGAGCTCGAACCCGTCCTCCTGCAGCAGCGCGCCGATGTCGGTCTCGACCCCCGACCGGACCTCGCGGACCGAGTCGTGGTTCACCACGAGCCGACCGTCGCTGCTGGCCTGACGGAAGGTGTCGAACGGGTAGTTCGGCATGGCGGGCGTGCTCACGAACTCCTGCATCCACGGCAGCGGGGTCGACTCGCCGGTCGCCACGTCGTACGCGGCGTACTCGGGCACCACGTCCGCCTCGGCCGCCTCGGCCTGCACGCCCTGGCGGATGAACACCGTGCGGCCGTCGCGGGTCATGCCGCCGCTGCCCTCCACGCGTGCGCACCTCGCCGGTGGCGGTGAAGTACAGCGTGTCCGCCTCCCAGCCGACCTTCCCGTACTCACCGCCCGTGGACCGGTCGCCGTTGACGTGCACGACGGTCCCGTCCGCCGAGACCTGCGGGTAGCTCATCGCCTCGTCGCTGAACTCGTCGTTGTCGTCCTCCCGACCGAACCGGTTGACGCCGCACAGCACGTCGGTGCGGGTCAACGCCCCCGTGCCCAGGTCCTTCACGTAGAGGACGGGCTCCGTGGGCTTCTCGTAGTTCGCGCAGAACGCGGCGATGCGCCCGTCACCGGAGACCGCGTCGGCCGAGATGTTCAGGTGTGGAGCCCAGTGGTAGTCGCAGCCCTCCTCGCAGTCGCGCGGCCTTCCACGACGGCTCCAGCGGTGCGCCGGAGGAGTCCGTGTCGATGCGGGTCCGCGCACCGCTCGCCGAGTCCACGAGGTAGACCCCGCCGGAGGGGAACCACCCGACCACGCTGGTGTCCACGAGCTCCACGAACAGGTTCGGGTTCTCGGGGATCATCGCGCCCTGCTCGGCCATCGAGCAGAAGCCGAGGTCCTCGTCGGCCCAGTCGCACAGGACCCTCTGCTCGCCGGTCGCGCGGTTCATCAGGACCAGCGGCTTCTGCTCGTCGCTGCCCGGCTCACGCGGCTCGGTGCCGATCACCCAGGTGGCGTCGGAGGAGATGTCGTTGACGTAGACCATCCCCAGCGGGGTGATGGACGGCCCGGCCGCGGGAGTCGTGCGATGGCCCGGCGGACGTGCTCGCGGCGGTGGCCGTCGGGGCCGGCGCCGACCCGTCGCCCGCGTCGCTCGCGCACCCGGGCAGCACTCCCAGGATCAGGACGACACCGGCGGCAACCGCCCCTGCCCTGGCCTGAAGCCGACCGTGGAACATCCCGCCACCTCCCAGCGCAGGCGGCGCAGGGCGAACCGCCCTCACCTCCATGCTCGCTCGGAGGCGCAGGCGGGGACAGTGCCATTGGCCCCGACCGGCGAGAGGCGATGCCGCGGCTCGGCGGCCTAGCTGTCCGATCCGACGCAGCAGGAAGGGCACGCCCGAGCGGCGATGCCGGGGATCCCGAAGGTCAGCCCGATCAGCGCACCGTCGCCGAAGGGGCGCAGCTCGTCGGTGACCATCGGCCCACGGGAAAGGGCGCCTCGGCCGGATAGCCGACGATCAGCGCCGGACGTCCGTCGAGCCGCGAGGGCCCGACTCGCGGCCGTCATCGGCGATCGAGTCGCGAACCTGCCCCCCGCGCAGCACCAGGTTCACCCCCACGAGGCTGTCGGCGCCACCTGGCACCCGTGCGCGAACCGCTTGCCGTACCAGCCGGGCATGCCCAGCACGAGCCGAATCACCGGGGAGCGGCCGCCCGCAGCCAGGCGCGGGCCGACGAACTCGCCCGCGTGCGTACCCACCAGGTCGTCCAGGGTCGGCTCCGGGGCGGACCGGAACGCCTCGCGCAGGGCACTCATCGAGCCCATGTCGACCGTTCCCGGATCGATGCTCATGCGGCCGCTCACTCCGCCCGCTCCTCACGCTCCGCTCCGCGCTCCCGCTACGCCTGCGCCGACGGGCGCAGCACGTTGCCCAGGACCTCGATCAGCAGCCACTCGACGAGCGGCTCAGGCGCCAGGTCCAGGATCGCGTTGAGGGTTGCGCGCCGCTCGGGCAGGCCCTCGCCGCCGCCGTCCCCGCCCAGCGAGATCCCCGCCGCGGCGAGCACCATGTCGATCGCCCCCGGGGGCAGGCTGCTCGGGTCGAGGGAGGCCGCCATGGCCAGCAGCCCCGGATCCACCTCGACCCGGCCGAGGGGACGGGCGGCCTCCACCGAGGCCGCGAGGTCGGCCAGGAACGTGTCGGTCTGGGGCTCGTGGACCGGCATGACGCAGATGTGCGCGGTCGGCGGACCACCGTGCCCCGGCTGCACGCCCAGCAGCCAGCCGCGCACGACCATCTCGTCGGCGACCACCCGGATGTCCGGGTCGTCCGGGCCACCGTCGTCGGTGAACGCCAGCAGCGTGGAGCCGGTCTCGCCGACCACGTGGATCCCGGGGATCTGCGCGATCCCGTCGATGAGCGCCCGGGTGGCCCGCCACGCCGAGAGGGCCAGCTCGCGATAGCCCTCGCGGCCGATCTTGTGCACGTAGGCCCAGGCGATCGCCGGCGCGAAGCCGCCGCGGGAGCTCAGCAGGGTCGGGTTGACCACCGGGTAGCCGTTCCAGGCCGCGTTGGAGAACCAGTGGTACCGGCGCAGCCCGAAGTCGCGGTGCAGCAGGATCGACACGCCCTTCGGCGTGTAGGCGTACTTGTGCAGGTCGACCGACACCGAGGTGACCCCGGGGATCATCAGCCCGATCGGGGGCAGGCCCTCGGCCTCCCGGATGAACGGGACGGTCCAGCCGCCGATGCACGCGTCGACGTGGCAGAGGACGTCGCGCTCCGCGGCCGCGGCGGCGATCGGCTCGATGGGGTCGACGATCCCGTGGGCGTACGAGGGAGCCGAGACGACCACCAGGGCTGTCCGCTCGTCGATGGCCGCGACCATCGCGTCGACGTCGGCGGCGAACGTGACGGGGTCGATCGGCACCGACACCAGCTCCACGTCGAAGAGGTGGCAGGCCTTGACGAACGCCGGGTGCACCGAGGACGGGGCCACGAGCGTGGGATGGCCGTGCGGCTGCCCGACCTTGGCGCGCCACCGCTCGCGTGCGCCGAGGACGGCCAGGGCGCACGACTCGGTGCCCCCGCTGGTCATCGTCCCGACCTCCTCCGGGTTGCCGCTGCCCAGCACGCTCAGGGCTGCGGCCACCAGGTCGTTCTCCACCGCCGCGAAGCTCGGGAAGGCGGTCGGGTCCAGGCCGTTGACGTGCTCGGACAGGGCGAACGCGCGCAGCCCGAGGTCCTCCAGGTCGTCCCGGTCGGGGTCGTACACGTACGAGGTCGTCCGGCCGCCCTTGACGGGGACGTCGAGCTCGCGCAGCCCGGCGAGCGTCGCGAGGATCACCTCGTCGGGCAGGCCCTGGTCGGGGAAGGCGGGGGGCAGGGATGCGCTCATGCGGGGGTTCCTTCGGATGAGGTGGTGCTGATCTTGGCGAACTCGACGCCGTACCGGTGGATGAAGGGGATGCTGATGAGGACCAGGATGGCCGGTACGGCGGTGAAGGCCATGAGGACGCCGGTGATCGCTGAGTCGGGTTGGGTGACCTGCTCGTCGGCCTTGCTGGAGACGAAGCCGGTCAGCGCCAGCACCACGAGGACCAGCCCCGGGCCGAGCGCGAAGCCCAGCGTCTCGCCGGCGGTCCACATCCCCGTGAACACCCCGGCCCGCACCTCGCCCGTGCGCTCGCGGTCGGCGGCCACGGCGTCGGGCATCATCGCCAGCGGGAACATCTGGCACCCGCCGTAGGCGATGCCGCACACCGCGATGGCGACCGCCACGGCGCCCAGCCCGAGGTTCCGCCCCCCGATGAACAGGATCAGCGCGCCGACGAGGAACACGAGCGTGGAGGCCAGGAAGCCCCGGGTCTTGCCGAACCGATGGGCCACCCAGTTCCAGAAGGGCATCACGACGATCGCGGGCGCGACCAGGCAGACGAACAGGATCGTGATCGACGTGGGCTTCCCGACGATGTACGTGGCGTAGTACTGCGCGGCGCCCGAGCATCGCGGCGAAGCCCGAGTGCCTGGATCACGAACCCGATCAGCAGCGCCACGAAGGCGCGGTTGTGCCGGACGACGCGGAGCTGGTCCATCAGGCTGCCCTCGGCCGCCGGAGCGACGCGGGCGCGCGCCTTCGACAGCCCGATGATGCACAGCCAGATGCCCACCAGCATCAGTCCGGACATGAACAGCGCCATCACGAAGTGGCCGAGGTACGCCCCGCCGAGGGCGTCGCGGATGACCGGTGCCAGCGCCCCGCCCAGGAGGATCGCGACGGTCAGGAAGGCCACGCGCCAGGCCATGAGCGTGGAGCGCTCCTGCCGGCTCGTCGGTGAGCTCGGCGGACAGCGCGATGTAGGGCACCTGGAACAGCGCGAAGGCCGTCGAGGCGAGGATGAACGCCACGAAGACCCACGCCGCGGCGAGCGCCCGAGCCCAGGGCCGGTGGCACCGAGAAGATCAGGATGAAGGCCAGGGGCAGCAGGACGCCCGGCCAGCCGCAGGAAGGGCAGGCGGCTGCCCACGCGGGCGGCGGCGCGGTCCGACAGCCGGCCGACGATCGGCAGGACGATGACGTCCCACGCCTTCGGGACGGCCACCACGAACGCCGCCGCCCCCGCAGCGACGCCCAGGGTGTTGGTCAGGTAGTACGCGAGGACCAGCCCCGGCACGGTCGCGAAGACGCCCGTCCCCACCGACCCGAAGGCGTAGGACACGATCGTCCGCCTGGTCAGGTGGAGCTCATCGGTCCCCGGCGGCGGCCCCGCCGCCCCACCCTGCGGCTGCGACAGCGCACTCGACGACATGGTCCGGACGCTACAGCGGCGGGCACTGGCGACGCGTGGTCACCGGTGCCCACGCTATCGCCGGTTCCGACCGCAGGGGACGCGGGCTCAGGCGCCCAGGAGCTCGGCTGCCCGCCGGCCGCTGGCCAGTGCCCCGTTGATGCTCGGGCCCTGACGGTGGTCGCCGGCCAGGATCATCCCGGAGCTGACCACCGGCGACCGGCGCGGCCCCGACCGCCGGAAGCGCCGCGGCGATCGGGTAGTGGGCGATCAGCTCGAGGTCGCCGGGTGCGACCGCAAGCATCCGCGCCGCATCCTCGCGCGCCCACAGCTCGGCCTCGGCGGAGTCGTGGAACCCGACCGCCGACGCCGCGATCAGGCGCCGACCGGCCGGTGCGTACGACGGCGCCACGTCGCTCATCACGGCCACGTTGGCCAGGCGCACGTCCGGTGACACCAGCAGCATGGGGTGCCGGCGCGGCAGGTCGGCGGCCGCGAAGTACCAGGTCGTCAGCGCCCGCCACCGGGTCGCCGACGCGGTCGGGACCAGCGAGGACGGGTCCTCCACGGCCACGATCACGTCCTCGGCGAGCCACTCGGCGTCGGCGGTGGTGACCCGCCCGGCCGCGACCGAGAGCACCGGCGAGTTCGTCAGGACCGAGACGCCCGCGGCCAGGCGGCGCGGCAGCTCGTCCATCCCCGCGTCAGGCACCCCGGGAGTCCCGGCCAGGAAGGTCCGCAGGATGTCGTCGACGACCCCGCGCGGGGATTCGAGCGCCGTCGTCCGCCAGCACCCCGGACAGGAACGGCCGCACGAGGCAGTCGAGGCGCGGCCTCATCGACGCCCGCCGCGCGCAGGGCCTCGCCGATGCCCTGGTCGGCCTTGCCCGGCGGGGTGCGACGCGGGTGCGCGGGCGTGCCCAGCCGCGCCGCGTACGACGCGAACGCCGCCAGCCCGCGGGTGGCCCCGAGCGCGCGCAGCGACCGGGTCGTGGCCGGCAGGCTGCGCGGGTCGCGCCGCGGATCGGCCAGTGGGTGCGAGATGCCGTCGCGGACGACGTCCACCCCGCCGAGAACTGGCGGATCGCGAAGGTCCGGCCAGGCGAGGCGCCCCTCCGGGTAGGCCGGGTTGTACAGCTGGAAGCCGCGGTCGAGGGTGAACCCGTCGACGCGGTCGGTGCGCACGCGACCGCCGATCGCGTCGGCGGCCTCGAGGACCACCACATCGCGCCCTGCCGCGGCCAGGAGCTGGGCGGCGCGCAGCCCCGCCAGAGCCCGCCCCGACGACCACCACGTCCGCCCTGTTCGCCACGCCCCGAAGGGTGTCGCGGTCCGCCCGGGTGCGCAAGCCGACGCCGTGCGTGCACCGAGCAGGGTGCGTCAGGTGAGGACGAGGATCCCGCCGGTGACGTTGAGCATCAGCACGCAGGCACCCGTCAGCAGGATGAGCCGCGCCGCGGGGACCAGCGAGCCGGAGGGGATCACGCCCGGCTCCACGCGCTGCCGTCGCACCGAGCCGACGAGGACGCCGAGCCCGAGCACCATGGCGACGGCCGCCGCCCCGACAGCCAGGGCGTTGCGCCCCGCCGAGTAGGCCAGCAGCGCCGACGGGATGCCGAGGAGGGTGAGGCCCATGCGCGCCCAGGCCAGCATCGTGCGCTCCCCCGCCAGCCCGGGGTCGGAGGGTTCCGAGGGTGTCGCAGCCCTCGGACTCGGCGCCCTCATGAGGCGATCACGACCGCGATTCCCGTCGCCACCGAGAGCACGGCGAGCGACAGCCGCCACCACGGGGATGGACGTCGACAGCGGCAGCCCCTGGTTCAGGCGCATCGCCCGCTCCATCCGGAACCACCGGATCAGTGCGCGGATCGACAGGATCGCGGCCATCAGGATCCACAGGACCGCCAGGAGGTTGATCGAGAAGTGCTCGCCCGGGATGATCGTGCCGACGGCCAGGCCGATGCCGAGCAGGCCCAGCGACGTGGTCACCCAGGACAGGAACGTCCGCTCGTTGGCCAGCGTGAAGCGGGGATCGGGATCATCGCCCACCGACCGCACCCACGCGTCGAACCGGCCCACGCCCACGCCTCCCTCAGGTCGGCGCCCACCCTAGCGTCCAGGCTCGCCGCCCCGATCGGCGGCGGCCGGAGCTCGCAGGCCGCGGAGCCGGCACCGCCCGCGGGGCGGGTGGCCCGACGGGGTCCGCGCCGCGGTGCGGCAGGCGCCGTGGCCCCACCGCTGCTCGACCAGACCGTGGTCGAGCCGCCCGAGGCACGCGCGGCCGACGAGGTCGACTGCGAGGAGCGGGCGGCCGACGACCGGGACTGCGAGGACCGGGACTGCGACGACCGGGACTGGCCCGGGCTGCCGGCAGCCTGAGCCCGGGCGCGACGCCGCCGGCGGACCCGACCGCGGCCCGAACCTGAACCGCCGGACGAGCGACCGCGGCCGCCGACCGGACGACCCACGGCCCGAGCCACGGCCCTGGCGCTCCGCCGGCGATCGGCGGGGCGGTGCACCACGACCTTGCGCGGGGCGCTGGGCCCCACGATGTCGGTGATCGCCGCATCGCCGGCGCGCACCTTGTGCTGGGTGGGCGTGATGGCGGCCCGACGCATGAGGTCGGCGACGTCGCGGCGCTGCTCGTGGGTGGCCACCGTGACCACGACACCGGCGGCACCGGCCCGCGCCGTGCGACCGGAGCGGTGCAGGTAGGCCTTGTGCTCGGCCGGCGGGTCGATGTGCACGACGAGGGTGACGTCGTCGACGTGGATGCCGCGCGCGGCGATGTCGGTGGCCACGAGGACCCGGACGTCACCGTCGGAGAACGCAGCCAGGTTGCGCTGGCGGGCGGCCTGGCTCAGGTTGC
Source organism: uncultured Actinomycetes bacterium (assembly GCA_963812395.1). Taxonomy (GTDB): domain Bacteria; phylum Actinomycetota; class Actinomycetes; order S36-B12; family CAIYMF01; genus Prado023. The sequence goes on from CAWEVG010000031.1 coordinate 42,541, forward strand.
CGTGCAGGTCGACGGCGTGGATGCCCGACGCGGTGAGCGTGCGCGCCCAGCGCTTGGCCTGGTGCTTGGTGCGGGCGAAGGCCAGCGTGCGGCCGTGGCCACCGACGAGCTGGGCGACGACCTCGCCGCGGTCGGCGGCGTCGACGTTGAAGACGTGGTGGTCCATCGCGGGGACCGGCGAGGCGGCCGAGTCGACCTCGTGGGTGACCGGGTTGTGCAGGTAGCGGCGGGCCAGCACGTCGACACCGGAGTCCAGCGTCGCGGAGAACAGCAGTCGCTGCCCCTCGGCCGGGGTCTGGTCGAGCAGGCGGCGCACCTCGGGCAGGAAGCCGAGGTCGGCCATGTGGTCGGCCTCGTCGATGACGGTGACGACGATGTCCTCGAGGCTGGCCAGCCGCTGCTTGATCAGGTCGGCCAGGCGGCCGGGGGTGGCGACGATGATGTCCACGCCCTTGGCCAGGGCGGCGACCTGCGGGTTCTGTCCCACGCCGCCGAAGATCGTGCGGGTCGTCAGGCCCATCGCCTCGGCCAGCGGTGCGATCGTGTTGTCGACCTGAACGGCCAGCTCACGGGTCGGGACGAGGACGAGCCCACGGGGACGGCGGGCCGCGGAGCGGCTGCCGGCCAGGGCGGCGACCAACGGCAGCGCGAAGGCCACCGTCTTGCCGCTGCCGGTGCGGCCGCGGCCGAGCACGTCGCGCCCGGCCAGGGAGTCGGGCAGGGTGGCGGACTGGATGGGGAACGGGGCGTCGATGCCACCGGACGCCAGTGACGCGATGAGCGCCGGGGCGACGCCGAGCCCGGCGAAGCTGGCCGTGTCGGCGGGGCGGAGGGCGTGCCGGGCCGGGGGCCGCGTGGCGGGCGGAGGCCGGGCGGTCGCGGGGCGGTGGAGTTGGTGGGACGCGCAGCAGAAGCCGCACGGGCGGGAGAAGTCACAGGGGTCCTGATCGTCGAGAGGGATGGCCGCGGGTGCTGGCCCATCTCGCGAAGGGGACGCCGGTCACGGCGTCAAAGCAGACGACCTCGCCAGCGGCGGATGCCGCGGACAACGCGCACCATTCAGACGATGCACCGAGCAGAGTACCCCGATACGTGACCGGTCAAACACCACTCGTCACCGGCGTGCCACACTCCGGGCGTGCCGGAGGATGCGTTGCTCACGCGGTCGGTGTTCGCGATCCCCGCCATGGACTGCCCGACCGAGGAGCAGTTGGTCCGCATGTCCCTGACCGGGGTCCAGGAGGTTCGGGCCCTCGACTTCGACCTCGGCGCCCGGCGTCTCGAGGCGGTGCACGTGGGGCCACCGGGCACGATCCTGGCTGCACTGGAGCCGTTGGGCATGGGCGCGACGTTGCTCTCCTCCGCAGCAGTGGAACCCGGCACCGACGACGCGGCCCGTGAGTCTGCGTCGGCTCCTGAACAACGCCGCGCGCTGTGGTTCGTGCTCGCGATCAATGCGTGCGATGTTCGTGGTCGAGCTGGTCGCCGGGCTCGCAGCCGAGTCCACCGGGCTGGTGGCCGACTCCGTGGACATGCTCGCCGACGCGAGCATCTACGCGATAGCCCTGCTCGCTGCGGGCAACGTGGCCAGCCAGCGACGGTCCGCCCGCGCAAGTGGCTGGCTGCAACTGATGCTTGCCTGCCTCGTCCTCGTCGAGGTGATCCGCCGTGCGGCCGCCGGGAGCGAGCCCGCCGACGCGGTCATGGTGGCTGTCGGCCTCCTGGCGCTGCTGGCCAACCTCGCCTGCGTGGCGATCCTCAGCGGGCACCGAGGCGCGGGCGCGCACATGCGGGCCAGCTGGATCTTCACGACCAACGACGCCCTGGCCAACCTGGGGGTGATCATCGCCGGGGCGCTGGTCGCGGTGACCGGCTCCGCCGTGCCCGACCTTGTCATGGGCGCGGCAATCGCAGTCCTTGTCGCCTCCGGGGCGTGGCGGATCCTGCGGATGAGGTGATGGGATTGGTCGCCATGGAACTGATCCGCCCCAGAATCGAGCACCTGCCCAGCTACCTCGACGCGCTGCACCGAGGATGGTCGCCGAACACCGAGCACGTGGGGTTCGACCAGGCTGCGATCGATCGCGTGACGCGGGATCCGCAGCGCTTCATCGAGCTGTGTGACGACCGGGAGGCGGCCGGCGGTCCCATCGAGCTTCCCGACGGGACCACCGTCCCGCGGCTGCCCGGGCTGACCCGGTGGATGTGGGACGGGGAGTTCGCCGGCGCCATCAACCTGCGCTGGCAACCCGGAACGCGGGCCCTCCCGCCCACCTGCTTGGGCCACATCGGCTACGCGGTGGTGCCGTGGAAGCGGCAGCGGGGCTACGCGACGGCGGCGCTGGCCGCGATGCTCCCGATCGCCGCTGCTGAGGGGCTGCCCATCGTGGACATCACGACTGACGTCGACAACGTCGCATCGCAGCGGGTGGTCCTGGCCAACGGCGGCGTCCTGGTCGAGCGATTCACCAAGCTCGAGGCCGCCGGCGGCGGCGCCGCCCTGCGCTTCGAGGTGGACCTGACCACCCGGTGAGCCGTTCTCAGAGGGCCAGCGACGGACGGGCCGGGAATCGCGAATCGGCCGATTGCGGGCAGGCATCGTAGAATCGTCCCCACCGCCCAGGGAGTTGCGACCATGCCCGTCAAGATCAGGGAAGGCCTTCCAGCCGCCGACGTCCTCGCAGCTGAGAACGTCTTCGTGATGACGGATCGCCGCGCGACCAGCCAGGACATCCGACCGCTGAGCATCCTCGTCCTGAACCTGATGCCGGCCAAGCAGACCACCGAGGCCCAGATCCTGCGCCTCCTGGGCAACTCCCCTCTGCAGGTCGAGGTCACCTTCCTGCACACGGCCTCGTACTCCCCCAAGCACACCGACCACACCCACCTCGAGGTGTTCTACGAGACCTTCGAGCACGTGCGTGACCGGCGCTACGACGGGCTGATCATCACGGGCGCTCCTGTCGAGCTCATGGAGTTCGAGGACGTTGACTACTGGGACGAGCTGGTCGGGATCATGGACTGGGCCGACGAGCACGTGTTCTCGACCCTGGCGATCTGCTGGGGCGCGCAGGCCGAGCTGTACCACCACTACGGGATCGGCAAGCACACAGTGGACCAGAAGGTCTTCGGCGTCTTCTCCCACGAGGTCACCGATCCGAAGAACAAGATCACCCGCGGGTTCGACGACGTCTTCCTGGCGCCGCACTCGCGGCACACGACGGTCAGCGTGGAGGACATCCTGGCCGAGCCCGACCTGGAGCTGCTGGCCGTCTCCCCAGAGGCCGGGGTCTACCTCGCGGCCTCCCGAGACGGCCGCCGGGTGTTCGTCACAGGGCACGCCGAGTACGACGCCGAGACCCTCGACATCGAGTACCGCCGCGACCTCGCGGCCGGCCTGCCCATCGAGATGCCGCGCAACTACTACCGCGACGACGACCCCGGGCAGCTGCCCATCGTCGGATGGCGCGCTCACGGGGACCTGCTGTTCACCAACTGGCTGAACTACTGCGTCTACCAGGAGACGCCCTACGACCTGCACGAGCTGGCCGCGCCCAAGCACTGACCCGGGATCGGGCAGGTCACTGTCGCCAGCGTGTTCGGGGTGTGTGGGTGATGGTCCAGGGTGCGTTGTGGTTGGCGGGCCAGGGGGTGCCGGGTGGTGCCCCGGGTTGGGGTGCGGGGATGGGGTCGTCGCTGGTCGCGGGGGTGATGGTCCACATGCGGAGGTCGACTTGGCGGTGGTGTGCCCAGCAC
>CAWEVG010000032.1:0-255835 GCA_963812395.1 uncultured Actinomycetes bacterium
GTCGACATTCCGGAGTGCGGACGATCAACCGCTGAGCAGATGCGCGAGGTGCGCCAGTGACCGTGCCTCCAGCGTGGGTGCGTTGAAGTAGCCGGGGTAGGCCGCCCCGGTCCGGTTGATCCAGGCGGTGCGAAGGCCGGCCACGTGCGCACCGTTGATGTCCCATGGGTGGACCGCGACGAGCATCATCGCGGCGGGCCGCGATCGGCACGCCCAGATGCGTAGGAGTACGCCGCTGGCGCGGGCTTCCACATCCCGCATCCTCGGTCGACAAGTGGCGCTCGAAACGCCCCGCCACTCCTGCACGCTCGAACAGCTGCTCCGTGACCGAGACCTCGGCATTGCTCAGGGTGACCAGCCGCGATCCGAGCGCCTCGAGGGCAGGCAGGTCAGCGGGGACGTCGGCGTGAAGGTCCAGCTCGTCGAAGCCGCCCATGATGTGCGTGATGGCCATGTCGAGCGTGCGGTTCAGATCCAGCCCGGTGAGGCTGGACCGCAGGGTGCCGGCGGCGATTTCGGAGAAGTGCGCCTGCGCGCGTGCGGCGGTCAACGCGATCCCGTCCAGCAGCAGCGTGGTCAGCCAGGTGCGCGCCAGGGGGGCGGGGGCGCCGACTTCGACGAACCGGTCGCCGATCGGCGAGGTGTCCGACAGAGTCTCGTAGACATCGAACAGCAGCACGTCGGGGGTCGGCAGGGAGCCCTTGTCGGGGATTCGTGCGTTGAGGTCCGAGGTGCCCATGGGGGGTCCGATCTCGGGGTCGGGTCGATGGGCTCGGGCCCGCAGCGTGTTGACCTGACACGCTGCCGTGAACGACGATCCTCCACATGGCCGCGCTACGCCACTCGGGGCGGGCCAACCCGGCGTGGACGGCGGGATCTGATCGCTTCCCGGGTTGGGGCCACACGGGTCGAAGACCCGATGTGACCTGACGTCGAACAACTGGTCACGTACTGTTGTGTTCGTCCGGGGGCGGGGGCCTTCGGCCCGCCGATCGCAGGTGCGCAGGGTGCGCACCTGGCAGCCCCCGGGAGGGAGTGGACATGAAGACCTCGAGGCTGATGGCTGCGATCGCAGCTGCGCTTCTCATCCCGACGCTTGCCGCGTGCAGCTCGGACTCGACCAGCACCCACGACGTCGCCGGCCGCATCCGAGGCGCCGGTTGCGGGCAACGGCACGGCACCACTGCCCACCGGGGGCGCTGAGCTGGCCAACACCAGGTGGAAGCTCAGCGGCGCCGCGTACGACACGGCCGTCACCGAGGCCAGTGGGATCACCCTGGACTTCGCTGAGGCTGACGCCAGTGGCAACGCTGGGGTGAACACCTACAACGCCAGCTACACCTCGGCCGCCGACGGGTCGTTGACGTTCGGTCCGATCGCCTCGACGAAGATGGCCGGCGAGCAGGCTGCGATGGACGCCGAGGCGAAGTACCTGGAGGCGCTGCAGAGCGTGACCGCTTACTCGGTGAACGCCGAGGGGCTGCTCGATCTGTTCGCCGGACCCGACCAGATCCTGACCTTCGTCACCGGCGGCTGAGCACGACCACTGCCGAGATCATCTCGGCCTCGTCCCGGAGCGCGGACGATGCGGGGATCGTTGGAACCATCCGTCGCCGAGGAGGCGCGCTGCTGGGTGCCACCGCCGCCGTGCATGACACCGAGTGCTCGACGCGGATCGCGCACACAGGGGTTCCACCCGGTCGACGGCCTCGCAGCAGCGGGTTGGAGCCGGGTACCGTGCGACCGTGACGAGCGGCCGGGATGACGAGCAGCAGGCTGGCTGGCGCGACTGGGTGATCGTGATCGTCCTGTCGCTGACGACGATCCTGGCGGCGTGGTCGGCCTTCCAGTCCAGCAAGTGGAGCGGGATGATGTCGATCTCGTTCAGCCAGGCCTCGTCGGCCCGGGTCGAGGCGTCGCGGCTCGACGGGGATGCCAACAGGGTGGCCACGATCCAGGTCGGGCTCTTCACCCAGTGGCTCCAGGCTGAATCGCTGGGCGATGATCAGCGGGCCGAGTACCTGGCCGGCGTCTTCCCCGAACCCCTGGCCAGCGCCTTCACGGCGTGGGTGGCCGCCGATCCGCAGGCCAATCCCGACGTGCCCCGGACGCCCTTCGCGATGCCCGAGTACGCCATCCCCGAGGAGGCTGGGGCGCGGCAGCTGACGCCCGCGCCGACGCGAAGTTCACCGACGCGCTGGGGTACAACCAGCGCTCGGACAACTACACGATCCTGACGGTGCTGTTCGCCGCCGTGCTCTTCTTCGGGTCCCTGTCGGGCCGGGCGCGCTCGCGCAAGGTCCAGAACGTCTTCCTCGGGCTGGCCGTGGTGCTGATGGTGTTCGCCACAGGCTTCCTGATCTCCTTCCCGAAGCTCGTGTGAGCGCGGGGCTAGGCGATTCAGCTGGCCAGGCCCTTGCTGATCAGGTCGACACCGAACACCAGGAACAGCACGGCCATGACGGCGTCGTTGTGCGCGGCCAGCCAGCCCTTGAGGTCGTTGAGCGCGGCCTTGGCCTTCGTCGCCGCCCACGAGGTAGTAGATGACCGGGCCGGCGATGGTGAGGCTGCCTACGGCGACGAACACGACCAGTGACCCGACGGCTTCGCTGGTGGACAACCCGAGGGCGGCAGGCTCGCGCCTGCGGCCAGGGACAGCATCAGGTTCTTCGGGTTCACCCCGGCCAGGAGCAGGCCGAAGGCCAGCGCCTTCCCGGGCTTGAGGTCGTCAATGCCTGCCATCCACTTCGGCATCGGCGCCTCGCTGACCCGGCGCGGGCCGGTTGCGCCAGGTGCGCACTGCCATGAGCAGGAAGAGGATGCCGAAGAGGATCTTGCCCCACGAGGTGGCGCTGTCGGTCGAGCTGCTGGTGGACGCGTCGCCCGCAACGGCGGCGTAGTAGGCCAGCCCGCTGACGAGCGCCAGGGCGACCATCCACCCGGCCATGAACAGCGGGCCGTTGATCCGGGCCCGCTGGGAGAACAGCATCAGGATGACGGCGATGATCGGGACCGGGCTGATCGCCACTCCCACGGCGAATCCCAGGACAGTGCTGATGCCTTCGCTCATGGACGCTGAGTCCTCACTGGTTGGGGGTTCCGGGTCGGGACGAAGGCTTACTCACCGGCGGCGAGCATCGCTTGGATGATGGTGACCACCTGGTCGTTGGGCATCTCATCGAGATCCAGGGCTTCCAGCCACCTGCTCTCCAGGACGTTGAGGCCCCATCTCATCGCGGTGATGCATGCGGCCACCACTCGAGGGTCGACCGAAGACGACACACCGGTGTCGACACGGTGGGCGGTGATGACCTCGGCGATGGCGTTGAGCGGCAGCTGGGTGCTGGTCGGTCCCAGCTTGCCCTGCAGTGCGCGGTCGGTGAGGACCCGCATGGCCCCAGCGGCGGCATGGGTCACCTTGAGGAGTTGGGGCAGGTTGTCGTAGAACACCTGGTAGTCAGTGGGGATGTTCGCCTGCATGGATTGTTCGATGCGGGTGATCGCCAGATCGATGAGCTGCTCCTTGGACGTCGTGTACCGGTAGAGGTCGGAGTGGGGTACCCCGGCCTCGGCGGCGATCTGCCGGATGCTGATCTCCTGCCCGGGGCTTCCCAGGAGCAGCCGGGTCGTGGCCGCCACGAGGTCCTCGAGGCGCGCATGTGGCTGATCGTCGGTGGCGGACTTGCGGGCCTGGAAGTGCTGGTGCCAGGCGAGGATCTCCTCGCGGGTCCACAGCCGGGTTCGTCCGCCGCCCGGGGCGGGCCGGCCGGCGGGGAAGTCCGGGTATCGGCTGCGGTAGGTGGACACGCTGTTGCGGTGCGCCAGTCCGAGGATGTCCGCGACCTCACCCGCATGAATGAGGTCGTCTCCGTCGTCTGTTGACATGGTCATCCTGCGAGTCTATTTGGGCCGATCCAGCAGCGGCGCATCCTTGATGTGCGTGGCGTCCTCGGTCGCCGTGCCGGTGGCCGGCATCGCGTGCTAGATCCCGAGGACCTTGGCCTCGGCTGCGGTGAACTCCTCGTCGCTGAGGACTCCCTGGGCGTGCAGCTCGGCCAACTGGTTGATCTTGGCCACGGTCGGGTCCTCCTCCACCACGGTGCGGAGGGCGCGGGCGCGTACTGCTGCGGCGGGGGCGCGTACTGCTGCTGCTGGTAGGCAGCGGCCTCGGCGGCCTGTTGATCCTTCGAGGCCCATTTCTGATCCTGGTGGTGACGGACCGCGCCGGCGGTCCCGACCACGGCGGCCGTGCGTCCTGCCATGCGAAGTAGTCCTGGCATGGTGATTCCTCTCAGGCTTCCAGTGACGTGTCGGTTGCTGACTCCAGGGCCGCGCATCAGATCGGCGACTGGGATCCGGTCGAAGGCCACGAGCCGGCCACCGGCCCTGGTCATGGCGGCTGCGAACGGCCCGGCCCAGGTGTTCTCGTACACGATGATCGGCGGCCGCGGCTCCGGGGGCCAGGACCGCACCCACCTCGTCGAAGTCGTCCTGCTTGAGGGTGCCTGAGCTCCACCCGGAGATGACCTCCCACGCGCCCCCGGTGGCGTCCAGGTCCTGCACGGACAGGCTCACGAACGACCCGTCCTCGTTGCCCTTGATCACCACGGCGTCCAGGACCCGGATGACGCCCTTCGCCACGAGGTCCAGCAGGATCGGCAGACCCTCGCCGGTGAACTGCGCGTCCGGGAACTCGATGACCACGAAGTCAACAGGACCCAGCGGGGCCTCCTCGAGCTCGTCGATCTGATCTTCAGCTCATACCGTGAACCTCTCCGTCCATCCACCCGGGACCGTCCCGGACGGCCACAACCACCCGTTGCGGTAGACCGTACGCCGATCGGTCGGTAGAGTCGCGTCGAGCAACCAGTTGGTCGAACTGGTTGACATTCGTCCTGCTGAGCAGGAATGCTCGGGGTTGGACACGTACTGTGGGTTGGACTGCGGTGTTCCAGAGGACGCGGCGCCCAGTGAGCGCGCGTCGGATCGGGGACATCGCCGACCTCGTGACCATCGGCGCCGGACCACTTCAGGAGCGACCATGAGTGCTATCGACCGCAGCAGCCTTCCCATTCGTCGAGGAGCGGCTGGGGGCGTGGTCAACCGGACGTTGGCCGGGTCGCAGCCTGACTGGGACCTGATCGCGGCACCGACCGCCCCGCAGGGGGCGCCCAACGTGGTGGTGGTCCTGATCGACGACGCCGGGTTCGGCAACCCGAGCACGTTCGGGGGTCCGATCCAGACCCCGAACTACACCCGGATGGCCGAGGGTGGGTTGAAGTTCAACCGGTTCCACGTCACGGCCCTGTGCTCCCCGACCCGGGCGGCGCTGCTGACGGGGCGCAACAGCCACCACGTGGGCTTCGGCTCGGTGGGGGAGTTCGCGGGCGGGTTCCCGGGGTACTGCGCCACGCTGCCGCGGGACTGCGCCCCGCTGCCGCGGATCCTGCGCGACAACGGGTACAGCACGGCGGCGTTCGGCAAGTGGCACCTGACCCCCGATGGGCAGCAGGGCCCGGCCGGGCCGTTCGACCGGTGGCCGAACGGGTGGGGCTTCGAGTACTTCTACGGGTTCCTCGGCGGTGGGGCGAGCCAGTGGGATCCGTGCCTGGCCGAGAACCAGAAGATCATCGGCACCCCGGAGGAGTACTACGACCACGGACAACCCGTACTACTTCCCGGACGCGATGGCCGACCGGACCATCGAGTGGTTGCACGGGGTGCGCGGGCAGGACGCCCACAAGCCGTTCTTCGTCTACTTCTCGACCGGGTGCAGCCACTCGCCGCACCACGTGTCCAACGAGTGGGCGGACAAGTACAAGGGCAAGTTCGACCAGGGCTGGGACGTCCTGCGGGAGGAGACGTTCGCCCGGCAGAAGGAGCTCGGGGTGATCCCCGCGGACGCGGAGCTGACGGTGCGCGACGAGGCGTTCCCCGCGTGGGACAGCCTGCCGGAGAACCTGAAGGCGTTCTACGCCCGGCAGATGGAGGTCTACGCGGGCTTCTCGGAGAACGCCGACCACAACGTGGGCCGGGTGCTGGACGCGATCGAGGAGCTCGGAGAGCTGGACAACACGCTCGTGCTGTGGATCTGGGGCGACAACGGCGCGAGCATGGAGGGCACGATCACCGGCTCGTTCAACGAGCTGACCATGCAGAACGGCATCCCGCTGACCGACGAGATGCAGCTGCAGCTCTCCGAGCGCTACGGCGGCCTGGACCAGTGGGGCGCCCCGATCATGGACCCGCACTACTCGGCCGCCTGGGCGTGGGCGGGCAACGCCCCGTTCCAGTGGGGCAAGCAGGTCGGCTCCCACCTGGGCGGCACCCGCAACCCGCTGGTCGTGCACTGGCCGGACAAGGTCACCGACACCGGCGGGCTGCGTGAGCAGTTCAGCCACGTCATCGACGTGGCGCCCACCATCCTGGAGCTGGCCGGGATCCCGCTGCCCACGCACGGTGGACGGCATCGAGCAGGACCCGATGCACGGGACCTCGTTCGCCTCGACGCTGACCGACGCGGCGGCGCCGGAGCACCGGACCCAGCAGTACTTCGAGACTGTCGGCAACCGGGCCATGTACAAGGACGGCTGGTGGCTGGCGGTGAAGACCGAGCGGATCCCGTGGGTGCTCACCCCCGAGGCGATCGGGCCCTACGCCCCGGGTGTCTGGGACCCCGACCAGGACCCGGTGGAGCTGTACTACCTGCCTGACGACTTCAGCCAGGCCAACGACCTGGCGGCTGAGCACCCGGAGAAGGTGGCCGAGCTCAAGGAGCTGTTCTGGGAGGAGGCCGAGCGCTACCGGGTGCTTCCGCTGCTGGCCACGCTGTCGACGTTCTTCGGGATCCTGCCGCCGATCACCGACGAGACCAGGTTCGAGTACCGCGGGGACGTCCAGGACGTGCTGTCCGGGATGATCCCGCGGATCTACAACCGCTCCTACTCGATCACCGCGGACCTGGTCGATCCCCGAGGGCGGGGCGGAGGGGGTGATCGTGGCCGAGGCCGACCACCTCGGCGGCTTCACGCTCTACGTCAAGGACGGGAAGCTCACCCACACCTACTCGATGATGGGGGTGTTCATCTTCAAGCAGGTCGCCGAGGAGGACCTGCCCAGCGGGCAGGTGACCGTGCGGATGGAGTTCGCCGCCGACGCACCCAAGCCCGCCACCGGCGGCGAGGTGACCCTGTTCATCAACGATCGACCCGTGGGCCACGGACGGATGGACCACACCGTGCCGGTCCGGTTCTCCGGGTACGCCGGGATGGACATCGGCCGGGACAACGGCGGGGTCGTCGACCTCAGCTACGAGGACCAGGCTCCCTTCGCCTTCACGGGCACCGTCAAGAAGGTGGTCTTCGACATCAAGCCGCACCTGACTGCCGCGGACGGTGCCGAGCTCCATGCGGCCGCCCAACGCGGTCAAGCGGCAGACGCGCTGTCGAACTGAGGACCAGAGGAGCACTCATGCATTTCCGAGACGAGACCACCAACGTCCTCATCGGCGGGTACCTGTCCGAGACAGGCCGCACGCGAGGACTACGAGGCGGTGCTGAACTGCGGTGAACGCATCTGGGGCGCCGCCGTCGTGAGCAAGGACCTGAAGGGCAACGTCACCGTCGACGAGAGCGACCACGCTGTCACCGAGGCCGCCACCGGCATGGCCGGCGTCGGGTTCGTCGTCGGGCTGTTCGCCCCACCCCTGCTCGCCGCCACCGTCCTCGGGGCAGCCCTGGGCGCCGCCGGCGGCGCGGCACTGCACAAGAAGATCGGCGAGGGGATCGGGGAGACCGCCGGGGAGACGATCCCGATCGGCGGGGCGGGCCTGCTCGTGTTCTACCCGCACGCGGCCGCAGACACGGTCGAGCCCGCCGTCAGACGCGCGATCCAGAAGGTCGTCGGACAGGCCACGGGCAGCCACGTCGACGCGCTCAAGGGTGCGCTGGCCGACGCCCAGGCGAAGCTCGCCGAGGTCCGGCGCGTAGAGCAGGACCGGAGCTCACCACGTCCAGGCCCGTTCGCCCCGCTGAGGGCGATCTGGATCGGCACCACTCGAGTCGTGATCGGAGCACCGCCCATGGCCAAGAAGAAGAAGGACGAAGGCGCCGAAGAAGAAGGCCAGGGGCCGGGCCAAGTCCCCGGCCCCGGTCGGCCCGGCCGAAGGCGAAACGCGCGCCGGAGTTGGCGGCCGTGGGCAGGTCGGCGCGCAAGGAGGTCCCCCGCTCGCAGTTGGGCACCTGGGTCGCGCCGGCGGATCGGCGCGACCCGGTGGAGGTCCTGGCGGAGCAGTCCGTGGGGCGTCTCGAGGACCTGGTCCCGCTGCGCTACGCCCGGATGTCGGCCTCCGCGTTCACCTTCTACCGCGGAGCCGCGGCCCTGATGGCCAACGACCTGGGCACCCAGGCGCGCACCGGGCTGACCGTGCAGCTGGCCGGCGACGCGCACCTGGCGAACTTCGGCGGCTTCGCCACTGCGGAGCGGTCGCTGGTCTTCGACCTGAACGACTTCGACGAGACCCTGCCCGGGCCCTTCGAGTGGGACGTGAAGCGGCTGGTGGCCAGCTTCGAGGTCGCCGCGCGGCACCTGCGGTTCACCCGCGCGCAGTCCGATGTGATCCTCGCGGCGGCTGCGGGGGAGTACCGCAACGCGATGGCCGGGTTCGCCGACATGCCCCGCCTGGATGTCTGGTACGCCCGGATCCAGGCCGAGGACATCCTGAGCAGGTGGGCCGGGTCGGTGGATCCGGCGCGCATCGAGTCCTTCCAGCGCACCCTGGCCAAGGGTCGCAAGAAGACCAGCGCCCGCGCGGTGTCGCGCTACACCACCACGGGACCCGACGGTGAGCTGCAGGTCATCAGCGACCCGCCGTTCATCGAGCCGATCAGCGAGCTGTCGGACCTGGACGAGGCCCAGGTCCGCGCCTGGGTGGAAGGGATCCTCGCCGAGTACCGCACGACGCTTCCCGATGACCTGAAGGTCCTGCTCGACGGCTACCGGGTCGTCGACGCCGCCCGCAAGATCGTGGGCGTGGGGTCGGTGGGCACCCGGTGCTGGATCGCCCTGCTCGTGGGGAAGAACGACCCCTCCGACGACCTGGTCCTGCAGTTCAAGGAGGCCAACGCCTCCGTGCTGGAGCCGGTGACCGAGCCGAGCGGGTACGACAACCACGGCCGGCGGGTCGTCGAGGGGCAGCGGCTGATGCAGTCCGCCAGCGACATGCTGCTGGGCTGGACCCGGGTCGAGGGCATCGACGGCGTGCGGCGGGACTTCTACGTGCGCCAGATGTGGGACTGGAAGACCTCGGCGGACCTCGAGACGATGGATCACCTGGCTATGGAGGTCTACGCGCGGGTGTGCGGCTGGACCCTGGCCCGCGCCCATGCCCGCAGCGGGGACCGGTTCGCGATCGCGGCGTACCTCGGGTCCGGGCGCACGTTCACCCGTGCCATGCAGGAGTTCGCAGTCCTGTACGCCGACCAGAACCAGCGCGACTACGAGGCGTTCCTGCGGGCCATCGCCGAGGGGCGGATCCCCCGGTCGGACATCGCAGACCCCAAGACCGACAGCGGAGCGTAGGAGACCACGTGAGCGTGCTCAACGACTACAAGGGCAGCTGGCTGCGCGGGGATGTGATCGCCGGAATCACGGTGGCGGCCATCGCGATCCCGGAGAGCCTCGGGTACGCCAAGATCGCCGGACTGCCGATCCAGACCGGCCTGTACTGCGCGCTGCTCCCGGCGTTGATGTTCGCCCTGATCGGCTCCTCGCGGCAACTCGTGGTCGGGGCGGACTCGGCCACCGCCGCCCTGGTCGCCGCCGGGGCGGGACTGGTCGCCGCCCAGGGCACCGCGCAGTACGCCTCCGCTGTCGGGGTTCTGTGCGATCCTGACCGCGGTGTTCCTGCTGCTGTTCGCGGTGGCGAAGCTGGAGTTCCTCGCGGACCTGATCTCCCAGCCGGTGCTGGCCGGGTTCCTGTCGGGGGTCGGGGTCTCGCTGATCATCGGCAACCTGTCCGGGATGCTCGGGGTGCCGGCCAGCGGCAGCACCTGGGACAAGCTCACCCAGACCCTCAGCGAGCTCGACCAGGCCAACTGGACCACCGCCGCCCTGGCGTTCGGCACCGTCATCGTGATGCTCGGACTCGAGGCGAAGATGCCCAAGATCCCGGCCGCTCTCGTCTCGCTGACGTTGTTCAGCGTGATCGCGGTGGTGATCGACGCCTCGGCCAGCGGCGTGGAGAGCGTGGGGACGATCCCCGCCGGCCTGCCCGGCTTCACGGTCCCGACGTTCCAGACCGGGGAGCTGGCCACGCTGGCGGCCAGCGCGTTCTCGATCGCGGTGGTGATCCTGGCCCAGAGCGCGGCCGTGGCGCGCAGCTTCGCGCAGAAGAACGGCTACAAGGACAGCGTCAAGGGTGACCTGGTCGGGCTGTCGGCGGCGAACCTGGCCAGCGCGTTCACCTCCGGGTTCGCGATCAACGGGTCCCCGCCGCGCACCGCGGCGGGGGACTCCTCGGGCAGCAAGGGGCAGGTGGTCAACATCGCCATGGCGGTCACGGTCGCCCTGGTCCTGCTGTTCCTGACCGGGTTGTTCGAGTACATCCCCTCCGGGGTCCTCGACGCGGTGGTGTTCACCATCGGCATCAAGCTGGTCAAGGTCGGCACCCTGCGCGCGGTCGGGCGCACGAGCCGGCCCGAGTTCCTCGTCGCCATCGTCACCCTGCTGGTGGTGGCGTTCGTGGGCGTGGAGCAGGGCATCTTCGCTGGCGATCATCCTGTCGCTGATCGACCGGCTGCGCCGCCAGTACCACCCCCACGACGCGGTCCTGCTCTCCGACGGACACGTGATCCCCCGGCTGGAGTCGCGGGTCAAGCTCCCGGCCGCCGGGCAGCTCGACGACGTGCTCGTCTACCGGTTCAGCGCGCCCCTGTTCTTCGAGAACGCCACGTTCTTCGGCGAGCGGGTCCGCGCGGAGCTGGCCGCCACCACCACGCCCGTCAAGGTGGTGGTCATCGACGCCGCCGCCATGCCCGACATCGACTACACCGGTGCCCAGACCCTGGCCGAGCTCGGCCGGGAGCTGCGCGGAACCGGGGCCGAGCTGGTCCTGACTGAGATCTCCGAGGCCATCGGGCACCGGATCGCCACCACCGGGATCGAGGCCGACCTCACCGTCGTCCCGCGACTGGAGGACGCCGTCTTCGTCCGACCAGCCGAGCGCGTCCCGACCACCGAGGCACCGGGCGCCGGCTGACGCGCCATCACGCGTCGCATCGCGACCCCGTGGTGCGCGAGCCCATCGGACTACGCGTCCGGCGGTGTGCCTTCACGTAGCCAGGTGGCGCCGGCGGTGAGCGCGGTGCGGGTGGATTCGCCGAGGATCTCGGTGGCCTGGACGACGGTCAGGTCCTCGGCGCCGATCAGTCCGTTGCGCTGGATCTGCTCGGCCACGCGGGGATCGACCCCGCTGAGGTAGAGCCTGCCCCCGGCATCCCGAATCTGGCCGGAGTACCACTCGAGGACCTTGACCAGCGTGGCCCCGATCCGGTCGCGGCCGCGCAGCCGGAGCACCACGACCGGACGCGAGCCAGGAACCACCCGCGGCAGGGCCCCTTCGAGGCTGCGGGCGCCCGCGTAGAAGAGGTTGCCCTCGATGTCGAGCACGGTGACCTCACCGGCGGGAAGCACCTCGGGGGCCGGGCGCAGCGCGGTCCCGCGGCCCTCGACGTCGACCAGGGTGTAGACGCGGACCTCGTTCATGCTCCGGTTCAGGGTGTGCAGCGCGGAGAGGATCACGCCCAGGCCCACGGCGACCGTCACCGGGAGCAGGAGCGTGGCCACCAGCGTCAGGGACATCAGGACCGCCCCGGATCGGGTGGTGCGCCACACGGCGCGCACCTCGCGCGGCTTCAGGGACTGGACGCCGGCGAGGATGAGCAGCGCGGCCAGGGTCGGCATGGCGACCTGCCCCACGACCCCGGAGAGGGCCACCAGGAAGATGATCATCCACGCCCCGGAGGTGATCACCGACAACCGGCCGACGCCGCCCGCCAGGACGTTGAACGCGGTCTGGCCGACCGAACCGCCGACGGGGATCCCGCGGAACAGGCTGGTCGCCAGGTTCGCGGCACCGTGGGCGACGAAGTCCCGCGAGATGTTCGACGGGGCCCCGCCCGGGTTGCGGAATTGACCTGCGACGCCCGAGGACTGGACAAGGATCACGACGGTGATCGCCAGCGCGCTGGTGACGGTGGTGGACGTGAGGTAGTCCAACGAAGGCAGAGCAGGCATCGGAAGGCCCGCCGGGATCTCCGCGGTGTCCGAAGCCAGGGCCACCTCGGCCTGGGGTCGCATCGCGACCACCACCGACGGCACCACGATCGCCAGCAACGGTCCGATGGTCGACAGTGGCGTGCGGTCCAGCACGACGGCGATGACCATGGCGCTTGCCCCGATCGCGAGCGCGGGCATGGACCATTCGGGGATGTGGGTGAGGGTGTCCCACGCCTTGGCGACGCTGTTGGCGCCGGTTGCTGGGTAGCCGACGAAGTCGCCGAACTGGCTGAGGATCAGGATCAGCGAGACCCCGGTGAGGAAGCCGGTCATCACCGAGTGGGACACGAACCGGGTGTAGCGGCCCAGCTTGAGCACGCCGGCCAACAGGGCGAAGACGCCGACGAGGAGGACGAGGGTCCCCAGGAGGCCGTCGATCTCGTCGGCGGGGATGCCGTCCAGGGCCTCGGCCGTTCCCAGGGCTGCGGCGCTGGTGGTGGCGATGACCATGATCCCGGTGCTGGTCACCATGCCGCCGAAGAGCGGACCCATCGCGCTCGAGTACAGCCCGGCCACCGGGTTGGCGCCCGCGAGCAGGGCTGTGGCCATCCCGTCGGGAACGCTGCCGATGGCGCCCGCCAGCCCGGCGAGGGTCTCCCTGACGGCGCTGGGACGCGCACCGTCGACGGCGGCGCCCACCGGCGGCGTCGGCTCCGGGCCAGCGGTCTGCCGGGTCGGGCTTGTCAGTCATGTCCCACTCCGGGCGCTGCTCGCAGGGCGCGGTGCACCGTGGCAACGCTTCCACTTGGCCCCCGACCCGCAGGTGCACGGGTCGTTGCGCCCACGGACGGCGTCGGCCGCGGCGTACCAGTCGCGCAGCCCGGTCGCGTCCTGCCCTGCGCGCAACAGGCCGGCCATGTGCCGCATCGGGGCGTCCACGTGGCCGAAGAACGCCTTGTACCCGGCGCACAGGTGGTGCAGCCCCGGCTCACCGTCGGGTGTCGTGGCGAACCGGTCCTTCGGGCAGCCGCCGTTGCAGGCGAAGCGCACGTCGCAGTCCAGGCAGTACTGCGGGAGGGTGTCGAGCTTGGCGTTGCCGAACGCCTGCTGCGCCGGGGAGTCGACCAGGTCGAGCATGGTGCGGCCGGTCGGCGATGTTGCCCAGCAGGTAGTCGGGCTCGACGTAGTGGTCGCAGGAGTACAGGTCGCCGTTGTGCTCCAGGGCGAGGGCAGATCCGCAGGTCTTGGCGTGCACGCACATCCCGACCTGGTCCATGCCCATCCAGTGGGCGAGGGAGGTGTCGAACATCTGCACGAACACGTCGCCCGACGTCGCGGCGGGCCCACTCCTCGAACACGTCGATCAGGAACCGGCCGTACTGCTCCCCGGTCACGCTGCGGTGCGTGACGGCGGACCCGGCCTGCCGGTACAGGGGCCGGTCCTTGGCCCGCACCCCCCACCCGGAGTCGGCCATCGGCAGCATCTCGGGGGTCATCCGCTCCACGATCGGGATGAACTGCATGAACTCCGCGCCCAACTCGTCACGCAGGAACTGGTACACCTCGCAGCCCGTGGTCCGCGTTGGCCGAGTTGACGGTGGTCAGCGCGTTCCACTGCACCCCGTGGCGGCGCAGCACCTCCCAGCCGCGCAGGACCCGGTCGAACGTGGGCTTGCCGCCCTTGTCGACCCGGTAGGCGTCGTGCATCTCCCGAGGGCCGTCGATCGACAGGCCGACGAGGAACTTGTTCTCGGCCAGGAACGCGCCCCACTCGTCGTCGAGCAGGGTGCCGTTCGTCTGGATCGTGTGCAGGGCGCTCTGGCTCGGGCTCGGCGAACCGGGTGGCCAGCTCGACGGAGCGCGCGAAGAACTCCAGCCCCATCAGCGTCGGCTCCCCACCCTGATACGAGACGCTCACCTCCGCATCGGCAGGATGGGCGGCGAACAGCTGCTCCACGTAGGCCTCGTGGACCTCGGGAGCCATCCGGAACCCGCTGCCCGGGTACAGCTGCTCCTTCGAGAGGAAGAAGCAGTACTCGCAGTCCAGGTTGCACACCGCCCCCGTCGGCTTGGACATCACATGGAAGACGTCACTGGTGTGTCGAGCGTCCGTCACCGGCGTCCTCCTGACTCAAGGCAGCCACCATATCGACTACCTCGACCAAATGGCAGGGCAGCCGGTCTCGGTTGGCACACGATATCGACACCGAGCCAGGAGCAACGCGATCGCATCGCCTCCAGCTCCGGCCGAGAGCCCCAACAACGAGACGGCAAGCGACCAACTGCCACCCCCCGGGTCCCCCAGCTGCCTCACTGGGACCTAGACTGACTGCTACCAGACGGCAGCAAACATTCGGAGTGCGGGCCGCCCTACGTGAAGGGACCTGACATGGTTGGTCGCGATCGGCGCGAGGAGCGCCGCGAAGAACGTGCCACATTCGGCCGCGGCGGGAACGCTGTGCGCTACCAGATGCGGGAGAAGCTGATGAGCTTCGGCGATGACTCCTGGATCGAGAACGAGGCAGGGCAGAGGGCGTTCAAGGTCAACGGCAAGGCTGTGCGGGTGCGGAACACCCTCATCCTCGAGGATGCCAACGGCCGTGAGCTGTTCAAGATCCAGGACCGCCCCGTGCGGATCAAGGACTCGATGGACATCGAGGACGCCGGAGCCGGGACCTCGGCGACGGTCAAGAAGGCCCTGGTCTCCCCGCTGCGCGACCGGCTGTCCGTTGAGGTCGCGGGTGGTCCCGACATGGATGTCCAGGGCAACCTGCTCGACCACGAGTATGAGATCAGCCAGGGCGGCACCAAGGTCGCCGAGGTGTCCAAGAAGTGGTTCCGCGTCCGCGACACCTACGGGGTGGAGGTCACCCCGGGGCAGAACGACGCCCTGATCCTGGCCATCACCGTGTGCGTCGACCAGATGGCCGCCGGCTGACAGCCGGCGTCTGGCGGGCTCTGATTCCGGCGGAGGACGCACGCCGCTGATCCGGCGGCCCGACGTCGTGAGGATCGGTCGTACAGGGCCCATGGCGGGAGAACGACGGGGCGCGTCGACGGCGACATCGCTCCAGCCTGAGGTCAGAGTGAAGTGTTCGAGAGTGGTCCGCCGGGCCACCGTCAAGAGAGAGTGGTTCCCATGTTCAATGACAACGGCTCGTTCCTACTGGCCCTGTTCGAGTTCTTCCTGTTCTTCGCCTGGTTCATGTGCCTGTTCTGGGTGTTCGGCGACATCTTCCGCAGCAAGGACCTGGGCGGTGGAGCGAAGACGTTCTGGGTCTTCTTCGTCATCTTCCTGCCGTGGCTGGGCGTCCTCGTCTACCTGATCGCCCGGGGTGGCGGCATGAGCCAGCGGGCCATCGAGCAGCAGCAGGCGGCGCAGGCCGCGCAGGCGGACTACATCAAGTCCGTGGCCGCATCCTCGGGCAGCTCATCGGCCGACCAGATCGCATCGGCCAAGTCGCTCCTGGACTCCGGCGCGATCACACAGGCCGAGTTCGACGCGTTGAAGGCCAAGGCGCTCGCCTGACCAACCGGCCCGCGAGTCAGTGGCACTGACCGGTGCCGGAATCCGTGAACGTCCTGCCGACCTCGGGCAGGAACCGCCAGTCGTAGCCACCTGCGCTCAGCGTGAGCCTGAGAACGCCGTACGTGTCGTCGTTGTGCGCCTGCGAGTTCGGCTGCGTCGCGGTGATCGAGTAGTGGTTCTTCCCGCCTGTCCCGACCACGAACTGGCGGATTCCCAGGGCGTCGGCATTCCCGTTCGCGTCCTGCGGGGCGAAGCGCTCGTAGTCGTGGTCGTGCCCGGACAGGACGATCTCCGCGCCGGCGGTCTCAAGGGCTGACCACAGGGGGGCGACCGACGGGTTGGGGCCGTGCTCCCCGGATGAGAACAGGGGGTGGTGCCAGTAGGCCAGGGTGCACTGGGCGGCGTGGGCCTGGAGATCCGCCTCCAGCCAACTCAGTTGGGCCGATCCACTGCCGCAACCGCCGGCTTGTGAGCAGTTGCTGTTCAGGGCGACCATGTGCCAAGCGCCCAGGTCGTAGCTGTAGTAGCCCTTGCCCGGATCACCCGCACGGCTGCCGAAGTACCCGAAGTAGCCCGACGCCCCGGAGCTCTGGTACTCGTGGTTGCCGACTGCCGGGTGGGCGATCTGATTCAAGCGACCCCAGCTGGGGTCGTAGGACTCGGAGAAGGCGCTCGAGGTCCCGTCCTCATACTGGGTGTCGCCGAGGGGCAGGACCGCGTCCAGTCCGGGGATGCCCATCAGGAGGTCCGACGTTGCCTTCTCATGGCATGCGTCGGAGGTTCCAGCCCCCCGTTGAAGTCGCCCGAGGACGGATCACACGCGATGTCGCCGGCCGCACCGATCACCACGTCCCCCACAGGGCTCGGCGTCGGGGTGGGAGTGGGCGTGGGGTGGGTGTCGGGGTGGGCGTGGGTGTCGGCGTGGGCGTGGGAGTGGGTGTGGGCGTGGGCGTCGGTGTCGGGGTGGGCGGCTCCGCGATGGTCTCAAGGACCAGTTGAGGGGCATTCCCGCCCTCGCGGGAGCTCACGGCTACCGCCTGGGTATCGCCCGTCTCGATCCGGAGGTCCAGAGATGTCCCAGCCGTGACGACGTCGGCCGGCAGGGCGATCTCGGCCCACGCGCCTGGGCTCACGGCACCATCCGAAGCGAGCAGGCCGCCGGCTGCCGGTGCGCTTCCCCAGGTCACGCTCGACTCATCCCACTGGGAGGTCTCGTACACGTCGAGGCCCTGGTCGCCACCTCCGACGACGTAGAGCCGCAGCATGACCGCGCTGATCGTGCCGTCGAGGACGGGCAGGTCGAAGTGCACCAGGATGGCGCGTTCGGGATGGGCATCGGCGTAGAGGGTTGCGCGGGTGCCGAAGTTGCGCTGTGGCCTGTTCTGCGACACGTAGGTGTCCGCTGAGTCGACCACGATGACGCCCTGCGTGGCCACGGCATGCGGCGACCTGGGCATGGCGATAGCGCCGAGTCCGACTCCGGCCCCGAGAAGGGCAGCGGCGCCGACCACGGCGGATCGCCGACGCCATCGGCGGCGGGAGTTGGCGTCGTTGCTCACGCGCAGACCCTTCGGCTCGGGAACCGGATCTCGCTGCCGCTACCCGGATGGCCCGTTCCCATACCCCTGTCCCCGAAGGGTTGGCCGACTCTGTGCGGCGATCACGTACGGAGGCTGCGGACTCGCGGGCCGCGTCGGTTGGGCCACGGCCTCGATCACCGGCTCACGACCAGCTGTGGTGCAGCCGTCGACTCCCGGGAGTCCAGTCGCAGGGCGGTGTTGGACAGAGGCGTCAACGTCAGGTCGACGGTGCCGTCGCCCGTGGGCAACAGGCTCGGGGGCAGGGTGATCTCCACCCAGGCGCCTGAGGTGACCGGCCCCGAAGCAGCCAGCAGCTCCCCTGGCGGAGGAGCGCCGTTCCAGACCAGCGTCGCCTCGTCCCACGTGCCGGTCGAGGCGTGCACCTCGAACCCCGCGGACAGGCTGCTCCCGGCGTGCAACCGCAGGGTCAGGGTGGCCGGCGGGGTGCTGCCCAGCCCACTCACGGGGAACCTGACGTAGCTCCGCTGCACCGGCGAAGCCCCGTCCACGCGCAGTGAGGTGCTGCCGCCGTAGTTCGTCGTGGGTGAGGAGTCGCTGACGTAGGTGTCGGCGCTTGCCTGGACGGTGAACAGGGCGGGAGCCGAGGTCACCGAGACGCTGGCCTGAGCTTGCCCCGCCAAGCCGCCCGGATCCCGGGCGAGGTACCCGAAGGTGTCGGTTCCGGTCCAGTCGACTGCTGCGGTGTAGGTCACCGGGGCGGTCGCCGCACCAGCTGCGCAGGTGACGCTTCCCACCTGCGACAGCGTCCCGTGCTCCGGCGGATTGACCTCGAACGTCAATGGGCAGTCCCCGTCGACGTCGGTGGCCGTCAGCGTCAGCGTGGTCGACGAGCTGGCCCAGGCGCTGCCGGAGACATCCTGCGCCCCCGGTGGGTCGTTCACCGGGTTCACCGTCACCGTGACCGTACCCGTGGCCGACACCGCGCCGTCGCTGACCTTGTAGGTGAAGGAGTCCGGCCCGTTCGTGTTGGGGTCAGGCGTGAATGTCCCGGTGGAGCATCCGTCGGCCACTGTGGCGTGGCCGTGGGCAGGCGGTGCGTCGATCGAGCAGGTCAGCGTGTCGCCGTCGGCATCGAAGACCTGGGGAACCCAATCGGCGGCCGTGTCCTCGTCCGTGGTCACGGGCAGGTCGGACGCGACCGGAGGCGCGTTGCCGCTGGAACCGGTGGTGTCCGCGAGCAGCTGTGCCGAAGTCCCGCTCTCGCGGGCGTCCAACCTGAGCGCAGTCGTGGACCGGGCCACCAGGGCCAATGTGTAGGTGCCATCACCGGAGATGAGGCCCGTCACGGGTATCTCGACCCAGCTCCCGCCGGTGACCGGTCCCGAGGTCGCCAGCAGGGCGCCCACCGACGGCGCGTTGCTGTAGGTGATCGCCGATTCGGACCAGGAGCTGTCGGAGACGGTCCTGATGTCGAACCCGGCTGCAAGGTTGCTCACGGCGTGGACCCTCAGTGTCTCTGTCGTGGGCGCGCGGGTCCCGACGCCTGTCACCTGGAACTTCAGGTACGTGCGCTGCACGGGCGAGGCGTCCACCCTGAGGTCGGGCCGGGTGCCCAACTTCGAGGAGGGGTTGGCTCCGTCCACGTACGCGTCCTCACCCACCGGCCAGGTGAACGACGTCGGGACATCTGGCGTCGTGACGGTCACCGGGGCCGACCAGTCCGACTGGTTTCCGGTCGCATCGGTCGCCCGCACCGAGTAGTCGTAGCTGGTCAGGGGGGCGGTCGAGGTGTCCAGCCAGGCCGTCTGCGTGGCCGGCACGGTCATCACGGTCTGAGTCCCGCGCCGGATGTCGTAGGAGGCCACGCCTTGGTTGTCGGTGGAGGCCGACCAGGCCACCGTCACGTCAGGGTTGCCCGACGTCGTCGCGGTGACATCACCGGGAACGCTCGGGGGGTCGGTGTCCTGGGGCAGCCCGCTGCACGCGATGGTGCCGGAGTCGCGCACCGCCCCGCCGGGGTTGACGTAGGAGTACAGCATCGAGCCACCTGAGAGTTCCATGCGCAGCGCTCCGAACCCGTCACTGGTCGTGTCGGCGACGGCGGCCACACGAGAGTCCTTCCGGACGGTCGCCTGGATGCCATGGCCTCCGCCGCCGGCGACGAACTCGACCATCCCCCCTGAGGTGACCCGGTTGAAGTTGCGGTCGAGCGGCGCCCAGCGCTGGTACTGGTGGTCGTGGCCGGTGAGCACCACGTCCACCCCGTTGTCCGCCAGGAGCTTCCAGATGTCGTTCATGGCGGGGGTGTCCCCCTGCGGCCCGACGCTGAGCACGGGGTGGTGGAAGTAGGCCATCGTGCACGCCTTCTGATGGTTCTTCAGGTCCCCCTGGAGCCACTTGTACTGGGCGCTGCCCGGGTCGAAGCCGTTGATCTGCGAGTTGCTGTTCAGTCCGATGAAGTGCCAGCCGCCGGCGTCGTAGCTGTAGTAGTCCGGCACGCCGGACCAGTAGTTGAAGTAGCCGGGCGCTCCGCCGTTCTCGTACTCGTGGTTGCCGACGATCGGGTTCGTGATCGACTTGAACTTGCCGTAGCGCGTGCCTTGCGGGCCGTACCAGTTGAGGAACTCGGTCTCAGTCCCCTTCTCGTAGACGTCGCCGGTGTACAGGAACAGGTTGGGGTTCCACGAGTCGATGAGGTTCACGACATCGTCGCTTGCCTTCTGGCCGGAGGCCCCGTCACCGGTCGCTGCGACGACGAATGTCCCTCCCGGAGCGGCGGGGCGGCCTGAGGTGGCAGTGAACCCGGTCGCCGCGGGGGGTGGTGACGTCGTGCCGTTGGCGAAGGTCGCCGAGACGCCGGATGAGCTGACGGTCCGGTCGTCACGAAGCAGCACGTCGGCCCGCAGGGTGTGGGATCCGTCGAGGAACGACGCGGTCGGCAGCGTGAAGGCGTACGGCGACTCGAAGTCGGTGATCAGGTAGCTGCCGTCGAGGTAGAACTCGAGCTTGCGCAAGCCCGGGCTCGACCCGGTGATGGTCACGGTCGCGCTGACCGCGACATTCCCAGTGAGCGTCGTCCCGCTGCCGACGGTGAGGCACACCTTGACCGAGTACGACCCAGTCGGTGACTTCGTGACGCACGTCGGACCGGCGGCCTGGGCGGGTACTGCTCCGCCGAAGGCGATCATCAGCGCCCACGCGAGTATGAGGCTCAACCCCAGCCGACCCCCTCTGCCGCGACGCCCTGAGGCCAAGCGACCCTGCGACGATGCACCGGACCTGATCACGTGATCCACCCCTCGTCGGGCCACCACCCGGTGTGGCCTGCTCGCGACCCGCCCCCCGCTGCGGGATGCGGCCGATGCGCATCGGGTGTGCGCCACGGCCAACAGGGACCGCTCGATCCCACTACCCGACGGTGGCAGGTGCATACGGTCCTCCGGGCAGGGCGCTTGTCAGGCACCAATTCCTGTGACGGGGCGTTCCCTGGGTCTCCGCAAGGGCGTGATGGCCAGCACGCGAGTGCGATCCGGGATCGCCCAGCGCAAGCCGCTGGCTAGTGTGAAGCCATGACCGTCCCTCAACCAATCCGGACCCTCCTGCAGATGCGTGACGCGGTGCCCCCGATCCCGCGGCTCGAGGACGCAACCGTGTTGCTGATCGACTGGCAGGAGGAGTACCGGTCCGGCGATCTGGTCCTGCACGACGTGGAGGCGGCAATCGGGCGCGCGGCTGAGGTCCTCGCCCACGCGCGGGAGGCGGGCGCCCGTATCGTCCATGTCGCCCACGCGGGTGCTCCGGGGGCGATGTTCGACCGCGCGGCCCCCCGCGGCGCGTTCGTCGCTGACCTCGCGCCCCTGCCTGGGGAGGCCGTCGTCGAGAAGACCGCCCCATCGGCGTTCACCCGTACGAACTTGGCGGAGGTTCTCGACGCCGGTGGGCGACGCCCGCTCGTGGTGATGGGCGCGATGACCCACATGTGCGTCTCCTCCACCTTGCGCGTCGCAGCCGAGCTCGGCCACGTGAGTTGCGTCGTCGCCGACGCGTGCGCCACCAGGGACCTCCCCCTGCCCAACGGCGAAGTGGTACCGGCCGGTCAGGTCCACGCCGCCAACGTGGCCGCACTCGGCGACCGGTTCGCGCGGGTGGTGACGTCCAGCCAACTGCGTTGAGGTGCGCCGCGTTCAGCCCGGCGGCATGTGCGGCGAGGATGTCGCTGTCTCCGACGACTGCCGACACAGCATCTGGTCGGCGAGTGCGGGCAGCCGGGGATCCTCGCCCCCGGGCGGCTCCCGCGACGCGGCAGACCTCGTCACTGAGTTCCTCGGCAGGCCCTCCTCGTTCGAGGCCTTCGAGGCCTGGCTGACAAGCTGAACGCCCCTCCTCGATGACCACCCGGGTCACCAGGGTGCCTTGGGCGGACGTCAGCCGCGGTCCGGGTCGTACACGGTGATGACGACTTTGCCTCGCGTGCGGCCGTCGACCAGGTGGCCCACGGCTGCGGCGGCGTCGTGCAGGGGGAAGGCGTGGTCGATGGCCGGTGTGATCGTGCCCGCCTCGAGGAGCTGGCCCAGGGCCGCGAGGTCGGCGGCGTTCTCCGAGGAGAGGAAGGTGCCGAGCTTCTGGTGCACGAACACCGACAGCAGGGTTGCCTTGAGTTGGCGGTCGAGCCCGCCGAGCCACTTGCCGTCGGTCTCGCCGCCGACGATGACAAGCGTGCCTGCGGGGGTCAGGGCGCGGCGCAGGTCGGAGACCCGGCGGTTGCCGCCGATGTCGAGGATGACGTCGTACTGGTGGGTTCCGTCGGCGAAGTCCTCGGCGGTGTAGTCCAGGACGTGGTCGGCGCCAAGAGCCCTGACCATGTCCACCTTCCCGGTGCTGCACACTCCGGTGACCTGCGCGCCGTGGGCCTTGGCGATCTGCACGGCGAAGCTGCCCACCCCGCCCGAGGCGCCCACGATCAGCACGCTCTGCCCGGGCTGGACCCGACCCTGGTCGCGCACAGCCTGCAGGGCTGTGGCGCCCGAGATCGTGACTGCCGCGGCTTCGGCGAAGGAGACGTTCGCCGGCTTGGGGGCCAGCTTGCCGGGGCGGGCGACGGCGTACTCGGCGAACGTGGCGTCCCCGATGCCGAACACCTCGTCCCCGGGCTGGAAGCCGGTCACGCCTGCTCCCACAGCGTGCGACGGTTCCGGCGAGGCTGCGCCCCGGGTTCAGGTACTTCGGGGCCCGCAACCCGAACCCGGAGATCCTGATCGGGTAGGGCAGCCCGGCCATGATGTGCCAGGTGCCCCGGTCAACGCTGGCCGCGTGTATCCGCACCAGCACCTCATCCTCGGCGATGGTGGGGATCTCGACCTCACCGAGCCTCAGCACGTCGGCGGGGATCGGACCGTACCGGTCCTGGACGACCGCCGACATCCTGCCCACGCCCACGCGCGCAGCCGGTGTGGCGGACTCGTCGTGCTCGGTGGACGTCATCGGCGCTCCTCGAGGTCATACAGCGGGACGGTCCCGCAGTCGGCCGGTTCTCAATGATCGGAAGTGGGTGTCGTGGTCGGAGGGTGACGATCATGGCCCCATCGCGCGGCCCTGCTCAAGGGGCTGGGCTGGAGACGGCGAGGAATGGCCCGCCGAGCTGCTGACGACCTACTCGCGACGGTGGCGGGCCCAGACGACGGACAGGTGAACCCGGCCAGATGACCGGGGCGATGCCCGGTTCGCTTCCCCGAGGGTGAGTAGGTCGGCGTTCGTGCGCCGACCCGGTGCGGCCGGCCGCCGCTGACAGAGGAGATCACCGTGACACTCTCACCTTCGCGCCTGGGAACCCAGCCCTGGGTGGCACGCACGGGCGGCCAGCTGACGTCCGCCGACCGGCGCGCGCTGATGCCCCCGCTGGCTCGTGCTCACGCGGTCAACGCCGTCGGTCGCCTGACGATGGTCGCCCGCCTCAACTCGGGGCGCCGGGTCGAGGTCCCGCGCGACTGCACTGGGTCACCCATCGTCGGTCCTGACGATCGCCGCCGAGCGGGAAGGCACCCGGCTCCTGACACCGGCTCTGCTCAATCACTCGTACCGGACCTACGTCTTCGGGGTGGCAGTCGGGAGCGTTGAGGGGGTCGACGTGGATCGCGAGCTCCTGTTCGCTGCCGCGTTGCTGCACGACACCGGTCTGCAGCACCCGGTTGCCGGGGTCGACTTCACTGCTGCCAGTGCCGCGCACGCCCTGCGGATCGCCGAAGAGGTGGGGCTCTCGACCGCGGCCACCCAGGTCATGCGCAGCGCCATCACGTTGCACCACAGCCCCGACGTCACCCTCAAGGTCGACGGCCCGGTCGCCTACCTGCTCTCCGCCGGGGCGGCCCTGGACGTGATGGGGATGCGGTCCTGGAAGGTACCGGGCAGCCTCCTCGACGAGGCGGTTGCCCGGTACCCGCGGTTGGGGTTCAAGCGCGAGTTCACCGACGCGTTCACCGTCGAGTCTGCTGCCGTGCCGAGCGGGCGGGCGCACCTGCTCCGCCGGTACGGCGCGTTCGACCTGGCCATCAAGCTCGCCCCCTTCCCCGAGTGACCCCGATCCCGGCCATCTGACCGGGGCGAGCAGTTCGCGAACCCGGGATCGTCACATACACCCCCACAGGAAGCGAGAACACGATGAACATCACCACCACACGCACCGAGATCACCAACCGCATGAGGCGTGGCCGGACGGCCTCACCGCTCGAGCCGAAGGCCCTTGACGCAGCACCCGCCACCCGCGTCGAGCCGGGTCTCGAGGGCGACGACCACCGCACACGCATCGGATGGATCGTCGTGGGCTCGATGGCCATGGGGCTGCTGGCCGCGGTGGTGCTGGCCGCGGCTCCGTTCGTCCCGGCCACTGAGGAGGGCGTCACCGGCGCGGTGCTGTGGGGCTTCGCCCTGGGGTGGGCACTGCTGGCGGTGCTTTCCATCCGGTTCAGCGACCAACCCCAGCGCTGGGCCGCCGCACCGGCGGTATTCATGGGCCTGGCCGGGGCGCTGGTCCTCATCGGCTCCACCGCGTTCGTCCACGATGTGCTGGCCTGGGTGTGGCCCCCCGTGCTGCTCGCCCTGGTGGTCTGGATGTTCGTGCAGGCCCGGCGCCAGCTGCACAGCCGCACCCGACGGTGGGTCGTCACCCCCGTGCTCGCCGTGCTGGGCCTCATGGCGGTCGGCGCCGGGTATGAGACGGCACGCGAGTCCCTCGACGCCCGCGTGTACGCCATGCCCGGGCAGCTGGTCGACGTCGACGGGCACCGGATGCACCTGAGCTGCACCGGGACGGGCACCCCGACTGTGGTCCTCGAGCCCGGCGCGGGCGAGATGTCCTCGTCGCTGGCGTTGATCACCGCCACCGTGGCCCGCGACACCCGGGTCTGCGTGTATGACCGCGCCGGGCGCGGCTGGAGCGACCCCGCCGACGGCACCCAGGACGGTGCCCGGATCGCCACCGACCTGCACACCCTGCTGCACAACGCCGGCGTCCCCGGGCCCTACGTGCTGGCCGGGCATTCGTTCGGCGGGCTCTACGTGCGCAGCTACGCCGCCCAGTACCCCGACGACGTCGCCGGACTGGTCCTGGTGGACTCCACCGAAGCCACAGCCACCGCCGCTGCCGCCGATCAGCTCCGAGCACGTGCGGGCTCCTACGACGCCCTGGGTCGCGTGTCCGCCGCCGCGTCGGCCGCGGCCCGCCTCGGACTGGGACGCCTGATCGCCCAGTTCAGCTACGCGACCCTGCCAGCAGAGTCCCGCGGCGAGGCCCGCTCCCGGATGGCCACCGCCGACCAGGTGGGCAGCGCCGTCGACGAGTACGTCACCGCCAACACGTCGATGGCCCAAGCCCAGTCCCTGGTCGACTTCGGTGCCAAGCCGCTGGTCGTCCTGACCGCCGGCACCGGCAGCAACCCGCAATGGTTCGCCAAGCAGGACCACCTGGCCACCCTGTCCACCAACAGCGTGCACCGCATCGTGACCGGCGCCAGCCACGCCTCCCTGGTGGAGAACGAGCAGGACGCCGACGCTGTCAGCCAGGCCATCAGCCAGGTCGTCACAGCAGTCCGGACGACCACACCGCTGGTCAACCCCTGACTGTCCGGGCCGATCGGTGCAGATGAGCCACCCCGCCGTCGCCACACCATCGCGCAACCCCACGAGCATCCGAACGGAGATGGCGGTCATGACCCTCCACCCGGCCCCGCAGCGGATCGCCACCGATCCGGCCAGCCGGGCGCACCTCGCCCGCTCCGGGGGCCGGCGCAACCTCGAGGCCGTCGCGTTCGTCGCGGTCTGGGTGGCGGCCGGGTACCTGCTGCCGGTCAGCGCGGATGCCTACCTGCTCCTGGGCATCCCGCTGACCATCGGGTTCCAGGTGCTCGTGCGCCGCCGCCCGCTGCGTGAGCTGTTCGCGGGGAACACGACCCGGTTCGCGTTGGACAGGCGGGGTGTGGCCATGGCGGTCGTGCTGGCCGTCGTCCCCGGCTTCTTCGCAGTCCAGGCTGCGACCGGCGGTGAGTGGACCCTGTTCGGCTGGAACCTGGCAGCCATGGCCGGTGCCGTCTGCGCTGCCTTCTCGCTGCGAGCCAGCTCGGTGCCAGCCATGCTGCGGTCAGCCGCCCTGCCCATCGCGGTCGGGTCTGGTGGGATGGCCCTCACCTTCGGGATCCTCCACATCGCAACCGGGACTCCGCTGCCCGCGGCGGCCGCGGTTGGCGCACTCGCCAAGTACACCGTGTTGTACTTCCCGGCGACGTTCCTGCTCGAGGAGGTCGCGTTCCGAGGAGCGCTCGACGCCCATGTCCACCACGACGGTGACCAACGAGGCTGGCAGTCGGCCGTCTTCGTCTCAGCGCTGTGGGGACTCTGGCACCTGCCCGTCGCCAGCGGCCTGCCCTTCCCGCTGCTGTTGCTGGAGCTGGTCGGCGTGCACGTCCTGCTCGGGGTGCCGCTGTCGATCGCCTGGCGCCGCACACGCAACCTGGCCGGACCAGCGCTGGCCCATGCCGTCAACGACGCCGTCCGCAACGCCATGATGCTCGGGCTGTAGCCCGCAGGGCCGCTGATCCGCACCCAGCGTCCGTCCCGCCTCGACAGCGGCCGCAGCAGGCGCACTGTCCGCCGGTTGGCGGCTGGGACTACGGGTCGACGGTGAAGCTGAACATCATTCCGCTCTCGTGGTGCTCGGCGATGTGGCAGTGCGCCATCCAGCGACCCGGGTTCGTCACGTCGAGGAGGATGTCGACGGTCTCGCCCGTCCGGACGAGAACCGTGTCCTTCCAGACGAGGTTCGGCTCGACCGTGTCGTCGCGGCTCATGATCAGGAAGCGACCGGCCCCGTGGATGTGGAAGGGGTGGTGCATTGGATGGTCGGAGTCCATTTCGTTCACCAGTCGGATCTTCACCTGGTCGCCCACTGTGAAGTGCCAGTCGATCGCGTGGTTCTCCTCACCTGTGGTCCGGTCGACGAGCTTCCAGCGCATGTTGTCCGCGGTGGTGGCCCGGTTGACGTCGGCCATGTCGTCCTCCCACTCGATGCCACCAGTCTCCTCGGGGCTGTGACCGTCGGCGTGGCCCTGATGCTGCGCGTCGTCATCGTCGTGTTGGGCGTGGCTGTGATCGTCTCCGTGGTGATCCTGGGACTGGTCGACCCGGTGTGACGGCATGAGACGCATCCCGCAGTGCGGGCAGCGGTCTGGGGAGTTGCTGATCACTGCGGGGTGCATCGGGCAGGTGTAGGCGGTGGCAACGGCAACCAGGCTCATGCCGCAGTGCGGGCATCGGCTGTGGGCGTCGCCGGTGACGTCGGGGTGCATCGGGCAGGTGTAGGTGACAGCGACGGAGATGGCCAGCAGCTTCATCCCACACTTCGGGCAGGTTCCCTCCTCTGCACCGACCACGTCGGAGTGCATCGGACAGGAGTACACGACCGGGCCGTCGGGCACGCCCATGTCCATCTCAGCCACGAATGCGAGCGTCTTGTCCGGTGGCGAGTCGCGGTACCGATCCAGCCGATGCCGTTCGGCGGTCATGTCGGCGTTGGTGCGAAGCACCTCGAACTGCCCGCTCAGGTCCGGCTCGGCCGGTGCCTGGCCGACGGTGACCGTCGCCAGGGGATAGGTGCGCTGTGGATTCCGGTGCTCGAGGGTCACGAGCCCGGGCTGGTCGAACAGGACATCGACGATGATCCGCTCCGACGGCGCGAGCGTCACCTCGTTGACGAGTGCTTCCCGCTCGAACCTGCCGCTGTCACCACCGACCAGCTTCATCCTGGCCCTGTCGAAGCCGACCTTGAAGATCCGGGTGTTGGCGGTGTTGGTGAGGTGGAAGCGCACCACCTCCCGGAGTGCGGCCGACAGTTCAGCGGTGACGTCGCCGCCGACGAGCATGGTGTTGCCGAACCGCCCCATCGCGACGTGCGTCGTCTCGGTGCGGCTGAACGACGCGATCTGGCCGTCCTCGAGCAGCACGTCATCGAGGGTGAGCAGCTCTTCGCGGTTGACCGGGGGCCAGTAGTCCGGGTCCGACGGGTCGACCACGATGTTGGCGTACAGCCCCATCTCCTGGCCGTAGTCCTGGCGGATGTGCGGGTGGTACCAGTACAGCCCGGGATCGTGGAACTGCAGTCGGTAGCTGAAGCTGTCACCCACGTGCATCGGTGCCTGGGTCTCGTGGGTCCCGTCATAGGCGTTCTCCAACCGCAGCCCGTGCCAGTGCACGGTGGCTTCCGTGTCCGCGTGGTTGGTCACGTTGATGGTCACCTCAGTGCCCTGCTGGACCCGCAGGGTGGGACCGGGCACCGACCCGTTGTAGGCGAGCATGCGCACCGTCGCATCACCCAGCCTCTTGACGATCGGAGCGATCCTCAAGTCGAACTGCTGCCCGTCAGCGAGGGAGACCAGCTCGGAGGGTTGGGACTCTGGAAGGCCACGGATCTCGGTGGGGAAGTTCCCGCGGTCCTCAATCGTCTCGGTGTGATCACGATGCGTCGTCATGGTCGGACTCCCTCAGGGTTCGTGCGCGGATCGGGTGAGTTCGCGTTCCGGCCACTCCCGTGGACCTTCGTGAAGGTGGTGCGGCTGACCGGCACTTGACTGCCGACCGGGGATGGGCTGTTGATCCGTGCGGGACGTTGAGTGACCTCCACAGCGGCATTGTGTGGGTGTGGGATGCGTGACGGAAAGGGGCT
The DNA here is from genome assembly GCA_963812395.1 of uncultured Actinomycetes bacterium. Lineage (GTDB taxonomy): Bacteria > Actinomycetota > Actinomycetes > S36-B12 > CAIYMF01 > Prado023. Next base: position 28,553 of record CAWEVG010000032.1, read on the forward strand.
GGAGCGTGGGGGATCTGGGGTTGGTCGCCACGTCATGTGGCGCCGGGTTCGGGGCGTTCACGCTCATTCCGGGACGGGGCGAGCCAGGAGTAGGGTCCGATGGTGCTTCACGGTCGCGAACCTGAGCAGGCCAGGCTGGCGGCGCTGGTCGAAGCCACCGCCGCCGGGCGGGCGACCTCCCTGGTGATCACTGGCGAGGCTGGCGTTGGGAAGTCCGCGCTGCTCAAGGACTTGGTCGCCACCGTCACCGACATGCAGGTCCTGCGTGCTCAGGGCCTGGAGTCGGAGTCGCCGCTGGCCTTCGCGGGGCTCCACCAGCTGCTCGGGCCGGTCCTGTCCCTCCTTGGCCGGCTGCCAGAGCCGCAGTCCCGAGCGCTGCGGGTGGCGTTCGGTCGAGAGGAGGGCGCCCCCGTCGAACCGTTCATGGTGGGGCTCGCGACCCTGGCGATGTTGACCGAGGCGGCCGAGACGAGCCCAGTGCTGTGTCTCATCGATGACGCGCACTGGCTCGACAGCGCCTCCGCAGACGCCCTGGTCTTCGCGGCCCGCCGACTGGCGGCGGACCCGGTCGCGATCGTCTTCAGCGCGCGAGTGGGCGACGCTCGGACGTTCGCACCCCAGGACATCCCCACGCTGCCCCTTGGGGGCCTGGGCGTGTCTGCGGCGCGATCCCTGCTCAGCGAGCGCTCCGGCGTACTGCTACCCGAACAGGTCACCGAAGCTCTGCTGGGGCAGACCAACGGCAACCCGCTGGCCCTGGTGGAGATGCCCGCGACGCTGACCCACGATCAGTTGCTCGGCGATGCCCCGCTACCAGCCCAGCTGCCGCTCACCGACACGGTTCAGCGGGTGTTCCTGGACCGCTGCCGTCGACTACCCGAACAGGTCCAGACGCTGCTGCTCGTCGCTGCAGCCGACGACACGGGGAGTCTGGCGGTCGTCATTCGTGCGGCCGGCCTTCTCGACGTCGATCCCGACGCTGTCAACATCGCGGAACGGGCCCAACTGCTGGTCACCGAGCGGGACAGCATCCGCGTGCGGCATCCCCTGGTCCGTTCGGCGATCTACCAGGCCGCGACCGGCCACGAGCGCAGGTCTGCGCACCGGGCACTGGCCGAGGCCCTCGCTGACAGCGACGACCCGGACCGGCAGGCCTGGCACTGGGCTGCGTCCGTCGAAGGCCCCGACCAGGCTGTGGTGTCCGCGCTGCTCGGTGCCGCCGTCCGCGCGGAGCGTCGCGGGGGCTACTCCGCTGCCTGCGCCGCGTACATGCGGGCGGCCGAGCTGACAACGGAGGAACACCTGAGGGCAGAACGGCAGTACGCGGCCGCGCGCAACGCGTGGTCCGGTGGTGACGCCGCACAGGCGCGAACCATGCTCGCCCGCGCGCGTGAGGGCACAGAGGACCGGCTGCTCCGCGCCGACGTCGACCGGCTCCGCGGGCGCATCGAGGTGCATCTGGGCAGTGCGGCCGATGCGCATCGGATCTTCGTCGCCGCCGCACGGTCCGTCGCCGCCGACGACCCTGAGCGGGCCCTGGAGATGGCGGCCGCCGCGTCGGTGCTGCGTGTCTACGGAGCCGACAGCGGCGAGGCACTCGACCCGTCGGCCATCACCTCCCGGCTGGGATCGGTCACCGAGCCGAGGATCCGTGCACTGCGCCAACTCCTGTCCAGCATGACCTTCGCCGCCCAGGAGCAGTGGGCGGACGCGCTCGCCGCCCTGGCCGTGGGCCTGGAGCCGGGCCCGGGCAACCTCGACAGCGACGTCCTGGGCAACCTGGGGAACGCGGCGCTGCACCTGGGGGACGACGCGTCGCATGAGCGGTACTACACCGTCATGCTCTCCCAGGCCCGGCAGACCGGAGCCGGATTCATCATGGTGTACGCCCTGCAGCGGCTCGCGTTCAGCCAGCTGCTGTCCGGTCAGTGGCGCGCCGTGCGCAGCGCCGCGGAGGAGGCCCTGGAGCTCAGCCCGGCCGTGGGCCAACGTGGGCTCGCAGCCGCCCCGGTGGCGTGGCTGACCCTGCTCGCTGCCCTGCAGGGAGCAGATGACTACGACGAGCGACTCATCGAACTCGACGGCATCACCGCGACCCATCGCCTCGGCATACTGACGGTTCCTGTGCACGACCTCAGGCACTGGGCCCAGGCCACCCGAGCGGTTGCCGGAAGCGACTTCGCGCTCGCTCTGGACCATTTCAGCCACGTACGCACGCCGGCTGTGCAGCGCATGGTGGCCCTCGACCGGATCACCACTGCCGTCCGAGCCGGTGACACGGAGCAGGCCGCCCACTGGGTGGCTGAGATCGCGCTGTTCGCCCGCGTCACCAAATGGCCCTGGGCCATCACGGCCGAGAACCACGGCCGTGCCCTGCTCGCTGACACCGACTCGGCACCGGGCTACTTCCTCGCCGCCCTCGCGCCCCCCGCCGCCGGAAGCCGGCCATACGACCGGGCCCGCACCAGCTTGGCCTACGGCGAGCTCCTGCGACGTTCACAGCGCCGGACCGAGGCGCGCCCGCACCTGCGCGCCGCATTGTCCACGTTCGAGGATCTGAACGCGGCACCAATGGTCGCTCGTGCATCCAACGAGCTGCGGGCCACGGGAGAGACAGCGCGCAAGCGAGATCCGTCCACCGCCCTCTCGCTGACGCCGATGGAACTCCAGACCGCGCGAACTGGCGGGCCAGGGCTTGTCCAACAAGGACATCGCAGCCCGACTGTGGATCAGCCCCCGTACGGTCGCATTCCATCTCCGAAACGTCTTCACCAAGACCGGCATCAGCTCCCGGGCCGAGCTCCTGCGATTCGATCTGGGTTAGGCAGGTGGTCCACCTTGCGGAGCACGTCGGCCAACAGAAGCGCTCGCGTACTAGGTTGGCACTGTGACCAGCGATGACACGCGCCACATCGGCATCGTCCTCTTCCCTGATGTCGAGGAGCTCGACGCCGTTGGTCCGTACGAGGTTCTGGCCTACTGGACGAGGACGTTCCCCGAGGATGGGTACTCGACCCTGTGCATCTCCCGGGACGGGGGGATGGTCACGTGCGCCAAGGGGCTGAGGATCCAGGCACACAGCTCCTTCGCTCAGGCGCCGGCCCTTGATGTGCTGCTTCACCCGGGCGGGGTGGGAACGCGACCCTGCTGAAGGACGAATGGCACCTTGACTGGGTGCGTGAGCAGCGAGCGACCGTGCCGCTCATGACCAGCGTCTGCAGCGGTGCTCTCGTGTTCGCCGCTGCGGGCCTGCTGCGCGGTCGGCCGGCCACGACCCACTGGGGCGCGTTGGGCGAACTCGCGGAGTTGGACCGCACAACCGTGATCGACCCAGCCGCCAGGTTCGTCGACGACGGAGACCTGGTGACCTCAGCAGGCGTATCGGCGGGGATCGACATGGCCCTGCACCTGGTCAGGCGCCTGGCTGGGGTTGAGCGTGCCCGTGAGGTCCGCCGGTACATCCAGTACGACCCAGCACCTCCGGTCTAGCCGGATTGGCAGGGATCGTCAGACCGCACGAGAGACAAGGCAACGACGCAAGGAGCGGCAATGGCCGGCGACCGGTTCGACAACGAACAGATGTTCCAGTGGATCAAGGATCAGGCGAGCATGGGCGCTCGCCGCGCGGGAAGTGCGGCGGACCGGCAGAACGAGGACTACATCGAGGCGCATCTGCGTGATTTCGGGCTCGAGAATGTCCGCCGGGAGCCCATCCCCATCACCCACTGGGCCGCAGAGACGCACTCGGTCGAGATCGACGCCGGCTCGGGCTTCACGCCGGTGGACTCGTTCCCCATCCCCTACTCGGCCTTCACCCCGCCAGAAGGCACGGAGGCTCGGCTGGTCTTCGCCGACCCGGCCACGCTCTGGCATCGGGCCGACTGGAAGGGAGCCATCGTCGTCACCGAGATCGGCTTCCCGGACCTGGATGTGAAGCTGCTCAGGAAGTTCAGCCTCGGCCAGTACGATCCCGACGACAGCCTCGACCTCGTCAAGCACCCCGCCACGTGGGTCCGCCTCGGGTGGCACCTCTACCACCTGGCTGCCAAACGGGGGGCAGTGGGCTTCATCGGCATCGTGAAGGACCAGCCTGGGGGAAGCTGCCACATGTATGCCCCGTACGGCTTCCGGGAGAAGGACATCCTCGACAAGCCCATCCCTGGGTTCTGGGTCGGCCGGGCGGACGGGTCGTGGCTCCGCAAGGCCGCCGAGAGCGGCGACTGCAGGGCGCGCCTGGCCCTCGCTGGGATCCGGGAACCGGGAACGATGCACAACATCGTGGGCGAGATCCCGGGCTCGAGCGACGAGACCATCGTCCTGACCTGCCACCACGACTCTCCCTTCGCCTCGCCCGTCGAGGACGCCAGCGGCGTGTCGGTGGTGCTCGCCCTTGCCAGGTACTTCGCCGAGCAGAGGGGCCTGAACCGTCGGCTGGTCGTCGTGCTCACCGCGGGGCACTTCTACGGGTCCCTGGGCACGCGGACCTTCATCGAGACGCACAGGGATGACGTCGTGAAGCACACGGCGCTGGAGATCACCATCGAGCACATCGCGCTCGAGGCCGTCGAGGACGACCAGCAACGGCTGGTGCCCACGGGACTCCCCGAGGCGGCGGGGGTGTTCGTGCCCATGAACCGCACCGTGACGGACCTGCTCCTCGAGGCTGCCAAGACCCACGAGCTCAGCCGCACGGTCCTCCTCCCCGCCGAGGGACCGTTGGGCGACTACCCCCCCACCGATGGCGGCGATTGGTATGCCGCCGGCGTGCCCGTCGTCAACTACATCACCAATCCGGTGTACCTCCTCACCGACGACGACGCCTTCGAATTCGTGGCCAAGGACCGACTGTCCAAGGTGGCCGGCACCTTCGCCGACTTCATCGAGTCGATCGACAACGTGCCCAGGGACGCCATCAGCGCAGTGGATTCCCAGCGCTACAAGTACGCCATGAAGCTGCTCAAGCACGTCAGCCGCGCCAGGACGACCTTCTTCGGTATCAAACCGGTGTATTGAGCGCCCGAGGGTCCGTCCGTGGCGCCGGCGTGCTCCTGCTCGGTGACCTCGGCCTGATCCTCATCACCGATCCCTCGTGGTCACCCTGGGACGGGCGCCGGCTCGCGCTCGTAGAGGTGGCGGGCCCAGAGGTAGCCGACCAGGGACAGCACCGCGCTCCACGCCAGGGCGATGATCATCGTGGATCCGTCGGGCGTGCCGTCGAGCAGTCCGCGGACCCCTTCGACCATGGGCGTGAACGGCTGGTGCTCGGCGAACCAGCGCAGCCCCACCGGATAGGACTCGGCAGGCACGAAGGCGCTGCTCAGGAACATCAGCACGATCAGCAGCAGCGGGGTGTTGCTCGCGGTCTCGACACTGCGGGAGTTCAGGCCCAGGGCCAGGCAGAGCCAGATGACGGCGAACGAGATCGCCATGGCCAGCCCGAATGCCGCGACCCAGCCTTGGGCGTCACCCCCGGGTCGGTAGCCGAGCAGCACCGCGATCGCGCTGACCACGACCAGGACGAAGGCCGCCTGCACCATGCTGCCCAGCACCTCGCCGGCGAGCACCGCGGAGCGGGCGATCCCCATCGTTCGGAACCGGGACATGATGCCCTTGGTCCGGTCGGCGGCTATCGAGATCGCGGTGCCGAGGCCGACTCCGGCGATGGCGAACAGCAGGATGCCGGGCACCACGTACTCGAGGTAGGCCGCGCGGCCACCTTCGGCGAGGACCGGGCTGACGCCGGCGCCCAGCGTCTCGCCGAAGACGAAGACGAAGAGCAGCAGGATCAGCACGGGCTGCGCGAGCAGCATGAACGTCAGCGAGGGGTAGCGCTGGATGTGCCGGAGGTTGCGGCGCAGCATGGTCGCGGTGTCGCGGGTGGGCAGGGCGATGCTCATGTCAGTGCCTCCGTGGTCGTGGTGGACGGCGCGGCGGCGTGCCCGGTCAGGGCGAGGAAGACGTCGTCGAGGTCCGGGCGGTGCACCGTGATGTCGGTGACAGCGGACTCGTGGGGGGTCAGCCGATCCAGGGCGCCGCGCAGGGAGGCGACGCTGCCGTCGATCGGGATGTTCAGTGCGCGATGCTCGGAGTCAGCAGGGCTGCCGAATGCGCTGGCGGCGGCGGCCAGTCGCTCGTCGGAGTCGAACGTGACCCGGACATGCCCGCCCGGCACCTGGCCCTTGAGGGCGTCGGGAGTGCCGTCGGCGACGATGCGACCGGCGTCCAGGACGACCACGCGGTCGGCGAGCTCGTCGGCCTCGTGCAGGTACTGGGTGGTGAGCAGGATGGTGACGCCCTCGCGCAGGTGTCCGCGCACGATCTCCCAGACGGTCCGCCGGGATCGTGGGTCCAGCCCGGTGGTGGGCTCGTCGAGGAAGATCACCTTCGGCCGGCCGATGAGGGTCATCGCCAGGTCCAGGCGGCGCCGCATGCCCCCCGAGTAGGTTGCGGGCACCCGGTCGGCGGCCTCGACCAGCTCGAACGTCTCGAGCAGCTCGTCAGAACGGCTGCGACCCAGGGCGCGGGGCAGGTGGTGCAGGTCGGCCATGAGGGTGAGGTTCTCCCGGCCGGTGAGCAGGTCGTCCACCGCGGAGAACTGGCCGGTGACGCCGATCAGGCTGCGGACCGCGTCGGCCTCGTGCACGACATCGTGGCCCAGCACGCGCCCGGTTCCGGCAGTGGGCTTGATCAGGGTGGACAGGATGTTCACCAGTCGTCGTCTTGCCCGCACCGTTGGGGCCGAGCAGGGCCACGGCCTCGCCCTGGCCCACCTGCAGGTTCCCAATGTCCAGGACGGTGGCCTCGCCGTAGCGGCGGGTGAGGCCCTCGGCCTCGATCGCCTGCATGTGGGTGTTCATGGTCACGCCGTCCCGTCGGTGTCCGGGGTGTCGCCGATCCGCCGGATGCGGATGTCGCCGTACGACGTGCGCCCGACGATGCGCACCGACGGTCCACCAGCTGGTGGTGCGTCCGCGGTTGCGATGAACTCGCTGACCACACGGCCGTACTTCGTGTCGAGGTCCATCCACACGGCGCGACCGTCGGGGATGCCCACCTCGAGATCGCCGTGCGAGGTCTTGAAGTCGACGTCGGTCCCGGTGGCGACTCCGATCACCACAGCGCCGTGGGCGGTCCGGGCGTCGACGCTCCCAGCCACGGACTCGACCTCGATCCGGCCGTGCCCGGCCCTGACCCGCAGGTCACCCCCGACGGCGCCGATGCGCGGACCGGTGCTGCCGTTCTTGATGGCGACGTTGCCGGTGGCCGAGGCGATCTGGGTGTGGCCGGCCGGCGTCTCGAGCGTGGCATCGCCGGCGACGTCCCTGACGACGATGTCGCCGGTGCCGCTGCGCGCATCGAGCGACCCGGTGTCGCCGAGGCGGATGTTGCCCGCGCCCGTGCGGACCATGCAGTGGCCCAGCGTGCCCGTCGCCTCGACGTTGCCAGCCCCCAGGTCGGCGCGCACGGCTGATCCGCTCGGCAGGCTGATCACGATGTCGAGCGAGGGGGAGTTGAGGATCCGGGCCAGCAGGCTCGGCTTCGGGGCGATCACCCGCATCTGGTCGCCGAGCAGCTCGACGCGGGTGGCCTCGGCGACCTCGACATGCGCGCGATCGTCCGGGTCGGTGGGGCGGACGTCGACGACGGTGTCGGAGCGGTCGCTGGCCAGGACCTGGACCTCCGCGAAGTTCGCCTCGATGGTGACCGCGATTGGCGTGGGGGTGGGGAAGGTCTGCATGGTGTTCCTCTCGTTCACTGTGCCCAGCCGGTGACGTGCTTGGAGCCGCGGCGGGAGGCGGCTGGGGGGCTGGGGGCGCTGGGGGGGATGGGAGCCGAGGGTTCGAGCGCAGCGGTGGCGGCGCGCACGAGCCAGGCGTTGACCGAGCGGCCCTCGCGTAGGGCCGCCGCCTCGACGCGGGCCTTCAGCGAGTCGGGCATCCGCAGGTTGATCCGGCTGGCACCCTCGTCGGCGATGGCGGTGGATTGGACATCCTGGGCCGTGAACGTGCGCATGGCGGCGTCGATCTCCGCGGCGATGGCGTCCTCGGCGGTGGCGTGCGACGGTGCCGAATCAGGCATCGGAGGCCGGCGGAGTCGCGGCCACGCCGTCGATGACGAAGCTGGGTTCGCCGCCGCGCAGCCGTACCTCGACCGACCCGGGTGCCAACTCGAGTGTGAGCTCGTCTGCCGCGGCGGACAGGGCGTCGAGCAGCGCCAAGCGGACGGCTGACCGCAGCGGAAGGACCAGGCGCTCGGCGAGCGACTCCGCCTCGGGACCACCTGCGGCGGCGGTCACGGCCATTTGGCGGGCGATGTCGTCGACATAGCGATCCAGTTGCATGGCATCAGTATGGCACCACTATGGCACCACAGCAAGCCGAAGTGGCACAGGAGTGTGAAGTGGGCTGTCTGGGTGGGGGCGGCTCAGTCCGAGCAGCAGGCGAACGACCGGTCCTCGGGGTGCGCCTGACGGGGTCCCTGGCCGGGTCCCTGCCCGGGTCTACAGGACCTTGGAGAGGCCGGGGATGCGGGTGATGAGCAGCCACGCGAGGGCAAAGGAGGCGCTGACGCCGCCGGTGGCGACGAGGAGGGCTTTGACCTCGGCGGGCAGGCCGATCCCGCGGAGGCTGAGCGCGAGGCCGATGAGGACCGGGGTCTGCAGGATGAAGGCGCCGTAGGCGCTGCGGGCCAGGGCGGTGCCGTGCGGCAGCGGGTGGGTCAGCCGGCGCTGGGCCACGGACAGCATCCACACTGATCCGAACATGCACAGCACGGCATCGAGTGCAGCGAACCCGGCGGCCAGCAGGTTCGGCCCGCCCATCATCTCCTCGACGCTGTCGGCCAGCCCGGCGGTGATCAGCAGGGCGGCCATCGCCACGACGGCCACGATGGTGACGGTGCGGGAGGTGCGGCGCACGCGCTCGGGCACCGAGGACGTCCAGGCCTGGCGGGCTGCGGTGATGCCGAGGGCGAACACGGCGATGCACGCCGGCCACTGCCAGAAGTTCAGGTCGGTGAACCCGGCGTCACTGCCGTACGGGTACTCCAGTCGGATCGCGAACGACGCGGGGGCCACGATCGCGGCGGCGATCGCCAGGTGGGTTGCCCGGATCGGGGTCCCCCGGCTGGCTGTCGCGTGGGCCGCGCACGTGGACCCAGGCGGCGTAGGCCAGGGAGTAGATCAGGAGCACGCCGACGAACCACAGGGGTCCGGTGTCCAGGATGTGCTCATCGCCCAGGAACTCCTCCCAGTATGAGCCGGGGGCGTATCCCAGGGGGTGCTCCAGGGCGTAGACGACGGTCGGCTGGATGAACAGGACGTACACCCCGAACGGGATGCCCAGGCGCACGAGGCGGTCCCGCGCGAAGCGCCCCGGGCCCTTGTGCTCGATCGACGGGACGGTCATGAGCCCGGCGACCAGGAACAGCAGGGCGATCAGGAACAACCCGAACGGCAGGGCAAGCACCACCACGGCGGTCTCCGAGGCCGGTGAGAGGGTGACTTCGCGCATCTCGGTGTAGGTCCACACCTCGAGCGTGCCGGCGTAGCCGGCGATGCCATGCATCGCGATGATCGCCGCGATCAGCAGAACCTTGAGGTTGTCCAGGTACAGCAGCCGCCCGGGCCAGTGGTGCGCATCGGGCGCAGCGGCAGCCCCCGCGGCAGCGGCACGCGAGCGCGAGCCCATGACTCCACACTCACGACGCGTTGGCCCCGGGGCAAGAGGCCAAGGTCACGACCTGGACGCGACTGGAAGCCCCCAGGTCCGGCTACGGCTGACCTCTCGTGCTGGTCGGCTTGCCCACGCAGCCGCCGGCGGACCGGCTCCCTCCCGTCGGCGCCTATTGTGCAGTCGTGGACGAGGTCGGGTCGACGCCATGGCCGACCGGGTGCACGCTGGTCGTGCTCACCGGGGGGTCCAGTCGCCGACTCGGCCGGGACAAGGCAACGACCCACCTGGGTGGTCGGCGGCTGGTCGACAGGCTGCTCGCCGGGGTGCCAGCGGAGCTGCCCGTGGTGATCGTCGGTCCGACGCTGCTCGATGTGGCCGGCCGCGTGGCGTTCGTGCGCGAGGAGCCTCCGGGATCCGGACCGATGGCGGGGATCGGTGCCGGCCTCGCCGCGGTGACCACCCCCCTGCTCGGTGTGATCGCCGCCGACATGCCATTCGCCCTCCCAGTCGTCGCCGGGGCCCTGACCCGGCTGGCCGGCACAGGCTCCGAGAGGGCTGGAGGTGGGGTGGACGCCATCGTCCCGATCGATACCAGGGGTCATCGGCAACTGCTGTGCGCCGCCTACCGCACCGATGCCCTACGCGCGGTGCTGGCCGAGCTGGGACCGTTGGCTGGCCTGCCCGTTCGGGCCCTGCAGCCGGGATTGGTCGTGATGGAATGGCCGGTGTCCGAAGCCGCATTGGCTGACGTGGACACCCCGGAGCAACTGGCAGCCGCGCGCCTCCGCGCGGCGGAGGAGGACAGGGACATGCAGGAGTGGATCGACGCAGTTCGCCAGGCTCTCGGGGTCGACGTCGCCCTGGACATCGACGCGATCCTCGACGTCGCGCGCGATGCGGCGCACACCGTGGACCGCCCGGCGGCCCCGGTGACGACCTATCTGCTCGGCGCTGCCGTTGCCGCCGGCGCGGATCCCGCCCAGGCCGCCGCGGTGGTCAGTGAGTTGGCCCTGGGCTGGGATACCCGAGGGCAGTGACGACCTGAGTTGCCTGGGCCCGGTGGGTGCTCGCCCTCGGACATGGCCATCACGCAGCTGATCCTCCCGGTCCGCCGCGCGTGATCCGACGGCGCCGGACCCACTCGTATCCGAAGCTGCCTGCCAGGACGACCAGCAGGGTGATCCAGGTGGAGGCGGGTCCGGTGCGCACGGCCTGCACCAGCAGCAGGATGAAGAGCACTGTGTTGGCCACGATCGCGGCCCACGCAGTCGCCGTACGCTCGCCGCGCGACGAATCGGCGCCGGGCGGCGATCCCAGCACCCAGCCCACGACTCAGGAGAGTCGCGATGAGCTCATCGATCGCCCGTGCCGGAGCCCTGGCGGCCGGCGTTGGTCGCCCCGGTCGGCTTCGATCTCTCGCTGATGCCGCGCACCGCGGCGCAGCAGGGCCTGGTGACCGGAGCGTCCGCGTCCGCGACGGTGGGGGCCGTGGCCCTGGGGCAGGTGCTCACCGCAGCGGTGGCGCGCCGGATCGCGCCCGCGATGGGAGCCGACCCGCAGGGACGGATGGTGCGCGCGGCGGCCGACGCGTGCGTCCTGGCAAGCGGCCTCGCCGCGCAGCGCCTGCTCGCACAGCGACCCCGGGAGCCACTGCGCCGGTCGATCGGCGGCAGCGGCTACGAGCTGGCCTGGGCTCGGGTGCGGCCTGGTGACGAGCGGCATGGGGACTCTGGTCGCCCGCGGGGATCGGCGTACGCGCGTCCTCGTCCCCGGCCTGCTCACTGTCGGGGCTGCGGCTCTGGCCGCACCCGTTCTGCGCCAGCGCGCCCGGACCCGGTTCGCCGGTGCGCCCCCACTTGGCCCCAGCCTGGTGTCCGCCGGCGCCGTGGCTGCGAGCCTGCCCGGTCGCGGCGGTCGCCGAGCAGGGCGTCTCGCGGGCGGTGGGACCCGGCATGGGTCAGTCGTGCCCGGACCTGCCGCACTGTGGGCGTGGACAGGCCGGCCGCCGCCGCCGGGATCACGGCCGCAGTCGCGGTTCGCGCTCTGGATCGAGCTTACGAGCAGATCGAGTCCGGCGCCGAGCGGGAGGAGCCAGGGCTCGACGAGGCGCCGAACGACCCCTTCGTGAGCGGGGGCAGCGTCAGCGCAGTGCCCTTCGCCTCGCTGAGCCGGAAGGGCCGCGGCACGTGCTGACCCAGACCCGCGCACAGCGCATCGAGCGGGTCATGGGCAGCATCGCTGCCGCGGAGCCGATCCGCGTCTACGTGGGGCTGGAGAGCGCCCCGACGATCGAGCAGCGGGTGGCGCTCGCCCTGCAGGAGGTCGACCGCCTCGGCGCACTGGACCGGTCGGTGCTGCTGCTCGTCTCGCCCACCGGCACGCGATACGTCAACTACGCCGCGGTCGAAGCCGTCGAGTACCTCGCCCTCGGCGACGTCGCCACCGTGACGATGCAGTACTCCCTGCGACCGTCGTTCCTGTCCCTGGACCGGGTACGGGTCGGCCGGGAGCAGAACCGAGCGCTCTGGGAGGCCCTGCGCGAGCGGATCCACGCGATGTCGGCGGATCGCCGACCGCGGGTGCTGATGTTCGGTGAGAGCCTCGGGGCGCACACCAGCCAGGACGCCGTGCTCCACGAGGGGACCGACGGATTGGCCGACCTCGGCATCGACCGCGCCCTGTGGATCGGGTCCCCGTTCGGCAGCGGCTGGCGCACCGAGGTCCTCGGCCCGGACGCCAGCGCCAGCACGCGCACCCTGGTCGGCGAGTTCGACAGCTTCGAGCAGTACCAGGCCCTCGCCGCCGAGCAGCGCGACGCGCTGCGCTACGTGATGATCACCCACACCGAGGACGGCGTGCCCAAGTTCGGGCCACCCCTGGCGGTCCAGGCCCCCGACTGGCTGCGTGCGCAGCCGCGGCCGGACGGGATCCCGGCGACCATGCACTGGTCACCGTTCACCACCTTCCTGCAGGTGTTCGTCGACATGCTCAACGGCTCCAATGTCACCCCCGGCACCTTCGCGGCGCTCGGCCACGACTACCGCGCAGACCTGCTGGACTTCGCCAGCGCCGTCTACGCACTGCCTGCCACACCGGCCCAGATGGACCGGCTCCGCCAAGCCCTGCCCTACTTCGAGAAGGCGCTGTTCGACTTCATCGCACGGCATGAAGCAGGTCGAGACCGAACATGAGCCCCCGAGGCAGTCGTGAGCCTGCGGAAGCGAGTGAGGGCACGCGCGCGGGCCGCTGCCCGGGTCGCTGACGGGTCGGAGCCCCACTGGGTACGGGTCACCACCGGGCGGCACGGGACCGCGCGCCTGCTGCTGCTTCAGGGCCATCCTGAAGAACCTGTCCCCTCGCGATGTCAGCCCTGCTGCGCGCCGTCGCCAATCCCAGGGCGGCGTCCCTGTCGACGACGTTCAGGAGGGCCGGCGCTGTGGCCGGTGAAGGCAGCCAGGGCGTCGGCGTACCGGGCTTCAGCCTGCGACCCAGTCGCTGTAGATCGTGACGGGGTTGCCTGCTTGATCGACCATGAGGCGGACGATCAGGGACCCAGACGTTCGACCCGCGGCCAGACGTCACCCGCGGGTGTCGCCCCCAGGGGAACGAAGCGCGAGTTCGAGGTCCTCGCTATGCCGAGGAAGGCGCGCAGCGCCTCGACGACCAGCTCGTGGTCGTCCTCCTGGGCGAGGCCGGAGACTGTCACGGCGCCGACGACCCCGACTCCGCTGATGCGGATGGGGAAGCTGCCCCCCGCCGCTGCGAAGAGGTGAGGGGGCAGGTCGTCGCGCCGAACGGAGAAGGGCGCTCCCTTGGCGGCTGATCGAAGGCCGACGAGGTAGGACGATGCGCCGAACCGTTCCACGACGCGGACCTTGCGTGCCACCCAGTCATCGTTGTCGGCCGATGTGCCCGGCAGGGCCGCGTGGAAGAGCTGCTGGGTTCCCCGGCGGATGTCGATGGTGATGCCCAGGTCCCGTTCGCGGGCCATCTCCACGATCGCGCACCCGAGGCGCCAGGCGTCCTCGTTGTCGAAGCGGCTCAACACGAGGTGACGTTCCTGTTCCTCGATCGTCGCGATGGTGTGCAGGAGGGCCTTCTCGGATGTCTCCGTGCTCATGGTCCTGTCGCCTCTTCCCTGTCGGTGGGTGCTGATCCCAGTCTGTCGTCACCGTTGGCAGTCACGGGCTGACGACAGCCTGCTTGCTCGCGCTGTGCCTTGCTGCGGCGATCAGGTCCAGGACGTAGGCCGCATCGGCCACCGGGACTGGTGGCGCGCTGCGTGTGCGGATGGCCTGCTCGACGCCGACGTAGAAGGCCGGGTAGTTGCCCGGCACCAGGTCCACACCCTCGACGTGTTCGCCCTGGAACAGGTGACCTCCGCGACCGTCGGGGTACCGGCCCCAGTCGGGACTGGCCGGGGAGCGCCCGGAGCGCAGGGCGTCCTCCTGCGGGTCAAGTCCCTGGGCCAGGAACGCCGCGTCGCTGCCCAGGACCCGCATCCGGGGGCCGAGCTGGGAGGCCACCTTGCTCATCCACAGGTGCGAGCGAACGCCGCCGGTGTGGTGCAGCGCGACGAACACGTCGTCGTCGGCGGCCACCCCGGCTCGTCGAACGTCGATCTCGGCGTAGACGCTGGCGACCGGCCCGAACAGGCACACGGCCTGGTCGATCAGGTGCGCGCCGAGGTCGTTGAGCAGCCCGCCGGCCAGGGCAGGATCCCCGGACTCCCGCCACCCGCCCTTGGCCACCGGGCTCCAGGACTCGAACCGGGACTCGAAGCGGCGCACCTCACCCAGGCGCCCGGCGTCCATCAGGGCCTGCAGCGTGAGGAAGTCCGAGTCCCACCGCCGGTTCTGATAGACGGTGATCATGCGCCCTCGCGCGTCGGCCAGTTCCTGGAGCTCCCGGGCCTGCGCAGCGGTCGGGGCGATCGGCTTGTCCACGACCACGTCCAGGCCCGCCTCCAGCGCGCGGGTTGCCAGAGGGACGTGGCTGTCGTTGGGGGTGGCCACGACCACGAGGTCCACCACACCCGGCACCAGCACCTCGTCGGCCGAGGGAACGATCCGAACCCCGGGGTAGCGGGCGTGCGCGGAGGAGGCACGCTCGGCGTTGGCCGTGACTATCGCCGTCAGCCGCATGCCCGGGGTCGCGTCGATCAGGGGTGCGTGGAACGCCGAACCCGCCAACCCGTACCCGAGCAGGCCGACCCGGATCTCTCCGCCGGGACCCGCATCACCGTTGCCACCCATGCCTACCACGGTGCCCACTCCCTTCCACCTTCACCATCACCCACCGGTTGTGCCCGCGTCTTCTCGTGGCTGGTCAGAGTCCGACGCGTGCCATGCCGGCGTCGTCGTAGCGGTTGCCCTGCACGCCGACCCGGGTGGCCAGGCCGTTGAGGTCGGCGACCTCGTCGGCGGACAGCGCGACTGCGGTGGCGGCCAGGTTCTCCTCGACCCGCTCGATGCGCCGGGTGCCGGGGATGGGCACGATCCAGGGTTGCTGGGCCAGCAGCCAGGCCAGGGCGATCTGCCCGGGGGTGGCGCCCTTGGCGGCGGCGAGGGCCCGGACGTGGTCGACGATCGCCTGGTTGGCGGCCCGGTTCTCGGCCTCGAACCGCGGGATCGTGGCGCGGATGTCCCCGGCGGCGAAGGTGGTCGACTGGTCGACGGTGCCGGTGAGGAATCCCTTGCCCAGCGGGCTGAACGGCACGAGTCCGATCCCCAGCTCGGCGCAGGGTGGGCAGCACCTCGGGCTCGGGGTCCCGGGTCCACAGCGAGTACTCCGACTGCAGCGCGGTCACCGGGTGGACGGCGTGGGCGCGGCGGATGGTGGCGGCGCCGGCCTCGGACAGCCCGAAGTGGCGGACCTTGCCGGCGTCGACGAGCTCCTTGACGGTGCCGGCGACGTCCTCGATCGGGACCTCGGGGTCGACCCGGTGCTGGTAGTACAGGTCGATGACGTCGATCCCGAGGCGGCGCAGCGACCCGTCGGCGGCCCGGCGGATGTCCTCGGGGCGGCTGCTCAGCCCGACGGTGCGCCCGTCGTCGAGTACCGGAACCCGAACTTGGTGGCGATGACCACCTGGTCGCGCACCGGCGCCAGCGCCTCGCCGACGAGCTCCTCGTTGACGAACGGGCCGTACACCTCGGCGGTGTCGATGAAGGTCACGCCGCGCTCGACCGCGCCGCGCAGCACCGCGATCATCTCGTCACGGTCACCGGGGTTGGGGCCGTAGCTCTGGGACATGCCCATGGCGCCGAGGCCGATGGCCGAGACCTGCAGGCCCTGACCGAGAGTTCGGGTGTGCATGACGTCGTCTCCTGTCATTCGGTGGCCTTGCTGCCGACTCCATTGAACAGTGGAGGGAGTCCACGAGGGAGTCCCTGTGGATCCCGGTACTGCCAGGGCCTCCCTCCCCGCTCGCTGACGGCCGCACCTGCACCCGCAGTTGGGTCGCGACGCAGGTGCGGACTATGCCCCCGGCGGGCGGTAGCCGACGGTGATCGATGCCGCCGCGTCGATGTCGGCCGGGTCCACCAGGACGACGGTCTCGTAGGAGCTGATCGCATCCGATGAGCCGATGGTCGCGGCGAGCGCTACAGCCGTGGCGGTGTCGGGCACGTCGGCGATGACGTAGACGTCGGTGCCGCCGAAAGCGAAGTGGAAGCTCTCCATGGTGCCGCCCACGCTCGCGATGAGTCCGCGAATCGTGTCCACGCGCGAGGTGGCGCCCTCAGCCATGACTCCCTTGATGCCTTTGGCGCTGTACGACACCTTGATCATGTACTTGGCCATGCGATCCCTCTCGTCGGGGCGCTGCCGGTGATGCAGGCGGCTTCACGGGCACGCAGCCGGTGCATGAAGAAAGGTAGGCTCACCTTAGTCCTGGGTCAATGGGCTGGTACGCGGACTGATGCGGGCCCTCCGCCTCGACGGAGGTGTTCGCCTCTGCGACCTGTCCGTGGTTCACGGACGTGAGCCGAGGCTGGTGTCCGTCAATGGGCGGCCCCTGCGCGGACCACTCGGGCAATTGTGCCCCGATCTGCGACAGGAGATCAAGATTTCTTATTCCACAAACCTGAAGATAGCAGCATGTCGGGAATCCTGACAAGGACGTCTGCGTGGGCACTGCGCGGAGGCCTTACGCCAGGGACATCCGATGGTGGGCCACGTGATGCTCGTCGGCCAGCCAGCCCCTGGCCCCGGCGGCGGTGCACGAGTCCGCGGCGATGCGCGCTGCCCAGGCCAGCCCCTCCTGCAGGTCGTCGGTCCCACGCACGGCCAACCAGGCCAGGAGAGCCCCGTGGAGGACGTCGCCGGCGCCCAGGGTGTCGACGACCTCGACGTGCGGCACCGGGACCTCGGAGCGGCCGGCGCCGGTGAGCACGGCGATCGGCAGCGGGCCGCGCGACCGAGCGACCACCGGCGGACCCAGGGCGCGGACGCGGGCGATCACGTCGTCTCCCGGGCGACCAGTGCTGGCTCCCAGGTCGGCAGGGACCTTCAGGACAGCGGAGATCAGGGCGATGTCGACGAGGGCGAGAAGCCGCTCAAGGCCCGGCTTCCACGACCCGCCGTCGAGCAGCACGGGGACGCCAGCAGCTCGGGCTGCGCCGGCCAGCGGGATCGCGAGGTCAAGGTGGTGACCGTCGACGAGCACCGCGTCCATGCCGTCCACGAGCGCCGGCGCCCAGTCCGCTGCGTGCGGGCCACCGTCGGGAACGGGTAGCCCGGTGCGAGGCTTCGACCGAGACGACCGCGCGCTGCCCGGTGCCGCGCGTCACCAGCACGGTGGAGACGGCGGGCTGATCCAGCGGACCGGCACGATCAACCACGTCGACACCATGCGCGGCCAGGTCTGCGCTGATCAGGGTGCCCAGGGGCGAGTCGCCGATCCTGGTCACCAGCCGCGCACTGACCCCGAGTGCGGCAGCGGTGACCGCCGCGTTGGCAGCGGGCCCGCCCGAGGCGACCAGCAGCTCGCTGGCCACGAGCTTCTCGTCGGGACCCGGGAGGCGCTCAACGGTCTGCTGCACGTCGAGCACCGCGACACCGCACGCGAGCACCTTGGACACGACTGGGAGGCTAGCGGAGCCATGAGCAGCCACCACGGCACGTATGCCAACGGGCCCACGGGGTAGGCACTCCACGAGATGGCCTCCCCGTCGCGTGAACGCTTCAGGGAGGCCCGTCTCCGACAGGAGGCCGGAGACGGGAGATCGCGGTGGCCACTGCGGAGGTCAAGAACGTCGCGGCACCTGACGCGGTGCCGACGTTCCCGTTGGGCCGGCGAGATCGTCACCCATCGAGTCTGGAAGGTACCCCGAGGGACGGGGACCGCGAAGGAAGGGATGTTGCTCATGAGGAAAGCGAAGCGGCTCGGGGCTCTGGCCACGGGTGTCGTTGCAGGAGCGCTCGTGCTCTCGGGTGGACCGGCGATGGCCGCGGTGTCCAGCGTGGACGCGCCGACGGCCTACACGTGCACCGGCGGTGAGATCCCATCAGGGGACTACGCCAGCATCACGGTGACGGGCCCGTGCTCCGTCGCTGCCGATGCGGTGATCAACGTCGTCGGGAACGTCAACGTGACGGCAGGCGCCATGCTCGACGCGCAGAGCGCGCCGTCCACGATCACCGTTGGACATAACGTGACGGCTGCTTCGGGCTCCATACTCGGCCTGGGCTGCCAGCCGCCGTCAGCCACCGGGAACTCGGCCCACGAGTGCGTTGCCGATCCCGAGGGCCAGTCCACCATCACCGTCCACGGCAACGTTACCGCCACCGACGCTGGCGCCGTGCTGCTCAACGGCATCACGGTTGACGGCAACGTGACGCTCTCGCGCGGAGGCGGCGCGCGCATGCCAGGGATGGACGAGGACATCCCGTGGTCGATCAAGAACAACACGATCGGCCGCAACCTCACGGTGAACGGGCAGACCACCGACTGGCTCGGCGTGCTGTTCAACAAGGTCGCCGGGAACGCCACGCTGACCAACATCACCCTGACCGAGGACCACCCGGGCGCCAGCCAGAAGGTCTACGTCGTTCGCAACACGATCGGACGGAATCTCACCTGCATGGGACTCGCCGCCGGGCGTGTCCGGAGGCTTCATCCCCGGCAGCGTCAACGTCGTGGGACGTAACGCGATCGGTCAGTGCGCGTCCCTGGTCTGACCTCGTTCGCACGCCGTCCGTCTGCCACCCCGGGACCTGAAGGGGTGGCAGACGGACGTCCTTGTCGAGTGGGTTCCCAGCAGCGGATGCCTGACCCGGTGCCGATGCAGGGGCCCGCTGACGCGGCGTCGCTACGCAGGATCAGCCGGGTCTCCGCCGACCAATCGCATGGGGTCCGATTTGTGGTTATGGTTGTGATCGGGTTCGTGCGCTGTTGGGATGCGGCCCCAGGGAGGACGCCGTGGCCCCACCCGAGCTCGAGGGCGTGGACCTGCTCGAGCCGCGCAGGGACTACTTCGATGCGCTTGGGCGAGGTGATCGGCGGCGGGCCACTGAGGTGGCCTTCGACCTGCTCTTCCGCGGGGTTCCAGCCGACGCCGTACTGACCGAGCTCGTTGGTCATGGGCAGGTTCAGGTCGGCTTGGCGTGGCAGGACGGCCGGTGGGACGTCGCCCAGGAGCATCGAGCCTCTGCGGTGGCCGAGGCTGTGATCCAGGCAGTGGCTCAGAAGTCCCTGCCGACCGGGCTCCGCGCCCCGGGGGGTGAGCGTGGTCGGGTCGCAGTCGCGTGCGCCGAGGGGGAGTGGCATGTCATCCCGGGCCGGCTGGTCAGCGAGATCCTGCGGCTGCGTGGCTTCGAGGTGGACTTCGTCGGACCGTCGGTCCCGGCCATCGAGTTCGCCCGGTTCCTGGGGCCGGGATCCCCCGGCGTTGTCGCGGTGTCGTGCTCGATGCCGAGCTCGCTGATCGGCGCCTGGCGCACGATCACCGCGCTGCGGGCGGCCGGGAAGATCATCGTGTGCGGGGGTCGGGGCTTCGGGCCCCTCGGTGTGTGGGGCGTGGCGCTGGGGGCGGACATGGGGGCCGACGACATGGACGCCGGCATGGCCCTGCTCGACGACGCGCTCGCCGGGCCGGCTGGCGTCCCTCGTCCTGACGCCGTGCAGCGTGACGTCGGTGCCGAGGTCGCCCTGGCCACCCGGGAGTTCACCCGCGTGGTGGGCGCGGCGACGCAACTGGCCGTCGTGCGCGGGGCTCACGTGGTCGATGGCGAGACCGCGTTGGGGGAGGCTCGCGGGATGCTGGCGTTCACGTTGCGGACGGTCATTGCGTCCACCCTGGTCGGTGACGATCGGATCGTGACCGACCACGTGGACTGGGCTGAGTCCCTGCTCGCGGGCCGATCGTGGCCGATCAACTTGGTGGCCGAGGCATTCAACCTGCTGGTGACAGTGCTGCCGGCTGACCTCCCACGGATCTCGGCCACCGCGCAGGCCGGCATGGCCGCCTGCAGCGAGCCGCCGGTCACCAGGGTCTAGTCGTCAGACCGGTCCCAGTCGGCCTGCCTTCGACTCTCACGGCTGACCGGCGCGACTGCGGACGGCGGGCGCTACCTGTCCGGTGTCGCACCCCAGATGCGGCTCAGGTAGTCGCGCATGGACCGGTCGGAGGAGAAGAACCCCGAGCGGGCAACGTTGAGGATCGCGGACTTCGTCCAGGCCGTGGAGTCGGCGTACTTGCGCTCCACCTCTGCCTGGGCATCCAGGTAGGCGCGGTAGTCGGCCAGGGCCATGAAGCGGTCCTCGTACAGCAGGTTGGAGACGACCATCTCGAAGGCGTGCCGGTCGCCGTCGGAGAACGCCCCGGACGAGATCAGGTCGATCGCGCTCTTCAGGTCGGGATCGGATTCGTAGTACCGGGTCGGCTGGTATCCGGCAGCCTGCAGCGCGGCGACCTCCGGTTCGACCATGCCGAACAGGAAGAAGTTGTCGTCGCCCACGAGCTGGCGGATCTCGACGTTCGCGCCGTCATCGGTGCCGATGGTCAGCGCACCGTTGAGTGCGAACTTCATGTTGCCGGTGCCGGAGGCCTCCATGCCGGCCAGCGAGATCTGCTCGGAGAGGTCGGCGGCGGGGATCAGCTTCTCGGCCAGCGTCACGTTGTAGTTCGCCGGGAAGGCCACGCTGATGCGGCCCGCCACCCGCGGGTCGGCGTTGATGGTGGCGCCCACCTGGTTGATCAGGTAGATCGTCTCCTTGGCCATCCGGTAGCCGGGCGCCGCCTTGGCGCCGAAGACCACCGTGCGCGGCGTGATCGTGTCCGGATCGACCCGCCCGGAGGTGATCTGGTCGTACAGCGTGACCAGGTGCAGCAGCTTCAAGGACTGGCGCTTGTACTCGTGCAGGCGCTTGACCATGACGTCGAGCAGGTGGTCGTCGGGCAGGTCGATGCCGTCGCGACGGCGCAACAGGTCGTACAGCCGGGTCTTGTTCTTCTCCTTGGCCTCGCGGAACTCGCGGCGGAAGTCCTCGTCCTCGGCATAGGGCTCGAGCTCGGCCAGCCGCTCCAGGTCGGTGACCCAGCCCGGCCCGAGGGCGTCGGTGATCAGGCTCGACAGCCACGGGTTGGCCATCCGCAGGAAGCGTCGCGGGGTCACGCCGTTGGTGACGTTGGTGAACTTCTCCGGCCAGAAGCTGGAGAAGTCCGGCAGCACCTTGTCGGCCAGCAGCTGGGAGTGCAGGGCGGCCACGCCGTTGACCTTGGTCCCGGCCACGGTGGCCAGGTGGGCCATGCGCACCGACCGGTCGGGGTAGTCGGCGACGATCGACATCCGCCGGGCCCGCAGCTCGTCGTCGGGGTAGGCGTCGCGCACCTCGGCGAGGAAGTCGTCGTTGATGCGGTAGATGATCTCCAGGTGCCGCGGCAGCAGCCGTCCGAGCAGGTCGGTCGACCAGGTCTCCAGCGCCTCGGGCAGCAGCGTGTGGCAGGTGTAGGCGAAGCACTGCTGGGTGATGGCCCACGCCTCGTCCCACTCGAACCCCTTCTCGTCGACCAGGATCCGCATCAGCTCGGGCACCGCGATCACCGGGTGGGTGTCGTTGAGCTGGAAGATGATCCGCTCGGGGAGCCGGTGCAGGTCGAAACCCTGCTCGAGGACGTGGTCGAGGAAGTCGCGGATCGAGCAGGCGACGAAGAAGTACTGCTGCTGCAGGCGCAGCTCCTTGCCCTGCGGGGTGGAGTCCTCGGGGTAGAGCACCTTGGTGATGTTCTCGGCGAAGGTCTGGGCCCGGACCGCCTCGGCGTAGTCCCCGGCGTTGAAGATCGCCAGGTCGAAGGCCTTGGTGGCCTGCGCGCTCCACAGCCGCAGCGTGTTCACCCGGCCGTTCTGGTAGCCCGGGACCATGTAGTTGTACGGGATGCCGAGCACGTTCCACCCCGGCACCCAGCGGGTGCGCTCGGTGCCGTCGTCGTCGTACTTCTCGGTGTAGCCACCGAAGTCGACGCGGACGGCGGCCTCCGGGTGCGGGAACTCCCACGGGCCACCGAGTGCCAGCCACGTGTCCGGCTGCTCGACCTGCCGACCGTCGACGAACGTCTGGCGGAAGATCCCGTACTCGTAGCGGATGCCGTAGCCGATGCACGGCACGCTCATGGTGGCCAGCGAATCGATGAAGCACGCCGCGAGCCGGCCCAGGCCGCCGTTGCCCAGACCCGGCTCAACCTCCTGGGCGCGCAGGGTCGCCAGGTCCAGTCCACAACTGGCCAGCGCCTTCTCGGCCACGTCATTCAGGTCGGTCGCCATCAGCGCGTTGCCGAGCTGCCGGCCCAGCAGGTACTCCGCGGACAGGTATCCGACGAACTTCGACCCCGACGTCCGGTTGTGCCGCACGGTCTCCAGCCACCGCGCCATCAGGTAGTGCCGGACGGTGCGGGCCAGGGCCAGGTACTGGTCGTTGACGGTCGACCCGGACAGGGACACGCCCTGCCCGGTGTTCAACTCCCGCAGGAACTCGCGGACGAAGCCGTCCACCGAGTGCGGCGGGGAAGCGACCGGGGCGATGGCCAGGGGATGGGTCGGCGCGAAGGTCGGGCCGACACGACGGGTCCCCGTGGTCGGGCTCTCGTCGGCCGGGATCGGGGTGGACGTACCAGTCGATCCCACAAGGCTGTCAGCGTTCATCGAGCCAGCGTAGCGACCCACCGTGACAGCTGCGAGACTCGCGCCACCTGGCAGGGGAGAGGGTCGGCCCGGGGAACCGTAAGGTGACGGGTGGTCGCCATGAGGCGCCAGTAGCAGGCGCACGAGGGGAGGGACCGCGATGCTCGAGCTCCCAGAGGCGAACGTGGTTGCCCACCAACTTGCGCGAACGGTCCTCGGAAAGCCGGTGGCGCACGTCGTGGCTGGCCAGTCGCCGCACAGGTTCGCGTTCTTCTCCGGCGATCCCGGCGAGTACGACGCGGCGCTTCGGGGCAAGGCGGTCGTGGGTGCCGTGGCGATCGGCGGCTTCGTGGAGCTGCGGTTCGGCGACACCAGCCTGCTCCTGAACGACGGTGCCAATCTCCGCTACCACGAGCCGGACGCGGCCCTTCCCGGCAAGCACCAGCTCCTGGTGGCCTTCGAGGACGGCTCAGCCCTGACGGTCACCGTCCAGATGTACGCCGGCCTGATGTGCGTCCCGACCGGCGCCATCGACAACCCGTACTACGCGGCCGCGAACTCGAAGCCCTCTCCGCTGACGGACGCCTTCGACGCGCAATGGTTCCGCGGGTTGCTGGCACCGCCCGAGGTGCAGGGGCTGAGCCTCAAGGCGGCCCTTGCGACTGAGCAGCGGATCCCGGGCTTCGGCAACGGGGTGCTGCAGGACGTGCTGTGGAAGGCCGGCATGCATCCCCGTCGCCGGGTGTCGTCGTTGGACGAGGCCGAGGTCGACGCACTGTTCTCGGCCGTCACGGGACTGCTCAGGCAGATGGCCCAACACGGCGGGCGCGACACCGAGGTGGACCTGTTCGGCGCGCACGGGGGGTACCGGACGGTCATGAGCAAGCTGCGCCTGAAAGAGCCATGCCCGACGTGCGGCGGGCCCAAGGTGAAGCAGGCCTACCTCGGCGGCAGCGTGTACTTCTGCCCACACTGCCAGCAGTCCTGACCTGCCCGTACCACGGATCCTGGAGGTCGCTGGGCTCCCCGGTCCCCGGTTCAGCGACGCTGCAGACGGATCCGGCCATCGACACGGGACACCGTGAGTCCCGTGAAGTCCGCGATCCTGGGCAGGCCCTCGGTGGTCGCGGACACGTGATCGCCGACCACCACGACCTGCCCCCCAGACGCAACCGCGGCCTGAAGGCCCGCCTCGGCGTCCTCGAACATCACGCAGTCCGCGGGGTCGACACCGAGCAGGGCTGCCGCCCGCAGGTACCCCTCCGGGGACGGCTTGCCGACCTCGACGTCCTCGGCGGCCACCAGCGCCTCGGGCACGGTGACCCCGGCCGCCTGCATCCGGAGGCGGGCCAGCTCGCGCGACGCCGAGGTGACCACGGAAACCGGCGCACCCCGCAAGTTCTGTCAGGAACGCCCCGGCACCCGGAACCTCCACGATCCCGTCGACGCGGACCAGCTCCTGAGCGTCGAGGTGCGCGGTGACCGCGACCGGATCATGTCCCGCGGGGAGGAAGCGCCGGACCGAGTCGCTCGTCAGCCGGCCGTGGGAGTAGCGCAGCACCGCGTCGAGATCCGCGCCGTACCGATCGGCGAACTCGGCCCACACCTGCTCGACCACGGCGGTCGAGTCAACAAGCGTGCCGTCCATGTCGCACACGACCGCCCTGGCTGTGAGGTCCAGCGCTCGCGTCACCCGCCGACTGTACCGAGGTAGCCGCCCGGTCCCAGGCCCGGCTCCCCACCGGTGCGGGCACCGCGACGACCAGTCCCCACTGCGCACCTGCGAGCGGCAGCGCCACCATCGCCAGGACATGCCCAGCCAGGCCGGCATTGGAACGGGGATCCCTCGGCAGGGACGGGACCAGGTGCACCCCGACCAGGATCGCCAGGGCAGCAACCGACAGGACTCCACCGCGGACCGCTTCCGTGACCTCGCCGGCGTCGCAGGCCAGGACCCACGCCCACGAAGCGAGCGACACGACGACCCACGGGCGCGCCGACGGGGCTCAGCGGGCCCCGTGCCGCCACGATCGCCAGGGCGAGCGTGGACGCCGCGACCAGCCAGGTGTCGGTCGAGCCCGCCACGGCGGCCTCGGTCGAGCACGGCCGCCCACCACGCGACGGAGGCCACCGACACCAGGCACAGCCCAGCGGTCCAGAGCTGCGTCCAGAACCGATCCTCGGGACCTCGTGCCAGCAGGGGTCGGGTCGCCGGCACTGTCGAGACCGCCACGAGTGCCGCTCCCACCGCGAGAGCGATCGACGGGGACGTCGCCAGGCCGAGGGACAGGACAGCAGCCACTGGCAGGATCCCGGCCGCCAGGTCGAGGGCGAGTGCCGCCCAGCGGCCCTCGAACGGTGCGAGGCGACGGACCATCGCCCACACGCTGGCGGCGGCGAGCACCCCGACGGTCAACCAGGGCCGCTCCGCCGTGCTGGGCACGAGACCCGCGGCAAGCACTCCGGGGATCACCAGCGCCCACGCGGGTCGGCGTGAGCGCCCGGCCAGCTCCAGGACGACCACGAAGCCGACCGCCGCGACTGCCGCTGCCACGGGCACGCCGAGCCCCGGTGTGAGCGCGAGGAAGGCCAGCCACCACCAGAGCGGCTGGATCGCACCCGGCACGGCTGGCGAGAGGCGTGTGGACAGCAGCTCGAGGGCGACCACGACCAGGACCCCGGCCGCGCCGACGGCGAGGACGGGCGGCACCTCCGCCTGCACCCACGTGAGCAGCTCGATGAGGCTGAGGATGAAGAGCCCCGGCACGGCCGCGACCAGCGTGGGCTCGGACAGGGCCGCCCGTGGACGCAGCCGTGCCCAGGCCGCTGTGGCGACCAGGGCCGCGAGGGTGGCGGCGATCTGGGCGCTGCCCGGGATCGCGACCGCCTCTCCCTGTGGGATCGGACGACCGAGGCCCAGGCATGCCATGGCCACGGTGAACCACACCATCGGGGCCACGACGTACCGCAACCCGCTGTCAGGGTGCCGATGGGCCCAGGCCGCATATGCCGCGGCGATCGCCGCGCACGCGAGAGTGAGGGTCACGGCCAGGGCCGTTCCGGTGAGGTCTGGCGGTGCTGCCACCCCGTCGAGGAACGAGGTCGTGAGCATCACTGGGACCAGCAGGCCACCGACCACCTCGAGGGCGCGCCCCACGACGACCGCCCCACGGCGAAGGAGCAGGGCTGCCGCGGCGAACGGCACGGCGGCGATCACCACCTCCGCGACGGGTCGCAACTCACGTTGGACGTCACCGAAGGCGAACGCGACCAGGCCGAAAGCGCCCACGAAGAACAGCAGCACCCCCAGGTACGCCAGAGCCGTGGATGGCGAGGTCGGAGGCGACCGACTCACGGGTGCGAGCCCACCACTGGACTATCGGCCCAGGGGTCCGTTCCGGCTTCTCGGGACCCTCGGTGGTGTATCCGACCGAGGCCTCGGGGAGCACGGCTGCGACCCAGGTGCTCGGAGCGCTGACGGGCGCAGCCCCCATGGCTCGCGCCCCGTCGGCAGCGGGCGGCACCACCTCAGCCGGATGGCCCTCCCCGGCGACCGCTGGCGCCGGCGAACGTCCGATCGCCTCCGTACGCAGGTCGCGCACGACCCGGCGAACGCGGTCGGCCTGATCGTCGCTGAGGGTTCCCCGAGCGCTCAATTCAGGGAGCAGGATCCGTTCGGCGAAGGTGAGGTGCACCAGGTCGTCCGCGGTGAGAGCAGGCCGATAGATGAGGGGATCGACGGCGAGCAACTCGTGGCTGCGGACCCAGGAAGTCCATGTCGACCCGGACCACCAACGCTCTTCCCAGCGTTCGCGTGGATCGGGGTACCAGCCCTCGGGCCACCCCTCGCAGGACATTTCGGCGAGAAACACCCAGGACGGACTTGACGGACGTGGGTCGATTGCCTACATTGCCGATCAAACCAGTAGGAAAACCCGAGAAAGGTCCCCGACCTCATGACCCGCTTGACCCGAACCCTTCGAGTGGCTGCCAGTGCTGTTGTTGCCCTGAGCCTCGCCGCCTGCTCGACCAGTGCGGCCGACCCGACCGCATCCAGTGCACCGCCGGCGGAGATCAAGACGATCCGCCTGGGCTTCTTCCCGAACCTGACGCACGGCCCCGCGCTCGTGGGCCTCCAGGACGGGCTGTTCAAGGCCGCCCTGAAGCCGCTCGGGCTGACGGTCACGCCGACGGCGTTCAACGCCGGCCCGGACGCCGTGTCCGCGCTGTTCGGCGGCTCGCTGGACATCACCTACATCGGCCCGAACCCGACGATCAACGCGTATGCGGAGTCCGGCGGTGAGGCGGTCCGGGTGATCGCCGGCGCAGCGTCGGGAGGCGCGGCACTCGTGGTGCGCCCGGAGATCACCGATGCTGCCGGGTTGAAGGGCCGCAAGATCGCCACGCCGCAGCTGGGCAACACCCAGGACGTCGCGCTGCGGGCGTGGCTCAAGGACCAGAACCTGACCTCCGACGTCGACGGCGGCGGGGATGTGTCGATCGCCCCGCAGGCCAACGCGGAGGGCCTGGCTGCCTACGCCTCCGGCCAGATCGATGGTGCCTGGGTGCCGGAGCCGTGGGTGTCGGAGTACGTCAAGGCCGGTGCGAAGGTGCTGGTCGACGAGGCGACCCTGTGGCCCGAGGGCAAGTTCGTGACCACCAACGTGATCGTGCGCACGGAGTTCCTCGACCAGCACCCGGACGCGGTGCAGGCGTTCCTGGCCGGTCACATCGCGGCGTTGAAGGCGATCAAGGACGACCCGAAGGCCTCCGCGGAGGCGGCCAACGCGAGCCTCAAGTCGTTGACCGGGTCGTCGCTGGCCCCCGACGTGCTGACCTCGGCGTGGAAGAACGTCACCTTCACGGCCGACCCCCTGCCGGCCACGCTCACGGCCTCGGCGGAGGACGCCATCGCGGTCGGGCTGCTGGAAGCGGACAAGGTCGAGAAGGCCGGGGGCCTGCCCGGGACGCTGTACGACCTCAGCCTGCTGAACAAGGCGCTGGCCGAGGCGGGCGAACCCGAGGTGGCGACCCCGTGAGCTGGACGGCGACCTCGCGCTCGTTCGTGGACGAGGACCTGACGGACCCTGTGGCGCTGCGTGTGCAGGGGATCTCGAAGACCTACCACTCCGGCGAGCGCACCGTGCGCGCCCTGGTCGACGTGGACCTCCACGTGGACCAGGGCGAGTTCGTGTCGGTGATCGGGGAGTCGGGCTGCGGGAAGAGCACGTTGCTGTCGATCGTCGCCGGGCTCGACGCCCCCACCGCCGGGACGATGCAGGCCGACGGGCGGGTGGCGCTGATGTTCCAGGACGCCACCCTGCTGCCCTGGCTGACCGCGCGCGGCAACGTCGAGCTGGCCCTGAAGCTGCGGGGCGTACCGCGAGGTGAGCGGGGCGACCGAGCCCGCGAACTGCTCGACGTCGTCCGCCTCGGGGAGGCCACAGAGCGCCGGCCGCACGAGCTGTCCGGAGGTATGCGCCAACGGGTCGCCCTGGCCCGCTGCCTGGCCCAGGACGCCCGGATCGTGCTGATGGACGAGCCCCTCGCGGCCCTGGACGCGATGACCCGCGACCACCTCCACGACGAGATCGAACGGGTCGCCCGCGAGGCGGACCTGACCGTCATCCTGGTCACCCACAACATGCGCGAGGCTGTGCGCCTGGCCGACAGGGTCGTGTTGATGTCCGCAGGGAGGATCGTCCACGAGCAGGTCGTCGACCTGCCGCACCCCAGGCACATGGACTCCGCGGAGATCGCCACCCGCGCTGCTGACCTCACCGCGCGCCTGCGTGCGGCCTCCGGAGGGGGACCCCGGGCATGAGCGTCATCGAGCTGCGCGACACAGCCCCTGCGCCCGCGGCCCCGACCCGGCGGGCCGGGGCGATCCTGCGCTCGGTCTGGGCCTGGACCTGGCCCAAGGGCCTGGCGATCCTGCTGGTCCTGGCCACGTGGCAGGTCGTGGTCTGGAGCGGGTGGCGACCCACCTACGCCTTGGCCTCGCCGGCCGAGACCCTGTCCCGGCTGTGGGAGATGCTGGGCACCGAACGGTTCTGGTCCGCGGTGGCCACCACCGGGCGCCGCGCCGTCATCGGGTTCCTGGTGTCCCTGGTGATCGGCACCGCCGTGGGGATCGCGGTCGCGAAGGTCCGACCCCTGCGGATGGCCGTCGGGGCGCTGATCACCGGGCTGCAGACGATGCCCAGCATCTCCTGGTTCCCGCTGGCCATCCTGCTGTTCGGCCTCAACGAGCGCGCGATCCTGTTCGTCGTCGTCCTCGGCGCGGCACCCAGCATCGCCAACGGGGTCATCACCGGCATCGACAACGTGCCCCCGTCCTTCCTGCGCCTCGGCAAGGTCCTCGGAGCCGGCCCGGTCACCCTCTACCGCGACATCGTCCTGCCCGCCGCCCTGCCCGGCTACGTGGCTGGACTCACCCAGGGCTGGTCGTTCGCCTGGCGCAGCCTGATGGCCGGCGAGCTGCTGGTCATCATCGCCGAACGGCCCTCCCTCGGCGGCCTGCTCGAGTTCGCCCGCCAGTTCTCGCAGTCGGCCACCCTGCTGGCCACCATGCTGGTCATCCTCACCCTCGGCATGATCGTCGACGGCCTGTTCACCACCGCCGCCAAGCACCTGCGGGCCCGCCGCGGACTGGCGTGAACCACTCGGGGTGGTCGGTGGCCCAGTTGCGGAGCGCTCAGTAGCTGGGCTTGTCGGGTTCGATCTGGTTGACCCAGGCGACGATCCCACCGCCGACGTGGACGGCGTCGGCGAACCCCGCGTCCTTGAGCACGGCGAGCACCTCGGCTGAGCGGATGCCGCTCTTGCAGTGGACCACGATCGGCGTGTGCTGGGGCAGGTCGGCCAGGGCGGCTCCGGAGAGGAACTCGCCCTTGGGGATCAGCTGCGCGCCGGGGATGGCCACGATCTCCCACTCGGCGGGCTCCCGGACGTCGATGAGCAGGAAGTCCCGGTCACCGGTCTCGCGCTCCTCGAGCATGTCGGCCAGCTCGGTGACCGAGATCGTCGAGCCGCGCACGGCCTCGGAGGCCTCCTCGGACACCGCCCCGCAGAAGGCCTCGTAGTCGATCAGCTCGGTGACCGTGGGGTTGGTCCCGCACACCGCGCAGTTGGGGTCCTTGCGGATCTTCACTGTGCGGTAGTTCATGTCCAGGGCGTCGTAGATCATCAACCGACCCAGCAGCGGCTCCCCGATGCCGGTGAGCAGCTTGATCGCCTCGGTGACCTGGATCGACCCGATCGACGCGCACAGCACCCCGAGCACTCCGCCCTCCGCGCACGAGGGGACCATCCCGGGCGGCGGGGGCTCGGGGTACAGGCACCGGTAGCACGGGCCGTGCTCGGCCCAGAACACCGACGCCTGCCCGTCGAAGCGGTAGATCGAGCCCCACACGTACGGCTTGCCCAGCAGCACGCACGCGTCGTTGACCAGGTACCGGGTCGCGAAGTTGTCGGTGCCGTCGACGATCAGGTCGTAGCTGCGCGAAGATCTCCATCACGTTCGAGGAGTCCAGCCGCTCGGTGTGCAGCACCACCGTGATCAGCGGGTTGATCTCCCGCACGCTGTCGCGCGCGGACTCCGCCTTCGACCGGCCCACATCCGACTGGCCGTGGATGATCTGGCGCTGCAGGTTCGACTCATCGACCGTGTCGTAGTCGATGACCCCGAGCGTGCCCACCCCGGCCGCCGCCAGGTACATGAGCGCTGGGGAGCCGAGCCCCCCGGCGCCCACGACCAGGACCTTCGCGGCCTTCAACCGCTTCTGCCCCGCCATCGCCACGTCCGGGATGATCAGGTGCCGGCTGTACCGGCGCACCTCCTCCACGGACAGGGAGTCGGCGGGCTCGACGAGCGGGGGCAGTGCAGGCATGAGGGGCTCCTGGGTGCGTGCGGACGTGGGAGGGGTGCTCAGTCGCCGACGGTCGTCCCGGACGGAAGTGGCACCTTCCTCGCCGTCCTCGCTGCGCGAGTCACTGCAGTGGTTGCCGGGGCGTCGCCGGGCCGTGTCCCTCTGCCCCTCTGGATGAGTCATGTTCAGTGTGGCCGCGACCATAGACCACGATGAACGGATCGGCAAACCGCTCCCGGAGTCATCGCAGGTCGAGCCGTTCCAGGTCGCCGGCAAGGAGCTCGATCTGGCGGATCAGTCCGTTCTCGACGGTGAACGCGAACACGACCTGGACCTGGCCGCGCAGCGACCACGTGGCCGCGGCGTACCCGTCGAGGGCGGCGAGACGGGCGGCCTGGGCCCGCCCGGAGAACATCCGCGCCACCTCGTCGGCCCCGGAGAGCAGCGCCGGTGAGCCCATGGTCACAGCAGCGGCGTCGGCGGACATGACCGCCTCGGGGTGAAGCAGTTCCAGCAGCCGGTCGAACCTGCCGTGGCGTGAGGCGTCCAGGAACGCCTCGACAACCGCGCGCTGTCGGGCCCGGTCGACCTCGACCGCCGCACCCTGCCCGCGGACCCGTCGCCGGGCCCGGCTGGCCAACTGTCGGCAGGCGGCGCTGCTGCGTCCGAGCATGGGGGCGATCTCGTCGAAGGACAGCCCGAAGAGGTCGTGCAGGCAGAAGGCAAGCCGCTCAGCGGGGGCGAGGGTGTCGAGCACGACCATCAGTGCGCGCCCCACCTCGTCGGCCTGCTCGGCCTCCTCCGCCGGGTCGGTCACCAGCTCGTCGGGGACTCCGTCCGGCTCCACGCCGAGCTCCTCGCGCCGGGAGGCTCGCGCGCGCAGCTGGTCCAGGCAGATCCGCGAGACCACAGTGGTCAGCCAGCCGGGCAGGTTGTCGACGTCGGAGACGTCGCTGCGCTGAAGGCGCAGCCAGGACTCCTGGACTGCGTCGTCGGCCTCGTGCACCGACCCCAGCATCCGGTAGGCAACCGCGCGCAGGTGCGTACGCTGCTCCTCGAAGATCACGGTCAGGTCGTCCATCGCTGTCACATTCTGCTCGGTGGATCCGTCATCCCTCGACGACGCATCGCAGGCAGATGTGACCGTCGTACCCAGAGGAGACGAACATGAGTCCCACGATCCGCAGCCTGGTGATCCCGGTGTCCGACCTGGACGCCGCCAAGGCCGTCTACACCGCGCTGCTCGGCGCACCGCACACCGACCAGCCCTACTACGTCGGGTACAACGTCGACGGCTTCGAGGTCGCCCTGGCTCCAGGCGACGTGGCCGGCGGACCGGTGGCCTACGCCGACGTCGAGGATCTCGACGCGACCCGCGCGACCCTGCTCGCGGCCGGTGCGACTGAGCGCAGCGCCACCGCGCCAGGTCGCACCCGAGGTGCGGGTGTGCGTGCTCGCCGACGCCGACGGCAACCCGATCGGCCTGCGCGGCCGGTAGCCGTCGGGATGGCGTCGGCCAGGGCCCTCGACCTCGTGGGCTCGGCTCGAGTCCAGAGACGGAGGTCCCTGGAACGGGCGACTGCGGTCCCTGCCCAGGTCGCCCCGGCCGATCTACTCTGGAGGTGAACGGACCCCCGGCCCCGGTCAGAGTGCGGACCACCACCATCCGCGCCGCGCGCTCACCGGGGCCGGTCGTGGGGTCGCCACGGCGCCGCCCGGTCGTCGAAGTCGCGAACTGGGAGTGCAGGAGCCCCACTCGCGATTCAGTCGCTGCGCCGCCACCAGTGCGAGCTGCGCGGAGTGGATCAGAACAGCCCTGCGCGTGGCTCCTGCGCGTCCAGCGGGTCATGCAGGCCGCGCGAGTCCGTGCCGAGGATCGGGGCGAGGAGTGCCAGGAGGACCAGGAACGTCAGGATCAGGATGGTTTCCATGTCAGTAATCATCTGCTCCCTCAGAATCCTGCCACCAGTGGCTGATCTGACACGTATAGACAGATTCCTGCCAATGCGTCATCATGGCTGCATGGAGCGATCCGTGAGACAGGCCGCCACGGGCGCCGCGACCGGCCGGGGCGGCGCCCGCCCGGCCCCGGCCCTGCCGGTGGTCGACCCGTTCCGACGCGTCGTGGTGCTCGTGGACCACGGTGTGTCGGCCTTCGAGTTCGCGATCCCCTGCGAGGTGTTCGGTCTTGACCGGACCGACGCCGGGCTCGAGTTCGACTTCAAGGTCGCCTCCCCCGCGCCCGGCCCGGTTCGGGCATCGGCGGGGTTCGACATCACTGCGCACCATGGTCTCGCCGCCCTGGGCGACGCCGAGCTGATCGTCGTACCCGCGTTCGGGCTCGACTACCGCGTCAGCCCCGAGCTGGCTCGGGCCCTGAATGAGGCGGTCGATCGCGGCGCCACGGTGATGAGCCTGTGCAGCGGCGCCTTCGTCCTGGCCGAGGCCGGCCTCCTGCGTGGACGCCGGGCGACCACCCACTGGCAGTACACGGACCTGATGCGTACCCAGTACCCGGACGTCGAGCTGATCCCGGACGTGCTCTACGTGCACGACGGCCCGATCCTGACGTGCGCCGGCACGGCCGCCGGGATCGACGGCAGCCTCTACCTGATCCGGGCAGCATTCGGGTCCCAGGCGGCCGTGGCCGTTGCCCGGCGGATGGTCGTGCCGCCCCAGCGCGACGGGGGCCAGGCGCAGTACGTCGCCACGCCGGTGCGTCCTGTGACCGCCGACTCGCTGGCCCCGGTGCTCGACTGGGCGCTGGCCCACCTCGGCGAGCCCTTGGACGTGGCGAGGCTGGCGCGCAGGGCGAGGATGAGCGACCGGACGTTCGCTCGTCGGTTCCGGGAGGAGACGGGCACCACTCCCCACCAGTGGCTGGTCCGCCAGCGCGTGGCGATGGCAGACACCCTGCTCGAGCGTGGCGGCTTGAGCGTGGAGCAGGTGGCCCAGACGTGCGGGTTCGGGTCGGCCGCGGTCCTGCGCCAGCACTTCGTCCGCATCCGCGGCACGACCCCCACCAACTACCGCCGGGCCTTCGCCCCACCGCACCCAGCGCACTGACCATCGCGTTGGCGTGCGGGACCCTGCGGTCGCGGGATTCCCGGAGGGCGCTACGCCTCGGACTGCAGGAAGGCGATCGCCGACCCGGAGATCGCCGCGCCCTCCTGGATGTCGAGGACCGGGTAGACACCCATGTCGAAGAACGCCCCGAAGATCGCCAGGTCGCGGGCGATCAAGACGCGGGTCCATCCGTCTCGACCACGGCGAAGCCCCCGCCCCGTCGATCCGGGAGAGGAACTGAAGGAAGGTGGTGGCCTGCGTCAGGCGACCACCGGCCGAACACCGCCGAGGTGACCGCGGCGTAGCGGAATCCGTCCTTCCGATGATCACGTACCCGCTAGCTGCGCGGCGTGGCATCATGTACGTCGGGATAGCCCCGAAGCGGTCCCCGAGGTCGCGTCGCGGAGGTCCGTAGGCCACGGTCATGTCGCCGATCTCGGTGAAATGACCCTCGTAGCTCCTCCATGGCCTCGGCCGAGGTCGAGGTTCCATCGATGTCGTGCCCATCTGATGTCCTCCTGCTGGGAAACCGGCCACCCGCCAGGGTCGCCGCGCGCGACGCTACGCCGGGTATTGTCAGGGATCAATAGGTGTGCCTTACCTCAGCAGGACCTCGAAGCAGAACCCGGACTGGCCACAGAGGCGTCCTGGGAGGGCGCGGGGCCCTTCGATCCCCCCGGGGACCCTGCCGAGGACCCTGAGCAGGTCGCCCCGGGACGGCACAGGACCCCTGACGGTCCGCTTGGTTCTTGTCAGCGCAGAAGGCCCCCGCGCATCATGAGTGGATGCCGGATCGGAGCGGCGTCCTCCGCGCAGGTTCCCTGGTGCTCGCCGTGCTCCTCGGCGGGTGTTCGGACCCTGCCAGCGACGGCACCCCCATCCCAGCCCAGCCGGTCAGCAGCCCGGGATCCGAGATCGTCGTCGGGTCCTTCGACTTCCCCGAGAGCGTCCTGCTCGCCCATCTGTACGCAGGTGCGCTGGAGGCGGCCGGATTCCCTGCTCGGGTCCTGCCGAACATGGGGACGCGCGAGGTCGTGATGCCAGCGCTCATGAACGGGCTCGTCCAAGTGGTTCCCGAGTATGCGGGGTCGGCGCTGGCCTTCCTGAGCCTGGGTCAGGTGCGCCCGACCTCCGATGCAGAGCAGACGTCCGCCTCGCTGGCCCGGTCGGCGGTCGAGCGGGGCCTCATCGCAGCCCACGCAGCACCTGCGCAGAACAGCAATGCGATCGTCGTGACCCAGAAGACCGCCGATCGCCACCACCTCCGGTCGGTCGATGACCTGACACGTGTGGCACGTGGCCTCGTCTTCGGGGGCCCGCCTGAGTGTCCTCAGCGGGAGTACTGCCTGCGGGGTCTCGAAGCCACGTACGGGCTCGACTTCGAGGCGTTCGTGCCCACGGACGCAGGCGGACCCCTCACGCGGCAGGCGCTCAGCTCGGGCCAGATCGACGTCGCCCTGCTGTTCGCCACGGACCCGAGCATCGCTGAACAGGGCTTCGTGGTCCTGGACGACGACCGTGGGCTGCAGCCGGCCGAGAACGTCACGCCGGTGGTCAGCCGGCAGGCCGTGACCAGGTACGGCCAGCGCGTGATCGCGGCCCTGGATGCCGTCTCGACCAGGCTCTCCACGAGCACGCTGCGCTCCCTCAATGCGCGGGTCGAGGACGGGGCGGCGGATCCGCGAAGCGTTGCCGTCGACTGGTTGCGCGCGCAGGCGCTGGTCCCGGCGGGGGAGGGCGTGCCGTGAGCGAGCGGGCAACCCGCACCACCATCCCTGCCCAACGGGCGGCCCCATCCGGCGCCACCCGGGACAGCAACCTCCAGCGAGCGCGACGCCAGCGGCGACCGACGGGTGCACCGCCACCGCTGCCGCACCCGTTCACCATCAGCACGTCCGTGTGGCTCATCCTCGCGGTGGTCTTCCTCATCGGGACGTTCGCCCTCTCGGCACGCGCGACCTGGCATGGGATCGGGGACCGGACTGATACGTGGCTGCTCCTGCGACTCGCTGAGCTCAGGACGCCCTGGCTGACCGGCGCAGCCACCACCATCAACGCGATCGGCGCCGGCTGGGGAGCCACGGTCGTCGGGCTCACCGCGGTGGGCCTGACGATGGCCTTCCGTCGCTGGCGGCACCTGTGGGTGTTCATGGGCAGCGTGTTCCTGCTGCAGGTCATCGGCAGGTTGATCTACTTCGGCGTATCGCGGCCACGCCCCTTCGGGATCACCATCATCGGCGACTGGGGTGGGTACGCGGCTCCGTCGCCACCGGTCGCCGTGCTGACCGTCTTCCTCGTCGGCGCGGTCTACTGCCTGGTGGTGCCCGGCCGCGCTCGGACGTATGCCAAGGCCACCGTGGCTGCGGTGATCGGCCTGCTGGCCCTGTCCCGCCTGTACCTGGCCGTCGACCATCCCAGCGACGTGCTCCTCGGCGTCGCGCTCGGGGTTGCGATCCCGGTCACGGCGTTCCGCTTCTACACGCCCAACGAGGTGTTCCCGGTCGTGTACCGCCGGGGTCGTACGGCCCACGTCGACGTGAGCGGCGCGCGGGGGGAGGCCATCCGGACCGCGGTGCGCGACCAGCTCGGCGTGACGGTCAGCGAGGTCAAGCCCGTGGGCCTCGAGTCGTCGGCCGGCTCGACGCCGTTGCGGCTGCGCGTGGAGGGTGGCCCCGAGACGTACCTGTTCGCGAAGCTGTACACGAAGGGCCACGTCCGCGCGGACCGCTGGTACAAGCTCTGGCGCACCATCCTGTACGGCACCCTGGAGGACGAGACCCCCTTCCAGTCGGTGCGCCGGCTGGCCGAGTACGAGGACTACGCCCTCCGGCTCCTGCGCGACGTCGGGATCCGCACCGCGAGGTCCCACGGGATCGTCGAGATCACCCCCGAGCGTGAGTACCTGCTCGTCACCGAGTTCTTCCAGGACGCCGTGGAGATCGGCGAGGCGACCGTCGACGACGACGTGATCGACCAGGGGTTGCAGCTGGTCCGCTGCCTCTGGGACGCCGGGATAGCGCACCGGGACATCAAGCCGGGGAACCTCATGGTCCGTCGCGGCGAGGTGCTGCTCATCGACGTGGCATTCGCCCAGGTGCGGCCGTCGCCGTGGCGGCAGGCAGTCGACCTCGGGAACATGATGCTGGTGCTCGCGGTCCGCACCGACCCGGAGCGGGTCTACGGGCGGGCACTGCGGTTCTTCACCCCCGACGACCTCGCGGAGGCCTTCGCCGCGACCCGTGGGGTGGCCAGCCCGACCCAGCTTCGGGCGTTCATGAAGCGCTACCCGCGTGACGTGCTCGCCGTGTTCCGCAGCCTGGCCCCGCCACGCAATCCGATCGTGCTGCAGCGATGGAGCGTCCGGCGGGTGAGCCTGGCCGGCCTGGTGCTCGCGGCCGCGGTGCTGGCCGTCCTGGTGGGGCAGTCGGCCTTCTCCCCCCTGCAGGATCCCGCGGTCCTCCCACCCGAATGCGGCACCGGCCACTCGATGGTCCTGGCGGCTCAGGCCGTGCCGTCGGCGGCCCAGCTGCCCTGCGTCGCTGACCTCCCGTCGGGATGGCAGGTCTTCGAAGCCGACATCGCCAGCGGGGGCTCGATGTTCTGGCTGCACTCCGACCAGGCCGGGCAACAGGCGGTGACCGTGACGTTGAGCGCGGCGTGCGACGTGACCGGCGCCCAGGAGATCCCCTCCGACGAGCCGGGAACCCGACGCTTCGAACGTCCCCGTGAGCCTGTCCCCGCACTTCGAGAGCCTGCGCTTCTACACCTACCCCGGCGGGTGCACCTCCTACCACTTCGACTTCGCTCCCGGAGCGTCCGCCGTCCTGGCGATCCCCATCGACACCGCTGTCGGGTTCGTGCCGCGGGAGCAACTCGTGGACCACATCGCGACCACCGATGGCCTGGCGCTGTGCGGCAGGGGTGCGCCATGCCCGGGATGAGCCCCGGACCCGCGGCACCGTCCGAGAATCCGGGCCTGGCGGTGGTGGGCGCACGCCGGCCAGGGCCCGCGCACGAGCTCCTCTCCGCGTCGCGGTATCGCAGCCCCGGCGACGTGATCCGGCTGATCGCGGGGTGCGCGCTGCTGGCCGTCTCACTGGTCCTGTTGACCCTCGGCGCGGGGCGCGAGCTCGCGACTGGCACCCCAGTCGTGACGGGGGGGTCCGAGCTGGCTGGCCGCGTGCTCACCGCCACCGTGCAGGTCGCATTCGTGGCCGCCGCCGTGGTGACGGTCGCGGCCACGCTCGGCCGCCGCCGGTTCCGCCTGTTCGTCGGGCTCGTGGTCGCCGCCGCCGTGGCCGCCCTCGCGACGGCAGGGATCCTGCAGCTCGTCGGCGGGGACATCCCTGACGCGGTGGCGGCTCAGCCCGAGGACGGTGCGCCGGTGTCCTCGTTCCCGGGTCCGCCGCTGATCGCGAGCGCGGCCGCGGTCATCGCCGCTGCGTCCCCCTGGCTCAGCCGATCCTGGCGCCGGGCAGCCTGGGTCACGCTGCTTCTGGCGGTGGTGGCCCGCTGGATCACCGGAGCCGTCCCGCTGGTGGAGATCGTCCTGGCTCTCGCCACCGGCATGACGGTGGGAGCCGGCCTCCTGGTGATGCTCGGCGTACCCGACCGGCGTATCGGACCGGTGGGGATCGGCCAGGCCCTGCGCACCGGCGGCCTCGAGATCGAGTCGGTCTGGGCCGCGCCCGTCGAGGCCAAGGGCTGCAGGCCGTTCGTGGCCCACGCCGCCGACGGTCGCACCCTGTTCGTCAAGGCCGTGGGCCCCGACCAGCGGGACGCTGACCTGCTCTACCGGGCGTACCGGGCCGTTCGGCTCCGCGACGTCGGCGACACGCGTCCTGCCGCGTCGCTCTTCGCGGCTGTCGAGCATCAGGCACTTGTCGGGGTCATGGCACAGCGGGCGGGTGTTCTCGTGCCGAGCGTCGACCGGGTCGTCCGGGCCGACGACGGCACCGGCCTGCTCAGCATGCAGTGGGTGGATGGCGCCTCATTGGATCGGATCGAGCCGCGGGACATCACCGACACCCTGCTGGAGCAGCTGTGGTCCGAGGTGGACACCCTGCACCGTGCGCGGATAGCCCATCGCTCGCTGCGATCCGCGAACGTCATGGTCGACCGCTCCGGTCTGCCCTGGATCGTGGACTTCAGCTTCTCCGAGCTCGACGCGACCGAGCGCCAGATGGACCTCGACGTGGCGGAGCTGCTCGCCTCGCTGGCTGGCCTGGTCGGCGAGGTCCGGGCGGTGTCCACGGCAGCGAGCGTCCTCGGCGCGCAGGGGATCGGACCGGCCGTGCCGTTGCTGCAGCCGCTGGCATTGTCCGCCGCCACCCGCCGCGGGGTCTCGCGCGAGGGGGGACTCCTCGAACGCACCCGTGCGCAGGCCGCGGCCGCGGGCGGCGTGCCCGCGGAGGCGCTGGCCCGACTCCAGCGCGTGCGGCCCCGGACGCTGGTCGCCATCGCCGCAGCGAGTGCGGCGTTCTACGTCCTGCTCCCTCGGCTGGCTCAGGTCGAGAGCAGCTGGCGGGCCCTGCAGCAGGCCCAATGGATCTGGCTGCCCGTGGTCATCGCCTGCTCGATCGCGACCTACCTTGCCAGCGCCGTCTCCCTGCTCGGCGCAGTGCCCACCCGACCGCCGTTCGGACCCACAGTGCTCGCCCAGGGAGCCTCGTCGTTCGTGAACCGGGTATCGCCCTCCAACGTCGGCGGCATGGCGCTCAACGTCCGCTACCTGCAGAAGACGGGCCTGGGCGCGACCGAGGGAGTCGCGGCGGTGGGCGTCAACTCCTTGGCCGGGGGCGTTGTGCACCTGGTGCTCCTGGTGGTGTTCCTGGCCTGGGCTGGCCGGAGCGTCTCGAGCGCGTTCCGACTGCCGTCGAGCAGCACGTTGCTGGTGGTGATCGCGATCGCGGCCGCGATCGTCGGCCTGGTCATGGCGACGCGCCGCGGCCGGCAGTTCGCAGCCGGGAAGGTGCTGCCGGGCATCAGGTCATCGCTGGCCAACCTGCGCCGCGTGGCCGTGAGTCCGGTGAAGCTGACCCTGCTGTTCGGCGGGTCCGCACTGGTGACCCTGGCCTACATCGCAGGCCTGGCGGCGTCGGTTCAGGCGTTCGGGGCAGGGGCGAGCGTCGCCGAGATCGGCGCGATCTACCTGTTCGCCTCGATCATCGCCGCCGCCT
Organism: uncultured Actinomycetes bacterium; assembly: GCA_963812395.1. Lineage (GTDB taxonomy): Bacteria > Actinomycetota > Actinomycetes > S36-B12 > CAIYMF01 > Prado023. The sequence goes on from CAWEVG010000032.1 coordinate 68,465, forward strand.
CGCCGACACCCGGCGGGCTGGGCGCGATCGAGGCCGCCCTCGTGGCCGGCCTCACGGGCCTGGGCATCCCGTCCGGGGCGGCTGTGTCCGCGGTGCTCACCTATCGGCTGGCCACCTACTGGCTGCCCGTCGTGCCCGGGTGGTTCTCCGTGCGGGCACTCCAGCGCTGGGAGTACCTGTGACATCCGGAGGGATCAACAGTGTCGAGGGGCACCCACGTCGCAACCCCGATCTCGGGCGCGCGGATCCGGCCCTGGCTGGGAAAGGGGCGCCCGACTCAGCAGGGGGGCCGCCGGTGAACGCCAAGGGCTCGGGGTTCGTCCGGCGCTGGCGCCTCGATGGTCTCGCCGCCCTGGCGTGCGTGGGGGTGACTGCGGCGGGCGTCGCTGTCGCCTCGCACGGCGTCTCCGCACTTGAGGCGCGGGCCTTCCGCTTGGTCAACAACCTGCCCGACGCCCTGGAGCGCCCGATGTGGGCCGGGCAGCTGCTCGGCGTGCTGTTCGTCCCCCTGGGCCTGGCCGCCGTGGCCGCATTGCGGCGGCGCTGGCGCCTGGCCCTTGCGCTGGCCCTGCTCGTTCCGGCCAAGCTGCTCGTGGAGTTCCGGGTCATCAAGGTCGTCGTGGACCGGGAGCGGCCGGCGACCTCGATCTGCCACGGCGACCTCACCTGCCTGCACCTGCGCGATGCGCCGGCTGCAGGCGTGTCCCTACCGTCGGGCCACGCGATCGTCGCGATGGGGATCTGGTGGCTCGTGGCCCCCTACCTGAGTCGGCGCTGGCAGTGGGTGGCGCTCGCGGCCTGCCTGATGGTCCCCCTCGCGCGCATGTACCTGGGGGCGCACAACCCGTTGGATGTCCTGGTCGGCGGTGCAGTCGGGATCGCCATCGCGGCAACCCTCAACCTCGTCCTTGGGGTTCCCCGGCGGCGGTGATCGGCACGGGAGCGCGTCCCGCCGTGAGGACGGCCAGATGCCCCAGTCAGTCCTCGATGACGTCCAGCCCCTGCTCCCGGAGCAGCGCCAGGTGGTCCAGCATCCCCTTCAGGACATCGGGGGAGTGACCCTCCCAGCCCTCCACCTCGCCGACGACCCGCAGCCGATGACGGGTGCGGTAGGACTGTGTGGGGTTGCCGGGGAATCGCTTGTCGGTCACGTTGGGGTCGTCCTCGAAGGGACCCTGGGGCTCGACGACGTAGATGTGCCCCCGTTCCTCGATCCCCGCCAGCGCAGTCGCCAGCTCCGCTCCCCACGCGGCCGTGTCCACGAGCGCGGTGAAGTAGATGTTGTTGGACACTCGGCCGTCCTGGAAGTTGGAGCCGTAGCCGGGGACGAGCTCATCGCCGATCTCGAGTGCGGACTTCGTCCCGTGGTAGAAGGGCCCCGCGACGTGCTCGCAGTGCGCATAGGTGACCGGGGTGCGCGTGCTGGTGCTGGTCTCCTCGCCCATGCCCATGCCTCCGGTCCTCCTCAGTGTCAACGGATTGCGAGGTGAACCCTAACGCCACTGCGCAGTGAGTGTTCGGGATGCCGAAGGCCAGGTTCGCGGGGCTACGGTGGTTGGGAGGGGAGGCCCGCTGATGCGGTTCGCAGGCGTGGTGGCGTTGGCACTGGTTGGTGCGATGGCGGGGCCCGCGGCCGCGGTTCCGGCGACGCCGGCCACCGGGGTCGCGCTGACCTCGGTGAGCGGCGCATCCGCCGATGGCACCGTCTTCACCGGCGCTCGCTTGTGGGACCGCGACCTGAACTGGTGCGACCTGCAGCCGACCGCTGATGCGGATGTCGCTGCCCTGGCCGCGGCTCGACTGGGACCTGTTCTGGACGTACTGGTGGCCAACGGAACCGAGCGCGTGATCATCCCCCTGGGGCACAGCGCGCCCTGGGTGTTCGGTGACTCCCCGCAGTCCAGGGCCCCCGCCACGAGGTGGTCCAAGGGGGCACGACCCATCTGGTTCTGCCAGGGGCATGCGTCGGCGGTCAGCGTGCCCCGGCCAGCGACGCTGCGCGTGTCCGCCGACGGTGGCAAGCCGCTGCAGTACCAGTACTTCGAGAACTACGTGGACGCCGTCATGGGATACGTCCAGGCCACCTTCGCGGGCCGGCTCGCAGTGACGTTCCAGGTCATGAACGAGCCCAACCTCCTCAACGGCATCGACATCGGGGCCAAGGTCCCAGGGGCAGCGACCACGACGGCCGATGCGGTTGCGAGCGTGGTCCAGATGGAGTCGATCACGGCCAACCTGATCCGCACCAGGTACCCGGGATTCGAGTTGGCCTCGACGGCCATCTACCAGAAGGACAACGACTTCGCCCGCCGGTACCTGAGGGCCCAGGCCGGTCGCCACAACGTCAGTGCCGTGGCGTACAACGTCTACTCACGCAAGAAGACCGCCACGTCGATGGTCATGGACTGGGACGCCCGCGTGGCCAGGGCGCGCTCATGGGTCCGGCGCCATCAGCAGCCTTCGCGGTCTGCCGCTGATCATCACCGAGACCAACCACAACCTGGTCAATCACAACCCGGCGGACCGCTCCAACCTGAAGCCGTCGATCACCAGTGCCAGCGCCCAGGCGCACCTGGCGGCCGCCACCGTGATGAACGCCTCCTTCCGCGGTGTCCGGGATCTCTACTGGCTGTCCGCTCCTCCCGGCCAGGCCGCGGTGAACCTTGCCCCCGGCTCACCGGCGCAGTCCGCCATGCTCGCGTTGAGCACTGCCACGCAGGGAATGCGCCTGACCGGATGCCGCTGGTACGGATCCCTACGGGGCTGCAACTACCGGGACCCCACCGGCGTGCGACCAGCGGTGCGCATCATGTGGCGGCAGTACGGGTCGGCCCGGTACCGGCTGCCCCGTGGAGCACAGGTCGCCACCGTTCAGGGCGCACTCTCGACATCGGGGGCGGCATCGAGGATCACGATCGGCACGACCCCACAGATCCTGACCTGGTTGTGACCCCAGCGAGCACGGATCGTGTCGGTTCAGGGCAGCTGTAGCCCGACACGATCAGCGAGTATCCGGGTATATGCCGTCAGTCCTAGATAGGTCGATACTCTTCGATCGTGGACCCCATCCGGAACCCCTACGCCCCCGGTGCCGGCCAGCGGCCGCCCGAGCTGGCCGGCCGTGACGAGCAGCTCGAGGCCTTCGAGGTCGTCCTTGCGCGGGTGGCTCGTGCCCGGCCCGAGAGGAGCGTCGTGCTCACCGGGCTGCGCGGAGTGGGCAAGACGGTGCTGCTCAACGCCATGCGCTCGGCGGCGGTACGCGCCGGGTGGGGGACGGGGAAGTTCGAGGCGCGACCGGACCTGTCGATCCGCCGGCCGCTGGCCTCGGCCGTGCACCAGGCGGTCCGCGAGCTCGGGCCGCCGGGTGCGGCAGGCGATCATGCCCTGGGCGTCATCCGCTCCTTCGCCCAGAAGGACTCCGTGGGCACCGGCGCGAGCCGCGGGCGGCCCGCGTCGAACCGGCTGCGTGACCGCTGGAACCCGGGCATCACCGCCCCGGCCGTCATGGGGCGGGCCGACTCCGGGGACATCGAGATCGACCTCGTCGAGCTGCTCGTCGACCTCGGGGGGACGGCCGCCGACACCGGGCGCGGCATCGCGGTCTTCATCGACGAGATGCAGGACCTGGGCCCGGATGACGTCTCGGCGCTCTGCGCAGCGGCCCACGAGATCAGCCAGACCGGCCTGCCGCTCGTCGTCGTCGGCGCCGGCCTGCCGCACCTTCCCGCGGTCCTGTCGGCGTCGAAGTCGTACTCCGAGCGGCTGTTCCGCTACTCGCGCATCGACCGGCTCGACCGCGACGCCGCCGACGCCGCCCTCGTCCGACCCGCCCGCGGAGAGGGAGCGGAGTGGGACCCGGACGCCCTCGACTCGATGTACGCCGCCACCGGTGGCTATCCGTACTTCATCCAGGCGTACGGCAAGGCTGTGTGGGATCTCGCTCCCGAGTCACCGATCACTGCGGCGGACGTCGCCGTCGCCGCACCTGAAGCCGAGTCCGAGCTCGCGGTCGGCTTCTTCGGGTCGCGGTTCGAGCGGGCGACCCCGGGCGAGCGCGAGTACCTGCGCGCCATGGCCGAGCTCGCCGCCGATGCCGAGGAGGGGGCGGAGGCGGTCTCGACCGCGGACGTCGCCAGCTTCCTGGAGCGCAAGCCGCAGTCGCTGTCGCCGGCACGGGACGCGCTGCTCAAGAAGGGACTCATCTACTCGGGGGAGCGGGGCCAGATCTCGTTCACCGTCCCCCACTTCGGCCGGTACCTGCGCGACCACTCCTGACCGGGTGCTCGGCGGAAGCCTGAACTCACATCCTCTTCCGAGGTTGAGGCCAGGCCGGTGTGGGCAGACTGCGGTCATGCTCCATCGTCACCCCGTGCTGAGCCTGCTGACCGGCGGCTACCTCGCCTTCGTCGCCTGGCTCACGCTCACGCCCCAGGCGGACGCGGTCGAGCACATCTCGGTCATCTACCGACGTGCTCGATGCCCTGCAGCGGCATGGGTACCTGCTGTCCGTTGGACCACAACCAGCTCGAGTTCCTCGCCAACGTCGCCCTGTTCGTCCCCGTGGGCATGTTCCTGCTGCTGCTGTTCGGCACGCGGCTGTGGTGGCTCGCTCTCACGGCGTCGTTCGGGCTCACCAGCCTCATCGAGTTCGCCCAGAGGAGCATCCCCGGCCGGGTCCCGGACGGGCGCGACCTGCTCGCAAACGGGCTGGGGGCAGTCGTCGGCGTGCTCATCGCGGTGGTGTTGACGCTCCCCGGTGAGCTGCGCCGGCGCCGCCGCCGGGAGCGCCAGATCACGTCCGCTCGCGCCGAGCGCGTCCCGGTCGGCTGACCTCCGCGAGGTGGGGGTCCTGCCCGTCAGCCCGGGCTCTGGGCCCTGGCCTCTGCCTTCTTCTGCTGCTTGAAGGCGCGGACCTTCTGCAGCGACTCGGCGTCCACCACGTCGGCCACCGACCGGTACCCGACCAGGGCGTAGTCGCCGGCGGCTGCCTCCCAGCCCTCGGGCCGGACGTCGAGCTGCTTGGCGAGGAGGGCGACGAAGATCTGGGCCTTCTGCCGGCCGAATCCCGGCAGCCGCTGGACTCGCGCGAGCAACTGCCTGCCGGTGGTCGCCTCGGACCACACCCGCGAGGCGTCCCCGTCGTACTCGGACTCCACCAGGGTCGCGAGCTCCTGCAGCCGCGCGGCCATCGACCTGGGGAACCTGTGGATCGCCGGGGGCGTGCTGCACAGGGCGGTGAACTCCTCGGGGTCCGCCGCGGCGATCGCCCCCGGATCGAGCGTGCCGAACCGGGTGAGGACCTTCCACCCGCCGCGGAACGCGTGCTCCATCCCGTACTGCTGGTCGAGCATCATCCCGACGAGCACTGCGAACGGGTACTCGTCCAGGACCTGGTCAGCTGCAGGCTCGCCTGTCAGGTGGAAACCCATCGCGCGATCGTCTCACGACGACCGGTCGCGCACACCTGGTCACGACGAGCGCCGGTCGCACCGAGCGGCGGTGCCAGCCCGGCGGCGCCCTCCAGAACCTTCGGCTACTGTCGCGATGTGGTCACTGCAGCCTGGATCGTCACGCTCGACTCCCCCGCGGTGGAGGGGGCCGTCCACGACCTGCGGGCTCGACTGTCCGCTGCTGGGATCCAGGACTCCGGCGAGCCCGCGAGTGTGGCTGCACTCACCGCCTGCGATGTCGTCATCGTCTGGGCCGATCGCCCGCTCGAACCCGGCCTCGCGAGGGCCCTGGCCGATCCGGCGGTCCGCGTGCTGCTTGCCGGGCCGAGCCTGACCGAGGCCGACCCGGAGGGGATCCTGCGCGAGGCAGCGGGGCTCGATGTGGGTCCCAGCTCCCCACCCCATGACGTGCGCCTGCGACGCGGCCCGGACGATGGGCAGCTGTACTCCGCGTTCCACACGCACGGCGACCACGTCCACCACGACGAGCACGAGCACCTTCCCGGCCGGGTCGCGACCGTGGGGCGGATCGCCGACGACGTGCGCGTGCTGCGCACCGCCCGACTGGGACTCACCGACCACCCGGTGCTGACGTGGCGGCCCTCGACGGCGACCGCGGCCTGGACCATGGGGACGACTGCCACGGCGATCGCCGATCGCGACGCGACCCGGCTGCTGGTGCAGGTCCTGCGCGAGATGTGCGGGCAGGCACCCCCCGTGGCGGTGCGCGTGGGTCTGCTCGGCTACGGAGCCATCGGCCACGAGCACAGCCGGGCGGTGCGCGCCGTCGATGGCCTGGCGCTGGCCGCGGTGTGCGACACGTCCCGGGAGCGTCTTGACCACGCGGCCGCGGCCGCCCCCGGCGTCGCCACGACGACCGCGGCCGAGGCGCTGCTCGACCGCGACGACGTCGACCTCGTCGTGGTCTCCACTCCGCCGAGCTCCCATGCCACGTGGGCGCTGCGGGCGATCGCGGCGGGCAAGCACGTCGTCCTGGAGAAGCCGTTCGCCATCCGGACCGCTGAGGCCGACGAGGTCCTGGCGGCCGCGCACGCTGCGGGGCTGCTCGCGGTGGTCTACCAGAACCGGAGGTTCGACCCGGACCACCTCGCGGTCCGCCGGATCATCGAGCGTGGCGACATCGGGCAGGTGTTCCACGTCGAGACCTTCGTCGGCGGCTACGGGCACCCGTGCAACCTGTGGCACTCCGACGAGGGGGTGTCGGGCGGGGCGTTCTACGACTGGGGCTCGCACCTGCTCGACCAGGTGCTCGACCTGATCCCCACACCGATCGAGCACGTCACGGCCGCCGCCCACAAGCGCCGGTGGTTCGACGTGACGAACGCCGACCACTCGCGGGTGACCATCCGGTTCACCGACGGGGTCGAGGCGGAGTTCACGCACTCGGACCTCGCGGCTGCGCTCAAGCCCCGCTGGTACGTCCTGGGCACGCTCGGGGCCATCGTCGGCCAGTGGCGCTCCGAGAAGATCGTCGCCCGCAGCGACATCGGGACCCTCATCGAGGACCACCTGGCTCCCGCGGACTCCCCGCCCGCGCTCGAGATGCATGCGGCGGACGGCAGCATCACGCATGTGGCCACGCCGGCAGGTCGCGACTACCCGTTCCACCGCGAGCTGGCCGACAGGCTCCTGTTCGGGCTGCCCATGACCGTGACCGGCGAGCAGTCGCGCCGGGTCCTGTCGGTCATGGAGGCCGCCTCCACGTCCGCCGCCGACAACGGGCGCCCGGTGGTGCCGCGGTGAGTGCCCCCGTGCCGGTCCGGTGGGGCTTCCTCGGGGCCGGGTACGTGGCGTCCAAGGGGCTGGCCCCAGCGGTGCACGCTGCCGACGGGGCGGTGCTCCAGGCGGTGGGCGCGCGGGACGCGGCACGGGCCGCGGCCCTGGAGCCGGCGGCGTCGGTCGGGTCGTACGCGGAGATCTGCGCCCGCGACGACATCGACGCGGTGTACGTGTCGCTGCCGAACAACGACCACCTGCACTGGGTCCAGGTGGCGCTGGAGGCCGGCAAGCACGTCCTGTGCGAGAAGCCGCTGGGGATGAGCGCCCACGACGTTGCCGTCATGCGGTCCGCGGCGGAGCGGTCGGGGCGGCTGCTCGTCGAGGCGGCGTGGAACCGTTGGCACCCGCGCACCCGGCGGATCGAGGCACTGGTGGCACCGATCACGGGGCAGCGCGACGTCCGTGCCTGGTTCACGTTCCCCGGCGTCCCGTCGGACAACTACCGCCTGGACCCCGCCCGCGGCGGTGGGGCGCTGCTGGATGTGGGCTGCTACACGGTGGCGGCGGCGCTGTCGGCCCTGGGCGCTGTGGCGGTCGATGTTGCCAGCGTCGAGCGCCACCTCGGCCCGACCGGGGTGGACCTGACCACCTCCGCCGTCCTGACCCACGCCAACGGATCCGCGACGATCACCGCCTCCTTCGAGCGCCCCGAGGCGCAGGGACTCACCATCGAGGCGCCGGGGCTGAGCGTCGAGTTCGGCGGGCAGGCCTTCACCACGTGGCGCGAGCCCTGTGTCCTGCGCGTGGTGCAGGACGGTGACGCGCGCGAGGAGCAGTTCGCCGCCTGCGACCCGTATCGGCTCATGGTCGAGGCCGTGTCGGCACGGATCCGGGGAGAGGACGCCTGGGTCCTGCCGCTGGACACCTCCGCGGCCGTGGCCGCCACGTTGGACGCCATCGCCGCGACGGCACCGTCCGTGGGATGAGACGTCAGCCCGGCCCCACCTGAGCTGCACACCGCCCACGGTCGGTGCCGGCGCGCCTCAAGCGAGTGACGTGCGTCGCCGATGGATCAACCATGGTTGTCGCGACCACACCTCGGCGACGCGTGCCTGCATTGTGGGTGATGCAGCTCTGCGTCGGGACTGCGGCCGTGGCGGCGTACTACTTCGTGGTGCCAGAGCAACTGGTCGACCCGGCGGGCGTCCTGATCGGCGTGTTCGGGGTCCTCTCCATACTGTGGGGAGTGCACGTGTGGCGGCCTGAATCGAGGGCGCCGTGGTACCTGCTGGCCGCAGGCGTGGCCTTCTATGTCCTCGGCGACTTCATCTACATGAAGCTGACCGAGCAGTACGGTTCCGAGCCCCCCTTCCCGTCTGTGGCCGACGTCGCGTACTACGCGCTGTATCCCCTCCTCGGCGCATCTCTGTTCCTCACGCTGCGCAGGCAGCTCCCGGGGCGTGACCGGGCCGGGCTCGTCGACGCTGCCCTCATCACTGTGGCGGCCGCAATCCTCTCGTGGACCTTCCTCATGGCTCCCTACGCCAATGACCCCACCCTGGGACTGTCCGAGAAGCTCGCCTCGATCGGGTATCCGCTCGGCGACCTGCTGCTGGTCGCCCTCCTGGTCCGACTGCTCCTCACCCCCGGCAAGCGGGTGGTCACCTTCCGCCTGCTGGTGGCAGCGCTCGTGGTCAACCTGGTCGCCGACATCGTCTACTTCTTCCAGCTGTTGGCCGGCACATTCCAGTCCGGCGGCCTCGTGGATGTCGGATGGCTCATGGCCTATGTCCTCTTCGGCACCGCCGCGCTGCACCCGTCGATGCGCCAGTACGGCCAACGCGTCCAGAGCGTGCCGCAGCAGTCCAGCCGGCGCCTGGTGGTGATGGCAGCCGCAGCCCTGACAGCTCCGGCGCTCATCGCGGCGCGGGCGCTGCGCGGGGAGTACGACGAGATCGCCGTCATCGCCGCCGGGTGCATGCTGATGTTCCTGCTGGTCCTGATCCGGATGAGCGGCCTGCTCGACGAGGTCGAGTCCCAGCACGACCAGCTCCACACGGCATTCGCCGACCTGGAACAGGCACAGTCCGACCGCAGGCTCCTGCTCGACCGGACCGTCCATGCGGCGGAGGAGGAGAGGATCCGCCTCGCGGCCAACCTGCACGACGGCCCGATCCAGCGCCTGGCGTCCGTGTCCCTGACTCTGGACCGGGCCATGCTCCGCCTTGGCCGGGGCGATCCGGACGCTGCGGGGGACCTGCTCGAGCGGGGTCAGGACGAGCTCCAGGCCGAGGTCGACGCCCTGCGCCGGATGATGAGTGAGCTTCGTCCCCCGATCCTGGACGAGGCCGGGTTCGAGGCCGGCGTCCGCGATCTCGTCGAGGCCTTCTCCCAGCGCACCCACGTGACTGGGCGGGTGACCGGGGCCTTCCTCCTGCCTGTTGCCGCGGATACCGAGACGGCCCTGTACCGGGTTGTCCAGGAGAGCCTGTGGAACGTGGCCAAGCACGCCGGCGCCAGCGCCGTCGAAGTCGAGTTCCGCGACCTTGGTGGCGTCGTCGAGGTGACGGTGGCCGATGACGGTCGGGGCTTCCGCCCCACATCATCGGCGGCGTTGCTGCGCAACGGCCACTTCGGGCTCGTGGGCATGCGCGAGCGTCTCGAGTCGACCGGAGGACTCCTGGTGGTCGACTCGCTGCCCGGTGCGGGGACGAGAGTCACCGCTCGGGTTCCCCGGACAGCGGGCTGGGGCCGACAGGCCAGGACCTGGGAGGGGGCCGCATGATGGCGATACTCCAGGAGCATCCCGACATGTCCGCGCACGGGGTGCGGCACCGATTCGAGGTGCCCGCCAGGGTCGGGGAAGGTGGCCCGTCATGACCTGCGCCATCCGCATACTCGTTGTCGACGACGATGCCGGGCTGCGCAAGGAGCTCCGGCAGCTGCTCGAGGACGGGGGGTTCGACGTCGTCGGTGAGGCCTCCACCGGCTTCCAGGGGGTGGCGCTCGCGCGGCTCGCCCGGCCGCATGTCGTCATCAGCGACCTGCGGATGCCGGGCGACGTCGGTGGCCTGGACCTCGCCGTCGAACTCCGGGGCGAGATCCCCGTGATCATCCTGTCCGCGTACGACGATCCGGGCCTGCAGGCACGCGTGCGTGCGGCCGGAGCCGCATTCCTGGTCAAGGGCTGCCGCTCCCGCACGATCTTCGCCGCGGTCGAGGGGGCCGCGGCCTCAGGCTCGGTGGTCCCGGCATGACCAGGGGTGGGCCGCTGCCCGTGGTCGCCTTCGCTGCGGGCGCTGTCGCCGCGCTGATCGGCTCGGGCATGGCCAGGGCCCGCGCGTCCGCACGGGCGGAGGCGGAGCGGGCTGAGCCCGAGCAGGGAGCGCCAGGTGCCCCGGCCCCGGACTGGTCGGCGCCCACGGCGGGCGAGGTCGCAGAGCGGCGAAGCCTCGAGAAGGAGCTGCATCGGCTCGAGCTCACCGACACCCTCACCGGTGCCGCCAACCGCGTCCGGTTCCGCCAGCGGCTCGCCGAGGTGATCGCGTCCGACAGTCCCTCCGGCGCCCTCCTGATCCTGGACCTCGACGACTTCAAGCTGGTCAACGAGCTGTACGGCCACACCTACGGGGATCTCCTGCTCATCGAGGCGACGCGCAGGTTGGAGATCGTGGCCCACCAGTTCGACGGCGCCTGCCTCTCCCGCCTCGGGGGCGACGAGTTCGCCCTCCTCCTGCCCGACGTCACCCTCCCGGAGATGCGCTGGGTGTGCACGGGCCTGCTCAACCGGCTCCGCCAGCCAGTCGCCCTCGGGTCGGCGGAGATCGAGGTGGGCACGAGCATCGGCCTGGTCATGCTGGATGAGGACCTGTGCGACGTCGATGACGCCCTGCGTGACGGGGACCTGGCGATGTACGCCGCCAAGGCGGCCGGCAAGAACAGGTGGAAGCAGTTCGCGCCCCAGATGCATGACGACCTCGTCGCACGGCTGACGTTGGAGGGGGAGCTCGCGGTCGCCCTCGACGAGGACCAGCTCGATGTGGCCTACCAGCCGCTCGTCCGCCTCGAGGGCCAGAGGATCGTCGGCGTGGAGGCGCTGGTCCGATGGAACCATCCGACGCGCGGGTTGATCCCCCCGGAGGAGTTCCTCGTAGCCGCCGAGCGCGGCCCACTGATCCACCGGCTGGGATCCTGGATCCTGCGGGCCGCGTGCCAGCAGCTGGTGGACTGGTCGGCGGAACTGGGGCCGAACGCGTTGCATGAGGTCGCAGTCAACGTCAGCCCGCGCCAGCTCCTCGACCCGCACTTCACCGAGACCGTCGCTGACGCGTTGGCCGTGACGGGCCTCGATCCCCGACGACTCGTCCTGGAGATCACCGAGAGCACTGCCATGGCCCCGAACAGCCAGGAGCAGCTGCTGGCCCTGCGGGCGACCGGCGTCCGACTGTCCATCGACGACTTCGGCACCGGGCATTCGTCGTTGTCCCGGCTCGCGGCGCTCCCGGTCAACGCGCTGAAGGTCGACCGCTCCTTCGTCCGCGACATCCCCAGCACCGGCGATGCGCCGCTGGTCCGCGCCATGATCGCGATGGCCCACAGCCTCGGCCTGACGGTCGTCGCCGAGGGCATCGAGACCGAACGGCAGATGGACTACCTGACCGCCCTCGGGTGCGAGCATGGCCAGGGCTACCTGTTCTCACGCCCGGTTCCGGCAGCGGAGCTGGCCAGCCTCCTGGTCCGCGCAGCGGCGTGACGGCGTCGGCCCAACGATCGAGGTCAGCTACTGTCGAGCCGTGCTGAGATGCCTCCCGGTCGGTCCGCTGGACCCACGGCGTGGCCCCGCGGCGCGGGCATGACCCGCTCAGCCGCCTCGACCGCGACCGCGCTCGCCCTGAGCCTCTGCCTGGTCGGCGCGTGTGCACCCGTGGGCGGGTCAGGTCCGTCGGACTCTGCTGCGTGGCAGAGCGCTCCGCGGGACGATCAGGCAGCGGCGGGGCCGCAGACCGGGATCGTCACCCACGTCGTGGACGGTGACACCGTGGACGTCGAGGGGGTCGGGCGGATCCGCGTGATCGGCATCGACACCCCGGAACGGGGCGCCTGCGGCTTCGAGTCGGCGACCCAGGCCATGACCGTCCTGGTCCTGGGCCGGCAGGTGTCACTCGTGGCGGGTGCGACGGAGGATGCCGACCGCTACGGGCGGCTCCTGCGCTATGTGGACGTCGGGTCCCAGGACGCCGGCCTGTCGCTGATCGAGGACGGATGGGCGATCGCGCGCTACGACAGCCGCGACGGGTACGGACGACACCTGCGCGAGGACGCCTACGTCAGCGCGGACCTGAGCACCGAGGACCTCGGCTGCTACCCCGACGACGAACCCTGACCGCCGGTCACAGGAACGGCGGGACCGCCGCAGGGGTGGGCCGTGCGACGACCGGGGCGAGGTCTGAGGCGGCTCCCTCGCCCAGCTCGTTGGTGGCGGTGACCCGCAGGTAGTAGGTCCGTCCCTCGGTCAGGCCGCTCCACTCATGGGCGTTGGTGTCCGGCGCCAGCTCGACCGGGCTGCCCGGCAGTGGCTCGATCCCCGCGGGGTCCGCGTAGATGTGCGCGCGGTATCCCGTGAGGGGCTTGCCGCCGTCGTCGGCGGGCGCCGTCCAGCTCAGGCTGACGGAACCGGGGGCCGGACTCCCGGCGGTGGCCCCCTGGGGGACCGATGGCGGTCCCTGCGGCGTGACGGCGGAGGTGGACCAGTCGCCCGTCGGGCTCTCCCCGGCGCTGTTCACCGCAGCGACAGTGACGTAGTGCATCGTGCCGTTGGTCAGGCCGGTGATCACGGACTCGATCGAGTCTGCCGGAGCATCGACGGTCATGACGGGATCCGCGGCTGGATCGGTGCGGACACGGACCCGGTAGGCCGTGATCGGTGCGCCCTCCTCGGCCAGGGAGGGTGTCCAGCGCGCAGTCACCTGCCGATCACCGGCCACCACCGACTCGATGAGTGGCTGGGAGGGGACCCCGGCCTTCGGCGTCGGGGCGACGTCGAAGGCCACAGTGCCCTTCCCCGGCACGCCGACCACGTCAGCGCCAAGGTCCAGACCCACGAGGTTGGACCTCAGCGCCTCGAGGTTCTCGCCCGTCACCTGGTTGGCCGCGGTCGTGCCGTTCTCCCCGCTGCAGTGGCGGAACACGACAGCAGCGGCGGAGTCGTCGAAGGTGTTGCCGGTGATGGTCGGGTTGGTGGTCCCGCACGCCCGGATGCCGACCGAGCCGGAGCTGGAGCTGATCGTGTTCCCGGTGAACACCGGGTTGGCCCAGTTCATGATCTGGATGGCGTCGTCGGAGTTGCTCGTGATCGTGTTCCCGGTGACCACGATGTCGGTGTGGTAGGCCCCGGCGGTGAAGTTGTGCGTGCCGAGCGCCCGCTCCATCCCGTCGAACCGGTTGCTCGAGATCGTGACCCGCTCGTTGGGGGTGCCGTCCTGGTTGCTCCACACCGACCCGAACCCGTGGGTCCTGCGGTCGGGGGTGTCGAGGTTGATGGCCTCGGCAGTGTCCCGTGAGCCGCGCGTCGCGCTGAGGAACTCGTTGCCGGCGATCTGGCAGTCGGCGCAGGCGTCCATCTCGATGAAGTGGTTGTTGTTCATCCGCTGGAAGGTGATGCCTGAGATCGTGACGTCCCGGTTGTGCCCGGAGATGATCGCCAGGGAGTTGTACACGTTGGCCAGGTCGATCACCGAGCGGCCCTCGCCGGCCCCGGCGATCGTGATGCCCGAGGCGCCGTCGTGGCCCCCGACTGCGCCCTTCTTCTTGCCCAGCCCGGGGCGGATCAGCATGAACATGGAGTTCGAGGCCGAGAACTTCTTGGTCCCGGTCTTCTTCCCCTTCACCAGGGTGGTTCCCGCCGACAGCCGGATGGTGGTGTTGCTGGGGACGTAGATCGTCGAGGAGATCACGTACCGTCCGGGCCCCAGGACCAGGGTCCCCCCGCCGGCGGCCTCGAACCTCTGCATGTAGGAACGGATCAGGTAGTAGTCACGCGTGTACTTGTTGACGGACTTGTACCGGGCCAGCTTGCCGAGGATCTTCGACGACGGCGAGATCCAGTAGGAGGCACCCGGCGAGGGGGTCGGTTCCGGCGCCGGCGACACCTCGACCCATGGGCTTGCGCTGAGCTTCGACGTGGCCCTGGCCCGCACCCGGATCGAGGACGACCCCGGGGGCAGCGTGACCTGCGCCTGGCCCTTGCGGACCTTCTCCGTGGCTCGGCGCTTGCTGTTGCTGGCGTCCCGGTACCGGACCTGGAGGGACTTCGCACTCGACGTGGCCACCAGGGTCACGGCGCCGGATCCTGACACCGACGACGTCACCGACAGCGTGGCCGTCGGCTTCGTGGTCGCAGCTGGGGCGTTGGTGGGCGGCGTCGCCGCCACCGAGCCGGGTGCGTCGGGAGTGGCCGAGAGGGTGTCGGGGGGTTCAGCGACCGAGGTCGTGGCCGCGGCGGGGAGGCCGGACAGCACCAGGGCGGCCGCCAGCGCAATCGCCGCCGACACCCGCCTCGAGTGCACCTGCTCGCCCCATTCCTCCGAGCAGGATCCGCGTGTGCGTTCCTGCTTCGCCATCCACTCTACGCGGGGCCCATGGGTTGGGGCCATGCCCTGTGGAGGGGGGATGGCGGCCGGACGTCAGCGCGTGGCGTCGATGCGGTGGACGACGGCGATCGGTCCGGGCCATCGCAGGTGGCCGGAGGTGACCTGGGTGAATCCACCGGCAGTTGCCACCTCGACCAGGCCGGGAGCATGGGTCTCGAATCGACCCCACCAGTCCGGCAGGTCGTAGATCACTGCGCGGCCACCCGGGCGCAGCACGCGGCGAACCTCCGCGAATCCCGCGGACGCGTCCGGCCAGTGGTGCACGGAGAACGAGCTGGTCACCAGGTCGACCGACTGGTCCGCCAGGGGGAGCGCGGCGACATCCCCGACGCTGACGCGCACCCGGTCATCGATGCCCTCGCGGACCGCACGCGCAGCGGCGAGTGCTGCCATGCGCGCATCGATGTCGACGGTGGTGATCCGGCCATCGGGGAACAGCCCGGCCAGTGCCACCGCCAAGCCGCCCGGGCCGGCGCCGATGTCCACGATCTGCAGGTCGGACCCCTCGGCGATGCTGTCCGCGAGGTCGGTCGCGATCGCGCGGTAGAGGCCGGTCAGCAGCCGGCCGAAAGTCGCCTCGTAGGTCCGCGCGCCGGGCGCCGAGCACGTCGCCCACCCGGGGTCGGGGTGCCCGACGGATCGCTGCTCGGGTGCGGGTTCGTTGCGCCGGGCCCGGGCAGCCACAGCGCCCGCCACCGCCACGGAGACCGCGGCACCACCGATCACCCACCGAGCCCGCATCCCCCCAGCATGCTCCGCCGGCTCGCCGGGGTCCACGGGGGTGGGCCTCGGGTGTGCCACACTCGGCCCGGCGCTACCGAGGAGGGCATGTGAAGGGCCGGATCGCGATTCGGGCACAGGCCCGTGCGGAGGACCGCTACGGGCTGGTGATCGTCCTGGTGGCCCTGTCGTACGTGATCGCCGCCGCGTGGGACAGCGATATCGGCCGGCTGGTCATGCTCCTGGTGCAGCTGGTGACCGTGTGGCTCGTGTTCACGGTCAGTGAGGCGCGTCGCGCCCAGCGTCTTGCAGGTGGGATGGTCCTGATCGTCCTGGCCCTGACCGTGGTGGTGGTCCTGGGCGCGTTGACGGTCCAGGAGGCCCAGTGGGCCACGGACCTGGCCGAGGGGCCGCTGCTGCTGGTCCTGGTCGCCCTCTACGCGCTGACCCCCGTCGTGATCGTCGGGCACGTGATCCGCCGGCCGGGCGTCGACCGACAGGCCTTCTACGGTGGGGTGGCCGCCTACCTGCTCATCGGCATGACCTACGCGTTCGCCTATGTGGCCGTCGGCGAGTTCCCGGGCTCGCCCCCGTTCTTCGGCGCCCAGGGTGACGGAACCACGGCGCAGTGCCTGTTCTTCAGCTTCACGACGCTCACGACCACGGGGTACGGCGACCTGGTGCCGGCGGGCAACCCCGGCCAGACGATGGCCATCTCCGAAGCCGTGCTCGGGCAGCTGTTCCTCGTGACGGCGCTGGGCAAGATCGTGTCGAACCTCAGGCCCAGTCCCCGCGTTGAGGATGCCTCGCCCACGCCGGAGTGACGCCGCTCGGGGCACGTGCGGGTGGGGCCGGACGACCGCCGGGCGTCAGCCCAGGTCCACGCCCCAGTCGAGGATCACCTTGCCCGAGTTCCCGCCAGCGGTGACCGCGAATGCCTGCGCGAACTCGTCGATCCCGAACCGGTGGGTGATCACCGGGGACAGGTCCATTCCCGCCTGCAGCAGGGAGGCCATCTTGTACCAGGTCTCGAACATCTCCCGGCCGTAGATCCCCTTGATCCGCAGGCCCTTGAAGATGACCTGTCCCCAGTCGATGGCCACCTCGTCGGTGAAGATTCCGAGCATCGCGATGCGCCCGCCGTGGGCCATGGTGTCGAGCATCTGGCGGAACGCCGTGGGGTTGCCGCTCATCTCCAGGCCCACGTCGAAGCCCTCGGTCATGCCCTGCTCGGCCATCACCGTGCGCAGGTCCTCCCGCGACACGTCCACCACGCGGGTGGCGCCCATGACCCGCGCGAGCTCGAGGCGGTAGGGGTTGACGTCGGTCACGATGACGTTGCGGGCGCCGACGTGCCCGGCGATCGCGACGGCCATCACGCCGATCGGCCCGGCGCCGGTGATCAGGACGTCCTCGCCCACCATGTCGAAGCTCAGGGCGGTGTGCGTGGCGTTGCCGTACGGGTCGAAGATCGTGGCGATCTCGTCGGAGACCGCCGCCGGGACCCGGAACAGGTTGCTCGCGGGCAGTGCGAGGTACTCGGCGAAGGAGCCGGGGCGGTTGACCCCCACCCCGATCGTCTCCTTGCACAGGTGCCGCTGACCGGCCCGGCAGCGCCGGCAGTGGCCGCAGACGATGTGCCCCTCGCCGGTCACCCTCTCGCCGACGTCGTAGCCGGTGACGGCCGAGCCGAGGGCGGCGATCCGCCCGACGTACTCGTGGCCGACGTGCATGCCAAGGGCGATGTTCTGCTGCGCCCAGTGGTCCCAGTTCCAGATGTGCACGTCGGTGCCGCAGATCGAGGACTTCACGATCCGGATCAGCACGTCGTTCGGCCCGATCTCGGGGACCGGGACCTCCTGCATCCACAGCCCCACCTCGGGCCGGGCCTTGACGAGCGCCCGCATCGTGGCGGGGATCGGTTCGGCTGCGGGCCCGGGCGCGGCGCTCGTCATGCGATCACCCCCAGGGTGCGCCCGACGCGGGCGAACGCGGCCATCGCCTCGTCGAGGTCCCCGGTCGAGTGGGCGGCGGACATCTGGGTGCGGATCCGGGCCTGCCCGCGGGGCACCACGGGGAAGGAGAACGCGGTCACATAGACCCCCTCGTCCAGCAGCCCGGCGGCCAGCTCGCCGGCCAACCGGGCGTCACCGAGCATCACCGGGATGATCGGGTGCTCGCCGGGGAGCAGGTCGAAGCCCAGCGCCTGCATTCCCGCGCGGAAGTGCACGGCGTTGGCCCGCAGCTGCGCGCGGAGGTCGTCGCCGTCGGCGAGCATGTCCAGCACGCGCAGGCTGGCAGCCACGACGGCCGGCGAGACGGAGTTGGAGAACAGGTAGGGCCGGGAGCGCTGCCGCAGCAGGTCGATCACCTCCTGGCTGGAGGAGACGTAGCCACCACTGGCGCCGCCGAGGGCCTTGCCGAGCGTACCCGTGAGGATGTCGACCCGGTCCATGACGCCGTGGTGTTCGGGCGTCCCCCGCCCGTGCTCACCGACGAACCCGACGGCGTGGCTGTCGTCGACCATCACCATCGCCGAGTGCGCCTCGGCGAGGTCGCAGATGGCCGGGAGGTCGGCGATGTGGCCGTCCATGCTGAACACGCCGTCGGTGACGATCAGGATGAAGCGTGCGCCGCCCTCGCGGGCGGCGACCAGCTGGCGCTCGAGGTCGGCCATGTCCGAGTTGGCGTAGCGGAACCGCCGCGCCTTGCACAGCCGCACCCCGTCGATGATCGAGGCGTGGTTCAGGGCGTCGGAGATGATCGCGTCCTCCTCGCCGAGGAGCGGCTCGAAGACGCCCCCGTTCGCGTCGAAGCAGGACGAGTAGAGCTGCGTCGCCCCGGTGCCGAGGAAGGCGCTGATCCGGGCCTCGAGCTCGGTGTGGATGTCCTGGGTGCCGCAGATGAAGCGCACGCTGGACAGGCCGAACCCGTGGGTGCGCAGGCCCTCGGCGGCGGCCTCGACCACCTCGGGGTGGTTGGACAGCCCGAGGTAGTTGTTGGCGCACAGGTTGATCACCCGCCGGCCGTCGGCATCCACCCAGGCCCCCTGGGGCGTGGTGATCACCCGTTCGCGCTTGTACAGCCCCTGATCGGTGATCTCGGCGAGCTGGCCACGGACATGGTCGAGGAAGGTGGGGTCCACGAGGACCCATCCTGCTGCATGCGCACGGTGCCGTGCCGCGCGGAGCGGGCTCAGCCCGGGCGTGAGGTCCGCCGGGCAGGGCGGGGCGGTGGGCGGGCGGGGCGGGCGGCGCGGGGCGGGCGGGCGCGCGGCCCAGCCGGGGCGCGGGGCGGGCGGGGGCGCGGGCGCCGGGCGGGCGTCCAGCGGGCGGGGCGGGGCGGGGCGGAGCGGCGCGGGCGCGCGGCGGGCCCAGCGGGCCGGGCGGCCGGGCCGGGTGAGGACGTGCCGTGCCGGGCGCAGCGTCCGCGGGCCGTGCACAATCAGGCGTGTGACGCGTCCCAGGTCGGCGGATGTCCCGCGCGCCGTCTCCACGCCCGATCCGCCGCGGACCAACTCGCATCTGCTCCCAGTCCGACGATCTGCTCCCGTCGCGATGGGAGCAGATCGGTGAAACGGGAGCAGGTCGTCGGATCGTGGCGGTGGCTGGTGGCCGCCGCGGTGTTCGTGGTCGTTGGGGTGGTCGTTCTGCTCGGGTCGAGTGGGGACGTGGCGCGCAGCAGCGGACTGGCTGGTGCGACGCCGATCCGCATCATTGAGCCCGCCGGCGAGGTCCGCGCGCCCGCGGTCGTCCTGGCACACGGCTTCTCCGGGAGCGCGGCGATGATGGACCCGATGGGCACCGCGCTGGCCCGGGCTGGGCATGTGGTCGTGATGCCGGACCTCCCCGGCCACGGTCGCAACGCCGCCCCCTTGGCCGACGGTGTGCTGGACGAGGCGGTGGGCGAGTCGGTGACGGCTGCGGCCGAGCTGACGGGCCTTCCGGTGGCCGTGGTCGGTCATTCGATGGGCGCCGGTGCCGTGACGTCGTGGGCCGCGGACAACCCGACCGAGGCCACCGTGGCGATCAGCCTGCCCAGCGCCGAGGACGTCCCCGACGATCCGGCCAGGCCCCGCAACCTGTTGCTCCTGTGGGGCTCGGCGGAGTCATCCCGGTTCTCCGACGCGGCGTTGGCCGCGCTGCACTCGGGCTACCCGGAGGCGGTGGCCCGACAGACGTACGGCGATCGGGGGCAGGGCACTGCGCGTCGGGCCGTCGACATCGCCGGCGCGGAGCACATCTCGGTGATCTACCGGCAGCAGTCGTTCGAGGAGGTGGCCGCGTGGCTGGGCGGTGGCCAACCCCGCGGCGATGCCCGGGTCATCGGCGTGCTTCTGATCCTGGTGGGCGCAGTACTGGCCGCCCGCCCGCTCCTGCGCATCGCGGGTCCGGATGTCGAGCCCGGCGTGGGCGCGGCCGGGTCGAGGGTGGAGTCCGGCGGGGCGCGGCCGGGTCGGGGGTGGAGTCCGGCGGGGCCGGCGGGCCGGGGTGGAGCCCGCGGGCGCGGGCGGGTCGGGGTGGAGCCGCGTAGGCGGGCGGCGGCGGCGCCGTCGTCGGCGCACGTCGGTCGGTCGCTGCTGATCCTCACCGGTGCGGCCGTGCTGGCAGGGTTGGGCGCCGCCGCCCTGCAATCGCTGACCGATCGCGTCCCCGTGGCGGTGACGGGGTACCTGCTCGGCTGGTTCGCGGTCGGCGCCCTCGTGCTGGGCGTGGTCGGGAGCTGGCGCCGTACCCCGTCGGGCACCCTGCGCGGCCTTGCATGGGGAGCCCTGGCCGGTGGCGTCGTTGCCCTTGCCATGGCCCTGCCTGCCCGGCTGACCTGGGCGGGTTACGCGCTGGTGGGCTCGCGCCCGTGGGTCCTCGTGGTGCTGCTCGTCGTGCTCGGGGCGTGGTTCTGGGCCGAGTCCCGGATCATCGCCGGGACCAGGGGCTGGCGCCGGGCGCTCGTGCTCATCGCGAGCCGACTGATCGTCGTGGCCGCCCTCCTCGCTGCGGTCGTGCTCCTGGGGGCGCCGGGCTTCCTGGCACTGACCGTCCCGCTGGTCGTGCCGATCCTGCTGCTCCTGGCGGTCCTGGGCGGGTGGGCGCGCGACCCGGCCGCGGCCGCGGCGTCCCAGGCAGTCCCACTGGCCCTGGCGATGGCCACGACCTTCCCGCTCATCGGCTGAATCCGCCGCTTTCCGGGCATGCGTGGCACGACACGCCCAGCCTGACGTTTCGGTCGATGTCAGGGCCCTCGCCTACACTCGAGGCAGTTCGCACAGTGGTTCTCGAGGGTTCGGCGGGGGTGTGGAGGGATGGTCATGGAGTCTGGCGTCGACGTCGCAGCGGGCACTGCGCTGCCCCTCGGCGAGCACTCCGGCCTCAGCGATCGCGACCTGCGGATCCTGGAGTTCGAGCGCCAGTGGTGGCGCTACGCCGGGGCGAAGGAGCAGGCGATCCGCGAGCTCTTCGAGTGCTCGACGACCCGGTACTACCAGATGCTCAACACCCTCATCGACGATCCGGCCGCGCTCAAGGCCGACCCGATGTTGGTCAAGCGGCTACGCCGGATGCGCTCGACCCGTCAGCGCGCCCGCTCAGCACGCCGCCTCGGCATCGAACTCTGACGCGTCGGGGCAATCCGTCCCACTGCGCCGTTCGGGGAGCAGTCGCACCGCCGGGACCGTCCGCCGGCCCCTCCCGGGCTCAGCGCCGTGTCTCGCCCTCACCCGATTGATCCGCTATTCGGTGGCCCACCCATGGATCGATCCGGTTATGCGACCGAGAATCGTCGCGAATCCGGATGGACCGCGATCGGACCAGGCGGGAGCGGGGACACGGCCAGCCGGCCGGGCGACCAGGGCGCGGGCGCGCCCTCAGCCGCCGGCGACCGCCGGGATGATCGAGACCTGCGCGCCGTCCGGGGTGGCGGCGTCCAGGCCACCCTCGAAGCGGACGTCCTCGTCGTTGACGTACACGTTCACGAACCGGCGCAGCGCCCCCTGGTCGTCGAGGACGCGCGCGGACAGGCCCGGGTAGGCGGTCTCGAGCGCGGTGATCGTCGCCGACAGGGTGGGCTCGCTGGGCTCGACGCTGACCTCGGCGACGCCGGAGGTGTAGCTGCGCAGGATGGTGGGGATGCGGACTGCAACGGACATTGGGGCTCCTCGTCGAGCGGGCGGGGGAGTTGGATCGGGAACGCCTCAGCCGCCGAGGGCGGCGCGGAACTCGTCGATGCGTGGGCGAATGGTAGCCGTTGGACCGACCTGGTCGGCCACGGCGTCGAGGGTCTTCAGCCCGTCACCGGTGTTGTAGACCACGGTCTCGGCATCGGGATCGAGCTGCCCGGAGGCCAGGAGCTGGCGCAAGGTGGCGACGGTCACCCCGCCGGCGGTCTCGGCGAAGATCCCCTCGGTCTGGGCCAGCAGCCGGATCCCGGCCACGATCTCCTCATCGGAGACGTCGGCGATGGCGCCCCCGGTGCGGCGCGCCACGTCCAGGGCGTACGGGCCGTCCGCGGGGTTGCCGATGGCCAGGGACTTGGCGATCGTGTCCGGCTTCACCGGCCGGATCACGTCGATCCCTGCCCGGTACGCCTGCGCCACCGGCGAGCAGCCCGTCGCCTGGGCACCGAACACCCGGTACGGGGTCGGCTCGACCAGCCCGTGCCTGCCGAGCTCGCCGAAGGCCTTGTCGACCTTCGTCAGGAGCGATCCGGAGGCCACGGGGATGACGACCTGCTGGGGCAGCCGCCAGCCGAGCTGCTCGGCCACCTCGTAGCCCAGGGACTTCGAGCCCTCGGCGTAGTACGGGCGCAGGTTGACGTTGACGAACCCCCAGGTGGAGGTCAGCGGGTCGCCGACGAGCTCCGAGCAGAGCCGGTTGACGTCGTCGTAGTTGCCGTCGACCGCGATGAGCGTCCCGCCGTACACGGCGGTCGTGATGATCTTGCCGGCCTCGAGGTTCGCCGGGATCACGACGACGTGGCCCATGCCGGCCCGCGCCGCCGCAGCAGCCACAGCGTTGGCGAGGTTGCCGGTGGACGCGCACGACAGCGTCTGCAGGCCGAGCTGGCGGGCGGCGGAGAGGGCCACTGCGACGACACGGTCCTTGAAGGAGTGCGTCGGGTTGCCGGTGTCGTCCTTGACCCAGAGCCGGCGCATGCCCAGCGCGCGCGCCAGGTTGTCAGCCCGGACCAGCTTGGTGAAGCCGGGGTTCAGGCCGGGCAGCTCGGCGATGTTCTCCGGGACGGGCAGCAGCGCGCGGTAGCGCCAGATGTTCGGCGGTCCGGCGGCGATGTCCGCGCGCGTGGGCGCGACGATCTCGTAGCCCACCTCCAGGGGGCCGAAGCACTCCATGCACGCGTACGCGGCACCCAGTGGGTACCTCTCGCCACAGGCGCGGCAGGTCAGGTGGGTGGCCGGCCCGAAGTCCAGCGCCGTCGCGGTCGTCACAGCAACTCCTCGTTCGCTCATCTTCCCCGGCGCAGTGCGGCTCCGGGACGGACTTAGCACCTGGGCCGAGATGGCCTGGTTGCCGGGGTTTCAGCGGGCCGTGTCCCTCTACCCCTCTGGATGAGTGCATCCTTGCCTTGCGGGGCCAACTGTAGCGGCTCTGCCGATACGGCATGAGGGGTCACGGTGCGAGCGGTCCACAGGCTGAGGTCGACGGCGAACTGGGTGAACCTGTCGACGCCAGCGGGCCTGCTCCTCGCCCGGGTGGGCGCAGGCCGGCCGCGGCGGGTGCGCAACGGGATGTGGCTGGTCCACGAGTACCGTGTGCCGGTCCCTCCGGCTCCGGCATTCACCCTCGGCAGCGTCGTGTTCCTGCGCGCGGGCCTGCCCGGGCCCGGCCGGGACCCGGTGGGGGTGGTGTCCCGTCGGTTGCTCGACCACGAGGAGCGCCACGTCACCCAGTACGCCTGGTGCGGCGGGGTCGTCATGCCGGTCGTGTACGTCGCTGCCGCCGGGTGGTCGTGGCTGCGGACGGGCGACTTCGCCTCCCGCAACGTCTTCGAGCGGCGCGCCGGGCTGGCCGACGGCGGCTACCGGGAGCGGCCGGTCAGGCCGTTGCCTGGGCTGCATTGAGTGGGCAACCACCAGCGTCGGGGTTCGCAACACGTGTGATATGTGTCATCACGAGCCCGAATTGGGCGTTGACAGCCGTACCGTGTCCGCAAGGGCCCACGCGGGCCCCGGAAACGAGTCACGAGGGGGTTCGGCACATGAACTACAGCGACGACAGCGGCTGGCTCGGAGGAGTCTTCTGGGTGTTCTGGTTGATCTGGCTGGTTCTCATCCTGGTCGCCGGTTGGAAGATGTACGTCAAGGCGGGCCAGCAGGGCTGGGTCAGCCTGATCCCGATCATCAACATCCTGGGCCTGCTCAAGATCGTGCACCGGCCCTGGTGGTGGATCCTGCTGATGCTGATCCCGTTCGTGAACTTCGTGGTCGGGATCATCATCATGCTCGACCTGGCCAAGGCGTTCGGGCACGGCGTCGGGATGGCACTGCTGCTGATCCTGCTGACGCCCATCGGGTACCTGATGCTGGGCTTCGGCGGCTCGCAGTACCAGCTGCAGAAGGATCCGCTCTTCGGCTGAGGTGGCCGCACGAGTACTGCACGGGAGGAGGGGGCGGTCCTGGGGGCCGCCCCCTCCTCGTTCACCGGACGCCCGATGCCCTCCCTGGTGGAGAATGCCGGGCATGGATGCGGCCGAACTCCTCGACGCCTATGACTCGCAGTTGCGCGAGGACGCCGAGGTTGAGCGGGCGGTGTCGGTGCAGAAGCACCCCCCGCTGATCTGGGCGGTCTTCGGCGACGGAGGCATGGTCACCTACCGGACTCTCGCGGGGGCCGACGGCGAGGACCTCGACGCCCTGATCGACGCGAGCCTCGCGCACTTCCGGGACGATACCGAGGTGCGCACCGCCGAGTGGAAGACACGGGGTCACGATGGGCCGGCGGACCTCGGGGCGCACCTGGCGGCCGCCGGCTTCGTTGCCGGCGACGTGGAGACGGTGATGATCGGGAGGGCCGCCGACCTGGCGGTTGAGGTGGAGATCCCCGGTGACGTGACGATCCGCCGGGTCGAGGTCGGCCCGCAGCTGCGCGACGAGGTGGCTCGTGCCCACGCCATGCAGACGCACGTGTTCGGCGGCACCGGCGGGCAGGACCCGACCAGGGTCGCCGACCAGATCGCCGCTGATCCGGGGCACCTGCAGCTCTGGGTGGCCGAGTCCGGTGGGCAGGTGGTCGCCGCCGGCAGCCTGGACGTCGTCCGGGGCACGGAGTTCGCCGGCCTCTGGGGTGGTGCCGTGCTGGCGGAGTGGCGCGGCCGCGGCATCTACCGGGCTCTCGTCGCCGCCCGGGCACGCGCGGCGGTGGAACTCGGTGTCCGCTTCCTGCACAGCGACTGCTCGGCGATGTCCCGGCCGATACTCGAGCGCAGCGGCCTCATCGCGGTGACCACCACGACCCCCTACGTGTGGACCCGTCCGGACCGGGGAGCCCCGCCGTTGGGCGCATGACCGGCAAGCCCCCCACAGGACACCAAGCGTCTACGACTTATGCACCCCATGGGAATCGCCGGGGTGACTGTCGCCCTCGGGCTGGACCTCGTGCCCCTGGCCAGGCTCGTCCCCGTGGCCCTCCTCATGGCGCAGGTGGTAGGACAACCAGGCCAGGCGGCGGTACTCGTAGTTGACCAGCACCACCACCACTGCGGTGACCGCCACGAGCAGCGCCATCGTCGGGACGAAGGGCGCGGCCACCGCCAACCCGGCGCACGCAGCCGCCGCCACGGTACGGGGTCGTGACCACGAGTGGTCCATGCGCACCCGGAACAGCACGTGCCCGATCAGGTAGAGGGCCACGCCTGCGGCCAGGGAGATCGCGGCCAGCGGCTTCACGTGGCCGGTGAGGTCGAACGGCTCGGTGCCGACCATGGTGACTGTCTTCTTGACCCCGAGGGCGAGAAGGACGATCCCGGCGATCATCGGCAAGTGCATCACGCTGTAGCCGTCCCGAGCGGCGCGGTTGCGAGCGGATCCTTCGAGAGCCTTGAGGTTCCGTTCCGCGGCCAGCGCGGTGAAGTCGAAGTACACCCACCAGAGGCAGGCCGCGACGGCCAGCCCGAGCAGGGCGGTCACGCTGATGGACAACGAGAGCGGCAATGCGGACGCCCCGGTCCCGATGGCCACGATCGACTCGCCCAGCGCGATGATCACGATCAGGCCGTGCCGCTCGACGAAGTGCGCGGGGTTCAGCGCCCATCCGGCCCCGCCACCCCAGTAGGCCCCCGTGATGTCCATGACCACGGCCGTCGAATAGAGGACGATCTGCGCCCACCCACCCAGGTAGGACCCGACGACCAGCACGGCCAAGGCCACCCCGACCGGGGCTGCGAACCTGCGGACGGCCGCGGCCATCTCGGGGTCGTCGCGCCCGGCCACGGCGAACAGGCCAAGATGCAGGCAGCGGACCACCGCGTAGGCAAGGGCGACGACGGTCGGGGTCGACAGCCAGCCGTCGAACCCACCGGGAGCGTCCCCGAACGCCTCGGGGAGCCCCATCGAGATGACCAGCATCATGCCCATGGCGGTGAACAGCAGGACGCGCACCAGGCCCTCGTCGAAGCGGATCGTCGTACCCAGCCACGAATAGGCGACCCACGCCCACCAGATGAGAGCGAGCAGGATCAGCCCCTCGAGCATGCCAGTGGGTGTCAGGTGCTCGGCGATGTACCCGGTGACCTGGGTGATGGCGAACACGAACACGAGGTCGAAGAAGAGCTCGAGGGTCGTGACCCGGTGCCCATCGGGCGCCACCTCCAGGACGGGGCGGTGGTTGTGGTCGTCGGAGGAGTTGGTGGACATGTCCGGAGGTTAGCTGTGACGGACTGGTCCGGCATCGTGTCCAGTGACGTGCTGGTCGTTCGGCTTCAGGGTGCCCACCGCACATGGAATGGGCGCTTTCAGACCCGTGTCTCAAGGCTCGCGCGCGGCGTGCGCATGAGTTGAGCGGAATGGCCGGGTCGGAGGTGGGCGATTGCGCTCACTTCATGCGCGGTCAGCGCGGTGGGCGCCGGGACCTCGGCGCTAACGGTGCGATTCGTGCGCGGACGAAGGAGAGGACGGCCCCGGGTGGGACCGCCCTCTCCTTCGTGCCTGCTCCTGCGCGTCTCCGCGGTCAGGGCTGTCTTGTCGCTTCTTCGCTGTGGTGCTGGGCTGGTGCGGGCCCTTGCGGGCCGAGCCCTGCCTGCGCTCCTCGCTCAGGAGTCCATGCTTGTTCGCTTCCTCGCCGTGGTGCTCGGCCTCGGCGAGTGCCGCACCCTGCGGGCGCGACCCTCACCTCAGCCTGTGCTCCTCGCTCAGAAGTCCATGTCCCCGCCGCCGGGCATTGCCGGCGCCGAGCCCTTGGGCTCGGGCTTGTCGGCGATGACGGCCTCGGTGGTCAGGAACAGGGCCGCGATGGAGGCCGCGTTCTGCAGGGCAGAGCGGGTCACCTTCGCCGGGTCGATGATGCCGGCCTTGAGCAGGTCGACGTACTCGCCCGTTGCGGCGTTGAGGCCCCAGCCCGGCTCGAGGTGGCGCACCTTCTCCACCACGACGCCGCCCTCGAGGCCGGCGTTGATCGCGATCTGCTTGAGCGGCGCCTCGACGGCCACGCGGACGATGTTGGCACCAGTGGCCTCGTCGCCCTCGAGCTCCAGCTTCTCGAACGCCAGGTCGGTCGCGTGGATCAGCGCCACACCGCCACCGGCGATGATGCCCTCCTCCACTGCGGCCTTCGCGTTGCGCACGGCATCCTCGATGCGGTGCTTGCGCTCCTTGAGCTCGACCTCGGTCGCCGCCCCGGCCTTGATGACCGCAACGCCGCCGGCCAGCTTGGCCAGGCGCTCCTGCAGCTTCTCACGGTCGTAGTCGGAGTCCGACTTGTCGATCTCGGCACGGATCTGCGAGACGCGACCGGCGATCTGGTCCGCGTCGCCCGCCCCGTCGACGATGGTCGTCTCGTCCTTGGTGATGACCACCTTGCGGGCCTTGCCCAGCAGGTCCACCGTGGTGGTGTCCAGCTTGAGGCCGACCTCCTCGGAGATGACCTGGCCACCGGTCAGGATCGCGATGTCCTGCAGCATGGCCTTGCGGCGGTCGCCGAACCCGGGAGCCTTGACGGCCACCGAGCGGAAGGTCCCGCGGATCTTGTTCACCACGAGGGTGGACAGCGCCTCGCCGTCGACGTCCTCGGCGATGATGACCAGCGGCTTGCCCGACTGCATGACCTTCTCGAGGACCGGCAGCAGGTCCTTGACCGCCGAGATCTTCGAGTTGGCGATCAGGATGTAGGCGTCCTCGTAGACGGCCTCCATGCGCTCGGGGTCGGTCACGAAGTAGCCGGAGATGTAGCCCTTGTCGAAGCGCATGCCCTCGGTCAGCTCGAGCTCCAGGCCGAAGGTGTTGGACTCCTCGACCGTGATCACGCCCTCCTTGCCGACCTTGTCCATGGCCTCGGCGATGACCTTGCCGATCTGCTCGTCGGCGGCGGAGATGGAGGCCGTGGAGGCGATCTCCTCGGTGGTCTCGACCTCCTTGGCCATCTCGAGCAGCTGGGTGACGATCTCCTCGACGGCCTTCTCGATGCCGCGCTTGAGGGCCATCGGGTTGGCACCGGCAGCCACGTTGCGCAGGCCCTCGCGGACCAGCGCCTGGGCCAGGACGGTGGCCGTCGTGGTGCCGTCGCCGGCCACGTCGTCGGTCTTCTTGGCAACTTCCTTGACCAGCTCGGCGCCGATCTTCTCGAACGGCTCGTCGAGCTCGATCTCCTTGGCGATCGAGACGCCGTCGTTGGTGATGGTGGGAGCGCCCCACTTCTTCTCGAGGACGACGTTGCGTCCTCGCGGCCCGAGGGTCACCTTGACCGCGTCGGCCAGGGTGTTCATGCCGCGCTCGAGGGCCCGACGGGCTTCCTCGTCGAAAGCGATGATCTTCGCCATATGTATGTGGTTCCTTCGCACGTGGTGCTGGGATGCCGGTGCGACTGCCCGCGACGGACGGTCCGTGGAGCCGGTTCACATCTCCGGTTCCGGGCGGACCTCAGCCATACCGACCTGATGGTGACTCGGCGGGGGGAATGGTCCCGGGGTCCGGGTTGTCACTCGACCCCTCCGAGTGCTAACCCGATTCTGGCACTCGACCCCCCCGAGTGCAAGTGACCCGACGGGTCGTGCGGGTCACTGGATCGGTACGGCGCGCGGATCGGACCGTCTGACCCTGTCATGTCCGAAGCGCCTGTTCTAGGCTAGCGATCAGGACACATCCAGCGGGCCGGCAGTCTCGGCCCTGATCGCGGAAGGAGCGAGGCGATGACCGACTACGAGCGATCGCCGGGCCAGCAGTGGAAGGACGACCCTGCCGCGGACCTGATCGACGCCTACCATCACCACGTCTCAGAGGAGCTCGGCACCGACGGTCCGGAGGAGACCTTCGGCCACCCGGACG
This sequence comes from uncultured Actinomycetes bacterium, assembly GCA_963812395.1. GTDB lineage: Bacteria > Actinomycetota > Actinomycetes > S36-B12 > CAIYMF01 > Prado023. The sequence goes on from CAWEVG010000032.1 coordinate 97,507, forward strand.
AGGCGCGCGTCGGCCACCTGGTCGGTGACGACGAGGGCGTGCGCGCCGACGTGACACCCGAGTCGATCGCCCACGACTCGCACGACGTGGAGGACCTGGCCGCTGAGGAGCTGGCCATGCACTACGTCGAGGATGAGGCCGAGGCCGGCCTCGACAACGACGACCTCCCCGAGGACCTGCGCGCCGCCCTGGCCGCCGAGTAGCCGCGCTCCGCTCCGCCCCGCGCGCCCGCCACCCGAACCCTCCGCCACGGTACAGATCCTCCCGTCCGGCGCGGAGGGTTCGTACGTCGGTGTCCGGAGCTCGGCGTGCCGGCGAGGCGCGGCCGATGGTGCCGGGAGGTGGTGCCGCAGTGCCGGCGGGGACCGGTCGGCGCGCGGTCGTGGAGGCGCGCGTCGGCTGGGGCGGCGCCGGGCGGGAGCGCGCGGCGGCGGCGGGGAATCGGCGGGCCGGCAGTGGGTTGCCGGGATCTGGGGGACAATCGTCGGATGACTGACGGGCCCCTGATCGTCCAGAGCGACAAGACCCTCCTGCTGGAGGTCGGCCACGCCGACTCCGACCAGGCCCGCCGCGACATCGCGGTCTTCGCCGAGCTCGAGAGGGCCCCGGAGCACATCCACACCTACCGGATCACGCCGCTGGGCCTGTGGAACGCACGCGCGGCCGGGCACGATGCCGAGGGTGTCGTCGACACCCTGATCCGGTACTCCCGGTTCCCGGTCCCGCACGCCCTGCTGGTCGACGTCGCCGAGACCATGGACCGCTACGGGCGACTGCGCCTGCTCAAGCACCCCGTCCACGGGCTGGTGCTGGAGTCGACCGACCGGGCGGTCCTGACGGAGGTCCTGCGCAGCCGCAAGGTGCTCCCGATGGTCGGCGCGCGGATCGACGACGACACGGTCGCGGTCCATCCCAGCGAGCGTGGGGCCATCAAGGCCGTCCTGCTGCGTCTGGGGTGGCCGGCCGAGGACCTCGCCGGCTACGTCGACGGCGAGGCCCACCCGATCGAGCTGGTGCAGGACAACTGGCAGTTGCGCGACTACCAGCGCCAGGCCGCTGAGGGCTTCTGGCACGGCGGGTCGGGGGTCGTCGTCCTGCCCTGTGGTGCGGGCAAGACGCTCGTGGGCGCTGCCGCGATGGACCTGGCCAAGGCGACGACGCTGATCCTGGTCACCAACACGGTCTCGGCACGCCAGTGGCGCGACGAGCTGCTCAAGCGCACGAACCTCACCGAGGACGAGATCGGGGAGTACTCCGGGGCCCGCAAGGAGGTCCGGCCGGTCACGATCGCCACCTACCAGGTGATGACCACCAAGCGGAAGGGCGTCTACGCCCACCTCGACCTGTTCGACGCCCGCGACTGGGGCCTCATCATCTACGACGAGGTCCACCTGCTCCCGGCCCCGATCTTCCGGTTCACCGCCGACATCCAGGCACGCCGCCGCCTGGGCCTGACCGCCACGCTGGTCCGCGAGGACGGCCGCGAGGGTGATGTCTTCTCGCTGATCGGTCCCAAGCGCTACGACGTGCCCTGGCGCGAGATCGAGGCGCAGGGCTGGATCGCCCCCGCGGACTGCGTCGAGGTGCGCGTCACGCTGCCCGACGCCCAGCGGATGGCCTACGCGATGGCCGAGCCGGAGGAGCGCTACCGGATGGCCGCCACCGCGCGCGAGAAGCAGGGGATCGTGTCCACCCTGGTGGCCCGGCACCCCGACGACCAGGTGCTGGTGATCGGGCAGTACCTCGACCAGCTCCACGAGCTCGGCGAGATGCTCGGCGTCCCGGTGATCACCGGGGAGATGCCGGTCAACGAGCGCCAGGAGCTGTTCGCGCTGTTCCGGACCGGGGAGATCTCGACCCTCGTGGTCTCCAAGGTGGCCAACTTCAGCCTCGACCTGCCCGAGGCCTCAGTGGCGATCCAGGTGTCCGGCTCGTTCGGGTCCCGCCAGGAGGAGGCCCAGCGGCTGGGCCGGATCCTGCGCCCGAAGGCCGACGGCCGCGGCGCGCGCTTCTACACCGTGGTCACCCGCGACACGGTGGATGCCGACTTCGCCGCACACCGCCAGCGCTTCCTCGCCGAGCAGGGCTACGCCTACCGGATCGTCGACGCCGACGACGTGCTCGGCGGGATGGTCGACTGAAGGGGCGACGTGCTCGGGGCGGGCGCGCCGGGCGGGATGGTCGACCGAGGTGCGAACCCTCCCGATGCGCCTCAGGCCGGGAGCACGCCGGTGATCCGGGCCAGCGCGAACGACGTGATCGTCTCGGAGCGCAGGTCCAGGGCCGTCAGGTAGCCGCCGGCCAGGCGCAGCGGCTCGACCCGGCGGTCGCCCGCCACACCCGTGGGGTCGGCGTACCCGATCCACACCGGTGAGTCGGTGGCGATCGCCGAGCGCAGCACCGACATCACGTCGTTGGGCCCCATGGTCGGCACCGGGTGCAGCGCGGGGTCCGCATCCGGGCTCGCTCCGGCGTCCGGCACCCCGGCGTCGGCCCGGTCGTTGGCCCGGATCGCCCGCACGGCGGCGGCGGCCAGCGCGGGGGTGACAGGTGCGCTGCTCGTCGGCGCTGTGCTCGCCTCCGACGCCGCGGCTCGCCCGCGCGCCCGCCGAGGAACGTCGGTGGCGGGCCCGCGACCCGGCTCGGGGAGCAGCGCGTGACCCAGCTGGCGCAGGCGGTCCAGCACGTGCTCGGGTGGCTGCTCTGAGGCCAGGACGGTGTCGGAGAGGACGAACAGCCCGAGTGCCGTGGACCCTGGGTCAGCCATGATCCCGGCCAGGACCACGGGGTCGTCGCAGCGCAGGAACGTGGCCGCCGATCCGATCCGGAGGACCGCATGCCGCCGGGCGACGTCCTCGATGAGGTAGGCCAGCGCCTGGGGCACGGCGCCACGCCGGCTGAGCTCCCCGAGCAGCTCGCCGGCAGCCCGGCCACTGTCCAGGGCGCGGCGGATGCTGTCGGTGGAGAAGCGGTAGACGCTGGCCGCGCCGGTGGACTCCGCGTCGGCCATGGTGCGCATGAGCTCGGCGAGTGCCGGCGTGGGCAGGCCCGGCACGATGGCGGTGAGGTCGGCCTGCAGGATCAGCTGGTCGACCTGCCCGGGCAGCGACTGCGCGAGGGTGGCGGCCAGCGAACCGTCCCCGGCAAGCAGGGCGCGTCCCGCGCTGGTCAGCGTCCCGTCCACGACCACCCCGAGCTCGCGGCCCTGGGTGAGCACGGCCTGGACCCGGTCGTCCCGCGTGGCATCGTGCCTGCGCGGCGCCCACCAGTCCAGGGCGCCGGTCACCTCGTTGTCCGCCCACGAGCCCTCAGCCGACGCCAGGATGCGGAGCACGTCGCGGCGCAGGTCGGGCAGCGTGGGCGCCGCGAGCTCGGGCGACATCGGGCGCTGGTCGGCAGTGGCGACGGCCCGGGGCATCGCGCTCCAGGCGACCAGCAGGGCGGCATGCTGCTCCGCCGGCGGCTGTGAGAGCCAGGCGTCGAACGCGGGTGTGGGCAGGATGCTCAGCTGGTCGTGGGAGTCCGCGGCAACCAGGCCTGCTGCGGCCACGACTTCGATCAGCAGTGCTGTGGCGTCCTCGGTGGCTCCGATCGCGCGTGCGGTCCGGGTGAGGTCCCGGGCCGGGATGCCGCCGGTGCGCAGGCGGGTCGGCGGCGCCACGGCCCAGGCGCGGCCGAGGTCACCGGTCCGGTGCAGCACGTCGAGGACCGCCCCGACCGCCCCGGGGTCCACCCGCGACGGGTCGGGTGCGGGGCGCCGCGGGGTGGGGACGGCCAGGTCGATCACCGTGTGCGCCGGGTCCTGCGGACCGGCCTGGCGCAGGATGGAGACGACCTCAGCGGGCAGGACCGCGCGGTCCCCGCCGAGGGGCACCAGCACGTGGTGGGCGAGCAGCCAGTCGACCGGGCTGCGGCTGGGGTCCGGCTCCCGGCGGGCGTCGGCGACAGTGCCGATCACGGGGCCCGCCAGCAGCCGCTCCAGGGCAGCGGCCGCACCGGCGGGGGCGAGGGCCAGGAGCGCCCGGAGCGACTCAGGATCCCGGGCGTACCCGGCCACGACGGGGTCGAGCGCAGCCACGCGCGGCCCCCGGTCGGCAGGGACCATGAAGTCGCGCGCCGGTCCCACCAGGTGCAGTGACCGGTCCGAGCCCCACAGCAGCGCCTCGGACCGCATCCGCTGGACCACGGCCCCCACCCGGTCGGCCGCCGCCCTGCCACCGGGAACCACGTCGCCCAACTCGGTGGCCAGTGTCGTGGGGCGGACAGGGTCGGGTCCCATCGCAGCGGCGAGCACGCACGTGCAGCGCGAACTGGTCGTAGCCCCGCAGGCACGCGGCCACACTGGCTGGCGAGCCGGCCCGTTGGGCGAGTGCGGTGATGTCTGCCGGGACCGGATGCAGGAGGTCGGGGCGCGCTGCCACGAGGGCGGCGAGCTGCTCGTCGGTCCGGGAGCGCAGGTCGTCGGCAAGGCTGCGCATCGGGGTCAGTCCAGCGCGGCGCGGGCAGTTGTCTGCGATCGGGAGCGCCGCCTGCCGTTGCGGGCCAGGCCCACGAGGACCATGGCCATCCCCACACCGACCAGCATCGACAGCCACCAGAACGCCGACGGCAGCTCCACGTCGGTCACCAGCGGGATCATCGCGACCAGGGTGAACAGCATCCCGACGGCCGTGACCACCAACCCGGCCCGGATCAGCCGGTCACCGGGGGTGCCGGACTCAGGCATCGAGGTCGTCGGCGACCGCACGCAGCACGGCCGCGACCTTGGAGCCCTTGGCGTCGGCCGGGTAGCGGCCCTTGCGCAGGTCGTTGCCCACACCGTCGAGCAGGTTGATCAGGGTCTCGACGATGATCGCCATCTCCTCGGCCGGCTTGCGCTTGGCCTTGACCACCGACGCGGTCGGCTCGAGGACCTTCAGCGACAGGGCGGTCTTGCCCTTCTTCCCGTCGACGACACCGAACTCCACACGCGTGCCGCCCTTGAGGGAGGTCACCCCTGTCGGCAGGGAGTTCCCGTGGAGGAAGACGTCCTCGCCCTCATCGGAGGTCAGGAAGCCGAAGCCCTTCTCCGCGTCGTACCACTTGACCTTGCCGGTGGGCACTGTGAACTCCTGGGTGTGCGTGGGGACTGCAACGCTCCAGAGTAACCCGGGCGTCAGGTGGTGGGGGTCTCGCGCAGGCCGCGAGGGTGCCTCAGCGGGGGAGGAGCTGGAAGAACCAGTAGCCCCGCGCGCCGTTGGGCTTGGCCGCGGCGATCACCTGCAGCGTGTAGCCGGCCCCCTCGGTGGCGACCGTCTCGGGGAAGGTGAACCGGTAGTACGTGTCGGTCAGGCCGGTGGCCAGCGTCTGGCCCGCGATCTGCAGCGACCATCCACCGTCGGCGACGACCGGGTCGACGGAGACCCCGACCGTCTCACCGGGGGCGACCTCGAGGGCGGTGATCCCCTGGCCCGATCCGGCCGCGGCGAGCACGTCCTCGGCGCATTCCTTCGGCGTGAGCCCGCCGAGCTCCTTGGGCTGCCAGCAGAGCGCCTGAACGTGCTCGCTGGAGGTCCCGGACCACACGGTCACGCCCGGGTAGGGCTTCTCGCATCCGGCGAGCACGAGGGGGGACAGGGCGACGAGGGCGATCGCCAGGGACCGGCGCGGCGACATCATGGGGGTAGCCTATCTGCGTGGAGGCGGCCTGCCCCACCCGGCCGGTGGCCGGGACAGCGACACGGGAAGTCCCATGACCGAGACCATGCCCAGCCGCCCCCGTCGGACGGCTCCGGTCGATGCCGTGTGCCGCGATGCGGTGGACGAGGCCCGTGCCGCCATCGTCGAGCTCGTGCCCGCGGACCACGTCGGAGAGCACCTCGGCGTCGTGGCTGAGGACGACCGCGTGGTCACCCACCGCTTCGTCTCCAACGCCCCGGGATACCGCGGGTGGCAGTGGGCGGTCACGGTCGCGCGCGCCCCCCGGGCTCGGGTCGTGACGATCGACGAGATCGCGATGCTGCCCGGGACTGACGCGCTGGTCGCCCCCGCGTGGGTGCCGTGGAGCCAGCGCGTGGAGCCCGGGGACCTCGGGGTCGGCGACGTCCTGCCCACGACCGATGACGATCCGCGCCTGTCTCCTGGATGGTCGGGCCTCGATGACCTGGCCGCTGCCTCCGATGAGCCCGGCCTGCGTCCCTCCGGGTGGGAGCTGGGGATCGGCCGGCGCCGGGTGCTGTCACCGGAGGGCCGTGACGACGCCACGAGCCGATGGCTCGAGGGCGACACCGGTCCCGGCACCCCGATGGCACGGTCGGCGCCCGGGTCGTGCACCACGTGTGGGTTCCTCATGCCGATCGGTGGCCCCACTGGGTCCGCGTTCGGGGTGTGCGCCAACGGGATGTCCCCCGCCGATGGTCGCGTGGTCGCCCTGACCTTCGGGTGCGGCGCCCATTCGGAGGCCGTCCCGGAACAGCCCCGGTCCTGATCCATGGACCCACGGGCCCGTCGGTTCCTCACCCTGGCCGTGCTCCTGGGGCTGGTCGCGCTGACCGCCGTGGCGGCCCTGCGCTGACCTTGGGCCCTTGGGCGTCGGGTTAGGGTTGTCGCCATGTCCACGCCCGACCTCCCGCCGTTGGAGCCTGTGCCCAATGACGGGATCCGGGCGATCCAGGTCGGGCTCGGGCTGTGGGCGGTCGCCGGCGTGGTCCTCCTCGTGCAGCGCGACGAGCTCGCGGATCGGGGCACGCAGTGGTGGCTGGCCGTCTGTGGGGCGGGGCTCCTGATCGGCATCGTGCAGCTGGCCGTCTTCTCCAGGCGCAGGGTCCTGGCCCGTGCCCGTGAGCGCGAGCGCGCTGCGGGGCCCGACGGCGCGGGGGCGACCGGCTGAGCATGGGTGCTGTGTTCGGGCGCGTGCTGCTCGCCTCGGGAGCCGTCGCCCTGGTCGGCGCCATCGCCCTGCCCGTGGGGCTCGCACCTGCCGCGCTGAGGGCGACCGACGCGTCGATGGCACTTCCGGCGATCCTCGGCGCCGCCGACGAGGTGCTGTGCACGTTCGACACGGCGGAGCTCGGCGAGGTCAGTGGCATTGCGCTGTCGCGCCAGCACAAGGACACCCTCTGGATGACCAACGACTCCGGTGGCGGTCCCTCCCTCTACGCGCTGGACACCACGGACTGCTCGATCCGGGCGACGCTGACCCTCCTGGACACCCCGGCTCGTGATCACGAGGCCCTGGCGATCGGGCGTGACGCACAGGGCAACGACGTGATCTGGGTCGCGGACATCGGTGACAACCGCGACTCCTGGCCGTACGCGCGCATCCACAAGGTGATCGAGCCGGCGCGGCTCGTCGACGCGGACGTGCCCGTCACCACCTACCGGTTCACCTACCCGGACGGCCCGGTCAACGCCGAGGCGCTGCTGGCGGACCCGACGCGCGAGCGGCTCTGGGTGATCAGCAAGGAGGACGGGGTCGGCGGCGTCTACGCGCTGCCCAGCCCGATGAGCGACTCGCGCACCCCGATGGAGGCCGAGGAGGTGGGGACCGCGCGCTCGCAGGTCACGGATGCGGCGATGGCCCCCGGGGGCAGGCGCTTCGTCGTGCGCGACTACCTCTCGGCGGAGGTGTTCTCCGGCAAGCCGCCCGGGAAGGCGCAGGCCCGCTTCGGCCTGCCACTGCAGCCCCAGGGCGAGGCGGTCACCTGGACCGCCGACGGCAAGGGCCTGATCGTTGCCTCGGAGAGGTCCGGTGAGCTGATCGCCGTCGACATCCCGCGCACGGCCCTGGGAACGGACGGCGGGATCGCCGGAGTCCTGCCCCGCGTGGCCGGGTTCGACATCTACCCGTACGCGCGTGTCGCGGTTGTGGCGCTCACAGCGCTCGTCGCGCTGGTCGTCCTGCGCAGGTCGGCCCGGCGGCGGCGAGCGCGCCGGTAGCCCGGTTCGGACCGCGACCCTTCCCCGTCAGGGGCCGTGCGCCGGAACGGTCAGGCCAGCGCGGCCACCACGTGGTCGATCGAGTGCGTGAGCGCGGCCACGTCGGCAGGGTCCACTGACGGGAACATCGCCACGCGCAGCTGGTTGCGGCCGAGCTTGCGGTAGGGCTCGGTGTCCACGATCCCGTTGGCGCGCAGGGCCTTCGCGACGGCCGTGGCGTCGATGGCGTCATCGAAGTCGATGGTGCCCACCACGTTGCTGCGCAGCGCCGGGTCGGTCACGTACGGGGTGGCGTACTGCGAGGCCTCGGCCCAGCCGTAGAGGTTCCCCGCGGACTCGGCCGTCCGGGCGGTGGTCCAGGCCATGCCGCCCTGGCTGTTGAACCAGTCGACCTGCTCGGCCATCATCAGGATCGTCGCGAGCGCGGGGGTGTTGTAGGTCTGCTCGAGGCGCGAGTTGTCCAGGGCGATCTTGAGGTCGAGGAACGCCGGGACCCAGCGCCCCGATGCGGCGATCGACTCGATCCGCTCCACGGCGGCAGGGCTGAGCAGGGCGAACCACAGGCCACCGTCGGAGGCGAAGCACTTCTGCGGGGCGAAGTAGTAGACGTCGAACTGCGTCGGGTCCACCGCCAGGCCACCGGCCGCCGAGGTGGCGTCGAAGGCCATCAGGGCACCGGCGTCCGCGCCGGCCACCCGGGTGGGGGTGATCGCGACACCGGTCGAGGTCTCGTTGTGCGGGGTGCCGTACAGGTCGATCCCGGCCTCGGCGGCGAACACCGGGGCGCTGCCCGGGTCGGAGGTGATCACGGTCGGGGCGCCCAGGTGCGGGGCGGTCTTGGCGGCCTTGGCGAACTTCGAGCCGAACTCCCCGAACGTCAGGAACTGCGCGCGGTCGTTGATGAGGCCGAACGTGGCGGCGTCCCAGAACGCGGTCGAGCCGCCGTTGCCCAGGATCACCTCGTACCCGTCAGGCAGCGCGAACAGCTCCGCGAGGCCTGACCGGACCCGACCGACCTGGGACTTCACCGTCTTCTGCCGGTGCGAGGTGCCCAGGATCGTGGTGGCCGCCCCGCGCAGGGCGTCCACCTGCTCGACCCGGACCTTGGAGGGGCCGCAGCCGAAGCGGCCGTCCGCGGGGAGCAGGTCGGCGGGGATCGTGATGGTGGTCGGGTCGGTGGGGGTCACCTGGGTCTTCCTTCGCGTTGTCGGGCGGTGTGTGAGTGGTGGGGTCGGCCGGTGGGCCGCCCGCGATCAGAACGGGGGCAGGGGCTGGGTCTTCTCGTACAGCGGGCCGAGGTCTCCGTCGTAGGGGAACAGCATCGAGTCCTTCCAGCCGGGCACCTCCTGCGGGATGCGCGGGCCGGGCCCGAGGTAGCGGGCAGAGGGGCGCACGAGGCGACCGGTGCGCTTCTGCTCGTAGATGTGCGCGCTCCACCCCGCCAGCCGGGCGCAGGTGAACATGGCCGGGAACATGCGTCGGCGGGATGTCGGCGAAGTCCAGGATGATCGCCGCCCAGAACTCCACGTTCGTCTCGATCACGCGGTCGGGGCGGCGCTCGCGCAGCTCCTTGAGCGCGGCCGCCTCGAGGGCCTCGGCGACCTCGTAGCGCGGGGCGTCCGAGCTCCTGGCAGGTCCGCCGCAGCACGCGGGCCCGCGGGTCCTCGGCGCGGTAGACGCGGTGGCCGAAGCCCATCAGTCGCTCGCCGCGGTCCAGCACGCCCTTGATGTAGCCCTCGGCGTCACCGGTGCGCTCGACCTCCTCGAGCATGTGCAGCACGCGACTGGGCGCCCCGCCGTGCAGGGGTCCGGACATGGCGCCGATGGCCCCGGAGATCGCCGCGGCGACGTCGGCGCCGGTCGAGGCGATCACGCGCGAGGTGAACGTCGAGGCGTTCATGCCGTGCTCGGCGGCGGAGACGAAGTACGCGTCGACCGCGCGGATGTGGATGGGGTCGGGCTCGCCGTGCCAGCGGATCATCATGCGCTCGACGACCGTGCGCCCCTTGTCGATCAGCTGCGTGGGCACCATCGGCACGCCGACCCCACGGGCGGCCTGCGCGGCGAAGGACATGGCCATGACCGAGACCCGGGCGAGGTCGTCGCGGGCCTGGTCGTCATCGATGTCGAGCAACGGCTGGAGCCCCCAGGCAGGGGCCAGCATGGCGATCGCGGACTGCATGTCGACGCGGACGTTGCCCGAGTGCACGGGGATCGGGTAGGGCTCTGCCGGCGGCAGTCCGGGGTTGAACTCGTTGTCGACGAGCAGGCCCCACACCTGGCCGAACGTCACGCGCCCGACGAGGTCCTCGATGTCGACACCGCGGTAGCGCAGCGCCGAGCCCTCCTTGTCCGGCTCGGCGATCTCGGTCTCGAACGCGATGACACCCTCTAGGCCGGGTACGAAGTCAGACATGGGCACTCCTGCGCGGTTGGCGGACCGGGACGGGGCCCATTCTCCCCGATGCCGCGGATCCTGCTGCCCGCACCCCCGCCTCCAGCCCCGACCGATCGCTGGCCGTGGTCGATACTGGGGCCATGGTCGAGCAGGTCCCCGTGCAGCGCATCGAGTACCTCCGCGCTCCCATCGAGGGGTTCGAGGTGGACAGCGTCCCGGGGGCGCCACTCGATCTCTTCCGGACCTGGCTGGGCGAGGCCGTCGAGTTCGGGCTGCCGGAGCCCAACGCAGCGACACTGGCCACGGTGGACGGCAGGGGTCATCCGTCGGTCCGGTTGATGCTGGTCAAGCTGATCGATGCCCGCGGGTTCTGCTTCTTCACCAACCACGGATCGCGCAAGGGCCGTGACCTCACCGAGAGCGGCACTGCGGCCCTGCTGTTCCCCTGGCATGGGATGCACCGGCAGGTCGCGGTGCGCGGGCGTGCCGAGCGCCTGCCGCGCGCGGAGTCCGAGGTGTACTTCGCGTCCCGGCCGCGTGGGGCGCAGCTCGGTGCCTGGGCCAGCCAGCAGAGCCAGGAGGTCACGCGCGAGGAGCTCGACGCGCGTTACGCGGCCCTTGCCGAGCACTTCGGCTCCGACGAGCCGATCCCGATGCCCGACAACTGGGGCGGATACGTGCTGGTGCCCGACGTGGTGGAGTTCTGGGTGGGCCGCTTCTCCAGGCTGCACGACCGGATCGAGTACCGCCGGCACGCCCCGGGCGGTCTCGACGACGCCGCAGCCTGGACCCGCCGTCGCCTGTCGCCGTAGGCCGGGCTACATCCGGTCGAGGAGCTCGGCCTTCTTCGCCTCGAACTCCTCGGTGGTGATGGCCCCGCTGTCGCGCAGCTGGGCCAGGCTCGCGATCGAGTCGGCGATCTCCTGGCCCGAGGGTGCGGCCGGGGCCGCGGCGACGGCCGGGGCCGCGCCCTCACGGACGGCCTCGGCGATGTCCCGGGAGTCCTGCTTCTCCCACAGGAGCTTCGCGTCCAGGATGGCCTTGCGGAACTCCAGGGGCTTGCGCATGAACGTGTAGTGCAGGTTGGACTCGTCGGCCGCAGTGAGCACCCGCACCGTGCCGTAGCCCAGCCAGCGCCCGAGCAGGGGCTGCTCCATCGTGATGTCGTTGATCTTCTCCAGGGCCGACCCGCTGGTCGACTTGCGCAGGAGGCCCTCGACCTTCATCACCTTCTGGTTGGTGACGAAGTAGAACTGCGCCCACCACTTCACTGCGGCGTTGACGAGCAGCACGAGGCCGATCAGCAGCGCGCCCAGGCCACCCCACAGGAGCAGGCCGTTGAGGAACCTGTTGTCGGTGAAGAACTGCCCGAACAGGGCGGCCAGGCCGCCGATCGTCAGCAGGGTGCCCGTGATCGTCGAGAACGCCGGGGCGATCCAGTGCTTCTTCGTCCTGTAGACGATCTCCTCGCCGTTGGCGAGCAGGGAGTCGACGTAGCTCACGGGAGCCTCCTGTGCGATGGACCGGACCAGCCCGGACGACCGCAGGGTAGCGCGAAAGGCCCAGCGTGATGGGCGTTCGGGTGCGGTTCGCGCGAGGACGGGCCGCCGCGCCGCTGCGGTGCGAGACTGTGCCCGTGGCGGCGAGCGAGTTGGTGGTCGAGGGGCTGGAGAAGTCCTTCGGCGACCTCGTGGTGCTCCGCGGGCTGAGCCTGGAGGTCACGCCCGGGCGGATCCTGGGCTTCCTCGGGCGCAACGGCGCGGGCAAGACCACCACGATGCGCTGCGTGTTCGGCCTCCTCGACCAGGACGCGGGGTCGATCCGCTACGGCGGGCAGGAGCTGACCCGACCGATCCGCCGGCAGTTCGGGTACATGCCCGAGGAGCGTGGGCTGTACCCGAAGATGTCGATCATCACGCAGCTGGTCCACTTCGGGCGGCTGGCGGGGATGGGGCGCCGGGACGCGCGCGACGCTGCGATGTCGTGGCTGGACCAGCTGGGCCTGGCCGACCGGTCCAAGGACCGCCTCGACACGCTGTCGCACGGCAACCAGCAGCGGGTGCAGCTCGCCGCGGCCCTCGTGCACGGCCCGCAGGTGCTGGTCCTCGACGAGCCGTTCTCCGGCCTGGACCCGGTCGGCGTGGGGGAGATGGGCGCGGTGCTGCGGGAGGCCGCAGCTCGCGGCGCCACGATCCTGTTCTCCTCGCACCAGCTCGAGCTGGTCGAGGATCTCTGCGTCGACGTCGCGATCATCAACGGGGGGGTCACGGTCGCACACGGCGACCTGGCGACGATCCGCTCCCAGGCGCAGGTCCGCCGGGTCGAGGTGACCGTCGGTGGCGTGCCCTGGGTGCCCGATGTGGCCGGTGCCGTGCGAGTGGGCGGTGAGCGACCCCACGTGATGGTCCCGGCGTCGGTGACAGCCGGCGACCTGCTCGCGGCGGCGGGGGCGCTCGGCCCGATCACGTCGTTCCGCTATGAGGCACCCTCGCTGGCGGACCTGTTCCACGAGGCGGTGCAGGCCGGGCCGGAGCTGGCCGTCGCGAGCGCGCCCGTCGAGACCCGGGCCGCCGAGGGTGCCGCTCATGTCTAGCGGGGTCGGTCTCATCGCCCGCCGCGAGTTCGTGGAGCGGGGACGCAGCCGGGTCTTCATCGGGGTGCTCATCGGCTCGATGCTGCTCATCCTTGCGGGCATGTTCGCGGTCTCCCTCGTGGGCCGACCCGCGCCGTCCGCATCCGTCACCATTGCGGGCCAGGGTCCCCCCGGCCTCGCCGACGAGGTTCAGCGGGTCGCTGCCGACCTCGCCGTCGACGTCGTCCTGGTGGACAGCGCGTCGGTCGAGGCGGCCCGCGAGGCGGTGGAGTCCGGATCGGTCGACGCCGCGCTGATCGACGGTGACACGATCCTGGCGGTGGGGGCGCCGTCGCCCTCGGTGGATGCGGTCCTGAGGGGTGCTGCGACTGCGAGCGCCCGGGTGGTGGCCGCCCAGGAGCTGGGCCTGTCGGAGACGGCCGTGGACACGGTGGTCCAGCCCGTGGTCGTGGTGGTCGAGGACCTCAGCACGGCGGGTCCGGTCGATGACCTGGAGGTCGCCCGCGGGCTGGCTGCCTTCATGAGCGTGGTGATCCTGTTCATCCTCGTCATGGCGTTCGGCCAGTTCGTCGGCTCGGCCGTGGTCGAGGAGAAGCAGACCCGGGTGGCCGAGCTGGTCCTGGCCAAGGTGTCGACCGCCGCGATGCTGATCGGCAAGGTGCTCGGTGTCGGCGGGCTCGGGCTGGTGCAGCTGGTGATCCTCGGCCTGACGTATGCGGTGGGACTCTGGGCGTTCGGCGACGGGTCCGCGGCACTGGACCTGTTCCGCCTCGGCCTCGGGTCGCTTGCCTGGATGACCCTGTGGTTCGTCATCGGGTACGCGATGTACAGCTTCGTGTTCGCGACGATGGGCGCGACGGTCTCCCGGCTCGAGGACCTCCAGTCGCTGACCTACGTGCCCTCGGTGCTGCTCCTCCCGGCCTACGCGGTGGCGGCCGCGTCCTTGTCCGGGACCGCGAGCCCCCTGCTGGCGCCGATGTCGATGGTGCCCATCTGGTCGCCGCTGCTCATGCCCTTCCGGATCGTCACGGGGGATGCCGCCTGGTGGGAGGTCGTGGTCGCGCTCGTGGGGTCGGCCGCGTTCATCGGGTTCCTCGTGTGGTTCGGCGCCCGGGTGTACCGCGGGGCGGCGCTGCGCACCGGCGGTCGGGTCGGCCTGCGCGAGGCGTACAGGGCTGGGTGACGCGCCCGGGCGGTCGCCGCGGGCTGTCGCCTCGCTGTCGCCTCAGCCGCCGGCGAACGGGGGGAGGACGTCGACGATCGTGCCCCCGGGGATCGGTGCCGGCGAGGAGGGGTCCAGCCTGTGGCCGTCGGCGACCAGTGAGCTGGCGGCCATGACGTCGGCGAACCTGGGAGGAAGGCCGGCGGTCAGGGCGGTGACGACCTCGGCCGTTCGGCCGGGGGCCACATGGACCTCGCCGGCGCCGGCGGCTGCCCGGGCGGAGGCGAACATCCGGAAGGTGACGGCTCCGGGGCCGGGGCCGTGGGGACCGGGCTCATCGGGACGGGGTCTCGTCCGACTGGGGGCGCCGTGTGGCGCGGGGGCGGGGTCGATGGTGGGCATCGCTCAGCCGCCGATCGCCGACATGGGCCGCTCCGGCTGGGTGAACGCCGGCTCGTCGATGCCGTGTCCCCGTTGCTTGAGGGCCACCTCGCCGAGCATCTGCGCGGCGACCGCCTCATCGTCGGAGCCATCGCGCAGGAGCGTGCGCAGGTCGGCCTCGCGCTGGGCGAACAGGCAGGAGCGCCAGTGCCCGTCGGCGGTCAGGCGGACGCGGTCGCAGGCGTCGCAGAACGGGTTGGTCACCGAGCCGACGATGCCCACCGTCGCAGCCCCGCCGTCGATCGCGAACTCCTCAGCCGGCGCCGAACCGCGCCCGGGCAGCGCAGCCAGGTGGAAGCCGGCGCGCTCGAGGGCGTCGATGATCTCCTCGCGGGTGACCATCATCGCCCGGTTCCAGCCGTGCTGGGGGTCCAGGGGCATCTGCTCGATGAACCGCAGGCTCAGCCCCTCGTCCAGGGCCCAGCGCAGCAGGGGGGCGGCCTCGTGGTCGTTGACCCCGCGCATGAGGACCGCGTTGATCTTGATCGGGGTCAGCCCCGCAGCCCTCGCGGCCGCGATCCCGGCCAGGACGTCCCCGAGGCGGTCGCGCAGGGTCAGGCGCCGGAACGTCTCCGGGCTGAGCGTGTCGCAGGAGATGTTGACCCGGGACAGCCCCGCCCCGGCCAGTGGTGCAGCCAGTGCGGCCAGGCGCAGTCCGTTCGTGGTCACCGACAGGTGCGGGGCGCGAGGGAGGGCGGCGAGGCGGGCCACGATGTCGACCACGTCGGGGCGGATCAGCGGCTCCCCGCCGGTCAGCCGGACCTCGGTGATGCCCAGGTCGGTCGCGATCCGCGTCACGCGGACGATCTCGTCGGCGGTCAGCAGGTCCGGGCTCGCCACCCAGTCCAGGCCCTCGGCCGGCATGCAGTAGGTGCACCGCAGGTTGCAGCGGTCGGTCAGCGAGACCCGCAGGTCGCGGTGCGTGCGGCCGAACCGGTCGACCAGACGGGCGGGGGATGGGTCCGGCCCGGTGACGTGCGCTGGGGTCGGGTCCGGCCCGGGGACGTGCGCGCGTGTGGTGGGGGCCGCGTCGTGGGTGCTCATGGGCTGTTCACCCACTCCTCTGTCCCGTCAGCGAAGCGCTGGTGCTTCCAGATGGGCAGCCGTGCCTTCGCCTCGTCGACCAACCAGCTGCACGCCGCGAACGCCTCGCGGCGATGGGCGGCGCTGACCGCGGCGACGAAGGCGAGGTCGCCGATCGCGAGGTCGCCGACACGGTGCCGGGCGGCGGCGGCCAGGACCCCGGGCCGGTCGAGGGCCTCGGCGAGAACCTCGGCCAGGATGCGCCCGGCGTCCGGGTGGCCCTCGTAGTGCAGGGCGGTCACCGCTCGGCCGCGATCGTGGTCGCGCACCACGCCCGCGAACGTCACGACCGCACCCGCCGCGGCGCGCGACACCTCCTCGGCGACCTCCACCTCGCTGATCGGCGAGTCGCGGACGAGCAATGGGACGTCGTCCTTCACGTTCTGGTAGTCGATTCGGTCGATCGGATCGACCGAATCGACTACCAGCAGCGGGGGTGGCGCGGGCCTCGTCATCGGCGGGCGGTGGGTGCCGCTGGCATGGGCCGGGCACTGGGCGGCGTGGGTGCCACCGGCGGCCATCGCGACTGCGTGGGCCAGCAACCCCCCCACGGCGGCCAGGCCGTCGCGAACGCCGCCGTTGCTGCCGGGCAGGGCCAGGACGGCTGCGCCGTCGAGGACCCCGCCCAGCGCTCGCGACAGGTCAGCGGTGGGCACTGTGTCCCGCGAGGCTGCGCGGATGGCCTCGCCGAGGCCGGGGAGCTCACGCAGGCCCGCGGAGCGCAGAGCCTCGGGGGTGACATCGCGCGGCCCCGCACCGGTTCCGCCGGTCGTGACAACGATCCGGGCGCCCGCGGCGATGGCCGCCCGCACGGCAGTGACGATTGCCCCGACCTCGTCGGGGACGACGGTCACCCGGGTGACCTCGTGCCCCAGTTCGCGCCAGCAGCTCGGCAGCCAGCGGACCGGAGGTGTCGGCCGCATCGCCGTCGGCGGCGGAGTCCGAGCACGTGATCACGGCGGCACTGGCCCGCCCAGCTGCGGTGGGCACGCGCCGCCGGGCGCGGAGTCGGAGCCGGTGACGACCCCGGCCGCGACGCACCGGCCCGGGAGATGCCGCGGGCGGATGGCTCGCCGGGGGTCGCGCTCATCGGCGCCAGGCCCCGTTCCGTCCGCCGTCCTTGGCCTCAACCTGGACATCTCGCAGCGCGGCGTGCGGGTCGACCGCCTTGACCATGTCGATGATCGCGAGCCCGGCGACGGCCACGGCTGTGAGCGCCTCCATCTCCACACCCGTCCGGTCCGCGGTGCGCACGGTGGCCAGGATGAGCACCTCGTCGGCGGACTCCGCGACCGTCACCTCGATGTCGACCCCGTGCACGGCGATCGGGTGGCACAGGGGGATGAGGTCGGGGGTTCGCTTCGTGGCCATGATCCCGGCGATCCGGGCAACGGCCAGGACGTCGCCCTTGGGCACCTCCCCGGCACGGATGAGGGGGGCGGCTGAGGTCGTGACGCGTCCGCTGGCCGTCGCGGTGCGGGTTGTCACCTCGCGGGCGGCGACATCGACCATCCGGGCGTGGCCCGCAGCGTCGAGGTGGGTCAGGTCACTCATGACGGCCCTTCCGGTAGGCGCCTATTGTGCAGGCGTGGACGAGGTTCGGGCGACACGATGGCCGACAGGGTGACACGCTGATCCTGCTCACCGGGGGTGCATGGTCGCCCTGGGGCAGTTGCTGTGTGCGGCCTACCGGGCCGACGGCCTGCTCGCGGCGCTCGTCGCCCTGGGGCCATTGGGCGGCCTGCCTGTCCGGGCCCTTCGCCGAAAGCTGCACATGATGGAATGGCCCGTGTCCGCAGCCGCGCCGGCTGACGTGGACACCCGCGAGCAGCTCGCAGTCGCGCGCACCCGCGCGGCGGAGGAGGGCAGGGACATGCAGGAGTGGGTTGATGCGGTGCGCGAGGCCCTGGGCGTGGATGTCGCACTGGACATCGATGCGATCCTCGATGTCGCCCGGGATGCGGCACACGAAGTGGAACGTCCGGCCGCCCCGGTGACGGCCTACCTGCTCGGCGCCGCCGTGGCCGCAGGGGCCGATCCCGCCCACGCCGCAGCCCGGGTCGGCGAGCTGGCCCGGGGCTGGGCCACGCGAGAGCAGTGACCGCCTCGTGCCGGCGAGCAGGCCACGTCCGATGACTCTCGTGGAGCCGCGGTGGGATGAGGCGCGGGCGGCACTGGCAGCGGAGCTGCGATCACTGGCACCCGTCCGACACGTCCTGGCCGTCTGCGACGGGCTGGTCCTTGCCGAGGACCTGGTCGCGCTGTGTGCCCTGCCCTCGTTCGACACCTCGGCCATGGATGGCTGGGCGGTCTCGGGCCCCGGGCCGTGGACCGTCGTGGGCCAGTCCCTCGCGGGGCGGCCGGTGCCGGGCCCGCTGAGCTCGGGGCAGGCCGTGGTGATCGCGACGGGCGGGGTGGTCCCCGAGGGGGCCGATGCCGTGGTCCGCAGCGAGGATGGCAAGGTCCGGGCGCTCGGTGGACGTGAGGTGCTGAGCGCACCCGACCCGCACGGGCCAACGCATGTTCGGCCCGCGGGTGAGGAGTGCGCCGACGGGTGAGGTGCTGGCGCCAGCCGGCACGGTGCTCAACCCGGCCCTGATCGGCCTGGCGGCTGCCGCGGGCCACGACGAGCTGCTGGTCGTTCCCTCCCCTCGGGTGGCGCTGGTGCTGTTCGGCGATGAGCTGGCCACGGCAGGTGTTCCTCGTCGTGGACTCGTGCGGGACTCGCTCGGTCCGCAGGTACCGGCGTGGGTGGCTCGGATGGGTGTCGACGTGGTGCTTGTGGAGCGTTGCGAGGACACGCTCGTGTCCCATGTCGAGGCGATCCGTCGTGCGACCGCGGCTGCCGATGTGGTGCTGACCACGGGTGGGACGGCGGCAGGGCCGGTCGACCACCTGCACGCTGCGATCGCGATGTGCGAGGGCGAGGTGGTTGTCGACAGCGTGGCAGTGCGCCCCGGGCATCCGATGCTGGCGGCGACGTTGGATCGCGGTCGGACCTGGCTCGTCGGGCTGCCGGGCAACCCGCAGAGCGCGATCGTGACCCTGATGAGCCTTGGCGCACCGATCCTGGCCGGGTTGGCTGGGCGAGCGGCGTTGCCCGATCTGGATGAGGTCGCATGCTCCGAGGCGGTTGGGGCTCCCGCGCACGAGGACCGGCTGGTGCTGGGTCGCCTCGTCGAACGGGGAGTTCGTCCCGGGCAGCCACCTGGGCTCAGGGATGCTGCGCGGGCTGTCTGCGGCGACGGGCTTCGCGGTGCTTCCTCCCGGTGGTGTGGCCGCCGGGGCGACCGTGCGTTGGCTGCCGCTACCGACCTGAGCCGCCCGTCGGTGGGTGCCGACAGCTGAGCTGCTGGACGCTGCGACGGAGGCGACCGCCGCAGTACGACGTACCGCAGGGCGGATCCCCGGGCGCTGGTGCGTCCGGAACCCGCCCCGCGGGAGGTCGGACATCAGCTGGGCATCTCCGCGCCCGGCCTGGCGTAGAAGTGCCAGCACATCGCGGCACCGATGAGGCTGACCACGACGCCCAGCCAGTACAGCGCCTGGGTGTAGCCGGTGGCGAACATGAGGCCGAAGACGAAGGGCCCGAAGGCGGCGATGGCCGCGGTCCACCCGATGACACCGCCGGCCTGCCGCGGCGGGAAGATCATGGGCATCTGCTTGAA
Organism: uncultured Actinomycetes bacterium; assembly: GCA_963812395.1. Classification (GTDB taxonomy): domain Bacteria; phylum Actinomycetota; class Actinomycetes; order S36-B12; family CAIYMF01; genus Prado023. The sequence goes on from CAWEVG010000032.1 coordinate 116,769, forward strand.
GGTCGATGCGTTCCCGACACCGGTGAAGAAGAAGATGGCGATCATGCCCCAGAAGAACCTCGAGAAGTCCGAGGCGGACGTCGGCGACAGCTGGAAGGACGTGTAGGCCGCCGAGCCCGCGATCCCCAGGGCGGCGACCAGGGTCACCCGAGCCCCGCCGACACGGTCGGCGACCGGGCCGGCGAGGACCCGTGCGGCTGAGCCGACCAGGGCACCGTAGAAGGCGTACTGCGCGGGGCTCACACCCTCGGCGCCGAACACCGCCGACCCGTACAGCTGCTTGATCAGGAGCCCGAATGACGCGGCCAGGCCCGAGAAGGTGCCGAAGGTGATGATGTACATCAGCGTCATGATCCAGGTGTGCTTGTTGGCGAAGATGTCGGTCTGCTGGCGCAGCCCGCGGGCCTGGACCGGCACGCTGCGCAGCAGCGACCAGGCGAGCACCGTCGCGACGAGCACGAACGGCACCCAGATCCACGCCGCGTTCTGGTACCAGACGTCCTTCGTGGCGCCTGTGTCCGCCTTCGTGAACACCTGGGCCGCACCGATCATGCCGAACCCGACGACCCACGGCGTGACGAACTGGACCACGCTGACCCCGAAGTTGCCGATGCCGGCCTGGACGCCCAGGGCGGTGCCCTGCTTGGCCTTGGGGAAGAAGTACGAGGTGCTCGGCATGAACCCGCTGAACACCCCGCCGCCGATCCCGGCCATGATCGCCAGCAGCAGGAGGGTCACGTAGGGGGTGTCCGGGTTCTGGACGGCGATCCCCCAGCCGACGAGCGGGAACAGGAAGAGCAGCGTGCTCATCCAGACGAGCTTGCGGGTCCCGATGACCGCAGGCAGGAACATCCACACGAGGCGCAGGCTGCCGCCCGCCAGCCCCGGCATCGCCGTGAGCCAGTAGAGCTGGCTCGTGGTCAGGCTGAACCCGATGTTGTTCAGCACCGGCGCGAGGGCCGATACCAGGAACCACGTGATGAACCCCAGCGTCAGGCTGAACGTGGTGACCCACAGGGTCTTCCAGGCCCTACCGGAGTCCCACCTCTCGGGATCCTCGGGGGTCCAGCTCTCGAGCCAGTCGGCACCCCGGCGGACCGGGGCCTCGGGCGCAGTGGGAGTGGCCATGTCAGCCTTCCGTCCTCTCCATTGTGGTGGCGCCGACCGCGACGGGCTCGGCAAGGGATTCGTGTGCAGCGGCCGGGTCGGGGATCCCGAGCACCTCGAACATCAGCCAGATCGGCGAACATCAGGGTGAACGCGATGGTCGAGATGACCAGGACACGCACCTTCCCCGGTTCCTCGAGTCGGCACCCGGCAGGAGGCGCCGGAGTGACGGCCGGTGCGGCCATGGTGCTGCCTCCTTCAGGTGGTGATGAGGCGCACGCTACACCCTTTGATCACAACGTCAAACATTGACCCCGTGTTTATTCCCACGCCCGTGTTTATGTGGTAGACATGCCCCGTGAGCGCGACATCGATCCCCCTGCACTCGGTCGGGCGGGCCCTGGCTCGGATCGGCGCGGTGCGCGGTCCGCGCCCCGGGCCCACCGCGTCGGGTGGCGACTCGCGGGCGGCCGTCCTGGAGTTCATCGAGGCTGCCGACGACGTCGTCCGGGTCGAGCAGATCGCCGAGGCGGTCGGCCTGCACGCCAACACCGTCCGCGGCCACCTCGATGCGCTGCTGGCCTCGGGGCGGGTCACCCGCGTCCCGGACCAGCGGTCCACGCGGGGCCGTCCGCACTGGCTGTACTCCGGGACCGCGTCAGCGTCCATCCGGGAGCTGGCCCGTGCGCTGGACTCCGAGCTCGACCGGGCCAGCGCCCCGGAGGTCGCCCGACTGGCAGCGGCCATCTGGGCTGAGGCCGGCCCCGAAGTAGGCTCCGTCGACACCGTCGAGGCGGCTGTCGACCAGGCGACGCGGGTGCTCAACGACTTCGGCTTCGAGGCGGTCCGCAACCCGGTCGGCGACCAGATCACCCTGCGGGCCTGCCCCTATGCCGAGCTGGTGCACGAGCACCCCGTCATCTGCGACATCCACGCCGAGCTGCTCGGCGAGGTCCTGGCCAGGACCGCCCAGCCCGTCACTCTGGCCAGCCTCGACGTGTTCCCTCGGCCGGGCCTGTGCGTGGCCCACCTGCGCCGTCCGGATGTGGACCCGGAGTGGACCGTGGAGCTGCCGGACCCCGCCCCCAGGGTGAGGGTCTCGCGCACCAGCTCCACCGCCAGCTCCCCCACGAACCCCCCGATCAGCCCCGCCGCCGCCGAGACCACCAAGGCAGCCACCCCGTCCCCACGGAAGAAGAAGTGATCATGAGCACGAGTGCCACTGACGAGTTCCTGGTCCGCGCCGGGCGCTTCCTGACCCGCGGTGAGGTCTCGGATGACCTTCGCACCGTTACCAAGCAGGGTGGCCGGGACGCCGACTCGTTCTACCGGGACCGCTGGAGCCACGACAAGGTGGTGCGCTCAACGCACGGGGTGAACTGCACCGGATCGTGTTCCTGGAAGGTGTATGTCAAGGACGGCATCATCACGTGGGAGACCCAGCAGACCGACTACCCGTCGGTCGGGGTCGACTCCCCGGAGTACGAGCCCCGGGGCTGCCCCCGCGGAGCGGCCTTCTCCTGGTACACCTACTCACCCACGCGCGTGCGCTACCCCTACATCCGCGGGGTGCTGCTCGACGCCTACCGCGCCGCGAAGGCCGCCAACGGCAACGACCCGGTCACGGCCTGGGCCGCCGTGGTCAACGATCCCGAGACCCGCACCCGCTACCAGCGGGCCCGTGGCAAGGGCGGGCTGGTCCGCGCCTCGTGGGCGGAGACGATCGAACTGATCTCCGCCGCGCATGTCCACACGATCGACGCGCACGGGCCCGACCGGGTGTTCGGGTTCTCCCCGATCCCGGCGATGTCGATGGCCAGCCACGCCGCGGGCGCCCGGTTCGTGAGCCTGCTCGGCGGGGCGATGCTGTCGTTCTACGACTGGTACGCCGACCTCCCGGTGGCCAGCCCCGCAGGTCTTCGGCGACCAGACCGACGTGCCGGAGTCCGCCGACTGGTGGAACGCCTCGTACCTGATCATGTGGGGCGCCAACGTGCCCCAGACCCGCACCCCGGACGCCCACTTCATGGCCGAGGCACGCTACCGCGGCCAGAAGGTGGTCACGGTCAGCCCGGACTACGCCGACAACACCAAGTTCGCCGACGAGTGGATGAGTCCGCACCCGGGCACCGACGGTGCCCTGGGGATGGCCATGGGCCATGTGATCCTCAAGGAGTTCTTCATCGAGCGGCAGGTGCCGCGGTTCGTGGACTACGTGAAGAAGTTCTCCGACCTGCCGTTCCTGGTCACGCTCCGGGAGAAGGACGGCGCCTACGTGCCGGACAAGTTCGTCACCGCCGCGGACCTGGGCGACACCAGCGAGAACGCGATCTTCAAGACGGTGCTCGTCGACTCCGCAACAGGCCGGCCGCACATCCCGAACGGGTCGATGGGCTTCCGGTACGGCGACGAGGGAGAGGGGAAGTGGAACCTCGACCTCGAGGGCGTCGACCCGGCGCTGAGCCTCTACCGGGCCGATGGAGGTCAGGTCGCCGAGGTGCTGCTCCCGCGCTTCGACGTCGGCCAGGAGGGCAGCGAGGGCGGCGGGATCCACCACCGCGGCGTGCCCGCAGCCGAGCTGGCGACCCAGGACGGACCGCGCCTGGTCACCACCGTCTATGACCTGATGCTGGCCCAGTACGGCGTCGGCCGCGAGGGCCTGCCGGGCGAGTGGCCGACCGGCTACGACGACCCCTCGCCCTACACCCCAGCCTGGCAGGAGGAGATCACCGGTGTGCCGGCGGCGATGGCCGAGCGGATCGGCAGGGAGTTCGCGGCCAACGCCGAGGAGTCCGGTGGTCGGTCGATGATCATCCTCGGGGCGGGGACCAACCACTGGTTCCACTCCGACACGATCTACCGGACCTTCCTCGCCCTGATCACGCTCACCGGCTGCCAGGGCGTCAACGGTGGTGGGTGGGCACACTACGTCGGCCAGGAGAAGTGCCGTCCGGTCACCGGTTGGGCGCAGCTGGCGTTCGGCCTGGACTGGTCACGTCCGCCGCGCCAGATGATCGGCACCGCGTTCTGGTACGTCAACACCGGCCAGTGGCGCTACGACGCGATGGGGGCCGATGGGCTCGCCTCGCCGTTGGGCGAGGGCCGCTTCACCGGCCGGTCGATGATCGACACGCTCGCGCAGTCGGCGCGTTCCGGGTGGATGCCGAGCTTCCCGAGCCTGAACCGCAACCCGCTGACCATCGCCGAGGACGCGAAGGCCGCGGGGATGGCGCCGGCCGACTACGTGGTCGAGCAGCTGAAGTCCGGTGACCTGAAGTTCGCAGTCGAGGACCCCGACGCCCCGGAGAACTGGCCCCGGGTGCTGACCGTCTGGCGGGCCAACCTGCTGGGCTCCTCGAGCAAGGGCAACGAGTTCTTCCTCAAGCACCTGCTGGGCACCTCGAACGCCGTGCGCGCCGAGGAGACCCCACCCGAGGCGCGCCCGCAGGACGTCACCTGGCGTGAGGAGACCCCCGAGGGCAAGCTCGACCTGCTGGTCAGCATCGACTTCCGGATGACCTCCACCGGACTGTTCGGCGACGTGCTGCTGCCGGCGGCCACCTGGTACGAGAAGCACGACCTGTCGAGCACCGACATGCACCCGTTCGTGCATGCGTTCACCCCGGCCATCGACCCGCCCTGGGAGACCAAGAGCGACTACGAGATCTTCCAGGCCCTCGGTCGCGGGGTGTCCGCCCTGGCCAAGGGCGTCCTGGACACCCGCACCGACATCGTGATGGTGCCCGCTACAGCACGACACCCCTGACGAGCTGGCCGTCCCCGGCGGAGTCGTGCGCGACTGGCGCACTGGCGAGGTGGACCTGATCCCGGGGCAGACCGCCCCGAAGTTCGTGGCCGTCGAGCGCGACTACACCGCGATCGGGGCCAAGATGTCGGCCCTCGGCCCGCTGGTCGAGAAGCTGGGCACCCTGACCAAGGGCGTGCACATGGACCCGACCCCGGAGGTCGCGGTCCTGGCCCGGGTCAACGGGGTGATCCCCGACGGACCCGCCGCTGGTCGGCCGTCGCTGGTCACCGACGTCAACGCCTGCGAGGCGATCCTGGCCCTGTCGGGCACCACCAACGGCCGGATCGCCGTGGACGGCTTCCGCGACATGGAGAAGCGCACGGGCATGCGACTGGCCGACCTCGCCGAGGACGAGCAGGGGAAACGGATCACCTTCGCCGACACCCAGGCCCGCCCTGTGCCGGTGATCACCTCGCCCGAGTGGTCCGGCTCGGAGCACGGTGGCCGGCGCTACACCGCATTCGCCATCAACGTCGAACGGCTCAAGCCGTGGCACACCCTGACCGGGCGGATGCACTTCTTCCTCGACCACGACTGGATGAGCGAGCTCGGGGAGAACCTGCCCACGTTCCGCCCACCCCTGAACATGCACCGGATCTTCGGGGACCAGACCTCCGGCGTGGGCAAGGAGGTGACGGTGCGCTACCTCACCCCGCACTCGAAGTGGTCGATCCACTCCGAGTACCAGGACAACCTGTTCATGCTGTCGCTGTCGCGCGGCGGGCCAGACATCTGGATGTCCCCCGTGGACGCCGAGACCATCGGGGTCAAGGACAACGAGTGGATCGAGGCCTACAACCGCAACGGTGTGGTCGTGGCTCGGGCCGTGGTGTCCCACCGGATGCCCGCGGGCACTGTGTACATGTACCACGCCAAGGACCGCACCGTGGACGTCCCGCGCACCGAGACCTCGGGCCTGCGCGGCGGCATCCACAACTCGCTGACCCGCCTGATGATCAAGCCGACGCACATCGTCGGCGGATACGCCCAGCTGAGCTTCGCCTTCAACTACCTGGGCCCGACAGGCAACCAGCGCGACGAGATCACCGTCATCCGTCGCCGCGCCCAAGAAGTGGAGTACTGACATGCGCGTCATGGCCCAGGTCGGCATGGTGATGAACCTCGACAAGTGCATCGGGTGCCACACCTGCTCGGTGACCTGCAAGCAGGCGTGGACCAATCGCGCCGGGGTCGAGTACGCGTGGTTCAACAACGTGGAGACCCGGCCCGGCCAGGGCTACCCGCGGACCTACCAGGACCAGGAGCGCTGGCAGGGCGGATGGGTCCTCAAGCGCGGCAAGCTGCAGCTGCGCTCGGGTTCGCGATTCTCCCGGCTGACCAAGATCTTCTCCAACCCGGTCCTCCCGGAGATGAGCGACTACTACGAGCCGTGGACCTACGAGTACGACACCCTGATCTCAGCACCCCTGGGTGAGCACACCCCGGTGGCCCGACCCAAGTCGCTGATCTCAGGCAAGCCGATGCAGATCCGCTGGTCGGCCAACTGGGACGACGACCTCGGTGGCGGCCCGGAGCTGGCGCCCAAGGACCCGATCGTGATCAAGATCCGCGACCAGGTCGGTGACCGGGTGAAGATGGAGTTCGAGCAGGCGTTCATGTTCTACCTGCCACGCATCTGCGAGCACTGCCTGAACCCGGCGTGTGTGGCCGCCTGCCCCAGCGGCGCGATGTACAAGCGCTCCGAGGACGGGATCGTCCTGGTCGACCAGGACGCCTGCCGCGGATGGCGGATGTGCGTCACCGGATGCCCGTACAAGAAGGTCTACTTCAACCACCGCACCGGCAAGGCCGAGAAGTGCACCCTGTGCTATCCGCGCATCGAGGTCGGCCTGCCGACCGTGTGCTCGGAGACCTGCGTGGGCCGGTTGCGCTACCTCGGCCTGTTCCTCTACGACGCCGACCGGGTGACGGCCGCGGCGGCGACGCCCGATGAGAAGGACCTCTACGAGGCCCAGCTCGACCTCATCCTCGACCCGCACGACCAGGACGTGGTGGCCGCCGCCCAGCGGGACGGCATCCCGGCCGACTGGATCGACGCCGCCCGCCGCTCCCCGGTGTACAAGCTGGCCAAGGAGTACCGGGTCGCGCTCCCGCTGCACCCGGAGTACCGCACCATGCCGATGGTCTGGTACATCCCGCCGCTGTCGCCGGTCGTCGATGCCCTGCGCGACACCGGCCACGACGCCGAGGATGCCGACACGTTGTTCGGGGCGCTGTCCAGCCTGCGGATCCCGGTCGAGTACCTCGCCGAGCTGTTCACCGCCGGCGATCCCGGTCCGGTGCTCGGCTCGCTGGCCACGCTGGCCGCGATGCGCTCGTACATGCGCGGCCGCAACCTCGGCGGAGAGGGCGACGACTCCATCGCCGAGGCCGTCGGCCTCACCGGAGACGAGGTCTACGAGCTGTACCGGCTCCTGGCGATCGCCAAGTACGAGGACCGCTACGTGATCCCCAGGGCACACGTGGAGGTGGGCCGCGAGCTCGAGGAGCTCGGCTGCTCGCTGGACTTCGACGGTGGCCCGGGGCAGTTCCACGCCTCCGGCCCGTTCGGCGAGGCGTCCGGGCGGCCGATGCCGGTGGCCGTGGAGAACTTCCACGCCCTCAAGGCACGTCAGACCGCCGAGGCCTTCGTGCCCACGGAGGATGCAGCGGCGCGGGTCAACCTGCTCAACTGGGACGGTGCGGTCCCACTCGGGATGCCCGGCGTCCGGCCCGCGGACGACGAGGTGCAGCCATGACCGGGCTGACCAGGATCGGCGGTCGGGAGGCCTCGGAGTTCCTCGGGCTCCCACTGCGCCTGCGCAGGCCGAAGTCGCCGGTCGACGGCCTTCGGGTACGCGGCCTGACCGAGCGCGAGATCGCGTCGGCGCGACTCGCCTGCTCGTGGCTGCTGGTCTACCCCGACGCCGTGCTGCTCGAACGCCTCGACGGCCTGGCCGCCGCGGTGGCCGAGCTGCCCGAGCCGGTCCGGGGGCCGCTGGCGGAGTTCCTCGCGCATCTGGACGGCACCCCGATCGGCGACGTCCAGCGGCACTACGTCGAGATCTTCGACATGAAGCGCCGCGCCTGCCCGTTCCTGACCTACTGGACCAACGGGGACACCCGCAACCGCGGCGTGGCCATCGTCCGTTTCAAGCAGGCCTACGCCAAGGCCGGCTTCACGATCGGCACCGAGGAGCTGCCCGACCACCTCGCCGTGCTCCTGGAGTTCGCCGCGGTCGGCGACCGGGTCACCGGAGACGCCCTGCTCGCCGAGCACGCGGCCGCGATCGGGCTGCTGCGCGAAGCCCTGCACGACCTCGGCTCGGTCTACTCCCACGTGCTGGACGCCGTCGTGGCGACGTTGCCCGAGATCACCCCCGAGGTGGCCCAGCGGATGGCCTCTCTGGCCGCATCGGGCCCGCCCGTCGAGGACGTCGGCCTGGAGCCGTTCCCGACCGCCCTCGCCCCGACAGGAGCCCGCCGATGACCACCACCCAGATCCTGCTGTGGGACGTCCTGCCCTACGTGGCGATCACCACGTTCGTGGTGGGCACCATCTGGCGCTATCGCTACGACAAGTTCGGCTGGACCACCCGTTCCAGCCAGCTCTACGAGCGCAAGCTGATCCGGATCGCCAGCCCGCTGTTCCACCTCGGGATCCTCGCCGTCGTCGGTGGCCACGTCATCGGCCTGATCATCCCCGAGTCGTGGACCAACGCGATTGGCCTCTCGGAGACGGCCTACCACGCGATGGCCGTCACCCTCGGCCTGTTCGCCGGGGCCGCAACCCTGACCGGCATCGTGCTGCTGATCTACCGGCGTCGCACCGTCGGCCCGGTCTTCGCGGCAACGACGAAGAACGACAAGACCATGTACGTCTTCCTCGTCGCGGCGATCAGCCTGGGCCTGCTGACCACCCTGGTCGGCGCCGGCGTGATCGGCGATGGTCACAACTACCGCGAGGACGTCTCGGTGTGGTTCCGCTCGATCTTGCTGCTCCAACCCCAGGGCGAGCTCATGGCCGATGCGCCACCGACCTTCCGGATCCACGCCGTCGCCGGGATGCTCGTGTTCATGATCTGGCCGTTCACTCGGCTGGTCCACGCCTTCTCGGCACCGCTGGCCTACGTGTTCCGGCCCTACGTCGTCTACCGGGACCGAGGCCCGCACGACCCCGGCTCCCGCGCCACACGTCGCGGCTGGGAGAAGATCGGCTCATAGGCCTCGGCCCTGCGCTGGCAGTCGATTCGGTCGCCCCAAGGGTCGGCTTCGACCACGCGTCACTGGAAAGGAGATCGTCATGGAGCACATCGAGGCACTGGGCGCGCTGATCGAGGTGGCGCCGGACGCGACCGTCTCGCGGACGGCGCTCAGGGGGGAGGGCGTGCGGGTCGTGCTGTTCGCGTTCGATGCCGGCCAGGAGCTCAGCGAGCACACCGCCGCTGTCCCGATCCTGCTGCAGGTCCTCGACGGCCGGTTGCGCGTGGGGGCGGACGGCGAGCAGGTGGAGCTCACCCCCGGTGGGCTGGTCCACATCGGGTCCCGTGTGCCCCACGATGTGCTGGCGCTGGAGCCGTCGCGGATGGTCCTGACGATGCTCGATCCCCGCAGCTCCGGGGCCTGAGCCAGGCTCCTCCTGCAGCCGTAGACTCGCAGCCATGGGCGCAACGGTCAGCGAGTCAGTCAACATCGCCGCGGACCCCGCAGCCGTCTACGACCGCATCGCCAATGTGTCGACGGTCGGGGACTACTCCCCGGAGGCCACCGGTGCCTTGCGCGCACCCGAGCGCCTCGCTGTCGGTGACACGTTCTGGGGCACCAACCGCCGCGGGCTGTGGATCTGGGTCACGCGGTGCCGGGTGACCCGCGCGGATCGGGGCCGAGGATTCGCGTTCGAGGTGGACTTCGGCCCGTTGCCCGTCTCGACGTGGTCCTACGAGATCGCCGCCACCGAGGACGGCTGCACGGTCACGGAGACCTGGGTGGATCGGCGCGAGGGGAAGCGCGGGACGTTGTTGAGCAAGGCGGGCTCCCTGATGATCCCGGGACCCCGCGACGAGCACAACCAGCGCAACATCCGCCAGTCGCTCGAGGCGCTGAAGGCAGCAGCGGAGTCTCCCACCGGGCCCTGACCGGCAGGCATGGCAGGATCGGGTCGTGCTGCGGTATGCGGTGGTCGGGGCTGGGGCGGTCGGCTGCTTCTACGGCGTCCGGCTGGCCCACGCGGGCGCGGACGTGCAGTTCCTCATGCGGTCCGGCGCCGGGGATGTGCGCGCCCATGGGCTCGACCTGACCTCTCCTGAGGGCGACATCCACCTCGAGGACGTCGTCGTGGCTCCCGAATGGGCGGCCCTCGAGCCGTGCGACGTGCTGATCGTGGCGGTCAAGGCCACGGCCAACGCTGATGTCCTGGCCCACCTGGCCGACCACGCCGACCGCCTGCTGGCTCCCGGGTCGGGGATCCTGCTGGCGCAGAACGGGATCGGGGTCGAGCCGGCGTACGCGGCGGTCGCGCCTGGTCGTGAGGTCCTGGGCGGGCTGGCCTTCCTGTGCGCCCAGCGCACGGGTCCGCGCCGCGTGGCGCACCTCGACTTCGGCGCCCTGACCATTGCCGCGCACGCCCCGGACGACGCCGCTGGCGGGATCACGCCGCTGATGCGAGGCCATCGCCGGGGACCTCACCGCCGCCCGGACGCCCGCACTCCTCGACGAGGACCTCGTCCGTGCGCGCTGGCGCAAGCTGCTGTGGAACATCGGGTTCAATCCGCTCTCGGTGATCCTCGACGCGACCACCGACGAGCTCATGGCCGACCCGGAGACGGTCGCGCTGATCCGCACGCTGATGACGGAGGTCGCCGCGGTTGCGGCCGCCGAGGGCCGGGAGCTGCCCGCCGAGCCTGATCGAGGACCTTCTGGCGATCACCGCACGGATGACCCCGTACGCCACCTCGATGAAGCTCGACGCCGACGCGGGCCGGCCGATGGAGGTGGAGGCGATGCTGGCCGAGCCGCTCCGGCGGGCCGAGCGGGCCGGCGTGACGATGCCCGGCGTCGCCGTGCTGCACCGGCAGCTGGCGTTCCTCGATGCCCGCCTCGCGCGGCGCGCCGCGGAGGAGCCGGCGTGATCCGGCTGGTCGCCATCGACGTCGACGGGACCCTGTTGAACAGTCGGCACGAGGTCACGCACGGCCACCGTCGAGCAGATCCGCCGGGTCCGCGGCGCCGGCGTGGAGGTCGTGCTCACCACGTCGCGACCGCCCCGCGCGCTCTGGCCCGTGCTCGATCGCCTCGCGCTGGTCGAGCCGGCGGTCTTCATCGCATCGCAGGGGGCGCTGACCGGCAGCTACAGCACCGGCGGGCACCTGCGGATCCTCGATCGGCAGTCGATGCCGGTGGCGCTCGCACACCAGGTCGCTGCTGCCGGGGGAGCGGCGGGCATGTCCGTCAGCTGGTTCGCAGCCGAGCGGTGGCTCGTCGAGCGCGTCGATGACCTGATCCGACGAGGAGGCCTCGATCGTGGGGTGCTCGCCGGAGGTGGCCGACCTGTCGGCCGAGCAGGAGGGTCCCGACAAGATCCTCCTTCTGGCGCACGTGGCCGACATCACCGACGTGGTGGGCGTTCCCGAGGGTCTGGTGGGGCTCGCGTCGACACCCACCCACCTGGAGGTCACACGCGCGGACGTCGACAAGGGCGTCGCGCTGAGACGCCTGTGCGCGCGTCGCGGGGTCACCTCCGAGGAGGTCGCTGCCATCGGTGACGGCCGCAACGACCTGGGGATGCTGGAGTTCGCCGGTGTCGCGGTCGCCCCCGCGAACGCCCACCCCGACGTGCTCGCGGTCGCCGCCCTGGTCACGGCCAGCAACGACGCGGACGGCGTCGCGCAGGCGCTGGCGCACCTGGTGACCTGAGCCCCGCCCGGGTCACCCCGGCGTGGACAGCTCGGCCAACGTCGCGTCGAACAGGGCCTCCGCGCGGGCCCTGAACGACTCCACCTCGGCCAGCGAACCCGGGAGCGCCAGCGCCTCCACCTCGGCGCGCAACGCCGGCGGCAGGTCGCGGTCGAGGTAGCGGGCACCGAAGTCGAACCGCTCGGGGCAGTGCCGGATGCGCAGCACCTCGATGAGCGGGCGGTAGGCGTGGTCCTGGTAGGCGACGGCCGCCTCGGCCACGAACCCGCGGCGCACCGCGCGGGTGACCAGCGTCTGGAACAGGGGGAAACGCTCGCGCAGGATCGCCAGGCGGGCGTCGATCCGGGTCTGCAGTGCGTCGCGATCCAGCGGCACCGGGGTCAGGATCCCCCTGCGGTCGAACAGGACGAGGGCGGTGCCGTGACGTTCCGCCTCGAGGAAGCGCTCGCCGCCGGAGGGCTCCTGCACGACGAGGTCGATGAAGTGCGCCGGGTCGGCGTCGCGCAGGGACAGGAACTCCTGGGCGTTGCCGTGCCAGGTCGGATCCGCCAGCCGCCACCGTCGGGCGATCGGCGACAGCTCCTCCAACGCGCGGTGCACGACGTCGAACGCAGCCTCGACGGCGCCCACCTCCACGACGACGATCACGTCCACGTCGGAGAACTCGTCGGTGCGCCCGGTCGCGTCGCTGCCGCCCAGCGAGGCGGCCAGCACCTCGGGCTGGCCCTCGAGCGCGGTGTGCAGGGCGGTGATGATCTCGGCGCGGGTGATCATTCAGCGCGCCAGTCGGTGCGCGAGCCACTCCAGTGCCAGCGGGTAGCGGTAGTCGATGCCGCCGTGCCCGGCGTCGAACAGCTCGAAGTGGACCCGATCGTCGGGCACCTGGGCTGCGGCCAGCTCCGCCCTGAAGGCCTGCGCCCCGATGTCGAGGTGGTACTCGTCGCGGGTGCCCGCATCGATCCAGACGGCCCGCAGCGAGCGCAGCGCATCGGCGTGACGCGGTGCCATCCGGACCGGATCCAGGTCGAGCCAGCGCTGCCAGACCTCTGGCCGCATGACGCCCGTGGTCGGGTCGAAGGGCAGGACGGGCGTGCCGTCCGGCTCGGCGGAGAAGCAGGCCGCGACCCCGTAGATGCCGAGGATGACCTCGTCCTCGGGCTTGGTGAAGGCCGTCCGGGAGGTGAAGTCCGACCACCAGCGCGCGGGATCCCCGTCGTAGGCGCGCAGTGCGCGGACCACGGCGCCGAACTCCGGGACATAGCAGAGCTCGTACAGTGCGTCGCCGGCGTGCGTCGCCAGCGCGCCGAACACGTCCGGGCGGAGCATCGGCGTGATCATCGCGCCGAACCCGCCGCTGGACTTCCCGGTGATGGCGCGTGACTCGCGGTCGGGGATGGTGCGGTAGCGCGCATCCACGAACGTGACGACCTCGTCGCACAGGTAGGTGTGGTAGTTCCCCGTCCCGGGGGAGTCGACGAACTGCGAGCCGCCGTAGGCGGTCCACGCATCGACGAAGGCCACGATGCAGGGCGGCGCTCCGCCAGCGAACACGGCATCGGCCGTCTCGGGGAAGGGCTGCCGGTAGGCCTGACGGTTGGCCCACATCGTCACGTGGCCGGTGTACCCCTGGATGACGTACACCGTCGGGTAACGGGCAGTCGGGTCGTCGTCGTAGCCGGGCGGGAGGTACACCCACAGGGGCCGCTCATGCGGGTCGCCGAGCGGGTTCCCACGCAGGACGTGCGAGTCGATGACCAGTTCGTCGAGTCGGCCCGCGAGGGCGCCGGACCAGGGGAGCATGCGAGGGACTCTATTCCCACAAGGCACTCGCGGGTCGGGCTCCCGCCCTATCCTCGGGCGATGGATCTCCCTCCCGGCTGGCTCACGGACATCGCCGTGCTCCGTCTCAGCGGCGCTCACATCGAGGACCGCGGCGACCACCTGGTGATCACCTCCGCGGACAACCCCGGGTACCACTGGGGCAACTTCCTGCTGGTCACGGACCCTGCCGCGCGCAACGATGCATCGCGGTGGGTGGAGCTGTTCCGGGCCACCTTCCCCGAGGCCCGGCACCTGGGCATCGGCCTGCCGGCCGAGCCCGACCCGGAACCGTGGGCAGCCTTCGACCTCCCGGTGACCTCCGACGAGGTGATGTCGACCACGACGCCACCCGAGGCTCGCCCGGCTCCCGACGGGTACTCGATCCGGCAGCTGGTGACCCCGGAGCAGTGGGCAGCCGCTGCAGCGGCGGACATCGCGGAGAACGCCCGGACCGGGGAGCAGCCCGACGACGCGTCCCACCGGGAGTTCACGATGGCGCGCGTTCGCAGCCGCGCAGCGCTCTCCGACCGGGGCGTGGCGGCGTTCTTCGGCGCGTTCGTGGGCGATGAGTGCGTCTCGGACCTCGGGATCGTGCTGTGTGGGCAGGACGCCCAGGGCCGGGTGGTCGCGCGCTACCAGAGCGTGCAGACCGCGTTCGACCACCGGCGTCGTGGCCTGGCCGGGCACCTCGTGGGCGTCGCGGCGCGGTGGGCTGAGGACCGCGGCGCCCAGCGCTGGGTCATCGCCACGGAGCCCGACAACCCGGCCGGCCGGCTGTACCGCAGCCTCGGGTTCGCCCCGGACACCCGCAGCTGGCAGGTCGAGCGGTCGTAGGTGCCGACCAGCGCGGGCGACGGCTCGCGCTCGTGGGTACCGCTGGCGGGCGCGATCAGGCCGATCCTGTCCAGGTATGCCGGATTGACGCGGGAATCGCCCGAGAAACTTCTGCGAATCCGCTGCATCCGAGGCGACGGTGGAGGGAGAAGAAGGGGTGAAGGGTGTCCACCGGGGACCCCCGCACTCAGGAGGATCCACTCATGCGCAACTCCACCCGCATCGCCGCCACAGTCGCCTCGGCCGGGCTGATCGCCGCCGCCATGGCCGCCCCCGCCACCGCCAAGCCGGCATGGACCGAGAAGACGGGCAAGTCCATCGTTGAGATCGCCTCCACCAACGACAACTTCAACGTCCTCACGACCGCGCTGGTGGCATCCGGGGCCGTCGCCTTGTTCGACGGAACGGACTACACCGTCTTCGCCCCCACGGACGCCGCCTTCGAGACGGCCTTCGGCGCGTCGGAATCGGCCCTGATCGACTCCTCGACGGCTGACGACGGCGCTGTCGCCAAGACCCTCGTGCCGGTCCTCACCTACCACGTGACCGCGGGTGTCCGGAACTCGAAGAGCGTCGACCAGTGCGAAGCAGATCACGATGCTCAGCGGTGGGACGATCACCGCCCGGGGAGGCTTCGTGGACGCGGCAAGTCCGACGCCAACTTCGTCCCGGGTTGACCAACATCCGGGCCACGGACGGGATGATCCACGTCATCGACACGGTGCTGATGCCCTGAGTCGACCACTTCGCTGCATGCGGGCCGGTGACCTTCGGGTCGCCGGCCCGCATGCTGTTCCGGCGGGGGAGCGGGGCGCTGATGCTCGCGGTCGGCCTGGCCGACGGCCTCAGCCCGCCGCCAACCGCCGTTGCCGGCGCTCCAGGGTCCTGATCCGTTGCGGGTTGCGCTCGTCGGGCACGGCCCGGTTGGCCTTGATGTACGCCTCCGGTGCCACGAGCAGCAGCTCGTCGTCGAGCATCCGGACGGTGTCCACGGTGGCGCGGCCCTCGACCAGGGCGAGGATCCGCGGGTCGGGCGACGCGGGCAGGAGCGACGTCAGCGCTGCCGTCGAGTCCAGGTTCATCTCGCGCAGCAGCTCGAGCATCCAGCCCAGTCGCCGGGGCGTGCTGGGGGCGGCCGTGTAGCGAGTGGCCAGGAACTCGGCCAGGGCAGCCTCGTCCAGCGGGGCGGCGGCCTCGCGGGAGGGTGCCGCAGCGGCGCCCAGCTGTGTGCTGCTGGGTGTCCACCTGCCAGGCGCGCAGGTCCTCGAGCTCGCGCTCGGCGAGCTCCAGGAGGCTTGCGGCCAGGACGAACTGCCGGCTGCGCGCCGGTGGCAGCTCGTCGCCGCCCTTGTACCTGCAGCTCGTGCTCCAGCGAGGCCCACAGGTCCGCGGCGCGGGTCCGGACCTGGATCTCCGCACGTTGGACGGTGAGCAGCTCGGGGAGCTCGCGAGTCGGGCCGGGCGCGCACGTCGAAGTGCCGGCCGCGGTAGCCGGGGGTCTCCTCGCGGGAGCGCTCGTGGCGGGCATCGACGTCCTTGTCGACGACGAGCAGCCTGTGCAGCTCCTTGGCCACGATCGCGATCTCGCTCTCGAGGCGGACGACCACGCGGATGCCGATCAGGTCCGGCAGGTCGGCGTAGGAGCTGTCGCGACCCGGCTGCAGCCGATCCCGGTTGCGCAGCTTCTGCTCGACCGAGCGGACCTCCTTGGCGCGCCCGGAGACGAACGCCTCGATCTCGTCGACATCCTCCAACCGGCTCTGCAGCCATGCCACGAGCGCGTTCGTCGCCGCCACGTACTCCCGCCGCCGTCGCCGGTACACCTGGGCCTCCCGGTGCGCCCAGGCGCGCGGTCGTGGGGAGGGTGCCGGGTCGGCGCCGTCAGCGGGGGCGCTGGCGGGAGCTGAGCCGGAGGAGCGAGCCATGCCCAGCAGTGTACGGAGCAGTGCGGCCCGACCCCGCCGATCGCCACCGCCGCGTCGCACCGGCCGGATCGTCACGTTCCGGCCAACCCGCGTCACGATCCGGCCAGATGGGCCGATCTGCGCCCGAGGGCACGCGGGTCCCGGCAGCGCGCGCGTTCCGGCGCCTGACGCGAGCAGCATGGAGGCATGGCCCGCCCGCGCTGCATCACGTACTCGATGGCCTCCGTCGACGGTCGGCTCACGCTGGCCCCCGGGGTCAACCTGATGGCAGGGGATCCCCGGTGGGAGGCCGCGACGGCCGGCGTCGGCGATCCCTACGACTGGGTCCGCCGCGAGCACGATCCGCAGGTGCTGCTGGAGGGCAGCGGGTCGTTCCTGTCTCCTGCGGACCCGCCGGAACCGGGGGAGCCCCCAGAGCCGAGCACCGACGACCCGCCCCCCGAGGGGGAGCACTTCCTGCCCGATGCCCCGCCGACCCGCCCCCCGAGGGGGATCACTTCCTGCCCGACGCCGTCGTGGGCGTGTCAGGGCGCCGCTGGTTCGCCGTCGTGGACGGCCGGGGCCGGGTGGACCTGCAGTTCACCGAATGGCCCGACCCTGCATGGGCTGGATGGCATGCCCTGGTCCTGACCAGCCGGGCCGCGCCCGAGGAGCACCTTGCGGTCCTGCGCGCCCGCGGCATCCCGTACCTGGTGGTCGGCCAGCACCACGTGGACCTCCCGGCAGCCATGCGCCTGCTCGGTCGGCGACTCGGGGTGCGCACCGTGGTGTGCACGGGCGGCGGCCGCCTCGGCGGGGCGATGCTGCGCGCCGGGTTGGTCGACGAGATCGACATCGACGTCCTGCCCGTCGCCATCGGCGGTCGGGGAACACCAGCGCTGTTCGACGCCCCCGCGCTGCGCCCGGAGGAGTGGCCAGTGGCGCTGGACCTGATGTCGGCCGAGTCGCTGACCGGCGGGATCGTCCGGCTGCGCTACGCGGTGCGGATCAGCCGATCGTGACCCGCACGACCTTGTCGGCCTCGACCTCGGCGTTGATCCGGTCCTCGCGGTAGTCCATCGTGACGGCGTTGGGCTTGCCGTCCACGGACGTGACCCGGAAGGTGAACCCGGCATCGGTGGTCGCCTTCTCGGCGTCGGCCGACGGACATCCCCACGAGCGTGCCGGCCAGGGCGTTGATGTCCTCGCCGCCGGTGGCGCCCTGGACGTCGGTGGACGAGCCGGCCTGGTCGCCGGGGACGTACCCGAGGACCTCCTGCGCGCCGGCCTTCAACGTGAGCTTCTCGGGGGTGAGGTCGAAGGTGGTCACGCTGCCGAGCAGCTCGAAGTACGCCGTCTCAGCGGACATCAGCTTCGGGTCGCCGGCCATCATGGTCGACCCGATCGGGCCGAACTTGATCTTCTCGCCCTCGGTCGTGTAGTCGGTGAAGTAGCTGTTGACTGGCGCCTGGCCGGACATCTGCTCGGTGAAGAAGTCGGCGGTGATGCCGAGGCTCCCGAGGTCCTGCGAGCTCAGGCTGGACTCGGTCAGCGCCCACGAGGTGGCCTCGAGCGGGTGTCCCTGCTCCATCTTGACCGCCTCTTGGGCGGCCTCGTCGCCGGAGGGGACGCCTGTGGTGGTGTAGTCGGCACACGCGCCGAGCGAGCCCACCATGAGCAGCGCGGCCAGTGCAGTGGTCGTCCGGTGAAGCCTCATCGTGTCTCCTTGGTCCTCGGGGGAGTTGCGCGTGCAGGTTCGGCGTCGTGGCGAGATTGTGTCAGGTGCCCAGCCATGCTTTCAGCAGGGCGGTCACGACCGCGTCGGGATCCTTCTTGTCGGCCTTCACCGCGGCACGGAAGTCCTTGCGCAGCGACTTGGGCACCTTCACCCCGAGATCGACCGGCTTCTCCTCGGCCTTGCCGGAGGGACGGGTCCTGGCCTTCTTCGCGGCGGCGCGCAGGCTGTCGCTGGTGGTGCCGCGCAGGGGGCCGGACAGGCGGTGCTGCGCGGCACCACCGGACTTGCCGGTGGACTTGGCCAGCGGCGCAGTGCCCGAGGGGCTGGGCGCGGCATCCTGACGCGGGCTCCGCAAGTGCGGGGGCGGCCTCGGCGGCGGGGCGAAGGGTGTGCAGGGAGTGGCCCGGGGCAGCCGGGTGGATGTGGGCGTCGGCAGCCTTCTTCAGCGCCGGACGCGGTGCCGGTGTGCTCATGACAGGCCCTCCTCGATGTTGGCGGCCAGCTCGGTGAACAGGGCGACCAGGTCCCGCGCGCTCTTCGAGCGCATGGCGGTGATGGGAACGGCGGCCCCCTGGGCGGCGCCCATGGCGGTCCGGTCGGGGATCGGCGGGTCGAGGACCAGCTGCGGGTAGGCCCGACGAAGCTCGTCGAGGCGGTAGGTGTGCTCGCCGCTGTGGCGCACCCGGTTGACGACGATGCCGGCCGGGCGCAGGCCGAGGTTGGTCGCTGCGCGCGCGATGTCCACGGCCTCCAGCGCCTGCTCGGCCCCCTGCAGGGCGAAGTACGAGGGCTCCGTGACGATGAGGGCGGCCGGTGCGGCGGCCAGCGCGTTGCGGGTCAGCTCGCCCAGCGAGGGTGGGCAGTCGATGAGGATGGTGTGGTACCGGTCGAGTGCGCCGACGAGCGTGGTGCGCAGGCGCAGCGCGGAGTCGGGGCCCTCGGCGTGGGCACGGTGCTCGAGCGCCCGCTCGCCGGCGATCAGGTCGATCCCGTGGCCCCAGCCGCTGGCGACGATCGCGTCGGCGGCGATCCCCTCGCGGCCGTCGGCCAGGACGTCATTGGTGGTGAACTCGTACGGATGCGGGTCCAGCGCCGCCGTCGCGTTGGCCTGGGGATCGAGGTCGATGACCAGCGTCCGGTGGCCGGCGGCCCAGGCGCTGGCGGCCAACCCCAGGACGACCGACGTCTTCCCGACGCCGCCCTTGAGGGAGATCGCTGCAAGCATGGCCACGTGGTCAGTCTGCCATGCAGGGGTGGCTCACCCCCGGACTGCGCCGGGACGCGTTGGCGGGTCCGGCGTCAGCGGATCGCCGCGTACCGGCGAAGGGCCTCGTCACGCTCCTCGGCGTGGTCGACGATCGGCTCGGGATAGCCATGGGCGTACCCGTCGAGCACCGTCCACGGCTCGTGGGTCGCGGCCCCCGCCAGATGTGCCAGCTCCGGGACGTACCGGCGCACGTAGGCCCCGTCGGGGTCGAACTTCAGGCCCTGCAGGATCGGGTTGAAGACCCGGAAGTAGGGGGCCGCGTCCGTGCCCGAACCCGCCACCCACTGCCAGCCGTGGGCGTTCGAGGCGGGGTCGCCGTCGACCAGCCAGCGCATGAACTCCCGCTCGCCCCGCCACCACGGCAGGTGCAGGTCCTTGACCAGGAAGGAGGCGACCACCATCCGCACGCGGTTGTGCATCCACCCCTCGGCGCGCAGCTGGCGCATCCCGGCGTCGACGAAGGGGAACCCCGTCCGGCCACGCGACCATGCCGTGAAGGCGTCCTCGGCCTGGGGCCCGGAGTCGTGCACCATCCGGTCGAAGGCCGGGTTCAGGTTCCCGGTGAGCGTCCTGGGGTTGTGGAACAGCACGTCGGCGTAGAACTCGCGCCAGCCCAGCTCGGCGACGAACCGCCGGTCGCGGTCGGGGTCCAGCGCGGCCAGCAGGGTCCGGGGATGGATCTCGCCCCAGCGCAGTGGCAGCGAGAGCCTGCTCGTGCCGGGGAGGTCGGCGCGGTCGCGCAGGTCGTCGTAGTCGGCCAGGTGCGCGTCGGCGAAGTCGGCCCAGCGGGCCATGGCTGCCTCCTCGCCCGCAGCGGGCAGGGACATCCCTGGCGGCGGTTCGGCGCTGGGCAGCGACTCGCCGGGCAGGTCGAGGACCTCGATCCGGGCAGGGCGGTGGGTCGGGGCTGCCCACCCCGCGTCCAGCCAGGCGCGATGGAACGGCGTGAACACCCGATAGGGGGTGCCATCACCCTTGCGGACCGACCCCGGGGGCACCGCGTAGTTGCTCCCGGTGGCGACCAGCCGGGAGCCGTGGGCAGCCAGCGCCTCGGCGACGCGGGCGTCGCGCTCGCGCCCCCGCGGGGTGTGCGCCTCGGTCACGTGCACGGTGAGCGGTCCGAGCTCCCGGGCCAGGGCGCCCAGCGCCTCAGCGGGGTCACCGGTGCGCACGTGCAGGGCACCCAGGTCGTCGCGCAGGGCCGCCAACGAGCCGGCCAGGTACGCCCGGGGTGGCGCCCCCAGCCGTTGCCAGGGCCCGGGGACGACCACGAACACGGGCAGGATGGCCGCCCCGGCGGCCTCGGTGACGGCGCGCACGAGCGCCGGGTGGTCCCCGGTTCGCAGGTCCCGACGGAACCACATGACGTGCTGCACGCGGCCGACCCTAGGCGGCATGCTCCGGTCGCGCATCCGCCCGCACCCGCGCGACTCCACGGTGGACCTGGGTGAGATGCCCCGGGGGGTTGCGCGTGCCCGTCCCGCTGATCCCACGGCTGTGAGGGACAATGGGCAGGTGAGCGACCTCATCGATACCACTGAGATGTACCTGCGGACGATCTTCGAGTTGTCGGAGGAGGGAATCCTGCCGATGCGCGCTCGGATCACCGAGCGACTCGGGCAGAGCGGGCCCACGGTGTCGCAGACGGTGGCGCGCATGCAGCGCGACGGCCTCGTGGAGCTCGACGCGGATGATCGCCACCTCGTCCTGACCGACTCCGGCTCGGCGCTGGCGACCCAGGTGATGCGCAAGCATCGCCTTGCCGAGTGCCTGCTGGTCGACGTGATCGGCCTGCCCTGGGAGTCGGTCCACACCGAGGCCTGCCGCTGGGAGCACGTCATGAGTGAGTCCGTGGAGCGGCGGCTGGTCGAGATCCTCGGCAACCCCACGACCTCCCCGTTCGGCAACCCGATCCCAGGGCTCGGGGAGCTGGGTGGCGCGCGGGCCGCTCGCTCCACCTCGCAGCTGCCCGGCCAGTCCCTGGCTGTCGCTGCCCAGGACGAGGCGCGGCAGATGACGGTCGTGCGGATCGCCGAGACGCTGCAGGCCGACGAGACCATGATGGGCGCGTTGCGCGGCATCGCGGCCATGCCCGGCAACCGGGTGGAGGTCAGCCTCGCCGCTGGTGGGGTCCGCATCGAGGGCCAGGGGGGTTCGCTCGAGTTGTCGGGCGTCCAGGCCAAGCAGGTCTTCGTCGCGGCGTAGCCGCGTCCCGGGTCCGGCGGGGACTCCCGCGAACCGCGGAACGCAGGTACCCTACGGGGTACTCACTACGGGAGGGTGCCATGGCCATCGATGAGACGTGCCGCAAGGACGTCGTCAACCGGTTGCGTCGGATCCAGGGCCAGGTCGCCGGGATCGTGACCATGATCGACGAGGGTCGCGACTGCAGCGACGTCATGGTCCAGGTCGCCGCGGTGTCGCGGGCCATCGACCGGGCCGGCTTCAAGATCATCTCCGCCGAGCTGCAGGCCTGCGCCGCCGCCAGCCAGAGCGGCGAGGAGCCCTCCATGTCGATGGAGAAGATCGAGAAGCTCTTCCTGACGCTGGCCTGACCCTCGCACCCTCGCGGCCGCACCAGCCGCCGCCGCGCCGGTTGCAGGGGGTGGCGAACCCGTCACAGAGCGCGCTCTCCGAGTCCGGAATCGCCCGTTCCTCCGGTGTTCGCCCCTCGGAACGAGAGATAGATCACAGCCGACGAGTTTGTGACACTGACTGCGACGTTGGCTACGGTGATCAAGTCCCGCCTCCCGGTGGGATGGGGCGGACGGCGCCGAATCCCGTTCACGTCACGCCCTCTCAGCGCCTGGCCACCGGCCAGCAACGCACTGGAGAACGGGAGCGGGGGACCCACGATTCGTGGTCCCACGTCAGACAGGCGTGAGTCCTTGGGGTGAAGCCGCGAGAAGCGGCCGGGTGCTCCCCACCCGAACCCGACAGCTCACCTCGCAGGCGCATGGAGGAGACATCCACATGGCTCTACTGACCCGTGCCCGAGGCATGGCCCTGGCTGGCGCTACGGCCCTGGCCGTCGCGCTCCCGATCTCACCGATGGCCCCCGCGCCCGCCGCGTCGGCCGTCCCCGCCCCCCGCGTGTCCGTCGAGAGCAGCGTCGCCGCGACCGTGACGACCGGGGACCGCAAGAAGAAGACCTCGCGCAGCTCCCGCTCGTTCGCCGCCCGCGCGTCGAGGGTCATGCGCACCGGCAACTCGCTCAAGGGCGTGCCCTACCGCCGTGGCGGCTCGACCCCCCGGGGCTTCGACTGCTCCGGCTTCACGTCGTACGTGTACCGCAAGGCCGGCGTGAGCCTGCCGCACTCGGCGACGGCCCAGATGCACAGGGCCCGGCGGATCTCGCGCAGCCAGGCGCGTCCCGGGGACCTGGTGTTCTTCCGCGGCGGCCGCGGCGCCTACCACGTGGGCATCTACGCCGGGAACAACCGCACCCTGCACTCCCCGCGCCCGGGTGGGCGCGTCAGCACCGTCCACATCTGGAGCCGCAACGTCTCCTTCGGCCGGGTGCTGTGACCTGCCGCTGATCGCGCGGGTCCCCCCCGCAACCGGTGCCCGAGTCGTCCGTCGGCTCGGGCACCGTCGTGTCCGCGCCGCGCTCAGGCCTCGGCTGGCCTCGGTGGCCTCGGCGAACAGGTCGGCCATCTCGTCGTTGAAGGCGGCCACCAGGTTGCCCACGTCGGGGATGACGTTGGCGTCGGTCTTGAAGCCGACGCGGATCATGCCGTTGTAGCTGAAGATGCAGGCGCCCGAGGGTCTGGTGCGAGGCGCCGGGGACCCACCCGAGGATGCCGACCATCTCCTGGCCGGCGAAGTA
Organism: uncultured Actinomycetes bacterium; assembly: GCA_963812395.1. Taxonomy (GTDB): domain Bacteria; phylum Actinomycetota; class Actinomycetes; order S36-B12; family CAIYMF01; genus Prado023. Next base: position 139,989 of record CAWEVG010000032.1, read on the forward strand.
GCGCACCTCGGTCGGGCCGGGCACGTTGGTCGTCACGCCGATCGCCTTGTTGCTGAAGAACTGGGTCATCCGCCGCGAGAGGGTCTCGGTCACCGAGCCCATCACGCCGATCGCGTGGGACAGCCCGAACGTCAGCAGGGCCTCGGGCCCGTACTTGATGACGTCCATCCGGGCCTTCGAGGCGGCCAGGCGCGCCATCGGCGTCGGCTCGGACAGCGGGAGCTCGATGGCCACCAGCGCGAACTTGTTGCCCAGGTGGATCGGCAGGGGCTCGTCGATGGCGCGCAGGTTCACCGGGATCATCGTCACCACGTCGCGGGGGACCTCGCCCCGGGCGATGACGTAGCGGCGCAGGGCCCCGGCCAGGGCGGCCATCATCACGTCGTTGACGGTCGCCCCACGCGCCTTCGCGACCCGCTTGACGTCGTCGAGGTCGTAGGTCGGTGCCCAGTCCGCGCGCTTGTCGAGCCCCGGCTGGCCGAACAGCAGGATGTCCTCGTGGGTCCCGATGATCAGCTTGTCGACGGCGTCGGCGGTCCCGGCCACCTGGTCGGCGAGCCTCCAGGTGAGGCTGCCCCGGTTGTCGGGGTCGAGCATGTGCACGAGGCTGACGGCGGAGTTGGTGGCCGCCACCCCGGCCGTCACCGGGAAGGTCGCCAGCTGGAACAGGCGTCGACCGGCCCGGTCGCGCAGGCCCGGGTGATCGCGGTCGGTGGGGGCCGGCCCCATGCTCGGGGAGGGCTCGGCCGGATGGTTGCGCGGGTCGGACCCGGTCAGTGCCGCCACGGCGTCCTCGGGCTCCGCATCCCCGCTGGGGGTGTCGGTCGTGAGATCCAGCAGGACGCGCACCAGCGCGGTCCCGTCGGCGATCGCGTGGTGGAAGCGCAGCATGACCGCACCGAAGTCGTTGCCCGGTCAGGACGTGGGCCTGCCAGAGCGGCCGGTCGCGGGGCAGCGGCTCGGACATCCGGGCCTGCAGGAACTTGCGCATCGCCTCGCGCCCGCCGTCGCCCTTGAGGCGGTGGTGGGTGATGTGCCGGTCGATGTCGAAGTCGGGGTCCTCGACCCAGTGGTCCAGGCCCGACGTTGGAGTGCTCGGGCCGCCAGGTGAACACCGGGTAGCGCTCGACCATGCGCTCGCGCAGGGCCCGCGTCACCGCGGCAGCCTCCAGCGGCTCGTCGAACCACATCACCCCCTCGATCACCATCAGGTTCTCGGGGCTGTCCATGTTCAGCCAGAGGGAGTCGTTCGGGGACAGGGCGACGCGTGCGGACATGGCCCCATCGTGCCCCCTTCCGGGGGCTGAGTCACACCGTGGTCGGGCCGTGCGGCCCCGGCGCTACTCGGCCGGGGCCAGCGCCAGCAGCTCCTCCATCTCCGCGGAGTACGCCGCCACCAGGTTGGCGATGTCGGGCACGACGTTGACGTCGGTCTTGAAGCCGACCCGGATCTGGCCGTCGTAGCTGAAGATGCACACGCCCAGGGTCTGGTTCGCGGCACCCGGCACCCAGCCGAGGATGCCGACGAGCTCCTGGCCCGCGAAGTACCGGGTGCGCTGCGGCCCGGGCACGTTGGTGGTGACGCCGATGGCCTTGTTCCCGAAGTACTCCTGGATGGTCCGCGACACCCGCGACGTGTAGGCCCCGACCATGCCCAGGGCGTTGGAGATGCCGAACGTGAGCAGGGCCTCGGGGCCGGCCTTGATGACCTCCATGCGCTGCGTGGGCGGCGTCCAGCCGGTCCACGGGGGTGCGCGGGCTCCAGGGGCAGGTCCAGGGCCACCAGGGCGAACTTGTTGCCCAGGTGCGCAGGCAGCGGCTCGTCGACGGGGCGCAGGTTCACCGGGATCATCGTCATCGCGTCGGCGAACGGCTCACCGCGTCCCTCCAGGTAGCGGCGCAGGCCGCCGGCCACCGCGGCGAGCATGAGGTCGTTGACCGTCGCCCCACGCGTCCTGGCCGCGCGCTTGACCTGCGCGAGGTCGTGCGCCGGGGCCCAGTCCGCCCGCTTGGCGACCCCGGCCTTGCCGAAGATGGCGATGTCCGGCGGGGTGCCCACCAGCAGCTTGTCGAGCGTCCCGGCCGTGCCGACGGAGTGGTCCGCGGCCGTGGCCACCAGGCTGCCCTCGCGGTCGAGGTCGAGCATCTCGAGCAGCTTGGCGGCACCGGTGGTGGCCTTCACCCCGACGGCCAGGGGAATCGTCGCGACCTGGGTGACCGCGTTGAGCGCCTTGACCCGCTTGCGCCGCGCCTGGCGGTCGTCGGGGGAGTCCTCGGGTGCTGGCGGCTCGTCGGCCGGATGCAGCCGGTCCTCGGGGACGTCGGGGTAGTCGAAGCCCTCCTCGGGGCTGTCGGTCGTCATCTCGATCAGCACCCGGGCCAGCGCCGTGCCGTCGGCGATCGCGTGGTGGAAGCGGATCATGACCGCGCCGAAGTCGTTGCCCTCCAGGACGTACGTCCGCCACAGCGGGTGCGCCCGGTCGATCGGCTCGCTGAAGCGCTCCTCGAGGAAGGCCTGGAGCTCCGCCCGGCCCCCCGCGCCGCCCAGCTCGTGGACCGTGACGTGCCGGTGGATGTCGAAGTCCTCGTCGTCAACCCATTCGTCGCGACCCCCGATGCTCTCCGAGAGCCGCGGCCGCCAGCGGAACACGGGGTAGCGCGCGATCATCCGCTCCTCCAGGGCACGGATCACGGCATCGGGGTCGAGCCTGTGGTGGAACCACATCACGCTCTCGATGACCATGAGGTTCTCGGGGGTGTCCATGTTCAGCCACAGGGAGTCGTTGGCCGACAGTTCCATCTGGGCGGGGGCTTCCGGCGATGACGTCATGGCCACATCGTGCCGCCTCCCTCCGGGTGAAGCCGCGGTGACGGCGCAGTGGGCCCTGGCGGCGGAGGCGGTGTACACTTGGTTGAAGCGACAACTTATTGGAGGGTCCCATGGCACTGCACCCGTACGCCGAGCACGTGCGGTCGACGGCGGTCGCCGGAGCGCATCGCGCCTGGCGGCCCGAGGACGGACCGCTGCCCGCGCTCTACGTGAGCCACGGCGCACCGCCACTGTTCGAGGATGCCGACTGGATGGCGCGGCTGTTCGCCTGGGCCCGTGCGCTGCCCGCGTCCGCGCGCGATCCTGGTGGCCTCCGCGCACTGGGAGTCCGCGCCGCTGGCGCTCTCCTCGGCCTCGGCCGGGACCCCGCTGGTCTACGACTTCGCCGGCTTCGACCCGGTGTACTACCGCTTCCGCTACCCGACCCCGGACGCCTCGGACCTGGCCGCGGCTCGTGGCCGGCGTCCTGCCCGAGGGCAGTGGCCTGGTGCAGCACACCAGCCGCGGCCTGGACCACGGCGCGTGGGTCCCGCTCATGGCCATGTACCCGGAGGCCGACGTCCCGGTGCTCCAGCTGAGCATCCCCACCAACGTGTCAGCGGACCTGATCGCGCTCGGCCAACGGCTGCGCCCGCTGCGCGAGCAGGGCGTCCTGGTGATCGGCTCCGGGTTCATGACCCACGGCCTGCCGTTCGTCGACTGGGGGCGCCCCGAGTCGGTCCCGGGATGGTCCCGGGACTTCGACGCCTGGGCCACCGATGCACTGGCGCGCGGCGACCTCGACGAGCTCGCGGCGTTCCGCACCCGTGCCCCCGGGATGCCCTATGCGCACCCCACCGTCGAGCACTTCATCCCGATGTTCCTCACCCTCGGGGCGGCGTCCGACCAGTCGGCCGCCCCGGAGACCACCATCGACGGCTGGATGTACGGCCTGTCGCGGCGGTCCTTCCAGGCGGCCTGAGCTCACGAGGGCAGCGTTGCGGGCTCCGCCTCAGCCCTCACCGAGCAGGGCCTCCGCCTCGGCGACATCCAGCCGTCCGGCTGCGAGATCCGCGAGGATCGCGGCCGTGTCGGCCGGGGGCGCGGCTGCGGGACTCGGCGCCGTCGGGCTCGGGGCCTCACCCAGGCCGAGGCGGTCGAGCACCTCGATGAGCCGGGCCCGCGCCGTCGGGTAGGACACCTCGAGGTGCGCCTGCACGTCGCGGACGTTGCCGCGGCTGCGCAGGAACACCTCGAGGATCTCCAGGTCGGCTGCGCCCAGCCGGCAGAACCGGCACGTCTCGAAGTGGCCGGACAGCTCCGTGCCGCACGACGGGCACCCCAGCCGCAGGGTGATCAGCGACTCGGAGCACACCGGGCACGTGGTCGGCGGCCGATGCGTCCGCATCCGGGGCTCAGAACACCGACACGACGAGCGAGCCCGAGGCGGGTCGTCGCCGCCAGGCTGCCCGACCCCGCGCCCGCCCTCACCGGCGGATGCCCCTCGGGCGTGGCCTTGATCGTGGTGCCGTCGGCCAGGCGGATGGTGGCCAGGCCGAGCGTGGCCTCAGCCTTCACCTCGACGTCGGAGCCGGGCAGCAGGGTCAGCCGGGCCGAGCCCGAGGTCGGTGCTCACCGAGGACTCGCCCTGGAACTGCCACTCCACGTCCGCGCTGCCACTGGCCACCGACAGGGTCAGCTGGCCGGCGCCGTCGTGCAGCTTGGCCGAGCCCGCCTCGACGCCGACCGAGGTCGTGGCCGCGCATGCCGCTGAGCTCCAGCGAGCCGGCGACGTTGAGGACGTCGAGCGGGAGGTCGGGATTGACCCGGACGCGCAGGGTCGAGCCGGCCCGGTTGACGTTGCTCAGCCATGTGGCGAAGGTCGACTTCGGCGCCTCGGCCTCGTACTCGCCGACCCGCAGGTCGGAGTGCACGGTGAGCCGGTCACCGACGTGGGACACGCGGTGCGGGCCCTCGGCGATCGCGGTGTCCACTGTCGGGTCGGCGACGATCACCAGGCGCACGGCGCTGCCACGCACGCTGATCCGGCGGACCGGCTCGGGGGCGGGCTGCTCGACGGTGGTCTCGGTGGTCGGAGCGCCGATCTTCGAGGCCCTCGCCTGCATCAGGATCTCGGCCTCCTCGGGGCTGATCTCGCCGGAGGCAACTCGGTTCAGGAGGTCACGCAGTTCATCGCTCATGTGGCAATAGTAGTGCGCAGGTTACCACTAGTGCAATACCCGGTTGCCATTCGTTGCACTGACGGGGGCTCTGGTGGATCCGGCCCACCGGACGAGCAGCCCTCCGAGCGCCATGAGCCCGATCGCGGCGACCGCGTTGAGCGGGACGCCGGCGAACGAGGTCACGCGGGTCGGGAAGCCCGCCAGTCCGATCGCGGCGAGCATCAGCGTCCCGATCCCGATGAGGGCCGCGCCCGTGCCCGCCGCGGCTGATCGGCCGCGTTCACCCGGGCGCCATGGCGCCCCCGGTCAGGGCCGTCCGGGCAGGCCGGTCCCAGCCGGGCAGCCGACCGACCTCGGCGGGCCACATCAGGCGCACGACGCCGACGACGCAGGCCAGGTAGACCGCCAGGAAGGCCATCGTCCACAGCCAGAACCCCGGGCCGGGGATGGGGTAGCCGTCGGCAGCCCACTGCACCGGCCGGTCCAGGCCCAGCGCGTGCAGCCCGGCGTACAGGGCGATCAGGACGGGCAGGTGCCACAGGTAGAGGGTCATCGCCGTGAGGTTGATGGCGGTGGTGCCCGTCCACACCCGGCGACCGGCGGCCAGTCGGGCCAGCGCCGGCCGCGCCGCGCCGACCAGCCCGGCCAGGGCGACGGTGTGCAGGGCCAGCACGAGGCTCGGTGGGGTCATGTTGCTGAACGGCTCGCCGCGCATGCCCACCATCGAGCGTGGGTAGGGTCCGTAGGTCACGAGCAGCAGGTTCGCCGACACCGCCAGTGCGGCGACGCCGGCGCCCCGCCATCGGCGCAGCAGCCCGTCGTCGAAGAGCAGGCCCAGCTGGGCGGCCAGCGCCCAGACCAGGACGAAGTTGAGCAGCCCGAGCGGGGCCACGCCCACCCCCAGCCGCAGCCAGTCGAACAGGACCACGCCGGCCAGCAGGGCAGCGGGGCCGAGGAGCGGGTTGACCGTGTGTGCCCGGACGGCCAGCGGGGTCAGGGCGCACACCATGACGTACACGCCGATGAACCACAGCAGCTGGGTGGCCAGCGCCGAGCAGGGGCTCGGCGTACCCCTCGGGCGCCAGCAGCGACACCAGCCCGCTGACCGGGGCCATGATCACCAGGTAGACCCACACCGGCCGCATGAGCCGGGCGACCCGGCGCCACAGCCAGGACGCGTACGGATCATGGTTGCGTGCGCCACGAGCGGGCGTTCACCGCGCCGCCGGCGACGAAGAACAGCGGCATGATCTGCAGGATCCACGTGGCCCAGGGAGCCCACCAGTACACCGTCAGCGACGTGCTGATCACGGGCCCGGAGTCGGTCCAGCCGACGATCCCCATGCTGCTGTGGCCCAGGACGACCAGGGCCAGGGCGCTGGCGCGCAGCAGGTCGAGCACCCGGTCGCGATCCGCCGGGCGTGGCAGCCACGGCCCGGGCGATCGGCGGTGCCGGCGGGAGCCTCACACCCCCGACGGTACGCCGTCGGGGCGCTCGGTCGGTCGCCCCGCGCGTGATCCATTCGGGTTCGGCGACCTTCTAGCGTCGCCAACCCGAATGGATCACCGGCGAGGGGTGCCGGGCAGCTGCGTGGGTCGGGACGCCGACGGGCCCCGCCCGTGCGGATGCACGTGCGCGGGGCCGTCGGTGTGTGGCCTCAGATGAACAGCAGCTGCGCGCCGTCGGTCATCTCGATGAAGTCGGTGGCGTTGATGATGTCCTCGACGCCCTCGTAGAGGTCGTCCATGTCCACCTTGTTCATGTCCGCGCTCATCCGGCAGGCCCACAGGTGCCCGCCGGAGGCGACGATCTGGTCGAGGAAGTCGCGCACCGGCGGGATGCCCATGTCGTCGAGCTGCTCCTTGAGCATCTTGGTCGCCATGCCGGTCATGCCCGGCAGCGGCATGACGGCCTGCGGGATGCGCATGTCCTTGCCCTTGATCGGGAAGTGCATCGCGGTGTTGCCCGCGGGCGAGAACTGCAGGTCGTCCATGCGGCTGTCGATGATCATGTCGAAGCCCCAGAACGTGAAGAACAGGTGCGTCTCGATGCCCTCACCGAGGGCGGCGTTGGCCAGGACCAGGGCCGGGTAGGCCATGTCCAGGTTGCCCTTGGAGCAGATGATGACGAACTTGCGGTCGGTCTCCGCGTCGTCGAAGTTCGGGATGACGGTCATGTCGGTGTCTCTCTTCTGGTGGTTGTCGCTGCGCGGGATCAGACGCAGCCCTTGGGCTTGGGCAGCCCGGCGATGTAGGCCATCTTCTTGGCCGGCTTCTTCGGGAAGAGCTCGAACTGCTTCTTGGTGGGCACGCCGCCGACGGTCTGCACGCGGCGGGTCGTGGCGGTCTCGCCCTTCTCCTTGTAGTCCTCGCGCAGCCACTTGATGAGCGCCCAGTGCTCGTCGGTCATCTCGACGTCGATGTTCTTCGCGAGCTCGGCGGCGATGTCCTCGCTCCACTCGTCGTACTCGGTGAGGAAGCCCTCGTCGTTGACGTGGACTTCCTTGCCGGCGATCGTGGCCATGGCCATGGTCGTGTTTCCTCTCTTGTTCTACTTGGTGGGTGAGGTCGGCTGGGTGTCCTCACCGACCGTGTGGAGCATGGACAGGACGCGGGCGAGCCCACGCCTGGTCTGGGGGTCGCGCATCGACTTCAGCAGCGCGAAGGCCGAGGGCGGCTCGATGTGCGTGTCCTCGACCTCCTGGATGGTCAGGGCGGTGCGGTTGAGCAGGGCCATCACCTCGGGCTGGGTCAGCTCCTTGACCGCGTTGAGGATCGTGACCACGTTCTCGCCGAGGGCCCGGACGTCGTCCTCGTCGAACGACGTGACGACCTTGTCGGCGATCGCTGCGCCCTCGCGGGCGAACATGAAGTAGCCCTTGTCCTCGGCGACCTGCAGGACCTCGGTGAGCTTGGCCATGCCGGCTCCGCCCAGGGAGCTCACCTCGTGGCCCAGCTCGGAGATGCTGCCGATCTGGCCGACCAGGACCTCCATGTCGGGGATCGCCCGGGCGGTGGTGCGGGCGAACCGGGTGACGTCGTCGATCGTGACATCGGCCTCGAGCTCGGACAGCTCGCGGGTGGCCACGTCCATCGCGCCGCGCGAGACCGGGATCAGGGTCTCCACGAGCTCGCTCCACTGCTCGCGGGCTGCGGCCGCCTCGGCGACCTGCTCGGCCATGACGGCCATCTGGGCGCTCATGGCGTCCAGGCGGGCCAGGATGGCGGCATTCGAGTCGGCGGTCGCCGCCGCCGGGCTCAGGGCGCCGACCGTGTCGGTGCCCGTGTGGGTGGTCTCGGTCATCAGAGGTCCTTCGTGTCCTTGCCGGCCATCGACATGAGCGCGGGCAGCGGCAGCTCCTTGCCGGGCAGCAGGATGTTCCAGTACATCCACCGGAACATGACCTTGCCCCAGTGGTTCATCTCGGTCTCCTTCAGCAGGGAGAACGGGCCCACGCCGGGCAGCGGGTACTTGCCGGTCAGCGGCTCGGTGTCGTAGTTGAAGTCGATGAGCAGGCCCTTGCCGTGGCCGGTCTCGATGAAGCAGTTGGCGTGGCCGTCGAACAGCTCGGTCATCTTCAGGCCCTGGATGTGGCGCAGGAAGTTCGCCGGGAACAGGTCCATCGCGAAGTGCGCGACGGAGCCGGCCTTGGACGCCGGGATGTTGGAGGCGTCGCCCGACGACGAAGATGTTGTCGTGGTCGTCGGACAGCAGCGTCTGCTTGTCGACCGGCACGTAGTTCAGGTCGTCGCCCAGGCCTGAGCGGGCGATGTAGTCCGCGCCCATGTTCAGCGGGATCGTGACCAGCAGGTCGTAGGGGACCTCGCGCTCGTCGAAGCTGATCAGCTTCTTGGCCTCGGCGTCGATGCTCTCGACCATGAAGTCGCCCTCGAGGGCGATGCCGCGGGTCTCGAGCATGTCGCCGAGGTGCTTGCTGGCGACCGGCTTGGTGAAGGCGCCCTCCAGCGGGGTGACGTAGACGATCTCGACCTTGTCGCGCATGCCCTGCTCGGCGAAGAACGCATCGGCCAGGAAGGTGAACTCCAGCGGTGCGACCGGGCACTTGATCGGCATCTCGGTGATGTGCACGACGAGCCGGCCGCCCTCCCAGGTGCGCAGCTTCTCGGCCAGGGCGGTCGCGCCGTCGAAGGTGTAGAACTCGTGGACGTCGCCGCCGAGGTCGTCGGCCATGCCCGGGGTCTCCTCGGGCCGCGGCGTGGTGCCGGTGGCGATGATCAGGTAGTCGTAGCCCAGCTCGGTGCCGTCGACCAGCAGGACCTTGTTCTCCTCGGGCACGACCTTGTCGATCTCGCCCATGACCAGGTCGACGCCGGTCGGGATGAAGCGCTTCTTGGGCTTCACGATCTCGTCGGGGCGGTAGATGCCGAAGGGCACGAACAGGTACCCGGGCTGGTAGTAGTGGGTGTCGTCGGAGTCGACGACCGTGATGCTCCACTCGTCGCGGGGCAGCTGCGGGCGCAGCTTGTTCACGGCCATGGTCCCGGCGGTGCCGGCTCCCAGGACGAGCAGCCTCTTCATCAGTTCTCCTTCATGGTGGCCGCGGGGTGCGCGACCGGGGTGGTCGCCGCGGTGCGCGGCGTGGTGGTGGAGATCGCCGCAGCGATCCGGGGCAGCGCGTCCAGGACTCGACGGCGCGCGGCGTCATCGAGGTGGTGCAGGTCGGGGTCGACGGCCGTGTCGGTCGAGGGGCTCACGCCGCCGGCGAGGACCATCCCGACCAGGGTGCTGCCGTGGCGGATGAACGCCCGCGCGCACTGGAACCCCAGGGCGCCCTCCTGGAAGCGGGGCGTGAGGTCCGGGTGGTCGGCGAGGTCGCGCCACTCGGCGATGCAGGCGTCGAGGACCTCGGGCTCGTCGGCGTGGGCGGCGAACCAGGTGCACTGGTTGGCCACGTCGGTGACCGGCCGGCCGTGCATGTCGGTGACGACCATCATCACGCCGAGCAGGTCGGCGGCCACCTCGACGGCGGCGCTCGCGGCGTCGGTGTTCAGGGTCGGGTCGGCTGCGTCCGCGGTTGCCTCGTCGGGCTCGGTCGCGAGGGTGTTCGCGGGCACGAGGGTGTTCGCGGTGACGAGGGACAGGGCCGGGCTGCCGGTCGTTCCTGCTGCGGCCGCGGAGGTGCTGTCGGTCGCGCCGTCGGCCTGTCCGGAGTCGAGCAGCGCCTCGATCCGGTCCGCGGGGAAGCGCCAGGAGCGCCCGACGCGGATCGCAGGCAGCCGGCCGTCCTCAGCCATCCGGTAGACGGTCGAGCGATCGATGTGCAGCAGCTCCTGGACCTCCAGGGCGGTGAGCAGCGGCCGTGAGGGGCCCTGCGACATCTGCATGTCCTGCACACTATGCCGAGCCTGCATATGCATCCGTAGGTCGAAGGTCCCGTCGGGGAGGGCCTTGCGTACCCGATTTCCGTCCACCGCCCGGTCGCACGCACTCGAACCAGGGCTGGCGGCGGTGGCCACCGACGGTTCCGGGAACGTGGTGCCTCCTTGCCGCAAGAGGAGCAAGTACCGTCCACGTTCACGCCCCGGACCGGCTGGTCGCGTGCCCGCGGGGCAGGAAGTAACACGTCGGTAACCTGACGTCATGAAACGGCCACAGGGCTATGTCCATGATTCGGCCATGCTGCCCTGGGACGAGATGTACGACGCCGACGGCGAGGTCCGCCCCGGTCGCGACGGGCTGGCGGGGGCGCTGGAGGACCTCGGGACCGAGGAGCTGCTCCGCAGGGCGCGACTGCGCGATGCGCACCTGAGCGCCCAGGGCATCACGTTCACGCTGTCGGGTCGGGAGCGACCGCTGCCGATGGACCTCGTCCCGCGGATCGTCGACGCCGCCGAGTGGCAGGTCATCGAGGCCGGCGTCGCCCAGCGGATCCGGGCACTGGAGATGTTCCTGGCCGACATCTACGGGGCCGGGGAGATCCTGCGCGACCAGGTGATCCCGCGCAAGCTCATCACCAGCTCCGCGCACTTCCACCGCGAGGCGCACGGGGTCCGACCTGCCAACGGGGTGCGGATCCACGTCGCCGGAGTCGACCTCGTCCGCGACGACGAGGGCACGTTCCGGGTGCTGGAGGACAACCTGCGCAGCCCGTCGGGTGTCTCCTACGTCCTGGAGAACCGGCGCACGCTGTCCCACGTCGTGCCCGAGATCTTCACCGGGTACCGGCTGCGCAGCGTGGAGGAGTACCCCGCGCGCCTGCTCGGGGCCCTGCTCGCCGCGGCGCCGCTCGGGGTCGCCGAGCCCACGGTCGTCGTGCTGACCCCCGGCGTGCACAACTCGGCGCACTTCGAGCACGCGTTCCTCGCGCGGCGGATGGGCGTCGAGCTGGTGGAGGGCCGTGACCTGTTCTGCCGCGACGGCGTCGTGCGCATGCGCACCACGCGCGGCAGCGAGCCGGTGCACGTGATCTACCGCCGCATCGACGACGACTTCCTGGACCCCGTTCACTTCCGCCCCGACTCGGTGCTCGGCGTCCCCGGGATCCTCAACGCGGCACGCGCCGGCGCGGTCACGATCGCCAACGGAGTCGGCAACGGCGTCGCCGACGACAAGGCCGTGTACCCCTACGTGCCCACGATCGTGCGCTACTACCTCGGCGAGGAGCCGCTGCTGCCCAACGTGCGCACCTACGACCTGCGCGACCCCGAGCAGCGCGCCTACGTCCTGCCCCGCCTGGACCGGATGGTCGTCAAGCCGGTGGACGGCTCCGGCGGCTACGGCATCGTCGTGGGGTCGCAGGCCACCGATGCCGAGCTCGCCACCGCCGCGGCCAACATCGAGGCCGATCCGCGTGGCTGGATCGCCCAGCCGATCGTCGCCCTGTCGACCAGCCCGACCCTCGTCGAGGGCGGCAGGCTCGCGCCGCGGCACCTGGACCTGCGGCCCTTCGCGGTCAACGACGGGGAGAAGGTCTGGGTGCTCCCCGGCGGGCTGACCCGGGTGGCCCTGGTGGAGGGCAGCCTCGTGGTGAACTCCAGCCAGGGTGGCGGATCCAAGGACACGTGGGTGCTCGACATCGGGGAGGACGAGCCGCTGCCGCCCCTGGAGCCCGAGCTCGTGGTCGAGTCGGATGAGCCGACGTTCTCGGCGGCCCAGCGCCGCGCGGCCATCGAGGCGCGCGCCCGGGTCGACCAGCCCACCGTGCACTCCGAGCGCCTGCGCCAGCAGGAGATGCAGCAGCAGCAGTCCGCGGGCACGACGCAGGAGGTGGGCACGTGCTGAGCCGGATCGCCGAGGCGATGTTCTGGATCGGGCGCTACGTGGAGCGCGCCGAGGTCACCACCCGACTGCTCGTCGAGCACCACCAGCTGCTCGTCGAGGACACCCGCCTGGACCCCGGTGTGGGCGTCGAGGCCATGCTCGAGCCGTTGTCGCTGATGCCCGAGGATCCCGATCGCCGATCGTTGACGCCGGCCGCCCTGGTGCGGATCGTGGTGGGGGACTCCGACGACCCGAAGACGATCCTCGGGTCTGTCGCTGCGGCCCGCGAGAACGCGCGCACCATCCGGGAGGCCCTGCCCGGCGACATGTTCGAGCGGATGAACGCCACGCACCTGCGGCTGCAGGCCGGCATCTCCACGGTCATCCCCGGGATCCCGCTGCGCGGACTGCTCGACGAGCTGTCGGTCGTGGCCGGGATCATCGACTGGCAGATGCCCCGCGACGAGGGCCTGGTGTTCCTCCGGCTCGGGGGCGCGCTGGAACGCCTGGACATGACCTCGCGCCTGCTGGCCATCGACCACGAGGCGCTGTGGCCGCAGGTCGGCGCCGCGACCGCCCTGCGTGCGGCAGGGGGGTTCAACCCGTTCCTGCGCACGCAGCGGGCCCTGACCGGTGAGCAGGTCCGGGCGTTCCTGCTGCTCGACCCGACCTTCCCGCGCTCGACGCTGCAGGCGGCGATCCGGGCCGAGCGTGCCGTGCGCCAGATGGGCACCTACGTCAGCCCGCAGCAGACCTCGACGCTGCTGCGCACCGTGGGCATCCTGCGCGCCGAGCTCGAGTTCGCCTCGGTGAACCCGACCCCGGCCGACCTGGAGCTGCTCAGCGAGCGCGCGAGCGAGGCGGCGTTCGTCGCCAGCGACGCCGTCGCCGGGGCGTTCTTCCGGCAGGCCGGCACGATCGTGTGGAGCCACTGATGACCCAGCGACTGTCCGTGATGCACTCCACGAGCCTGGCCTACGCCGGGGAGGTGCTGGCCTCCTTCAACGAGGCCCGCATGACCCCGCTGAGCACGTCCGGCCAGCTGATGCTGCGCCACGACCTCTCCGTGAGCCCGATGGCACGGCTGCATCGCTACACCGACTACTGGGGCACGGCCGTCGAGGCGTTCGACGTCCACATCCCGCACCACGCCCTGACCGTGGTGAGCACCTCGGTGGTGGACACCGTGGAGAAGTGGCGGCAGGCGCCGGGGGTCACGTGGTCGGAGATGGGCTCCGATGAGGTCACCGACCGGTGGTGCGAGTTCCTCGAGCTCGGCAGGTTCGTCGACGACGCGGCGGTCGACCCCGCTCGCGCGGACGTGCTGGCCACCCTGCGCGCGGCGCCCACCCCGAAGGCCGCGATCGGCCTGGCCATCGAGATGGTCCGCGACCGCATCGCCTACACGCCCGGGGCCACCCACGTGCACACCTCGGCCGGCGAGGCCTGGGCGGAGGGCCTGGGGGTGTGCCAGGACTTCAGCCACGCGACGCTCTCGCTGCTGCGGGCGCTGGGCATCCCGGGGCGCTACGTCAGCGGGTACGTCCACACCGAGGACGCGGAGGTCGGCGTGCCCGTGATCGGTGAGAGCCACGCGTGGGTCGAGGCATGGAACGGCGGCTGGGAGGCGCACGACCCGACCAACGGCCGGGCGGTGGCCGCCGCCCACGTGCTGGTCGCCCGGGGTCGGGACTACCGCGACGTCTCGCCGCTGACCGGCATCTACGCCGGTCCGCTCAGCGCGGATCCCGTGGTCACGGTCGAGATGACCCGGCTCGTCCGGTAGGCGCCCGGGTGCGTCCCCGGCCCCGTCGTCGGGGGAACCTACGGTCGCGTAGGATCTTCGGTCATGGACAAGCGGGCGATCGGTGCCAGGGCGCTGGCGATGCGTGGGTGGACGATCGTCGGCGAGCCGCCGCCACCGGATCCGGTCGTCGTGATGATCGCCGCGCCACACACGTCGAACTGGGACTTCCCGCTGATGCTCTGGCTGTCCTGGGCGTACGGCGTCGAGCCGCACTTCCTGGCCAAGGAGGAGCTGTTCCGGGGTCCGATGGGGCCGTTCATGCGCAGCGTGGGGGGTCTCACCGTGGACCGCAGCAACCCAGGGGGGGTCGTGGACGACCTGGTCGCCCGTGCGGCGACTGCCGAGCACTTCCAGCTGGTCATCGCCGTGGAGGGCACGCGCAAGAAGAAGCAGTACTGGAAGTCGGGGTTCTACCGGATCGCGCAGCAGGCCGACGTGCCCATGTGCCTGGGCTTCTGCGACGGCCCGACGAAGACGGTCGGCTACGGGCCGTCGCTGCGGGCCACCGGCGACGTCCGCGCCGACATGGACCTCATCCGTGCCTTCTACGCCGACAAGCACGGGGTGAACCCGGAGAACCGGACCGAGCCGCGCCTGCGCGAGGAGGACGAGCCGCCGACGAGCTGACCGTCCCTGCCGCGCGGACGCCGTCAGTCGTTGCGGGGCTCGGCCTTGGACTCGGCGCGCTCCACCTTCGGCTCCGGCAGGGGCAGGGTCGGCTGCTCGCTGAGGAAGCCGCCACCGCGGCGCACGTGGATCCCGGGGCTGGGCAGGAAGCGGGTCGAGAGCTCGCGGGCCTTCTCGGTCAGGCCGGCAGCCAGGTAGAGGGCGACTGCATGGGCGAGGTCGCGCTCGGCCGCGGCGACCCGCGGGCCGCTGCGGGAGGCGAGGCGCGAGAGCCCACGCATCTCGTAGAGCTCGGCGCGTTCGGCGACCATCTCCGCGTCGGCGGCCAGGCGCAGCCCGTCCTCGGCGGCCCGCGCGGCCATCGCCCGCCGGCCTGTGGCCAGCAGCGCCTTGGCGCGCAGCGCGGCCGACTGCACCGCCGCCGGCTTCTCGATCAGCTCCGGGTCCTGGGCGTCCAGGACGTCGATCGCGTCGGTCGGCCGGTCGAGCTCGATCAGGTTGCGGGCGAGGTGGTTGCTGATGTCCCCGAGCAGCCAGGTGATCTCGGCGTCCGTGGCCCGGGCGACGAGCCGGGTGTTCAGGTCCGCGGCCTCGTCGAGCTTGCCGGTGCGCGCCAGCAGGACGGCGCGGTTCGCGTCGCTGAGCAGCACCTGGGAGTCGTGGCCGAGGGCGTCGAAGACCGCGCGGACGCGGCGGTACAGCTCGTCGGCCTCCTCGAACTGGCCCAGGGAGGTCAGGGCGTTGGCGGCCTCGAGGTCGCAGCGCGCCCGGCCCTCGAGCTCGTCGAGCTCGTCGAACAGCTCGGCGGCGATGCTCAGGTGGGACAGGGCCTCCTCGAACTGCCCGACCAGGCGCAGCGTCCACCCCAGGCGGTAGTGCGCGTAGGCGATCCGGGGCACGTCGCGCTGGGCCTCGCGGACGTTCAGGGCGGCCCGCAGCCGCTCCAGGGCCTCCTCCGCCCGGCCGAGGTCGATCAGGGCGGCGGCGGCGCGGTCGTCGGCCCAGGGGACCGCGCCCGGCTCGTCGCCGGTGCGGAACAGGGCGCGGGCGTGGTCGAACGTCTCGAGGGCCTCGACATGGCGGTTGAGCCGACCCAGGGCCTCGCCGAGGGACATCCACATCCGCCCGGCCTCGTTGGGGGAGTCCTCGCTCTCGAAGAGCCGCGCCGCGCTGGTCCAGTGCTCCAGCGAGGCGACGTCGTCGCCGAGGTCGCAGAAGGCGCCGGCGACCATGCCGTGGCACTCGGCGATCTCCTCCGGCTCGCCGTTGGCGCGCAGCAGGTCGGCGGCCTCCATGGCCACCTCGATGAGCTCCTGGGTCCGGCCGAGGCGGCGCAGCCCCGCGGCCTGGCCGAACAGGCTGCGGGCGGTCAGCAGCTCGTCGCCGACCTCGCGGGCCTGGACGGCCGCCGACTCGGCCAGCGCCACGGACTGCTCGAACTCCTGGTCGGAGAAGGCCCGACCGCCCAGCTCGTGCAGGATCCGGGCTCGGTCGACCCCGGAGGCCTCGTCCAGCATCTCCCAGAGCTCGTCCTCGGTGGCGTCATCGGGTGTCAGGTCGTCGTCATCCATCGGGGCAAGCATCCCCCACGTGCGGCGTTCATGCGCCCACGGGGGCAGAATCGGGCCCGTGACCGAGCCGCCTGCCGTGACCCCGATCTCCGTTGCCGTCAATGGCCGGTCGCCCGCGCAGTCGCTGACGCCGGAGGATCGGCTGGCCCGGATCCGCTCCCTGATGCGCGACGTGCCGGACTTCCCCAAGCGCGGGATCCTGTTCCGCGACGTGACCACGGTGCTGCGCGACCCCGTGGCGTGGCGGGCGACGGTGGACCAGATGTGCGATGCCGTGGACGCGTGGGACTTCGACGTGGTCGTCGGGGTCGAGTCCCGCGGGTTCATCCTCGGCTCGGCGATGGCCTACCAGCTGGGCGTCGGGTTCGTGCCCGGTGCGCAAGCCGGGCAAGCTGCCGGCCGCGGTGCACGCGGTGGACTACCAGCTGGAGTACGGGCTGGACTCGCTGGAGATCCACAAGGACGCGCTCGACCCGGGCCACCGGGTGCTGGTGGTCGACGACCTGCTGGCCACCGGCGGGACCGCCGCGGCGACGATCGCGCTGGTGGAGGCCGCAGGCGGGACGGTGGCCGGCACGTGCGTCCTGGTCGAGCTGGTCGACCTCGGTGGGCGGGCCCTGCTGGCCGGGACGGCGCCGGACGCGACGTTCGCCGCGCTGCTGACGTACTGATGTGAGCGCAGGTGCCGCCGGGGATGCCCGGCGGGGTCACTCGAGCGACAGGACGGTGTGGGATGGATCCGCTGCTCGTGAGCTGGTGCGTGCGGCACCTCGGCAGCCCGCCGGTCGAGCAGTTCTTCGGGGTCCAGCGGCTGTCGGCGGTGCACGGCGTGCGCCTGGCCGACGGCCGGGACGTCGTGCTGAAGGTGCGCGGCGCCCAGGAGCGGCAGCTGGCCTGCACCGCCGTCCACGAGGCGATGTGGCAGGCGGGGATCCCGTGCCCGCGGCCGTTGGCCGGCCCGGCCCCGCTGGCTGAGGGCGACCGCGTGGTGCTCGTCGCAGGGGGCGAGGGCACCGACCTCGTCGACGCCCGCACGCTGGCGGTCAACGCCGAGACCTGGGAGGGCGAGGGGGTCGCCGCTGTGGGCGACCTCGGGGCTGCCGGGTACGCCCGGCTGCTGGCGCGGATGGTCGCGGCGGCACCGCGGGTCGACGAGCTGACCACCTTGGAGCCGCCGGTCCCGTGGCTGAACTGGGACCACGGCGATCAGGGCCGGGTCTGGCCCCCGCCGGCCTCGGACCGCTGGGACCCGCACCGGATCGATGACGAGATCGACCCGCTGGTCCACGAGGTGGCCCGCCGCGCGCGCGCCCGGCTCCTGGCGCCCGACGTCGCGACCCTGCCGCTGGTGGCGGCCCACGGCGACTTCGAGGCGCAGAACTGCCGCTGGGTGCCGGACCCCGACGGGCAGCCCCGGCTGGTGATCCATGACTGGGACTCGGTGGTCGCGATGCCCGAAGCCGTCCTGGCCGGCAACTCAGCCTTCCAGTACAACTCGGTCCTGGACTGCGCCATGACCGACGTTGGCCCAGAACGACGAGTTCCTGGCGGCATACGCCACCGAGCGCGGCCGGTCGTGGACCGAGCTGGAGTGGCAGGTCGCGCACGCGGCCGGCGCCTGGGTGGGCGCGTACAACGCGGCGTTCGAGCACCTCAAGGGCGGCCCGGGTCCGGTGACGGCGGGACTGCACGAGCAGGCCGAGGAGCGGCTGCGCGCGCGGGGGCGTGAACCACGGGCGCTGAGCCCGGGTGGCCCCACGTCCGTGAGGGGCCATCTGAGGGGTGACGGTCCGCTGTCTCCCCGACGTGCCCGAAGGCGCGTCTGCTTCCGAGGGGTGGGTAGGGCCCGGAGTGCCCCACCCACCGATTCACTCGGAGCGCCGCCGCCTGCTCGCCGTGATGGACCCGGATCCGGCCGCGATCAGGAGCAGCGCGGCGAGCAGGGCCGCGGGTGCTGCGGAACCGACGCCGGTGTCGGCCAGATTCCCACCCGCCCCCGGGTCGCCCTCCTTCTGCATCGATACGACAGCGTTGTCGGAGCGGCCACCCACCTCGGGGCCGAGCGAGGCCGTGTTCGTGACCTCCTCGCCGGGTGCGGCCGTCACGCGGGTGACGATTCGCAGTTCGCTGATCCCGCCGGCCGGGATCGATCCCGGAGAAGGTGCAGGTGACCGTTCCGGAGCGCTCGACGCAGCTCCACCCGGAGCCGGACGAGGATAGGTACTCCAACTCATCGGGCAGCTCGTCGATCACCGTGAACGGACCCGGTGCCGGGTGCGGTCCGGCGTTGTCCACCGTGATCAGCCAGGTCGCCTCGTCCCCGTGACGGACTCCAGCTACTTGTCGATGCCGAGGTCGAACACGGGCAGGATGCCGACGACGTCCTTGCTGGTGTTGTTGGACAGGTCGACGTCCGGCCCGGTCCCCGTCACGGTCACGACGTTGGTGGCCGACGGAAAGGCACCGAGCTCGACCGTGACGGTCAGGCTGATCGTCGACGCCGTCACCGGCCGCCAGCCCGTTCGGGTCGGAGCAGGTGACGACCTGGGCGCTCGCGGCGCATGTCCAGCCGGGCCCGGTCGCGGTGACGTAGGTCAAGCCCGGTCGGCAGGGTGTCGGTGACGACGACCGGTCCTGGGTCCGGTGTCGGGCCCTTGTTTCCCACCAGCAGGGTGAATGTGACGGGTCCGCCCACCGTCGCGCGTCCCGGTGTGGGACTTCACGACGTAGAGGTCCACCTGGGGATCGACCGTGACCGGGTCTTTCGTCGCGTTGTTCGACAGGTCGATGTCCTTGGCCGGGCTGCCGACCGTGGCGGGGTTGGTCACGCCCGGGTAGGCCGAGGCCTGCACCTGCGTGGTCAGCGTGATCGTGCTGGAGGCTCCCAGCGCCAGACCGTCGGCCTTCGTGCAGGTGACCACCTGGCCGGCCGCTGCGCAGACCCAGCCGGTACCGGATGCGCTGACGTAGGTCAGCCCTGTGGGAAGGGTGTCGACCACGGTGATCGGGCCGGGGTCGGAGGTGGTCACCGGAGTCCCGTCGACCTCGATCTCGTTGGCGGTGACGGTCAGCGTGAACGGCAGCTGCTGGCCGATGACCGCAGTCCCGGAGTGCGACTTGACGATGGCCAGGTCCACGTTGGGCTCGACGGCCACGGGGTCCTTGCTCTCGTTGTTCGTGAGGTCAGGATCGGGCGTCTGCGAGGTGACCGTTGCGACGTTGGTCACGGACGGGTAGGCCGGCTGGCCGACCAGGACCGTCAGGGCTATGACTGGAGCGTCACCCACGGGCAGGGCGTCGGCACGGCTGCAGGTCACGTCCTGGTCGACGGCTGAGCAGGACCAGCCATCGCCCGTGGCCTTGACGTAGGTCAGGCCGGCGGGCAACGGGTCGGTCACCGAGACACCTGTGGCCGTGGAGGGCCCGAGGTTCGTCACGGCGAGGGTCAACTCGAGCTCATCGCCGATCAGGGCCCGGCCGGTGTGGGACTTCACGATCGGCCAGGTCGGCGATCACGCCCACGACCACCCTGTCTTTGGCGGTGTTGTTCTCCATGTCGATCTCGGTGGTCGCGCCCGCGACCGTGGCGGTGTTCGTGTATCTGCCGGCGGGCACGGACTCGGAGAGCTGCACCACCATCTCTAACGGCGGCAGCGAGGCTCCCGGCCCGAGCGGCTGCGTGCTGGCCGCGGTGCAGGTCACGTTCCTGGCCGGTGGGGGTGGCGAGTTGGGCGGCGCATGTCCAGCCCGGGCCGTCGGAGATGTGGGTGAACCCGACGGGCAGCGTGTCCGCGATGGTGAAGAGGGTCGGGCGTCGGAGGGACCGTTGTTCGTCGCGACCATCGTGAAGGTCACGACCCCCGGCCACCGCGTCCCCGACGTGTGTCTTCGTCAGCACCAGGTCGACCTCAGCGATCACGTCCACCGTCGATGACGACGTGTTGTCGTTCGGGTTCGTCTCAGTGGTCTGGGTTGAGACCGCGGCGGTGTTGGTCAACGTGGTGCCGTCGGGGACCGACGCCGACACGTTCGCGACGATCGTGATCGTCGACGTCCCCGGGTCCAGGCGAACCCGGCTGCAGGTGATGTCCTGGCCCGAATCGGCGCAGGTCCACCCGTCGCCGGTGGCCGACACCAACGACGTCCCGGCCGGCAGCGTGTCCACGAGCTGGACCCGATAGGCCGACGGACGGCCCCTCGTTGGCGACGTCCACCTCGAACTTGGCGTTGGTGCCGGCTCGCAAGGGGTTTGGCGCCAGGGTGCGCTTGGCCACCTTGAGATTGGTGCTGTCGACCACCGACACCTCGTCGGTGCTGCTGTTGTTCGACGAGTTGCCATCATTGCTCGGCCCAGTGACCTCTGCGATGTTGACCAGCGTCGTCAGCACCTCGGACACCGCCGGGTCGATCCGGAACGTCAGATTCAGCGTGGGCGCGGTCTGCCCTGCGGCAAGGCCCTGGCCGAGCGTGCAGGTCACGACGCCGCTGGCGAGCGGGCCGGACGAGCACGTCCACGCGCGGATCAGACCCGGCCGCGTCGACGTAGGTCATCCCCGCCGGCACTGAGTCAGTCACAGTGATAGGTGTCGGCAGGGAGACCTCGTTGGACGGACCGTTGTTGCTGACCTCGAGGTCGAAGGTGACCGTCGTCCCCGCGACGTGGGGATCTGCCGACTTGTGGCCCTTCACGATCGCCAGGTCCACCAGCACTCGGGTGTCGATGTTGTCGGCATCCTTGTTGTTGGACAGGATCGGGTCCGGCGTGGTCGAGGTGATCGTCGCCTCATTGGGGATCTGGCTGTTCTCAGGCACATCCGGTGCGATCTGCACATTCACCGTGACCTGTGCCGTGGCGCCCACCACGAAGCGTGGGGTGGTGCAGGTCAGCACCTGCCCGGCGACGTTGCAGGTCCACCCGACCGGGCTACCGGGCACCGGGCCCTGCGTCGGGATCAGGCGTGGGTCGAACGTGTCCTTGGCCTCGACGGCCACGGCATCGGATGGGCCCTTGTTCCCGAGTTCCAGGACGAACGGGACGGTCTCCCCGGAGGCCCAGGTGTCATCGCCGACGTGCGACTTCAGGACGTACAGGTCCGCCTGGGCTGTGACGGTTCCGGTGGCGTCATCGGTGTTGTTGCCCGGCACCAGGTCCGGGGTGGTCCCGGCGACCCCGCCGGTGTTGGTGATCACTGTCCCGGGCGCGACATCAGCTGCCAGCCTCGTCGTCAGGGTGATCACCGGGGCGACCTCGTTGACGGCCAGGTCCTTGCCGTAGGTGCAGGTGACGATTCTGGACGACTCCGAGCAGGTCCAGTCCGTGCCACTGGCGCTCACATAGCTCAGGCCGGCAGGGAGGACATCGGTCACCGTGATCGGGGTGCGCGAGACCGAGGGCCCGAGGTTGTCGACAGCCAGGGTCCACGCAACGGGACGCCCGGCCACCATTGGAGTGGTCAGCCGCTCCTTGACCACCCGCAGGTCGGCAGCGGTGGTGGTGGTGACCCACCCGGTGTCCGTGTTGTTGCCGGGCACCGGGTCCAGAGTCGTGCCGGACACGTTGGCTGTGTTGTCGTACCGCGTGCCCACCGCCACGTCGGCCGGCGGACGCATCCGCACGGTGATGGCGCTGCTCGCGTCCTTGGCCAGCGAGGTGCCGAGGGAGCAGGTGAGGGTGCTGCCGACAGGCGCGGGGCAGGACCAGCCCGTCCCCGATGCGGAGACGAAGTCCAGCCCGGCGGGCAGGGTGTCGGTCACGGTGATCGGCGCGACTGAGCGTGTCTGGCCCGTTGTTGCGCACGATGATCGTCCAGTCGAACGGCGAGCCGGCCGTGGCCGTGCCGCCGTCGGGCGTCTTGGTGACCTGCAGGTCCGCGGCGTTGATGAACGCGTTCGCCCTCGCCGGCGGCCGCGAGTAGGTGCCTGACTTGTTGCCCGTGTTCCCGTCCCCGTCGCGGCCCAGCGTGGAGACCGTGTTCGTGTGGGGGATCGCCGCCCCGACGCCCGGGGTGGTGATGACCGCGGGCTGCAGGTGTGGCGGTGAGCGTGATGACGATGCTCGTGCCCGCGGCCAGGTCACCGAGGTCGGTCCAGGTCAGGGTCTGGACCGAGCTGGCGGTCGTGACCGTCGGCTCGACCGCCGTGGCCGGGCCGCCCGCCACGCTGACCCGCGCGGAGCTGGCGTCGTAGGTCCAGTTCACCGGCAGGACGTCGGTGACGTCGATGTCGTAGCCCGGGGCGGTGCCGGAGTTGCGCACCTGGAGGCGCCAGGCGAACGGCTCGCCGATCAGGGCGGTGGTGGACCCGGCCGCAGCCTTGGTCGGTGTGAAGCGGGGGAACGCCGGCGCCACCGTCGCCGTGGCCGGGGTGACGTTGTCGTACCGGCGACCGGCTCCGCCGGGCAGGCTGAAGTAGGAGGGGATGTCGACCGTGTTGGTCAGGGCAGCGTTCGTGAGGGCGCTCGAGTTCGGCCAGCACGGCGGAGTAGGTAGCGCGACACGGAGGCGCCCGGCGCGATGGGCCCGGGCAGCGACCCAGGTGATCGTGCCGCCGCCGTTCGCGCCGGCGCCCGTGAGGGTGCCGCCGTCGGAGATGGCCCGTGCCAACGACCACGCCGACCGGGACGGTGTCGACGATCGTCACCGCGTGGGCGGCGCTGACGTTGGCCCCGGATCCGTTCGTGGCTCGTCACCGTGTAGGTGAAGGAGTCCTCGCACGGTCGGGGTGGGGTTCGACACGGACCTTGCTGACGGTCATCGAGGGCTCGAGGACGGTCACGGTGGCAGTCGGCTGGTTGGAGCCGTTGGTGAGGCCAAGGACGGAGTTGGCGTCGGTGAGGGTCGCGCCGTTCGTCCAGGTTCCAGCGTGCCTGCGCGGTGTTCGTCAGGGGCGACGCCGGCGACGTTGGAGCCGATGTCGGCGACGGTGGTCGAGTAGGTGATCGTGACCACACGGATCCGCGTGTCTGCGATGAGGTCCCCGATCCGCCAGGCCACCCGCTGCCCCGACGGGGTCAACTGGGCCCCGAATGAGCCCTCCAGCCCGGTGCACGGATCGGTCGTCAGCTCATAGACGCAGGTCGCGGACAGCGTCCTCAGCGGCGGGGTCGTCGCCGTGATCCCGGTGGGCAGGAGGTCGACGATCGCCGCGTCGTAGGCGACGACGTCCTTGGGGATCGGCCGCGGTCAGGGTGTAGGTGACCGTCTCACCGATCGTGGCCCGCGACCGGGGTCACCGACTTTGTTCAGCAACGCCCCCAGGACGCGGACGGTGGCCTGCCGGGTCACGGTGTAGGTGCGTTCGTTCGGGTTGGTGCCGGCGATGGAGGAGCCGCTCAGGGTCGCGCTGTTGACGTACTGCGCACCGGCCGGTGGGTTGTCCTGCATCACGGCCGTGTAGGTGAGGACCTGGGTGGTGCCCGGCTCTATGGTGCCGATCGTCCAGAGGATCCGCGTGAAGTCGGAGGTGCACCCGTTGGTTCCGTCGCCGGGGGCGGTGGACACGCTGGTACCCCCGGGTACGATGGCGGACTGGTAGGTCAGGGCCAGTGGCAGGCAGTCCACGACGGCGGAGTCATGCAGGGGCGGTCGGCCTGCTGAGTTCCCGGCGGTCAGGGTGTAGGTCACGGACTGACCGCCGATGACCGTGGCCGGACTGGCGGACTTCGCCAGCGTGGGGGATGGCTGGACCACGTACGTGTCATAGATGTCGGCGACAGGCGGCAGGTTCGTCCCCCCGGTCGCGTCGGTCCGGGAGAGGAACGTGGCGGTGTTCCGGCGCTGGACACCGTTCTCAGCCGGGGTCGCAGCGGCACCGGTGACCACCACGGTGGCTGTCACCTCGAACCGCTGGTCGGTGCTCGTGGCATTGGTGTACGTGGCACCGAACGAGACTGCCCCCGTGCCGGGCTCGAGCGTGACTCCGGGCGGGATGCTGCCTGTCGTGGCGCTGCCGGCGTCGGGATGGAACGCCAGTGTCGGCGTGGGCTGGAGCGCGTAGCCAGTCGGCAGGGCGTCGGTCAGGCTGCCGTTGAACACGCTCGTCTGCGCCGGGACGACCACTGAGTAGGTGTAGGTGACCCGCTCTCCGATCGTGGCCTGGGTGGGGGTGTTGTTCTCCGTCTGGGTGATCGCGGTCGTGCCGTTCTTGGCCACCGCCGCCGGGCGGGTCACGACGTGGCTGGGGTCGTCAGCGTCCTGGGCGTTCTCCTGTGCGAGGGTGACCGAGGCGTCAATGTTGTTCAATGGGTAGAAGTCCGCACGGCCGCCGAGGTTCGTCTCGGACGTGAACGAGCGCACTGCGGCGACGTTGTCCAGTCGTGCGGACACGGAGATCACCGTCGGGGTGACCATGTCGTAGAGCAGGGTCATGGTCTGCCCGGCGGGGATGGTGGTCTCCGCGACGTCGGTGGCGGTCCAGCGGATGAGCGCCTGCTTCTTGGTGTCGCCGTAGGTGGAGTGGACCAGGTTGGTGCCCGTGGGGCCGGTGCAGGTCGCCGTGATGGTGATCGGCAGCGCCGCCAGGCCCATGCTCGCGTCGTCACGGGGCGGGACCCACCGGTAGTTCGAGATCGCCGAGCAGGGCACGCCCACCGGCAGCACGTCCCAGGCCTGAACCGCTCGCGCGGCGGGGTCGTTCGGCGGCGTCCCGGTGTTCGCGACGTCCACGCGGTAGGTGACCGACGACCCCTGCTGGACGATCGACCCGTCGGTGTCTGGGGCTGTTCGGCCCGGAGGCGGGGGTGCTCACCCGGTAGACGCCCTTGAGAAGGTCGACCGCCGGAGCGGGGGCGATTGCGAACTCCACCTGGTCGCGCACGGTCTGCTTCGTGCCGGCCGTGTCCTCCCAGAGCAGCTTCATCAGGTTGCCGGTCTTGTCGGGCAGCGGGGGTGGCGCGGGGGCGGTCACCGTCGCGGCGAACGTGATCTCGAAGACCGCGCCCGGGGCGGCGAATCGGCCCCCGGTCCCTGCTGAGCCCATGATCCACACCGGGGCGGTGGCATCGGTGCCAGCGAGGGCGACATTCGGGACCGTGTTGGCGCTGGTGACCGTCCACGAGTTGGGGACCAGCTCCGTGCCGACCGGGACGAAGTCCGAGACGACCGGGTTGCGGGTGCTGATCGTGCTCGGGAAGTTCACGCGCAGCTTGAAGCAGGCGGTGTCGCCGCTGCGGAAGGTCCAGTCGGGTCCGGTGGGCGGGGAGGGAGGATTCGTGTAGGCGGGGGACGCAGTCGTCGAGCAATCCACGGTCTCGCGCCGCGGTTTCATCGTCTTGTCGATGGTGGGCGATGCCGTGCCCTGGGTGGCCGAGCTGTCGTCGGTGACGTTGTCGATCGGGCCGTTGTCGTCGCCGTTGGGCAGGGGGTCGGTTCGGGGGATCGCCCTGGTGGTGGCCGAGAGCGACGCCCGGTTGACGAACTTATCGCCTGCCGAGGTCGCGGCGCCGGCACGACCGGAGCCGGAGTAGACGCTGCGCATCCGGGCGGGGAAGGTGATGGTGATCGAGCCGTTCGCTGCGACCAGGTTCAGCGCGTCAAAGGTGATCGCGAATGAGCCGGTGGCCGGGTCGAACATGACGGTGTCATAAGGAGTGGAGGGCACCAAGGTGTCCTGGCCGACGACGACGGGATCGCACTCGGCCGACCCGCTGGGGTCGTAGTTGTCCTCCCCGAGCGGGCAGTACCCGTCGGGCAGCGTGTCGGTTACCACGATGGCCGAGGCGTTGACGTACTCGCTGACGTCGACGTCCAGCGTGAAGGTAGCCACCTCGCCACTGCTGAACTGCTCCGGGTCCACCGACTTGACCAGCCGCACGTCCTCGGCGGTCACCGTCAGCGAGTCCTCGTCGGTGACCGCCAGGTTGCCGGTGCCTCCTGTGTGTGGGCCGGTGTAGGTGCCGGTGACGACCGCCGTGTTGGTCAGGCCCTGCTCGCCACCGTTGGCGTTGGCCTGTTCGCGGGTGCTTTCGCCGGTGTTGTTGTCGAGGTTCGAGGCCTGCCCCAGGGACTGGGCAGTGGGCGCTGTGCCGGAGAAGGGCTCGTTGGCCTGCAGCGGGATCCCGGCGACGTACCGGATCTCCCGGGTTCTGCTGGCGGGCAGGTTGCCCAACTGCCAGGTCACCTTCGTGTAGATGCCGGCCGGCCGCCCCGCCGGGTCCTGCACGGTCTCGACCGAGATCGGCTGGGTGCAGGGCGTCAGGGCCGTGCCCACCCCGAGGCGACCGGATCCGAGGTACTCCTCTGTGCTCGGTGCCGAGTTGTCCACGTCCGCCGCAGCCCAGGAACTCCATCCCGGCGGGGATGAAGTCCACGACGGTGACGCCGTTCGTAGCCGCCTGCTCGTTGTTCCTGATGGTCAGCGTGTAGACCGTGGTCTGCGTGTGCACGCCGCGCAGCAGCTCGCCCTCGGGGCTCGGCTCGGACTTCTCCACCTCGATCGCGGTGACCTGTGTGGTCGCCACGGCAGGGTCGCTGACCATGTCCAGCGGGCCGTCCTCGGGGGAGCCGTCCGGGTTGAAGTCAGGTACCTGTCGGGGGTCTGTGCTGCCAACTGCGACGGCACTGTTGGCCAGTGTGTCACCCACCACATCGGTGCCCCCGGTGACCTTGAACGTCAGGGTGAGCGAGTCGCCGTCGGCGATGTCCTCCAGATCGGTCCACACCAGGGTCTGCTGCCCACCTGCGCCGGTCGCGATCAACGGGTCACGGAACGGTGCGGCGGACCCGCTGATGTAGGTCATCCCCGTGGGCAGGATGTCGGATGCCGAGGCGTTGTACAGGGTCGGTGTCGTCGCCGACCGGGTTGTTGATTGTCAGGGAGTACTGCACGTCCCCGCCGGCCAGGACCGTGGCCGGGGCCGTCTTGGCCAGCGTGATGTCCGGGATCCGCCGCGACCGCCATCGGTGGCACCAGCGTGAGCGTGGAGACGGCCAGGGCCAGCCCCGGTGATACCGGCGAGCGGTCGCGACAGTACGCGCATGAATGACTCCCCTACGTGACGAATCCCGCGCCCACCCTAACGACGGCGCCCTCGTGTTGCTGGCCCCGTGTGGGGGACATGATGGGGGGCGGGCGCGCGAGTTCGGGCCGCGGAACGCGCCACCCGCACCGCTCCCGCAGACGGGCGCCGGCTCAGCCGCCGAACATGCCGCGGATGCGCTCCCAGAACGACTGGCATCCCGCGGATGCGCTCCCAGAAGGAGCGCGGCGCGGGGACCTCGGCGAGGTTGAACACGTAGGCCACGTTGCCCTCGGCTCCCACCGGCGGGCCGTAGGGCAGTGCGTCCGATGCGCGGGCGGCGGTCGCCTCGAGCCACGCCTGGGCCAGGGCGGCATCGGTGGAGGCGTCGAGGACTCCTTGGGCCGCAGGTGCGGTGCCCTCCTGCTCCAGCGCAGTGGCCCCCTCGGCGAGGTCCTGGCCCGCCGAGGCGGCGGAGTCCGCGCCGTCAGCCAGCCCGGACAACCCGGTGGACAGCTGGTCGGCGCCGGTGGCTGCGTCCTGCGGCGCCGTCGGCGAGCTGCTGCTGCCCCGCAGCCAGCTTGTCCGCGCCTGTGGCCGCACCCTGGGCGCCGTCGGCGAGCTGATCCGAACCCGTCGGCCAGGGCGTCGGCGCCGGTGGCGGCACTGTCGATGCCGGTGGCCAGCTGCTCGGACCCGGCGGCCACGGACGTCAGGGCCTTGTTGAGCTCGGCCTGGCTGGTCGTCAGCTGGGCTGACAGCTGGCGCAACCCTGCGTTGAGGGCGGCCATCGCGGTGGCCAACCCGGGCTGGGTGGGCGTCCCGGTGCCGACCGCGAGCCCGACCGCCTCGACGCCCAACAGCAGTCGCTCGGTCGAGGCCAGCGCGTAGTCGAGGGAGGCGGACAGCGCCGCTGCCTGCTTCTGCAGCGCGGCGATCGCAGCGACGAGGTCGTCGATGTTCGGAAGCGCCCCGCCCGCCGTGTCCAGGGCGGACTTGGCCGCAGTCGGCGACGGCCTTGAGCTGGTCGCACGAGGCCTTGTCCAGGGTCGGGTCCGTGGCTGGCGGCACGGCCACGCACACCGAGTCGAACAGCTCCTGGGCCCCCAGCGCCGCGTCGGACACGGCGCCCTTGATCGAGCCGAGGTCCTGCACGAGCGCAGCGAAGGCGTCGCGGGCCTCGTCGACCCGCCCCTCGAGCGTCCCCACCACGTCGTCGACTGCCTTGAGCCCGTCGCGCAGGGCGCGCACGCCCTGGTAGATGGTCGCGCAGTCGTCGTCGGGCGGGGCGGTCCCCCCGGCGGGGCAGGCTTCGTCCCCGTCGGGGGCCAACGGCGTGGTGATGTCCAGGACCGGGTCGGCCGGCCCCCCGATCCGTGCCGCCGCGGCGAGCAGGCCAGCCTCGATCCGGGCGCCACCGGTGATCAGGGGCGCGATCTGGTCGGCGGGGGATCCGGAGGTCGCCTTCGCGAGGGCAGCCGTCGCATCGGCGAGGTCCTGCGCCCCGGTGGCGGCCTCGCCCAGTGCCCCGGCCAGCTTCTCGGACCCGGCAGAGACGTCGTCCGCGCCGTCGGCCAGCCGGCCCACGCCCGTGGCCAGCGAGTCGGAGGCGTCGGCAGCGGTCTCGGCCCCCTCGGCCAGGCCACCTACGCCCGCGGCCAGTGACTCCGACGCACCTGCCGCTGCAGTTCGCCCCGCCGGCCAGGCCGGCCAGCCCCGTCGCCAGCTGGTCGGAGCCCTCGTGCGAGCTGGCCAGCGGCCGCGTCCAGTTCGTCGAGCCCCTCGTAGAGCTGGCCATTGCCCTCGGTGGCCCCGGTGAGCAGGTCCGCCGAGAACCCGGTGGCTGGGTCCTGGTCGGATCCCGCCGGGGTGAGCACGACCGTGGCTCCGGGCACTCCGGCCCGGTCGTCGCGCATCGTGAGAGCGACCTTCTGGATGGGCGTGCTGATCGGCGGGAACAGGGAGATGTTCCAGCGTGCCACGGTCCGGCCCTGCTCGTCCGTGGCGAGCATCGCGTCCGGGGCCTCGACCAGCTCTGCGCCCTCGGGGAGGGTGACGGTCAGGGTGCCCTGGAACGGGATGAAGACCGGCTTCGTCGAGGCGCTGCTCCTGCTCCGGCCGCGTCGGTGTAGGTCAGGGTCGTCTGTTCGGATGTGGTGTTGGTCAGCGTGTAGGTGACCGTGACCTCGCCGGCCGTTCCCGGGACGGTGCTCGCCGGCACCACGCTGCCGCCGACGGCGTACTCCGCGTGGACGGCCACGGGCAGGGGCTTGTCGAACCGGGCCTCCGTGAGGGCCGTCGGACGCTCTCCGCCGACCACCAGCACCACGCCGTCGGGGCCCACCTCGGGCCGGCCGAGGCGGTCGAGATACCGCACGTTGGCACCGCTGGCCGGGTCGATCACGTCGCGCTGCGGGCCCTGGACGGTGGTCCGGCTGATCAGGACGGCGCGCTCCGGGAGCCCGGTGGCATCGAGCTCGGCCAGGACCACCTCGTCGTTGACCACCTCCGCGGGCTGGGTCGCGGCTGCGGGAAGCGCGCGGTTCAGGGCCTGGTGCGCGTCGGCGGGTCCGGCTGCACTCGGGGCAGGGCCCGCCACCGCGAGCAGGACGAGGCCCGCGGCGCCGATGGCAAGGGAGGTGCGGATCATGGCGCCCCCGGTCCGAGGGGCGCCGCCGGCGCCAGCGTGCCGTCGGGCGGGTCGGCGGGGGGCGGTCCCGGAAGGGCGCTGGCGGAAGGCTCGGCGAGGGCCCGCGCTGGCGGCTCCGTCGGGGATCCCCAGGTTGGCGTGCGGTCGGCGTCCGAGGCCGAGTCGGACGACGATCCGGAGTCGAGCTCGCTCGGCCACTCCCCGGTGCTCAGCGGCCCTCGTCGGCTGCCCACCACGCGGCCCAGCGCGCCAAGCACTCGCGTGAGGGCTGCTGCGACGACCGCCGTCAGGATCACGTCGGTGACCGACGAGGCCGCGCCGCTGAGCGCGCTGACTGCCACGACGGACCCGAGCAGGACCGGGATCGCCCCCCGCCGCAGCGGCGTGAGGGCCGTGAGCAGGGCCGGGACCAGGATCGCGACCGCGGCCTGCACGGCCGTGTTGCTGCGCGTGGCGGGGGTCAGCCCGCCGACGAGGCTGAATGCCGCCGCGCTGATCGCGGCCCCCGCCAGCAGCAGGACCAGGCGCCCCAGCAACGTGGCGCCGGCCCCCCGGGTCGCCCGCGGCAGGTACGCCAGCGCCCCACCGCCCGCTGCGGCCAGCGCGAGGGCAGCCCCGGGCGCAGCCGCGGGCGAGTCGACCATGGCCGTCCCCAGCACCCAGGCCACCAGCACGCCGACGATCAGCGCGAGCGCCCCTGTGGCAGGGCGCTGGTCCGAGGGCTGCGCGGTGCGCACGGTGCCCACGCTCTCCAGCTGGGCGGGGTCGCCCTCGATGTGCAGCTGCGGCAGCGCCCGATCCAGCCAGCCGGGCAGCCACCACGTCCACTTCGCGGCCAGGACCATCAGGCTGGGCACCAGGATGCAGCGCACGATCGTCGCGTCCACCAGCACCGCCGTGGCCAGCCCGACGCCGAACATCTTCACCACCGCGTTGTCGGGGATCACGAACGACGTGAAGACGGCCACCATGATCAACGCCGCCGCCGTGATCAGCTGGCCGGTGTCGGCCAGGCCGCGGCGGACGGCCGTGACGATGTCGCCGGTCCGCTGGTAGTGCTCGTTGAACGCCGTGAGCAGGAAGACCTCGTAGTCCATCGACAGCCCGAAGAGGACGGCGAACATCATCATGGGCACGTAGGACTCGATGGGCACCGGACCGTCCAGCCCGATCAGCTGCGCGCCCCAGCCCCACTGGAAGACGGCGACGACGACGCCGTAGGCCGCCGAGATCGACAGCAGGTTCATCGCCGCAGCCTTGGCGGGGATGACCAACGAGCGGTAGGCCACCATCAGCAGCAGGAAGCTCAGGGTTGCGACCCCGAGGATGAAGGGCAGGAGCCGGTCGGCGATCCGCAGCGACAGGTCGGTGCGGGCGGCTGTCACGCCGCCCACGTAGGCGGTCATGTCGGCGCCGGCGGTGACGGCCGGGAGGACGTCAGTGCGCATCCGGGTGACGAGTGCCTCCGTGTCCTTGTCGGACGGCCCCGTGCTGGGGATCGCCCGCCAGATCACGACCCCTCCGTCGGTGCTGACGATCGGGGTCGACACCTCGTTGATCCCGTCGGTCGCCGCAAGCTCGTCGGTGATCGCCACCAGCCGCGGGTCCCGGGCCCGCGGGTCGCCGGTGGCCCTCGCGTCGTCCCCCTCGGGGATCGTGGCCGCCCGGTGCAGCTGGGCGACTATGGCCAGGGGTCCCGAGTAGCCGGGTCCGAACGACTCCCGGATGATGTCGCCGGCCTGGTGCGCCGTGGTCTGGTCGGGCAGGGCAGTGGAGTCCACCTGCTGGAACTGCATCGAGAGCATCGGGGTGGCCAGCGCGAGGAGCAGGGTCGTCGCCGCGATCGCGAAGGGCCACGGATGTCCCGTGACGACATTGGCCATGCGAGCCCAGCCCCCACGGTCGAGGACCTCATCGGACTGCTCGGCGGCAACGTCCCCGGCGGCGAGCATCCGCTGATCGGACTTGGGCAGCACCCGCAGCCCCATCAGGCCCATGAGCGCCGGGACCAGCGTGAGCGCGGCCATGAGCGCGAGGGCCACCACGATCGCGGCCGTGTAGCCCAGCCAGGCCAGGAACGAGATGCCGGTGAGCGCCAGCCCGCACACCGCCGCGAGCAGCGTGGCACCGGCGAAGACCATCCCGGCGCCGGCGGTCCCCGCCGTTCGTCCCACGGCATCGGGCACGTCGAATCCGCGTCGGAGCAGGTTGCGGTGCCGCATGACCAGGAACAGCGCGTAGTCGATGCCCACGCCCAGGCCGAGCATCGTGCCCAGGGTGGGCGCCTCCTCGGGGATGTAGACCAGGCGCCCGAGGAGGCCGATGATCGCCAGCCCCATCCCGACCGCGACGATCGCCGTCGCCAGCGGGATGGCCACCGGCCAACCGCGGCGCAGGGTGATCAGCAGGACGATCACGGCCAGGAAGAGGCCCAGGGCCTCCGAGGTCCGAGTGTCGGTCCGCGAGATCTGCGCGCCGAGGTAGCCGCCGAGGGCGACCCGCGCCGTGGGGGAGGCGTCCCGCGCTGCCTGCGTCGCGGCCGCGAGCACCTGGTTGCCGACGTCGATGTCGGCCGGCTGCCTGCTCGGCCATGTTCAGCTGCAGGATCGCTGCGCGTCCGTCGTCGGCGAGCAGGTCAGCGTTGTCGTCGGGCCCGCGGACGGCGTTGACCCCGGGGACGGCCGCGACCGCGTCCGCGACTGCGGCCAGCGTCGCGGCCCCCGGACCTGATCCCAGGTCGACCTCGTCGGCCACCACCAGGGGGACCGGTTCGGTCGCGGCCCCGGGGAACGCCCGGTTGAGCAGGGTCTGCGCCGAGGCGCTGTCCGTGCCGGCAAGGACGAACGGGTCCAGGGCCGGTGGCGGGAGCGTCCGGTCGGCGAACCGGACCCCGCCGAGCAGGGCGAGCCACACGACGAGCACGAGGACGCCGCGCTCGGCGCACCAGCGCCCGAGTGCGTACAGCGTCCGCGTCACACTGCCAGTGTCGTCCCCCCAGGCGCACGAGAGCCACGCAGGGCGCGCCGAATTGCGCAAGATCCCGTCGGGTTTGCGCCGATCCCGTGCCCGCGAACCGAACGCGATCCCGTGTCGGGGCCAGCAACCCCGACGTGATCCAGCGGGAGTTTGGGGGGCGTGTCGCGCTGGTGGTTCAATGGCGACCCCATGAGCAGCACGCCACACACGCCCGGAGGGTCCGCGCCGGAGCCCGTCGGCACCCGACCCCGGCGCCCGATCCCGGGCACCCGGCGCCGGGGCGTCGGCGGGTCCCGCCTACGCCCTCACGTCCGGGCACTACGCGACGGTGGTCGCGGTCTTCGTGGGCCTCCTGCTGATCTCGAACATCGGCGCGACGAAGCTGATCGCGGCCGGCCCGCTGATCACCGACGGCGGCGCGTTCCTGTTCCCCCTGGTCTACGTGGTCGGCGACGTCCTGTCCGAGGTCTACGGCTGGCGGGCGACACGCCGGGCGATCTGGTTGGCGTTCGGCATGTCGGCCCTGGCTGCCGGGACCTTCTGGCTGGTGCAGCAGGCCCCGCCCGCTGAGGACTGGCCGAACCAGGAGGCGTTCGAGGCCGTCCTGGGGTTCGTGCCCCGGATCGTCCTGGCCAGCCTGTGCGGCTTCCTCGTCGGGCAGATGCTCAACGCCTGGGTGCTGGTGCGGATCAAGGCCCGCACGCTGGAGTCCAGGCTGTGGGCGCGCCTGATCGGGTCGACCGCCGTCGGGGAGTTCGCCGACACGCTGGTGTTCTGCACGATCGCGTTCTACGGCGTGATCACCGGCTGGACGTTCGTGAACTACGTGATCACCGGCTACCTCTACAAGGTGGCCGTCGAGGTGCTGGTCATGCCGATCACCTACCGGGTGATCGCCGCGGTGAAGCGCCGCGAGCCGACCTACGGGGTCCCGGCCGAGCCGGTACCTGCGGCCGCCCTGCGGGCGTAGTCCGACCGCGCCCTGATCAGGTGGTGGATCCCCTGAACTGCGCGGACAGGTCCAGGGTCGGGATGTCCCGCCGCGAGGCCAGGGAGACGTAGCGGCACGCCAGCTCGTCCTTGGCGACCCCGAAGACGGTGCTCAGCAGGCCGATCGACTCCGGGAGGTCCGCCGGTTCCGCCGTGGCCAGCACCCGACGCCACATGGCCGTCTCGAGCGCGTTGAAGGCCGTCTGGACCTCGGCGATGTCGAACCCGGAGCTGAAGCGCTGCTCGGCGATGCCATCGGCGAATGCGATGACGCCCTCCAGGTCCCGCTGCTCGATCGCGGTCGCCACCAGGTCGAACAGGTCCTGCGAGGGCGGTGTGGGTGAACTCCGCGCCCGCCGACTCGTAGTGCTCGATGTGCGAGTGCTGCACGTTGGCGAGCGCTTCCTTGACGATCTCCGACTCAGACCTCTTGAGGGTGGTCACGAGTTCCATCCCGGTGCCTCCTGACATCACCCCAATCCTTCCACCTGGCAGGGCCGGGATGCGCGGGGCCCCCTGAGAAACCCATCGCGAGGTCGGCGGCGCTCCCGGTCGTCGGCCGGGGTCAGCGCCCGCCCCGCCCGCTGCGCGCGTAGTACCGGCCGAGGAACTCGACCCGGAATGCGTCGAAGTCGCCCTCCTCGAGGGCGGTGCGCATCCGGTCGACCAGGTCCACGAGGAAGTGCACGTTGTGGATCGTGGCCAGCGTGTGCCCGGCCATCTCGTCGGCCTTGGACAGGTGGTGCAGGTAGGCCCGGGTGTAGTTGCGCGCAGGTGTAGCAGGCGCACTCGCGCATCCAGCGGCTCGAAGGCGCGCCGGTTGGCGGCGGTGACGACGTTGTACCGGCCGTCGCGGGACAGGATCGCCCCGTTGCGCGCGACCCGCGAGGGCATCACGCAGTCGAACGTGTCGGCCCCGGCGGCCACGCCGGCGAACAGGTCGTCCGGCTCGCCGATGCCCAGCAGGTGCCGCGGTCGGTCCTCGGGCAGCTCCTCGCACACCCACCGGACGATCGTCTCCAGCTGGTCCTTCTCCAGCGCCCCGCCGATCCCGAACCCGTCGAAGTCCAGGCCGCCCAGGTCGCGGGCGGCCGCGCGGCGCAGGTCCTCGAACTGCGCGCCCTGCACGACCCCGAACAGCGCCTGGTAGGGGCGGTGGCTGCGCTGCTCGGTCAGCTGCTGATGCGCGGCCACGCACCGGCGGGCCCACGCCGCGGTCCGGTCGACCGAGCGCTCCTGGTAGCCCCGGGTGTTCATCAGCGTCGTGCACTCGTCGAAGGCGAACATGATGTCGGCGCCGAGCTGGTGCTGCACGAGCATGCTCGACTCCGGCGTGAACCGGTGCCGGGAGCCGTTGATGTGCGAGACGAACGACACGCCCTCGTCGTCGACGTGGGCCAGCCGGTCCTTGCCCGGGTGCGATCACGTCGTCGGCGGTCACGGCGTCCGCCTGCATCGCCAGCACCTTCTTGAACCCCACGCCCAGGCTCATCACCTGGAAGCCGCCGGAGTCGGTGAACGTCGGGCCCGGCCAGTTCATGAACGCCCCGAGGCCGCCGGCGGCATCGACGAGGTCGGCGCCGGGCTGCAGGTACAGGTGGTAGGCGTTGGCCAGCACCGCCTGGGCGCCCAGTGCGCTCGTCGACTCCGGGAGCACGCCCTTGACCGTGGCCTTGGTCCCGACGGGGATGAACGCCGGGGTGCGGATCTGCCCGTGCGGGGTCGTGATCACCCCGGTGCGGGCCATCCCGTGCCGGGCGTCCACGCGGAAGCTCGAACGCGGCGTCGGGCATGGGGGCCATTCAACACCGCGCGTCCGGTCCCGAGCCGTAGGCTGAGGGGAGCCGACCAAGGAGGTCCCGATGTCCAACCCCTACGCCCAGCAGCCAGGCCTTCCCCCGGACGTGAACTCCAAGAAGATCCTCTGCGGGATCATGGGCATCCTCTTCGGCGGCCTCGGGATCCACCGGTTCATCCTCGGCGACACGTCCGGGGGCATCATCCGGATCGTGATCACCGTGCTGACCTGCGGGATCGGCTCGATCATCGGCCTGATCGAGGGGATCATCTACCTGACCAAGACGGACCCGGAGTTCTACCAGACCTACATGGTGGAGCGGAAGGCCTGGTTCTGACGCGGGCCCCGGACCTGCCGGGGCGGGTTCGGCCGCGTTGGGGCGAAGTTCACCTGACCGATGCGCGCGCGACGCGCCAGGTCTGGGGTCCGGCCATCCCGGGGGCACACGCTGGGGTCATGCCGATCCCCTGGCCCACACGCACCACCCCCACTGACAGGCCCCTCGCCGGGGCCGACCTCTCCGGGCATCGCCTGGTCCGCGCCGACCTGACCGGTGCCGACCTGACCGGGACCCGCTTCGATGCCGCCAACCTCCGCCAGGCCGCGCTCGGCGGCGCACGCGCGACCCGGGCCTCCTTCGTCGGGACCCGCATGGTCCGCGCCGACCTGCAGGGGGCCTTCCTGCGTGGTGCCGACCTGAGCTCCGCCGACCTGTCGGGGGCCTGCCTGCGCCACGCCGACCTCACGGGCGCGGTCCTGGTCGGGCGCCAACATGTTCGGCGTCGACCTCCGGGATGCCGACCTGACCGGGGCCGACCTGCGGCGGGTGACGCTGGAGGCGGCGACCCTGCGCGGCGCGGTCCTGTGCGGGGCGGACCTCACCGGCGCGCGGATGGCCACGGCGGACCTGCGTGCGGTGGACTCCGACGAGGACACCCTGTGGCCGGACGGCGTCCTGCGACCGCGCGCCACGGATGCCGGTGCGCATGTCGCTCTGGCGTCGCCAGGAGGTCTGACCGCCCGCGGCCGGCGGCTTCCGGCCGGTTCGCACCGGTTGGCAGCCCCGGCCGACCAGCGCGACCCCGGGGCGGGATGCCACGATGGCGCCCATGGCCATCGCAACCCAGAACCCCGCAACCGGTGAGACCGTCAGGACCTTCGAGGCGCACACGAGCGCCGAGGTCTCCGACGCCATCGCCACCGCCCACGCCACGTTCCAGACCTGGCGCACGACCTCCTTCGCCGAGCGTGCCGCGCTCATGCACCGGGCCGCCGACCTGCTCGACGAGGACAACGAGTCGATCGCCCGGATCATGACCCTCGAGATGGGCAAGACGCTGAAGTCGGCCCGCGCCGAGGCTGCCAAGTGCGCGAAGGGGATGCGCTGGTACGCCGACAACGCCGAGCGGCTGCTGGCCGACGAGCCGGTCGACCCTGCCGCGGTGGGCGCCTCGCGGGCCTACGCGCGCTACTCCCCGCTCGGGGTGGTGCTGGCGGTGATGCCGTGGAACTTCCCGCTGTGGCAGGTGGTCCGGTTCGCCGCCCCCGCGCTGATGGCGGGCAACGTGGGCCTGCTCAAGCACGCCTCCAACGTGCCGCAGTGCGCGGTGTACCTCGAGGACCTCTACCGGCGCGCCGGGTTCCCCGAGGGGTGCTTCACCACGTTGCTGATCGGGGCCCGCGAGGTCGAGCCCGTCCTGCGCGACCCGCGCGTGCGTGCAGCCACCCTCACCGGATCGGAGCCTGCGGGTCAGTCCGTGGCAGCCATCTGCGGCGACGAGATCAAGAAGACCGTGATGGAGCTCGGCGGATCGGACCCGTTCATCGTGATGCCGTCGGCCGATGTGGAGCGTGCCGCTGAGGTGGCCGTGACCGCGCGCTGCCAGAACAACGGCCAGTCGTGCATCGCTGCCAAGCGCTTCATCGTGCACACCGACGTGTACGACCAGTTCGCGCAGGCGTTCGTCGCGCGCATGGCCGCGCTCGTGGTCGGGGACCCGATGGACGATGCGACCGACGTCGGCCCGTTGGCGACCGAGTCGGGGCGCGCCGACGTCGAGGCGATGGTCGACGACGCCCGGGCGAAGGGGGCCTCGGTCCTGTGCGGCGGGCAGTCGGTCGAGGGGCCGGGGTGGTTCTACGAGCCGACGGTCGTGGCCGACATGACCCCGGACATGGCCATGTACGCCGAGGAGGTGTTCGGCCCGGTCGCCGGGCTGTACCGCGTGGACTCGATCGACGAGGCCATCGAGCTGGGCAACGGCACCAACTACGGCCTGGGCTCGAACGCCTGGACGACCGACCCCGACGAGCAGGACCGATTCATCCGCGACCTGGACTCCGGGGTGGTCACGATCAACGGGATGACGATCTCCTACAACGACCTCCCGTTCGGCGGGACCAAGAGGTCGGGCTACGGCCGGGAGCTCAGCGGCCACGGGATCCGGGAGTTCACCAACATCAAAGCGGTATGGATCGGGTGATCCCGGGCGCCGCGAGGCACTTCGGCTGCCTTCGGCAAAGATTCTGCGGAACTTGTGCATCCGTCGGTGGCTGTTCGGCAGAAGTAGGGGATGAGAGCTCGAAATGGTCGGGCCCCACCCCCATCAGGAGAACATCATGCGCAAGATCGCCGCTGGAATCGCCGCCGCTTCCGCCCTCGCCCTGAGCCGCCGGGGCCCTCGCTCCCGCCGCCAACGCCGCCGACGGGAACAAGTCACTGGCTGCCGTGCTCACCTCGGACAACAACCAGTTCGACACGAACTGGAAGGACTACGACATCGTGACTGAGGCCGTGCTGGCGGTCCTGGCCGCGAAGCCGAACTCGGCGGTCGGCCTCCTCACCAAGGGAGATGTTCCCCTCACGGCCTTCATCCCCAACGACAAGGCCTTCCAGATCCTCGTCGAGGACCTCACTGGGAAGAAGCCCAGCACCGAGGCCAAGACGTTCGCGGCTGTCGCCGGCCTCGGCGGCATCGACCTGGTCGAGACCGTCCTGCTCTACCACGTCGTCCCTGGCGCGACCATTGATGCTGCGACCGCACTCAAGGCCGATGACGTCTACCTGGAGACCGGTGTGCGCGCCATCAGGGTTGACGTCGTGACGAAGAAGGGCGATGTCTCGCTGCGCCTCAAGGATGCCGACAGCAACTCCCGCAACGCCCGGGTGAACGTCGTGAACATCAACGAGGGCAACGTGCAGATCGCGCACGGGATCGACCGCGTGATGCGCCCGCTGGACCTGCCCCCGACGGCCAAGTGAGCTGAACCTGAAGGAGCCCCGCCCGATCCGACGATCGGAGCGGGGCTCCTCCATGTCCGCGGTCGGATGGGGAACGATCCGGGCTGGATCGGGCTACACCCCGGGGCCGAACGTCCGTGGGTTGGCCAGGAACTCGCGGATCGCCTCCCGGCCGGTGCCCCGGATCTCGGGGCCGTGCGTGAACGCGGCCGTCGTGTACTCGAGGTCGCCCAGCGTGGCGGCGGTCTCCTCGGTCAGGGCGGCATTGGTGCAGAAGGCCAGGACCGGCCAGGTGCGCCGGGATCGCATGTTCCAGATGGCATCACCGGTGATCAACGTGCCCGACGGTTCGTGCAGGAGGGAGCAATGGCCCGGAGTATGGCCCGG
Source organism: uncultured Actinomycetes bacterium (assembly GCA_963812395.1). Classification (GTDB taxonomy): domain Bacteria; phylum Actinomycetota; class Actinomycetes; order S36-B12; family CAIYMF01; genus Prado023. The sequence continues at coordinate 179,204 of CAWEVG010000032.1, forward strand.
GGTGTGGTGGACGCGCAGGGCGCTGCCGTCGAGCAGCTCGCCGTCGGACATGGTCCGCGCAACGGGGGCGGGATCCGAACCGGGCGTGCGCGTGATCAGGCGGCCGAGGCGCAACGAGGTGTCGCGCGGGGGCGCGGTGCCGGTCCGTACGAACTCGGCGTCGGCGGGGTGGACGGTGATCCCGCGGCCGGTGCGGCGCGACAGGTCGGCTGCACCGCCCGCGTGGTCGAGGTGGGCGTGGGTCAGCACGATCGTCTCGACGTCGCTGGGCCCGGAGCCGATCTCAGCCAAGGCTGCGACGATCCGCGAGGGCGCCATCTTGAGCCCGGTGTCCACCAGCGTGATCGATCCGTCCTCAGCGCGGATGAGGAAGGAGTTGATGAGGTCCCACGGCACGGTGGGGACGCGCCAGAGTCCCGGGGCGAGAGAGATGGCAGCGGGCATGTCAGGAAGCGTATGCCAGCGACCGCATCAGGCCTTGAGCTCGCCCCGCATCAGCGAGTTCTTCGAGTGGCTCGGGTCGCCGTCATAGCTCTCCAGGGAGATGTCGACCACGGGATAGTCCGCCACCGACATCCCCGGCGGGATGGTGAACGTACCGACGGAGCCGGCGGGCAGGGCGCCGAGGGCGACGAGCTTCGTCAGCCCCTCGTCCAGGAGCCAGACCTCGTAGAAGCCGTCGGTGGCCGGCAGGGAGCGGGCATCGACCCTGACCACCTGGCCGTCGGCGCTGTCCATGACCGTTGCCTCGCCCGGGGAGGAGACCTGCTTGTCGGGCAGCGGAGCCAGCACGGCCTGGGCGACGAACTGCTCGGTGGTGCTGGTGCCTGTGCCGGCGCGATCGACTGCCGCCCACACCACGGCACCGCCGACGACCGCACCGGCCATGGCAGCAACTGCGGCGATGCCCCACAGGGGGCCCCGACTGCGCCGCCGATCGAGGGCGACGACGTTGCTGTCGCCACCCGCCTCGGGATCCGAGGGCGTCGCTGCCGGTGGCGGGGTGGTGGCGACGGCCAGGGAGTCGGATCCGTCGGGGGCGCCGTGGAGCGCCAGCTCCCGGCGGATCCCGATCCAGACGTCGTCGGGCACCTCCGCAAGCTCGGAGGGGGCCTCGCGGCCGAGGGTCACCAGCTCGATCAGCTCAGCGACGTCTGCGGTGCACTGGTCACAGGAGTGCAGGTGCGCGGCCTCGTCGGCAGGGATGTCCTCACCGAGGGCAGCAAGCGCCAGGGTCGTCTCATCACAGTGCGACATCTTCCACCTCCATCCTTGCGCGCAGCCGTTCCAGCGACCGGCGTATGTGGCTCTTCACGGTTCCGATCGGCATCTGCAGCCGCTCGGCGATCTGGGTGTGCGTCAGGTCCTCGTAGAACGCCATCCGGACGATCCGACCTGCGGGATCACCCAGCCGCTCGATCTCGTCGGCGACGAACATCTGCGCGGCGATGCGTTCGGTGTCTGGGGGCGCCAGGTCGACCGACGGCTCCACCGACTCCACCGCCGACCTGACCTTCGCGTCCCGGGTCCGGGACTCCCAGTGATCGGCGATGCGCCGTCGGGTGATGGTCATCAACCAGCCGGGCAGCGACCCGGCGTCGGGTCGGTAGGTCTCGCGACCCCGCCACGCGTTGACGAACACCGTCTGGGTGATGTCGGCCGCATCCTCGGCATTCCCGGTCGAGCGCATCGCGGTGGCGTGGACCATCCGCGACCAGCGGCGGTACGCCTCGGCGAGGGCGTCGTCATGTCCGGCGCGGAAGCCGTGGGCGACCTCCAGGTCGGTCATCTCGGGCAGCATGGGACTGATGGTGCCAAACGAACGCACACGAAGGTGGCTCCGACTCATCGGGATCCGCATCTGAGGAGCCATCACGCTCATCGCGGGCTCCTCCTCGAGTGGTCGCGGACTCTACCCCTGGCCTTGTGATGGGGCTTCACCCACGTATTCGGGCCAAGGGGGCCATTCGGATGCACCAGCGCCCGGGTTTCGCCCGTGCGCGCAATCGCGGGAGGATGCCACAGTGTCGGAGAACATCACCAGGTCGGAGTCCACTGCCCGCGCCGAGATGGTCGCGGTCCATTCGTACGTGATCGCCGTGGACCTGAGCGGGGCTGAGTCGGAGGCCACCTTCGTCTCGACCAGCACCGTCCGGTTCGCCGCTCGGCACCCCGGTGGGTCCACCTGGATCGACCTGCTCGCCGAGGAGGTGCTGTCCGCCGAGCTCAACGGCCGCCCCCTGGACGCCTCCGGGTACGACGGGGCAAGGCTGGCGCTGGCGGACCTCGTGGACGACAACGAGCTCGTGGTGACCGCCCGGTGCCGGTACATGAGGACCGGCGAGGGCCTGCACCGCTCAGTGGACCCGACCGACGGGCAGACCTACCTCTACACGCAGTGCGCCGCGGCGGACGCCCGGCGGGTGTTCGCCTGCTTCGAGCAGCCCGACCTCAAGGCCACCTTCGCGTGGGACGTGATCGCCCCGGCGGGCTGGCAGGTGGTCTCCACCAGCCCCACGCCGACTCCGCTGGAGGTGCAGCCAGGGCTCGCGCGGTGGGTCTTCCCGGCAACGCCCCCGCTTCCGACCTACCTCGCCGCGCTGTGCGCCGGACCGTTCCACGCCGTCCGCTCGGAGTACGCCGGCCCGCACGGCACCTACCCGCTGGGACTGTTCGTGCGCGCGTCGATGGCCGAGCACCTGGATGTCGAGGAGATCTTCGAGATCACCCGCGCAGGGCTGGACCACTACGAGCGCGCGTTCGTCGTGCCCTACCCCTTCGGCAAGTACGACCAGGTGTTCCTCCCGGAGTTCAACTTCGGGGCGATGGAGAACCCCGGCGTGGTCACGTTCCGCGAGGATGCGTACCTCTACCGCTCCCGGGTCACCGACGCCGCCCGTGAGTCGCGGGCGATGGTCATCCTGCACGAGATGGCGCACATGTGGTTCGGCGACCTCGTCACGATGCGCTGGTGGGACGACCTCTGGCTCAATGAGTCCTTCGCGACCTGGGCCGGCTACGGTGTGGCAGCGTCGGAGACCCGCTTCACCGGGGCGTGGACCACCTTCGCCCTGTCGCAGAAGGCCGGGGCCTACGTGGCGGACCAGCGTCCCTCCACGCATCCGGTGGTCGCGGACATCGTGGACCTCGAGGCGGCCTTCCAGAACTTCGACGGGATCACCTATGCCAAGGGCGCGTCAGTGCTCAAGCAACTCGTCGCCTACGTCGGCTACGACGCCTTCCTGGCCGGGGTGAACCGCTACTTCGAGCGCCATGCATGGGGCAACGCGACGTTGGCGGACCTGCTGGCGGACCTCGAGGGAGCCAGCGGCCGGGACCTCGGGCCCTGGGCGCGGGTGTGGCTGCAGGAGCCTGGGGTGACGACACTGCAGGCGCACGTCGAGCTCGACGCCGAGGGCCGGTACTCCCGGGTGCTGGTCGAGCAGCTTCCGGCCACGCGGCCGGCGGGCGTGTCCCAGGTGCTGCGCCCGCACCGGGTCGCCCTGGGCGTGTACCGGTGGGCCGAGCTCAACGGGACCCGGCGCCTCGTGCGTGACCTCCGGGTCGAGGTGGACGTGCCCGCCGCCGGTGCGGAGGTCCCCGAGCTGCTCGGCGTTCCGGCTGCCGATCTGCTGCTGGTCAACGACGACGACCTGACCTACGCCAAGGTGCGACTGGACCCGACGAGCCTGGCGACCGCCCGGGCCGGCGTGGGGGCGCTGGCCGAGTCCCTGCCCCGGGCGCTGGTGTGGGGGGCGCTCTGGGAGCAGGTGCGCGACCTGGCGATGCCCGCGCAGGAGTTCGTCGATGTCGCGCTGGCCGGCCTGGCTCACGAGGACCGGCCCGGGATCATCGACACCGTGCGCGGCCTGATGGTGCAGGCGTCCACCCGGTTCGTGGCCCCTGAGCTGCGTGCCGACGTGGTGAGTCGCATGTGCGCGGGGACCGCCGCGATGCTGGATGCGGCCGAGCCGGGCTCGGACCGGCAGCTCGCCCTCGCCCGGCTGCACATCGAGTCGGCCACCGAACCGGAGCGTCTCGAGCGGCTGCGCGACCTGATCGCGGGCCGTGTCGAGCTCCCGGGCCTGCCGCTCGTGGACGATCTGCGCTGGGCCGCGGTGATCAGGTGCGCGGCCCAGGGTGTTGCTGGTCCCGACCTCATCGACGACGTGCTCGCCGCCGACCCCACGACGCGGGGAGCGCAGTTCGCCGCCCAGGCTCGGGCGGCCATGCCCACGGCGCAGGCCAAGGAGACGGCCTGGGCCGCAGCGGTCGGGGGCGGGCTGTCCAACATGGCCCTGGATGCCACCCTCGCCGGATTCGCCCACCCCAACACCCCGGCCGAGCTGCTGGACCCCTATCGACAGCGCTACGTCGAGCAGATCGCCGACCTGTTCACCGACCGGTCGTCGGGCGAGGCCCTGGCCCTTGCGAGCGGGTTGTTCCCGGCGATCGACCCGGCGACCGTGGAGGCCGCGGACAGGCTCCTCGCCGACGACCACCTGCCCGCGGGGTTGCGCCGGGTGGTGTCCGAGTGTCGTGACGACGTGCAGCTCGCCCTGGCCTGCCAGGAGGTGTCGCGCACGGCCGGATGAGACAGGATGGCGCGGCGCGGGTCAGAGGTCGCGCAGGAGCGTGCGTGCCTCGTCGACTCCCGAGCGCACGGCGTCCAGGGAGTTGGTCAGGTCCTCGACGATGCGGGTCGCCTCCTCCGTGTCGTGACCGGCTGGGCCCAGGGCCACCAGCTCACCGCTCCTGGCGGCCAGCCCCTCCAACCCGACGGCCGAGGCCTGCATCTGGGCAAGGGCGGAGTCCCGGCGGCGCAGCAGCCGGTCCACGGAGTCGGCCTGTCCGTCCAGGGCGGCCAGCGCCTTCTCCTGCTCCCGACGCACGTCGGGGTCGGTGGTCCGCCGCACCTGCTCCTGCAGGACGGCGATCTCCTGGGCCAGGGCGTTCGGCCGCGCGGCGACGATGCTGGAGTCCAGCAGGGTGATCCGGCCGGACATCTCGTCGATGGCGTCGACCACGGGCCGGCTGTCGGTCAGGACGCTGCGGACCTCGCCAGCGATCCACGGGTCGGAGGGACGACCCACGAGGTCCTCGAGCTGCTCCACGGCGGCGTGGGAGCGAGCCAGCAGGCCGGCCTGGACGCTGCCCCGCGGCGCCTGGGGAAGGCGGTCCCGGGGCTGCTCGAGGGCGCGGGGCCCCTGCCCGCGGTCGCGGATCGCGCCCACGGCGACCTTCGTGCCGAGGACCACGCTGCCGATCAGCAGCACCCATCAGGACGGCGGCGACCCCCATCTGGCCGGCGAGCACCGCCCACGCCAGCCCACCGCACACCGCGGCGACCAGCCACCCCCAGGGGTCTCGGATCTCGTCGCGGGCGGACATGGGCCCAGTCTGCCCGGTGCGGGCTCAGAAGTTCGACAGCACGCTGGCCAGGACCTTCTCGATGCTGGCCGGGTCGTTGGCCTCGTAGTACGTCCCACGCGAGGCCTCGGCGATGGCACCGAGGGACTCCGGGTCGGCACCCTCGCCGTACCCGATCGGGAACACCCGCACGCTGGTGTCCAGGCTCTCGCCCTGCAGCTGCTCGAGCAGGCTGTCGAGGTCGTTGTCGGGCGGGTACTCGTTCTTGCCGTCGGAGAGCAGGACGATCGCGTTGATGCGCTTCGGTGTCCAGGTCGGCGAGCATGCGCTCCTGGGCCTTGCGCAGCGTGGCGTAGAGGGCAGTGCCGCCGTCGGGCACCATGCCGGCCACGTCGGCCTGCATCGCCGGGACGGAGGTGCTGGCCGGGCCGACGGGCTGCATCTCCAGCCAGGGCTCGAGGTTCGGGCCGCGCTCGGTGGAGAACTCCCAGAGGCCGACCTCATCGTCGGCTGCGAACCCGTTGAACGCCGAGATGGCAGCATCCTGGGCGAGCCTCAGCTTCGTCTGACCCGATGAGGTGACCAACTCGCCCATCGACCCGGACACGTCCATCACGAACAGCACGTGCGCGCGCTTGCGCAGCTCGTCCCAGGACTTCTGCACATCGGCCAGCACGGCCGGGGACGGCGGCGAGAGGATGTTGGCCGGACCGGCGGGCAGCAGCCCGTTCGCCTGGGTGATCGCCGCACCCGGCTCGCCCTCGAAGGTCCGGAAGCCCGCGTCGGTGAACGCCTTCTGCTGCGTCGGGCTGGTGCAGCCAGCCGAGGAAGTCCGTGGCGGCCTGGCGCTTCGCGTCGTCGACCCACTCGGCGTCCAGCGCGATCCACGGGTTGTCCGAGAGCAGGGTGCCGTCCGAGGGGTACACGGCCGCCAGGGGGACGGTGGGCGGCGGCTGCTGGCCCAGGGTTGCGGGGTTCCCGGTGGGGTTGCCCAGGTTGTAGTCCAGGACGGACTTCTCCTCGACCGTGACCGCCGAGACGTAGGTCAGGCCCTGCCCCGCGGCGGCCTCACGGCTCATGTTCTCCAGGAACGTCAACGTGGTGTCGCCGTAGTGGACGACCGAGGACTCCAGCTGCTTGACGAACGCCCGGGTCTCAGGATCGGCGACCTGCTCGGATGTGAGGTCGCTGGAGACGCCGGTGGCGGCGAAGTAGGACGCGATCGTGGCGTTCAGCCCGGAGGTCGAGAAGTACGGGTTGGTCTTGCCGAGCTTGAAGCGGCCCCACTCCGGATGGTCCTTGCTGGCCCACCCCTTCGGCGACTTCGCGATCGCGGCGAGGTCCTTCCAGCCGATCTGTGCCTCCGGCCAGCCCAGGGCCTGGGCCATGGGCAGGGGCATGGCGATCACGAGCGGGGTCTGCACCAGGGACGGGCGCTCCTTGGGCATCGGGCTGGGGCGGTCGAGGTCGGTGGCCCCCTGGTCGACCAGCACGGCCCACGAGCTGGACGCCGGGCTCCAGACATCGGGCGCGGGTCCCGTCGACCTTCTCGTCCCAGCCTCGGGCCAGCGCCGTCGCGGCGGCGCCGCTGGCCTTCGTGGACACCGACATCCACATGCACGTCCCGTCGACCTGCGGGCTCGAGCCGTTGTACCTCTCGGCCAACGTGCCCAGCAGGGCGGCCTTCTCGCTGGAGGCCACGATCGACACGGTCGTGCACCCCGCAGGGGCCTGGGCGCCCGTTGTCGTCGCGCCCGGATCACCGCCCGCCGCCGTGTCGCCGCCGTCGCCGCCGTTCCCGCCGCCCACCCACTGGCGGACGACGAGGACCAGCACCAGGCCCAACAGCCCCGCGATGATCAGCGGGATGATCGAACCGCGTCGAGCGGCCATGCGGGCCTCCTGGGTGAGCCGTTGTCCCCATCATCGGTCACGCGGATCATCGAACAACAGGGGGCTGACATTGAGGCGGTCGCGCCGCGCGTGCGCTCAGCATCCGGGCTCAGCGTCCCGGCTCACCGTCCCGGCTCAGCGTCCCAGTCGCGCCGACCAGAGGTCCTCGGCCGGCCACCGGCGAGCCCATTCGAGGTCGGCGATGTCGTAGTAGCCCACGGCGGCCCGGCCGGGGTCGTGGTCCTCGGGCGCGCGCAGCTCGCGCAACCCCTCCACGACGAAGCCGTGCGCGCCGAGCACCCGGATCCACTCGCCGTGGCCCGGATGGTGCTCCACGCCGCCGCCCGGCCATCGGATCTCGCGCAGCTCAGCGGGACCCCGGAGCAGGCGCTCCCCGGCGGGACCGCCCTCGGCCGGCACGCACATGGCCGACAACGGGCTGTTGGTGAGGAACACCAGCCGACCCCCGGGTCGCAGGATCCGGGCTGCCTGCCCGACCCACGCGTCGGGCTCGCACCATGCCGGTGCACCATGCTCGCTGATCACGAGGTCGGCGCAGCCGTCGGCCAGCGGCACGTGCTCGGCGTCGGCCTGGAGGAGTGCGAACGCCAGCCCGTGCTCGGCCTGGGCGGCGCGCGCTGAGCCGAGCTGGGCGCTGGACTGGTCGATGGCCACCATCCGGGCACCGAGGCGCGCGAGCCACGCTGAGACGTGCGCAGTGCCGCACCCGAGCTCCACGACGTCCAGGCCTGCCACGTCGCCCAGCACGCCCACCTCGGACTCCGGCGTGGCGAAGAGCCCCCACACGATGTCCGTCCGCCGCCAGAGCTCCAGGCCGTCAGCCCCGGAGAACTGGTCGTTGACCAGGTCCCAGAGCGCGCGGTTGTGCAGCAGGTCCTCGGGCCCGGTCATGGCGACATCCTCCCTCGCTGCGCCCGCCCTGAGGCCACTGTGGCATCCGGCTCGCCGCCTCGAAGCCTTGCCGGCCGCCTCCCAGCCAGCGAGACGCCCACCCGCCCCCTACCCTCGGGCCATGGACTCCACCCAGGTGATCCGGGGGCTGCAGGCCCTGCGCGGCGTCCCACTGGCCGACATCGTGGAGCACTTCTCCCTGGAGGTCGTCACTGACGCGGGCGTCGACATGGCCAGGCGGCTGGTCACGACGCCGGACCTGAACCGACCCGGCCTGCAATGGGCCGGCTACTCCGAGCAGTTCCCCAGCTCGCAGATCCAGATCGTGGGTCGCGCCGAGGTCGGCTTCCTGCTGACCCTTCCCACCGAGGAGGGGATGGAGCGACTGTCCCAGTTCGCCCGCCTGGGTGTTCCGGCGGCCATCCTGACCAACGACCTGCCCGCGTCTCGCGAGGCCATGGACCTGGCCGACAAGTACGGCATCCCGCTGCTGCGGACCCCGCAGCCCACGACCGAGTTCGCCGCCCAGCTGACCTGGTACCTGGCCCTCGAGCTGGCGCCCCGCGAGGTGCTGCACGCAGGCCTGCTCGACGTGGCCGGCGAGGGCGTCCTGATCCTGGGGCGCAGCGGGATCGGCAAGTCCGAGACGGCTCTCGAGCTCGTCCGCCGCGGGCACCGCCTCGTCGCCGACGACACGGTCGAGGTCCGTCGACCCTCCGACCGCGACCTCGTCGGCCGGGCCCCCGGACTCGTGCGCCACTTCATGGAGATCAAGGGCATCGGGATCGTCAACCTGCGGCTGATGTTCGGCGTCGGATCGGTGAAGGCGACCAGCGAGATCAGCATGGTGGTGTCCCTGGTGCCCCTGGATCCCGACCATGACTACTCGCTGGAACCTGACCGGATGGACATCCTCGGGGTCGAGCTGCCCCTGGTGACGATCCCCGTCCGGCCGGGCCGCAACACCGCGATCCTCATCGAGACGGCCGCCATGGACCAACGTGCGCACCGGCTGCTGCGACCGAGCCGCAACGACCCCAGGGGGCCGTCCTCCGAGGTGTTCGGGAGGCTCGCATGAGCGGACGGCTGGACGTTGACGGGACCCACAACTTCCGCGACATCGGGGGGTACCCGGCCTCGGGGGGCACGACCCGGTATCGGCCAGTTCTTCCGGTCCGATTCGCTCGCCGGTATCACGGCTGCCGGTGCGGGGGACCTCGCGGCGCTGCGGATCGGCGTCGTCATCGACCTGCGGTCCCCGCTTGAGGTGTCCCAGGACCATTCGAGGTCCGTGCTGCCCGGTGCCGTGCGCGTCTGGCTGCCCATCCACGGCGGCTCGAGATCCTCGCTGGTCGACGCCGAGGGTGTCTTCAGCCTCGAGGCGCTGTACCGACAGGTCGTGGCCGAGTCGGCGTGGACGATCGCCACCGCCGTGTCCGTCATCGCCGACAGCGGACAGGTTCCGGTGCTCGTGCACTGCACCGCAGGGAAGGACCGGACGGGGCTGGTCGTTGCGCTGGCACTCGAGGCCGCCGGGGTCGATCGGACGGCCGTCGTGGCCGACTACACCCAGAGCGCCCTGAACCTGGACGGGGCGTGGATGAATGCCGCGATGAGCGCCCTGGTCTCCGGCGGCGTCCCGATATCCCCGAACCTGTTCGAGGTGCTCGGCGGGTCGCCCGACCATGCCATGAGCGGGCTGCTGGCAGGACTCGACCAGCAGTACGGATCGGTGGTCGGATACCTGATGGCCCACGGGTTCCTTGAGGAGTCCGTGGCGATGTTGCGTGAGAAGTTGGTGGTCTGAGGTGCCTGGACGATTGGGACGGGGCGACACCGGGGGTGCGGGGCGCGCACGGGCGGGTTCGGGGGCCGGGGGCGGCCCGGGCGGGCGCGGGCCCCACGACGAGCCCTCGGGGTACTCGATCCCGTTGACGGAGATCATCGACCGGCTCGGACTGATGCGGGTCGCCGGCGGCCACCTGGACCTCGAGCCGATCCGGATCACCACCTCCGAGGTCAACCGGCCGGGCCTGCAGCTGACCGGCTACCTCGAGGCCTTCAGCTCGGACCGGCTGCAGATCATCGGCTGGATCGAGACCGCGTACCTGTCCAGCCTTGAGCCGGCCATCCGGTCCAAGCGCCTCGACGACTACTTCGCCCTGGGGTTCCCTGCGCTGATCGTGGCCCGCGGGCTGCACGTGATGCCCGACATGGTGGCGGCCGCCGACCGCCACGACGTCCCGGTGTTCGTGACCGGCATGGAGACCAGCCCGTTCGCCAGTGCCCTGACGTGGTTGCTCATCCACGCGCTGGCCCCGCGCCGGGAGATCGAGGCGGGGCTCGTCGACGTGCATGGTGAGGGGGTGCTGATCCTGGGAGATGCCCGGCTCGGCAAGTCCGAGACGATCCTCGAGCTCGTGCGGCGCGGCCACCGCCTGATCGCCGATGACCTGGTCGAGGTCCGCCGGATCTCCGGTGATCACCTGCGCGGGCGGGCACTTCCCGATTCCGGCTTCGTGATCAGCATCCCCGGCGTCGGGTCGGTCGACGTCGAGGAGCTGTTCGGGATCGGCTCGATCCGCAGCGATGGGCGGATCACCGTGGTGGTGGTCCTCGAGTCCCGGGACCCGGACAAGGAGTACGAGCGCGTCGGCATCACCGAGCAGGTCCAGGAGGTGTTCGGCGTTCCGCTGGCGCGCGTGCTCATCCCGGTCCAGCCCGGGCGGAACCTCGCGGTCATCATCGAGGCGGTGGCCCTGACCCATCGCCAGCGGGTCCTTGGCTACGTCGCGGCCGCCGAGCTCACGGGGCGCGGCTAGCCGCGGCTGACGCGACGTCCGCGCAACGCCGCCCGCGCGGGGCTGGCCCGTACCCTGAGCCCATGCAGGATCCGCCCACCGACGACGGCGCGTTCTACGAGCCGTGGCTCGACCCGGACCGCGACTACGCAGCCGGCGACCCGCCCACGTCACACACCGGCGTGGCCGGGTCTGTCGAGAAGCGGGTGCTGGGCACGAGCCGGATGATCGACCGGCTGCAGGCCAGTCATGGCCTGATCGCGTTCACCTATGCCGCGTTCAAGAAGTACGCCGACGATGAGGGCAGCCGGCTCGCCGCGCTCCTGGCGTACTACACGTTCATGAGCCTGTTCCCGCTGGCGATCGCCGGGTTCGCGCTGCTGAACGCCCTGCTCGTCGGCCACCCCGAGTACGTCGACCAGCTCGTGGCGAACATCGTGCCCGAGGAGTACCAGGCACAGGTCACCAGCGCCTACGAGTCACTGCCCTCCGGCGGGCCGGCCTTCGCGGTCGCGATCATCGGCCTGCTCCTCGCGGGCACGGCCGGGGTCTTCTCGATGTACGCGATGGTCAACCAGGTCTTCTGCGTGCCCTACCGGTTCCGCTACGGGTTCGGCCCGCGCTACATCCGGGTCCTGCTCATGGTGGTCCTGATGGGCATCGGGGTGCTGGTCGTGACGGTCGGCTCGACGCTGGTGGTGCACGTGACCGGCTACGCATTCGCGCAGCGCGCGGCCGCGTCCCTGCTCCTGCTGGCTCGTCGCGTCGGCGCTCCTCTACGCCGGGGCGACCTTCCTGACCCGCCGTCCGCTCACGTTCGGCGAGGTGGGGCTCGGCGCCGCCCTCGGGGGGCTGGCGATGACGACGCTCATCGGCTTGGGCAGCGCCCTGGTCGGACAGTTCGTGAACAACTCCTCGGCCGTGTACGGCGTGTTCGGGACCGTGGTCGGGATCTTCTCGGTGCTGTTCCTGGTGTCGAATGCCGTCGTGTTCTCGTTCGAGATCTCGGTGGTGCGCGCGTGGCAGCTGTGGCCCCGGGGCGTGGACATCAACCTGCTCTTCCCCGCCGACGAACGCGCCTACGCGCTCCTGACCCTGATGGACGAGCGCATGCCCTCGCAGCGCAACGGGATCGCATTCGACGCCACCGGGCATGACGACGAACGGCGCACGGCCCTTGCGACGCTGATGCGGCGCCCGGAGGGGGTGCCCGTCCACCCCTACGTCGTCAGTGATGCGCAGCCCGAGGATCAGGGGGCGCTGACCGAGGGCGCCGGCGACCGGCCTGGCCGGATCGGGTCAGGGCCGGAGCCCGGCGGCGAGGGGCGGACGCCCGACGCGGGCTGACCGGTCGGGGCTCCGGCCGGCGCTGGAGGCTCGTCGGGCCGGTCCGGTGGGGCTCTCCAGCGGAGCTGTCGGCTCGGTCAGGTCCGTCGGCCTCGGGCGGCCGCGCCGGATCGGGGTGGCCCCCGGCGGCGCGCCGGATCGGCGGTGGGCGCCCCGGCTTGGCTACAGTCGCGCGGGGGTGGGCTCCCCTCCTGGACCCGGCCGTCGGGGCCGGACGCAGGTTCGCGACGAAGGAGGTCGGCGCATGTCGGCTCTGGACATCTTCGGTTGGATCAGCTCGATCCTCGTCGTGTGGTCCCTCATGCAGGCCCGCGTGCTCCGGTTCCGCTGGATGAACCTGATCGGGGCGGCGATGGCCACGGTCGTCAATGCCATGCTCGGGATCTGGCCGTTCGCGGCGATGAACGGCGTGATCGCCGTCATCGACGCCTATTGGATCTGGCGGCTGACCCGCGAGCGCCACGACGAGGCGGCGTACGAGGTGGTCGAGGTCGCCATCGATGATGCGTACCTGCGCCATGTCCTGGGCGTGCACTCCGACGACGTCGTCGCGACCCACCCGAGGTTCTCGCTCGCGGAGGTCCCGGGGCTCTCCGGCGCAGTGCCGCCCGGGGCCACCTCCGGGCGCTCGGCCTTCCTGGTGCTGCGCGGCGACGAGACGGTCGGGATGGTCCTGGTGCGCGACGCCGGCGCGGGCGTCGGCGAGGTCGAGCTGGACTACGTCACCGAGCGGTTCCGGGACTTCACCCCGGGCGAGTTCGTCTACAGGAGGTCGGGGGTCTTCGCCGACAGGGGCTTCACGAAGCTGGTCGCGAACGCCGGGCCGGGCACCAGCGACCACTACGGGCGAGTGGGGTTCCAGCGTGTCGGTGACCACTGGGAGCGCCCGGTCGAGGCGGCGGCGTAGGGGCGAGGTCAGGGCCGCCAGCCCCTGCTCATGAGGGCGCGGCCGATCCGGTCCACCACGAGCCCCGGGGAGCCGAACCCCTCGCGCCCCGTCCACCGCACCACGTCGTACCCGATGTCGCGCAGGTGCCCCTCGCGGATCTTCTCCAGGGCGAACGCGGACTCGTCGCGGTACTTGCCCTCACCGTCGGCCTCGCCGATGACCATGTACTCCTCCCAGAGGAAGTCGGGGTAGGCGACACCCCCTGCTGTGCGGATCCTGGTCTGGAGCTGTGGGGCGGGCAGGCCCGCGAGATGCATCTGGCCGGCGCCGAAGGACTCCAGTGGTGACTCCCGGCGGAGGTTCGCCAGCGACAGCACCAGGTCGAGATGGCGGGCCGTGCGCGGCGATGCCGCATACGGCAGTGCCTCCTCGAGCGGTCGTGCGGCCGCAACGCAGAGCCGGGTGTCGCGGTAGTGCGAGCGGTCGATCGAACCGGCGAGGTCCTTGAGCTCGAGGCGCAGGGTGGCGTCCACGACCATCAGGGCGTCCGGCAGTTCGAGCCCGGCGGCGAGGTCGAGCGCAGTCCGGGCGGGGGTCGTGACGCGCAGGCCCTGCGGGGTGGTCAGGACGTGGTGCGCGGGGATGGTCCCGAGATGCACCTGGAGGCGCTCGGTCCGGCGCGTGCGCTCGTGTGGTGCGCTGGCGCGGGTGACGTGGATCCGGCCGTCCGCAGCCTGGCGGGTTCGCCGCAGGGGCAGCGCCAGCGCGAGGGCGGCCGTGTCGTGGCTCGCCAGGCGACCCGGGGCCACGACCTGCTCGGCCAGGGCGCGGAGCAGGTGCAGGGCCACGGGGTCCTCGGGCAGCGCTTCGGTGGCGATGAACACGCCCTGCCTGAGGCGGGTGATCCGACCGGAGGCCAGGGCTGTCTGCACCTGGCGTCGAGTCACACCGCGAGCCGCGACGTGCGAGAGGGTGAACGGGGTCTGGGGTGGGGTCCAGGGCTCGGGTGTGCGCATGCGCCCAGAGTGGTGGCGCGGCCGGCTGTTGCCCATGGCCCCGGGAGGATCTGTGGATGACCGGCCGATCCTGGGCCCCGAGTCGGCTGGGCCCGCCCCGAGCCGGCCCCGATCGGCTCTGGGCTCGCCCGCTCAGGTCAGCTGGGTCCGGCCCGGCCCCGGGCCGGCCCGATCGGCTCTGGGCTACGCCTGCTCGATCAGCTGGGGCCCGGCCCGGATCCCGGCGGCCGCCCGGCCCGATCCCGGCTGGGCTGCGCCCGGTTGCCCACCGCGCACGAAACGAACGATCAGGATCGCGGATCGGGAGCCCTGGGCGGCCACCGCGCACAAGGTGAGCGTTATGGCCCTTCGGCAGGCGGCCATAACGCTCACCTCGTGCGCGGTCATCCTTGCGATCGGGTGAGATGCGCTCGTAATGGTGCACTTCGTGCGCGGTCGGCCGGATGACCACCGGGCGGCTCGTGAACAGGGCCGGCAGGTCGAGGGAGTTGCCTCGCCCGCCAGCGGCAGCAGGGCCAGCGCGCTGACCGTGGCGGCCAGCCCGCCGGCCCCTTCATGCTGGGGGCGACGGTGATTCCGGCTCAGTGGTCCGGCTCAGTGAGTCCGGGTCAGCGAGTTCCGGGTCAGCCATTCCGAGCTTCCGGCTCAGCCGAAGTGGACCGCCGCGGGGGCGTCCTCGTCCTCCTCGGCGGCCGCCGACGGGCCGATCCGGATCATCACCAGCACGACCACGGCGGCGATCAGCAGCAGGATGCCACCGACCAGGAACGCACGGGTGTAGCCCTCGGTCAGGGCCGCCGGGAGCGCAGCCTCGCCCAGGGCAGCGTTCGTCACCAGGTAGGCCGACGTCGCGGTGACGGCCACGGTGTTCATCAGGGCGGTCCCCAGCGACCCGCCGACCTGCTGCGAGGTGTTGATGACCGCGGAGGCAACACCGGCGTCGTGGTTGCCCACGGCGTGCAGGGCGACG
The DNA here is from genome assembly GCA_963812395.1 of uncultured Actinomycetes bacterium. Taxonomy (GTDB): domain Bacteria; phylum Actinomycetota; class Actinomycetes; order S36-B12; family CAIYMF01; genus Prado023. The sequence continues at coordinate 194,402 of CAWEVG010000032.1, forward strand.
GTGGCGGTCGGGATGAAGACGAACGCCATGCCCACGCTCATGATGACCATGGGCGGCAGGATCGCAGTCATGTAGTCCGACTCCGGGGTCAGCCGGGTCAGCCAGAACATGCCCATCGCAGCCACGAGCAGGCCCGGGGCCATCAGCGGGCGGGGGCCCACCTTGGGCATGAGGTTGGCCGCGATGCCCGCGGCAAGGATGATGCCGAGGCTGAACGGCAGGAAGGCGAATCCTGCCTGCACCGGCGAGTACTGCTTGATGACCTGCAGGTACAGCCCGAGGAACAGGAACATCGCGAAGAGCCCGGCTCCGGTGATCAGCGACGACAGGTAGGCGCCACCGCGGTTGCGCTCGCGGACGATCCGCAGGGGCAGCAGCGGGTTGGAGGTGCGCACCTCGATCACGAGGAACGAGCCGAGGAGGATCGCGGCCGCGATGAACCAGATGTAGGTGCTCGGGTCGGTCCAGTGGGCGGAGTCCGTGTACCCGTTGGGCGCTGCCTGGGTGAAGCCGTAGACCAGCGCCACCAGGCCGAGCGTGGAGGTGATGGCCCCGGGGATGTCGTAGCTCGTGTTGCCCCCGGCGCGGGACTCCGTGACCAGCGCGCGGGCGAACAGCAGCGTCGCGATCGCGATCGGGGTGTTCACCGCCAGGCACCAGCGCCACGACAGGTACTCGGTGAGCACGCCGCCGAGGAGCAGGCCGATGGCCGCACCGGCGCCGGAGATCGCTCCGATGACGCCGAACGCCTTGGCGCGCTCCTTCGGGTCGTGGAAGCTCACGCTGATCAGCGCGAGGGCGGCGGGAGCCAGCATCGCGGCGAACCCGCCCTGCATGGCGCGGGCGGTGATCAGCAGGACCAGGTTCGGGGCGAGGCCGCCGATGAGCGAGGCCAGCGCGAACCCGCCGAGGCCGACCATGAACGTGCGCTTGCGGCCCCAGTAGTCGGCGATGCGACCGCCGAGCAGCAGGAAGCCGCCGAAGGTCAGGGTGTAGGCCGTGACGATCCACTGGACGTCGGCCGGGGCGATCTGCAGGTCGGCCGCGGCACTCGGGATCGCGAGGTTCACGATCGAGGCGTCGAGCACGATCATCAGCTGGGCGATGGCGATGACGGCCAGGGCCTTGAACCGCCTCGGGTCTGCCGGGGGGACCTCGGGGGTGGGGGACAGCGCGGCCGGGTCGGCTGCGGGTGGGGCTTCGGCCGACGTGATCGGCGGATCGATCGCGGACACAGGATCTCCTGGGGGCTTGGGAACGCGGCTCTGGGCGCTGAGGCCGTTGGACCGGAATGGTCGCGCGTTCAATCAACTCACCAAGGGTAGTTGTTGTTCCCGACCCCGGCATCCGAGTGTGACGAGAGATCCGTCACGCGACCGACCAGCGGGACGCAGCCTCGTGGCAGCAGCCCAGCGGCGGCCGCCATGGCGGGCAGCTCGGGTCAGGCCTCCCGGTCAGGCCGGTCGGCCTCCCGGTCCGGCGCCTCCCGGGCGCCGGCGCCGCTCGTCTGCCCCGCACGAGCAGGGTCGCTCCAGCCATGACCGCAGCGACCAGGCCGGACGCCAGTGGGTTCGCCGACAGCCGGGTCAGGCCGCCGAGCGACTCGGGGACGTCGATGGTGGTGGTCATCGCCCAGGTGAGCAGGGCCGCCAGGGCGGCGGTCGCGGTCACGCCCGCAACGACCGATCCACGGTGCCGGCGAACGCGCAGCACCAGCCCCACGACAGCCGCGACGACCAGACATGCCGCCAGCCCTCCGAGCGCGACGACCAGCCCGGAGGACCAGGTCGACAGCACGTAGGGCTCGGGGGTGATCCGCGTGAGCCCGCCCTCGCCGGGCGCTCCGCCCGCAGCGAGCAGCACAGCACTGCCGAGCAGTGGGTAGAGCACGGCCAGGGCCACGCCGACCGCCGCCGAACTCGTCAACCAGACCGCGCCCGCGGCAGCGGCCAGAGTGATCAGGAGCCCGGGCACGACCACCACGCCGTACGCCACGGCTCGGCCCTCGCGCCACCACCGGGCGCCCACGGTGTCCACGAGCCCGACGAGGACCACAAGGGCCACGGCCCCGGTGACCGTGCCGGGGCGCAGGCCACCGGTCCACCACCAGGTGAGTCCCTCGGACACGTCGACCCGCCCGGCCTCGTTGGCCGTGGTCAGGGTCCGTTGCGACAACGCCACGAGGACAGCGGCCGCCCCGCCGGTGCCCAGGGCCGCCCCGGCTACCCCGGGGAGTCCCACGCGCATCCTCCGGATGAGGGACGCCACCACAGCGGCAGCCGCGCCGGTCACCAGCAGCGGTGCCCCGGCCGCCCAGGTCGACCACTCGAGGCCGCCGGCGACATCGCTGGTCACCAACTGCTGCCAGCCGCCCAGGAGGCCCAGGCCCGCGAGCCACGAGCCGAGCAGCACGGTGTCGGTCTCGGTCAGCCCGAGCGCCGCCAACAGCCAGGCGATCGCCACCCCGACGAGAACGGCCGCCACCACGGCCAGGACGCCGACGAGTGCGCCGCGCGCCACGGCCCCGGCACTCATCGGCCGGTCCCGTCGAACGTCGACCGGGCGGCGGGGAAGGCATCGGTCATGACGACCGCCTCGACCGAGGCCGGCAGCGTGATCGCGTCACCGACGGCCACCGTGGCGCCGGCGATGTTCCCGGAGGCATCGGTCGTCATGGTCGTGTCGCGGTAGTAGTCGATCGGGACCGGGGCGCCGGTGACGGAATCGAGCAGCAGGATCGACACGAAGTGGTCCTCGGGTCGGTAACGGACCCCGGGATCCAGGGAGAGGTCGACCGAGTACGACGAGCCGTCCGTCGTCACCTCGCCGACGGTCAACCCCGGGACGCGCCGGACCGCGGGGGACTGCGCCTGCTCACCGAGGAAGGTGCCTGCGGCCGTGATCACCCCAGCCGTGTCGCACATGCCCGTGATGGGCATCTGGGCACCGTAGCCGGGGATGTCGGCGCACACCGCCTCGGCGAGGAACTGCGAGTCGGGCCCGACGTGGCCGTCGGCACCGAACGTCCCGCGCAGGTCGAACCGGCGCAGCGGGACAGGGCCGAACGTGAACCACAGGTTGACCTGGGCAGCCGTCCACGAGAACGTGCCGCCGCGCTGGGGGCCGAGGACCGGGAAGGCGAAGCGTGCGGACGGGTCGGCCACGACCTGCCCCCCGGCGCCCGGCTTCGCGCCCACGAACCACACCACCGTGGAGTCGGCGTCGGTCCGCACGGCCCCGCCGATCCAGTCGTAGAAGTCGAAGCCGATCTGGTTGACGCTGGTCAGCATCGGGGGCATGGGGACGGCCAGCCGCGACATCTGCAGCCCGGACACCTCGTCGGCGCCGACCTGCGGGTCCCAGGCAGCCCCGTCGTCGCCGGTCGTCACCCGGAACGAGCCGCGGAAGGCCTGCATCGGGCCGGTGCCCAGGTGCACGTTGCCGACGCGCGGGCCCCCGGTGGTCGCCACGCCCTCGACAGTCACCGTGAAGGTCGTGCCCGCGGGCAGCAGCGCGCGGGGCCGGATGAACACGTAGCGACCGTCCCCGGAGAACGACACCTCGGCGTCCACGGGCGGCTCGACGCTGACCATCTGCTGCGGATCGGGTGCGGGGACCATCCGGGCAGGCACGGTCCGGCCGTCCTCGCGGACCAGGAGTCGTCCCGTGAAGTACCCGGCAGGGCTGATGTCGACGGCCTCGTCCTGCCGCCACCAGCCCACCGCCGACGTTGACCCCGTAGACGAACGTGCCGTCGGCCGGTAGCTCGGCGGAGGCCGGGACGCAGCGTGGGTCGGCGGCCGCCCGCAGGCAGTAGTCGTACGGCACGAACCAGATCACTCCGTCCTGGCTGCCGATCACGACCCCGTCGGCGGTCAGTGCGGGCGAGGAGTTCAACTGGTTGCGGGTGGCCAGGGTGGGTTCCGCCGACGTCGTGTCGTAGGCCCAGCGCCGCCTGCCGTCCGTGGCGTCGACCGCCACGACCTGGCCGTTGGCGGAGCCGACGTAGACCACGGGCCGCCCATCGGGCGCGCGTCCGACGACCGGCGAGCTGCGGATGGGAGCGCCCGTGTCGTAGGTCCACAGCATGTGGCCGTCGGGGGCCACGGAGTGCAGCAGCCCGTCGGTGGAGCCGATGACGACCTGCTCGAGGGCCCCGTCCGCATCCTCGATCAGCGCAGGTGAGGAGTAGATGTGGTCGCCGGTCCGGTACTTCCAGCGCACGGACCCGTCGGCACGGTCCAGCGCGTAGAGGGTGCCGTCGAACGACCCCTGGTAGAGCACCCCGGACGTGTCCATGGCCGGCGACGAGGTGACGTAGCCCAGTGTGGTGCGCTGCCACAGCTGCTGCCCTGCGGCATCGAGGGCGAAGATCCGGGCGTCGACCGACCCCCAGTAGGTGGTGCTGCGCTCATCGACGACCGGCACCGTCCACACGGCGTTGGCCGCCTCGGTCGCCCACTTGACCTGTCCATCCGGGGTGATGGCGTACGACTGGCTGCCGGTGTTGCCCTGGTAGATCGTGCCGTCCGGTCCGACGTTGGGGCTGCCCTCCCACCAGGAGACCAGCTGGGTGCTGCCCGCAGCGGGCGGCAGCGCCGTCAGCTCCCAGACGACGCGTTCGGACTCCGGCACGTCCGGATCGGTCCGTACCCGGCGCAGGATCTCGTCACCGGCGCCGAGGACCAACGACTCCCCGATCCCCGGCTCGGAGGCCAGCAGCGCCGGCGCGGTGTCGATGATGCCGCCGGTGGCGAAGCTCCACACCTGCGTGCCGGTGCGGTCCAGGCCGTGCAGGACGTTGTCGGCGCTGCCCACGTAGATGGTCCCGTCGGCCGAGACCACGGGTGTGGAGAAGATCCCGACCTCGGTCGTGAACGACCACGGCGCCACGCCGGGATCGGTGCCGACCAGGTCCGAGGCGCCGGTGTTGCGCAGGTCGTGGCGCATCGTCGGCCAGGGGGATCCGGCCTGGGTGGCAGGGGAGTCGGTCGGCACGGGTGCCGGGACCTCCGCCGCCGGAACCACCAGGGCCAACGCAGCCGCGCCCACCGTCACGACGGCCCCGAGGTGGACAAGGCGCACGGTCATGGCTCGAACGTACTCAGGTGCGGACCCGGATTCCGGTCGGTGGGCCCGCCCGCCAGGGCAGTTTCAGCCCAGGATGCACCCGGCGAGCGCCTCCGCGACCACGTCCGCATCATCCGTGCCGTTGACCAGGTGGAACGACAGGCGAAGGCGTCCGGCGCGCATGCTGGCCACGACGTTCGCCGCCGCCAGCCGGCCGGCCGCCTCGGGCGTCACCCGGAGGCTCACGATCGCGGAGTCCCCCGGGGGCAGGCCGACGCCGAGCCGGAACCGGTTGGCCAGCCCGACGCAGTGCGCCTGCAGCGCAACCGGATCCAGCGACCGGAGCAGGTCGAGGGACTCCGCCTGCCCGACCCAGGAGTGCCACGCCGGCGAGACGTCGAAACGGCGGGCATCGGGGGCCAACCGCAGGGGGGTTCCGTAGATGCTGTCCCACCGATCGGCACCGGCGTACCAGCCGGCCGCGTGTGGCACCAGGCCCGCAGCCGCCTGCTCCGTGAGCACCATGAAGGACGTTCCCCGCGGTGCCAGGAGCCACTTGTAGCCCCCGCACACCGTGATGTCGAAGCCCCCGGCCTCCACAGGGAGCCAGCCGGCCGCCTGGGTGACGTCCACGAGCATCTGCGCCTCGTGGTCAGTGGTCGCGGCCCGGATCGCACCCAGGTCAGCGAGGGTGCCGTCCGACGACTGGACGGCCGACACGGCAACCAGCGTCGTGCCGGTCCGCACCGCCTCTGCCAGCCGGTCCAGGGGGACCTCGCGGACTCGGATGCCCCGATCCACCTGGGCCAGGAAGGGGAAGCTCACGGACGTGAACTCCCCCTCGGCGACGAGGACCTCGCTGCCGCGCGGAAGGGAGGCGGCCACCAGCCCGACAAAGGGGCTGACGACGCTGCCGATCGCCACCGAACCGGTGTCCACGGCCACCAGTCCGGCGAACGCGGCGCGTGCCCGCTCGACGGACTGGTCGAACCCGACGGCGTCGCTGCGACCGCTGCGCCAGTGAGCCAGGGTGGACTCGAGGGCGGCGAGCGTCCGCCGGGGTGGCAGGCCCATCGTGGCTGTGTTGCAGTAGACGACCTCGGCATCGAAGTGCGTGCGTGCCTCGTCTGGGGTCATGGTCCGGGTCATCCCTTCCCGAGGAGCAGGTCGGCGACCTCATCGCCGGCGGCCCTGCGGATCTGGGCGATGTCGCCGCAGACGATCAGCAGGTCGCGGGCACGCGACAGCCCGACGTAGAGGATCTCCGCGGCGGTCGCGGGGTCGCGGAACCCGTCGACGGCAAGGACGATCGCCGGGCGCTCGAGGCCCTTGAACGCGGCGACGGTGGAGAAGAACAGGTCCGTGCCGTCCCAGAAGGAGTCCCAGTAGCCGTCGCGGCCGTCGAGCTCGACGCGGTTGGCCTGTTCCGGGTGGCGGTGGTGGGTGGTCAGCAGGGCCACGTCCTGCGGGTCCCAGCCCTGCTCGAGGAGCTCCACCGCGGCGTCGTCCGCGGTCTCCATCGCCTCGGCCGCGCTGCACTGGAGGAACCGGACCGGCGGTCCCTCGCCGCCCAGGAGGTCGGGGGCGTCGCTGGCCAGGGGGGCGAACACCGCCCCGATCTGCCGGCTGTTGCGCAGGTTGGCGTCGAGGGTCAGGGGGACCAGGCCGAGGTCCGGGCGGTCGTCGCGGTCGAAGATCCGCTGCTGCTCGTCGGCGAACACCGCGATCCGGGCCCGCTGTCGGGTCTCGCAGGGAGGCCAGCAACGAGGGCCACCACGCGTCGGGGCAGTCCTGGGCCTCGTCGACGATCAGGGCGTCGAAGCGCTGCTCGTCGGGCAGGGCGCGGGCCAGCTCGGTCATCTGGGCGGGCATCGTGACGTCCCAGTACTGCTGGTCGCGGACGTCGCCGATCTCCACCCCCCACTCCACGCCGAGCGCGTGGTACGTGCGCACCCGGACGTTGCGGCGCAGGGCCTTGGGCCAGTGCGACACGCGCCGGGCGATCCAGGTCGACAGCCCGCGGGAGTAGCAGACGACGGCCACCCGCTGTCCCTCGGCCGCCCAGCGCCGGGCCTGCTCGATGGCCAGCCAGGTCTTGCCGGTGCCGGGTCCGCCGATCACCTCGATGCGGGGGATCCGGCGGGCGACGTCCAGCACGTGGTACTGGGCCTCGGTGAGCCGGTCGACGTGGTCGCCGCGCACCGCCAGCATCCCGGCCAGCTCCTTCTGCTGGTCACCGCGCCCGCCCAGGATCTCCGCGGCATCCGTCCACCACGTCGATCCCGGGGAGGCCCTGCGGCTCGTTGCGCAGCGGACCCGTGAGCAGGTCGAAGACCCGGCCGGCGGCGTCGGCGAGCTCGGTGCGGTCGATGATCCACTTCCTCGGCAGGCCGGGCGAGGGATCCTCCGGGCCGAGCTCGGTGTCCGGCAGGATCACCATGTGGATCATTCGCAGCTCGCCGTGCGTCCACCCCGCGTGCCGCTTCAGGTAGCGGCGCAGGAGGTACTTGCCTGAGGTCGCCTGGTCCTCGAGGTCGATCGCCTTCTTGCCCTGCGGCGTCTGCTGCCACCACGAGCCGGCCTCCCGCCAGACGTGCCCGCCCTTGACCTCGATCGCGGCGAACCCCGCGTCGGGCATGCCGACCACGAGGTCGACCTCCCAGTCGCCGTCCAGGCCGGTGAACCGCACGTTGGCCAGCAGCACGTCGACGTCGCGCAGCTTGCTGGCCAGCGCGTGGAAGGCCACCTTCTCCGCGCGGGACTTGAACCTCGGACGCTCCGGCAGGCAGCGGGCGGGCATCGGTGACCTCCTCGGCTCGCGGTCCAGCCACCGGCCTCGCACCGGGGGTGCCCTCTGTCCCGGCAGGCTACCGCCGCAGGCCCTGGGATCGTCGGGCCGATGCGGCGCTCGTCGGCGTCAGGTGCGCTGCCAGCCATGCTGCGCGGCGACCCGAGGTCGCGACGGGGCAGAATCTCCCCCATGGCAAGTCCTGATCCACGTCCCGACCAGAGCCCCGATCCGGCGCCGGCCGAGCTGCCGGATGCCGCGACCCGCGCCTACGCCGCGCTGTTGGCCGAGGCGCGGACCCTCTACCCCGGCGTGCGGATCGGCCGTCCCGGTCGTTCGCGCGCGTACTGGCCGACGATCGCCGCCATGCGCCTGTTGCGACTTCGATGGGCGATCGACATCCACGGTGCGGACAAGGTGGCCCCGGGGCCGGCGATCCTGATCGGCAACCACGTGGACTTCTTCGACCCGGTGTGCGTCGTCATGACCGAGTGGTGGCGGGTCAGCGCGTTCACGAAGCTCGAGTGGTTCGAGCATCGCGGCTCGCTGTTCTTCCGGCTGATGGGCCAGATCCCGCTGCGCCGTGGGGACGCGTCCTCCACCGAGTGGGCCATGCAGATGTCGCGCTACGCACTCGGCGACGGCGGTCGGATCGGCCTGTACCCGGAGGGCACCCGATCGCCGGACCCAGGCGTCCTGCACAAGCTCCACAAGCGGATCATGATCCCGCTGCTGCAGGCCAACCCCGACGTCCCGGTCCACGTCGTCACCACGGAGTACGAGAACCATCCGGTGCCGCGCCGGATCCAGGTCACGGTGCACGTCTCGGACCGGCTCCCCGTCGACGCCCGGACGATGGGGGCCGACGAGCTCACCGGGATCGTCCGCGATGCGCTCCTGGAGCTCGGAGGGCAGACGTACGTGGACACCTACGCCCAGGACGTGAAGGCCGAGAGGCACGCGCGACGCAGGGCGCATCCGCAGGGCCACGAGTCCGAGGGCCACCGAGCCGTCCTGAGGGCCCGCCGTGCTGAGGCCCCTCAGTCGCCGCGCCTGACGCGCTCGGTCACCTCGTCGACCTTGGCCCAGATCCGCGACCGGACCTCCGGGGAGCTCATCTCGCCCAGGTGCGTCACCCGGCCCAGGATGTGGTCGTCGGCCTCCAGCTCGGGGAACGCCCGCAGGTGCCGGCGGTACTCGTCCTCGGTGGCGATCAGGACGTTCTCCACCCCGGGCACGTCCATGTGGGCGTTGATGTAGGGCTGGATGAACAGCTCGTGGGTGCTGTAGATGTTCGTGACGCGGTCGGCGATCGCGGGGATGTCGGCGTGGAGCGCGGTCAGGAACGGCGACCCCTCGGCCATGTCGCTCAGCGCAGGGGTCAGGTTGCGCCCGGTCCATGAGAACAGCCGGGAGATCCGTTGGGCGCTGACGGACCCGCGCCACGGCGCGCCCACGCTGATGACGTGCTTGACCTGGTCCTGGTTGTCGACCGCGTAGCGCAGTGACGCCAGGCCGCCCTGTGAGTGCCCGACGAGGACGACCGGCGATCCGGGGTCCCGTCCCTGCGCCTCGAGCCCTGCCTCGATGTCGGCGTGGATGTGCTCCTGCGACCGATCCAGGGACAGCGCCACGCCGAAGTGGGCCAGGGTGATCAGGAAGGCGTTCGGGTGGCGCTCGAGCACTGAGCGCATCATGACGGTGGCCGCCACCCCCCGGATGGCGGTCCCTGCGACGATGGGGACAGCGACCGGCACGGGGTCGAAACTACCGCACCTGCTCAGGTGGCTGGGCGCCAAGGCGGGGTGACCTGACGCGCCCCGCCCCCATCGTCAACTCCCGGCCGCGCTCCCGCTCGAGCCGGTCACTGGGGGAGCGCACGCTCCTCGACGATGCCGGCCGCCCCGTCCACGACGAGGAGCTGCCCGCTGCAGTACGACGCCTCCGGGGTGGCGAACCATGCGACCGCCGCGGCGACCTCCTCGGGCCGGCCGCTGCGGCCGAACGGTGTGTGCTGCCCCTCGCGCACCTCGTGGGGCAGCTGCGAACCGGTGGCGATCCAGCCGGGGGCCACGGCGTTCGCGGTGATGCCGTCGGGTGCGAGGTCCACGGCCAGGGCGCGCATCAGCCCGACCATCCCGGCCTTCGCCGCCGCGTACACGGGTTCCGAGCGCATGGCCATCACGGGGCCGGTCACCGAGGCCACCATGACGATCCGGCCCCACCCCGCCTCGCGCATGTGCGGGATCGCGGCTGCGGGTCACGAGGAACGCCGTGTCCAGGTTGCGGGCGAGCCCGTCATGCCACGTGCGCAGTGGCATTGCGGCAAGGTCCCCGGCCTCCGCCGTGGCATCGATCATCCCGACGCTGGCCATCCCGGCGTTGTTGACCACGATGTGCAGGCCGTGGGCGCTGGCAGCGGCCTGCACGGTGGCTGCGGCCTCCTCGGGGTCGGTGAGGTCGGCGACCAGCGACTCCGCGGCCAGGCCGTCGGCCCGCAGCTCCGGTGCCCGGTCGTGGACGCGATCCGTGGTCGCGGTCAGCCACACCGTGGCTCCCATCGTGGCCAGGAGCCGGGCCGTCGCCAGCCCGATCCCCGTCGGACTTCCGGCACCGGTGACCAGTGCGGTACGACCGGACAACGAGAACGGGTTCACGGGCGTCACGGTATCGCTGGGCTCCGCGGCCGCCCCTTCGACGGGTCCGCTCTTGCGCGGTCGGATCCCGGGTTCGTCCGCTTCCGCGACCGCGGATGCTCCGATGTCCGGATCGATCGCCGGCGCGGCGGGTCCGGCGGGTCTGGCGGGGCCGTGGGCCGCTGGCGTACCCTCGCGCCCATGTCCATCCGGTTCACGGTGGGGGACACGCCGTTCTCGGCAGCGGGAACGGGACGCCTTCGGGCCCGACCTCGAGGCGCTCGGGGCAGATGCGCGCGTGCTGGACGCCTACGAGGCGACCCTCTCGGTGCGCAGCCGGCTCACACGCCCGGGGATCCTGCGGATGATGGCCGGGGACCAGGTGAAGGGTGCCGCGCTGGTGGTCGTCTGCCGTGACAGCGGCGCCGGGCTCTTCGCGCAGCCCTCGGCTCGACGGGCGATGCACTTCGGCCCGCCGATCTGGTACTGGGAGCGGACGGGCATCGGGACCGACTCGATCGCGTGTCCGGGCCTGGTCGCCCCCGGCGTGGACCGGGAGGGCTTCGTGGCTGCGGCGATCTCCTGGTTGTCGCGTCGCTACGCCCTCGGCGCGCTCATGGAGCGAGTCGGCCAGCCCCCGCCGCTGCCGCACACGACGTGGCCCTGGGTCGGGGTCACCACTCTGTCGCCCGACGCGGGGACCCGGCGCGAGATCCTCGCGCGACCACCGGAACCTGGAGCGCAAGGTGCGTCGGTTCGCCACGCGCGGCGGCTCCATCCAGCGGCTCACCGGACCCATGCCGGACGACCTCCGGCCGGTCCTCGCACGCGGCTACGCCCTACCGCGGCCACCCGACCCGCCGTTCCGGGAGCTCTACGAGCAGATGGTGGACGCCCACTGGTCGGTCGGCACCGACGACCTGGTCCATCTCGTGGCTCACGTCGGCCAGGTCCCCGTCGGGTACCACTCGTTCCTGCGCACCGGGCAGACCCTGGCCCTGCTGTCCGGGGTGTTCGACCGTCCGGAGGGCGGGACCCACCACGCCTATGAGAACGTCCTGCTGGACTCCATCGACCTCGCCGTCGACCTCGGCTGCACGCGGATCGAGTACGGGCCGGCGGTCAACGCGGTCAAGTCCTCGTTGCTGGACGTCGAGCCCACGGAGATCCATTTCGTGAGCCGGATACCGGGGATGACCCGGGCGTTCGCAGCGGTGCTGCCGCACACGGTCCTGGCCGCTGCGGGCGACGCAGGCTAGGGGGCCGATCCGCCGACCCCTTCCGAGTGATCCGCTTTCGCGCGGTCCGATCCCGGAGTGATCCGTCCACGCGACTGCGGATGGTCGCAGATCCGGATCGATCGGGCGGTGGGGCAGGTCGGGCGATCGGCGTGGCGGAGGGGGCAGGTAGGGCGGGTGATCGATCGCGGCGGTGGGGGCTGCTCAGACCGTCACGGCCAGGTGCCGTCGTCCGGTGTGCGGTCGAGTGCGCCGCCGGGGCGGCACTCCGAGGAGCGGTACTCGTCGGGCATCGTCGGGTAGACCTCGGTCGCGATCCGCTTGCGCGAGCGCCGATCCCTGCTCGGCGGTGCCCCCGAGGAGGACGACGGTGCGCGCGTCGCGCTGCAGGGCACGGCACTCTGTCGTCGCCTCGTCGCGCCCCCCGGCGACGTGCATCGCCTCGTGGGTGAGCACGTGGACGGCGATGGCCTCATCGCGCGTGGGCGCCTCGTGGTCCGACCGGTACCAGCTGCCGAGGTGCTGGCAGGTCTCCAGCGTCAGCCAGGCACGATCCGGCTCGTCCCACTCGACCCGGCCGAGGTCGGCACCGGCCCAGAGGAACGTGGCCAGGGCGCGCTGGCACTGGACCCGGGCCGCGGGATTGCCGGTCAGCTGCTGGACGGCCGTGGTGGCCGCCGACTGGACGCGCAGCCAGCGGATCTCGGTCCACAGCGCCGGCACCAGCAGCGCCAGCACGACGGCGAGCGTGACCACTGGCCGCGTGCCGAAGGCCCAGGCGCGGAACCCCAGCCAGCCGAGCCAGACGAGCAGGCCCAGGACGAGGAACGTGCGCGCCCCGATGGCGTGCCCGGCGACGGCGGTCATCGCGACCGCCGCGTCCGCCGTCCCAGCCATGGTGGCGCCCTCCAGCCGGCACCCCGGTGAGGTGCCCCGTGGGCTCTATCGGCGCGCGGACGGCGCGACGTGAGCGAACACGGCTGGATCAGACGACGTCGCCCTCGATGACGCGGCCGTCGCGGCCGGTCTGCCCCGCAAGCACCGCGGGGATGTACTCGGCCAGGGTCGCCATGAGCCGGGCCGAGGCCTGGGGCTCCTTGAGCATGGCCACCTGTTGGCCGCGCAGCTCCTCGGCGGACTCGAGGTCGCCGGCGGCGACCGCCTCGTCGAGCGCCTGCTGCAGGGCGTGGATGCGCACCTGGAGCGCGACGACGTCGACGGCCATCCCGACAGCCGCCAGCGAGGCGTTGACCAGCATGCTCACCTGCAGGCTGTCGATCCGGCGCCGCTGGATCTGCGCCTCGAGCCGGGTGCGGTACGCCTCCACCGCCCGATCGGCCAGCCCGGATGCCAGGCCGGCGACGCCGGCGACTGACGGCATGCCCATGAGACCCACCCTCAGCCCAGCCCGTGCGCCGTCCTGCTGGCGGCCTCCTGTGCGCGGAACTGGCCGAACCGCGGCAGGAACTTGTCCCAGTCGATGATGTGCGAGTCGATCTCCGGGCCGTCGATGCACGCGTGCTTGCGGATCATCTTCCCGTCGATGACGACCGGCACCATGCACGCCCCGCACATGCCGGTGGCGTCGACCATGATCGAGTTCAGGCTGCGCCACGCACGGCGTGCCGAACCGCATGCTCAGGTCGCTGACCGCGCGCATCATCATCGGCGGGCCGATCGTGACGACCTCGGCGACCGTGCGACCCTCGCCGCGCTGGTTGGCCTCGAGCATCTCCTGCAGCGGGCCGGTCACGAACCCGGGGACGCCGAACGAGCCGTCGTTGGTCGTGTAGATGACGTCCAGCTGGTCGCCGAACTCCGCCTGCAGCCGGCCCACCCGCTCGTCCGGGCCGGTCCAGAACATCAGGTCCGCGCTGCGGAAGCCGGAGATCAGCGTGACGTGGTTCCCGCGCCGCAGGTGCTCGCGCATGATCGGGTAGACCGGCGGCAGGCCCAGGCCGCCGGCGGTGAACACCACGGTCTCGTCGGCGCCGTACGAGTGGATCTCGCTCGGGCGACCCAGCGGTCCGGCGATCCCCGTGAACGCGTCACCGACCTCCATCGCGTTGATCTCGATGCTGCTGGTGCCGACGCCCTGGACGACCAGGCAGATGGTGCCGGCCTCGACGTCCCAGTCGGCCAGCGTGAGCGGGATCAGCTCGCCGTCGGAGCGGGGGAGCAGCCGGACGAACTGCCCGGCCTGCGCGGCGGCCGCGATCAGCGGCGAGCTGACCGTGAACTCCTCGATGCCGTCGGACAGGTGCGACCGGGCGAGGATCCGCTGCGCGGTGGTCCCGAGCTCGGTGTACTCCAGGGCGCGGGCGACCATGTCGCGCACGACGCCGGCGGGCAGGTCGACCTCGCCGAGGATCTCGTGGGCCGCCGCCCGGCCGTCGCCGGCCGCCGCGATGGCCGTCGAGCCGCCGCGCGCTGCGTCGCCGCCGGTGAAGACGCCCTCCAGCGTGGTCTCCTGCGAGCCCGCGTGGTCGAGGACGATCGTGCCCCACTTGGAGGTGTTCAGCCGGGGCTCGGAGTCCTTGATGATCGGGTTGGCGGCGTTGCCCAGGGCCATGATCACCAGGTCGGCGTGCATGGTCTCGGTGCGGCCCGTGGCGATCGGCCGGCGGCGTCCGGACTCGTCGGGCTCGCCGAGCTCCATGATCTCCAGCGTGGCGGCGGTGACGAAGCCGGTCTTGTCGTCGCCGAGGAACTCCGACGGGGCGCACAGCTCGCGCAGCGCGATGCCCTCCTCGAGGGCGTGGTGCAGCTCCTCGACGCGGGCGGGCATCTCCGAGCGGGTGCGGCGGTAGACGATCGTGACGTTGCCGCCGAGGCGCTGGGCGGTGCGGGCGGCGTCCATCGCGGTGTTGCCGCCGCCGATGACCAGCACCTGCTTGCCCTTCGTCTCGGGCAGCGGGGTCTCGTAGTCCGCGCGCAGGCCCTGCATCAGGTTCACGCGGGTGAGGAACTCGTTGGCGGTCATCACGTTGAGCAGGTGCTCGCCGGGGACGTTCATGAACCGCGGCAGGCCGGCGCCGGTGCCCACGAAGATCCGGTGGAACCCGGCGTCGCGCAGGTCCTGCAGGGTGGCGGTCTTGCCGACCACGAAGTTCTGCACGAACCGGCCGCCGAGCAGGCGGATCTTGCCGACCACGTCGTCGATGAGGTCGTTGGGCAGCCGGAACTCGGGGATGCCGTAGCGCAGCACGCCGCCGAGCGCGTGGAACGCCTCGAACACCGTGACCGGGAAGCCCTCGGCCGCCAGCAGGTAGGCGTTGATCAGCCCGGACGGCCCGGAGCCGACGATCGCCACCGGCGGCTTGACCGCCGCCTCCCACGGGTCGCGGTGCCCGGCGAACCGGCGCGGCGTCGCCGCCGGGGTTCGACCAGCTTCTCGCGCTCGGGCAGGAACCACTCGAGCTGGCCGATCGCGATCGGCATCTTGTTCTGCAGGCACACGCCCTGGCACTGCAGCTCCTGCGGGCACACGCGGCCGGTGACGTCGGGCAGCGGGTTGCAGGACTCGATCAGCTGCCAGCGCCTCGCGGAACCGGCCGTTGCCGATCAGCTCGATCATCTCGCGGGATGTGGATCTGGCACCGGGCAGCCGCCCGTGGGCTCCTTGCACTCGGCGAGGAAGATGCCCAGCTCGCAGGGCTTCTCCGCGCACTGCTTGTCGCGCATGGCCTCGAGCCACACGAACAGGTCGACGTCGCGGGCGGTGTAGCCCAGGCTCATGTAGCCCAGGTAGCCCTGGTTGACCAGCTCGAAGTCGTGCGCGCGGTCCTCGGCCCCGCGCACGTACGGCGGGATGCTGTTGCCCGCCGGCCAGTCCGTGGACAGCCCGTCGAACATCGGGTAGCGGTCGCGACAGGTGCGCGTCGATCGCCCGGATGAACTTGCGCTTCTTGCCCAGCGGCAGGTTCCACAGGAAGCGCATCAGCACCGTGCTGCTGTCGTCGTCGCGCAGCAGCATCGACCACAGGGTCCGGGTGAACTCCGGGCCCAGCTCCGGCTGCTGGAACTCCCAGGCCACGGCCTGCATGCCCTCGGAGATGAACAGCTCGCGGAAGGCCCGCGGCTCGGTGAGCAGCCGGCGCTTGAGCAGGTCCATCTGGTGGTTGAACGACTCGACGGACTCGGAGTGCTCGAGCACCTCGACCTGCGTGCGGCTGTTCTCCAGCGTGCTGCTGGCCTCGACGTAGCGGTGCAGGTCGTCGGCTCCTGCCGGCTGCTCCGTGCTCATCGGATGATCTCCGCGTCGCAGGTGGCCTTGACCCGCTCGATCCGCTTGGCGATCTCCGGGGTGACCTCGACGCGTCTCGGCCGCCCCGGGGATCATCCGGGCGATCTGCGCGGGCCTCGCCGTCGATGACCACCGTGGTCTTCTCGAAGAACTGCGGGAGCTCCTGGTAGCAGGTGCCGCAGTCGTTGCACAGGGGCTCGTCGGCGGGGTCGAGGTAGACCGGACCGGTCATGACGCCGCACGGCGGCGCCGGCCGAGGCGGCCGGAGCGGCTGCGGGGGCTCCCGAGCCGAGGCCGCCGCCGAACCCGCCCGCGAGCCCGCCGCCGCTGGGTGCGCGGCTCGACGTCGCGAGGTCGGACATGGCGCGGGCGATGTCGTCCAGCGACGTCTCCCGGGCTGCGGTCGCCTCCTCGTACTGCGCCCTGCAGCTCCTCGAAGTCCGTGCGGTGCAGCGCGGTCAGCTGGGCCTCGTGGACGCCGGACAGGTACTGCAGCGTCTGCCAGTAGCGGCGCCGGTCCTCGACGAGGTGCACGATCGAGTCCGAGCAGGCGACCTTGATCAGGTGCCGGTCGCCGTCGGTGGCGTAGATGAACGGGATGCGGTCCCCGCGCTGGGCGACCGGCAGCTCGACGTACTCGTCGATCGGGACGCGCCGACTTCCTCCTGCTCGGGGGCCAGGCGCGAGAACTGCTTCTTGAAGCGCACCTCGCCGAGGGCGAACTCGGCCGGGGTCAGCGGCGTGGTCAGCAGCTGCAGCTGGCCGGACTCGTCGAGGTACTCCAGCGTGCTGGTCGTCCACGTCTTGTCGATGTCGGGGTTGCCGTCGAGGGAGAACCAGTCGTGCAGGGTCGAGCCGCGGCGCGGGTCGTGCACGAACAGCGGGTGCATCCGGCTCTCGACGGCCAGCCGCGCCCGGGCGTTCGACGACGCCTCGGGGATGCCGTGCTCGGAGCCGCAGGGCGTGTAGACGTCCATGACGGCGGCCGCCGGGTAGTCGATCATCTGCATCGTCGCGGCCAGGAAGTGCCCGTGCATCGCGGTGCTGGTGGCGCACGCGAACACGTTGGGGTGGAACGAGGCCAGCAGGCCGAGCTCCTTGCGCGACTCGTGCTTGCCGTGGTGGGCGCCGCCGAAGCGGGCGAGGTCGGAGTCCTGGCCGGTGTAGCTCGACGTGGAGGCCTGGCCGCCGGTGTTGGAGTAGGCCCCCGAGTTCAGGACCAGCACCTTGATCGGGGTGTCGCTGGCCAGCACGCGCGACATCGCGCCGAAGCCGATGTCGTAGGTCGCGCCGTCGCCGCCGATGGTCAGGACCGTGGGCAGCAGGTGCAGCTCCTCGGGGGTGAACTGCTCCCACGAGAGCATCCGCAGCTCGAGCTCGTGGTCGGCCGGGTCGTAGGCGTCGGCGAGCTCCAGCTCGGCCAGGCGCATGGCGCGCACGTCGGGGACGATCTGGGCGGAGATGCCCTCGAAGATGCCCTTGGCCAGCGGCGAGGAGTCCTGGAACAGGCTGTTCACCCACGGGTCGAGGTAGGAGTTGTACGGCATCGTCGAGGCGTAGACGCTGCTGCAGCCGGTGGCGTTGGCGATGACGATCGGCGCCGGGCCGTTGCCGGTCGGGCCGCCCTCGTAGAGGTAGAGGCGCGTCTCCAGCGTGGCGATGATCGACTCGATCCGCGCGCGGCGCTCGGACTCGGCGGGGTCCAGGGACTCGAGCTTGTCCGCCAGCCGCGTGGACAGGGCCTCGAGCTGGCGCAGGTGCGTCCGGCGGCGCTCGTCGCCGAGGGCGTGGCTGGTGGCCATGACCAGCCGGATCGCGGTGACCTCGCCGCAGCCGCGGCAGGCGCCGTGCCCGCCGGCGGTGGAGTAGAAGTTGGGGCGGTCGAGCATGAGGCGCTTGAGGTCGCCGTCCTCGCCGATCGCGCCCTCGGAGAAGCGCTTCGGGGTGGCGGGCAGGGACGTGAAGAACTCGAAGCGCTCCTGCAGCGTGTTCAGGACGTCGGCGTCCTGCTCCAGCGGGGTCAGGGCGCTCGGGCCGCACACCTCGATGCACTCCAGGCAGCCGGTGCACTTCCACGGGTCGATGGTCGCCGAGAACAGCCCGCCGGTGCCGGGGGTGGCCTTCTCCATCGCGTCGAAGAACGGGCGCGTGCGGGCGACCGGGTAGATCGCCAGGGTGGCCACCAGCGGGTCGAGGTTGCGCCGCAGCGAGGGCTGGTCGACGTCGAGGGTGGCCACGGCGCCGGCCACGACCTCGGGGAACGCGCGGGCGGACTTGTCCGCCGGTAGGACTCGCGGACCTGCTCGGCCAGCGGGTACACCTGGCCGCGCAGCGCCTCGCGCTGGGGCTCGGTGACGTCGAGGTCCTTGATGGCGGTGAGCAGCAGGTCGTGGATCTCGTGCACGGTGTTCGGGATCGCGGCGTCCGGGCAGACCAGGGCGCACTCCATGCACCCGGTGCACAGGTCGGCGTGGAACTCCGGGACGGTGCGCCGGAACAGGCCCTTGTCCTTGGCCGCGGCGGTGCCGGCCGGCATGAACAGGCCGACGCCGGGCAGCACCGGCGCCTCGCCGATGGTGCCCTCGCGGAACGGCCGCGCGACGAGGTCCTCGTAGTAGGCGGGGTCGAACAGGGCGCTGGCGCCCGACGAGCTCGCCGCACATGTCCGAGGACGTGGAGATGGAGTGCAGCGTGAGCACCGGCGGCAGCTCGTCGATCGCGACGAACTCGGGGGTGTCGTAGTCGACGACCTGCGCCGCCTCCATGCCCTCGCGGATGACGGCCATGTTGCCCTCGACGACCTGCGTGCCCTTGCCGCCGAACTTCTTGACGATCTGGGCCTGGACCTTGTCGAGGATCGCCTCCTCGGACGCGCCCTGCGGAGACCCGGTCGACGTGGGCCGCCACGGCGCCGATGAACGCGATGCCCATCATGCGGGTCTCGAGGTCGGGCGTCGGGGCGTGCCGCTTGGCCACGCCGAAGGCGTCGACGACGAGGAAGCGGATGTGGCGCTCGCGGATGGTCCGGCGGGCGTAGCGGGGCAGCTCGCGCCAGACCTCCTGCGGGGGCGAGGTCGGACTGCAGGATGAACGTGCCGCCCTCGACCAGGCCCTTGAGCGGGTTGGTGTGGATGAACGCCTTGTGGTCCGGCGAGATGACGATCTCGACGTCCTCGAGCTCGGCGTTGGTGATCAGGACCGGCTCGGGGCTGAGGGTGATGTAGTAGTTGGTGGGCGCGCCGCTCTTCTCCGAGCCGTACTTCGGCGCGGACTTGGAGTGCATGCCGAGCACGCCGGCGAGGATGTCGGTGAGCAGCTTGCCGGTGGCGATGGTGCCGTAGCCGCCGACGGAGTGGAACCGGATGCGCATCGCCGACTCGGCGGCAGCAGCCGCGGGTTGGGCTCGGTCTCCAGGGCCATCAGCTCGGTCTCGGGGTAGGCCGCGCGCAGCCGCGCCTGGATCTCGGCCATGGCCGTCGAGGCGTCCGTGCTGAAGAACTGGGAGCCCAGGTAGATCAGCGGCGCGGTGCTGCCGTCGACCATGTTCTGGAACGCCGCGATGATGTGGCGCGGCTGCACGTCGTGGCCGCCGAGGCCGAAGATCGCGGTGGTCAGCCGCGGGGTGGCGGCCAGCGCCGGGATGCCGTCGTACTGGGGACCGGCGAACTGGGGGCCGGCGTCGGGGCGGGCTCGGCGTTGGCGCGCGCCTTGAACAGGGCCGAGGTGACCAGGCTGGTCAGCGCGGTCTGGTCGGAGCGCTCGAGCACGGTGACGGCCTTCGCGCCCGCGAGTGCGGCGACGAGCTCGGCCTCCGGGAACGGCTGGAGCAGCTTGACCGACACCACGCCGACCTTCAGGCCCTGGGAGCGCAGGTACGGCAGCACGGCGCGGACGTCGTCGGTGATCGAGCCGAGGCCGACCATGATGTAGTCGGCGTCCTCGCAGTCGTAGGTGAGCACCGGGGCGTAGGTGCGCCCGGTGAGCTCGGAGTACTCGGCCATCGCCTGGCGGACGAGGCCGGGAACGGCGTTGGCGAAGTGGGTGCGGTGGTCGACCGCGCCGGCCTGGAAGTCGGGCTGGTTCTGGACCGGGCCGGTGAGCCCGGGGTTGTTGACGTCCACCAGCGCGGGCACCATCTGCCGGGTGCCCTTCTCCAGGGAGTTGCGCCACTGCCGGCGCCACTGCCCGTGCAGCTCCTCGGGCACCCAGGCCAGGGTCTCGGCGACGAGGTCGCCGGCGTTGTCGGCCTCGACCTTCTCGGCGTTGTCGGCCAGGTGGGCCTGCAGGGCTGTGAGGTCGGCGGGCCGGAGGTCGTCGCGGTGGCGCTCGAGGTACTGGTTCAGCTGGAACACCCGGCCCTTGGCGCCGAAGAGCATCTCCTGGGCGACGGTCGGGCACTTGACGCGCCCGGCCGGGTCGCCGAGGTACTCGCGCAGCAGCTCGGGCTCGGGCATGAGCGCCTCGCTGAGCATGTGGCTGGTGGAGAAGCCGTCCATGGCGTTGGCCACGGGGATCAGCGAGAGCGCAGACGACCGGTAGGAGATCGCGGCGAGGTCGGCGGCCTCCTGCGGGTTCGAGCCGAACAGGATCGTGTACCCGGCGCTGAGCAGTGCGTAGACGTCGTCGTGGCCGGCCATGACGTTCAGGGAGTGCTTGGACACCACGCGCGCGGCGACCTGCAGCACGAAGCCGCCGGTCTTCTTGCCGACGGTCACGTAGTGCGACTCCATCGCGTAGAGGATCCCCTGGCTGGAGGAGGCGTTGGAGATGAACTGCCCGCCGGTCAGCGCCGCGCCCAGCGCGCCACTCTGGGCCGAGTGCTCACCCTCGGGCTCGAAGAAGAACGGGTGCTTGCCCCACACGTTGACCCCGCCCTCGGCGCGCGCGGCCTCGAACAGCTCCGAGATCTCGGTCGAGGGGGTGATCGGGTACCCGATGACGCCGCCGCAGACGTGGCGCATCACGTGGGCGAGGGCGCCGTTGCCGTTGATGACGCTGGGGAGACCGGGGAAGCGGGGCTGCTGATCAGACATGAGGCCAATCCAGGGCTAGGAGGCAGGGATGGGGGACGGCAGGCCGGACCACAGGTCGACAGCGACCTGGGCCGGGACAGCAGGGGACGTCGACGTCGACGTCGGGCGCAGCGGCGAGGCGGGAGCGACTCACGAGCTTGCTCATGGCACACCTCACTTCTGGGACGTGCGGCCAGAGTAACCCCGGGGTCTGACCCGAACGTGTGACGATCGTCCCGTCCTCAACCATCCAAGGACCCGCATGTGCCTGCCACCCGCATCGGCGGCCAACGTCATGGAGGATCAGCGCATGGCTGCTTTCGCGGAGGATCGAACGGGATGGACAGTGGCTCGGGGGCGCCACCTGGCGGCACGGGTCGGGCAGCTGGAGCTGCTCGACCGGGCGTACACGCTTGCGGCGCAGACGTTCGTCACCCTGCTGCCGCTGATCCTCGCGATCGCCGCGGCCGTCGCCTCTCCGGGGTCCAACATCGTCGCGCGAGGAGTTCATCAAGCGCTTCGGGCTGGTGGGCGCGGCGGCGAAGTCCGTCCAGGACCTGATCGTGGTCCGCACCGAGGGGATCTACTGGATCGGCCTCGCGCTGACGCTGTACGCGGCATTCACCCTGTCCAAGCGGGCGTCCCGGGCGTACAACGCGGTCTGGGGGACCCCCCAGCTGCCCATCCGCGACCAGTGGCGCTCGTTGGTGTGGATCCTCGTCCAGCTGGTCCTGGTCGTGATGGTGACCGAGCTGCGCGGGTTCGCGCGGGAGTCGGGCCCGGTGCTGGCGGTGATGGCTGCGGTGTTCATCGTCGTGGTCTGGGCGGGGGCAGAGGTGCTGACCCAGACGCTGCTCACGCGGGGCAACGTCGCGCGCAGCCGGATCCTGCTGGCTGCGGTCTTCGCGACCGTCGGCAGGCTCGGCATCGTGGTGTGGTCGGCGCTCTTCCTCACGAGGTCGATGGTCCGGCAGGCCGAGGCCTACGGGCCGATCGGCGTCGTGTTCGCCCTGTTCACCGGGCTCTTGGTCTACTGGGTCGTCCTGCTCGGGTCGACGCTGCTGGCGGCCGTGTTGACCGACCCGGACGTGGGCGCGGGGCCGGAGTCCATGGGCGTGGACATCGACGTGGCGCAGGGGGACTTCTGACCCGGGGATCTCGTCACTCGACGTCGTGCTGGCGCGGCGATGATCGTCTGGCGGGTCACACCGACCTGCTCCACCAGGGCGGTCCGGGTCGTTGTTGACATCGCCCCCTGATGCCCGAAGACTGGCCGGATCGGGGCGCTGGCGGGACGTGTGATGACGAGGCGGGGTGGCGCAGTGGAGGATCGTTCGGTTGCGGGTCGCGGCCGTGGCCAGGGTCGGGGGCGGGTCGGCTTCCGTCCGCCGCTGACGTCCTGCTGGTGGTCCCCGGCATCCTGGTGCTGTTGGCTCTCATCTTCCCGTCCGAGGGCACGTGGACCTTCTTCGTGGTGTTCGTCGTCGGTTTCTCGGTCGTGCGCATCCGCCAGCTGCTGGTGCTGACCGACGATCACCTCGAGGTGACCGTCTTCCGCACTCGGCGGATCCCCTGGGACCAGGTGCAGGGGTTCGAGCCGGGATCGTGGCTCCGGGGCGGGACGGAGATCCAGACCTCCTCCGGTGTCGTGTACTCGGTCTCTCCCTGCTCGTGGTGGGGCGGCCCAGCCGAGGCGGCAGACCTCGAGACCCTCCGGCGCGAGGCTCGCGCGCGGCGCTGACGCGTCGTCCCTCCGCGCCGTTGATCGCCCGACACCTGTGGAGCGGCCCCACGCCCCCGTGTTCGGCCTGCGACTCCACGCCCCTGGGCCCCACCCCGGGTCCTCACTGTCGGCACCCCGCCGCACGACGGGGGACGCATGCGACGGGGGCCTCATGTCGAAGGTAGCGCTGAGCCTCTGGTCCGCGCCATGATCCAGATCACACAACCTCGTGGTCCGTGCTGAGTTGCGCAGCTTGGGGGTGCGCGTGGGTGTGGAGATGCGCCCCCCGCCGTCGGATCCCGTACGCCAGCGGGGGCGCATCTCCACCTTCCAACCGTCTCACCGTCGGTTGGAGGAGCCGCTCCGGCGCCCGTAAGGCCCAACCCCAGACGAGGGGGGCTCCTGTCCGTACGTACCCGACGGCCCCGGCGACATACCCCCGTCAGATGGGGGAGCAACCCCCTCGCCCGAGTGCGGGGCAGGGACGAGGGGGCGCCCAACTGTGACCGCTACCCACCGCTCACTGCCGTAAACCAACAGCACGAGAGTTGGGAGCCCACGCCCTGATCGAGCTCGATGCCGCCACACCGGCGCTGGTCCCTCAGTAGGAGGGTTCGCGGACCAGGGCCTCGGCCCAGCGCTCGACCATGGCGGGAGTGCTCGCGGCGATCACCACCTCGTGGACGGTGGTCGGCGTCGACTTGAGGACGGTGAGCGCGATGCGGGTCACCTCCTCCAGCGGCCATGGTCCCTGAGCGAGGATGGCCGGCAGCGCCATGCTCGTCGCCTGCCGTGCGTTGGCTGCTGCGACGGCGTCCCGGTACGCGTCGGCGAGGAGGTGCTCGACCCCGGCCGGTGGCTTCCAGCGGGGCGCACGGACCGTGACCACGCGACCGTCCTCGGCTGCGCGGGCCCCGGCGCGCAGGACGATGTCGGCCGACGTGTCCTCGGGGCGCCCGAGCACCACCCTGATCCGTGGACTGCGCATGGTCCCAACAGTCGCACTCGCCGGCCATGCGGGCAAGGAGGGGTCGAAGGACTCTGTGACGGCACCTCGCCGACGCCTAGCCTCTGGTCCCATGGGCACACATCACATGTCAGCAGTGGACAGCGCATGGCTCCGCATGGACAAGCCGGGCAACCTCCTCGTCGTCAACGCCATCTTCTGGACCGAGGAACCCGCCGACTTCGACGCGTTCCGGACCGTCATCAAGGAGCGGATGATCGACCGGTTCCCGCGCTTCCACCAGCACCCCGGATCCTCGCGGATCCCGATGGGTCGGGCGGAATGGGTGGACGACGACGACTTCGACGCCGACCGGCACTACCGGTATGTCACCCTCGACGCGCCCGGTGACGAGGCGGCGCTGCAGTCCTATGTGAGCAGCCAGACCGGCATCCCCCTGGACCCCACGCACCCGCTGTGGGAGATCCACTTCATCTCCGGCTTCGGCCAGGGCTCGGCCGTGTTCTTCCGCATCCACCACGCGATCGCCGACGGCATCGCCCTGACGCGCGTGATGCTGTCGCTGACCGATGACATCCCGGACGAGTCGTTCAAGGAGGTTCGGGACCCGAGCTCGACGCAGAGCCTGGTCGATGCGGCGGGGTGGGTCGTCTCCAACGGCGTGGGACTCGTGCGACACCCCACGCGCATCGCCGGACTGGCCCGGACCGTCCTGCACGACACCACCCGCCTGGTGCACCTGGCCACGCTCCCCACCAAGCCGAAGTCGGTGCTCAGCGGCACGATGGTGGAGACCAAGCTCGTCACCTGGACCCCGCCGATCCCGCTGGCGGACATCAAGGCCATCGGCCAGCATGCGGGGACGACGGTGAACGACGTCCTGCTGGCTGCGCTGGCCGGAGCCCTGGGCGACTACCTGGTCGAGCGGGGCACGCCGCTGCCCGACGTGCGCGTCATGGTCCCGGTCAACCTGCGCCCGCTGGATGCGCCCCTGCCCCCCGAGCTCGGCAACGAGTTCGGCTTCTACTTCGTCGACCTGCCGACGGGGTCCATGCCGCCCCGCGAGCGGCTGGACGAGATGCACCGCCGGATCGAGGAGATCAAGGGATCGCCCGAGGCCCTGGTGGCCTTCGGCGTGCTCGCCGGGCTGGGTGCCTCGCCCAAGCTGGTCGAGGACATCGGGGTCGCCTTCTTCGGGAGCAAGGCCGCCGGAGTCGTGACCAACGTGCCCGGGCCGCGCCGGCCCGTCTACCTTGCGGGGGCGAAGGTCGCCGGGCTGATCGGCTGGGTCCCGCGCGCCGGCGACATGGGGTTCGGGGTGTCGATCTCCTCCTACGCAGGGCAGGTGACGGTGGGGTTCTCGACCGACGCCGAGCTCATGCCCGACCCGGGCCGCCTGCAGCAGCTGGTCCTGGACCAGGTCGCCCTGATGCTGACGATCGGCCGCCGCGCGCCGAAGCCGCGAACGCCGCCAAGCCGCGAACCCCCAAGCCGAAGGTCGCGCCCGCTACGGCCTGATCCGGATCCGCAACCGGCGGAAGCCCTTGCCCTTGTTCTCCACCTTCACGACCTCGATGTCGCCGATCTGCCGGGTGGAGGCCACGTGGGTGCCGCCGTCGGCCTGGGTGTCGAGCCCGACGATGTCGACGATGCGCACGATCTCGAGGTCCGGCGGCAGCAGGTTGGTGGCGGTCCGGATGATGTCGGGGATCGCGAACGCCTGGTCGCGGGGCAGCGTGCTGACCTCGATCGCCCGGTCGGCGGCCACCTCGACGGCGCACGCCGCCGCGACCGCGTCCTTGAACCCCTCGGGGACCTCGGGGAGGTTGAAGTCCATCCGGGCCTCGAAGCGGCTCCATGTTGCCGCCGGTCACCAGCGCACCGAAGTCGCGGAAGACCACGCCGCTGAGCAGGTGCAGCCCGGAGTGGGTGCGCATCAGGGCGGTGCGGCGCTCGTCCTCGATCGCTCCGCGCACAGGCGTGCCGACCGGCGGCACCGGGTCGCCCTCGTCGGGGACGAGCCGCAGGTCGTCGCCTCGGCGGGACCCGACGATGCGGGTCTGCACGCCGCCCCAGAGCAGCACGCCGTGGTCCGGCGGCTGGCCACCGCCACCGGGGTAGAAGGCCGAGCGGTCCAGGACGATGCCGTCCGCGATCGACGTCGAGGACCACCGCCTCCCACTCGCGCAGCGTCGCGTCCGCGAGGTCGAGCCGTTCCGTGCGGCCCTCGTGATCAGCACCCATGGCCGCGACCCTACTGGGAGCGAGTCGCGCAGTGTCGAGCGGCCGGGTGTGGGCACGGCCCCACGGAGTAGCGTGTTCCGCGCGGGGTCGGAGCTCGGGATGGACGGGACGATGGTCGGGTCGCAGGTGCGCGACGTCGTGGTCGGTGGCGCGCAGGTCCTCGGGACCACGCTCGGGGCGCCGCTGCTGAGACGCCGGTACAACTCGTGGGGCGCCACCGCTGCGGAGGTCGCATCCCCGATGCCCGGCGACGAGCTCGTGCCGAACCCGCGGCTGGGCTACACCCGCGCGATCACCATCGGCGCATCGCCGGCGGTCGTCTGGTCGTGGCTGGTGCAGATCGGCCAGGGCCGTGGGGGCCTGTACAGCTTCGACGGGCTGGAGAACCTGGCGCGCTGCGACATCCACAGCACCGACCGGATCCAGCCCGACCTGCAGTCGTTGGCCGAGGGGGACCTGATCCGCCTGGGAGCTCCCGCAGGGGTACCCGTGCTTCAGGGTGTCCAGCGTGCAACCGGCCGAGTTCCTGGTCCTGGTCGCGGCCGATCCGATGCCGCCGCACGAGGTCGCCACGGCGGACTCGCCCGGGGGGATCGCCACGTGGCAGTGGCAGCTCCGGCCGGCCGCCGGGGGGAGCGGCACCCGCCTGGTCGCCCGGCAGCGCCTGACCTACCCGGACAACATGAGCGTGATGTGGCACGTGGTCGAGCCGATCAGCTTCGTCATGGAGCGCCAGATGCTCCGCGGCATCAAGCAGCGCGCGGAGCGCTCGGCCTGATCGACCCGCCGGACGCTCGCTCAGGACCGGTGGTGCGGGTGATCCCCGGAGCGGCCCTGGAACGACAGGATCTTCGGGTTGGCCACCACCCCGTCGCGGATCTCGATCGCCCTGCTGATGGTGACGTCGGCGTCCCACGCCGCTGGGCCCTCCAGGACCGGGCGCAGGAACGGGATGAGCGCCTCGCTGATGCCCCAGGTGGCGCTGTTCCACAGGTAGCTCGGGCTGTGGTCCACGCCGTAGTACGCCACCCCGTCGCCGACGGTGAGCATCGGCTCCTCGAAGGACGTCGGGCGGGCGAAGTCGAAGCCCATCCCCAGGTCGCAGGACACGTCGACGAGCAGGCTCCCCGGGGCGAAGGCGTCCAGCTCGTGCTCGGAGACGAACATCAGCGGGGCGTCGGTGTCCTGCAGGACGCAGTTGACGACGATGTCGTGCTGGGCCAGGAAGGCCGCAGCGGGCACCGGGCCCTCCGGCGTGAGCACGATCGTGCGGCTGGGGTCGCTCCTCCGTGCGATCCATGTGGTCCGATCGTCACCGACGGGATGGGCGAGGCGACGGCGGTGACGTCGCGCATCGTCAGCACGGTGACGTCGTGCACGCCCAGGGCCTGCAGGGCCGGTGATCGCCCCGCGCGCGGTGTTGCCGAACCCGATGACCACGGCCCGCAGGTGGCGTCCGTAGTGCCCGGTCGACCCGATGAGGGTCATCGCGTGCAGCACCGAGCAGTAGCCGGCCATCTCGTTGTTCATGTGGAAGACGTGGACCATGAAGTCCCCCGACGGGGTCCAGTGGTTCATGGCCTCCCAGGCGATGAGCGTCAGGCGCTTGTCGATGGCGATCTGGGTCAGGTCCGGGTCCTGGACGGCATGCGGCCACCCCCAGAGCACCTGCCCGTCGTGCAGGTCGTGCAGGTCGTGCCAGCGTCGGCTTGGGGAGCAGGACCACGTCGGTGCCGGCGATGACCTCGGCGCGTGGCAGCACCCCGGCGACCTGCGCTGCGAGGTGCTCGTCGGAGACGCCGAAGCGCCGGCCGTAGCCGCGTCTCCAGGACCATCTGTGCCCGCAGGTCCGCGTCGATCCGCTCGATGTGGTGCGGATGGATCGGCAGTCGGTACTCGTTCTCCTTGCTGGAGGTCGACAGCACCCCGAGCCTGAGCTGAACCATGGTCGTCTCCCTCATCGCCCCGATCGTCGCTATGTGGACAATGCCACTCCCGCCCCGGCCGGGCCACACGCCCCCTCTTCCACGAGCCGCCCGACGGTAGTCTCGTGGGCTGTGACTGCTCCTGGATCCGCCTCCGACCTGCGGTCCCACCTGGCCCGGAGACTCGGCACGGATCCCGACGCACCGCAGGTGCTGGCCCGGTGGGATCGATGGGGCGCGGACCTCGTGAGCGCGCTGGCCGAGGTCTACCCGCAGCCCGGGATGGCCCAGCGGGTGGTGGACCTGATCGCCGACGGGCATGCTGCCCGCTCGGCGGCCCTGCGCGCGCGGGACCGTGACCGGGTCCTGGGCCCGGACTGGTTCCAGCGCCCTGATGCGGTGGGGTACGCGGCCTACGCCGACAGGTTCGCCGGCACCTTGAACGGTGTGGCGCAGCGGGTGGACTACCTGCGCGAGCTGGGCGTCACCTACCTGCACCTGATGCCGCTGCTGGCACCACGCCCGGGCGAGAACGACGGCGGCTACGCCGTCATGGACTACGGCCGGGTCCGCGACGACCTGGGCACGATGGCCGACCTCGCCGCGCTGGCCGGGACCCTGCACGACAACGGGATCTCGCTGACCCTGGACCTGGTGCTCAACCACGTCGCCGCCGAGCATGCGTGGGCCGTGGCCGCGCGCGCCGGTGACCCGAAGTACCGCGACTACTTCTACGTCTACCCCGACCGCACCGAGCCCGACGCCTACGAGCAGTCGCTGCCGGAGGTGTTCCCGGACTTCGCGCCGGGCAACTTCACGTGGGACGACGACCTGGCGGGCTGGGTCTGGACGACGTTCAACTCGTGGCAGTGGGACGTCAACTGGTCGAACCCGGATGTGCTGTGCGAGTTCATCTCGATCATCCTGAACCTGGCCAACGAGGGCGTGGACTGCCTGCGCCTGGACGCGATCGCGTTCGTGTGGAAGCGGCTGGGCACCGACTGCCAGAACCAGCCCGAGGTGCACGCGATCACGCAGGTGATGCGCGCGGCCGCCCGGATCGCCGCGCCGAGCCTGATCTTCAAGGCCGAGGCGATCGTCGCCCCGAACCAGCTGGTGGCCTACCTGGGGCGCGGCCAGCACGCCGGTCGGGTGTCCGACATCGCGTACCACAACTCGTTGATGGTCCAGATCTGGTCCGCCCTGGCCGCCCGCGATGCCCGGCTGATGACGGTGGCGATGTCACGGTTCCCGGACATCCCGACCACGACGGGGTGGGCGACCTACCTGCGCTGCCATGACGACATCGGCTGGGCGATCGACGACGGTGACTGTGCGGCGATCGGCTGGAACGGGTGGGCGCATCGCGGGTTCCTGTCCGACTTCTACATCGGTGCGCACCCGGCGTCGTTCGCGGAGGGGGCGGCGTTCCAGGAGAACCCGGCCACTGGCGACCGGCGCATCTCGGGCAGTGCGGCGAGCCTGGCGGGCCTGGGCACCGCGCGGACTGCGGGCCAGCGGCGGACGGCCATCGACCGCGTCCTGCTGGGGTACGCGATGGTGCTCGGGTTCGGCGGGATCCCGCTGATCTACATGGGCGACGAGCTCGCCCTGCGCAACGACGACGACTTCGACGCGGTGCCCGAGCACGCCGACGACAACCGGTGGATGCACCGGCCGGTGATGCCCTGGGATGTCGCCGAGACGCGCCACGACCCCAGCACCGACGCCGGGCGCACCTGGGCCGGGCTGCGCCGGCTGATCGACGTCCGCCGCGAGCCTGGACTCCCTGCACGCCTCGGTCCCGACCCGCGTCCACGCCACCAGCAGCCCCGCCGTCGTGCTCTTCGTGCGCCACCATCCCGCCGGTGACATGGTGGCGGTCTACAACGTGTCGGACTGGAACGTCTCCATCCCCGCCGCGGACGTCCAGGCCCACGGCGCGGGCCTCACCTTCGACCGGCTCACCGGACGCGAGGTCCACCCCCACGACGGCCTCTACGTCCTGCGCCCCTACTGCGCGTGGTGGCTCACCCAACCGGATCGGTGAGCCGCCGGACCGGGGTGACGCCTGGGCGGTTGTCCCTGCGCCGATTCACGCGTGGCAGTCACATTCTGAGGAGCACGAGCGCGTACAGGTCCAGCACCGGGCGAGAAACCCTGACAAGTGGTTCCTCTTGGTTACTGCGTGGTCGCCTTGCGAGCGCTGGCAAAGAGCGGGACCATCGGCATGTGGCCCATGACACAGACCGGGTGATCGCGGCGAACGTGCGGGCCCTACGTGCCAGAGCAGGCATCCGGCAGCTCGACCTCGCGGAACGGACCGGGCTCAGCCGCCCCACCATCGCGGCGATAGAGAAGGGCTCCCGCCGGGTGACCGTGGCCGACGCCATCGCGCTCTGCTCAGCGCTCGGGGTGGGGGTGGGGGCGTTGGTCCATGGCGACCAGGACGCCCTGCGCGCGCTCGGCCTCGACCAGACGGACGCAGAGGCTGCGCAGCTGTGGGCCGACGCCCTCGGCGATGAGGGCCTCGACGCGATCGCCGTCGCACTCCGGGACGCCCGTCTGCCCGTGTCGGCTGCCGGGCGCGCCGTCGCCGTGCTCCGCGCCGCCGGACGCCTGTAGGCGTTCGGCCCGGCTGGCTCCGCAGGCTCCGTCAGGACGCCAGTTCCGGCTCCGCTCCGGGCACGGGCGCCTCGGTCGGCCTCCTCCGGGATCTCCCCGAGCCGTGACAGGGCGATCGCGCCGACGATGGCCACGAGCAGACCGATCCCGGCCACCACCTCGTAGCCCGGCCGGATCCGGTCGCCGAGGAATGCGAGCCCGATGCCCGACGGGATCACGGTCTCGGCCACCACCATGGCAGCGGTCGCCTGGGTGACCCCGCCGCGCTGCAGGGCTGTCGCCAGGGCCAGCAGCGCCACGCCACCGGCCACCACGATGCCGTAGGCCGAGGGGTCGGTGAGCAGGCCGGTGACGGTGATCGGGCTCTCGAGCGTGCGGGTTGCGATCCCGACCAGGCCGAACCCGAAGCCGGCGAGGGCCCCCAGGACCGTCACGCCGAGGCGCCCACCGATCTTGGCCCCGAGGAAGGTCAGCAGCAGCAGCACGATCCCCACGACCAGCGGGAGCCACTTCTGCCACGTGTCCAGCGCGACGTCCTCGTCGGCGCCGGCGGACAGGCCCAGGGCGACGAGCCCGGCCACCACCGCGGCGACGCCGCCCCACTCCCCGCGGGAGAGGGGGATCTTCAGCCAGGTGGCGGCGGCGACGGCCGTGACCGCGAGTGCGCCAGCCGTGAACGCCTCGACGACGAACAGCGGCAGGGACTGCAGGGCGACGACCGTGAGCAGGAAGCCGGCCCCGTCCAGCGCGAGCCCGATCAGGTAGGGGATCGACCGGAGCAGGCGGACCATCAGCCCCGGATCCAGGCCCTCGCTGCCCGACGTGCTCTTGGCGCCGACGGACTGCAGGACGGTGGCCAGGCCGTAGCTCACTGTGATTCCGGCTGCTGCGAGCAGAGCGAGGTTCATGGCGCGAGGGTACTCATCGGCGTGGGGGACCGCAGATGCGCGCACCGGGGCGGGGCGGCCCCTAGCCTGTGGCGATGATGGATCTGGGCAGGAACGTGACCGTGGCCGACGTCGACCGGATGGAGGATCGGCTCTACCTCACCGCGAGCAGGGACAGCGCCAGGAAGATGTCGGCCTTCTGGGTCCTCCTGGTGCTCGCGGCCATCATCGCCTCCGCCGGCGTCGTGGCCGACTCCACCGCCACGGTGATCGGCGCGATGATCGTCGCTCCGCTGATGACCCCGATCCTCGGCACCGCGCTCGCGCTGGTGCTGGCCGATCGCAGGCACCTGCTGCACAACGTCGGGCTGGTGCTCGGCGGAGCGCTGGTCGTGGTGGCGATCGGATACCTCATCGGGGTGCTGCACGTGCCCGATGTGGTTGCGGCCACGAACAGCCAGGTCGCCGGCCGCGTCAGCCCCAAGCTGATCGACCTGACTGCAGCGCTGGCGACCGGCGTCGTGGGGGCCTTCGCCCTGGTCCGCTCCGACGTGTCCGACACCCTGCCGGGCGTGGCCATCGCGATCTCCCTGGTCCCGCCGCTGGCGGTCGTGGGGCTGACCCTCGAGTCGGGCGCGCCGGGCGAGGCTCTGGGCGCCCTGCTGCTGTTCTCGACCAACGTCGCGGCGATCATCGCGACCGGCACGTTCGTGCTGCTGTTCTTCCGGGTGCGCCACGCGGTCGCGGAGTCGGGGCGGCCGATCGCTGCGGTCTCCAAGCGCACGATCGCCGTGGTGGTCGGGCGCGGTCGTGCTCATCGCCGTGCCGCTGGCCTGGGGCACCGTCCTGGCCACCTACGAGCAGCAGGTCGTGACGAAGGCGCAACCGGTCGCCGACAAGTGGGCGGAGGACGCAGGGCTGGATCGTCGTGAAGGTCGGCCTACCAGCAGGGCGCGTTGGTGATCCAGGCCATCGGGTCGCCCCCGGAGGCAGATGCCGACGCCCTGCGCGCCGACCTCGACGCGGCCGGGCTGGGCGCGGTCGACACCAGGGTCACCCTGGTCCTCGGCGGGACGAAGGAGTTCCCCGGGCAGATGACCGGCGGGCTGCCCGCCACTGCGCGGCCAGGTGCGGCACCCTCAGGCGGCCAGGCCCCACAGCCCCTTGAGGACGAGGACGACCGCGACGACCGCACCCATCCCGTAGGTCACCGAACGGTTGTTGGCCAGGATCCACGTCCGCCACCCGGCGTACACCTCAGGGGCGCGCTCGCGCCGGACGACCAGGACGCCCAGCGGTGCGGCGACCCCGAGGGAGGCCACCAGGACGAAGGCCACGGCCATCGCGGCCAGCGACGCCGCCCGACAGGCCGACCTGGAGCATCTCGGTCGCGGCCGCCACGACGATGAAGTAGTTCGGCAGGAACGCCCCGAGGACCAGGGCCAGGATCCAGGGCATGGAGTCCAGGCGACCCATCCACGAGGGCGTCGGGGCCGTCGGTGCCCGCGGTCCTGCGCCATCGGACGGCCAGGAGGGCGGCCGAGGGCGAGTCCCAGGGCGATCTCCACCGAGGCGGACACGGTCGAGCCGGACGTGCTCGGCGTGTCCGGGGCCATCGCCACCGTGATGGCCATCACGGTCGAGAGGGCGACGATCCACCCGACGACGTAGGCGACCTCCTTGGCCAGGCCGCCGCGGGTGGTCGACCAGGATGATGCCGGCCAGCACCGACCAGGGCTGCGCGGCCAGCGCGAGGGCCATGAGCAGGAGGGTTGCCAGCGATGCTGCGTCCATGGGGGGCCACACTACGGTCAGGGCTCCGTGCCCCGACGTCGACGCGACGCGACCGCCTGTTCCTTGTAGGGTTTCGATCGGTGTCGAACATGCCGTCCGGGAGGGTCTCGGACGGTCTCACGGGAAAGGGTCACGCTGTGACTGAAGGTCAGATCGAAAGTGCCGGGGGGATCGAAGTCGGTCCCGTCGACTACGTGGTCATCGAGTTCGCGGATGCCAAGTTCTCGGGCGAGGGTCTGCCGATCCTGCTGGACCTGGTGGCCAAGGGCACCATCCGGATCATCGACGCCGTGGCCATCAAGGCCAACGACGACGGCAGCTTCGTGAGCCTGTCGGTGGAGGACCTCGACGCCGACGGGTGGCGTGTGGGACCTCGTCACCGGATGGAGCGCGGACGTCCTCACCCAGGACGACTTCGACGCCGTCGGCGCGATCCTGAAGCCCGGCGCCGCCGCGGCCATCATCATGTACGAGAACACGTGGGCAGCGCCGTTCGCCGCCGCCATGCTGCGGGCCGGTGGCCAGGTCGTCGCCTTCGACCGCATCCCCGTCACTGAGGTCATCGGCGCCATCGAGGCCGCCGCTGCCGCCGAGATCGAGAGCTGAGAGGTACCAGACATGCCAGGACTCATCCGCGGGGTTGCCCGCACCGCCGCCGTCGTGGGCACCGCCGGTGCCGTGAACCACCACCAGCAGCAGAAGTGGGCCGCCAAGGACCAGCAGGCCGCCCAGGCTGCCGCCTACCAGCAGCAGCAGTACGCGCCGCCGCAGCCCCAGTACGCGCCGCCGCCGCAGCAGTACGCCCCGCCGGCGCCCGCGCCGGAGGTGGACCCGACCGTCGAGAAGATCAACCAGCTGGCCGCGCTGCACGCGCAGGGGATCCTCAGCGA
Organism: uncultured Actinomycetes bacterium; assembly: GCA_963812395.1. Taxonomy (GTDB): domain Bacteria; phylum Actinomycetota; class Actinomycetes; order S36-B12; family CAIYMF01; genus Prado023. The sequence goes on from CAWEVG010000032.1 coordinate 228,447, forward strand.
CGAGGAGTTCGCCTCGGCCAAGGCCAAGGCGCTGGGCATCTAGGTCCCGGCGCAGGACCAGCACAGCACGCAGGACACAGGGTGGCGCTCCTTCGGGGGCGCCACCCCTTGCTCAACCCGCGATCGTGCGCGGTAGCGTCGAGGGCGATGGCCCCGACCGCTGGCAGGGCCGGATCATTCGAGGACGAAGGACGAGCACATGGCGGGTGTGGTGGGACGCGTCTTCGAGGCGCGTGCGGGGTTGGGTGTGCCGGAGCGGGCGGGGATCCTGGCGGGGTCGACGGTCGTGGGCCGGTCGTTCAGTCGTGGCCTGATGCCGCGCACGACCTCGGATCAGGCGATCATCACCGGGGTCTCCTCGGTCCTGAACTACGGCCTGACGGCGACGTCGCAGTCGCTGATCGAGTCGGTGGCGCTGCGGGTGGCTGGTCGGGGACCGGACTCCGCGGAACGTCGGATGACCCAGCGGGGGGTGATCCTGGCCGGTGACGTGGCGGCGATGGGCATCGGCGTGGCCGCGCAGCGGGTCCTGGCCCAGCGCAAGGACGAGCCGATCGCCCGGGCGTGGGGTCGCACGTTCAGCTGGCGGTTGGCCGTGGGCGGGATGGCCGGGGCGATCATCGTCACGGCCGACATGCTCGTTCGAGGGCGTCGGCGGTGATCAGCGTTCGCTGGACGCGCAACGCCCCGGTCGCGCTGCCGCTGGGTGCGGCTCTGGCGGCGTGGCAGTACCACCGGCTGCGCACGAAGATGGTCGAGGAGGGCGTCACCCACGACGCCGAGGGTGAGGCGCTCGACGACTCGCAGGGCATCGCCGTCGGCAAGGCCGTGGGCATCGGCGCCGGCGTCTCGGCGGCGCTGTTCGTCGCTGCGAAGGGCGAGAAGCTGTTCGCCGGCGGGGTCGGTTCGGTGATCACCTCGATGAACCCACGCGCGGAGCTGATCGGCCGCCCCGTCGGGCACGCGGTCGCGTTCGGCCTGCTCGGCTTCGCCGGGTTCAAGGGCCTGCAGCATGTGTTCGCCTCGGCTGAGACCACGGGCGACGCGGTCGAGGCGGCGTACTCCATGGCCCCGACCTCGGAGTACGTCAGCGCCGGGCCGCGCAGTGCGGTGCCGTTGGACACGATCGGCCGGGAGGGCCGCCGGTTCGTGAACATGGCCCTGACCGTCGAGGAGATCGAGGCGGTGATGGGCGGGCCGGCCAAGCCCCCGATCCGGGTGTTCGTCGGGCTGGAGACCAAGGCCACGACCAGCGAGCGCGCCGACATGGCGATGCGCGAGCTGGAGACCCTCGGGGCGTTCGAGCGCAAGCACATCGTGTTCATGTCCCCGACCGGCACCGGGTACCTGAACTACGTGACCGCGGAGTCGTTGGAGTTCCTGACCCGCGGGGACATCGCGCTGCGTGGCGATGCAGTACTCGCTGCGCCCGTCACCGTTGTCGCTGTTCCGGGTCGGGATCGGCATCGACCAGAACAACGCGTTCCTGCACGCCCTGAAGTGGCGACTGGCCGCGATCCCCGCCGACCAGCGTCCCCGGCTGCACATCTTCGGTGAGAGCCTGGGCGCGCAGACCTCGGAGGACGTCTTCGCCGAGGAGGGCACCGAGGGCCTGCACCGCGTGGGCATCGACCGCGGGCTGTTCCTGGGCACCCCGGCGGCCACGAAGTTCCGGCAGAAGTGGCTCTCGGACCCGGAGTCGATGGACCCCGACGGCGAGATCGTCGAGGTCGACAACTACCAGGAGTTCCTCGCCCTGCCCGAGGACGTCCGCGCCCGTGGCCGGTACTTCTTCCTGACCCACCACAACGACTCGATGCCCAAGTTCTGGTTCCCGCTGGCGGTCCAGGCCCCCGACTGGATGGGCCCGGCCGAGACCCGCGAGCCCGGGGTCCCCAAGGAGACCGCGTGGCGGCCCTACATCACGTTCCTGATCACGTTCATCGACGTGAAGAACGCCATGAACGTCATCCCCGGGCAGTTCGTCGCCAACGGCCACGACTACCGGGCCAGCCTGGCCCGGTTCACCTCCCTGGCCTACGACCTGCCCGCCGACGACGACACCATCGCCGAGCTGAACAGGGTGCTGGCCGCCCGCGAGCTCAAGTGGGCCGAGATGCGGGTCATCGACCAGGAGTTCGCCGACGCCCAGGCCGCGGTCGACGCCCAACTGGCCAAGTGGGGGGCCGCCGAGGCGGTGGCCCCGTCCGCCGGGCCGACCGTCGCGGCGGAGTAGGAGTCTCATCGGCACCGGCGGCGGGCCGTGGCCGACCGCCTAGATTGATCCCATGGCCACGGATGAGGCGAAGCGGGCGCGGATCGTCGCGGCCGCGTCCGAGCTCTTCACCGTCCATGGCTTCGGGGCCACGACGATCGACATGGTGGCCAAGCGCGCGGGCGTCAGCGTCCGGGCCGTCGGGCGGCTGGTCGGCGACCGCCACGCCCTGCTGGTCGAGGTGCTTGCCGAGCGCAGCGAGTCCGTCGTGGCCGACCTCGTCGAACAGGCCGCGGAGACCCCGGATCGGACCCCGCCGCTGTCCGCGCTGATCGAGGCGGCGCACCGTCTGCAGGAGGCCCCCGGGGCGAGCTGGGGCTCCCTGGAGCTCGAGGTCCTGGCCCGGGCTCGCGACGACGCCGACGATGCGCGAGATCGGGACCGAGCGGATCGCCCACCGGAGCGCGAACGTGAAGGCGATCTCGGCGAGCTCCCGCGAGGCCGGCGGCCTGGACCCGGAGCTCTCCGACAACGCCGTGGTGCACCTGTCGATGGCGCTGTCGATCGGGCTGGCGATGCTCGACCCGGTGGCCACGCACCGCCCGACGCCGCTGGAGTGGGACGCGATGATCGCCCGGATCGGTGCGGCGGTGGCACCCTCGGAGCTGCTGCTGCAGCCCGCCTACGAGGTCAGCGAGCGGTGGCGGGTGCGCGTCGACATCCCCGACCGGCCCGGCGGGATGTCGCGGATCATCCGGGCGCTGGGCGCCCTGCACGTCTACACCGTGTCCCTCGGCGTCGTCGGGTACGGCCCGGGTACCCGGACCGTCGACCTGTCGCTGATCGCCCCGCCGCACGTGTCGTCCGAGGTCATCCTCGCGGCCGCGGAATCGGCGGGGGAGCACGCCCACATCACCGTCGGTTCGCCCGACGCCGGCCGCGACCTGCCGACGCGGATGCTCGACGCCGCCACGTTCCTGGTCAAGCACCCCGAGGCCGCGCCGACGGTGGCGGCCGGGGTCGTCGAGGCGGACAACGTCGAGGTGATCTCCGCGACCGAGGGGGCCGACGACCGTGCCGACGTCCTGCGGCTGCAGTGGACCGCCGACCGGCACGTCCTGCTCCAGCGGAACTGGGCGCCGTTCGCCGGGGCGGAGCAGGCCCGGGCCTCGGCGCTCCTGCGCCTGTCCGCAGCGATCGCCCGGCTCTCCGGCGACGATGACGTCACGGGCTGGATCGACCCGGTCAGGGACGGCACGGTGTGGATCCGCCTGGCTCGCCCGGAGGACGCCCACGCGGTGGCCGCCATGCACGACCGCTGCTCGGAGCGCAGCCGGTTCCAGCGGTACTTCTCGCTGACCGAGTGGCGTGACCTCCAGCTGCGCCGGCTGGCCGGCGGGCATCGGGGCGCGACCCTGGTGGCCATGAGCCGGGACGGCGACATCGTCGCCCTGGGCAACGTGTTCCCGGAGGCCCCGGACGAGGGCCGGGCCGCCGAGATCGCCGTCATCGTCGAGGACGCCCATCAGGGCACCGGTGTCGGGACCGCCCTGCTGCAACGAATGCTGCAGGTCGCGCCCACCATGGGGTTCACCGAGGTCGTCGCGCATGTCCTGGCCGACAACGCGGGCATGAAGCACCTGCTCGAGGCGACCGGCCTCGCGTGGACCACGACCGTGCAATCGGGTGTCGCGAGCATGACCGCCCGGGTTGTCCCCGACTGAACGTCAGGCCCCGCTGACCTCGTCCGCGTCGTCGTCAGGCCCCTCGTCCTCGGCGCCATCCTCGTCCTCCAGGTCGGGTGCGTCCGGGCCGTGGTGGCCGTCCTCGGTGTCCTCGCCGTCGTCGTCGTTGCCGTCCTGGTCGGCGTCGACCTGGTCGTCGCCGCGCTCACCGAAGCACCGATCCTCGCCGTCCTCGCCGTCGAGGTCGTCGTCCCCGTCGCCTCCGCGCAGCACGTCCGTGCCGAGGCCGCCGCGCAGCCTGTCGTTGCCGGCGCCGCCGAGCTCACGGTCGTCGCCGTCGTCGCCGTCGATCTCGTCCTGGCCCCTGCCACCGCGCAACTGGTCGTTGCCGGCCCCGCCGGTCAGGTTGTCGTCGCCGTCCTCGCCGTACTCGCGGTCGTTGCCGCCCTCGCCACGGATCTGGTCATTGCCCGAGCCGCCGTGGATCCGGTCCCTCCCGGCGCCGCCGAACAGGCGGTCGACCCCCGCGCCGCCGTAGATGACGTCCACGCCCTCGGAGCCGCACACCACGTCGTTCCCGCCGCGTGCGTGGACCACATGCCTGCCCCTGCCCGTCACCAGGATGACGTCGTCACCCTTCGTGCCCCGGATGTGTCCCGCGCCGGATACCTTCGTCACGGTCAGCCCGGCGCAGGTCGGCGGAGTCGGGATGTCGTCGGCGGTACGCAGCGTCGACGCGTTGGCCGCACCTCCGAGGCCCATGGCGAGCAGGCTCGCGAACACGACGGCCGAGCCGACGCGGGTGCTGGCGTTGGCCATGGGTCCTCCTTCGGCATGGGTGCGACGGCACCGGGGTGCTGAGGACATCGGCGCTCGGATCTGGTCCGTGGAGTCCGTTCACCCAGTCGCCGCATCATCCGGGAGCGGGGGAAGGCGGTGAGTGCAGGGCGACCGGGCCTCCGTAGACTCCGCCCGCGCCCCGATCCCGCGGCGCATCGCACGCGACGGAGGGGCGAATGCAGGACACGTCCAGCGGCGCGTGGTGGTCTCTGCGCCTGAACGGGTCGGGACAGCGACGCGGGGTGAACGATGACCGATCACCACTTCGCCGCTGAGCTCTGGCTCTGGGACGCGCGCCAGCAGGACACCTGGACGTTCGTCACCCTGCCGCCCGAGGTGAGCGCGGCAGTCGAGGACGAGGCAGACGCCCACGGCCCCCGCGCCGGGTTCGGCTCGGTGCGGGTCGAGGTGACGATCGGGCGGACCACGTGGCGCACGTCGCTGTTCCCCGACAAGGCCTCAGGGTGCTTCGTCCTCCCGGTCAAGCGGGCTGTCAGGAAGGCCAACGGCGTCGAGGAGGGTGACTCGGTCGAGGTCACGCTGCGGCTGCTGTGAGATCAGCTGCGGTGAGGGGCAAGGCGCGGGCGACGGACCCTCGTGGTTCAGCAGCGTGGACCACCCGAGGAGTCCAGCAGGCGCTGGGCGAGCCGGCCGATCTGGCCCCGTTCGCTCGGCGTCAGGGGTGACCAGAAGAGCTCGTCGACCAGTGCGAGGTGCCTGGGGGAGGCCTCCGCGAGGATCTCATGACCCTGCACGGTGATGGCGGCGATCACCTCGGTGCGATGCAGCCGGGTCCGGGTGACCAGGCCCCTGTCCTCGAGCCTGCCGACGACCCGGGTCAGCGCGCTGGGGCTGCGCGACACCGCGCGCGCCAGGTCGGCCATCCGCATCCTCCCGGAGTCGGCGATCGACAGCTGGACCAGTGCGTCGAAGTCGGTGTAGCCGAGGCCGAGATGATCCTGCAGGTCGGCGTCGAGTCGGGCGATCACCTCCACAGCCGCACGACGGAAGCCGCCCCACGCCTCGCGGTCCGCCTCAGGGATCGCGAGCCAGGTGGTCCGGGCCGAGGTCTCAGTGGTCACACCCAAGTATTGCACGTGCAATAGTGCTGACCTAGAGTGCGACGCACCGGCCCACATCCCAGGAGGAGAGCCCCATGTCAGACGACCGACCGCTCATCGCCGTCATCGGAGCATCAGGAGCGCAGGGAGGCTCGGTGGTCCGCGCCCTGCGGGAGCGGGGCACCTTCCGGGTGCGCGCGCTCACCCGGAACCCGGACCGTTACGCCGGCGAGGCTGACGAGGTGGTGGAGGCGGATCTGAGCAGGCCCGAGACGCTGGCTGCTGCGTTCGAGGGCGCCCATGGCGCCTTCGTGGTGACGAGCTTCTGGGAGCCCGGATCCGACGAGGAGGCACACGGCGGGGCGGCCGTTGCCGCCGCGAAGGCGGCGGGTGTGCAGCACTTCGTGTGGTCGACCCTGCCGGACGTCGACGCCCTCAGCGGCGGGCGCTACAAGGTGGACCATTTCACCCACAAGGCGCAGGTCGATCCCCTTGTCCGTGACGCGGGCTTCACCCATCACACGTTCGTGCAGCCGCCCTTCTACTTCGAGAACCTGGTCACCGTGATGGTGGCGCAGCCGCTGCCCGACGGCCGCATGGGATGGGTCATGCCGATCCCCGGGGATGCGCGGGTGGTCCACGCGGGTTCGGTCGGTGACGTCGGCGGGGTGGTCTCGGGCGCATTCGAGAACCCGGACCGCGTCGGGGACGGTGCCTACGTCTCGTCGGCTGCTGGACTCACGAGCTTCGACGAGATGGTCGCCACCCTGAACGAGCAGGGCCACGACTACGCCTTCCAGGAGGTCCCCGCGGAGGTCTTCTCCACCTTTTTCCCGGGGGCCGAGGAGATGGCGCAGATGCTGGCGTACTGGCAGGAGTTCAGCTACCTCGGCCCGGATGCCGAGGCGAAGATGTCACTGGGCCGGGAGATCACCACGGGACGAGTCACGGACTTCGCCACCTGGGCCGCCGAGAACATGCCGGTCACGTAGGCGACGTGATCTGAGCGACTGACTCGCTACCCCCTCAGCCCGTCGGCTGGTCGGGCAGAAGTGCGTCGCAGATCGCGAGGGCTGCTGCCACGGTCGCGTCACCCTTGTCGAGGTCGGTCGGGAGCCCCGACGTCGGCGCCGTGACGTCGTGGTCGGACATGCAGCTCCAGAACACCGCGAACTGCGACGCCCCGCCGCTGGCGGTCGGCGCGACGCCCCCCGGCTGGCCGGGTCCGCCGGTGGGTGCCAGTGCGCTGCAGGCTTCCTGGGCCGCCTGCCAGGTCTTGGCGTCCACACCGGACGGGGCCGCCGCCTGCGCCGCCGGGACCGCCTCCTGGTCCGGCGCCGGGCATCCCCGACGGGACGTCGGTCGGCATGCCGGACGGCCGGTCCGTGGGCATCCCGGAGGGGGCATCGGTCGGCATCCCGGAGGGGGCCCCGCTGGGCCGTGCCGCCACCCGCAGGTCCACCGGCGGGGAGTTCCACCCCGTGCTCGGACATGCACTGCGCGTAGGCAGCCATCCCTGCCCCGCCAGGCGCTTGCGCTGCGGAGGACGCGGCGTTCGGGGTGGACCCGGAGCCCGAGCTCTCCGGCACAGCCGGCCAGGAGCAGTACGCCGGCCCCCACAACCCAGGCGCGCCTCACTTCGTCACCTCGACGCTGGTCGCCGCCAGGCTGTCATCGTCGGTGGTCCCGGTGACCGTCACGGTGTCTCCCTTGGTCGATCTTCTTCAACGTGGTGCTCGATGTCGTGGTGATCGTGGCCTCGTCCGCCACCTCGACCCGGGTCTGGGCCCCGGTCGAGTCCGTCAGGTAGAGGACCGATCCGTCGACCAGCGTCACGGTCCCCGTGGTGGTCGTGGTCGAGCGGGAGTCCGTGCTCTCGGCAGGGCCGCCGCTGGGAATCCCAGTCGGCATGCCGGTGGGCATCCCCGCCGGTCGGGCGCCGTCGCGCCGGCTGCTGTCGGACCGGCGGCGGTCGCGGACTGCCCCCAGGTCTGGTCGGCGAACACGCCCCCGGCGAACCCCAGCGCCAGGACCAGTCCGACGACCAGGACCCGGGTCAGCCTCAGGGAGCGGGCCGAGGGCGGGGGCCCCGACAGCGCCGCGTCGAGGTCGTCAGCCGAGACCGTGCTCGGCGGGTCGGCCAGCAGGTCGAGGTCCTTGGCCGTTGCCTGGTCGGTGTCCGTTGCAGGGCTGCTGTTGCGGGTCATCACTGGTACCTCAGGGCGTCGATGGGGAGCATGCGGGCAGCGCGGTTGGCCGGCATGCTGCCGAAGAACAGTCCGATGGCGACCGACACGCCGAAGGCCAGCAGGATCGAGGCGGGCACGATGACCGGGTCCACGCCGTCGATCGAGAACCGCGACCCGATCACCCCGGCGGCCACGCCGAGCAGCCCGCCGAGCAGCGACAGGATGGTCGCCTCGGCCAGGAACTGGGCCAGGATCGTGGCGTGCTGCGCGCCCGAGGGCCTTGCGGATGCCGATCTCCCGGGTCCGTTCGGTGACGGTCACCAGCATGATGTTGGTGACGCCGATCCCGCCCACCAGCAGGCTGATCGCGGCCACGGCGCCAGCAGCACGGTGAACGTGTCGGCGGTCTCCGTCGCCGTGGTGAGCAGCTGTGACTGGTTGAGCACGCGGTACGTGGCCGTGTCGGAGTCGCTGATCCCGAGGTGGTTGTCGAGGATCGCGGTGATCTCGCCCTGGGCCGCGTCGACGGTGTCGGCGGACGTGGCCTGGACGGTGATGCTGGTGAGGCCCCCGTAGCCGGCGACCTGGTCGCGCACGGTCGTGATCGGCGCCACGATCGAGGCGTTGGAGTCCGTGGGGCCGGCTGAGTCCTTCTCGTCGAGGACGCCGACGACCTCCCAGCCGGAGCCGTTGATGAGCACCCGCTGTCCGACGGGGTCGGTGGTGTCGAACAGGTCCTCGGCGGTGCTCGACCCGAGGACCGCCACCTTCGCATGGCTGTCCACCTGGTCGGTCGTGAAGGCCGCCCCGTTGGCGATCGGCGAGTTGGTGGCCTCGAACCACGTCGGCGTCGTGCCGGTCACGGTCACCGTCGTGCTCGTGGTGCCGTACGCGACCGTGGTGGACGCCGAGGCGACCGGGGAGACGGTCAGGACGTCGGGTGCGGTCCGCGCGTCGTCGAGGGCGTCGGCGATCTCGAGGGTCAGCGTCTGGGTGGCCGTCTGGGTGGCGTTCATGCCGCGCCCGGAGTTCGCCGACACGGTGAGGGTGTTCGTGCCCAGGGACTGCAGGCGCTCCTGGATGGCCACCGAGGAGCCGTTGCCGACCGCGACCAGCAGGATGACCGCCCCGACCCCGATCATGATGCCGAGCATCGTCAGCGCCGAGCGCATCCGGTTGCTGCGCAAGCCGTGGGCAGCAGCGCGAAGGATGTCCAGGGGACTCATGCGACGGCCCTGCCGTCCGTGCTGTCCGAGATGATCCGGCCGTCGCGCATGTGGATGGCGCGGCTGGCGTGGTTGGCCACGTGGTCCTCGTGGGTGATCACCACGATCGTGCGCCCGGAGCGGTGGACCTGGTCGAACACGGCCATGACCTCGTCGGTGGACTCGGAGTCCAGGTTGCCGGTCGGCTCGTCGGCCAGGATCAGCGACGGGGACATCACCAGGGCGCGAGCGACCGCGGCACGCTGCTGCTGCCCCCCGGACATCTGGTTGGGCAGGTGGCCGGCCCGGTCGGCGAGTCCCACCAGCTCCAGTGCGGCCATCGCCCGCTCCCGGCGCTCCCTGCGACCCACCCGGGCGTAGGCCATCGGCAGCTCGACGTTGGCCAGTGCGGTCGTGCGCGGCACCAGGTTGAACGCCTGGAAGACGAAGCCGATCTTGCGGTTGCGCACCATGGCCAGCTCGCGCGACCCCATCCGGGCGACGTCGAGGCCGTCGAGCATGTACCGGCCGGACGTGGGCACGTCCAGGCAGCCCAGGACGTGCATCAGCGTCGACTTCCCCGAGCCGGAGGCCCCCATCACCGCGACGAACTCCCCGGCACCGACCGCCAGGCTGACCCCGCGCAGTGCGTGCACGCTGGAGTCGCCCTCCCCGTAGACCTTGGTCACGTCGCGGACGTCGAGCACAGGAGCGGTCACGGCATGCCACCCGGCGGCGTGCCCCCTGCCGGCGGACCGCCCAGGCCGGCTCCGGGGAACCCGCCCGTCTGGTCGGTGGAGGTGGAGTCCGTGGTGGTCGCCGAGGTCAGCACGACCTCCTGGCCGGACTCGACGCCCGAGAGGATCTGCGTGTAGTCGGCACCGACGACCCCGACCTCGACCGGGGTCACGGCCTGGGTGCCGTCGCTGACGACCGTCACCGTGCTGCGGGTGCCGCTGGTGGTCACCGCGACGCTGGGCACGATCGTCACGTCCTCGACACTGGCCGTGGTGATGGTGACCGAGGCCGACTGCCCCAGGCGCAGGCCGTCAGGGCGCTCGGTGATCGCGACGAGCGCGGCGTAGGTCACCACGCTGGACGACGTCGTGGCGGTGGGGGAGATCGAGGTGACCTCACCCGCGCCGGTGGCGTCGTCGAGCCCGGGGAACGTCAGGGTCGCCTCCTGGCCGACGTCGATGTCGGTGACGTCGGACTCGGCGAACGCCACGGACACCTCGAGCTCGTCGAGGTCCGCGATGACGATGAAGTCACTGCTCGTGGTGGACGCCGTGGTGGCTGCCGCCCCTGTGGCCGACGAGCTGGCGCTCGACCCTGCGCTGGAACCGACCTTGCCGTTGACCTCGAGCACGGTGCCGTGCGCGGGGGCCTTCAGCACGCACGCGGCCAGGGCGGACAGCGCGTCGTCGTAGGTCGACTGTGCCTCGAGCACCTTCGCGCGGGCGTTGGCGACGGAGGCGTCATCGACGGTCGTGGTCGTGTCACCCGCGACGGTGGTCCCCTGCTGGGCTGTCGCCAGGGAGATCTCGGCCTTGGTCTGCGCCGCCAGGGCCTTGTCGTAGGCCGACTGGGCCGCAGCGACGGCGGCCTGCGCCTGGGCCACCGCGTTCGGGTCGACGGGCGTGCCGCGCTGGGCCGCTGTCAGGGACTCCTGCGCCGCCTGCAGCGTGCTCTGCGCCTGTTGGGTCGCGTTCTGCGCCGTGGTCACCGCGGCCTTGCGCCGGGCGACCTTGGACTGGTTGACCACCTGGGTGTCCGGCTCCGTCGTCGTGATGCCCTCCTGGGCGGCGTCGAGCCCCTCCTGGGCAGCCGTCAGCGAGAGCCGGGCAACCTCCACGGCGCGCTCGGCGTCGGCGGTGTCGAGGGTGGCGAGCGTCTGGCCCTTGGCGACGGTGTCGCCGACCTCGACCCGCACGCTGTCCACGGTCCCGGATGTCTCGAAGTTCGCTGCGACCTCGCTGGCCGGTTGGACGCTGCCGTCGGCGGAGACTGTGGACGTCACGGCTCCCGTGGTCACGGCCACCGTCTGGACGCTGCTCGCGCTCGCCCCCGACGTGAGATCCGGGCGCAGGAGCGCGAACCCGCCGACGGTCATGGCCACCACCACCGAGACGCCGAGTGCGATGTTGATCAGGGTGCGGCGCCTGCGGCTGTCCATGGCTTCAGCCTGCAGCGTCGCGCTGTGGCCCCCCTGTGACGAACCTGTGAGAACCCTGTGAACGTCCGCTGGACCCCACCCGCGGCTACGCTGTGCGACATGACGGTGTCGATCACCGCGACCGGGCTCACCCGTCGGTTCGGGGAGCTGACGGCCGTGGACACCGTGGACCTGAGCATCGCCCCTGGCACTCTGTACGGGTTCCTGGGTCGCAACGGTGCGGGGAAGACGACCCTGATCCGGATGCTGCTCGGCCTGATCCGCCCGACAGCTGGTGGGGTCTCCATCCTGGGGCGGGTGGTGGATTCCCACGGAGGGCTCCCGGGGCCGTGGGCTGATGTCGGCTACCTGGTGGACGGCCCTGGCCTGTACCCCGACCTGACGGTGCGCGACCACCTGGACATGGCCGCGGCCTACCGCCGGGTCCCGCGTGCCGCCTGCGACGAGATCGTCGAGAGGTTGGCCCTCGGCAGGTACCTCGCCGTCAGGGCCCGGGCTCTGAGCCAGGGCAACGGTCAGCGCCTCGCGCTCGCACTCGCGCTGCTGCATCGCCCGCAGGTCCTCATCCTCGACGAGCCCACCAACGGGATGGACCCCGCCGGCGTGGTGGAGATCCGCGACCTGCTCCGCGGGCTCGCCGACGCAGGGGCGACCGTGTTCATGTCCACGCACATCGTCTCGGAGGTCGAGCGGATGGCCGACGAGGTCGGCATCATCCACGAGGGCCGGATGGTCGATGAGCTCAGCCGCTCCCGGCTCGCGGCGCTGGGCCAGCCCCGCCTGGTCGTGACGCTGGCCGCACCGGAGTCGGCCCGCCGGGCAGTGGCCGCGTTGTCGGCGCGCAGGATCGCCGTCATCGACGCCGACGGGACGTTGACGATGACTGATCCAGGGTCCGTGGAGCGACCCGAGGAGGTCGCCCGCCTGCTCGTCGGCGCCGACTGCCCACCCCGGGGGATGGCAGTCGTGTCGGACAGCCTCGAGACCCATTTCCTGGCCGTGACCGGAGGGGTGCGATGAGCGCGACCGGTTGGTCGGCAGCGCTGGCCAACGAGTGGCTGAAGGTCCGACGGTCACGGGTGCCGATCGTGACGTTCGTGGTGCTGGCCATCGGCCCGCTCGCAGGTGGCCTGTTCATCTACATCGCCGCCGACCCGCAGCGGGCCAAGGACCTGGGACTGCTCGGCCAGAAGGCGGAGCTCTCGGGGATCACCGCCGACTGGGCCGGGATGCTCATGTTCTCCACGCAGATCGCCTCGGCCGGTGCGCTGCTGCTCTTCTCGTTCATCGTCACCTGGATGTTCGGCCGCGAGTTCGTCGACGGGACAGCGCACTACCTCATGTCCCTGCCCGTCTCCCGGGGCGTCATCGTCACCGCGAAGTTCGCCCTCTACGCGGTCTGGGCTGCGCTGCTGGGTGTGTGGCTCACGGCCGTGACGTTCGCGGTCGGACTCCTGATGGGCCTGCCGGGGTGGTCCGCGTCGTTGGCCGTGGACAGCGCCTCGGCGACCCTGCGCGCCTGCCTCCTCACGATCCTCGCGATCACTCCGATCGCCTACGTTGCCAGCCGCAGCCGTGGGTACCTGGCCCCCCTCGGGTGCGCCATCGGCCTGCTCGCCCTGGCCCAGGCCGCGGCGATCCTCGGCTGGGGGGCCTACATCCCCTGGGCGATCCCTGCGATCGCCGCCGGAGTCGCTCCCGACCAGGGCGCCACCGTGGCCTCATGGCTGATCGTCGCGGCAACCGGGGTCCTCGGCGTCCTGGCCACCGTCCGCTGGTGGCGCAGCCCGGACGCCGGGCTGTAGCGCACCGCTCGCGGTCGACCAGGTCAACGCGTGAGCTTCGGCCAGGTCCAGGCGCAGTAGGCGATGGCCGCCAGGAGCGCGACCTCGATGGCGCTGCCGAGGACGTAGTAGTTCCACTCGCCGATGGCCCCGCCGATGATGGTCACCGCGTAGATGATGCTCATCGCGATGTTGGCGACCCGGTTGACCCGTGGTCGCAGCACCAGCGCGCCGATGATCATGAGGGCTGGGGAGGAGCACGTAGGCGGTGGTCGCCAGCAGGAAGGTCTGGTTGACGGTGAACCCGTTGACCACGCCCGCCTCGACGTCGGCCCGGAAGTCGGGCCGGAAGAAGCCGAACAGGTCGACGTAGGCGAAGACGAACAGCATCGTCGTCCAGAGCCCCGAGATCTTGACTCGCACATTCACCGGAGCGGGGTCCAGCTGCGTGGTGGCGGTCCTGGTCGGTGTTGCGGTGTCGGTGGACATCGGGGACTCCTCTCAGTCGTGTCTGGCTTACTAAGTAACCGTAGCAACTACTTAGTAAGCTTGTCCATGTGAGAACCCCTTCTGGCACCCCACCGCGCCAACCGCTGACCAGGGACCGGATCGTGGCGGCTGCGGTGGACCTGGCCGATCGTGCCGGACTGGGCGCCCTGACGATGCGAGCTCTGGGCGCCGAACTCGGCGTCGAGGCGATGTCGCTGTACAAGCACGTCGCCAACAAGGACGAGATCCTCGATGGGGTCGTTGAGCTGATCGTCGGCCAGATCGAGATCCCCAGCGCTGGGGAGCCGTGGAAGCAGGCCATGGGGCGGCGGGCCATGTCCGCGCGCGATGTGCTGCGGCGGCACTCCTGGGCGATCGGGCTGCTGGAGGCGCGCGGCTCGATGGGGCCGACGGCCATGCGCTACATGGAGGCGGTGCTCGGAAACCTCCGGGCGGCGGGCTTCTCCCTCGACGATGCAGCCCACGCATTCTGGCTGCTGGACAGCTACGTCTACGGGCACGTCATCCAGGAGACGAGTCTGGCGCCCGTGCGCACCCCCGAGGAGCCGACCGCCCCCGCCCCCGAGGAGGGCGCGATGGCCGACTACCCGCATCTGGCCGCGCTGGGCGAGCAGGCGCGCAGGTCCGGGTACAGCGTGGATCGGGAGTTCGCCTACGGGTTGGACCTCATCCTGGACGCGCTCGAACGGACCGTGACACCGGTTGGAGGGTGACGCCGGGGGGGGGCCGCCGGGGACGGGAATGTCCCCGCCGCCCGACACGTTGCCTGCGTCATGAAGGCCATCACGTATGACCGCTACGGGGACCCCGAGGTCCTGACCCTGACCGAGCAGCCCGAGCCGAAGGTCGGTCCGGGGGAGGCGCTGGTGCGTGTGCGCAGCGCGAGCGTGAACCCCGTTGACTGGAAGGTCGCCGCCGGCTACCTCGACGGGCTGATGAACGTGTGCTTCCCCGTCATCCCCGGTTGGGATGTCTCCGGCGTGGTGGAGCGCGTGGGGCTCGACACCCCCGAGTTCGCGCCGGGCGACGAGGTCATCGCCTACGCGCGCAAGGACTGGGTGCAGGCAGGCACGTTCGCCGAGCTCGTGGCCGTGCCGGTACGCGCCCTGGCACGGAAGCCCACGGCCCTTGACTGGGACCAGGCCGCCGGGCTGCCCCTGGTGGGCCTCACGGCCTACCAGCTGCTCCACCGGCTCGGGGTGCAGCCCGGCGACACCGTCCTCATCCACGCCGCAGCAGGCGGGGTCGGGATCCTTGCTGTGCAGATCGCCCGCACGATGGGTGCCCGTGTGATCGGCACCGCCTCCTCGGGCAACCACGAGGCCCTGCGCGCGCTGGGCGCGGAGCCGGTCGAGTACGGCCAAGGGCTGACAGGGCGAGTCCGCGCCCTGGTGCCCGACGGTGTGGACGTCGTCGCCGACTTCGCCGGGGGTGTCCTCGAGACCACGCTGGCGGTGCTCAAGGACGGGGGTCGCCATGGGTCGATCGTGGACGGTGCGGTGGCCGGTGGTGGGGGGATCTACGTATGGGTCCGCCCCAGCGGTGCCGACCTCCAGGCCTTGGCCGACCTGGCCGACGCGGGCACGCTGACCGTGCCGGTCGCCCAGAGCTTCCCGCTCGAGGAGGCGGCCGATGCGTTCCGCGCGAGCATGACCGGCCACGTGCGCGGCAAGATCGCCATCCAGGTGAGCCGCTGAGTGAGGGCGCCCTACCGACGTGCAACCCGTAGGCTGCCAGCGAGGAGCGCATATGCAGATCGATGAGCTCGGTCGGCAATCACCGGGGACGAAGGTTGTCCCGCCCGGGCACGCCGACGCACTGGTGCTCTTCGGCGCGACGGGCGACCTGGCGCGCAAGAAGCTCTTCTCCGCGATCTACCACATGGCCGAGACGGGGACCCTCGACATCCCCGTGGTCGGCCTCGCCCGGTCCAGCTGGGACAGCGAGCGCTTCCGCGCCCACGTCGAGGCTGCGATCGGTGAGACGGTCCAGGACGTCGACCCGGTCGTCCTCGGGGCCCTCCTCGCGCGGATCCACCTCGTGGGCGGGGACTACTCGGATGAGGTGACCTTCTCGCAGCTTCGCTCCGAGCTCGCACGCCTGGGGTCGGCGCGCCCGGCGTTCTACCTGGCCATCCCGCCGGCGCTGTTCCCGACCGTGATCGAGGGCCTGTCCCGGGAGGGCCTGAACAAGGGCTCGCGGATCATCGTCGAGAAGCCGTTCGGGCGCAGCCTGGAGACCGCGCAGGCGTTGAACCGGCTCCTTCGCCAGCACTTCGCCGAGCGCGACATCTTCCGGATCGACCACTACCTGGGCAAGGAGGCGGTCGAGGACCTGTTGGTCTTCCGGTTCGCCAACACGTTCCTCGAGCCGATCTGGAACCGCAACTACGTCAAGAGCGTGCAGATCACGATGGCCGAGCACATCGGCGTCGAGGGACGCGGCGCCTTCTACGAGGGCGTGGGTGCCCTTCGTGACGTGGTGCAGAACCACATGCTGCAGGTCGTGGCGATCCTGGCGATGGAGCCTCCGGTCAGCCCGCATGCCGACGCCCTGCGCGACGAGAAGGTGAAGGTGTTCCAGGCGATGCGCTCCCTGGACGCGGCATCGGTCGTCCGGGGGCAGTACGAGGGCTACCTGGACGAGCGCGGGGTCGCGGAGGGCTCCACGGTGGAGACCTACGTCGCCTGCCGGTTCGAGATCGACTCGTGGCGCTGGTCCGGGGTGCCGTTCTACGTGCGCGCAGGCAAGGCGATGACCCGGCCGGGGCTCGAGGCGCTCATCGAGCTGCGCGAGCCACCTCGCATGCTCTTCGGGGACCCGGCCATGCCACGGCCGCACCCCAACCTGATCCGGTTCCGCCTCGGGGCCGTCGACGGGGTCACGATGACGGTGCAGGCCAAGCAGCCGGGGCCGGAGCTGATCGCGCAGCCGATCGACCTGTCGGTCGACTTCGGTGCGTCCCTGGGCAAGCGGCGGGAGGCCTACGAGCGGCTCCTGGGGGATGCCATCGTGGGGGACTCCCGGCGGTTCGCCCGCGAGGACGCGGTCGAGTGCACGTGGCGCGTCGTGCAGCCCGCGCTGGATGATCCGACGCCCGTCCACCCGTACGCGCAGGGCAGTTGGGGACCCGCTGCCGCCGATGCCCTGCTCGGCGAGGACCACTGGCACGAACCCGAGTAGCGAGGAGCTCACATGACCACGGACTCACCCATGACGCTTGGCGTGGTGGGCCTGGGACGCATGGGTGCCAACATCGCCCGACGGCTCATGGCTGACGGGCACTCGACGGTGGTCCACGACATCAACCCGGCGGCCGTGGCGACGCTGGCTGGCTGAGGGCGCGATCGGGGCCGACTCCCTGGTCGCGCTGGCCGCGAGCCTTCCCGCTCCGCGCGCCGTGTGGGTCATGGTCCCGGCCGGGCGGATCACCGAGTCGACCATCGCCGCCCTGGCCGAGGTCCTCGAACCCGGGGACACGATCATCGACGGCGGGAACACGCACTACACCGACGACCTGCGCCACGCGGCAGCCCTGCGCGAGAAGGGCATCCACCACGTCGACTGCGGGACCAGCGGCGGGGTGTGGGGCGCCGAGCGCGGGTACTGCCTGATGATCGGCGGCGAGCAGGCGCCCGTCGAGCGGCTCACCCCGATCTTCGCCTCCCTCGCCCCCGGCATGGAGTCCGCCCCCCGGACCCCCGGTCGCTCCGGCCCCCCCGGCGACGGGGAGCGCGGCTTCCTGCACTGCGGCCCGAATGGTGCGGGGCACTTCGTGAAGATGGTCCACAACGGCATCGAGTACGGGCTCATGGCCGCCTACGCCGAGGGCCTGAACATCCTGGCCAACGCCGATGCCGGCCTGCGCACGCGCGACGCCGACGCGGAGACCGCGCCCCTGGAGAACCCCGAGCACTACCAGTACGCGCTGGACATACCGGCCATCACCGAGGTCTGGAGGCGTGGCTCGGTGGTGGGGTCCTGGCTGCTGGACCTCACGGCCTCGGCCCTGCAGGAGTCGCCGGAGCTCGCCGAGTTCTCCGGCCGGGTCTCGGACTCCGGCGAGGGGCGCTGGACCGCCGTGGCGGCCATCGACGAGGGGGTGCCTGCCCCGGTGCTCACGGCCGCACTGCAGTCGCGCTTCGACTCCCAGGGCTCGGCTGCCTTCGCCAACAAGGTCCTCTCAGCCATGCGCAGGCAGTTCGGCGGACACCACGAGAAGTCCGAGTGAACCAGGTGAGCCCGCGGGTCACGGTGGGCTCCACTGCGGAGGCGGCCGCGGGCGAGGCTGCGGCGGAGATCGCTCGCCGAGCCCGCGCGGCGGTGGCCGATCGTGGCACCTTCACGCTCGCGATCTCCGGGGGCCGTAGCCCGTGGACGATGCTGGCCCACCTCGCCGACCTCGCGATGCCCTGGGCCGACACCACGATCTTCCAGGTCGATGAGCGGATCGGGGCCGCGGACGACCCCCAGCGCAACCTGATCGGCCTGCAGCGCGCCCTGCCGGTCGGCTGCCCGGCGGTTGTGGTCCCGATGCCGGTCGAGGCTGACGACCTCGATGCGGCGTGCGCCGAGTACGCCGCAGCCCTGCCGGCCACGCTCGACCTGATCCACCTCGGCCTGGGGTCCGACGGTCACACGGCATCGCTGATCCCCGGGGATCCGGTGCTGGACGTCGCTGAGGTCGACGTGGCCCTGACGGGGATCTACCAGGGCCGGAGACGGATGACGCTGACCTACCCCCGGATCGCGCGCACTCGCGCCCTCCTGTGGCTCGTGACCGGCGCCGAGAAGCGCACAGCGCTCGCCCAACTGCTGGCCCACGATCCGACGATCCCGGCGGGTCGGGTGACGAACCCCGACCAGGTCGTGTTCTGCGACATCGCAGCCCGCGGCGACGGGGGCCGGTGACGGCGCTGCGACGCATGGCCCCGGGACGTGGTACCCAAGGGGAATGGATCGGGATGGCAACGGATGGGCCCGGTGCTCGCGCGGCCATCGGCACTGGGGGCGGCACGGTGCTGCCGGGTTGCTGCTGCACGCAGTCGACGACGAGGGCGTGGTCCGGGTCCTGCTGCAGCATCGAGCCGCGTGGAGCCACCACGGCGACACCTGGGGCCTGCCCGGCGGTGCCCGCGACAGCCATGAGGACGGCGTCGCCGCTGCGCTGCGCGAGGCCGTCGAGGAGGCGGGGCTCGATCGTTCCCGGATCCGCACGCGGCACCTGTTCGTGGACGATCACGGCGGGTGGTCCTACACCACCGTCTACGCCGACGTCCCACGGCCGCTGACCACAGTGGCCAACGGCGAGAGCGCTGCGCTGGAGTGGGTGCCATTGGCTGCGGTGCAGGGACGTGCGCTGCATCCGGGGTTCGCGCTGACGTGGCCGCAGGTGCGGGTGCGTCCGACCGTCCTGCTCGTGGACGCCGCCAACGTGGTCGGCGCTCGGCCCGACGGGTGGTGGCGTGACCGCGCGGGTGCGGCGACCCTGCTGCTCGATGCCCTGGCCACGCTGCGGGCTACGACCGTGAGCGGTCCGGGCGGTGATCCGCGGGTGATCGGGGGAGTGGTGGCGGTGCTGGAGGGAGCTGCGGTGTCGGCCACCGACCCGGGCTGGGTCGTGGTGCACCGGGCCGTTCGCGGCAGCACGGGCGACGACGTCCTCGTCGACGTCGCCGGTGAACTCCTGGCCGACGGGAACGAGGTCCTCGCGATCTCAGCCGACCGCGGCCTGCGGGCCCGGTGGGAGTCCCTGTCCGTCCCGGGCGCGGGGCTGAGCGCCCACGTGGCGGGTCCGCGCTGGCTGCTCGAGGTGCTGGACGGGACCGCCATGTCGGGGTCCTGACCCCGGGTGGTTCGATGCGTGCATGACCGAGTCCGTCCCGGCACCTGTCCCCGGGGCCTTCCCTGCCCCGTTCGACGCTTCCGTCGCAGCCGCCATCGGCGATGCCGCCGAACACCTGGCGGTCACGCTCGACGACGGGGTGGCCACCGTCGAGCTGCGCCGTCCGGACAAGCACAACGCGATCTCCTACGCGATGTGGCAGGCGTTCGGCCGGCTCATGCCGGTGCTCGCCGCCGACGACGGTGTCGAGGTCGTGCTGCTGCGTGGCACCCCCGGCGGACCGTTCAGCGCCGGTGCGGACATCGCCGAGTTCCGAACGCTGCGGGCTGACCCCGAGGGCGCCCGCCGCTACGGCGAGGCGGTCGAGGGCGGCGAGCAGGCGATCATCGCGTTCCCCAAGCCGACCATCGCGCTCATCGAGGGCTTCGCGATCGGCGGCGGCACGCAGCTCGCGGTGGCCTGCGACCTGCGGGTCTGCGGGGAGGGATCCCGGTTCGGCGTCACGCCGGCCAAGCTCGGGATCGTCTATGCGCTGCCGTCGACCGAGCGGCTGGTCGAGACGGTCGGCGCCGCGTGGGCGCGCTGGATCCTGCTCACCGGGGACCTGCTCGACGCGGCCACCGCGCTGCGGATCGGCCTGGTGCACGAGGTGGTCCCGGACGACCAGGTCGCGCGAGCGCGCTCAGGCGATCGCGCGCACGGTGGCGTCGCGGGCCCAGGTGTCGCTGCGCGGCGGCAAGGCGATGGTGCACCGGGTCGTCACCGGCCAGCTCGACGAGGACGACTCGGTGCTCGCGATCTACGAGCACTCCTGGGCGAGTGCCGAGTACGCCGAGGGAGTGGCCGCGTTCCTGGCCAAGCGCGCCCCCGACTTCCCGGGGGCTCGGGGGCGCTGAGCCGCAGGTCGGCTGCTGGGGGTCCGATCGGGCGCCGGGGGCTCTCCGCGAAGCGGCGGCACTCGGGCCCTACGCGGCCAGGTCGGCGCTGCTCGTCGCAGATCAGGATGAGCAGGGATCCGAATCCGATCGCGTGGGCCTACGAAGATGTCCAAGACGTCGGCTGCTAGCTCGGGCGGTGTCGTTGAGGAACGGGTCGACGGGGTTGGGCTGATGGTCGTGTCGGCATCCGAGCTGGCCAGCATGCGCGAAGGCGGACTCCTCCGGATGGGCGCACGCTGGGTGCACGTCGCGGCGGCAGCGTCGCGCAGCAAGCTCCTCGACGGTTCGATCGCGAAGCTCGGGCCGTGCCCTACACGGCCGCGGCGGCTGCGATCTCGTAGGTGGCAGCGGGCATCGGCCGCTCGAGTTCCCACACCATCGCGATCGGTCGTTCGCCCTTGACCGAGCCCGGGACCAGGTGGACTCTGCCAAGGCAGAGGAAGGGCGCGCCCTTCCCGAAGTCGTTGCTGGGCGACTCGCGGACGAACAACACGACGCGGGTGGCGGGGTCGAGCAGCTCGCGACCTGAGCCGGAAGCCAGAGCGGTGTCGTTCTGCGACTCCCAATGGAATCGGCGTTCCCCGAGGGCGTAGTCGCGATACATCGTCGTTGGGCTGAAGTCCGCCTCATCCTTGCGGAGGTTCACCAGGAGCAGCACGGCCTTGTGCGAACGGGCCCATTCGACGCCGGCCTGCCGACCACGGGCCGAGCGATCCTCGTCGGCAAGGCCGAAGGCAGCGAGGATCTCGGGGCGTGAGTAGCTCGCGTGCGAGTTCAGCGGAACGTCGGACAATCCCTCGCCAAGCCCTCCAGGGGCCAGCCGGGACGAATCAACGCCCAGCCGCAAGACCTGCCCGATTTCGTCGACTACTGCGGGCTCGTCTCGGAGCCGAGCGAGGAGCTCCGGATAGGTGCGCCCGTCGCGATCAGGCCAGATGGCGAGGCACAGCATTCGGGCGACCCGCCGACCTGCCTCGCCCAGCGCCTCGTAGTGCGGGTCCATCGGGCGCAAGCAGCGTCCTGTAGGCGTTCCCTCGCCCGACATCGTCGACGTGAACCAGCGAACGCACTCGTCGCGCGACCTGCTCCTCGTGCGGCCCGGCAGGTGGCAGGTCGAGCCTCGCCGCCCGACGGATCTGCGTCCACGACCGATTCCGGTAGATCGCCGGCAGATCGTGGCCGGTCTCGGCAAGGAACGTCGCGAGATCGGTGGTGCCAACGCTCCGGGCATCGGCGACGAGTCGCGGCAGCCGCGAGTCCAGCTGTTCCCGCACCGAGGCGAGCACGATGTCCCTGGCCACGCGATCGAGCTGCATCGCACTGCCGCCGGGGAGCCAGGGATGATCCTGATCGAGTCGGTCAGCGACCTCGCGCCTGCTTGCGCCGGTGAGCGCCATCATCTTGGCGTCGAACCGGAACTCGCGACGTTGCTGGCCGATGAAGTCAAGGACGGTCAGGACCGACTTGCCGTGCGTGCGCCGAAGGCCTCGGCCGAGCTGCTGCAGGAACAGGGTTGCGCTCTCGGTCGGTCGCAGGAGCAGCAGGGTGTCGATCTCCGGGATGTCCAGGCCCTCGTTGAACAGGTCGACCGCGAAGATCGCTCGCGTCCTGCCGTCACGAAGTGCCCGAATGGCGGCGGCCCGCTGGTCGTCGGGCGTGGAGCCGGAGAGCGCGACGGCATCGATCCCGGCAGCGTTGAACCGATCTGCCATGAAGTGCGCATGATCGATCGACACGCAGAATCCGAGTGCCCGCATCTGGGCCAGGTTCCCGACCTTCTTGCGCAGCTCCTCGATCACGAGGCGGACGCGTGCGTCATGGCCGGTGTACACGCCGCTCAGGTCCGAGAGGACGTACCCGCCACGTCGCCACTCGACGCTGCGGAGATCCACGTTGTCGTGGATCCCGAAGTAGTGGAATGGCACGAGCAGGCTCTCGTCCATCGCGTCCCAGAGCCGCATCTCGTAGGCGGCCCGCCCGTCGAAGAAGTCCCGGACATCGACCCCGTCGGTGCGTTCAGGAGTGGCGGTCAGGCCCAACAGCTCTCGAGGCTGGATCCGCTCAAGCAGCGCGCGGTAGGTCGCCGCCTCCGCGTGGTGGAACTCGTCGATGACGACGATCTCGAATCGGCTCAAGTCGAGGCGATCCATTCCTCCGCTGCTGAGGGACTGGACGCTTGCGAAGACGTGCTGCCACTCCCGGGGCCGTACGCCTCCCACGAAGGACTCGCCGAACGTGCCATCGACAAGGGCCTCGCGATAGGTGCGCATGGACTGGTCAAGGATCTCTCGGCGGTGCGCGACGAAGAGGAGCGATGGACGACGTCCCCAGCGTTCGGCCAGGGCCCGGTAGTCCAGGGCCGCGACGACCGTCTTGCCAGTCCCCGTGGCGGCCACCACCAGGTTCCGATGCCGGTCATGCACGTCGCGTTCCGCCTCGAGGGCCTCGAGGATCGCTCGCTGATGAGGCCGCGCGGTCACCTCGAGCCCGCTGACCTCGAGGGGGAGGTCGCGAGTGTCGGCCGCACCTGCCAGTCGCAGCGCCTGATCGAGGCGCTCGCCGTCGCGGTCCGGGTCGTACGGCTCGAACAGGTCAGAAGCCAGGTAGCCGTCGAACGTTCGCTGGAAACGTTCGATCAGGTGCGGGGTGGCGGGCCTGACCAGCCGGACGTTCCACTCCAAGCCGTCAACCAGCGCCCAGCTGGTGAGATTCGACGAGCCAACGTAGGCGGTGTCGAATCCCGAGTTCCGACCAAAGAGCCAGGCCTTCGCGTGCAGTCGTGTCGCCTGCGTCTCGTAGGAGACAGCCACGTTCGCATTGGCTTCACGGACGAGCCAATCCAGCGCCATGCGCTGAGTCGAGCCCGTGTACGTCGTCGTGAGCACCCTGATCGGCACCCCGCGTGCGGCGGCGGCCCTGCAGGGGCTCTGCCAGCATTCGCACTCCCGCCCAACGGACGAACGCCATGATGATGTCGATGCGGTCAGCGCTCGGTATCTCCGACGCCAGTTCGGCGAGCAGGCTCCGCTCGTTGCGAGCAGCTGTCAGCAGCGCGACCTCGCCCAGCGGGGTCTCCGGGTGGGGGAGTGGGCCTGCCGCCTGGTCGGCCACAGCGACCAGGAACTCGATCGGCACCGGAACGCGCTCATCGCTGCCGGCGAACTCCAGCAGGCGGTTGGTCAGCTGTGCTCGGATCGGCCTCGTCGTCGTGCGACTCGAGGATTCGCGCAAGTTCGGACGCGACCAGGTGGGCAAGCGCGTCAACGTCCTTCTGCTTGCCCGGACTCGGATGCAGGAGCCTCGCCATCCGGTTCTCAACCTGAGAGCTCGCCTGCGCCCCGCGCCGGATCGGGTAGCTCCCGACGATCCAACGACGACGTTCGGAGCAAGTCGTAGATCCCGGGCGGCAGCGACTCCACGCCCGCCAGGCTATTGACCGTCAGGTGCGATCTCGGCGATCAACGAGGAGTGTCGCGGGCTCCAGTGCTGCTGGGACTCCTCACGAGGCGAGTTGGGCTCGAATGAGCTCGACCGCTGGGATGTCGGCTGGCGCCCACGTCGAAGGTGTCCATGTCCGCGGGCGCCAACCACCTGATGGTCGCGTGCTCTGTCAGGTCCGGTGTTCCCTCGACCAACCGGCACCAGAACGTGGTCAGGGTCACGACGCCGAAGTCGTACACGTGTGGGTGGTCGTGACCTCGTTGCCGACCTCGACATCACATCCAAGTTCCTCGGCGATCTCTCGCTCGAGTGCGTCACGGGCGGTCTCGTCAGGCTCGATCTTGCCGCCAGGGAACTCCCAGAGCCCGGCGAGCGTCCCGTGAGGACCTCGTTGTGCGCACAGCACGAGACCGTCGTTCACGATCACCGCCCCGACAACGTCGATCTGCCGTGCCATGGCCGCTCCTCTCGGTGGGCGGCACCCGAGCGAAGGAACGGTGGCCTGTTGGTCGCACAACGACCGAATGCGGTGACAAAAACGCCTCCTGACCAGCCACGTTGTGCGCCCGGAGGGACTCGAACCCCCAACCAGCCGGGTCCAATCAGGCGGTTCCGGGGTGGTCGCCAAGGGTCGCGCTGAGCACGAAACGGGGGTCTGCGGGTACTCACGGTGTGCGCCCGGAGGGACTCGAACCCCCAACCAGCCGGGTCCATTCAGGCGATTCCGGGGTGGTCGCCAGGGGTCGCTCTGAGCACGAATCGGGGGTGGGCGGGTACCCGCGAACACCCCCGGATTCCACCCAGTTGGTGTACGGGTTGGTGTACGGGCTAGCTCGGGCGTGGTCGTTGGGGAACGGGCCGCCGTGGTGGGCTGATGGCCGTGTCGGCATCCGGGCTGGCCAGCATGCGCTCGAAACCGGTGAAGGCCTCGAACAACCCAACCGCCTCGAAGGCCCGGTTCCGACGGCCCAGCGTGACCTGTCGTACGACGTCGGCGGCGCGTAGCCGCTCCACGGCATCGCTGGTCGATTTGAAGGTTCGGCCGATGTGCACGGCCGCCGTGGTGATCGAGAACACTGGGAGGGATGGGAGGGCGTCCAGGAGCAGGAGCGCCGCCGAATCTGCGCGCACCTTGCCGAGCCGGGCGCGGGCATCCTGCTGCCAGGTGGCCAGTTGGGCGGCGAAGTGCTCGGTGTCGGCGCAGGCGCGGCCGGTCGCGGACAGGAACAGTTCGACCCAGTCGAGAAGGCCCTCGGTGCCCGGGGCGTCGGACCGGGTGCCGTCGAGGGCGTGGACGTAGGCATCGGCCCGGGTGGCCAGGACGAGGCTGACGGGAGGCTGCACGCGGGTGGCGACGCCGCGCCTGCGAAGGACGAGTTGGATCAATGCCCGGCCGGTGCGCCCGTTGCCGTCAGCGAACGGGTGGATCGTCTCGAACTGGCTGTGCGCCAGGGCGGCCTGCAGAAGGGCGGGGTGGTCGTCGCCTGTGAGATAGGCGGCCAGGTCGTCCAGCAGGCCCGGGACTTCATTCGCGGGTGGTGGGACGAACGCTGCGGCGCAGGGGTTCCGACCGCCGATCCAGTTCTGCTGGTCCCTGACGACTCCTGCCCAGGCTTCGTCGCGTGTCCCGGAAAGCAGCGCAGCATGGATTGCCCGGATGGCCTCGACCGTCACCGGCCGGGTCGGGTCGGTGGCCAAGGAGATGGCCTCGTCGAGTGCTCGGACGTTCCCCAGGACGGCCCGGGCAGTCTCGTCGGTCACCGGCAGGCCTTCGCGCTCGACGGCCTCGCTCCGTGCGAGCCGTCGCACGTTGATGGTCAGGCCCTCGATGTTGGAGCTGGCCACGGCCTCGGCGCGCAGCAGGAACCGCGCGAGCGGCTCCAGGTTGGCAAGGCCGGGGTGGTCGGCGTTGAGGGCGCGAACACGCTGCTCCACCTCGCCGAGGTCGGCCGCTACCGAAGCGGGAACGCTCAGCTCCGAAGTCGCCAGGGGGTCGGGCACATAGGCCCGATAGCGGCAGGATGTACGCTCCGCCCTAGTGGACCCGGACGGATTCCCGGGCCAGATCGACTCTATGTAACGTCCCACAGCCACCTCCTGTATTGAAGGATATCTTATAATCTCCAATACAGGGAGCTCCTGCGCACCTTTGCCGCTGCGTGGAATCCGGGGGTCGCGAGGCCAGTCGCGGCTGCGACCGGTCCGGCGAGGGCACGGCGGGTGGGCCGCTGCGAACGGGAGCGGCCCCCGGTCGCCCGGTGGCAGCTGGTGCGTGGTTGGGTGTACGCGTCCGCACAAGCGATCCGAATGCCACGAGCGAAACTCCGCCTCCTGGACCAGCCACGTTGTGCGCCCGGAGGGACTCGAACCCCCAACCAACCGGGTCCATTCAGGCGGTCCCGGGGTGGTCGCCGCAGGTCGCGCTGAGCACGAATCGGGGGTCGGCGGGTACCCGCGAACGACCCCGGATTCCCCCCAGTTGGTGTACGGGTTGGTGTACGGAGTCCGGTCGGTCGAGGTCGCGACCAGAACCGAGCGACGGCGTACCATGACGGCATGGAGTTCAAGCGGATCACTGTCGATCCGGAGGTAATGGCCGGTGTGCCGACCATCCGCGGATTGCGCATCCCGGTCGCCACGGTCGTGCTCATGGTCGCCGATGGAATGACTGTCGAGCAGATCTGCGGTGACCTTCCGGACCTTGTACCGGGGACGTGGCCCAGGCACTTCGCTACGCGGCGGTCGCGGTTCGTGACCGCGACCTGCCGCTCTTGTCGGCATGAGGCTGCTGCTCGACGAGAACCTTCCCATCTCCCTGGGGCCGTTGTTGGCAGAGCGGGCTGGGTGGGACGTCGTGCATGTCCGGCAACTCGGACTGAAATCCGCCCCCGATACGGAGGTCCTCGCCAGAGCGGAGTTGGACGGACGGGTCCTTGTGTCCGCCGACACCGACTTCGGAACCCTGCTCGCCGCGTCGAGCGCGCATGGCCCGTCGGTCGTCCTGCTGAGGATCGGTTCCCGGCCGCCGCAGCAGCGATGATGCCGCCGGGCTGCTGATGGCGCATCTCCCTCCCCTCACCGATGACCTTTCCCGAGGGGCGATGGTGGTCATGACCGACCAGCGGATCCGCGTCAGGCGCCTTCCGATCGGCTGAGCCGCAGGGAAGGGGCCCGGGCAGGAGGCTCTTCGATCTGACCTCCAGCGGGTAGCGTCTTGACGGTGGAGGCTGAGCTGGCCGCCCTGCGCGCCGAGGTCAGGCGGCTGAGAGCGGAGAACACGCGCCTGGAGGCGGTGCTGCGCCTGACACCCGCGAGTCGGGTGCACCAGGCCCGGCCCAGACAGCCGTCGCGGTTCCCCGGCGTGGGATGGTCGGCGCTGATTCACCGCCGGGCGAGAAGGTGGCGTTCTTCGCGGAGCTGTTCGCCGCTCGACGCGACGTCTACGCGGTGCGCTGGGAGAACCGGCGACTCGGGAAGGCCGGGTGGATGCCCGCGGTCGC
>CAWEVG010000033.1:0-234709 GCA_963812395.1 uncultured Actinomycetes bacterium
ACCGAGGACGACGGCCACAGCCACGGTCATGGCCACAGCCACGGGCCCGGTGGGCACACCCACTGAGGCCCTCGGCACACGACATCGGCCCCACTTCGACCAGTTCCCTGGTCAGGGTGGGGCCGATGTGCGTCCCGCACGCTGTGGCGCGGCAGGAGTTCGGTTCCGTGCCGGCCGCGGGGAGACGATCGCTCAGGCGGTGGCGCGCTGGCCCGCGCGTCCCTCCGACTGGTAGATGACGGCTCGCTCTGACTCGGTGAGGCCACCCCACACGCCGAACGGCTCGCGCACCCTCAGGGCATGCTCCCGGCACTGCATCATCACCGGGCAGCTGGCGCACAGGGTCTTCGCCTCGCGCTCCCGTGCTTCCTTCGCGCCGCCACGCTCACCCTCGGGATGGAAGAACATCTCGGAGTCGACGCCGCGACAGGCTGCGTGCATCTGCCAGTCCCAGAAGTCCGCGTTCGGTCCCGGGAGCCTCGACACATCTGCCATGGCTGGTCCTCTCATCGTGGTCTTCACTCCATCCTAGAACTTGTGCGAAGGCTGTGCAAGTGTCTCCGCGAACCGAATTGGCGCTTGTGCCTGTACTGATGACAACACGACGGGTCTCCCCCATGTTCCCGGTGAAGGCTCCGTTTCGGCCACGTCCGCGGGCGAACCTTGCAAAGGTCTTGCACAATGTCGACGTGTCCTCTGATGAAGCCCTTCCCCCGGCCCGCCACCGCCCGTGGGCGTGGGTGGCGTCGAGGGTCCGGAGGCTGCGGCCGTGGTGACCGTCGACGGATCGCCCGATGTCGCTCCGGGGATCCCCGACGCGGTGGCGGGGACCGATGGCGGGCCGAGCGTGGCGCTCAGCGTCGCCGGAGCCGCACGAGGCCTGGGCGTGGCTCCCGGTACCCTGCGCAGCTGGGAGCGCCGGTACGGCCTGGCGCCCAGCCTGCACACCCCCGGGGGTCACCGCCGCTACGACCCGATCGACCTGGCGCGACTCGGTGTCATGCACCGCCTGGTCCAGGAGGGGGTGCCCCCGGCGGAGGCGGCTCGGGCAGCGATCAACACCCACATCGGGGCCGAGGCCGTCGATGCCGCCAACCCGTATTCGGCTCTCCTGGGCTCGGCCGGGGCCGAGGGACCCCACGCGCCGGCTCGCGACGCGGCCGACGACCCCGGCCCGGTCGCGGCGGCGGGCGCGGCGCCGGGTGCTGCGTCGCCGGGCGGTGGTCGGGTGCTCCCCATGCCCCGCAGCCCCCGATCGGCGCGGGGACTGGCCCGTGCCGCGATGTCGCTGGACTCCCATGCCTGCCAGCGCACCGTGATCGGGTCACTGGCCGATCAGGGCGTCGTCGCGACCTGGGACGACCTGATCCGCCCGGTCCTGGCCGCCATCGGGGACCGCTGGGAGACGACCAGCCGCGGGGTGGAGATCGAGCACTCGTTCTCCATGGTGGTCGTCGGTGCGCTGGCCGCCCACTCCGCCCGCCTGGAGCGGCCCCGCAACGGTCGCCCGGCAGTCCTTGCCAGCGCACCCGAGGAGCTTCACGACCTCCCCCTCGTCGTGCTCCAGGCCGCCCTGTCCGATGTCGGGATCCGCAGCCACGTGATCGGCGCGCGAACGCCCGACCTGGCGCTTCGTGACGCGGTCGTGCGCCTGGGACCCCCCGTCGTGTTCCTGTGGGCGCAGATGCCCGGCGCCCACGTCCCCGAGCTGCCGGTGCAGCGGCCGGCGTCGACGTTGGTCGTGGGTGGACCGGGATGGTCCGGGTCCCTGGACGGCGTCGAGCATGTGGCTGATCTCGAACAGGCAGTCGGCGCGGTGCGCACAGCGATGGGGTTATGACCTCTTAAGGTGATCCTCGTGGTCGACGAGGAGCTCTCAGGTCTTCTCGCGGCCGGGGAACGGGCCGTGTTCCGCGGTGTCCCCGGGCAGGGCCTGGTGCCGTTGGAGCGCGCCGAGGCCCTGGCTCGGGAGCGCGGGGACATCGCCCGCCGTACCCGCGCCGCGTGGCTCCTCGGTGTCTGCCGATCGGCCACCGGGCACTACGGGCAGGCCCTGGCCGGCCTGACCACCGCAGCCAGCGACCCCGACGTCGCCGCGGAGCTCCGCTCACTGCCGGCGTCGGCCGTCGGCGCGATCCAGCGCCAGCTCGGTCGGCACGCCGAGGGGCGCGACTGGGACCAGAGTGCGCTCGAGTCCGGCTCCGGCGATCCCGAGGCCGAGTGCGAGGCGCTGCTCGGCCTGGCCTCGGACGCCGTCGGGCTCGGCGAGTCCGACGTCGTCGGGAGCCTCGTGAACCGGGTCGAGGTCCTGCTGGCCGAACGTCCCCTGTGGTGGCGGCATCACATCCGGCTGGACTGGGTGCGCGCCGAGGTGGCGCTGCTCGCCGGGGACCCGGGCCAGGCGCGGGCCGCGGCTGAACGGGCGCTCGACGCTGCGGAGGCAGCCAATGCTCCGCGTCATGTGGCCAAGTCCCTGTTGTTCGCCGGGGTGGCGGCCACCTCACATGGCCAGCAGGGGGCCGCTGTGGACCTCCTTGCACGTGCAGCCGTGCTCGCTGAGGGCCTCGGGGCGCGCCCCCTCGTCTGGCCCAGCAGGGGGCTGCTCGGCGCGCTGCTGGCGGGCTCCTCCCCGGAGGAGTCCGAGCGCAGCCTGGAGGCCGCGCGCGCTGTGATCCGCGGCATCTCGGCCGACCTCCCGCCGCTGCTGGCCGCCGAATGGCTCGCCCGCCGCGACATCCGCGCGCTCCTGGGCTGAGTCCCGCCCCGGGCCGCGGTGGCCCACCCGGCCCTCCCCTGCCTGCGGGGTCCGGCTGCGTCGTCCTGCGCTCAAGTCGCGAGCCCGACGTGTCGAACAGACCGGGTAAGGAGGTACCCGGATGACCACGGTCCTGGTGTGCGATGACGCTCCCCTGGCGCGGGAGGCGGTGCGACGTGCCGTCGCCTCGGTGCCAGGTGTCGACCGCGTCAGCGCGGCAGGGTCGGGCGAGGAGGTGCTGGCCCGCTACCCGCTCGAGCGGCCGAGCGTCGTGCTGATGGACGTCCGGATGCCCGGGATGGGCGGCGTCGAGGCCACCCGCCGACTGATGGCGGCCTACCCGGGCGCTGTGGTGGTGATGCTCACCATGGGTGAGGACATCGAGGGAGTTGCCGCCGCGGTCGCAGTCGGTGCGCGCGGCTACATGGTCAAGGACGCCTCCCGCGAGGAGACCGCCACCATGCTGAGCCTGGCGGCCACGGCCCCGGTCCATCGCACGGGCAATGTCGTCTCGCTGCCGGTGCGCCCGATGTCCGGATGGACCCTCGCTCAGCGGCCGTGAGGTGGAGGTCCTGGAGGGCATGTCGCGGGGCAAGTCGAACGCGCAGATCGGTCGCGAGCTCTACCTCTCCGAGGACACGGTGAAGACCCACGCCCGTCGGATGTTCCGCAAGATGGGCGCCGCCGACCGGGCCCAGGCCGTCGCCCTGGGCTTCCGCTGGGGCCTGCTGAGCTGACGCTCGCTGCGCGCCGACGCCGGCGCGCGACGCGGGCAGATACCCTGATCCCGAATGGGAGAGGGGCACCACGTGATCGATCCAGCAGACCGCGCCGCAGCCGAGGAGATGTTCGGGTACACCGGCCTGACCTACGACGACGTCCTGCTCCTGCCCGACCATTCCGACGTCGTGCCCTCCGAGGTGGACACGGCCACCCGCCTGACCCGCGAGATCACCCTCGCCGTACCGCTGGTGTCGGCCGCCATGGACACCGTCACGGAGTCGCGGATGGCGATCGCGATGGCCCGCCAGGGCGGCATCGGCGTGCTGCACCGGAACCTGTCGATCGCCGACCAGGCCGCCGAGGTGGACACCGTCAAGCGCAGCGAGTCCGGGATGATCCACGACCCCGTGACCGTGAGCCCGGATGCCACCGTCCTCGAGCTCGACGAGCTGTGCGGCCGCTACCGGGTCTCGGGCCTGCCGGTCATCGAGGCGGACCGCACCCTGCTGGGCATCGTGACCAACCGCGACCTGCTGTTCCTGCCCGCCGAGCGGTTCGCCACGACGCTGGTGCGCGACGTCATGACGCCCATGCCCCTCGTGACGGGTCCGGAGGGCATCCGCCGCGAGGACGCGGCCGCGCTGCTTGCCAAGCACCGGATCGAGAAGCTGCCCCTGGTGGACGCCGCCGGTCGGCTCACCGGGCTCATCACGGTCAAGGACTTCGTCAAGACCGAGAAGTACCCGATGGCGACCAAGGATGACGACGGCCGGTTGCGGGTCGGGGCGGCGATCGGCTTCTACGGCGATGCCTGGGAGCGTGCCACCGCCCTGGTCGAGGCCGGCGTCGACGTGCTCGTCGCCGACACGGCCAACGGGCAGGCGCGGCTCCTGCTGGACATGGTGGCGCGGATCAAGGCGGACCCCGCCATGGCGCACGTGCAGGTCATCGGCGGCAACATCGCCACGAAGGCCGGTGCGCAGGCCCTGGTCGAGGCCGGTGCGGATGCGGTCAAGGTCGGGGTCGGCCCGGGCTCGATCTGCACCACCCGGGTCGTGGCCGGAGTCGGCGTGCCGCAGGTCACGGCCATCTTCGAGGCCGCCCGCGTGTGCCGGCCGGCGGGCGTGCCGGTGATCGGCGACGGCGGGCTGCAGTACTCCGGGGACATCGCCAAGGCCCTGGTCGCCGGCGCCGAGACGGTGATGCTCGGCTCGCTCCTTGCGGGCTGCGAGGAGAGCCCCGGGGACCTCGTCTTCGTCAACGGCAAGCAGTTCAAGCACTACCGCGGCATGGGGTCGCTGGGGGCGATGGCCTCGCGCGGTCGGGTCTCCTACTCCAAGGACCGCTACTTCCAGGCCGACGTCACCACCGACGAGAAGATCGTCCCCGAGGGGATCGAGGGGCAGGTGCCCTACCGCGGGCCGCTGTCAGCGGTCGCCCACCAGCTCGTCGGCGGGCTGCACCAGTCCATGTTCTACGTGGGCGCGCGCACGATCCCCGAGCTGCAGGCCCGCGGCCGGTTCATCCGGATCACGCCGGCGGGGCTCAAGGAGTCCCACCCGCACGACATCCAGATGACCGTCGAGGCACCCAACTACCAGGGCCGCTGAGGCGCGGGCCGGACGTCGAGGAGGAGCACATGAACGACATCGAGATCGGCCTGGGCAAGCGGGGCCGTGCCGCGCTGTCCTTCGACGACATCGCCATCGCACCCAGCCGGCGCACCCGCGCCCCGGAGCTGGTCAACACGGGCTGGCAGATCGACGCCTACCGCTTCGACAACCCGATCATCGGTGCGCCGATGGACTCGATCATCTCCCCGGAGACGGCGATCCGCATGGGCCAGCTCGGCGGCCTCGGCGTGCTCAACCTCGAGGGCCTCTGGACCCGTTACGAGGACCCGGCGGCTGCCTACGAGGAGATCGGCCAGCTGCCCGAGCTCCAGGCGAACGCCCGCATGCAACAGCTGTACTCCCAGCCGGTCCAGCCCGACCTCATCGCCGAGCGCATCGCCGAGATCCGCGCCGCCGGCGTTGCTGTTGCCGGGGCGCTGTCGCCCAATCGCGTCACCGAGCTGGCCCCGATCGTCACGAAGGCCGGTGTCGACCTGTTCGTCATCCGGGGGACCACGGTCTCGGCGGAGCACGTGAGCGCAGAGGACGATGCGCTGAACCTCAAGGACTTCATCTACACCCTCGATGCGCCGGTGATCGTCGGCGGTGTTGCCACCTACCGTGCAGCACTGCACCTGATGCGCGCCGGCGCGGCCGGCGTGCTCGTCGGGTTCGGCGGGGGCGCCTCGCACACGACGGCCGACGTGCTCGGGGTGCGGGTGCCGATGGCCACCTCGGTGGCCGACGTGGCCGCGGCCCGTCGGGACTACATGGACGAGTCCGGTGGCCGGTACGTGCACGTGATCGCCGACGGGGCGATGGGTCGCAGCGGTGACATCGTCAAGGCGATCGCCTGCGGCGCGGATGCCGTGATGGTCGGCTCCCCGCTGGCGCGAGCCGCAGAGGCGCCTGGTCGCGGCTGGCACTGGGGGATGGAGGCCGTGCACGCGGAGCTGCCCCGCGGTGAGCGGCACTGGACCGGCACCGTGGGCTCCCTGGAGCAGGTCATGCACGGTCCGAGCCGGGTGCCCGACGGCACGATGAACCTCGTGGGTGCCCTGCGCCGGGCGATGGCGACGTCGGGCTACTCGGAGCTCAAGGAGTTCCAGCGGGTCGACGTCATGGTCTCGCCCGGTCGTTGATATCCCCAGGTTGGCGGGAGTTATCCACAGGGTCCGTGGGGCCGTTCCCCCCACGGAACCGGGGGTTTCGTCCACACGGCGCACGGAGTCATCCACAACAGGTCGAACCGCGAGAACCCCGATGCCATGGGAGAAATGGGCTCTGGGCTCAGGTGACGCCCTGCACACGGACGACTACTCCCGGGCTCCGGCGCGACCCGAGCAGACGACGTCGGCCGCGCTGCACCCGCCCACCGGGAGGGTGCGCTGGACCTCCGGGTCCTGATGCGGCGCCCTCGATGAGGGTCCCCGAGCCGCCCCGGTCGTGGACGTGGCCGGCGCGGTAGCCTGCACGGCATGAGCGTCGAGACCAGCACCTCCCGCGCGGGATTCGACCGGGACCTCATCGAGGCCCTGTTGACGATCCCCGTGGTCCACCCGGGCGCACGAGCGGCATGCGGCCCTGGCCCCCTTCGACGGCCAGCCGCTGGCCGAGATCCCGTTCTCGACGGTGCAGGACGTGGACATGGCCTTCGACACCGCGCGGGCGGCCCAGGCGCGGTGGGCGGCCACGTCGGTGGCCGACCGCAGGCGGGCGGTGCTGCGGTTCCACGACCTGCTGCTGTCGCACCGCGACGAGGGCATGGACCTGATCCAGTGGGAGACCGGCAAGACGCGGATGGACGCCCTCAAGGAGCTCCTGGGGGTGTGCACCGTTGCCCGGCACTACGCGCGGGACGCCCGCCGACTGCTCGGGCCCGACCGCAAGGTCGGCCTCTTCCCACTCCTGACGAAGGTGTCGGTGGAGCACCATCCGGTCGGTGTGGTGGGTGACATCGCTCCCTGGAACTACCCCCTGTTCCTCGCGGCTGCCGATGCGATCCCCGCGCTCATGGCCGGCAACGCCGTGGTGCTCAAGCCCGACCACCAGACGTCGCTGACTGCGCTGTGGGCCGTGGACCTCATGCACCGCGCCGGCATCCCGCGCCGCGTGATGCAGGTCGTGCTCGGGTACGGCCCCGAGCTGGGACCGGAGATCACCGAGCGCGCCGACTACGTGATGTTCACCGGTTCGAGCGCCGTGGGTGCGCAGATCGCCGGCCGGTGCGGCGAGCGGCTCATCGGCTGCTCGATGGAGCTCGGCGGGAAGAACCCCATGATCGTGGCGGAGGATGCCGACCCCGGGCGGGCGGCCGAGATCGCTGTGCGAGCCTGCTTCGACAACGCCGGCCAGCTCTGCGTCGGGATCGAGCGGATCTACGTCCTTGCCGGTGTCTACGACGCCTTCATGGACCGGTTCCTCGCCCGGATCGGTGGGCTGCGCATGCACGCGTCCGTCGGGTGGGGGACGGACTACGGCTCGCTGATCAGTGCCGAGCAGCTCGCGCGCACCTCGGCCGCGGTCGACGACGCGGTGGCCAAGGGTGCCACGGTCGTGACCGGAGGCCATCCGCTGCCCGAGATCGGCCCGTTCTTCTACGCGCCGACGGTGCTGACCGGGGTCACCGAGGACATGGCGTGCTTCGGCGCCGAGACGTTCGGCCCGGTCGTGGCGGTCCAGCAGGTCGACTCCGAGCAGGAGGCGATCCGCCTGGCCAACGACTCCCCCTACGGGCTCAACGCCTCGGTGCTCACCGAGGACGACGACCGCGGGGAGCGGATCGCCCGACAGCTGAGGACCGGGTCGGTGAATGTCAACGAGGCCTACGAGGCGACGTTCGGCTCCACCCGGGCGCCGATGGGCGGCCGCGGCCTGTCCGGGTTGGGCCGGCGCAACGGTGACCACGGCCTGACCCGCTTCACCGAGGAGCAGACCATCGCGATCCAGCGCGGGATCGGCATGGGCACCCCGTTCGGGATGGAGCACGACGACTGGGGCGCCATGATCATCCGTGGCTTCAAGGCGCTCAAGGCCGTCGGCTTCAAGTAGCCGAGCCGGGTGCGCGCCCGCTGCGGTCGCGCCCGCACTGCCCGCGCACCGCCCTGCCGCGCGCGCCGCGCCAGCGCCGCCCGCACTGTCCGCGGCGGAATCTCCGCATTGGTCCGCAATCCGTCCCTGAGTCTCGCCGGGATCCCTGCAGGTCGGGGAGTCCCGCGCCGGAGCGACGCTCGCCCGATGGGGCGGACCCGCACGGTCGGCGATATCGTCGATCCCATGGGCGACTTCGACAGCACCACGGGCAGCGGACCCGAGACCCCCGCCACTGACTACGACGTCCTGGTGATCGGCTCCGGCTTCGGCGGGTCCGTCACTGCACTGCGCCTGACGGAGAAGGGCTACCGGGTCGGGGTGCTCGAGGCCGGACGTCGCTTCGCCGACGCCGACTTCGCGAAGACCTCGTGGCGGGTGCGTGACTACCTGTGGGCCCCGGAGCTCGGGTGCACCGGCATCCAGCGCATCCACCGGCTCAACGACGTGATCGTCCTGGCCGGTGCCGGCGTCGGCGGCGGGTCATTGGTCTACGCCAACACCCTGTACGTGCCCGGCGAGGGCTACTTCAAGGACCCGCACTGGGCGCACATCACCGACTGGTCCGACGAGCTGCTGCCGTTCTACGACCAGGCCCAGCGGATGCTCGGCGTCGTCACCAACCCGACGATGACCGCCGCCGACGTGGCGTTCAAGGCCGTCGCCGATGAGATGGGCGTCGGCCACACGTTCAAGATGACCCCCGTGGGCGTGTACTTCGGCTCCTCCCCGGGCGTGACCGAGCAGGACCCCTACTTCGGCGGTGTGGGACCCGAGCGCACCGGGTGCATCGAGTGCGGCGAGTGCATGACCGGCTGCCGGCACAACGCCAAGAACACCCTCGTCAAGAACTACCTCGGCCTGGCCGAGGGCGCAGGGGCCGAGGTCCACCCGCTGACGACCGTGACCGACGTGCGTCCGCTGCCGGACGGGCGATGGGCCGTCGACACCCGGGCGACCGCATCCCTGGCAACGAAGGCCGTGGGCGCAGCCAAGGGCAAGGTCGGGTCGCGCAAGGGCGGCGCGACGGCGGGTTCCCAGGCCTCTCCCGAAGGCCCCGTGCGCACGTTCACCGCCGAGCATGTGGTCTTCTCCGCCGGCACCTGGGGGACCCAGAGCCTGTTGCACCGGCTGCGCCTCGAGGGCTCGCTGCCCGACCTGTCACCGCGGTTGGGGGCATTGACGCGGACCAACTCCGAGTCCCTGGTCGGCGTGGTCAACGCCACACCTCCGGGCGAGGGTGACTTCACCCATGGCGTTGCCATCACCTCGTCGTTCTTCCCCGACCCGACCACCCACATCGAACCGGTCCGCTACGGCAAGGGCTCCAACGCGATGCTCCTGCTCGGCACGGTGATGAGCGACGGCGCGGAGGGCGTGCCGCGCTACAAGCAGTGGTTCAAGGCCGTGATGGCCAACCCCATGGACGCCCTGGGGTCGATGTGGGTCCGAGGCGCGTCCCAGCGCGACATCATCGCCCTGGTCATGCAGAACGTGAACAACTCGATCGTGGTGTCCGGGGAGCGGACCCGCAGCGGCCGGTTCCGGCTGCGCAGCCGGCAGGGCGAGGGGGACCCGAACCCGACCTGGATCCCGGTCGCGAACGACGCGATGCGACGCCTGGCCCGGATCCTCAGGGGCCGGCCCATGGGCAACTGGGGCGAGGTCATCGACGCCCCCATGACCGCGCACTTCATCGGCGGGGCGGTGATCGGCCTGACCCCCGAGGACGGGGTCATCGACCCGTACCACCGGGTCCACGGCTACAAGGGCCTGCACGTCGTCGATGGCTCGACCATCACGGCCAACGTCGGGGTCAACCCGTCGCTGACCATCACCGCGATGGCCGAGCGCGCCATGTCGCTGTGGCCCAATGCCGGGGAGGCCGATGCACGCCCGGAGCAGGGCAGCGGCTACACGCGGGTCGCCGCGGTGGTGCCGAAGAACCCCGTCGTGCCCGACCACGCCCACGGTGCCCTGCGCCTGCCGGTCGACCTCGGGCTGCCCACGGTGCGCCCCGGGCAGTAACCCGGGGTCGCCGCCCCGCCCCGAGCCCCGCCCCCGCCCGCCCCACCGCCGCCCGTCGCCGTCCCCGCCCCCCGTCCCACGATCGATCCGCCATCGAGTGGCCCGATGCTGGATCGATCCGGATTCCCGACCCCGGATGGTCCGAGATCCGGAGCGGTCGTCGCCGCGTACGCTTCCCCCCGTGAGCAATCCCAGGCCTGTCCTCGTCGTCGACTTCGGTGCCCAGTACGCCCAGCTGATCGCGCGGCGCGTGCGCGAGGCGCGGGTCTTCTCCGAGATCGTCCCCTCGACGATGCCGGTGGCCGAGATGCTGGCCAAGGACCCCGTGGCCGTTGTGCTGTCAGGGGGGCCCAGCAGCGTGTACGCGCCCGGGTGCCCCGTCGATCGATGCCGCGCTGTTCGACGCCGGGATCCCGGTGTTCGGCATCTGCTACGGGTTCCAGGTGATGGCCCGCGCGCTCGGCGGGGAGGTCGCGCAGACCGGCCTGAGCGAGTTCGGCCGCACGCCGTTGGAGGTCGCGGAGCCCGGTGCCCTGTTCGCGGGACTCCCGGGCGAGCTGTCGGTGTGGATGTCGCACGGCGACTCGGTGTCGGCGGCCCCGGCCGGGTACACGGTCACGGCGTCCAGCGCGGGGGCACCCATCGCCGCGTTCGAGAACCCCGCCACCCGGTCGCGCTGGCGTGCAGTTCCACCCCGAGGTGCTGCACACCGAGCACGGCCAGGCCATCCTCGAGCACTTCCTGCACGACCTCGCCGGGCTGGCCCCGGACTGGACCACGGCGTCCATCGTCGACGAGCAGGTTGCCGCCATCCGTGCCCAGGTCGGCGACCACCAGGTGATCTGCGGGCTGTCGGGCGGGGTGGACTCCGCGGTCGCCGCTGCGCTCGTGCACGAGGCCGTCGGCGACCAGCTGACCTGCGTGTTCGTCGACCATGGGCTGTTGCGCAAGGGCGAGCGTGAGCAGGTCGAGCGCGATTACGTGGCCGCCACGGGGATCCGGCTGGTCGTGGTCGACGCCGCCGACCGCTTCCTGTCCGAGCTCGACGGCGTGACCGACCCGGAGGAGAAGCGCAAGACCATCGGCCGCCTGTTCATCCGGGTGTTCGAGGACGCCGCCGCGCAGGTCGTGGCCGAGCGCGGCGAGCACGGCGGGACCGTGGACTTCCTCGTCCAGGGCACGCTGTACCCGGACGTCGTGGAGTCCGGAGGCGGCACCGGCACGGCGAACATCAAGAGCCACCACAACGTCGGCGGCCTGCCCGACGACCTGGCGTTCCAGCTCGTCGAGCCCCTGCGGACACTGTTCAAGGACGAGGTGCGCCACGTCGGCGAGCAGCTCGGCCTGCCCGCGGCGATGGTCTGGCGGCACCCGTTCCCGGGCCCGGGCCTGGCCATCCGGATCATCGGGGCGGTCAATCGCAAGCGCCTGGACATCCTGCGCGAGGCCGATGCGATCGCCCGTGAGGAGCTCACCGCCGCCGGCCTGGACCGCGACGTGTGGCAGTTCCCGGTCGTCCTGCTCGCGGACGTGCGGTCCGTGGGTGTTCAGGGTGATGGCCGCACCTACGGCCACCCTGTGGTGCTCCGCCCGGTGTCGAGCGAGGACGCGATGACCGCCGACTGGTCGCGGCTGCCCTTCGAGCTGCTGGCGCGGATCTCCACCCGCATCACCAACGAGGTCCGCGACATCAACCGCGTCGTCCTCGACGTCACGAGCAAGCCCCCCGGCACCATCGAGTGGGAGTAGGCGAACCCGGCGCGCCCCGAGCCGGCCGCGCGCACCCCAGCCAGGACCGGCCCGCGTGATCCATTCGCGTTGCGGACTCGAGAGGGTCGCGAAGGGGGATGGATCACGCGGATTGGGGCGCGTGGGCGCAGTTGCGCCGGGCGAGTCGGGTCGGCTGCTTCCGACGGCGGACGTGGCAGGACCCCCTCGGGGGGTCCGAGGGGGTCCTGCGGGGGGTCGTCCCGGCTGGCCGGGGCGACGGGGTCAGGCGAACGGGTCCGTGGGCCAGGAGTCCTTCGACTCGGTGGCGGCCAGGGCCTCAGCGTCGCGCTGCTGGCGCTTGGAGGCGGCCAGCGAGGCGGCGACGCCGCCGGCGCCCAGGGCGATCAGGACGGTGGGGGCGATCCAGCGCCCGTCGATCTGCCATCCGGTCGCCGCGCTCACGGCGAACAGGACGCCCAGGACGGTGAACAGAAGGCCAGCGGCCAGGGAGAAGTAGTCGGTCTCATGCTGCCTCACGGCGCACCTCCAGGTTTCCGGCGCCGATCGCGGCGTCGACGGTGACGATGTAGGCCGGCTGGCCGTCGGCCAGTGGCGTGACGGTGGTGTCGACGTTGAGGTCGTCACCCTCGGTCGGGGTGGATCCGGGGAGGTCGATCTGGCCGATGTCCACGGTTCCGGTGAGGTCCAGCTGCATGTCGGCGGGGACCAGGATGATCAGCTCGCCGACTCCGACGCCGGCGTCGATCTCGACGCGCTGCTTGGGGTCTGCCGGGCTCCGAGTCGCCGATGGCGGTGAGCTCGGTGAGGTCCAGCACGGCGGAACCGGCCGAGAGCTGGTAGTCCAGCGGTGACGTGGCGGCATCGGCGGGGGTGACCTGCCAGGTGCGGTCGCCGATCGTGAGCCCGCCCCACTGGCCGCCCTTGCCGTCAGCGGTCGCGGTCCAGCGGTCCCAGTTCGGGTTCGATGCGACGAAGTTGCTCGCCGTGACGGTGACGAAGGTGATGAACGCCAGCGGGATCGCCAGCCAGAGCAGCCAGCGGGCACGGCCGTACCTGGTGCCGACCAGCATCCCGACTCCGAGGATCGCCAGGGAGATCCCGAGGATGACGCCCCAGATCCCCACGCTCGCGGGGACGAGGAAGCCGATCAGGGCCAGGACCCCGGCCGCGAGGATCGCCGCGGACAGGACCAGCCAGCCGAGGTAGGAGCGCTCCCGCGGGGCCGGGGGGATGTACTCGGCCGGTGCGTCGGCGTAGCCGGGGTTGCCGCCGGCGGCGTAGCCGACCTGGTCGGCGGGCTGGCCGTAGGGCCCGTGGGGCCCATCGGCTCGTCGGGGATCGCGATCCAGGCGATCAGGTAGCCGACGAGGAACGCGCCACCGGTGGCCAGGGTCAGGACGACGGTCAGGATGCGCAGCAGGGTGGGGTCGGTGTTCCAGTAGCGGGCCAGGCCACCGCACACGCCACCGATGACCCGGCTGCTGCGGCTGCGGGTCAGGCGACGGGCCGGGCCAGCCGGCGGGTAGCCGCCGGCGCCTGGTAGCCACCGGCCGCCTGGTAGCCCCGGGCGGCTGGTACGCCGGCGGCGGGTACGCACCGGGCGGCGGGTAGGCGCTGGGCTGCTGGTACCCAGCCGGCGGGGGGTAGGACCCGGGCGGCGGGTAGGCGCCCTGCGGGTAGCTGCCGGCGGACGGCCCGGCGGGCTGCGGCGCCGGCGTGGGCCGGGGTGGCGTAGGGGTCGGGCGCGGCACCCGAGTACGGGGCCTCGACCCGGGTGGGGTCGGAGCCGAGCACCTGGGTCGGCTGGTCCGGTGCGGCCTGGGGAACCGGGCTCGCAGCCGGCTGCTCGCCGAGCACCGTGGTGGGCTGCTCGTCGGGCTGGTCGTCGGGGACGGGGGGCGGGGTGTTGCTTGTTTCGTTCATGGCTCCAGCATCTGCCCGCGCAACCCCTGCCGGTACCCGGTTTCCCCCTGATCCGACCCTGAACCGACCCTGAGTCCGGCCTCAGGGTGAGTCCCTGAGGACAGCGCGCGGGCGCGCGGGCGATCATGGGGGCATGAGCCAGGCTGTGGAGACCCGCCGCGTCGTGCGCAGCGTGTCCGACCGCTGGATCGGTGGTGTGGCCGGAGGGCTCGCGGAGCACTTCGCGGCCCCCGCGTGGATCTTCCGGCTGGCCTTCGTCGTGACGGCGCTGGCCGGCGGTGTCGGGATCGTGGCGTACGCCCTGATGTGGGTGTTCCTGCCCCTGGACCCCGACCGCTCCGAGGCCCCGGAGGGGGCCGGGAGGCCGACCACCGGCTGGGATCTCACAGGCGTGCTGGGGATCCTCGCCCTCGGGTCTGGGACGTGCTGCTCGGGCTGGCGGCCCTCGGCCTGCCCATCCGGGTGTCCCTGTGGGGGCCGGTCCTGATCGTCGGCGCCGGGGTGGTCCTGCTGTGGCGGCAGAGCGACGACCTCCAGCGTGCCACCATCCGCAACCGTGCCGAGGAGGGCGTCCAGGCCACAGCCGCGCTGTCGGACCGCCAGGGCTGGATCCGCGTCCTCGTCGGTCTCGGGCTGGTGCTGCTCGGCCTGGTGGCGGTGATCGGGCCCCAGCTCGACCTGGCCACGACGGGCCGCTCGATGGCCGCGGCGGGGGCGGTCCTGGCCGGGGTGGTCCTCATCGCGCTGCCGTGGATCTCGACGTGGATCAAGGGCCTGGAGGCCGAGCGCTACGCGGCGGTCCGCGCCGAGGAGCGTGCTGCGATGGCCGCGCGTGTCCACGACTCGGTGCTGCAGACGCTGACCCTGATCCAGCGCCGCGCCGACGACCCGGCAGAGGTGAGCCGGCTCGCCCGCGCCGAGGAGCGCGCCCTGCGCTCCTGGCTGTACGCACCCGTGGGCGTGTCCGGTTCGCTGGGTGCCGCCCTGGCCGAGGTCGTGGCCACCACGGAGGCCGACTACGACGCGCGCATCGACCTCGTGACGGTCGGCGATGCCGTGGTGGATGATCGGCTCGCGGCGCTCGTGGCGGCCACCCGCGAGGCGGTTCGCAACGCGGCCAAGCACGCCGGTGCCCCGGCGAGCGTGTACGCCGAGGTGGAGGCGGACCAGGTGGAGGTCAACGTGCGTGATCGTGGATGCGGGTTCGATCCCGACGCCGTGGATCCCGACCGCCACGGTGTGCGCCAGTCGATCGTCGCCCGTATGGCC
Organism: uncultured Actinomycetes bacterium; assembly: GCA_963812395.1. GTDB lineage: Bacteria > Actinomycetota > Actinomycetes > S36-B12 > CAIYMF01 > Prado023. The sequence goes on from CAWEVG010000033.1 coordinate 15,133, forward strand.
TCCGTGGGCGGCTCGGCCACTGTGCGCAGCGTCCCGGGTGAGGGCACCGAGGTGCGCCTCGTGCTCCCGACGAGGGGTGCCCTCGGTGCCTGAGGGCCAGGGCGGTCCGCCCTCGACCCCCCTGCCCCGCGTCGTCCTCGTCGATGACCACGGGTTGTTCCGTGCCGGCGTCGCGCACGAGCTGGCCGGGACGGTGGACCTGGTCGGTGAGGCCGGGGACGTCGAGAAGGCGATCATCGTGATCCGGGCCACCCGCCCGGACGTGGTCCTGCTCGACGTCCACCTGCCCGGTGGGGGCGGGCGCGCGATCCTGGACGCGTGCGTCCCGGAGCTGCCCGGCACGCGGTTCCTCGCCCTGAGCGTCAGCGACGCGGCCGACGACGTGATCGGCGTGGTCCGCGGCGGCGCCCGGGGCTACGTCACCAAGGGCGTGACCGCCGACGAGCTGCTCGACGCGATCCACCGGGTCGCCGCCGGCGAGGCGGTCTTCTCGCCGAGGCTCGCCGGGTTCGTGCTCGACGCGTTCTCGGGCAACGCCGCCCCGGTCTCCGACGAGCTCGACCAGCTGTCCCCGCGCGAGCGCGAGGTGATGCGGTTCATCGCCCGGGGCTACACCTACCGCGAGGTCGCCAAGGAGCTGGTGCTCTCGGTCAAGACCGTCGAGACCCACGTGTCGGCGGTGCTGCGCAAGCTCCAGCTGTCCAACCGCCACGAGCTGGCCCGCTGGGCCCAGGCCCGCGGCGTGGTCTGAGCCGGCGAACCACGCCGGTGTGAACGGAATCGACCATCTGGTCGTCGATTCCGTTCACATGGCTGCGAACCGGTGGGGCTCAGACGAAGACGGCGATGATGATGTTGACGATCGTCAGGCCGCCGATGGCGCCCCACACCCCGACCGGCACGGACTCCTTCTTGCGGTTGACCCACGCCAGCACGGTGATCACCAGCAGGATCAGCAGCTTGATGCCGACCTTCATGTGGTTGATGTCCTCGTCGTCGGCAAGGACCGTCTCGGCGAGGCCGACCATCGCCAGGCCGGTGGCCAGCTGGGTGAAGGCGCCGTCGAGCATGGCGCGGTTGACGACCTTGGTGGGGGCCGACATCTGCACGAGCCACCCTCCCAGGAGGGCCGCAAGGCCGATGAAGTGCAGGACGACGAGGGACTCGAAGACGAAGTGCATGCCCCAAGGGTAGGCGAAGGGGGCGAACCGGGCGAAACGCCCGGGTGCGGTCTCAGCCGAGGGTGACCGCGTGGAACATCTCGGCCAGGCGCCCCTCGGGCAGCCCGCCGAGCTTCGCGGTCTGGGTCATCCAGCCGCGGATCATCCCCTCGAGGTCCTCCATGTGCTCGGTCTGGCTCACGTGCGCCCGCAGCGCGGCCAGCTTCAGCGTCGAACTTGTCGGTGACGTCGACGAACGTGTTGGGCGTCGGGGAGCCCGACATCCACAGCTCCTTGACGTGCCACTCCTCGAGGCCCTCGTCGGTCATGAGCGTCGGATGGGCGAACTGGTTGCGCGCGTCGGGGTAGATGGCCTGGACGGTCGCCTCGCCGGCGGCCATGTGGTCCGGGTGCGAGGCGGCGATCCGCTCCCAGTTGCGCACCGGGGACATGGTCATCACGCGCTGGGGCCGCACCTGGCGGATCACCCGCGAGATGTCGCGGCGCAGGTCGTGGCTGACGGTGAGCTCGCCGTCGCGGTAGCCGAGGAACCGGACGTCGGTGACCCCCACGACCGCGGCGGCCGCGACCTGCTCGGCACGGCGGATCCGGGGGATCTCCGAGCGCGGGACGGCGGGGTCGAATCCGCCGGCGTCGCCGTCGGTCACGATGCAGTAGGTGACCGAGACCCCCGCGGCCACGAGGGTCGCCACGGTGCCCGCGGACCCGAAGTCGACGTCGTCGGGGTGCGCGGTGACGACCAGGACGCGAGTGAGCTCAGGGGGGATCTCCACGCCGGACATCGTAGGCGGATTCGCCCAGGAGGGCTGCGTCGTCCGGGGAGCTCGAGTTCAGGGGCTGCCCTTAGGGATCCGAAATCACTGGATTTGGCCACGGTGGGTCGTAGGTTGGGTCAAGCGCGGGGGCGCAGGTGTCGAGGGGAGGGGTATGGCAGGGATCCGCGCGCTCGTTGCTGCGACCTCGGCTGCGCTGGTCGTGGCCCTCGTCGGCGCGCCCGCCCAGGCGGTCGCACCGGTCCCCGCCGCCGCCGTCCCGCTGCCCGTCGAGCTCGACAGCGCCGCCTTCTACGAGGCGCAGACGATCTGCGACCCCACCCCGCGCCCGGGTGCCACGGCCCTGCAGAACCTGCTGCTGGCGACCTACGGCCCGGCGACCATCTACATCCCCCGCACCTGCACCTCGAGCACGAGCGAGCACTTCGACGGCCGGGCGGTGGACTGGATGCGCTCGGCGCGGGTGCCGGCCGAGAAGGAGATGGCCGACGCGTTCGTGGCCTGGCTGCTCGCCCCGGCCGCAGACGGCACGCCGCACGCGATGGCCCGGCGCCTGGGGATCATGTACATCATCTGGGACAGCCGGATGATCCGGATGTACGACCCCGGCCGTGGCTGGACCGAGTACAACGGCTGCCTGGACCCGGCCAGGTCCGGCACGGGCCTGGACACCACCTGCCACCGCAACCACGTGCACATGTCGATGTCCTGGGACGGCGCCGCCGGGATCACCAGCTGGTGGACCGGGGCGGCCCAGACCCAGCCGTACTGCCCGACGATGTCGTCACGGGCCACGCCGGGAGCGGGGACGGGCTGGTCGTCGCCCGACCTCAGTGCCGTCCCCGGAGCGGTCCCCGTCACCCCGACCGCGATCCTCGACACCCGGGCAGGGGTCGGTGCCGGGCTCACCGGCTCGTGCCGGAGCCTTGCCGGCCGCTCGCTGTACCCGACGGCGGCGGTCGCCGGGCTGGTGCCCGCGGGTGCCGGTGCGGTCGTGCTGCAGGTCACCTCGTCGAGCAACGCCCCGGCCACGCTGGCGGCGTGGTCCTCGGGCTCCCCGCGGCCTCCCGGCCAGGTGGCCACCCCCATCGGCACGACGACCGCCACGGTGGTCGTCCCGCTGGCCTCGGACGGGTCGGTCGCGCTGGGCACGTCGCTGGGAGCCGCGAACCTCTCGGCCACGGTCATCGGCTACGCACCGGGCAGCAGCACCTTCTCCGTGGCAGCGCCCGCTCCCGCTCCGCGCCCATCGCCCGGCCGAGCAAGCCGCGCTCGGTCTCGGTCAAGTCCGCCCGGCGCGCGGTGACGACCCGGTGGAAGGCCCCGAGCCGGTCGGGCGGGGCGGCCCTGACCGGGTACCGCGTCGAGGCCCTGATGAGCTCCAAGCGCGGGGCCGCCGTGGCCGGCTCGTGCTCCGCGGCGCCGACGGCGCACTCCTGCACGATCACGGGCCTGAAGAAGGGTCGCAAGTACTGGATGTCGGTCTCGGTCGCGAACCCCGGCGGAGCGACGTGGGCGCCGCGCAAGAAGGTGCGGGTCCGCTGACCCGCGGGGCACGTGTCCCTGCGGTGTCGGCCCGGGCACCTAGAATCCACAGGTGCTCGCGGATGACCTGCTGCCCCGCCTCCCGCGGACGACCATGCCCGCCGACTCCGTCGACCGGGAGGCCGACCGCGAGGCTGACGAGGGTGCCCTGTTCGCCGCCCCACCCGCGCCCCAGCCCGTCGCGCAGGACGCTCCGCGCGCCGCTGAGGCCGGACGGGCTGCGGACATGGTGCGTGCGGCGGTGGCCGCGGCCAAGGGCGGTGCCGATGCCCAGGTGGCCGACCGGCGGGCCCAGCGCGAGGCCCAGCGGGCCGCTGAGATGGTGGACCTGGTCTCCGACCTCAACCCGCCGCAGCGGCAGGCCGTCGAGCACCGCGGCGGGCCGCTGCTGATCGTCGCCGGGGCAGGCTCGGGCAAGACCCGGGTGCTCACGCGCCGGATCGCCCACCTGCTTGCCACCGGGGATGCGCGACCCGGCGAGATCCTGGCCATCACGTTCACGAACAAGGCCGCCGCCGAGATGCGCGAGCGCGTCGAGGTGGCCGTGGGGCCCAGGGCGCGGGCGATGTGGGTGTCGACCTTCCACTCGGCGTGCGTGCGCATCCTGCGCCGGGAGGCCGAGCGGCTGGGCATGAAGTCCACGTTCTCGATCTACGACCAGGCCGACAGCCTGCGCCTGGTCACCCTCGTGTCGCGCGACCTGGACCTCGATCCCAAGCGGATGCCGCCCCGCGGGCTGCTCAACAAGATCTCCGGGCTGAAGAACGAGCTGATCGACCCGGACGCCTTCCGATCCCAGGCCACCAACGACACCGAGGCGACGCTGGCCGACGTGTACGCCGCCTACCAGACCCGCCTGGCCCGCGCCCAGGCCGTCGACTTCGACGACATCATCGGGCACACGGTGGCCCTGATGGTCGGGTTCCCGGACGTGGCCGAGCACTACCGCCGACGGTTCCGGCACATCCTCGTCGACGAGTACCAGGACACCAACCACGCCCAGTACCGGCTCGTCTCCGAGCTCGTCGGCCGCGCCGGCGGTGAGATCCCCCCGGGTGAGCTGGTGGTGGTCGGTGACTCCGACCAGTCGATCTACGCGTTCCGCGGGGCCACGGTGCGCAACATCGTGGAGTTCAGCACCGACTTCCCCAACGCCCGGCAGATCGTGCTCGACCAGAACTACCGCTCGACGCAGACGATCCTCTCGGCGGCCAACGCGGTGATCGCGAGGAACTCCGACCGGCAGGCGAAGAAGCTGTGGACCGACGCCGGCGCCGGTGAGCAGATCGTCGGCTACGTGGCCGACTCCGAGCACGACGAGGCTGCGTTCGTCGGCAACGAGATCGACAGCCTCTCCGACAAGGGCCTGGCCAAGCCCGGTCACGTCGCCGTGTTCTACCGGACCAACGCCCAGTCCCGGGCGCTGGAGGAGGTGTTCATCCGCACCGGCCTGCCGTACAAGGTGGTCGGGGGCACCCGCTTCTACGAGCGCCGGGAGATCCGCGACGTCCTGGCCTACCTGCGGGTCGTGGCCAACCCGGCCGACGACGTGAGCCTGCGCCGGATCCTCAACGTGCCCAAGCGCGGCATCGGCGACCGGGCTGAGGCCTACGTGTCGGGCTTCGCCGAGGCCGAGCGGATCACCTTCGGCGAGGCCCTGCGTCGCGCTGACGAGATCCCCGGGATGGCCGGGCGCAGCGCCACGGTCGTGGCAGCGTTCGTGGCGATCCTCGATCACCTCGCCGCGGTCGTTGACTCCGGCGCGGGTCCGGCCGACATCATGCGCGCGGTGCTGGAGCGCTCCGGGTACCTCGCGGAGCTGCAGGCGTCCACCGACCCGCAGGATGAGGTGCGGGCCGAGAACGTCGCCGAGTTCGAGGCCGTGGCCGCCGAGTTCACCCGGGATGCCGAGCAGGCCGGTGACGGGTCGGGCACCCTGGGCGACTTCCTCGAGCGTGTGGCACTCGTGGCGGACGCCGACGAGATCCCGGAGGGCGAGGACCACGAGGGCGTGGTCACCCTGATGACCCTGCACACCGCCAAGGGCCTGGAGTTCCCGGTGGTGTTCCTCACCGGCATGGAGGACGGCGTGTTCCCGCACATGCGGGCCATGGCCGACCCCTTCGAGCTGTCCGAGGAGCGGCGCCTGGCCTACGTGGGCATCACCCGCGCCCGCGAGCGCCTGTACGTCACCCGGGCGATCAGCCGATCGGCCTGGGGGGCCCCGAGCTACAACCCGGAGTCGAGGTTCCTGGCCGACATCCCCACCGAGCTGATCCGCTGGGAGCGGGAGGAGCCCGCGCGGTACACCAGCCCGTCCGCGGGCGGCTACGGCTCAGCGCCGTCCCTGTCGGCGGCCGCCGACCGCTACGAGTCGCGCAGCCCGGTGGCCAGGGCTGTCGTGTCGCTGTCCGCCGGCGACCGCGTCCTGCACCCCAAGTTCGGCATGGGGACGGTGGTCAGCACGCTCGGCTCCGGCGACAAGGCCGAGGCCTCGGTCGACTTCGGCTCCGAGGGCGTCAAGCGACTGCTCCTGCGCTACGCCCCGGTCGAGAAGCTGTAACGGCGGTCCCGGCCTGCCCGGGCGGAGCAGCGGCCCCACGTCCGGCGGCTGCCCCGAGGTCCCGGCGGCCCCCGGAGGTTCCGGCGGCCACCCGCGTTCCGGGCGCCCCGTCGGCGGCCCCCATCCGGCGGCCTGCGCCGAGCTCGCAGGACTGCCGGACCGTTGGCGAGCTTGCTCCCGTTCCGACGATCTGCTCCCAGCGAGACGGGAGCGGATCGTCGGAACGGGAGCAGATCGTGCCGGGTGGGACGATCCGTGGTCGGTGCGGGGTCGGTGCGGCTCCCCGCGGAGCGGTCCTTCGTCCCTGTGTCGGGCAGGTCGGGCCTGCGTACGCTGGGATTGGGCGGGATGCCCGCCCTCGGGCGGAAGGAAGCCTGCGATGGTCACATCGGAGCCCAGCTACTTGGACGTCCAGGCCGCGATCGGCATCACGAAGCACAACGGTGGCTACCCGGCCACTGAGCGGTTGCTCTCGATGTGCCACGCGCGCCGAGCACGCGACGTGCTCTACGTCGGCTCGGGAATCGGGGTCGGCCCGGTCCACCTGGCCAGGCACTACGGGCACAGGGTCACGGCGCTGGACATCGACCCGGCGATGCTCGAGTGGACCCGGCGTCGTGCGCGGCGTGAAGGCGTCAGCGGCGCGATCGCGACCGTGCAGGGCGACGTGCTCGACCTGCAGCTTGGCGATGCGAGCTTCGACCTGGTGCTCGTGGAGTCGGTGCTCGCGTTCGTCGAGGACAAGGGCCGGGCGATCTCGGAGTGCGCCCGCGTCATCCGGCCAGGGGGATGGGTGGGGGCGAACGAGACGGTCTGGACCGACGATCGACCCCCGCTGGAGCTGGCCGCCCAGGGCGATGTGCTCGGGACCTGGCTGCCGACGCAGGCCGAGTGGCGGGGCCACTGGGAGGAGTCCGGGCTGGTTGATCGCGCCTTCGAGGTGCACCCGATCGAGATCGGGGCCGAGGCGCGCAGCCGGATCGAGTGGATCGGGTGGCGCTGGCTGCTGCCCGCCTGGGGCCGAGCCCTGCGACTCGTGGTCACCGATCCAGCGGTGCGGCGAACGATCCGCACGCAGATGTCCTTCCCGCCCGAGCTGGCCACCCTGATGGGCTACGCCCTGTCGGCGGGCCGCCGCGAGTAGGGCTTCGTCAGCCGGCCGTCCGCCGTACGCCGCTCCGCACCGTCGGCGAGTCTGCTCCCGTTCGGACGATCTGCTCCCCACACGACGGGAGCAGATCGTCGGAACGGGAGCAGATCGTGGGGAGGCGTCGTCGAGACGTCGTCAGCGCGAGTCGTGCTGGGGGTCGAGGCGGGCGCTGGGGGCCGGGGCGGGCGATCTGGGGCCGGGGCGTTGCGGCGCGGTGGCCGTCAGCGACCCGGGGGACGCGGGACCGGGCCCTGGCGGCTGGCCGCGCTGGCGATCGACGTCGCCCCCTCGGCGACGGTGGAGCCGTCCTGGTCGACGTGGGCCAGCGTCGTGCAGATCTCGTGCACCACCCGGCCGTCGACCGGCAGCGAGTTGTGCCCCACGCACGGCACGAACACGTTGCGGGCGTTGAGGTCCGGGTGCTCGATCCGGGCGTTGGACTTCGGGATGATCATCTGGTCGAGGTCCGACCAGATGGCCACGAACCGGGTCCGGCACCCCGGTGAGGGGGCGGCGAGCTCGGTCATGATGTCCGAGCCGGGGCGCATCTGGCGTGCGACGGGGTGCGGCACGAAGTTCGCCGGGGCGGTCCCCTGGTGCGGCGTGCCGAGCGTGACCAGCGTGTGGACGCGCGAGTCCCCGCCCATCCGCTGCACGAAGTAGCGCGCCACCAGCCCGCCCATCGAGTGGCCGATGACGTGCACGCGCTCGTACCCGGTCTCGATGCACACCGCCTCGACGAGGGACTCCAGGCGCCCGGCAACCACCCGCACGTCATCGGTCAGGGGCGAGTAGTTCAGGGTGATGATCCGGCCGAACCCACGTCGGCGCAGCCCGCGCTTGATCCGGGCGAAGATCGAGCGGTTGTCCACGACCCCGTGGATCAGGATGATCGGGGTGCCGGCGTTCTCGACGTCGCCGATGATCAGGCCGCGCTTGATCGGGTCGAGGCCGTCGAGGTTGAGCCGCTCCTCGGGGTGCCGGACCTGCTCCTCGAGCACACCCAGCGGGTAGGTGACGACGTGGGTGGCCGTCCAGGCGACCTCGATCGCCGAACCCCGCAGCACCGAGGGGCTCGTGGCCCGCCGCAACCCCCGGCTCGTGGCCCGACCCGCGCGGCGGATCCGACCCCCGGTGGCCGTCCCGTGTCCCGGATCGTGAGGTCCGTGGACATGGGGGGCCTGATTGCTGCTCGGCACCCGGGCACGGTAGCGCATCCTCGCCCGACCTGCCCCCACCGGGCAGGGCTACGCTTTGCCCATGAGCACACCGAACGCCGAGCACATCAGGGTCATCGTGGGCAAGCCCGGGCTGGACGGCCACGACCGGGGCGCGAAGGTGGTTGCCCGGGCCCTGCGGGACGCCGGCATCGAGGTCATCTACACCGGCCTGCACCAGACCCCGGAGCAGATCGTGGCCACGGCCATCGCCGAGGACGCCGACGGGATCGGCCTGAGCATCCTGTCCGGTGCGCACATGACGCTGTTCAAGTCGGTCATCGAGATGCTGCACGAGCGTGGCGCGGATGACATCCGGGTGTTCGGCGGCGGGATCATCCCCGAGGCCGACATCCCGATGCTCTACGAGATGGGCGTCGCCCACGTGTTCACCCCCGGGACCCGCACCGACGAGATCGTCGACTGGGTCAGGGAAAACGTCGCTCACGCCGCCTGACGCAGCGCAGCCACCGCTCGTCGCAGAAGTGGGGACCGGCCGTCGGGCCGGCAGCGGGACCCAACTAGTGTGGTCCGCATCCCTTCGTCGGTGAGGAGTCCCGCGTGGATCTGTACGAGTACCAGGCAAAGCACCTGTTCGGCAAGCATGGCGTCCCGGTCGTTCCCGGCGCCGTCTGCGAGACCCCCGACGCCGCCCGGCTGGCCGCGCGCCGCATCGGCGGCACCGTGGTGGTCAAGGCGCAGGTGAAGGTGGGCGGCCGCGGCAAGGCCGGCGGCGTCAAGCTCGCCGACGGCGAGGACGAGGCGAGCGCCCGTGCCGCGGACATCCTCGGGATGGACATCAAGGGCCACACGGTGCACAAGGTCCTGGTGACCGAGGCTGCGGAGATCGCCGAGGAGTACTACGTCTCCTTCCTCCTGGACCGGGCCAACCGGACCTTCCTGGCCATGGCGTCCGTCGAGGGCGGCGTGGAGATCGAGCAGGTCGCGAAGGACAACCCCGAGGCGCTGGCGATGATCCGCGTCGACGCCCTCGAGGGCTGCCCCCCGGAGAAGGCGCGCGAGATCGTGGAGGCTGCCAAGTTCCCGGCAGACGTCGCCGACGCAGTTGCCGACGTCCTGGTGAAGCTGTGGGTCGTCCTGGTCGAGGAGGACGCGACCCTGGTCGAGGTGAACCCGCTGGTGAAGACCACCGACGGCCGCGTGCTGGCCCTGGACGGCAAGGTCTCGCTGGATGAGAACGCGCACTTCCGGCACGCCTCGCACGCCGACCTCGTGGACACGGCAGCCACCGACCCCATCGAGCTGCGCGCCAAGGCCTTCGACCTCAACTACGTCAAGCTCGACGGCGAGGTCGGGATCATCGGCAACGGCGCGGGCCTGGTCATGTCCACCCTGGACGTCGTGGCCTACGCCGGTGAGGAGTTCGGCGGGGTCCTGCCGGCCAACTTCCTCGACATCGGCGGTGGTGCGAGCGCGGAGGTCATGAGCAACGGCCTGGACATCGTGCTGACCGACCCCTCGGTGAAGTCGGTGTTCGTCAACGTGTTCGGCGGGATCACCTCCTGCGTGGAGGTCGCCAACGGCGTGAAGCTGGCGCTGGCGATGCTGAAGGAGGCCGGCAAGCCGGTCGACAAGCCCCTGGTCTGCCGGATCGACGGCAACAGGGCAGAGGAGGGCCGGGCGATCCTGCGGGACGCCGGGATCCCAGGTGTGGAACTGGTCGAGACGATGGACGAGGCCGCCCGCCGGGCGGCGCAGCTCGCGGCAGGGAAGTGAGGTAGGACCATGGCGATCTTCCTTGACGGCGACTCGCGCCTGATCGTGCAGGGGATGACGGGCTCCGAGGGCATGAAGCACACCACGCTGATGCTCGCGTCCGGCGCGAACGTCGTCGGCGGGGTGAACCCGAAGAAGGCCGGCCAGACCGTGGCCTTCCCGAACGCGGAGCTCCCGGTGTTCGGCACCGTCGCCGAGGCGATGGCCGCCACCGGTGCCAACGTGTCCGTGGTGTTCGTGCCGCCGGCCGGTACCAAGGGCGCGGTCACCGAGGCCGTCGATGCCGGGATGCCACTGGTCGTGGTCATCACCGAGGGCGTGCCGGTGCACGACACCGCCGCGTTCTTCCAGGACGCGACCAACCGCGGCACGACCCGGATCATCGGACCGAACTGCCCCGGGATCATCACCCCGGGCGTGAGCAACGCGGGCATCATCCCGGCCTCGATCTCCGGCGCGGGGCCGATCGGACTGGTCAGCAAGTCAGGCACCCTGACCTACCAGATGATGTACGAGCTGCGCGACATCGGCTTCTCCACCGCCATCGGCATCGGCGGGGACCCGATCATCGGCACCACCCACATCGACGCCCTCCAGGCGTTCGAGGCTGACCCGCAGACCGAGGCGATCGTGATGATCGGCGAGATCGGTGGCGACGCCGAGGAGCGCGCCGCGGCCTTCATCGGTGAGCACGTCACCAAGCCGGTGGTCGGGTACGTGGCCGGGTTCACGGCCCCCGAGGGCAAGACGATGGGCCACGCCGGCGCCATCGTCTCCGGCTCCTCGGGCACCGCCCAGGCCAAGAAGGAGGCCCTCGAGGCCGTGGGCGTCCGGGTGGGCAAGACCCCCTCGGAGACCGCCCGGCTGATGCGTGAGGTGCTCGGTCGCTGACCCTGTGTGAGTGCCCCGGCCGATCGTGGCCGGGGCACTGGCATGTTCACCCGGTCGAGGTCGCGACACGCGGGTGGCCGGTACCGGCCACGTCCTCGAGTGGGGGAGAATCCCGGGGTGAGCGTGCACGATCCGGAGTTGCTCGACGTCGAGGTCGACGCACCCGAGCAGTCCCGGCGACCCGTCGTGGCCGGTGTCGCGGCGGGCCTCTGGTCGTTGCTCGTGGGCGTGGCCCTGGTGACGTGCCTGGTGATGCTCGCGTGGGCCGTCTCGCCCAACTCCGCGGGCGACTCTGCATCAGCGTGGCGTGCCGCGGGATCCGTCTGGTTGGGCGCCCATCAGGTGCCGCTGGAGATCGGCGACCGCTCGCTGACGCTGCTGCCCCTGGGGGCACTGCTGCTCGGGCTGCTGCTCGCGCGGCGTGGTGGTCGATGGGCTGGCCGCCTGCTGGCCGGGACCACTCCCCGCGAGGCAGTCGCCATCGTGATCTCGTGCGCCCTGGTCTACGGGGCCGGTGGGGCGGGCGTGGCGTGGCTGGCGGCCGGCCCCGGGACGGGCGCGAGCCCGCCGACCGCCTTCCTGTGGACCGGCGTCGTGGCGCTGGTCGGAGCCACCTGGGGCATCGCGCGCGAGGCCGACCTGGTGGCGTGGGCGAGGGCGCGGGTCTCGGATGCGACGTGGCGTACCGCGATGGGCGGCCTGGCTGCTGTGGTCGGCCTGCTTGCCGTGGGCGGGCTGCTGGTCACGGTGAGCCTTGTCCGGCACTTCGGGCAGATCGCAACGACCCTGTCTGACCTGGACGCGGGGCGTGTCGGGGAGCTGGCGCTGACCGTCCTGGGGGCGCTCTGCCTGCCGACGCTGGACATCTGGGGGATGTCCGTTGTCGTCGGGCCGGGCTTCGACCTGGGTCCTGCCGGGGCGCTCAGCGCCTTCGGCGGTGAGGTCGGGACCCTCCCGGCACTGCCCATCCTGGCGGCGATCCCGACCACCGTCCCTGTGTGGGGACCCGTTCTCATGCTGGTCCCGGTGGTGCTCGGGGTGCTCGCGGGGCGCATCCGGTGGGGCCGGGACCTGCCCACGCTCACGGGCGTAGCCGCCTCGGGCGCCGGGCTGGCCGGAGTGGTGGCCGCCCTCGTGGGCGCGTTGGTCCTGCTGGCATCCGGTTCGCTCGGTGGTGGCCGACTGGCTGAGGTGGGCCCCCGCCTGCTGCCCGTGGCCGCGGCCGCTGCCGGCCTGGTCCTGCTGGGCTTCCTGGCTGAGGCGGCGTTCCAGTCCCTGCGCCTGAGCTGGCAGCTGCACCAGGCGGAGCGGCGCGCCGAGGACCGTCGGCTGCGGATGGCCGCACGCGGGTTGGCTGATCACGCCGATCCCGCGGATGCCGAACCCTGGGATGCCGCGCACGACTCCGAGGACGAGGTCGGCGACGCCACGCAGGTCGAGGTTCCGTCACCGGGGTCCGCTCCACGTCGCGAGCCCCGGCCGGTCCGGGCGTCGCTCGTGATCCCGGTCGTCGTGGCCGTACAGGAGCAGGCGGCGGCCCCACAGGCGGAGGGCATCGGGTCGGACACCGCGGCCCCTGAGGACGACGTCCAGCCCCATGCAGGGGCCGATCGCGACGATCCCGACGGACCCGACGCGGGCCAGCACGCGGAGCCCGCCGAGGAGGCCTCCGGGGGAGCCCGTGACCGTGTCGGATCCTCCGACTCCCACGCGGACGTGACCGTCGACCTGTCGGCCGATCAGGGTGCCGCCGCCGACTCCGCCGATGCCGAGCCCGCCGAGGTGGCGCGGCTCTCGGCGGGCGACGCCCCGTGGGACGCACGCGGCACGGCGGTGGACGGCGATTCGACGGTCGACCTCACCGTGGATCCGGCCGTCCTGGCCGAGATCCGAGCTGTTCAGCGAGACGGACGCACCGGTGGCGACACCTCGGCGGGCGTGGCCTGACGGAGTCGACCGCCGAACCCGACCCTCAGTCGTCGGATTCCGGGGAGTCCTCGGTCGCGTGCTCCGCTGTCTCGGTCTCGGAGTCGTCGCTGCTCGCGGGCGAGTCCTCCGCCTCGCGGCTGGACGTCGCCCGCGGCTTCGGGGCGGCCGTCCGGGTTGGCTTTCGTGCCGTGGTCCGCGGCTGCGACACGGCAACGACGTCACGAACGACGACCTCGTCCACCACGGTTGCGGTGGGAGTCGGCTCGACGACTGTCTTGACCTCGGTGCGATACACGGTCGGTGTCGGCAGCGGAACCTCCGGGACGGTCTCCACGGTCGCCGTCTGTTCCGAGGCCGGAACCGGCTTGCTCAGGACGTTCTCGTACACGACTGCACCCAGCAGGGCACTGGCGAGCATGGCCGCCATCCATCCGATCAGGGTGCGCATGGGACTCCTCGAGGTTGTGTGACTGCACCACATTCTGCCGCGATCCCCGTTGTCCAGGGTCCAGCCGCACGTCAAGGCTGCGTCCCTGCGGGCTTGACACAGCCTTGACGAGCCGGACCCTCGTGCCTTGCCGGGGCGTCGCCGACCATTGAGGACATGAGTGGAATGAATTCGGTGCGACGAGGCCTGGCCGTGATGAGCAGTGGTGCCCTGGTTGTGGGCGCTGGCGCAGCAGTGGGGGTCATGGCCGCGGACATGTCAGGTCAATGGTCGGACCAGGCCGCCTTGAAGGCTGCGGCCGACCAGGTGGTCGAGGACCCGGGCAATGACGATCCCATCCGGCGCGCGGTCATCGTCACGCGCATCAAGGAGCGCCACGTCACGCCCAAGCCCGTGGTGGTCCACCGCAAGGTCTACGTCCGGGCTCCCTCCGGGCAGGGCGTGACCCGCGCCAAGGCGGCTCCCCAGCGCCAGACGGTCCGCTCGGCCCCCAAGTCACAGCCCTCCCGGAGGGTGGTCGCGCCCGCTCCGGCGGCGCCCAAGGCTCCCGCGAGCGCCCCGAAGGCCACGTCGAAGACCTCATGAGCACCGTCGAGATCGTCGAGCAGCGGTGGCGCACGACGCTGGCCGTGACCCTGCCGGGCTCGGCTGACGCGGCCAGCGTCCGCCGTGCTGGCGAGATCCTCATGTCCGAGGTCAACCGGCTCGAGCAGGTGGCCAGCAGGTTCCGCTCCGACTCGGAGATCTCGGGCGTCAACCGGTCCGCCGGGCAGTGGGCCCCGGCCAGCTCGCTGCTCGTCGAGCTGGTCGAGGTGGCCCTGGCCGCCGCCGACTCCACGGGCGGCCTGGTCGACCCGTGCCTCGGCCGCCAGGTGGATGCTGCGGGCTACCGCTCCTGGGCCGCCGGCGACGTCGCGGTCCTGGATCCGGCGCCTGCGCATGCCGCCCACCCGGGCGCGTGGCGCGAGGTCGAGGTCTCCGCGGGGCGGGTGCGCATCCCCACGGGGGTCGCCCTCGACCTCGGGGCGACGGCCAAGGCCTGGTTGGCTGACGAGGTTGCCGAGCGGATCGCCGACGAGCTCGGACTCGACGTGATCGCGAACATGGGCGGCGACCTGCGGGTCATCGCCGAGGCGCCGGGCTGGGTCGTCAGCGCGGACCACGAGGTCCCCGGGCTGCGCGAGCGCGCGATCGGGATCACCGATGGGGGGCTGGCGACCAGCGGCCAGGGCAGGCGCCGATGGCTGACCACGTCGGGCCCGGCGCACCACCTCATCGATCCGCGGACGGGTCGCAGCGCAGACACCGGCTGGTGGGCCGTCTCCGCGCTGGCCGCCAGCGCGACGGCAGCGAACGTGGCCGCCACTGCCGGGATGCTCCTGGACGGCGACGCACCTGCATGGTTCGCGGAGCGCGGTCTGCACGGGCTGTTCACACGATGGTCGGGATCAGGGCGGGCAACCGCCCACACCGTGGGCCAGTGGCCCGAGATGGAGGAGGCAGCATGAACGACGTGCCATGGACGTGGTTCGTCATGCGCTCGAGCGGCCTGGTGGCTGTGGGCCTGCTGACGGTGTCGGTCCTGCTCGGGTTGATCGGTCCGCGGTTGCGCCCCACCGCGCGCCTCTCGAGCATCAGCGTGCATCGCGCGGCCTCCGTCGCCGGGACACTGCTCATCGCGGCGCACATCGTCCTGGCGCTGCTGGACAAGTGGATCGTCCTTGACTGGCCCGCCGCACTCCTGCCCGGCGTCGCCAGCTGGGAGCGCTGGGGGGTCGCCCTGGGGGCGCTGGCCCTGGATCTCCTGATCGTCGTCCTGGTCACGACAGCCACGCGGATGCGCACCCCGCGGCTGTGGCGCCGCGCCCATCTCCTGGCCTATCCCATCTGGGCGCTGGCTGTGGGGCACGGGCTGCTCGTGGGCACCGATGGCGCAGTGATGCGGGCCCTGGCGATGGTCAGCACGGCCGTCGTCCTGTTCGGCCTGTCGGCCCGGGTCCTGGTTCGTCCCCGGACCGGCGCAGCGGTTCGACCCGAGCTGGTCGGGGCGGGGGTCGTCCGATGACCGAGTCCCTGACCGGCCAGCCCTCCCCGGCCGGAGCCTGGTCCCTGCCCGGGGCCGGTTCCCGACAGGCCCCGGGCCTGCCCGGGCTCGCCCTTCCGGGTCGGCTCCCCGGCCGGCTCCCCCGGGAGCTGCTCGCCCCGGGGACGCTGCTCCTGGCCGGAGTCGAGCCCGGCCGGCCAGTCAACCTCGTCGAGCACCTGCGTCGCTGGGGGGCCGCCCCCAGTCCGGCCATCGACGAGCTCATCGCCCGGGTGGCTGCCAATGAGGTGGTCGGTGCCGGCGGTGCGGCCTTCCCGACCGATCGCAAGCTGGCGTCGCTGGTCGGCTCGCGCGTCTCGCACGTGATCGTCAACGGTGCTGAGGGCGAGACTGCCAGCGGCAAGGACGGCGTCCTGCTCGGCCACGTCCCGCACCTGGTCCTCGACGGCGCCGTGACGGCGGCCCGAGCCCTCGGGGCTCCCCGGATCATCCTGCGCATCAGCGCCGACCGCCCGGACCTGGCGACCTCCCTGGCGATCGCCCTGGCAGCGCGCCAGGATGGCCTCCCGATCGAGCTGTCGATCGGCCCGGCGACGTTCGTGGCAGGCGAGGCGACTGCCGTGATCCGGGCGATCACCGGTGGCCCGGCCCTGCCGGCCGACCTCGGCCGTCCGCCGTCGATCCGCAGCGGCGTGGCGCGCAGGCGCTCGCACGTGCTGCTCAGCAACGCCGAGACGTTCGCACGGATGGCACTGGCGTCGCGCGGCGTCTCCGGTGGGTCGGCACTTGCCAGCGCCTCGGGTGCCGTGCGCGACCCGGGGGTCGTCGAGCTGCCGGACAGCGCCACGCTGGCCGACCTCGCCGCCGCGGCGGGTGGGCTCGTGGGCGCACCCGGAGGTCCTGATCACCGGCGGCTGGCACGGGCGCTGGGTCCCGTGGGACGGGCTCACCGCGGGGACCGGGCTGACCCGGGACGCGCTGGCCGAGCTGGGCGGGCGCTGGGGAGCCGGGGCGTTCGTCTGGATCCCCGAGGACCTGCCGGCGTGGGACGCCCTGGCCGGCGTCGCCCGCGAGCTGGCCGAGGGCACGGCCGGACAGTGCGGTCCCTGCTGGCGGGGACTGCCGGCCGTCGCCGGCGCCATCGCCGGCGCCGGCGGGCGGGACGAGCCGCCGGGCCGAGATCGAGGGCCTCATGGCGCAGGTGGACGGCCGGGGGATCTGCGCCCATCCGTCGGCCGCCGTCGCGGCGCTGCGCAGCGCCCTGGACCTGATCGGGGAGGACCGATGACCACGACGCACTCCACCAGCCGCGACCGGCACGGGCAGGCACGTCCTGGTCGTCGACTGGGAACGGTGCACCGGCCACGGGGTGTGCGCCGCCGCGCTCGGCGAGCGCATCGACCTGGACAGCTGGGGCTACCCGATCGGGGTCACGACCCGCGGCGAGGCCATCCCGGACCCGTTGGTGCGCGCCGCCAGGCTGGCCGTGGCCATGTGCCCGGCGGCGGCACTGCGACTCGAGCGTCGGACGAGGCCCTAGGCTCCGCATCGTGGCCCATGTTCTGCTGATCGAGGACGACGCGGGGATCCGTACTGCCGTCGTGCGCGCCCTGCACAGCCGCGGCCACGCCGTGGACTCCGCGGGCACCGGGCTGGACGGGCTGCAGTCCATGCTCACCGGGTCCCCGGACGCCGTCGTGCTCGACCTCGGCCTGCCCGACGTGGACGGCGAGCGACTGCTCGGGATGATCCGGTCCGTCAGCGAGGTCCCGGTGATCGTGGCCACGGCGCGCGACGACGAGGGGCTGATCGTCCGCCTGCTCGACGCCGGCGCCGACGACTACGTGATCAAGCCCTACGATCCCGCGCACCTCGAGGCCCGCATCCGCGCGGTGCTGCGCCGGGTCTCGGCCGGCAGCGACCAGGTCATCGAGCCGCCCCTGCGGGTCGGGGGCCTGCGGGTCGACCGGTCCCGGCGCACGGCCGAGGTGGATGGCCGCCCGGTGGAGCTCACGAAGCTCGAGTTCGACCTGCTGGCCTACCTCGCCGAGAACCCGGGTCGGGTGGTCAGCCGCAGCGAGCTGCTGCGCGAGGTCTGGCAGCGCACTGACGCGGCCCGGACGGTCGACGTGCACCTGTCATGGCTGCGGCGCAAGCTCGGCGACACCCCGGCCGAGCCCCGGTTCATCCATGTCAACCGCGGTGTCGGCGTGATGCTCGAGGACCGGTCCGACGCCGCGCTGCCCGACGACTGATGTACCGGCGCCTCGTCACGTTCGCGCTGCTCGTGGTCACCGTCGCGGCCACGGTCCTGGTGATCCCGCTGGCGCTGTCGGCGCGGGACCTCGTCCGCGGCAGCGCCCTGTCCGCCCTGTCTGACGAGGCACGGTCCCTGGCCGAGGCGTGGGAGTCGGCCGCCGCAGGCACGAAGGGCGACGACGAGCGGCAAGGCGCCGGTCATCAAGCTCCCCGGGGAGCCCGGCGAGGTCGTCCTGGTCTACCCGAACGGCACGGTCGTGGGCGGGCCGGTTCCGGCGCAGGCTGCGGGCGTGGTGGCCTCGGCGAAGGGGGGGACAGCGGCGTCGGTCGACACCGGGAGCAGCGGCTATGCGGCGGCGCCCGCCGCGTTCGACGACAAGATCGGGGTCGTGCTCGCCGTCGCCAGCCCGGACCAGATGCACGAGGGGCTCGAGCCGCGGCTGCTCGCACTCGCCGGGCCTCTGCGCGCTTCTCCTGGTCGGGGCCGGCCTGGCCGCCTGGCAGCTGGCCCGGCGCACCGCAGCGCCGATCAGGTCGCTTGCCGGCACCGCCGATGCCATGGCCGCAGGGGACCTCACGGCGAGGGTCGAGCCGTCACGGATCCCGGAGGTCGACGATGTCGGGGTGGCCCTGAACCGGCTCGCCGCGCGGGTCCAGGAGCTGCTCGAGGAGGAACGGGCGGCGGCCGCCGAACTCGCCCACCAGCTGCGCACGCCGCTGACGGTCCTGGCTGCGGACGTCGATGCGGTCGCCGACCCGGTCGTGCGCCAGCGCCTCAACGACGACGTCCTGACCCTGCAGCGCACGACCGACGAGATCATCACCAGCGCACGTCGCACCAGTCGTGAGGGCCTGCACGCGTCCTGTGACGCCGCGGCCGTCGTCGCCGACCGCGCCGCGTTCTGGGCGGTGCTGGCCGACTACCAGGGCCGCGACATGCAGGTGGAGGGCACCGGTGCCGGAGCGCTTCCTGTCCGCCTGACCGAGTACGACCTCACCACGGCCGTGGACATCCTGCTGCAGAACGTGTTCGTGCACACCGACGAGGGTGTGGCCCTGCGACTGGCCGTGCGGGCGGACACGGGGGGCGTCGTCGAGGTGAGCGTCGAGGACGCCGGCCCCGGGCTTGACGGCCAGGGCGTGCCCGGGGAGCGAACGGGATCCACGAGCCTCGGCCTGGCGATCGCCGAGCGACTGGCCGACGCCTCGGGCGGCAGGCTGGAGCGCGGCACCGGTTCGCTCGGGGGGGCGCGTGTGGCGCTCGTCCTGGGCCCCGGCTGATCGCGACGGGCCCGCGGCCGGAGCCCGTGCGGCAACCCCCGGCCGGCCGGACCTAGGCTGTCGGGATGGCTGACCTCGTCTACCCGCCCGTCCTTCTCGTCGGCTACGGCGCCTTCGCGGCCCTCGGGCTCAAGGTGCGGGTCCACGGCGGGGAGCACCTCCCGCGCACGGGCGGTGCCGTGCTGGCCAGCAGTCACGTGAGCTACCTGGACTTCATCTTCGCCGGCTACGCCGCCCGCCCCTCGGACAGGCTTGTCCGGTTCATGGCCAAGGACTCGGTCTTCCGGCACCGGGTCGCCGGGCCGATCATGCGCAGCATGAAGCACATCCCGGTCGACCGCAGCGCGGGGGCCGCCAGCTACTCCCACGCGGTGGAGTCCCTGCAGTCCGGCGAGGTGGTCGGGGTGTTCCCCGAGGCCACGATGAGCCGGTCCTTCGAGCCGAAGGCGTTCAAGACCGGTGCCGTGCGGATGGCCGATGAGGCGGGTGTGCCGCTGGTCCCGATGGCGCTGTGGGGCACGCAGCGGCTGTGGTGCTACGACCGCCGGTCGAGCATGAAGCAGCGCGGGGTCCCGGTCGAGATCCACGTGGGCGAGCCGGTGGACGCATCTGGTGACCCGGAGCAGGCAACCGCACGGCTCCGGGAGTCGATCGTCGATCTGGTCGGCAGGGCTCAGGAGAGCTACCCCGAGGACGGGACCGGCCAGTGGTGGTACCCGGCGCGCCTGGGCGGGACGGCCCCCGAGCCGGGAGCCGACGACTGAGCGGCTCGGCGCCCCAGTTCCATGGGCCGGGCCGAGCGAACCGGCAGTCGCGGGCGGCTGCCGGTGGCTCAGCGGGTGTAGAGGCCCTCGATGTCCTCGGCGTGATCGCTGGCGACCACCGCGCGCTTGAGCTTGAGGGTGGGTGTCATGTGCCCCGACTCCTCGGTGAACTGCGCGTCGATGAGCCGCCACGCCCGGATGGACTCGGCCTTGGACACCGCCGCGTTGGCATCGTCGACGGCGGCCTGGATCTCGGCGCGCAGGTCCGGGTCGTCGTGGAGCTCCGCGGCCGTGCGGCCCGCCTTGTGGTGCGCGGCGGCCCACGCCGTCAGCGCGTCGGGGTCGAGGGTCACCAGGGCGCCGATGAAGGGCTTGCCCTCGCCGACGACCATCGCCTGGCTGATCAGGTTGTGTGCCCCCATCCGGTCCTCGAGGACCGCTGGTGCCACGTTCTTGCCGCCGGCCGTGACGATGATCTCCTTCTTGCGCCCGGTGATCCGCAGGTAGCCCTCGGCGTCCAGGCTGCCGAGGTCGCCGGTCTGGAACCAGCCGTCCGCGTCGATCACCTGTGCCGTCGCGTCGGGGTTGTTGTGGTAGCCGGCCATGACGTAGGGCCCGCGCAGCCAGATCTCGCCGTCGTCGGCGATCCGGACCGACGTCCCCGGCATGGGCTGTCCGACGGAGCCGATCTGCGGGGCCTCGGCGCGGTTGAACGTTCCGGATGCGGTCGTCTCCGTCAGGCCGTAGCCCTCCATGACGGTCAGCCCGATGCCGGCGTAGAAGTTGCCGAGCCGCTCGCCGAGGCTGGCCCCCCCGGTGATCGCGTAGCGCAGCTCCCCGCCCATCGCGGCGCGCAGCTTGCCGTAGACGAGCCGGTCGAACAGGGCGTGCTCGATCTTCAGCCGCAGGGACGGACGCCCCGTCCAGCGGGCACGTCCGAAGTCGATGGCCACCGTGGTCGCCCGGTCGAAGATGCGCGCCTTGCCGCCCTCGTAGGCCTTCTGCTGGGAGGCGTTGAAGATCTTCTCGAAGATCCGCGGGACGCCCACGAGGTAGGTCGGCCGGAAGCTGAGCATGTCGCCGGGCAGCAGCTTGCACGTTGGGGCAGTGGGCGACCTGCATCCCGCCCTCGGCGCTGTACACCTGGGCGCCCCGACCCAGGACGTGGGCCAGGGGCAGGAACAGCACCGTGCGGGCGCCCGGCGTGGTGACGACCGGCTGCGGTGCCCACGACCAGCGTGCGGGCGACGAACATCAGGTTCTCGTGGGTGATGACGCAGCCCTTGGGCCGCCCCGTGGTCCCGGACGTGTAGACGATGGTTGCCGGGTCCTGGGGCGTGACGGCCGCGGAGCGGGTCGGTGAGGACCTCGTCGGCGACCTCGGCACCCTCGGCGACCAGGGCGTCGAGCAGGCCGTCGTCCATCACCCAGATCGGCGGTGGGCTGGTGCAGCGTCGCACCGCGCGACCCGGTCCGCCGAGCGGGCGGAGTCGGTGATGACGGCCACGGCGTCGCTGTCCTGCAGGATCCACTCGATCTGCTCGGCCGAGGACGAGTCGTAGATCGGCACGGCGAAGGCCCCGGCCGTCCACAGCGCGAAGTCCAGGACGGTCCACTCGTAGCGGGTGGGCGACAGGATGGCCACCGGCTGGCCGGCCTCGATGCCACGCGCCACGAGCCCCCGGGCCACGGACCGGACCAGGTCGTTGAACTCCCGGGCGGTGACATCGGTCCAGCCGTCACCGGCGCGCAGGGCGTACATCGGCTGGTTCGGGGACTCGGCGGCGCGCCGGCGTCGGGATCGAGGCGAGGGTGTCGGTGATCGGCAGCGTCGATCGCAGCCGGGAAGGACAACTCGTGCATGGTGACCGCCTTCTGCCGACCGGAATGGTGGCTATGCCAGCCACGCTACCGTCGCAGCAACCTCAAGGCGTTTCGGGTGAGCCGCCGGGCCGGAGATGCTGGCGCTGGCGGCCCACATCAGGTCCAGCTGCTGGGCCCCGTCAGGGGAGAGCCCGTGGGCCGACGCGTACGAGCCGCGCCAGGGCAGCTCCGGGACGGCGGCCTCGAGGGCCTCCACGGGGATGCGCCTGTCCAGGGGCAGCAGGGTGTCCCACTCGACCAGGACGTGGTGGATCACCTGACCCGGGCGCGTGGGGTCTGCCGACAGGAAGGGCGCCGAGCGCACGGTCCCCCGGCCGATCAGCCCTCGCTGGCGGCCCTGGAGCATCAGGTGGACCCGAGTGCCCGCGGGGGTCAGGCGCCAGTCGCCCACCGGCCACCGCTCGAGCAGGCGGTGGTCGTCCCGGCAGCGGCGGACGCAGTCGTCGTAGGAGGGGTTCCACCGGTTCCCCTGGTCGGGGTCCCAGCCCAGCACCACGGTGTCCATGACTCCATTGTCCCCCCGGCGAACGCCGGAAATGCCGATGGGGTGGGCGATTCCGCGTGGTGTTGGTCACGTCGGCGCGGAGCGGCGCGGGAGGTCGCCGTGACCGCCGCTGACGCAGTGATGGGCACCGAGCCACCCCCGTGGGTTCGGTGCCCATCACCGCCCGCACCCGTCGTGACTCAGGTCTGCCCGCGCCGATCGGGGGTGTCGGACGCAGGCAATGGTAACCGGGAAGTGAATCGAACTCCAAACCACAACTCCAATGTGCAACTGGAGTTGCGAATATGGGCCGTCGAGCCGGCTATCGTGTCCGCCGTGGGGACCTATCTCAAGCTGGCGGAGCGCCGGGCCCTGGTGCGGGCGGCGGCTCGCGAGATGCTCGGCTCGGGGACGACCTTCCAGGACCTCACCCTGCGTGACGTCGCCGACCACCTCGGCTGGTCACTGGGACGCTGCACCGCGCCTACTCGATCACCTCGACGCTGCTCAACGACCTGCTGCTGGAGTTCGAGGACGCCACGTACACGGCCGTGTTCCTCGTCGGCGACGGCGGGCTGCGCCAGGAGCTGACCAACTCGGCCACGCGCATGTACGACCACATGGGCGACGCCGCGAACGTGCAGCTGATGCGCTACCAGATGACCCTGGGCTGCCGCTCCGAGGATCCGCACGAGCTGCAGCTGCGGCACACGCGTGACTCCTCCTGGGAGTTCACCCGCGACGGCCTGGTGCAGATCTCCGTGGCCGCCGGCGAGGAGTACAGCGACATCAACGCCCTGGCCACGATCCTCACGGCCTTCCGCGACGGGCTGGCCTACCAGTTCTTCTCCCACGGCGAGCGCGATCGATGGCTGGCCGACTCGCTGCGCGCGATCGACATCGCCGTGGAGTTCGCCGCAGCCGCACAAGGTCAGCACCCGGGCCTCGCTGGGGGACCAGCGGTGGACCGCCGACCAGATGCCGGCGCGGCGTCGGGAGCTGCTCGCGCAGCAGCGCGGGTAGGGCGCGCGCCGTCCGGCCGGCGCACGGCCCGTCCCTGCGGGCGCCGGCGTCAGGTGGGGCTGCGCTGCTCGGCACCGGCGTCCGCGAGTCGGGGCGCGCATGGTGGACGATGCCCTCCTCGATCCTGCGTGGTCCAGTCCAGGCCGGTCCGCTCGAGCATGCGGGTCATGGCCCCGTTCTCGGTCAGCACGACGGCGACCACCTCGGAGAACCCCATCCGCTCGGCCATCCGCACCTGCCGGCGCAGCAGGGCGGTGCCGACGCCCTCGCCCTGGTGGGAGTCCTCGACGAGGACGGCGATCTCGCGCGCTGCGTCGTCGCCGGGCCGCTCGGGGAAGACGTTGCCCAGGCCGATGACCGTGCCGTCGTCGCCGACGGCCACCAGCGTCGCGCCGCTGTGCCCGCCGGACAGGCGGCGCATCTGGATCTCGTGCCAGTCCCCGGAGGACACGTAGCGCAGGTAGAGCGTGCGGTCCGAGCAGCGCTGGTGCATCGCCCCCACCGCCTCGGCGTCCTCGGGGTGGGCCAGGCGGATCCACACCGTGCCGTCCTTGACCGGCTCCACCCAGCCCTGGGCGTCGGCGTCACCCGCCGCGACGGCGATCGCCGCGGAGAGGCGCAGCAGCGCGGAGGCGCGCGTCTGCTCGACGCGGGTGAAGGGTGCCCAGGTGCGGCGCAGCAGCACGTGGCGCTCCGGGGTCCACTGCAGGCGCAGCACGTCGGGCCCGTCGTCCTGGCCCTTGGTGGCGTGGACGACCTCGACGTGGTCGGCCGCCACCAGCTGCATCGCCACGTAGGGGGCCCAGCCCGGGGTTCGTGACCAGCTCGGCGCTGGCGTCCAGGATCCGGGTCGGCAGGTCCAGGGCGTCGTCGGGGGATCCTGGGGAGATCCGGGCGTTGCGGCCGGCTGACATCGCCGCGGCCAGCAGGGTCTCCTCGGTGACCGAGCTCGGGGGCGGTCAGGCGCATGTCCAGCGTCCTGGTCCCCTCGCTGTGGCCGACCACGTACACCGCGACCGTGTAGCCGTAGAGGGCGGCCAGCGGCGCGGATGAACATGTCCACGCCACCGGGGCGGTCGGGCACGTCGACGAGGATCCGCCAGTAGCTGCGGGGCTCATGCTCGGCGCGCAGCAGCATCTGCGGGGGGGCCATGGCCGTGCCGATCCGCGCGATCAGGGCGTCCCAGTTCAGCTGGCTGGGCTTGTGCGCGATCACGGGATCGAGCATGGCCAGGCCGACCGAGAGGGTCAGGGAGAAGTGCGCCAGGGCGTCGTCGTCGACGTCGATCGTCGATCCCGCCGGCCACCCTGATGCGCTCGGACGACGGCACGCATGTTGTCCCAGCGCCACTGCATCCGGGCGGACTCGATCTCGCGGAGCTCCGTCGTCGCGATGGGAGCGGGTGAGGGCCTCGAGCTCGAGGAGGTCCCAGCTGCGGTCGGGTGCGGCGAAGACCGCAGCACCGGCGGCCACGATGGCGGCCAGCGGCGGCAGCTCGCTGGGTGCATCCACGGCCCGCGCGATCCGGTTGCGCGGCGTCCGAGGTGACCTTCTCGGCCATCACGGCGGCGAACAGCTCCGCGCGCCCGCCGGTCAGCTTGCGCACGCGGTACTGGGAGACCCCGACCTCCTGGGCGACCTGACGGACGCCGACGCCCTCGTAGCCGTGCTGGGCGAAGAGCTCCGCGGCCACGTCGATGATCCGCCGGCGGATCTCCTCGTCGGTCGTCACCGTGATGACGCTAGCAGCGGGCGCCCGGGGTGTCCTTGGGGTCGGGTGACGGGGATCGTGATTCGTCCGCGGCTCGGTCACGGGCGATCGGCTGAGTGGACCTTGTGCGCTCGCCCGACGGCCCTCTTGTCGGTGGCGGCCGCGTGCGCGATCATTCAGGCAATGGTCATCGCACGAGGTGCGCCACCACCGCCGCCTCCGCCGTGCCCACGCGCGCCGAGGCGGAGGCGATCGCGCGCGACCTCCTGGGTGACGAGGGCACCCGCCTGGCGCATGTGCACACCGCCGGGTCCATGGCCGACCGACTTGGAGTGCTGTTCGGCGCCGACGAGGCGGCGTTGCTCGTGGCCGCCGCGACCCTGCACGACGTGGGCTACACCCCGCGCATCGCGCAGACCGGCTTCCATCCCCTCGACGGTGCGCTGTACCTGCGCTCGATCGGCCTGTCCGAGCGGCTGTGCAGCCTGGTCGCGCACCACTCCGAGGCGGACATGCTGGCCGCCCAGCACGGGGTCCTGGACCTCGACGAGCAGTTCCCTCGGGAGCGGTCGCTGCTCGCCGACGCGCTGGTGTACGCCGACATGCATTCGGCACCCGACGGCCGGATGATCCGGGCGGAGCATCGGTTGGCCGACATCGCCCGACGGCGCCCGGACCCGGTGGAGGCGGTGCGTGCCACCAGGCTGCGCGCGGCGATGGCCCGGGTCGGGGCGGCGCTGCAGGCGCACGAGGTGCATCGTGCGGACGGGCCCCCACTCATCGTCCCGGGCCCGCGCGACCAGCAGGTCGTCGACGTGTCGGCGGGCTGAGGACCGCTACAGCCTCGCGCTCGACGGCTAGCCTCACTCCTCCGGTGCGACGGCCAGGGGTGGGCGGCTGCGCAGCGCCCAGGTGACCGACCCGATCACCACCAGTGCTGCGGCGACGGTCCCCATGGTCACGACCTCACCGAGCAGCAGCGCGGACCACACCAGCGTGAGCAGCGGCTGCAGCTGCTGGGTCTGGCTGGCGTGGGCGATGCCGGCCGTGGCCAGCCCCCGGTACCAGGCGAAGAACGCCAGGTAGATCGACGACACGCCCAGCATGAGCAGGCTGGCCCACTGCGCCGTGGTGGTGTCGTACTCATCGCTGGTGCGTCACCCAGAGCAGGATGCTGGCGGGCACGGTGACCGGCAGGGCGAGCACGACGACCCACGAGATCACCTGCCAGCCGGGGAAGACCCGGGTCACCACCGCCCCCTCGACGTAGCACCATGACGACGAGAGCACCGCTCCGACGACGAGCAGGTCGGCCACGAGATCGCCCCCGCTGGCGCCGCCGCGGCTCAGGGCGAAGACCACCAGCGCAGCGGTTCCCGTGAGTGCCGCCACCCAGAACTGGCGGCTGACGTGCTCGTGCGCGCGGCGCACCGCGATCGCGGCGGTCGTCAGCGGCATGAAGGCTGCGATCACCGCGGCGTGCGCCGAGGTCGTGCGCTGCAGGGCCAGGGCGAGCAGGATCGCCCATCCGAAGACGGCGCCCAGCATCGTGAAGAACAACGGCGTGAAGTACTGCCTCGGCGGGATCGGGACCCGTCGCACCAGGAGCACGACCGTGGCCAACGTCCCGGCGATCACCGCCCGCCCCGTCGCGGTGAGGAACGGGTTGAAGCCGCCAACGGCCACCTTCGTCAGGGGCAGGGAGAAGGAGAAGAGCAGGACCCCGAGCATCGCCCACATCAGCCCCGCGCGGACCGTGCGCGCCGAGGTCTCGGGTGCGTCCGCGGTGGTCACCTGCCGAACCGTACCCGGGAGCCCCGGCCTCGCCGGCGTTGTCGGCTGCGTCGGCGTCCCGGTGTCCTCGGCTACCGCGGCGTCGATGGCGGCCGGGGCGGTGCGCATGCGTTCGATGGCGGCCAGGCCGCTTCGCGTGCGGGAGAATCGTCCGACGAGGGGCGCCCGGTCGCTGCCGGGGGCGTTGTGTCGTCGATCCGGTCCACGCGATGCACCGAATCGATGACACATGAGGTCTGGGATGCGCGAGACGACGAGGAGGGACGCGATGGGCGGCGATGGCAGGCGGCTGCTCGTCTTCGGGTCCTACGACGCCGACGCTGCACCCCCGTGTTGCGGTGCTTCGCGACGGGCTCGCCGCCCGGGGTTGGCAGGTCCGCGAGCTCAACGAGCCCCTGGGCGCGGCAACCTCGGACAAGGTCGCGGCCGCGGGGTCGCCGGCGGCGGCGCTGCGACTGGTCGGGCGGCAGGTGCGCTCGTGGGCCGGCCTCGTCCGGGGCTCGCGCGGGGGGCCGGACCCCGACGTCGTGCTGGTCGGATACATGGGCCACGCCGACGTGCACCTGGCCCGGCTGCGCTACCGGCGGTCGGTGATCGCTCTCGACCACCTGGTGGGCCTCGCGGACACCGTCCGCGATCGCCGGCTGGGCGGTGGGGCGACGCTGCGCGTGCTCGACCTCGTCGACCGCAGCGCCCTGCGCGCCGCCGATGTGGTGGTCGTCGACACGGCCCTCCAGGCGCAGATGCTGCCCGCGGCCGTGAGGGACCGGGCAGTGGTCGTCCCGGTCGGGGCGGGCCGGCAGTGGTTCGCGGCAGCGGATCGGGCGGCGGCGGCCGGTGGCGCGCGGATCCGGTGGGCACGGATCCGGTGCCGGCACCGGGACCGGTGGGCACCGGACCGCGAGGGACCGGCGGCCCTGTCGGCGCCGACCGGGTCCGGGCGCGCCCTTCGGGTGGTCTTCTTCGGCCTGTTCACCCCGCTGCAGGGCGCACCGACGATCGGTCGGGCGATCGACCTGCTGCGTGACGAGCCCATCGAGTTCACGATGATCGGGCACGGCCAGGACCTCGCCGAGGCCCGGGCGCTGACCCGCGGGAGCACCCGGGTGCGCTGGCTGGACTGGGTCGACGCCGACGACCTGCCGGACCTGGTCGCCGCCCATGACGTGAGCCTGGGCATCTTCGGCACCGGGCCCAAGGCCCAGCGCGTCGTGCCCACGAAGGTGTACCAGGGCCTGGCCGCCGGCTGTGCGGTCGTGACGGCCCAGACGCCCGCAGCAGGTACCCTCGGGGACGCAGTCGTGTCCGTGCCGGCGGGCGATCCCCAGGCTCTCGCCGACGCGCTGCGACACCTCGCCCTCGACAAGGAGTCGCTGACCGTGGCCCGTGACCGCGCCCGCGCTGCCGCCGAGCAGTTCTCGCCGGAGTCGTCCACCGCCGGCCTGGACGCCCGGCTGGAGGCTTCTCCCAGGCGCCGTGCCGCGCTGCCGCCGCTGACCTTCAACGCCCACCTGCGCTGGGACGTGATCACCCGTGAGCTCGCCGGCCTCGACGTGACCGACGTGCTGGAGATCGGGCCCGGCGAGGGCGCGGTCGCCTGCCGGCTCGCCCCCGGACGCACGTACACCGGCGTCGAGCTCTCCGAGCGGACCCGTGCGATCACCGAGCAGGCGGCTGGAGCAGCTGGGGGCGCCGGGCCGGCTGGTCGCGTCGCTGGAGGACCTCCCCGAGGACGAGCGCTTCGACCTGGTGTGCGCCTTCGAGGTCATCGAGCACATCGACGCCGACCGGGAGGCCCTGGCCTCGTGGGCAGCGCGGCTGCGCCCCGGGGGCACCCTGCTGATCTCGACGCCCTCGGGACCCGACCGGATGGGCGCCGCGGACGAGATCGCCGGGCACTTCCGGCGCTACTCGGCCGAGGGGCTGGCGGCGATGGCAGGGGACTGCGGCCTCGTCGACGTGCGGGTGACCCACGTCGGGTACCCGATGGGCTACCTGCTGGAGAAGGTGCGCAACACCGTGGCCGCGCGGCGCCTGGCCAGGGCCGACCGCGAGGCGGGCAGCGATGAGGCAGTCGCTGCGGCCACCGAGCAGAGCAGCTCGTTCCTGCAGCCCCCGTCCTGGTCGGGCCGGGCGACGAGGATGGCCTCCGCCCCGGGGATCTGGCTGCAGCGCCGCCGCCCCGACACCGGGACCGGACTGGTCCTCATCGCGCGCGCCCCGCAGTGACTGACGCCGAACCCGGACCTGGGCCGGCCAGGGGTCCGGATCCGGTTTCCACGGATCCCCCCGGGATTCCCGGAGGGCCCACGGATGCCCGGGGGATCCGCGGCGGCGGCTGGCGCGGGCGGACCGTGTCGCTGGTGCTGGTCGTGCTGGTGGCGGTCTTCCTCGGGGTGGCGCTGCGTGCGCAACTGGCAGGCCGTGCGCAGCGACCTGCAGGCGCTCTCGTGGGTCGACCTGCTCGCGTCCGGGATCGCCGGGGCGCTGGCGGTGACCTGCTCCGGGATGGGCTGGCGCGTCGTGCTCTCGGGCCTGGGCGAGCGCGTGCCCGTGCACCCGGCGCTCACGATCTTCTTCGCCGGCCAGTTGGGCAAGTACGTCCCCGGCTCGGTGTGGACCGCGGCGATCCAGGCAGACCTCGGCCGGCGCCGCGCCATCGCGCGCTCGACCATGCTCGTCAGCTACGTGGTCGCCCTGATGATCGCGGTGGCCACGGGCGGCCTGGTCGGGCTGCTGGTCCTCTTCGGGGCCGGGGCCCCGCGCGCCATGGCGCTGTGGATGCTGCTCCTGGCCGCGCTCGTCGGCGCGGCGCTCCTTCGGCCCGGCTGGATGAACCGGGGTCTGGCGTGGGCGTTCACCCGAGCGGGCCGGACCCCGCCACCGGTCGAGCTCCCCGGTCGCGCCCTGGGTGCGTCGGTGGCCTGGCTGATCGCCTGCTGGGGCTTCTTCGGACTGCACGCCTGGCTGCTCGCCCGACCGCTCGGGGCGGGGGTCGCCGACCTGGCCCCCACCGTCGGCGCCTTCGCGCTGGCGTTCGTCGCCGGCCTGCTCGTCGTGCCGCTCCCGGCCGGGGCGGGTGTGCGTGAGGGGGTCCTGGTGGCCACGCTCGCCGGGTCGATCGGCGCGCCGGCCGCGCTGACCGTCAGCCTCGTGTCGCGGCTCGTGCTGCTGGGTGTGGACCTCGTGATGGCCGCCCTGTTCGGCGTCGGCGGCGCTGCCCGCGCGGTCCGGTCGCGCACTGGGCGGCCTCCAACGGACTAGGGCCCAGCCGTTCGGGCCGTTATCCTCGATGCAGGCCCCTGCTGCGGGGCGCGTGTCCGCCCCTGCGAGGTTGTTGTGAAGCTCATCATCCAGATCCCCTGCCTGAACGAGGCCGACCACCTGCCCGCGACGCTGAGCACGCTGCCCCGAGCGGTCCCGGGATTCGATGTGGTGGAGTGGCTGGTCATCGACGACGGGTCGACGGATGACACCCGGCAGGTCGCCCTGGCGTGCGGCGTGGACCACGTCATCGGCTTCCCGCGCAACCGGGGCCTCGCGGCGGCCTTCTCCTACGGGATCGAGGAGTCGCTGCGCCGCGGCGCGGATGTCATCGTCAACACCGACGCCGACAACCAGTACGACTCGTCGTGCATACCCGCCCTGGTCGCCCCCGTGCTGGCGGGCGAGGCGGACATCGTCGTCGGTGACCGGCAGACCGGGCGGGTCGCGGAGTTCAGCGTGGTCAAGCGGGCGCTGCAGACCGCCGGGACGAGCGTCGTCCGGTCGCTGTCCGGGCTCTCCGTCGGGGACGCCACGAGCGGGTTCCGCGCCTACTCGCGGGCGGCCGCGCTCTCGCTGGTCATCACCACGCCGTACACCTACACGCTGGAGTCGCTGATCCAGGCGGGCAACAGCCGCCTCGCGCTGGCCAACGTCCCGGTGACCCGCAACGACTCCGTGCGGCCGAGCCGGTTGTTCGGGTCGATGTGGGGGTACGTGCGGCGCAACAGCCTGGCGCTGTTCCGGGTCCTGTCGTACTACACGCCGCTGAAGTTCTTCTGGACGCTGGCCGCCGTGCTGGCGGTGGGGGCCATCGTGGCGTGGCTCCCGTGGACCATCGACTGGCTCAGGGACGGGAACGCCAGCGGCCACATGCAGTCGATCATCCTGGGCGCCGTCCTGGCGATCTCCTGCGTGCAGATGTTCGCCCTCGGGGTCATCGCCGACCAGATCTCCAGCCTGCGCGCGATCGGCATCCGGACCCTGCGCGAGACCCGGGAGATGCACTACGGGACCCTCTACGCCGACGCCCGGGTCACCCCCGCGCCCGCGACGGCGCCGGCGGTGGCCGGCCCGCTGGTCGACGCGCACATTCCGGCCGCATGCGGCGGACCCGCACCCGCATGCGGAGGCCCAGCCAGTGGCGGGCCCGCTACCGGCCGTGGCCACCGGCCCGCGGCCGCCAGCCGTTGCCGCGGACCCGCATCCAGGTGCCGCCCGTCCCGGTGTGGGGGAGCCCGCCGGGCGCCTCGACGTGCAGCCCCAGGCGCGGTGAGCGTCCCCTCAGGCAGCGCCACGCAGGAGAACGGCCGGCCGCGGACCTCGCGGGCGCCGGACGCGGGCGCTGACCGGTCGCCCGATGCGGGGCGGTTCGCACTCGCCGTCACCAACCTGCCCTCGCGGCTGCCGGTCCTCTTCTTCTGGTGCGCGGTCGTCGTGTGCCTGACCGTCACGCTCGGGGTGTTCCGCCCGATCGTGGTGCTGCCGGTCCTCGTCCTCGTGGTGGCCCTGACCTGGCGCATGCTGCCCGAGCGCGTCCCGTCGACCCGCGAGTTCCGCCGCGGGGCTGCGTGGGCGCTCGGGCTCGTCATCGCGTGGGTCCTGGTCAACGTCGCCTTCGCCGGCGAGGTCCTCCTTGTCCAGCGCGACCCCGGGTTCCTGGCCCTCGAGGGCGTCTGGTTGACGACGCACGCCGACCCGAGCATCCCGATCCGCTCGGCCGGCGAGCTCTCCCAGCAGATCCCGGACGTGCGGGTCATCGCGGATGCGTTCTGGCGGTTCGGCGACGAGATCCACGCCCAGGGCGCCAAGACGGTCCCCGGACTGCTGGCGATGGTCGGGTGGGTCCTCGGCGTGCGCGGCGTGCTCGTGGCCAACCTGCTCATCGGGGCGCTCGGGCTGCTCGCGGTCTACGACGTCGCGCGTCGGCTCATCAGCCCGCGGTGGGGACTCGTCCCGGTCGCGGCGCTGGCGCTGAGCACCCCGATGATCTACTTCAGCCGCGCCACGTTCACGGAGCCGACGAACATCGTGCTCACCTTCGGCGGCCTGGCCGTCCTGTGGAGTGCGTTCCGCGACCCACGGCTGTCGCGCTTCGCCCTCGGTGGGGCGATGGTCGGGGCCACCGCGCTCAGCCGCATCGATGGCGCAGCCGTCTCCGCAGGCCTGATCCTCGGGCTGGGGGTGGTCGCCGCTGTGAGCGGTCCGGCCGACCGCCGCCGGCGGATCTGGGGGCTGCTCGTCGCGTCAGCCGCCTCGCTGGCCATGGTCGGGCTCGGGTACCTCGACCTGGCGCTGCACAGCGCGGGATACCTCGAGGACCACCGCAGCCTGTACGTCCAGCTCCTGGCGCTGCTGGGGGCGTGCCTGGTGGCGGTCGGTGCCCTGATCGTGGTGCTGCGCTGGGGGCGGCTGCGCACCTGGCTGACCGCGCGGCGGGGGGTCCTGGGCACCGCTGCCGCTGTGCTGGTCGTGGCGGCGGCCGTGGTTCTGGCCAGCCGACCGCTGTGGATGCAGCGACACCTGATCGAGCCCGGCTCCGGGCAGGCGTGGTTCATCGCGGCCGCCCAACGGGCCGCTGGCGTGGCCGTGGACGCGACACGCAGCTACGACGAGATGACCGTCACGTGGCTCGGCTGGTACCTCGGGCCCCTCACCCTCGTGCTCGCAGTGGCCGGCACGGCGCTGCTGATGCGGCGGGCCATCGTCGGCTGGCGCCCCGAGGTCCTCGTGCTGCTGGCCACGCTCGGGATCCCTGCGCTGCTCTACCTGATCCGCCCGGCGATCACCCCCGACCACATCTGGGCGATGCGCCGGTTCCTGCCTGCCGTGATCCCCGCCGCGCTGCTGATGGCCGGCTGGACACTGCCCCGGATCCATCGGGCTGCCCGGTCGCGCTGGCAGCGCATCGGCGTATGGGTCCTCGTGGCCGGGGTCCTGCTGCCGCCGCTGGCCACGTGGGGCACGCTGATCGTCACCACCGAGTACGGCGGACGTGCCAACCAGGTCGCCACGGTGTGCGACGCGGTGGCGGGCAAGCGCGTCGTGGTGGTGCGCGACGCCGGACCGCCGTGGCTGCCGACCCTGCGGATCATGTGCGATGTGGACGTCGTCGAGGTGGGCCCACGCCCCACGGCCGAGGAGCTGGCCGCGATCCGCGACGCATGGGGCGGCGACGTCCTGGTGATGACCGACGCCCGCCAGCTCGTGCCGTGGTCCGGAACCCTGGCCCGACCCGTGGCTGCGCACGCGCATGGCCCGCTGGCCGCACAGCCTGTACCCGTCGTTCGCGCCCATCCGGTTCACCAGCGACGTGTGGCTCGGGACCATCGACGACGACGGCTCGGTCACGCCGTTGGCGCCGCCGGGGTAGGCCGGACGGCTCGCCCAGGGTCCGCGGGGTGGCGCGGTCGGTCCGGGTCGCCGGGGTGGGCGGTTCGGCTCGGTCCGATCCCGGGTCCCGCCGGGGTGGGCGGCCCAGTGCCCAGCGACTCCCCGAGGTCCCGCACGAATGAATCAGGCGGGTTGTTGTCCTTCTATGGGCAACAACCTGCCTGGATCATGAGTGGGCCTGGCCCAATCCGCGGGGCCACCAGCCTGTTCGCCCAACCGCCCGGGGGTGCTGGGTGAACCGCCGTTCGACATGATGGGCACCCGTCTGCGAGGAGTTCCCGATGCGCCGCCGATTCGTCACCTGCGACGTCTTCACCGACACCCGGTTCGGTGGCAACCCCTTGGCCGTCGTGCTGGACGCCGAGGGACTCAGCGACGCCCAGATGCAGCAGGTCGCCCGCGAGTTCAACTACTCCGAGACGACGTTCGTCCTGCCCGCCGAGCACGGCCACGACCGGAACGTGCGGATCTTCACCCCGAGCAGGGAGGTCCCGTTCGCGGGTCATCCGAACGTGGGCACGGCCTTCGTCCTGGCCTCGTTGGGCGAGTTCGGGCGCCTCGACGATCCGCTCGTCGTGACGTTCGAGGAGGTCGCCGGAGTGGTTCCGGTGGCTGTCGAGCGCCGGTCGGGGGACCGGATCTGGTGCGAGCTGAAGGCCCCCGAGGCCCTGACCCTCGGGCCGGAGCTGCCGGTGGCGATGGTCGCCGAGGCGGTGGGCCTGGCCCCGGAGGACATCCTCGTGGACCGGCACGCGCCCCGTGTTGCCTCCGTCGGGCTGGAGTTCATCGTCGCCGAGCTGGCGGACCGCTCCGCGCTCGAGCGGGCCCGCCCCGATGAGGCGGCCCTCGAGCGCCTCGCGGCGGTGGGCGCCGTGACGCCGGACATCCACCTGTACGTGGCCCAGGACGATCCCCAGGACGGCTTCGACCTGAGGACCCGGATGTTCGCGCCGTTCGACGGCGTGCACGAGGACCCCGCCACGGGCAGCGCGAACTGCGCCCTGGTGGGACTGCTGGGCAGCCTCGACGACGCGGACGGCGAGCGGTCGTGGCGGATCGCCCAGGGCGTGGAGATGGGTCGCCCCAGCGTGCTGGAAGCGCGGGTCCAGCGGGTCGGCGGCGAGGTGACCGGCGTCTGGATCGGCGGCGGGTCGGTACTGGTCAGCGAGGGCACCATCGAGGTGTGACGCCGCGCACCCTCGGCCGGTCGCTCGTTGCGGCCCGGGCGATGATCCAGGTGGGTTGTTGCGGCCTGGGCGATGATCCAGGTGGGTTGTTGCTGTTCTAGAGACAACAACCTGCATGGATCATGGGCGGGGCGGCGGATGCGGTCGGCGCGATCGCGCCGGCTCGGTCGCCCGGCTCAGATCGGCGCGGCTCAGATCGCCGCGGCCACCCGGGTGCCCTGGTCGATCGCGCGCTTGGCGTCGAGCTCGGCGGCCTCGTCGGCCCCGCCGATCACGTGCACGGTGATCCCGGCGGCGACCAGCGCCGGCTCGAGCTCGCGCAGCGGCTCCTGCCCGGCGCACAGCACGATCGTGTCGGCCTCGACGAGGTGCTCGCGCTCGTGCTTGTCGCCGAACGACACGACCAGGCCCTCGGGGGTGATCCGCTCGTAGTTGACCCCGGGCAGCATCGTCACGCCCTTGGCGATCAGGGTCGAGCGGTGGATCCAGCCGGTCGTCTTGCCCAGGCCGGCGCCGAGCTTGCCGCGCTTGCGCTGCAGCAGGGTGACCTGGCGGGTGGCGGGCACGGGCTGGGCCTTGACCAGGCCGCCGCGGTCCTCGGCCGGGTCGCCGACCCCCCACTCCCTGCGCCACTCGTCGAGGTCCAGCGTGGGTGACTCGCCCGGCGCCACGACGAGGAACTCGGCGACGTCGAAGCCGATCCCGCCGGCGCCGACGATGGCCACCCGCTGGCCCACGGGCGCGGCGTTGGCCAGCACGTCGATGTAGCTGACCACGTGGGGGGCGTCCTGGCCGGGGATGTGCGGGTCGCGCGGGGTCACGCCGGTGGCCAGCACCACCTCGTCGACGCCGAGGGCCGTCAGGTCCTCGGCGCGAGACCCGGGTCGACAGGTGCAGCCGGACGCCGGTGTCCTCGATCCGGTGGGTGAAGTAGCGCAGGGTCTCGGCGAACTCCTCCTTGCCGGGGATCCGCTTCGCGAGGTTGAACTGCCCGCCGATCTCGTCCGCGCCGTCGAAGAGGTCCACCTCGTGGCCGCGCTCGGCCAGGGTGGTCGCGGCCGCCAGGCCGGCCGGTCCGGCGCCCACCACCGCGATCCGCTTGCGGGCCGTGGTCGGGGCGATGACGAGGTCGCGCTCGTGGCCGGCGCGGGGGTTGACCAGGCAGGAGACGGTCCTGTTCTTGAACGCGTGGTCCAGGCACGCCTGGTTGCACGCGATGCAGGTGTTGATCCGATCGGCCCGGCCGGCCTCGGCCTTGGTCACGAAGAACGCGTCGGCCAGCAGCGGCCGGGCCATGCTGACCATGTCCGCGGAGCCCTCGGCCAGGACCCGCTCGGCCACGTCCGGGGTGTTGATCCGGTTGGTCGTGACCAGCGGGATGTCGATCCCGTCGGCGCGCAGCTCGGCGCGCATCTTCTGCGTGACCCAGGTGAACGCCGCGCGCGGCACGCTGGTGGCGATGGTGGGCACGCGCGCCTCGTGCCATCCGATCCCGGTGTTGATGATCGTCGCGCCAGCCGCGGCGATCGCCTTGGCCAGGGTGACGGCCTCCTCCCAGGTGCTGCCGTCGGGGATCAGGTCGAGCATCGACAGGCGGTAGATGAGGATGAAGTCCGGCCCGACCGCCTCGCGGGTGCGCCGCACGATCTCGACCGGCAGGCGCATCCGGTTGGCGTACGAGCCGCCCCAGCTGTCGGTGCGCTGGTTGGTGTGGGTGACCAGGAACTGGTTGATGAAGTAGCCCTCGGAGCCCATGATCTCGACACCGTCGTAGCCGGCCTCGCGCGCCAGGACCGCGCAGTTCACGAAGGCCTTGATCTGGCGCTCGATCCCGCGCTCGCTCAGCGCGCGTGGGGTGAACGGGGAGATCGGGCTCTTGATCCGCGACGGCGCCACGACCAGCGGGTGGTACCCGTAGCGGCCGGTGTGCAGGATCTGCAGGGCGATGTGCCCGCCCTCGGCGTGCACCGCCTCGGTGATCGGGCGGTGCTTGCGGGCCGCCGCACTCGTGGACAGCGTGCCGGCGCGGGGCTTGGTCCACCCCTCGATGTTCGGCGCGAAGCCGCCGGTCACGATCAGGCCGACGCCGCCGCGGGCGCGCTCGGCGAAGTAGTCGGTGAGGTCCGCGAACCGCTTGGGGTCGTCCTCGAGCCCGGTGTGCATCGAGCCCATGAGCACTCGGTTGCGCAGGGTGGTGAACCCCAGGTCGAGCGGGGCGAGCAGGTGCGGGTAGGCCGTGGTGGCATCCGAGGTCGTCACGGTCCCAGTGTGGACCGCCCACCGCATGGGCGATCGCCCGGGTGCGGGGGCGGTGGGGCGGCGGCCGCAACCGCCGATCGCGCCGCGGGATCGCGTTCCCCCCACCACGTCCGTAGGGTGGGCGACCATGATCGACTTCGACGAGGTCCTCGCCGCGAACAGCCGCCGGTTCCGCGAGGTCCTGGCGGGCGTGCCGGACGCGACCCGCGTGCCCTCCTGCCCCGACTGGTCGGCCGCCGACCTCCTCTGGCACCTGACCGAGGTGCAGAGCTTCTGGCACACGATCGTCGACCAGGGCCTGCAGAGCGACGAGCAGGTCGGGGCCGTCACGGCGCCCGGCGCGCCCTGTCGACCGCGACGCGGCGATCGCGCTGTTCGAGAGCGTGTCCCGCCAGCTGGGCGATGACGCTCGACGGGGCCGGCGACGACACGCCCGGTCTGGACCTGGACGCCGGACCACACGGTCGGTTGGGTCCGGCGCCGACAGGCGCAGGAGGCCCTCGTGCATCGCGTGGATGCCGAGCTCACCGCCGGGCTGCCCAGCGAGATCGACCCGGAGCTCGCCGAGGACGGCGTCGACGAGCTGCTCACCCAGTTCGGCTCCGAGCCGCCGGCGTGGGGTGCGTTCGACCCTTCCGGGATCCTGGTCGAGGTCCGCAGCGCACCCTCGGGTCGCTCCTGGTGGGTCCGTCTCGGGCGCTTCCGCGGGGTGGACCCGTCCGGCCAGGGCCACGACGAGCCCGACTACCAGCCCGCGACCGATCCGGGTGGGCCGGCGGATGCGGTCCTCGAGGGGGCGGCCGCGGACCTGCTGCTGTGGTTGTGGGGTCGCGCGGACGGCGCGGGGATCAGCGCGACCGGGGACCCGTCCGCGCGGGCCGCCCTGCGCGAGGCGATCGTCGCGAACACCCAGTGAGTCGCCCACCCCGCGCGACGGCCGACCTCGCGACGCCGGCACCGCGCGACCGGCCGGCACCGAGCGCCCGGCCGGCACCGCGGGAGGATGCGCGGCGTGAACGAGGCCGCGCTGACCCTGCTGACCCTCGCGGGCGTGGTGGTGCTGTTCGTGTCCAACCGGGTGCCCGGTGGAGATCGTCGCGGTCGGGTCGGCGCTGGTGCTCTACGGGCTGGGGATCATCTCCCTGCACGGAGGCCCTGGCCGGCTTCGCCGACCCCGCGGTGCTGCTGATCGGGGCGCTGTTCGTGGTCAGCGAGGGCCTGGACTCGACCGGCGTGACCACGTGGGTCGGGCAGGCGGTGGTCAGCTCGTGCGGGGACCGGCGTGCGCAAGCTGCTGCTGCTACACGATGCTGCTCTCGGCCGGGCTCACCGCGCTGATCGGGCTGAACGGCGCGGTGGCCGCGCTGCTGCCGATGACGATCGTGATGGCGATGCGCCGCTCCCTGCAGCCGTCGCGGCTGCTGATGCCGTTGGCGTTCGCGGGCAGCGCGGGCGGCTTGCTGCTGCTCACCGGCAGCCCGGTGAACGTGGTGATCTCCGACGCCGCGCAGACCGCGGGGGTCGGGGCGTTCGGGTTCGCGGAGTTCGCGATCGCCGGCATCCCGGTGGTGGCTCGGAACGATCGCGATCGTCCTGCTGTTCGGTGATCGGCTCGTCCCGCAGCGCACCAGCGACATCGCTGCCCCCGGACCTCAGCGAGCACGCCCGCACGCTGGTGGAGCACTACTCGCTGGACGAACGTGGTGCACGAGCGGGTCGCCGACGACTCCGACCTGATCGGCCAGCCGCGCATCGGCGTCGACCTGTCGGGGTATCGACGGCATCTCGCATGATCACCGTCGCCGACGACTTCCGGGCGCCCCACCTCCATCGGGCGTCCTCGAGGCCGGCGACCGGATCACGATCCTGCGGCGACGTCGCAGGTGGCGCGCCGGTTCGCCGGCGACCACGGGCTGACGGTGGAGGACGTGTTCGCGCCAGGGCCGAGGTGACCGACGGGCTGCTGCTCACCCGACGGCGGCGCGGCCGAGGTCGATCATCCCGCCACGATCCGGCGCTGCGTCGGGCGCGCAGGTCCAGCCCGGCCAGGTCGTCAACGGCGGGCTGGTCGTCATCGCGGTCACCCGCAACGACCGCGCCCTGGGCCCCGGACCGGTCGAGCTCGAGGTCGGCGACACCGTCCTGGTGGAGGGGCCGTGGAGCCTGCTCGACGAGGTCGAGGACTACAACGACGTCCTGGTCGTCGACTCCCCGGAGCTCGTCGCCGCCAGGCCGTCCCGCTGGGCCCGCGCAGCGCGACCGCGCTGGGGATCCTGGGCGTGATGGTCCTGCTGCTCATGTCCGGCGTGATCCCGGCGGTCGTGACCGCCCTGCTGGCCGCCGGTGCGATGATCCTGCTGCGCGTGCTGACCATGGAGAAGGCCTACCGCGGCATCTCCTGGACCACCCTGCTGCTCGTGGCCGGGATGATCCCGATGTCGACGGCGATCACCAACTCCGGGGCCGGGGACCTGATCGCCACGCGCCATGGTGGACACCGTCGGCTCGTACGGGCCCACGGCGCTGCTGGCCGGGCTGTTCGTGATCACGGTCATCTTCGGCCAGCTCATCAGCAACACCGCCACTGCGCTGGTGATGATCCCGATCGCGGTCGCCGCCGCCGACCAGCTCGACATCTCCGCGCGGCCGGTCCTGATGAGCCTGTGCGTGGGTGCGGCCGTGGCCTTCCTGACCCCCGTGGCCACCCCGGGGTCGCGGGCGTCCCGGCGATCCCCGTGGCGCTCGCCGGCTACCCGGATCGGGCCGCCTGGGACGACGCCCTGCGCGACGCCCTGGAGTCCTTCGAGCCCGACTGGGTCATCTCCGCCGGCTTCATGCGCATCCTCGGACCCGGCGTGCTCTCGGCCTTCCCGATGCGGGTGGTGAACACCCATCCCGCGCTGCTGCCCAGCTTCCCCGGCGCCCACGCCGTCCGCGACGCGCTGGCCCACGGCGTGCGCGTGACCGGTTCCACCATCCACCTGGTCGACGAGGGCGTGGACACCGGCCCGATCATCGACCAGCGCGCCGTGCAGGTCGACGACGACGATGACGAGGCCTCGCTGCACGAGCGGATCAAGGTCGTCGAACGTGCGCTGCTGGTGGACGTCGTCCGCCGGCTGGCCACCCACAACGTGCACATCTCCGGCAGGAAGGTGACCCTGACATGAGCAACCCCGACGGAACCGTGCGGATCCGCCGCGCGCTGGTCAGCGTGTACGACAAGACCGGGCTCGACGAGCTGGCCGCCGCGCTGCACGCCGCCGGGGTGCAGATCGTGTCGACCGGGTCGACCGCTGCACGGATCGCTGCGGCCGGCGTCCCGGTGGTCGAGGTCTCCGAGCTGACCGGCTTCCCCGAGTGCCTCGACGGGCGGGTCAAGACGCTGCACCCGAAGGTCCACGCCGGGATCCTCGCGGACCTGCGCCTCGACGACCACCACTCGCAGCTGGAGGCCCTCGGGATCGAGCCGTTCGGGCTGGTCGTGGTGAACCTCTACCCGTTCACCGCGACCGTCGCCTCCGGGGCGAGCCCCGACGAGTGCATCGAGCAGATCGACATCGGCGGGCCGTCGATGGTCCGCGGTGCGGCCAAGAACCACGCCAGCGTCGCGGTCGTCACCTCGCCCGCGGCGTATGGGGAGGTCATCGCTGCGGTGCAGGGTGAGGGCTTCACGCTGGCCCAGAGGGCACGGCTGGCAGCCGAGGCGTTCGTGCACACGGCCACGTACGACATCGCGGTGGCCTCGTGGATGGGCAACGTCGTGGCCCCGACCGACGAGGGCTCCGGGTTCCCGGCATGGGTCGGGGCGGCGTGGGAGCGGGCGGCCGTCCTGCGCTACGGCGAGAACCCCCACCAGGGCGCGGCGCTCTACACCTCGGCGCACTTCCCGGGCGGGCTGGCCTCGGCCGAGCAGCTGCACGGCAAGGAGATGTCGTACAACAACTACGTCGACGCGGATGCCGCCTACCGCGCGGCGTACGACTTCAGCGACCCGGCGGTGGCGATCATCAAGCACGCCAACCCGTGCGGCATCGCGATCGGCGACGACATCGCGCAGGCGCACGCCCGGGCGCACGAGACCGACCCGGTGTCGGCGTTCGGCGGGGTGATCGCCGCCAACCGGACCGTCACCGCGGCGATGGCCGCGCAGGTGGCCGAGGTGTTCACCGAGGTGATCGTCGCGCCCGGCTACGACGCCGACGCCCTCGAGGTGCTCACCGCGAAGAAGAACCTGCGGATCCTCGTGGCCCCCCCGGTCCCCGCACGTGCCGGTGCCGAGATCCGCCCGATCAGCGGCGGGCTGCTGATGCAGACCCGCGACCGCATCGACGCCCCCGGCGATGACCCCACCACCTGGACGCTCGCGTGCGGCGAGCCCGCGGACGCCGCGACCCTGGCCGACCTCGAGTTCGCCTGGCGTGCCTGCCGGTCGGCGAAGTCCAACGCGATCCTGCTGGCCAGGGACGGTGCGGCGGTCGGCATCGGCATGGGCCAGGTCAATCGCGTGGACTCCGCGAGGTTGGCGGTGGCGCGTGCGGGCGAGGAGCGGGCGCGTGGGGCGGTCGCTGCCTCCGATGCGTTCTTCCCGTTCCCCGACGGGCTCGAGGTGCTGCTCGAGGGCGGCGTCCGTGCCGTGGTGCAGCCGGGCGGCTCCGTGCGCGACGCCGAGGTGATCGCAGCCGCGCAGGCTGCCGGCGTCACGATGTACCTCACGGGCACGCGCCACTTCTTCCACTGACGTCGGCGTTCGGCCACCCATCCGGGTGGGCCGCGGGCCACGCCCCAGCTCCGGGGACTGCCCGGGGCCTGGCGAGGTGTCGGGCCCCGCGTCGATGTCCGGCCCCGCGTCGATGTCCAGCCCTGCGTCGATGTCCAGCTCAGGCGATTGCCATGACCGAGGTGAGCACCTGCACCTTCGAGCCCCTGAATGCGTCCAGGGCCGCGGCTGCGGACCGGAGCCCCGCCCGTCGACGCCGCCGCGACGATGACCGCGCACGAAGCGCACCGTTACAGGTGTGCCCGAACGAGCCCGCCCGCCGACCGCGCACGAATCGAGCGAATAGCCCGTCTGCCAGAGGCTGTATCTGTTCGTTTCGAGCGCGGTCGGAGGCAGGCGGCGCCAGGACGCGCATCGAGAGTGTTCGTTTCGTGCGCGGTGGCCCGCACGGCATC
Source organism: uncultured Actinomycetes bacterium (assembly GCA_963812395.1). GTDB lineage: Bacteria > Actinomycetota > Actinomycetes > S36-B12 > CAIYMF01 > Prado023. The sequence goes on from CAWEVG010000033.1 coordinate 57,090, forward strand.
GGACCCGGCGCGGGCCGGTTCCGCGGTGGACTCGTTCCGCGGCTCGCTGGTGCCGCGGCTCGCCGGTCCGGCCCCGGGCCGAGGTTGGGGCCGCAGGCCCGGCGCACAGCCAGCGGAGGTGCGTAGGCTCGGGCGCGACCACTGAGGAGTCGGGGAGCACGGGTGCAGAGCATCGGAGCAGTCCGGGAGCTGGCCGGGCAGTACGACGCGGTGCTGTGCGACGTGTGGGGGGTGGTCCACGACGGCCGGTCGGTGTTCCCGGGAGCGGCTGACGCATTGGTCGGGCTGCGCGCGGCGGGCGTCGCCGTGGTTCTGCTGACCAACATGGCCCGCCCCAGCAGCACCGTGCCGGCGGCGCTGGCCCGGCTCGGCTTCCCGGACGATGCCTGGGACGCGATCGTGACCAGCGGTGACGCCATCCGCGCTGAGCTCGCGCGACTCGCCCCGGGTCCGGCCCTGCGCCTGGGTCGGGACACCGATCGGGCGTTGTGGGACGGGCTGGGGCTGGAGTTCGTGGAGTCCCTCGACCGGGCACGGTTCGTCGTCATCGCGGGGCTGCGCGACGCCGACGAGACCCCTGATGCGTACACGACGATCCTGCGCCGGGCCCGGGACCGCGACCTGCAGCTGCTGTGCGCCAACCCCGACGTGCAGGTCATGTCCGGGGGCGAGCTGCGGTGGTGCGCCGGGGCGGTCGCACAGGCCTACGCCTCGATCGGGGGGCGCGTGGTGCAGGCCGGCAAGCCCCACGCAGCCATCTACGAGCGTGCGTTCCAGGCCCTGGGCACGATCGCCGGGCGTGCGATCCCGCGCGAGCGGGTCCTGGTGCTCGGCGACGGACCCACCACCGACCTGCTGGGCGCCAACCGTCAGGGGCTCGACAGCGTGTTCGTCGCGTCCGGGATCCACGGCAACTCGCTGCTGGACGGCGACGAGGTGGACCTGCCACGCGCTCACCAGGTGCTTGCCGACGCCGGCGTCTCGGCCACCTACGTGATGCCCCGACTCAGGTGACGATCAAGGAGATCAGATGGCTGCATTCACCCTGAACGTGAACATGGACTGCGTGGACATCGACGAGATGACGCGGTTCTGGGCCGCCGCACTGGGTTACCGGGTGAGCGGCGAGCTCGGGCCGTTCCGCGCCCTGCGCGACCCGGACGGGGTCGGCCCGAAGGTGGTGCTCCAGCGGGTGGCGAACCCCACGCCGGGCAAGAACCGGTTGCACCTCGACCTCTACGTCGGCTCCCGTGCGGACCTCGACCCGGAGGTCGAGCGCCTCGTCGGGCTGGGCGCGCGGCGGGCGGAGGACGGGCGCCGCGAGCTCGGCGACGAGTCGTGGCAGGTCATGCACGACCCGGAGGGCAACGTGTTCTGCGTGTGCGCGCACTGACCGGACGACCGGGCGCCCTCGGGCCTGCGACAATGTCCGGCGTGAGTGCGACGATCCTGGACGGCAAGGCGACCGCAGCGGCGGTGAAGCGCGACCTCGCGGCCACTGTGGCCGACCTGCGCGCCCGGGGCGTGGTGCCCGGGCTGGGCACGGTGCTCGTCGGCGACGACCCCGGCAGCCGCGCGTACGTTGCCGGCAAGCACCGGGACTGCGCCGAGGTCGGCATCGAGTCGATCCGCGTCGACCTTCCGGACACCGCCACCCAGGCCGACGTCCTGGCCGCCGTGCGCGCGCTCAACGCCGACCCCGCCTGCACCGGCTACATCGTCCAGCTGCCCCTGCCCAAGGGGCTCGACGCCAACGCCGTGCTCGAGGTGATGGACCCGGCCAAGGACGCCGACGGCCTGCACCCCGTGAACCTCGGCCGCCTCGTGCTCGGGTCGCCGGCGCCGCTTCCCTGCACGCCGCGCGGGATCGTCGAGCTGCTGCGCCGCTACGACGTGCCGATCAACGGCGCGGAGGTCTGCGTGATCGGCCGTGGGGTGACGGTCGGACGCCCCCTGGGGCTCCTGCTGACCCGCAAGTCCGAGAACGCGACCGTCACCCTGTGCCACACCGGGACCAGGGATATCGCCGCCCACGCGCGCACGGCCGACATCATCGTGGCGGCGGCCGGGGTGCCGCACCTGATCACCGCCGACCTCGTGAAGCCGGGCGCTGCCGTCCTCGACGTGGGGATCACCCGCACTGCCGACGGGCTGGTGGGCGACGTCCATCCCGACGTCCGCGAGGTGGCTGGCCACCTCGCCCCGATGCCCGGCGGCGTCGGTCCGATGACCCGCGCGATGCTGCTGGCCAACGTCGTCGAGGCCGCGGCACGGTCATGACCGACATCCCGCCCGGCGCGCAGTGGCCCCCGGCCGCACCGGATCCGGCGAGCGCGGCGGGGCTGGACTTCACCCGCGACCGCGTGGCGGAGGATGCGGCCCTGTCGGTCGAGGTGGTCCGGGCCTCAGGTGGGCCACGGCTCCAGTGGCCGCTGATGACCGTGCTCGTGGGACTGCTCGTCTCGCTCATCGTCGTGGCCGCCGACCACTTCCGACGCGGGTCGGTGCTGTTCGCCGGGTTCGTCGTCGGGGCGTTCTTCCTCCGGCTGTTCCTGCCCGAGCGGGATGCGGGGTGGCTCGCAGTGCGCGGCAAGGGGATCGACCTGCTGTGCCTGGGCCTCCTCGGCATCGGACTGTCGGTGTTCGCGCTCATCGTCCCGCCGCCCTCGTAGGTCCGCGGATGCGCGCGGGGGCCGTCGGGTCGGGGTCTGGCCGATGAGCGCCGGGACCGCCGGGTCGGGGTCCGGCCGATGAGCGTCCTGGCATCCAACGCCCTGGTGCTCGCGGCGCTGCTCGTGCCGCTGTGGGTCGTGTCGGTGCGGATGCGCAACGCGAGCATCGTCGATCCGTGGTGGTCGGTCCTGTTCCTGCTGGTGGCGGCCAACTCGGTTCGGTTGACCGGGATCACCCCGGGCAAGGGCCTGCTGATCGCGGTGGTGGCGATCTGGGCGATCCGGCTGTGGGCGTACCTGCTTCGGCGCAACTGGGGCAAGCCCGAGGACCCGCGATACGCCGCGTTCCGGGCGCACTACGGCCCGCAGCGGTACTGGTGGGTCAGCCTGTTCCAGGTGTTCGCGCTGCAGGGCGTGCTCGCCCTGGCGGTGTCCGCGCCGTTGGCTGTCGGGGGCGCTGCCGTGCCGCCGGATCCGATCAGCGCCTCCGATTGGGTCGGGCTGGTCGTGTTCGCCGTCGGATTCGGGTTCGAGGTGGTCGGCGACGAGCAGCTGCGCCGGTTCCGCGCCGACCCGGCCAGCCGCGGTCGCGTCCTGGACTCCGGGCTCTTCCGGTTCACCCGCCACCCCAACTACTTCGGCGAGGCCGTGCTGCAGTGGGGGTTCTGGGTCATGGTGCTCGATGTGCCGTGGGGGTGGGCCACGGCATTCGGGCCGGCACTGATGACGTTCCTGCTGGTCCGCGTGTCCGGGGTCTCCATGCTCGACAAGCACCTGATCACCTCGCGCCCGGGATACGCGCAGTACATGCAGCGCACGAGCGCGTTCGTGCCGCGCCGCCCGCGCTAGGCGACGGCTGACGGCGCCCGGGTCGTCCGGCGGCCCGCGCGGGCCGGAGGTCCATCCGGGGCGCCGGAAGCGGGCGAGTAGGCTGATCGGGCACCTGAGAGCGTCGGTGGACCGACGCGCGAGAGAGGAAACCAATGTCCCTGAACGGCAAGGTCACCGTCGTCGGCGCCGGGTTCTACGGCTCCACCACCGCCCAGCGTCTGGCCGAGTACAACGTGTTCGAGACGGTCGTCCTGACCGACATCCTCGAGGGCCGCGCTGAGGGTCTCGCGCTGGACCTCAACCAGTCGCGGCCGATCGAGGGCTTCGAGACCACGGTCGTCGGCCAGACCACCGACCCGGCGACGGGCGCCGGCTACGAGGCCACCGCCGGCTCGGACGTCGTCGTGATCACCGCGGGCCTGCCGCGCAAGCCGGGCATGAGCCGCATGGACCTGATCGAGACCAACGCGCGCATCGTGCGCAACGTGGCCGAGAACGTGGTCGCGCACTCGCCGAACGCCGTCATCGTCGTGGTGTCCAACCCGCTCGACGAGATGACCGCCCTGACCCAGCTGGCCTCCGGCCTGCCCAAGAACCAGGTCATCGGCCAGGCCGGCATGCTCGACACCGCGCGCTTCACCAACTTCGTGGCCGTCGAGCTCGGCGTACCCGTCGGCTCGGTCAAGACCCTGACCCTCGGCTCGCACGGCGACACCATGGTGCCGGTTCCCTCACGCTGCACCGTCGACGGCAAGCCGCTGACCGACCTGCTGCCCGCCGAGAAGATCGAGGAGCTCGTCGTGCGCACCCGCAACGGCGGTGCTGAGGTCGTGGCCCTGCTGAAGACCGGGTCGGCGTTCTACGCGCCCTCGGCCGCGGCTGCGCGGATGGCCAAGGCCGTCATCGAGGACTCCGGGCTGGTCATGCCGGTGTGCGCCTGGGTCGACGGCGAGTACGGCATCGAGGGCGTGTACCTCGGCGTCGAGGCCGAGATCGGCCGCCAGGGCGTGCGCAAGGTCGTCGAGGGCGACCTCACGGACACCGAGCTCGCCGGGCTCAAGGAGGCCGCCGAGGCCGTCCGCGCCAAGCAGGCGGACGTCCAGAGCCTGTAGGGCCAGACCATCACGAAGGGGGCGGGACCTCGCGGGGTCCCGCCCCCTTCGCATGCCCGGGCGACCCTGGCGCGCCCCGGTGGGCTGGCGCTCCCGGTGCCGCCCCGAGGTGGGCTGGGCGCTCCCGGATGTCCCCCGAGGTGATCCATTCACCTTCGGTGCCCTAGAAGGTCCGCAACCTGAATGGATCACGAGGGCAGGCGGGTGAGGGCGGTGGACAAGCCGTCGGGCACCCCGTTGCGGGCTGCTCACGCCTCTGGCGGGTCGGCCTCGCCGTGTGAAGTACTCCTGGAGCGCGCGGAGGACGCCGTCCCAGGCGGGGTCGAAGTAGTCGTAGGCCTCGTCCCACTCCCCGCCGTCGCCCCATCCGAGCTGGGTCACCTCCACCCGGGTGCCCTCGTCGGCATCGTCCGGGCGGAGCCGGAGCAGGACGACCGAGCGCTGGGCGCGCGCCTCGGTCAGGTGCGGCGGGGCGTTCCACGTGAACGTGAGCATGGTCGGGGCCTGGAAGCCGATCACCTGGCAGTCCTCGGAACCACGGTTGCCCGGCTCCGCCTCGGTCAGGAAGTACCACTCGTAGGGCCCGCCGACGCGCAGCTCGATCCGGGAGTCGTCCACGAGCCACGAGCGGATGCCGGCGTCGGTGGTCCAGGCCCACCAGACGTCCTCGACGGGGGCGGCCACGGTGACGGCCTTGTGCAGGACGCGCTCGGTGGCGGGGAAGTGGTTCACGGTTCCTCCAGGGTCTTGGGCGTCCACGAGTCTGGCATCGGGCCAGCCGCGGTGTCGCGGCTCGAGGGCGGCGGGCGGGGTGTGGCCGTCGGCCCGCTGCGACGGCTCAGCGGGGCCGGTACGCCCGTCCCCTGAGGGATCATGGTCTATCGCGGATATGCCGGCGGCGGGTTCAGGGGCCACCTCTCGATGATGCGGTACTCGGGCGCGGGTCCGGTAACGGACTCGACCAGCGTGATCTCGCGCGGCGTCCAGGCGGGGCCCGACGTGCGGCGACAGCAGCGGAACCACCTCCCGTGCCCGTGTGGCGCCGCCCTCGCCGCGCAGCCGCCCCACGGTCACGTGGGCGCGGAACCGCCGATCGGCCACGTGGAGCGCCCGCTGCAGCCCTCCGGCCATGTCGGCCAGCCATGGCCCGTGCTCGACCCCGACCCAGATGACCGGGCCGAAGGTGCCTGCGCCGGCGAGGCGGATCGGTTCGGCCGCCGGGGTGTCGCCCCGCCGCTCGAGGGTCGAGATGCGCGCCGCCGCCCGCTCGGGGTCGGCGACACCGAGGAACGCCAGCGTGATGTGCCACCGCGCAGGGGGTTGCCAGCGCACGTCTGGCGCTGCCCGTCGCACCGGGTCGACCGTGTCGGCCAGGGCGTCCCGGGCTGCGTCGTCGGGCCAGATCGCGACGAACAGACGGGCATCCACGAGGCAATCATCGCCGTGCCCATCGCTGCGCTGGGTGGTCACCGGGTGGGAATCGCCCCTGATCGGGGGATAGGTTGGCGGTATCACCGATGAGCGGAGCTCCCATGACTGACGAAGCACGCGATCCTGACGCCGACCCCGAGGTCGCACCGGACGAGGCCGAGACCGAGCCCAGCGCCGCAGCCGAGCCGGAGGCGGCGATCACCGATCCCGACGAGCTGATGAAGCAGAAGTACCGCGACGCCATGGCCCACAAGCACGGTGCCTCGGGTGCCGCCAAGCAGGGCCACGGTGACGCGGGCCCCTCCGGGCACGCGCAGAGCGCGGCCCAGACCCAGCGGATGTTCCGCCGCAAGTCCGGCGGGTAGCGTCCGGCACGATCGCGCGTCTGGTGGGTAGCGCCAGCGACGCGCGAGTCGGGACGCGTCGACGCGCCCGGTGGAGCGCCAGCCCGAACGCCACTGGGTCGGGCGGCCGCTCAGAGGAAGTACAGCCGCTGCAGGGGCGTGCGCTCGACCGGGCCGAAACGCATGGGAGCCCCGTCCATCGTGACCTCCGCCGAACGCGGATCGACCTGGACGTCGGCCAGCCGGGCGTTGCGCACGAGCTGTGACAGCCGGACCGAACGGGTGCCGCGCACGGGAACCCGCCGCCGCGCGGTCGGGAACGGGGTGTGGCTCTCGTCCGCCGAACCGTTGGTGAACAGCACCGACAGCTGCGCCGGCGCGGCTCCGTACCCGCCGAACTGAGGGCCCATCCGCAGCGGCTCGACCGTGTCGATCGAGGCGTTCGGGTCTCCCGTCGGCCCCCACGCGGGCAGCCCGGACTTCAGCACGAGCTGCGGGCTTGGCGGCGAAGTGCGACGGGCGCCAGAGCACGATGTCGGCCATCCGTCCCACCTGCAGGGACCCCACCTCGTGGGCGATCCCGTGCACCAGGGCCGGGTTGACCGTGAGCTTGGCGAGGTAGCGCAGGACGCGGTCGTTGTCGTGGCCGACTGCGTCGTCCTCGGCGTCGACGAACGCACCCTCGGCGCCCTTGGTGACCGAGGCCAGTGCGAAGGTGCGCCGCCACGTCTCGCCGGCCCGGCCCATCCCGAGGGCGTCGGAGCTGGTCATCGGGATCACGCCGTGGTCGTGCAGCAGGTTCTCTGCGCCCATCGTGGCCGCGCGCACGCGGTTGCGGGCCAGGTCGAGGTCGCCGGGGATCTCCGGGTGCAGTCCGTGGGAGACCATGATCATGGACACGTGCTCGGCCAGGGCGTTGACGCCGAACGGCAGGGTCGGGTTCGTCGAGGAGGCCAGGACGTTGTCCACGCCGGCCAGCCGCAGCACGTTCGGCGTGTGGCCGCCGCCGCAGCCCTCGACGTGGAACGCGTGGACGGCGCGACCGTCGAGGACGGCCAGGGTGTCCTCGACGGACAGGCCCTCGTTGAGCCCGTCGGTGTGCAGGGCGACCGCGACGTCGTGCTCCTCGGCCACGGCCAGGGCCATGTCGAGGGTGCGCAGGTGGGCGCCGGTGTCCTCGTGGACCTTGAACCCGCACACGCCGGCCTCGAGCGCCTCGAGCAGCGGGCCCGGCTCGGCCGAGGACCCGCGACCCAGGACGCCCACGTTGATCGGCCACGCGTCGAACGCGGCGTAGGCCTGGCGCAGCGCCCAGCCCGAGCCGACGCCCACGCCCCAGAACGGCCCGAACTCCTGCACGAGCAGGCTGGTCACGCCCGAGGAGAGCGCGGCCTCCATGACGCGCGGGCTCAGGCCGTGCACGTGCGGGTCGACCGCGCCGGGGGTGGCGATGAGGCCCTCGCCGGGGATGACGATCGTGCCGCTGCCGACCACGACGTCCACGCCGTCGGTCGTGTCCGGGTTGCCCGAGCGCCCGAGGGCGACGATCCGGCCCTCGCGGATCCCGATCGAGGTCACGCGCACGCCCAGGACCGGGTCGAGCAGCAGGACGTTGGTGACGACCACGTCGCAGGACTCGGTCGTGCGCACGGCCTGCAAGCCGATCCCGTCGCGGCCCGGTCTTGGCGAAGCCGAGCAGGAGCTCGTCGCCGGCGAGGCGGTCGTCGGCCATCACCTCGAGGGTCAGGCCGGTGTCGCCGAGGCGGACGCGGTCGCCGAGGCGCGGGCCGTGCACGGCCATGTCGTTCCACGGGCCGCGGCTCACGGGGTGACCCCGTCGCGTGCGCGATCGGTCCGCTCGGCGAGCGCGCGGACGAGCGCCGGGACGGCGGCCGCCGGATCTCCCGGGCGCCGGGTCCCGGGGGAGCGCCGGCGCCCCCCGGCGGAAGCGCCGTCACCCCCCGAGGCGTCCGCGCCGTCCGCGTCGCCGGAGTCGGCGAACCCGCAGGCCCGCGCCTTCGCCAGGGCGCGATCCTTGGCGCCCGGGGCGTCCAGCGGGCCGTCGACGAGTCCGGCGAAGCCGACCACGACCCGCGCCCCGCCGATCGGCACCAGCGCCACCTCGACCGGCTCCCCGGGCGGGAAGGCGACGGTCGACCCGGCGGGCACGTCCAGGCGGCGCCCGTAGCCGGCGGCACGGTCGAACCGCAGCCGCGGGTTGACCTCGAAGAAGTGGAAGTGCGAGGAGACCGAGATCGGCACCACGGCCTCGTTGACGACCTGCACCGTCACGGTGTCCTCGCTCCGGGTGGCAGCACCCACGTGGATGCCCTCGTCGTCGCGGTGGACGCCGGGGATCAGCGCGCCCGGGGCGTCCTGGCCGAGGTGGCCCCCGCCGATCGGGTCCACGACAGTGACCAGCCGGGACCCGTCGTCGAACACCGCCTCCACGTGGACCTGCGTGACGATGTCGGCGACCCCGGGGAGGACGTCGTCGGGGCCGAGGACGCAGCGGCCGACCTCGACGGCCTCGGGATGCGTGCGGCCGTCGCGGGCCGCCTCGGCGACGGTGTCGGCGATGATCGCGGTGGCCTCCGGGACGTTGAGCCGCAGCCCCCGGTCGCGCCGCGCGCGGGCGAGGCTGGCTGCCAGGTGCAGCAGCAGCCGGTCGACTTCCGTCGGGGTGAGGTTCACGGCCGTCAGGATAGGTGCTCGGCACCCACCGGGGCCGGGCCGACGCGGTACCGTCGGACGATCCCCATGTGCGCGTCCTCGCGCCGTCCTCGCGGGCAGCGCTCCCGAGGACGCATCCGGCATCATGGACCAACCCAGCCACGTGCCCGCGACCGACGAGCCCTCGAGGTGACCCGATGATGCACGCCCTTGCCTCCACCCCGCGCGAGGACGGCTTCCGGATGCCGGCGGAGTGGGAGCCGCACGCCGGGTGCTACCTGGTCTGGCCCGAGCGCCCCGACAACTGGCGGCTCGGCGCCAAGCCCGCCCAGCGCGCGTTCGCGCGCGTCGCTGAGGCGATCGCGGAGGCCGAGCCGGTGACGGTCCTGGTCTCGGCGGCGCAGTACGTGAACGCCCGCGAGCGGCTGCCGCTGCACGTGCGCGTGGTCGAGATGTCCACCAACGACTCGTGGGTCCGCGACACCGGGCCGTCGTTCGTCGTCGACGATGCCGGCGAGCTGCGCGCCGTCTCCTGGCGGTTCAACGCGTGGGGCGGGCTGCGCGGGGGGCTGTACTTCCCGTGGGACGCCGACGACATGGTCGGCCCGAAGGTGTGCGACCTCGAGCGCGTGCAGCGCTACCTGCCGGATCTCATCCTCGAGGGCGGCTCGATCGACGTGGACGGCGAGGGCACCGTCCTGACCACCGAGGAGTGCCTGCTCAACCCGAACCGGAACCCGGACCTGAGCCGCGAGGAGATCGAGGAGGTCCTGCGCGAGCACCTCGGGGTCGCGACGGTCATCTGGCTGCCGCGTGGGGTGCACCTCGACGAGACCGACGGCCACATCGACAACTTCGCCCGCTTCGCCGCGCCCGGGGTCGTGATGCTGACCTGGACCGACGACCAGGACGACCCGCAGTGGGAGATCTCCAACGAGGCGCTGAAGATCCTCGAGGACACCGTGGACGCCGCAGGTCGGCCCCTGCAGGTGGTCCGCGCTCCACCAGCCGGGGCCGATCACGATCACCGCGGAGGAGGCGGCCGGGGTGGACGCGGTCCCCGGCGTTCAGCGGCGGACCGAGGGTGAGCGGCTCGCGGGCTCCTACGTGAACTCCTACATCGGCAACGGCATCGTGGTCCTGCCGGTGTTCGACGACCCGCATGATGCGGCCGCGATCGCCACGTACGAGCAGCTGTTCCCCGGCCGGCGGATCATCCCGGTGCCCGGCCGGGAGATCCTGCTGGGCGGCGGCAACGTGCACTGCATCACCCAGCAGGTGCCGGTGGGCAGGCCCTCAGTCGATGGTCCGACGTGGGTCGCCGCCCCGTCCACCGGGAAGCGCTGACCGGCCATGCGGGTCGTCGTGGCGCTGGGGGGCAACGCGCTGCAGCGCCGTGGTGAGCCGATGACGGTCGAGCGCGAGCGCGCCAACGTGCGGGTCGCGTGCCAGGCGATGGCTCCCCTGGCGATGGAGCACGAGCTGGTGATCTCCCACGGCAACGGCCCGCAGGTCGGCCTGCTGGCCCTGCAGGCCTCGGCCTACGACGAGGAGTCGACCTACCCGTTCGACGTCCTGGGGGCGCAGACCGAGGGGATGATCGGCTACCTGATCGAGCAGGAGCTGGGCAACCTGCTGCCGTTCGACAAGCAGCTGGCCACGGTCCTGACGATGACGGAGGTCGATCCCGAGGACCCGGCCATGGCCGATCCGACGAAGTTCGTCGGGCCCGTGTACGCGCAGGACGCCGCCCACCGGCTGGCCGCCGAGAAGGGCTGGACCGTCAAGCAGGACGGCGCCGGGTGGCGGCGGGTGGTGCCCTCGCCCGTGCCTCGACGCATCTTCGAGATCGAGCCGATCCGGACGCTGCTCGAGAGCGGCGTCGTGGTCATCTGCACCGGCGGCGGCGGGATCCCCACCATGTACCTGCCGGAGGAGGGGATGTCCGCGTCCGCAGGATCGCAACCCGCGCACGCTGGTGGGGGTCGAGGCGGTCATCGACAAGGACCGGGCCTCAGCACTTCTCGCTGCCGGTCTGGATGCCGACCTGCTGGTCGTCGCGACGGACACGGACGCGGTGTACCTCGACTGGGGCACGCCGGCGCAGCGGGCGATCCGCGCGGCCTCCCCCGCGCACCTCGAGCAGTTCACCTTCCCGGAGGGATCGATGGGCCCGAAGGTGGAGGCGGCCGCGGCATTCGCGGCGTCGGCTCCCGGTCGGGTGGCGGTCATCGGGGCGCTGGGCGACCTGGACCAGATCCTGGCCGGGACCGGGGGGACCCGCATCAGCCAGGACGTGCCCGACCTGCTGCTCGCCCCGCGGGATCCGGGTCCGCGGGAGCGGGGTCCAGAGGGTTCGGGTCAGGTGCCGACGTAGGCCGAGAGGTGCTCGCCGGTGAGGGTGGTGCGTGCGGCGACGAGGTCGGCGGGCGTGCCCTCGAAGACGATGCGGCCGCCGTCGTGGCCGGCGCCGGGGCCGAGGTCGATGATCCAGTCGGCGTGCGCCATGACGGCCTGGTGGTGCTCGATGACGATGACCGACTTGCCGGAGTCGACGAGCCGGTCGAGCAGGGCGAGCAGGTTCTCGACGTCGGCGAGGTGCAGGCCGCTGGTCGGCTCGTCGAGCACGTAGACGCCACCCTTCTCGCCGAGGTGCGTCGCCAGCTTGAGCCGTTGCCGCTCGCCGCCGGAGAGGGTGGTGAGCGGCTGGCCGAGCGTGACGTAGCCGAGGCCGACGTCGGCGAGACGGTCGAGGATGGCGTGCGCGGCCGGTGTACGGGCCTCGCCTGAGCCGAAGAACTCCTCGGCCTCGGTGACCGGCATCGCCAGGACCTGGCTGATGTCCTTGCCGCCGAACCTGTACTCGAGGACTGAGGCGAGGAACCTCTTGCCCTCGCACTCCTCGCACGTGGTCGTGACCGTGTCCATGAAGCCGAGCTCGGTGTAGATGAGGCCGGCCCCGTTGCAGGTGGGGCAGGCGCCCTCGGAGTTGGCGCTGAAGAGGGCCGGCTTCACTCCGTTGGCCTTCGCGAACGCCTTGCGGATCGGGTCGAGCAGTCCGGTGTAGGTCGCCGGGTTGCTCCGCCGCGAGCCCTTGATCGCACCCTGGTCGATGGCGACGACGCCGTCGAGCGGGGCGACCGAGCCGTGGATCAGCGAGCTCTTGCCGGATCCGGCGAGGCCGGTCACGACGACCAGGACGCCGAGCGGGATGTCGACGTCGACGTCGCGCAGGTTGTTGGTCGACGCCCCGCGGATCTCGAGGGTGCCGGTGGGCGTGCGCAGCGACCCCTTGAGCTGGGCGCGGTCGTCGAGGTGCCGGCCGGTGATGGTGTCGCTGGCGCGCAGGCCCTCGACTGTGCCCTCGAAGACGATCTCGCCGCCCGCGGTGCCGGCGCCCGGGCCGAGGTCGACCACGTGGTCGGCGATCGCGATCGCCTCGGGCTTGTGCTCGACGACCAGCACGGTGTTGCCCTTGTCCCGCAGCCGCAGCAGCAGGTCGTTCATGCGCGCGATGTCGTGCGGGTGCAGGCCGATCGTGGGCTCGTCGAAGACGTAGGTGACGTCCGTGAGCGACGAGCCGAGGTGACGGATCATCTTCGTGCGCTGGGACTCACCACCTGACAGCGTGCCCGACGGCCGGTCGAGGGAGAGGTAGCCCAACCCGATCTCCACGAAGGAGTCGAGCAGGTGCTGGAGACCGGCGATGCAGCGGGGCGACCGAGGGCTCGTCGAGCTCGTGGACCCACTGCCGGAGGTCGCTGATCTGCATGGCGCAGGCATCGGCGATGTTGATGCCCTTGAGCTTCGACGAGCGCGCCTCGGCCGTGAGCCGCGTGCCCTCGCAGTCGGGGCACGTGGTGAACGTGATGGCCCGCTCGACGAATGCCCGGATGTGCGGCTGCAGGGCCTCGACGTCCTTGGACAGCATCGACTTCTGGATCTTGGGGATCAGTCCCTCGTAGGTGAGGTTGATCCCATCGACCTTGATCTTGGTCGGCTCCTTGTAGAGCAGGTCGTGCAGCTCCCTCTTCGTGAACGTCTTGATCGGCTTGTCCGGGTCGAAGAAGCCGCTGCCGCGGTAGATGCGGCCGTACCAGCCGTCCATCGTGTAGCCCGGGATGGTCAGTGCTCCCTCGTTGAGGGACAGATCCTCGTTGTAGAGCGCGGTGACGTCGAAGTCGCTGACGGATCCCCGCCCCTCGCATCGGGGGCACATGCCGCCGAGCTGGAAGAAGGTCGCCTTCTCGGCCCTCGTCCTGGCACCGCGCTCGATGGTGATCGCACCACTGCCCTTGACGGTGGGCACGTTGAACGAGTACGCGTTCGGTGAGCCGATGTGCGGATCGCCGAGCCGGCTGAAGAGCATGCGCAGCATGGCGTTGGCATCGGTGAACGTGCCGACGGTCGAGCGGGGGTTCGCGCCCATCCGCTCCTGGCCGACGATGATCGCCGTCGTGAGCCCGTCGAGGACGTCGACGTCGGGGCGCGACTGGGTCGGCATGAAGCCCTGGACGAACGTGCTGTAGGTCTCGTTGATCATCCGCTGCGACTCCGCGGCGATCGTCGCGAACACCAGCGAGCTCTTGCCCGAGCCCGACACCCCGGTGAACACGGTCAGCCGGCGCTTCGGGAGCTCGACGCTGACGTCCTTGAGGTTGTTCTCTCGTGCTCCGTGAACACGGATCAGGTCGTGGCTGTCGGCAGCGTGCAGCGCAGGTGGCCGGGAGTTGGTCGTCGGGGGCATCCGATGAAGGTACGCGATCGGGGGCGCGTTGGCGAAGGTCCTACTGGGGGTCGAAGCGTCGGGGGAACGTCGACCACACGACGGGCAGCACCGCGATCGCGAGGCAGATGACCGCGTACGTGAGTCGTTGGACCGCACTGAGCGTGAGTTCGTCCACCATGACGCTGGGTTGGGTCATCTGGGTTGCGGTGTGCGCGTCGTTGACCGCGATCCACAGGAAGGGCACCGAAGCGAGCCCGAACAACACGCTCACGAACCGGAGCCAGCCAGGGGCAACACGCATGCGGAGTCCTCTCTCCTCGAGGACCACGGTAGCCGAGGGGTTCGGAGACCGGACGGTCGCAGGGCGGGTCGGCCCACCGGGTGCGCAGCGGACTACCTCGGCGAGTTCCTCAGCAAGCCCAGCCACGGGGCGGCTCGGACCAGCGGCACGCCTGCCTCTGGCATCATTGATCCCACCCCACGCCGACAACCACCATGCCGGCACTGGGCGGGAACGGACAGGCCCTGCTCGGCCTTCCTCTGTATCCCAGGGCCTCTAGCTCAATGGTAGAGCTGCGGACTTTTAATCCGTAGGTTGCGGGTTCGAGCCCCGCGGGGCCCACCCCACTCCTGAGCAAGCCCGCTGAGGTAAGCGGTCCGCAAGACGGCCCCAAGGCAGGCCGTAGCCCCCATTCCCTCGCCACGGGAAGCCTGTCGAGGCTCGGCATCCGTCACCCGGCTACCCTTGCCGTGGGAATGCCTGCCAGCGCGTGGGTGTCGGGGCGGACGGGGGGACGATGACCGAGGAGCCGAGCGGCTACGGGTGGCCCGAGGAGTCCGCGGATGACGACCTCGAGTTCCCCCGACCCGGGGCCTACATGCTCGCGGTCCTCTACGGACTGCCGTTCCTGATCCTGCTCCTGTTCCCCGCCCTCGCGTGGTTGGTGCTGCTCCCCTTTGCCGTCGCCATGCGCTGGAACACCCATCCACCTCACCGGCGCCGCCTCGTCTGGATCAACGTGACAGCCGGGCTGATCTCCCTGGCACCCTGGATCGTGATGGTCGTCAGGCCCTCATGAGGAGGCCCCCGCGGGGGGTCATGGGCCTGGGCGGGGGTCACCTGGGGCGACGCCGACCGGCAATGACCCGAGCCGGGTCCCCTTCACTGGAGATATCGGCATCGGCGGGTGGGACGTTGAGGCAGTCCCCCGGCCTCTGGATGGGCCGGCCCGGCCCGTGACGTGCCAATCGGGGGGTTGACCGCTGCTCAGGCGGCCAAGGGTGACCACCGCTAGATTGCCGTCGTGAGCGCCGCGAACGACCTGGCCGCATTCGCCCGCCGCCGTCGCAGCATCGAGCAGATGCTGGCCGACACCGGGCACGGCGAGGGCGGGGACCTCAGCCGATCGCTCGGGTTCGGTGCCCTGACCCTGCTGTCGATCGGCGCCATGGTCGGCACGGGGATCTTCTTCGTGCTGGGGACGACCGTGGCCGACGCTGGGCCAGCCGTGCTGCTGTCCTTCACGATCGCGGGGTTCGTGAGCATCCTGTCGGCCCTGTCCTACGCCGAGCTGGCCAGCGCGATCCCGGTCTCGGGCAGCGCCTACTCCTACGCCTACACGTTGTTCGGGCATTTCGCGGCCTGGATGACCGGGGTGTTCCTCACGATGGAGTACGGGCTGTCGATCAGCGCCGTGGCGGTGGGGTGGGGTGCCTACCTCAACGACTTCCTCGCCTCCTTCGGGTTGGCCCTGCCCCCGGGGATCGCCGCCCCTCCTGGGGAGGGCGGCGTCGTGAACATCCCCGCCCTCGTCGTGGTGCTGCTGGCCGCGGTGCTCCTGCTCCGGGGCGTGTCGGAGTCGGCGGCCGTGAACAACGTCATGGTCGTGTTGAAGTTCGTGATCCTCGGGGTCTTCATCGGGGTGGCGTTCGGGGCCTTCGACGCCGGCAACTTCACCCCGTTCCTGCCGCACGGGATGACCGGGGTATGGGCAGCCGCCGGTGCGGCCTTCTTCGCGTTCATCGGCTTCGACACGGCGTCCACCGCGGCGGAGGAGGCCCGCGACCCGCAGCGGGACATGCCCCGGGCGATCGTCGTCGCGGTCCTGGCGGTGCTGGCCCTCTATCTGGCAGTGGCGATCGCGGCGATCGGGGCCAAGCTCCCCTCGGAGTTCGAGCCCGACTCGCCGATCCTGTCGGTCATCGCGCGCGAGGTCACGGGCAGCGAGGCGGCCTCGCGCTTCATCTCCGCCGGTGCTGCCCTGAGCATCTTCACGGTGGTCCTGGCCGTCCTCTACGGGCAGACGCGGGTCACGTTCGCCATGGGCCGTGACGGGTTCCTCCCACGCGCCTTCGATCGCGTGAACCGCCGCCACGTCCCCAATCGGAACATCCTGATGACCGCGGTGTTCTTCGGGTCGCTCGCGGCCTTCGTGCCGATCGGTCCCCTGCTCGACGTCACGGTCGCCGGGACCTTCCTCGCATGCATCGTCGTCCATCTGGGTGTGCTGGTCCGTCGTCGGAGCCGGCCTGACATCCACCCCCGCTTCACCGCACCCCTCGGCCCCGTGGTGCCAGTCCTCGGCATCGGGTTCTGCGCGTACCTCCTCTACTCGCTGGGATGGGCCACCCTGATGATCACCGCCGCGATCCTGGTCACGGCGGCCGTGCTGTACCTGGTTCGATTCGGGTCCCTGCGCCGCCGTGCCGAGTTGTTGGCACGACGGCCGTGACACGTGCCCGGGACGTACGACCCCACACCTGGAGGAGGTCATGATGGCGATGGACGGGAACGTCACGCTCATCGACGTGCCGACCTGGCTGGACCTGCTCACGATCGTCGTGGCTGCCCTGGGTGGGGCGCTGTTCGCGGCCCGCCGGGGGGTCACGGTCACGGGGGTGCTGCTCATCGCTGTGGCTGCTGGGCTCGGCGGCGGGATGATCCGCGACGTCCTGCTCGACGTCGGTCCGCCGCTGGCGATCTCCGATCGGGCCTACCTCCCGGCGGCGGCCATCGCGGCGGTGTGCGGGATGCTGCTGGCGCGCTGGTCGGCGCGGCTGGCGTGGCCGATGCTGCTGCTGGACTCCCTGGCGATCGGGCTGTTCGCCGTCGTGGGCGTCGAGCGCACCCTGGCCGCTGACTACCCACCGGCCTCCGCGGTGCTGATCGGGGTGATCGCCGCCATCGCCGGGGGGATCATCCGCGACCTCCTCGCCGGTGACGCGCCGGCGATCATGGCGGAGGGCCCCTGGGACGCCTCGGCGGCGCTGGTTGGCTCGGTCGCCATGGTCCTGCTCGTCGCCGGGCTGGACCTGCCCACACGGCTCGTCGAGTGGCCGATCATCCTGCTGATCACCACACTGGCGGTGCTGTCGGTGAAGCTCGGGTGGCGTGCTCCGATGGCACACCACCTCGCCCCGGTGCTGGAGCGCCCTGTTGCGGTCGTGCGCCGGGTCGCCAAGCCGGTTCGAGTCACGCCCCGTGAGCCGGGCTCGACCGACAAGGAGGGGGACGCGTGAGCACGGAGGGTGGCTTCCGGGCCGTCATCGCCGCGGGGCTTGCGAACCTGGGGATCGCGATCACCAAGTTCGTGGCGTTCCTGTTCACGGGTTCGTCGTCGATGCTGTCGGAGGCGATCCACTCGATGGCCGACACGGTCAACGAGGCCCTGCTGCTGCGGGGCGGCAAGCGAGCGAAGCGGGTGCCCGACCAGGACCATCAGTTCGGCTACGGCCGGACGCGCTTCGTCTACGGGTTCCTGGTGGCGATCATCATCTTCCTGCTCGGCGGGCTGTTCTCGCTGTACGAGGGCTGGGAGAAGTTCCACAACCCCGAGGTCCCCAGGGACGTCTGGGTCGCCTATACCGTCCTGTTCATCTCGATCGGCCTGGAGACGTTCTCGTTCCGCACCGCGCTGCGTGAGGCCAACAAGTCCCGCGGGTCCAAGTCGATCCCCCGCTACGTGCGCGACTCCCGGCAGCCGGAGCTCCCCGTGGTGCTCCTCGAGGACTTCGGTGCCCTCATCGGGCTGGGCTTCGCGCTGGCCGGCATCTTCCTGGCGAGCGTGACGGGCGACGGGCGCTGGGACGGGATGGGCGCCGTCGCGATCGGCACGCTGCTGGTCGTCATCGCGGTGTTCCTGTCCTACAAGATGGCCTCGATGCTGATCGGCGAGTCCGCGCTGCCCGAGGAGAACGCGCTGATCCTGGCGGCGCTGACCGAACAGGTCGGGATCGAGTCGGTCATCCATATGCGCACCCTGCACACCGGCCCGGACGAGTTCCTCGTGGCGGCGAAGGTGGCGGTCGACCCCGACGAGACCGCTGCCAGGGTCGCAGACATCGTCGACCTCGCCGAGCAACGGATCCGTGACGCCGTCCCCGCGGCCCACTGGGTCTACATCGAGGCCGACATCCGCCGCCCGGAGGGTTTCGCCACCGGCGCCCCGGATCCAGCCGCGGACGACCCGGAGCGGTGGTCGCACATCGTGCCGCTCGACCAGCAGTTCCCGGAGGACGACCCCATCGGCCCGTGAGGGCGCGCCGTCCGGCTCAGCCTCGGAGTTGGTCCGGCAGGCCGTCAGGGAGCGGCTCGACCACGCGAGCTGAGGGAGGCACCGCGGCTCGTCACCGGACATCGCAGCACTGTTGCCGGTGCCCCGCACCTCATCTGGCCCGCGCCCGGGCTCTGTGCAACGGTGGGCACATGCCCCCGACCGCGCTGATCGGCCGCGATGCGCAGCTGCAGGCATTGCTCGACGACTTCGCGACGGCACGATCAGGTGCCGGTCGCTCGGTGCTGGTCACAGGCCCTGCCGGGTCGGGCGCCGGCGGACTCGTGGCGCGCTTCCGCGAGGAGCTCGGGGCCAGGCAGCTGGGGCATCGCTGGGTGGGGACTCGTGGGCGCCTGGGGGACACCGCGTACGCCGCACTTGCGGCGCTCCTGCCGACGGGGGGCGACGGGCTCGGAGGTCTGCTCGCGGACCTGGGGAGCGTTCCGGTCGAGGCGCGTCCAGCGGTGGTCGGGGACCGGCTCGCCCGGGCCCTGCGACCGGGGGGTGCCCCTCTGGTGGTCGCGATCGATCGGGCGGACCACCTTGATCGACGCGCGAGCGCTGCACTGACCACGGCAGCGCGGGCGCTGGCCGATTCGGCGTGCCTTCTGGTCGCCACCGTCGGGGAGGACGGGGACTGGCCGGCGGACCGCGTGCTCACCCTCGGCCCGCTTGATCCGCCGGACGCACGGCTGCTGGCCGAGAGCCTGGCTCCCGACGACGTCCCGCGTGCGCGGCTGCTCGAGGCGCTGTCCAGCGGACTGCCCGGCCGCATGGTGAGCCTGTCGCGGTGGCCGGATCCCCGACTACCTGCGGCCGACCAGCTGTCGGCCGTCCACCCCCGGGCTGCCGCGCTGGTGGTGGCTGCCGACCTCGCAGAGGCCTGTCTCCCCGCACGTGCGTTGACCGACGCCGCCCAGGCACCAGCCGATCTGGCGAGGATCCTCACCGCTCGGGGGGTGCTCAGTCCTGCACCGGGCCGGCACCTCGAGGCCCCGCAGCCCTGGGCCGAGGTCGCCGGCCGGGCGCTGGCCCCGGATGAGGCGCGCGGTGTTGCCACGAGGGTGGCCGCGGCGCTGGCTGAGCGCGCGGCGCCGTGGCACGTTCGTGCCCGGGCTTCCCAGGCGGCCGGCGATGTGTCGGGTGCGGCCCTGGCGTGGCGGGCGGCGGCCGAGCAGTCGTCCGGCGACTCGGAGTCACGCGCCGAGTACCTGGTCAGGGCGCTTGCGTCGGCTCAGGACCTGCGGACCCGGGGCCTCCCCCATGCCGGGGTCGACCCGCAGGGGGAGCTGGCCCATGACTGCGTTGATGCCCTGCTCGCGGTGGGCCGAACCGACGAGGCCCTGACCATCCTCGAGGGGGCCGTGGCTCGGACTCCCCGTCGGGACACGCCAGGTCGCGCACGGTTCCTCGCCCAGTCGCACCGGGCGTACCTCCAGGCAGGCCGGCATCGTGAGTCGGACCTCGCCCTCGACCATGCGCTGGCCCTGGTGCCGACGCTCTCCGACCCTCTGATCGAGGCCGAGATCCGGACCCTCGACGCGATGCGCCTCGTCCTGCCGTCGCCGGTTGGCGCGGCGGAGCAGGCGGAACGCGCGTGCCGAGCGGCGCAGGAGGCCAACGGACCCGCGCCCGAGGGGACCTCGTCGAGCGCGACCCGAGCCGCCGCGACCTGGGCCTCGGCACTCGGGGCGCATGCCCTGGCGCTGGGCGTCCAGGGCCAGCAGGAGCGCTCGATGGACCTGTTCGACCAGGCCCTGGATGCCGCCGAGACAGCGGGCGACAGGCCGCTGGAGGCGCGTATCGCGGCGAACCGCATCTACGTCCTGTGGCGCGGCGGCGACCTGCCGCGCATGGATGCATCCTTGACGTCGGAGCTGGCGCGTCTGGGCAGTGACGGCCTGGTGGAGGCGGCCGGGGGCCAGCTGCTCGTGGGTCGCGCGGTCGTCCTGCACGCCCTGGGTCGATGGTCCGAGCTGGCCGACCATCTCGAATCCACCCTGGCCGATCCGAGTCGCCTGACCTCCCAGGTGGAGATCCTCCTGCGCCTGATCGCCGTCGAGCTGGTGGCCGACTTCGGGCGCCTGTCCGAGGCCCGCTCGGGACTTGCCCGGCTGTTGTCACTGCCCGGAGCCAGCGACCCCGAGATCGCCTACGAGCTGATGTCGGTGCGACTGACGATCGCCACCCTGGCCGGCGACCTGCCGCGCGCCGACGTCACCGCCCTGGCCGATGAGGCGACCACCCTCGCCCTGGACATCTCCGGGGATCCCTTCGCGGCTGCCCGGGTCCGCGTCGGGGTCCTTCGGCTGTTGGGCTGGGCCTCGGACCGCCCCACGGGGCCGGTCACGCAGGCGCGTGCGTTCGCCGAGTCCGAGGGCACGGACCCATCGGGAGATGCGCTGGGAGAGGGCGCAGCGCCACTGGGCCGGCGCCGGCCGAGCTCGTCGCGCTGCTCGCGGAGGAACGTGCCTGGAGGACCGGGACGGGCTGGCTCGAGGTCGCGGGGGCCTGGCAGCGGCTTCCGATGCCGCACCGCCGGGCCTGGGCGCAGCTGTCCGCCGCGCTCGAGGTTGCGCTCACAGGAGACGAGCCGACCGCACTCGCGCTCGTCGATGAGGCCCGGGCCACCGCGCTGGTGCTGAGGGCGGAGCCCTTGGGGGAGGCCGCCGATCGGCTGGATCGCCAGCTGGGGCGAAGGTCGGGACGAACCGAGGGAGGCCTGACGGCGCGCGAGGGCGATGTCGTCGCCCAGGTCAGCCTCGGCCGGACGAACCGCGAGATCGCGCGGGCCCTGGGCATGTCCGAGCGCACCGTCGCCGTGCACCTGACCCGGATCTTCGCCAAACTCGGGGCCGGGACACGGGGCGAGGTCGCCCACATCGCCCGCCACCGCGGGCTCGTCCCCGAATCGGAGGGCATGTCCCCCCGGGAGGAGCAACGATGATGCAGCGCGTCGAGGTCGTGGTGGACGGGGTCCCCGTCGAGACGTGGGTCGCCAGCGAGGATGAGGCGGCCGTGCTGGTGGAGGAGGTGCTCTCCGCGGCGGAGGCGGGTTCCACCGTGCGGGTCGAGGTGAGGACGGCCAACGACGAGGAGCTCGTCGCCGCGGGAACGCTCGTCCTGCGGTTGGGATCCGCCCGCTCGATCGCGGTGCGCGTCCTGCCCGATGATCGCACCGGGGCAGCGATGGGGATCTCCCGCTGAGCGCAGCGGGCCATGCGAACGACGGCGGCGGGAAGGAATGGTGCCCTCCCGCCGCCGTCGTGCAGCCCCCTACGGGCGCGGTCCCTGCGGTCCGTCCGGTCCGTAGTTGGTCACCGCGTCGCCGGTCTTCACCGGGGAGACGGTCGTGAACGTCGCGGTCTCGTAGGTCGGGTCACGGTAGGCGTAGGTGTCGGTCGGATCCTCGAGGTCCGACGGCTCGATCTCGGGGCGCTCGACATCGACCTGTGCCGGGGTCGTGTTCGATCCCCGCACGATGCGCACGACTCGCGCGACATCGGCGGGCGTGACGACCACGCGGGTCTCGTCCGCGTTGGGGTCGACGTACGTGCCCCCGTCGTCGCCTTCGGCGACTCACTGGTGGTCGGTTGGGGCGACGGCTGTGACGTCGGCTCGCTCGAGGGCTGCGCGCTGGGCTGGGACGATGGCTCGGAGGAGGGCTTCGGCTCAGTGGCCCCCGGAGCCGGGGTGGCGTGGTCCTTCTTCTCCTCGTCCTTCAGCAGGTCGTAGGCCTTGTCGGCCGTCTCCCCGAGGTTCCCGAAGCAGCCGATCCCGGCCACCGTGGAGCACTCGTCGTCCTGGCCGCCACCCTTGACCTTCACCTCCACGTCCCCTGTGCAGTTGGAGCCGCACATCTCGAGGTCCACCGTGAAGCTGACCGTCCCCGCGTCGGTCTCCTCGAACCACCGCACCACCTTGTGGGTGCTGCCGTCCTCGCCCGTGGTCGTGTCGACGCCGACCCCGGACATGCCCCCGAACCAGCGCCCGCGGAGATCCACGACGCGCGCATCCCCCCGATCCGGGCCTCGAACGCGGGCTGGTCCTTGGACGTGGTGAACCCGGCCAGCAGGGACATCACGTCGGACCCGCCCACGCCCATCTCCTTCATCAGGTCCGTCGAGATCCCGAGCCTGGACAGCCCGTCCTTCCGGGAGGGGGCAAGGCGCGCCGAGCGCCTCAGTGAGCGATGCGAGGTCCGCTGCGCCGTCCAGCTTCGTGCCGTCGGGCAGGGCCTCGGGCAGGATGACGACCTGGCTGAACCGCTTCTCGAAGCTCGGCAGCTCCCCGTGGGCGACGAGGTCCAGCACGTCGAGCATCGCCGGGTGGCTGTCGGGGTCCTCCGGGTTGCTGCCGGCAGCCTTCTCGTCGGCGTCGCTGAACCCGTCGCCATCGGAGTCCGCGATCTCCAGCAGGGAGGCGACGTACTTCAGGCACACCCCCTGGTCGCAGTGCAGGGGGTCTCCTGCGCCACCGGCGGTGGCGGGGGCCCCCGGCAGCAGGGCCAGCGCGAGGGCTGCCAGCGTGGTGCCGATCGCGGCCCCTCCGATCGTCGCGCGCGCTCCTCGGCCGGTGGCGATGGTGGGGTTGTCGTGGTGGTTCATCTCGTGCCTCCTGGTGTGGACCCCTGCCCGGTGCAGGTGGTCACCCACAGGCTGCGGCCGCGGCGGGGCAGGCCACATCAGCACATATGCGTACGCGGCCACGGTGGGGTGCTACCCGGCACCCGTGGAGGCAGGCGGTCAGCCCGCCAGGGGTCGATCCAGCAGGCCCAGCCCAAGGAAGGCAAGGACCACGCGAGGCCGATCCACATCGCCCTCCTGTTGTGCCTGACCGGCCCTCACGCGCCGATGCAGATGCCCACGGATGGCAGCAGGAGCATCGGGGTGAACTCGCCTACCGCGTTGCCTCGTCGACCTCGGCGACCAGCGGATCGAGCACGACCTCGGGATGGTCGCGCTGCACCCACTGGACCTGCCAGCGGTCGGTGAACAGGGCCAGCAGCGCGCCGTCGCCGCGCTCGAGCACCTCGGTGCCGCGCCGGGCCTCGATCGCGGCGATGTCCTCGCGGCGCGTGCGCCGGGCGATCGTGTAGGGCAGCGTCTCGAGGTGGATCGGCGCGCGCAGCTCGTGCTCGAGCCGGTGCGCGGCGACCTCGAACTGCATCGGGCCGACGGCGGCCAGCACCGGGGCCTGGTTGCCGCGCCGGTCCGAGCGCAGCACCTGCACCACGCCCTCCTGGTCCAGCTGGTCGATGCCGCGCTGGAACTGCTTGTACCGCGACGGGTCCTTGGCCCGGGCGATCCGGAAGTGCTCGGGGGCGAAGCTCGGGATCGGCGGGAACCGGACGGGGGCCTCGGCGTACAGCGTGTCCCCGGCGCGCAGCGACCCGGCGTTCACCAGCCCGATCACGTCCCCGGGGTAGGCGACCTCGAGGGTCTCGCGGGTCCGGCCGAACACCGCGTGCACGTACTTCGTCGCGAACGAGCGACCCGTCGGCTCGTGGGTCAGCACGTCGCCGCGGTGGAAGACGCCCGGAGTTCACCCGGGCGAACGCCAGGCGGTCGCGGTGCGCGGAGTCCATGCCGGCCTGGACCTTGAACACCTGGGCGCTGAACGGCGCCTCGACCGGCCGGGGGGTGCCCGCCTCGTCGGGGCGCGGGCCCGCGGGGGGCGCGAGGTCGCACAGCACGTCGAGCAGCTGCCCGACTCCGAAGTTCAGCACCGCGGCGGCGAACAGCACCGGGTGTGGTCCGCTCGGCCAGGTACTCGGCCTCGTCGTGGTTGTAGCCGTCGGCGTCGAGCAGCTCGTGCTCGCCGACCGCCTCGGCCCACGCGGCGCCCTCGCTGGCGAGCGCGGCGTCGGGGTCGAGGAACTGCTGCGGGGCGATCGAGGCCCCGCCCGCGGTCCGGGTGAACTTGATGAACCCGCCGGTGGTGCGGTCCAGCACCCCGCGGAAGTCCCCGGCGATCCCGACCGGCCAGGTCAGGGGCGTGGGGATCAGCCCGGTGCGGGTCTGGATCTCGTCCATCAGCGCCAGCGGGTCGCGACCGGGGCGGTCCCACTTGTTCACGACCGTCACGATCGGCACGCCTCGGCTGCGGCACACCTCGAACAGCTTCATCGTCTGGGGTTCCAGGCCCTTGGCCGCATCGAGCAGCATGACCGCGCTGTCCACGGCGGTCAGCACGCGGTAGGTGTCCTCGGAGAAGTCCGCGTGCCCGGGGGTGTCCACCAGGTTCAGGACGATGTCGCGGTAGGTGAACTGCAGCGCCGACGAGCTGATCGAGATGCCGCGGGCCTGCTCCATCTCCATCCAGTCCGACACCGTCGAGCGCCGACCGGCCTTGCCGTGCACCGCGCCGGCCTGGCCGATCGCCCGCGCGTGCAGCGACAGGGCCTCGGTCAGGGTCGACTTGCCGGCGTCGGGGTGGCTGATGACGGCGAACGTGCGGCGCCGTCCCGCCTCGGCGGACACCGACCCGACACGGATGGTCAGGGCGCTTCCCGGGCCGGACGACGGCTCGCTCATCGGACTCCCGGTGCTCCTCGAACGTGCCCACGCGCTGCACGGAGCCGGGGCGGCGGGCACCGACGACGGCACCCAAGTGCCTCGATTCTACCGTCGACCACCCGTCGGCCGGTCGCCGTCGTCGCGGTGAATGGATCAACCGGGGGAGCGAATGTGCGTGCCATCGGTCAAGTTCTGGGGCAGGGTATGCCGACGAACGCCTGAACAGGCCCCATCCGGGGCGCGACCGACACCGAGGGGGCCCTGGCGTGCACGCATCCGTGCGCACTCTTGCTGTCGCCGCGGCGACCGCCGTGAGCCTGCTCGCCGGCACCGTGTCGATCGCCCAGGCCGGCGTCCCCCGCTCCGCACCCGCCGACGATGCCGTCCGCGTGGCCACGTACAACGTGATGAAGACGACGCGCCTGTCGGCGAAGTGGTCGTGGTCCAAGCGTCGGGTCGCCCTGGTGAACACCGTGCAGGACGCCTCCCCGGACGTCCTGGCGATCCAGGAGGCCAACCTCCAGCGCTGGGGCGGATCCACGCACCTCGAGGACGTGCGCGGCCTGCTCGGCTCCCTCGGCTACCAGATCACGTCCACGGACTACTCCCAGTGCACCCTGGGTTGCACCCGCGGGGCGCACATCTTCTTCAAGCCCTCGCGGATGAGCCTGGCGACGCTGCCCACGGGGGCGCCGGCAGCGGGCATGGCGGGGATGTCCACGATCGCCGGGGTCGACTTCGGCGGGACGCAGGACCGGAACGCGTCCTATGCCTTCCTGACCCCCCTGGGCAGCGCGCGGACCACCCTGTTCATCTCGGTGCACCTGCCGACCGAGAAGACCGCGGAGGGCGAGCGCCTGCGCGTGGCCGTTGCCTCAGCGCTGCGGCCCTGGGCTGACGGCCTGATCGCGGGCAGTGGCCTCGGCGGGGTGAACATCGTCATCTCGGGGGACTTCAACTCCTACCAGCGGCGGCAGCCGAACGGCGCGCAGCAGGTCCTGGCCAACAGCGGGCTGATCGACGGGTACGTCGCCCCGGTGAAGGTCAACGCGAACTACTCGACGGTCAACTACACGCCGAAGACGCGCAAGTACAAGGGCTTCCCGCCCCGGCCGTACTTCTACGGTCGGGACACGACGCGCATCGACTACATCTTCTCCACCGTGGCTCCCGAGCGCCACGAGGTCGTCCTGCACCTGACGGGCGCCGGCAAGTTCGACAACAGCTACCGCGCGTCGGACCACAACATGGTGATGGTGGACCTCCCCCTCCGCTGACCCGCGGCGCCGCGCCCGCCCGCGCGCCCGCCCGCACGCCGCGCGGATCGACGCCGCGGGATCGCCCCCAGCGCGCCCGCCTGGGGCACCCTGCCCGCGCCGCGGACGATCTGCTCCCGTCTGGCCGATCTGCTCCCATCTGAACGGGAGCAGATCGTCGAGGTGGGAGCAGGTCGTGCCGTGTCCGCGTGTGCTGCGGTGCGCGGCGGTGCGGCGCTCGTGCGGTGGCGCGGCGCAGTGCCGGGCCAGGTGGCCCGGTCGCCGCCGCGCGGGTCAGCGCTCGTGGGTGTCGTGGGCGGGGTCGTCGAGGAAGCCCTCCCACTCGTGCATGCTGCCCAGGCCGTAGGCCACCTCCAGGTTGAGGCGCGTGCACACCTCGGCGGGGGGGCCGGAGGCGATGACGCGCCCGCTGACGAGCACGACCCAGTCGGCCGCGCGGGCCTCGTCGAGGTCGTGCGTGGTGAGGATGACGCTGCACCCGTCGGCGAGCTTCTCGTGGATCAGGGTGTCGATGGTGGCGGCCGAGGTCATGTCCAGGCCGGTCAGGGGCTCGTCGAGGACGAGCAGCTCGTGCTCCTGGACGATGCCCTGCGCGATGAGCACGCGCTGGCGCTGCCCACCGGAGAGCTCGTGCATGTGCCGGCGGGCCAGGTGGCTGATCTCCATGCGCTCGAGGGCATCGTCGATCGCCTGGCGGTCCGAGGCGCGGAACCGGCCGAACATGCCCCGCTCGGCGTACCTGCCCAGCCCCACGACCTCCCGGACGGTGATGGGTGTGACCCGCGGGACCGGCGTTGCCTGCATGACGTAGCTCACCCGCTCCCGGGCTGACTCCGGCTCCACGCCGAGGACCCGCAGGTCGCCCGCGGCCACGGGGACCAGCCCGATGAGCGCCGAGAGCAGCGTCGACTTGCCCGATCCGTTGGGTCCGATGACCGACACCACGCCGACCCGGGGGATCTGGAACGACGATGCGGCGATGGCCACGAAGCTGCCGTACCGGAGCTCCAGGTCCGTGGCCTCGACGATGAGGTCCCCGCCGACTGATCCGGTGCCGGGGCTGTGGACGTGCCCGCCGGGGTTGGGCGCCGCAGGATCCATCACGCCACCGCCCCCACCTCGTCGCCGGGGCGCTCGACGAGGTCGTTGTCGCGCAGCTGGCGCCGGGAGTGGATCGCCTTGGAGAAGGGCAGGACCAGGAAGAAGATCGCCACGGGGATGATGGCCATGGTCGCCGAGGCCGCCGTGCCCAGGTGGTAGCTGATGACCAGCCCGAGCCACACCGAGACCACGGACAGGGCGGCCGCCCCGAGCATCATCTGGGGCACCGTCCGCGAGACCAGCGAGGCCGTGGCCGGGGGGACCGACCAGCAGCGCGAACACGAGCAGGGTGCCGACCGCCTGGAAGCTGCCGATGACGGCGGTGGCGATCAGCACCAGCAGGGCGGCGTGCGCCATCCGCGGGCGCATCCCCAGCAGGTAGGCCTTCTGCTCGTTGAACGACAGTGCGAGCAGCGGCCGGTAGAGCAGGATCGAGGCACTGATGACCACGGCGCCGAGGGCCAGCTGCCACGCGATGTCCTCGCGCGTCACGCCCAGGGCGTCGCCGAACAGGATCGAGGTCAGGCTGCCGGTGTAGCTGTCGACCTTCGAGATGATCACCACGCCCAGGCCCAGCATGCCCACGAAGAGCAGGCCGATCGCGGTGTCCTCGCCCAGGGTGCTGTGCCGCCGGACCGTCTCGATCAGCAGGAGCATGACCGCGGCTGCGATCGCCGCCCCGAGGAGCGGGGAGAAGTTGAAGGCCACGGCGGCTGCGATGCCGGGCACCACGCCGTGGGTGAACGCATCGCCGAAGAACGCCATCCCGCGCAGCACCAGCCACGTCCCCACAACCGAGCACATCAGGCCCGCGAGGATGCCTCCGACGAGCGCCCGCTGCTGGAAGCCCAGCGCGAACGGCTCGGTGAACCACTCGATCAGGGTCACGGGCGCAGCCTAGCCAGCCAATGCATCGGAGATCCTCTGGGCGTTGGTCCTGACCATGCCCTGGTAGGTGTCGGCCCCGGACCCCGGCTCACCGAGGCTGTCCACGTAGAGGTCCACGACCTTGATGTCGCCGACCTCGGAGGCCAGGGCGTCGATCAGTGCCTGCGGGTTGGCCGTGTTGGCGAAGATCGCAGGGACGCCCGCGTCCTTGACGGCCGCCGCGAGGGCCGCGAGCTCCGCGGAGCTCGGCTCGGCAAGGGTGGACCCGCCCGGGACGACGGTCCCGGCCACGGTGTAGCCGTAGGCGGCGGCGAGGTAGCCCAGGGCGTCGTGGTCGGTCACGAGGATCCGGCGGTCCTCGGGAACCTTGGACAGCGTCGCGGACACCTCGTCGTTGACGGTCATGAGATCGCCCTGGAGCAGGGTGCCGCACTCGGCGTAGTCGGGGTTCCCGGTGGCCTTGGTCAGCTCCGCGCCGATCAGGCCCGAGGCCTTGGCGGCGCGCGTGACGTCATGCCAGACATGCGGGTCCTGGCTGCCGTGGTCGGCCGCGGCGCCGAACGGCAGCGGGTCCACCTGGGGGGCGACCTCGAACACCGTGGCCCCATCGGACTTCGCGGACGCGATGCTCTGCGCGAGGCCCTCCTCGAGCCCCAGCCCGTTGGCGATGACGAGGTCGGCGGACACCATGGCCGCCACATCCTGCGAGGAGGGGGAGTAGTCGTGCGGGTCGGTGCCGATGGGCATGAGCGTGGTCACCTCGCCCGCGCCGGCACACTCGACGATCTGGTGTGCGAGGTCGCCCCAGATGGTCGTCGTGGCCACGACCCTCGCCCCGGCGCCCCCGGCTCCGGGGGACGGCGCCGACCCGGCGTCCGAGCCGCATCCGGTCAGCAGCAGCGCTGCGGACGCGATGCCGGCGGCGGTGAGTGCGAGGGGATGCGCCATCAGGGTCCTCTCCCATGGCAGGCGCGAGCCTGCAACGAATGAGAATCAGTCTAGATTAGACGGAGTGCCGTGCCAAGTGGGACCGGTTCCCGGGTTGGGCGGGTCCAGAGGAGCCGAGGGGCACCGGCGGAGCAGCCCGCGCACCTGAGCCGGGCCGTTAGGCTTCTGGCCATGACCAGTCCCGCCCAGCCGCGTCAGCGGACCACCCGCCAGCGGGTGGCCGTCGCCGAGCTGCTGGCCGAGTCTGCGGAGTTCCGCAGCGCCCAGGACATCCACGCGGCACTGCGTGGGCGCGGTGCCTCGGTCGGCCTCGCGACGGTCTACCGGAACCTGGGCCTGATGGCCGAGCTCGGCGAGGTCGACACCCTGGTGCGCGACGACGGCGAGACCCTGTACCGCCAGTGCAGCGACGTGCACCACCACCACCTGGTCTGCCGCCAGTGCGGCCGTACCGTGGAGATCGCCGGCCCGGCCGTGGAGAAGTGGGCGAACGCCGTCGCGGCAGAGCATGGATTCAGTGACGTGAGCCACCAGCTCGAGCTGTTCGGGCTGTGCGCCACCTGCCGCAACGACAGCTGAGGACCTACCTGCTGGGCACGGGACGCGCGCGGCGCGCGGCGGAAGGTGCGCTGCTGGCAGCGGGGATCGCCCCGCCCGCTGCGTGGTTCGACCTGGCGCTGTGGCGGCTCGACCGGGACCGTCAGCAGACCTGATCGGCCGGGCCGAGCGCGTCGTCGGTGTCCTCCGCGACACGCGCCGCACCGGGGCTCGGCGAGGTGCCCGGGATGCGGCCGATCCCGCCACACGTGGACCCGGCGACGTGGTAGCAGTCCACGCACAGCCAGAGTTCGGCGATCTCGAAGTCGGCGTCCGCGCCGCAACGCGCGCACGGCTCTGGCGGCGCGACGACGGTGGGCTGGGCCTCGGGCATGGGCCCATGCTCCCCACCTTCCGCAGTGGGCGCAAGCGGCGGTGCGCGCAAGGCCGAGCGCTCGGGACGCGCTGGCATCGCGCGACGCCCCGACCTACGATCCGCCAGCATGAGGTACTTCGTGACCGGGGCGACCGGGTTCATCGGCGGCGTCGTCGTGCGCAAGCTCGTCCAGCGCGGCGACGACGTCGTCGCAGCCGTGCGCTACCCGGGAAGGGCGCGCCACCTCGCCGATGAGGGTGTCGAGGTGGTCCGGGGCGACGTGTCCGACCGTGGGTCGCTGGTGCGGCCCATGCGCGGCGTGGATGGGGTGTTCCACATCGCCGGCTGGTACAAGGTCGGGGTCGACGACCGTGACGCGGCGTGGGCGACCAACGTCGACGGCACCCGCAACGTCCTGGACGTGATGGCTGAGCTGGGGATCGCCAAGGGCGTGTACACCTCGACGCTGGCAGTCAACTCCGACACCCACGGGGTCGAGGTGGATGAGTCCTACCACTTCGTCGGCAAGCACCTGAGCGTCTACGACGCCACGAAGGCCGAGGCGCACCGGATCGCGCGGGCCCGGATCGCCGCGGGGCTGCCCCTGGTCATCGTGATGCCGGGCCTGGTCTACGGCCCGGAGGACACCAGCAGCCTGCGCGCCTCCCTGCGGAACCTGCTGCGCGGCCGGCTGCCCGCCGTGCCGACCGGCACCGCGTACTCCTGGGCCCATGTCGACGACATCGCCGATGCCCACATCCTCGCGATGGACACCGCGACGGCCGGGGAGACCTACATCATCGCCGGCCCGTCGGCCACGCTCCTGGAGGGCATGCGGCTGGCTGCCGAGGTGGCCGGCCGACGCGCGCCGATCGGGGTCCCTGCGAGTGCGATGCGCTCGATGGCGCCCGTGTCCGGCTACCTGGGGAGGTTCCTGCCCCTGCCTGCGGAGTACTCGGCCGAGGGCCTGCGGGTCATCGCCGGTCCGACCTACCTCGGCTCCAATGCGAAGGCCCGCCGGGAGCTGGGCTACGCCCCGCGCCCGCTGGAGGTCGGCTGGGCCGAGACCGTGCGCCATGAGATGGCCACGATGGGCTGAGGCCGCTCAGCGCAGCGCCCAGACGGCCACGGCCACGACGGCGACGTCCAGCGCAGTCACCGCGACCATCTTCATCTGGAACGAGCGCTTGGCCGTCTTGTGCCGGAACACGGTCATCCCCGCCCACGCCCCGACGGTTCCCGACACGGCTGCGGACAGCAGCAGCGCCCGTTCGGAGATCCGCCGCGCACCTGCGCGCGCCCGCTGCTTGTCGAGGCCGAACATGGCGAACGAGACGAGGTTCGCCGCGACGAGGTAGGCAAGGAGCCACGGCACGAGGGGGCCTCTCAGTGGTGGGCGTTGTAGACGACGCCGCCGGATGCCACGTAGCGTCGCAGCACCGTGAGCCCTTCGTCGCGCATGATCCCCGCCACGACAGAGATGCCGCGATGGGCCAGCTGGTGGGAGTAGTCCGGCGGCGTCGGCCCCTCGTCGAACCCGACTGTTGCGATGACGTCGCCGGCGGTCGTCGAGTACACGACCTCACCCACCCCGGACCACACGACCGCGCCCAGGCACATCGCGCACATCTGGCTGCTGCTGACCAGCTGGAGTCGCGGCTGCCCTGACCCTCCGAGGTCGTAGGTCCCCAGGGACGTCTGGGCCAGCCCGATCGCGAGCACCTCGGCGTGGGCCAGGCTGCTGTTCTCGGGCACCACCCGGTTGACGCCCACCGAGACCAGCCGCCCCGACTCCTGCTCGAACACGGCCGCCGCGAACGGCCCGCCCGTGCCCTGGTCGACGTTGCGCATCGCCAGCGCGAGGACGAACTCCATCCGATCGCTCAGGTGGGCCGGCGGGTCCGGGAGATCGACGTCGTTCACCCAGGGCGGCAGGCTCAGGGTCAGGGTCGTCGGCAGCATGCGGGCCTCCCCTCGGCGTGGGATCGACAGTACGCCCTCGCGCTCAGCCGCCGACGTCCAACCGGCTGCGGCTGCCCATGGCGTGCGCCCGGCCTCCCCGGAGGGTGGACGCCCCAGCTTCCGGCAGCCCGTCCGGGGGCTCCCGGAACGACAGCGGTGGGTTGTTGCCGATAGAGGAGCAACGACCCACCAGCGTGGTCGCGCCGAGGGGGCGGATTTGGGAACCTACGCGACCGTAACTTACGCTGGGACCATTGACGGAGCGAAGGGGCCCGCGGCGCCCGGCAGGAGTTCGTGATGACTGGTGGCCCCCTGAGCGCCCACACTGGGCAGATGGATCCCGACTCGGCCGTGGAACCCCACGACGATGACGTGAATGTCCATGGGGTCGCGGCGCTGAAGCCCAGGCTGCGCGGCTGGCTGCACTTCGGAGCTGCTCCCCTGGCGTTCGTCCTGGGCCTGATCCTGATGGTGATCACCCCGACGGTCGGGCTGCGTGCGGCGGTGGCGGTGTACGTCCTGACGACCGTCCTGCTCTTCGGGGTCAGCGCCGCCTACCACCTGGGTGCGGGCTCGGCGAGGGTCAACGAGTTCCTGCACAAGCTCGACCACGCCAACATCTACCTGTTCATCGCCGGCTCGTACACGCCCTTCGCCGCCGCCCTGCCCTCGGCGACCCTGCGGTGGACGATCCTGGCGCTGGTGTGGGGGATCGCCCTGGTCGGCCTGATCGTCCGCGTCGCCTGGACGGCTGCGCCGCGCTGGCTGGTGACCGGCTCCTACCTCGCGCTGGGCTGGGTCGCGATCTTCTTCCTCCCGGCCTTCTACCGGGACCTGGGGGCGACCACCGTCGCGCTGCTGGCGATCGGTGGCGTCCTGTACTCGATCGGCGGCGTGGTGTACGCCCGGAAGAAGCCCAACCCGCACCCGGAGTGGTTCGGGTTCCACGAGCTCTTCCACGCGTTCACGATCGCGGCCTACCTGGTGCAGTACGTGGCCGTGGCGATGGTCGTCACCGCCTGACACCGGGCACCTCGCGCCGGCGGTGGCCTAGCATGGCCCACGCCGTGCCCGCCCCGTCCAGGAGGTCCATCGATGGTTGAGGTCAAGCCCGCATGGACGTTCGTCCGGGAGCGGCGCTACCTCGCGCTGCGCACGGGCGTCGCGACTGCCGTGGCCAGCGTCGGCCCCTCCTTCGCCCGCGGCCTGCTCCCACGCTCGACCACCGACCAGGCCATGATCACCGGTGCGACCGCCGCCTACGCCCTGGGCTTCTCCGCCCTGGGGCTGTCGATCGCGGAGGCGGTCTCGGAGATCATCGTGAACAACCGGCAGGAGGGGAACCCGGAGAACATCGCGCTCGTCGCCTCGGGAATCGTCGCTGCGGGCGGAGTCGCCGTCATCGCTGCGGTCCCTGACGACAACAGCGTCTCCCTGCCGCTGGCCACCGCACAGTCGGTGGCGCGCGTGGTGACGGTCGGGGCGGTGGCCGGGGCACTCGTGCTGGGTTCGGACCGGATCCTCGACCGCGTGGTCGGTGAGCGCGCGCTGCCCGTCAACATCCTGATCGCCGGGGCGCTGGGGGCGGCGACGGGCGGGGCCACGGTCGCCCTGCGCAACAAGCGCGCCCGCACGCACGGGGAGGGTCGTCCGGCCGAGCGCAAGGCCGTTGCCGTCGAGCGCAACCCGAAGCAGCTGGGCCGCTCGGTGGCCATGGGCGGGGCGGTCGCGGGCGGGTTGGTCGCCCTGGCGGGCGTCCAGTTCGGGATCGCCGAGGGGACCCCGATCCTGGTGTCGAAGCTGATGGGCCGCCCGGCCAACCCGGTGACCCCGCTGGTCGGGCATGTCGCCGCCGCCACGCTGCTGGCCGTGACGGGGGGCGTCCTGCTCAACCGGGTCCGCTGGCACGTGATGCGCGCCGATGACATCGTCGAGCCCGCGTACCCCGACGCGCCCACGAACCCGCACGTCACCGCCGGGCCGAACAGCGTCGTGGCATTCGACGCGATCGGCAAGGAGGGGCGGCGCTTCGTGCTGATGGCCCTGACCCCCGAGCAGATCACCACAGGTCATGGGCGAGCCGGCGAAGGCGCCCGTGCGGGCCGTCGCCGGCTTCGGCAGCGCCTCCACGGCCGAGGAGCGGGCCAAGATCGCGCTGGCTGAGCTCGAGCGCCTGGGCGGGTTCGAGCGCTCGCTGATCGTCGTGGCCGCACCCACAGGCGTGGGCTACGTCAACTACTCGTTCGCCGAGGCGGTGGAGTACCTGACCCGGGGGGACTGCGCGATCGTCGTCCCGCAGTACGCCCTGGTGCCCAGCGCGCTGGCCCTGAAGGAGACCCGCGAGGGCGAGGCGCAGCAGGAGCTGATCCTGGCCGGGATCCGCGACCGGATCGCGGAGATGCCCGAGGGGAGCCGGCCGAGGCTCGTGCAGTTCGGCGAGAGCCTGGGGGCTGAGGTGGCCCTCGACGTGGCGCTGCCTCGGGGACGGACCACTTCGAGGAACTGGGGCTCGAGGCGGGCCTCTACCTCGGCACGCCGTTCCGCACCGCCCTCTGGGAGAGCTGGTTCTCCGAGCGGGCGCTGGTCGATCCGAAGGGCCTGATCGGGCTGGTCTCGCAGGCCAGCGAGATCGCCGACCTCCCCGAGTCCGCGCGGCACGTGATGGTGGTCCACCACGACGACCCGATCAACAAGTTCGACTACGCCGCCCTCGTGCGGGCTCCGTGGTGGATGGGCCCGCCGGAGACCCGCCCGCCCGGCGTCCCGCGGGAGACCGCGTTCCGGCCGGTCATCACGTTCATCATCACCCTGATCGACCTCAAGAACGGCATGAACTCCAAGCCGGGGCAGTTCGTCCGCCAGGGCCACGACTACCGGATCGAGCTGCGCGAGGCCGTGCAGCGCACCTACGCCCTGCCCGCCACCGACGAGCAGGCCGAGCGGATCGAGCAGGCACTGCGCGACAACGAGCGCGAGTGGGCGACGCGGCGGATGGTCGCCTCACGGTTCGCCTCTGCGCGTGACGCGGTGAAGGCGCAGTTCGCGCGCTGGGGCCAGGACGCCGAGGGTGTGGACCTCGACGGGCTCACCGCCGCCGAGCTCGCCCGTGGCGACACGACCCGCCCCGTGCAGCCGCTACAGGTGGACGAACTGGCCTGAGGACAGCCGGGACGCCTCGTCGCGGCACCACAGGGCCACCAGCCCCCGGTAGTGCTCGATGAACTGGTCGTGCTCGTGCGGCGGGAACGTCGCGCGGACGGTGTCGACGATCACGGCATCCATCTCGGGCCCGGTGAACCACTCGAGGGCGATCTGGTCGAAGTTGCGCAGCCGGGAGTCGCACCAGTCGTAGTACCGGTCGGCCTCGAAGTACTCGTCGGCCAGCTTGCGGTAGCGGGCGAGCTTCTCCTCGTAGGACAGGTCGTCGCGGTCGGCGATCGCGTTGTAGCGGGAGGACTGCATGTCCACCGTCGTGGGCCGTTCGGTCACCAGGCAG
This sequence comes from uncultured Actinomycetes bacterium, assembly GCA_963812395.1. Lineage (GTDB taxonomy): Bacteria > Actinomycetota > Actinomycetes > S36-B12 > CAIYMF01 > Prado023. The sequence goes on from CAWEVG010000033.1 coordinate 92,538, forward strand.
TAGGCACTCCACTTGACCAGCGCCTTCATCGCCCACGGGAAGTAGTAGTGCAGCGAGGTGATCGCCACATCGGGGCACGCGTTGGCGTAGTCGATGGGGTACACCTGATCGGGCTGGCCGTCCGTGCCGCGCTTGACCAGCATCTCGCAGGAGTTGAACTCCCACTTGAAGAAGGCGTTCACGGTGCGGTTGATGGTGATGCACTCGTCGCCGGCCTGCGGGGACAGGAAGTCGTGGTCCACCGCGTAGCGGGCGTGCATCGGCTGGTCGGGCAGGAAGTGCATGACCATGGTCTCGGGCCCGATGGACAGCGAGCGGGCGAACACATCGTGGGGCTCGGCGGCCTGCAGGTGCATGAGCATCTCGCCGGAGTCGTCATAGGCGCGGAACAGGTCGGCCTGCGTGTCGATGCGCGAGACCCCGCGCCAGCCGCCGCCGTCGAAGGGCTTCATGTACATCGGGTAGCCGACCTGGTCGGCCAGCGTCGCCAGGTCGAAGGGCTGGTTGTAGCGCTCGGCGGTGTAGGCGTACTTGGCGTGGTCCAGCGGGTTCTTGTAGGGCACCAGGACCGTCTCGGGGATCTTCATCCCGAGGCGCATCATCGCGCAGTAGGCCGAGTGCTTCTCCATCGACTGGAACGTGAACGGGCTGTTGAGCAGGTACACGTCGTCCATGAGCGAGACCTTCTTCAGCCACTCCCGGGGCACGTAGTACCAGTAGGCCAACCGGTCGATCACCAGCTCCTGGCGGGGCTTGTCGCGCAGGTTGAACGGCTCGATGGTCGTCCGCTCGGTCACGATCTCGTGGGTGGCCCCATGGGCGTCGGGGATCGGGCCCAGCGCGCGCACCAGCGACTCGAAGGCCACCGGCCAGTCGTTCTCGGTGCCCAGGAGCAGCCCCACGAGGTGGGAGCGGGTCGTGGCGTCCATCGGTGTCCTCCGGGTGGTCGGGGGTGGTGGGGGTGTGGTGGGGTCGTCGGTGGGCGGGGAGGCGGCTCAGAGCGCTGCCAGGTGCTTGAGGGCCATGCGCTGCCACGAGGGCCAGTCGTGCGGGGTGTCGGTGCCCCAGACGTCCAGGTCGCACGGGATGCCCTTGGCCCACAGCGACTGCGCCAACGCCCACGAGGAGGGCAGGGCCCGGGTCGGGTGCTCCTCGAACGCCCCGGAGCCGACCACGAGCTGGATGAACACGCGGCTGCGCAGCCAGTCGAGGTGGTCGCCGTACAGGTTGGGCACGTAGGCCGCCGGGTTGTTGAAGTACAGGGCGTCGCCCATCTCGCCCCAGGCATGCCAGCTGCCCGGGTCGTAGTTGCCCGACATGCCGACAGCGTGCGGGAACAGGTCCGCGCGGCGCAGCGCGAGGTTCACGGCGTGGAAGGCGCCCATGCTCGCCCCGGCGGTCACGATGGGCACCCAGCCGCCGCAGTCGTCGTGGATCGCGCTGGCCACCTGGTCGGTGATCCACGCGTGGTAGGCGTCGTGGCGCCGGGCACGCTCCTCGCTGGGGATCGAGGTGTTGGACCAGGACGCGTGGTCGTTGGCGTCGACCGCGTAGACCTTGATCCGCCCGGCCTCGATCGCGGGAGCCAGGACGTGGATGATCCCGTGGTCCTCCAGGTCGTGGGCGCTGCCGCCCTCGCAGGGGAAGTAGAGCACGGGGGTGCCCCAGTGGCCGTAGGCCATGACGTGGCCCGTGGCCCCGAGCGTGGGGGACCAGACCTGCCACTCATCGCGCCGCATGCGCGCAGTCTGTCGCGTCAGTCGGGGGTGTTGCCCGTCCGGCCCCACGCCGTGCGCAGCAGCAGCCGCAGGCCCGGGTCCAGGCAGTCGCGCCAGCCGGTGTAGTTGTGCCCGTCCGGATGCTCGATCAGCTGGGTCGGCACGCCGTTGCGGATGAGCCGGCGGGCCAGGGAGCGGTTGTTGGCCAGGTTCTCCTCACCGGTCCCGCAGGTCATGGTCACGTGCAGGTCCGCCAGTCGCTGGGGGTCGGCGTCGACGTCGTCGACGAAGCGCACGATCCGGTTGTAGTGGCGGAAGCCGCGCTCCATCCCGTCGGTGCGCGGCCGGAAGAACGACCCGGACTGGCTGAACACCCCGGCGAAGGTTCCCGGGTAGCTGGTGGCAACGTGCAGCATCGCCAGCCCGCCGAGGCTCGCCCCGACCCCGATCGGGCGGCCCGCGGTGGCCACGGCGCCGGTGACCTTGGGCAGCATCCGGGTGACCAGGGCCCGGGCGTAGGCCGGGGAGGCGGAGTAGCTGCGGTCACGGTCGATGGGCTGGAGCAGCAGGACGCGGCAGCGCAGCGCGGGCTCGATGCGCGCCAGCGTCGTCACGTAGCGCAGCAACTGGGCGAGGTCGGCGTACTCGGGCCCGTCGTGCACGACCAACAGGGGCAGGGGCTCGTCCGGAGTCGAATCAGCAGGGACGTGGAGCTGGCCCACGACGGCCATGTCTGCCTCCGGGTCCACGACCTCGGCGGTCCCGGGATCGACGACCAGCGCCCCGGCCGGATGGCTGCGGGCCACGGGCGAGCGCCGGATCCGCTCGTCGGTGCCCCGGTGGGGCGAGTGCAGGCGCACCGAGGACACACCCTCCCCGAGCGAGTGCTCCGGGGTGCCCCGCTCGTCGTCGGCCAGCGTCGAGGGCCGGGCCACGGCAACCATCCCGGGTGGGCCCGCGGTGGCTCCGACCGCGCGTCGCGCGCCGGTGCGGGGTCGCCCGGCCATCGCGGCGCGCCTTTCGGCGGCGGCGTGCGCCTCGGCGTCCCTTCGGTCCTGGGCGTCCGCGGCATCAGCCACCGACAGCCACCACGGCCGCGCGTACCCCGGGAACTCGACGACGGACTTGTCGCCGAACACCGTGCGGACCCGGTTCGGGTTCGCCGGGTCGGTGACCATCGACTCGCTGCCATCGGCCCAGTCCAGGACGAGCAGGTACTCCAACCGGTCGACGGGGGGCCGTGGGATGCGCGCCACCCACTGGTCGCCCTCGAGGTGGAACGCCGGGTCGGCGCCGAAGTCGCGCAGGTGGAACCACACACGACGCGGGGTGCAGCGCGCGTCGAGATCGACGCGGAAGGTCACCTCGTGGGTCTCCGGATCCAGCGACGCCCCAGGCGGGCGCGCCGCACGGCCCGGGGATTCCATCCGTCGATGCTACCCACCTCACGGACGGGCGCGACGCCGGATTGGCGCGATCCGGCCAGGCGCGGGCGCGGATCGGCCACGTATGGCCGTGTCGCGGCGAGGTTCCCTCGGGGGCGGGGCGTGGGATCGGCGGTGAGGGAGCGTGGGCGTCTTCTATCATCTCGTGATAGTTGCGGCGTCCATGTTCTGCTCGATCTGGCTTCCGGGGCTGCCTGCGGCGGGGACACTTGTTTCATGACGATGACTCCTGCGCAGGCCTTGCGCGCGCCGCGCATCCCCGAGAGCTCCGAGCTGCGCGACCTCGCCGAGCAGCGGGGCTGGCCGATTGTGGACACCTCCCGGGTCGCCCGGGTGGCGGCGTCCGACCCGCACAGGTGGGTTCGCATCGGCCAACGCCTGTCGGCGGCGTTGGTCGGGTCACTCATCGCGCTGGGGACGCGCCCGGTCGAGGCGCTGGGAGGGATCGACGGCGATCCGGGGGATGATGCGCCCACCGGCGACCGTCCGGACCGCAGCGCCGCCACCGCGGCCTGAACGGCAGGAGCAGCATGGACGGTCGGGAGCGCGCCGCGGCAGCTCACGCAACCGGGGGTGCCGTCGCCCGCGTGACCCGGACCGTGGCGGGCACCCATGAGGCGCTCACCGACGTGGTCCGCACGGGACTGGCCCCCCTCGGGCCCGTCGGACGACTGCCCTTCGAGGCCTCGGCGCTGATGGCCCGGTTCAACTTCGCCGCCGTGGAGACCGTGGCCCGCGGCGTCGGCGCGGTCGCTGCGCCCGTGCTCGAGGCCTCGGCGGCCCCCGATGCGAGGCCGGCTTCCGAGCACCCGCCGGCCGTGGGCTGGTTGGCCGCACTTGGCGGTGCGTTCGGTGACCGGTTGGTCGCCGACCATCGCGTGCGAGCCCTGGCCGTGCCGATGTCGCTGCGTGACCGAGGTGCGCTGGTCGACATCGATGCGACCCGGGCTGACGGCACCACCCTCGACGGCACCGCGACGGTCGTGGTGTTCGTGCACGGGCTGGGCAACCACGAGTCGATGTGGGGGCAGTCGTACCTCGATGTCGCCCGCGCGCACGGTGCCACCCCGCTGACCGTGCGCTACACGACCGGACAGGCCATCGCGGTCTCCGGCGCCGAGCTCGCCGACCTCCTCGACCGGCTCGTCGCTGCCTGGCCGGTGGGCGTCGACCGGATCGTGCTGGTCGGCCACTCGATGGGCGGGCTGGTCATCCGCGAGGCTCTCGCCTCCGGCCGTCGCTGGCGCGGTCTGGTGTCCGACGTCATCACCCTGGGGACTCCGCACTCGGGGGCACCCCTGGAGCGGGCCGCTGTCCGGGGGCTGGCGCTGGCCTCCTCCCTGCCGGTCACGGCTCCCTTGGCTGCTCTGGGCGATGAGCGCAGCACCGGGATCAAGGACCTCGGAGTATCCGACGTCGCCCCTGCCGCGGCCGGCCCGGACTGGCACCTGGTCGCAGCCTCCCTGCGCCCGCGCGACGCCGTCGGCATCGTCGGTCGGGCCCGCTCGGGACTGCTCGGGCCGCTGGGTGACGGCATGGTCAGCGTCGAGAGCGCGTTCGCCGTCGAGGAGCACCTGACCGTCCGGCGACAGGTCATCGCCGACGCCGGCCACATGGCCCTGCTGGACCATCCCGAGGCGGCCGACGTCCTGCGGGTTGTCCTGGCTGCCGCGTGAGTCACCGGCGCTGACGTCGCGGGCCGTGGGCCATCATGTGCCCATGGAACCCGACGCTGCGCCGCGTCCTGCGTCGCGTCCCACCCCCCCGGTGTGGCTGGTGTACCTGGCGGTCTTCGCGGGAGGGATGCTCGGGGGAACCACCAGGTACCTGATCGGGCTGGCGATCCCGGCGCATCCGGGGGAGATCCCCTGGGCCATCCTCGGCATCAACCTCGTCGGCGCTCTCGTGATGGGGCTGCTGCTGCACGGCTGGGTCCGTCGCGGGCACGTGTCGCATCCGTGGCGGCCCTTCCTTGCCACCGGGATCCTCGGCTCGTTCACCACGTGGTCGACATTCATGGCTGACACCTACCGCCTGTTCGTCGATGGGGCCGAGGTCCTTGCCGCGGTGTACGTCGTGGGTGGGACCGCATTGGGGATCGCCGCAGCAGCGCTCGGGTGGTGGCTGGCCGAGCAGGCGGTCCCACTGGCTGAGGGGGTGCCGGCCCCATGAGCGGCATCGCGGACCAGATCACGGAGTTGCACCTGGTCGGGGTCGCAGTCGGCGCAGGGCTCGGGTCGGTGTGCCGAGTCGGCATTGACCGAACCGTCATGCGCCGCGTGGGCCTGCCACGCCTGCCCTGGGCCACGCTGGCCGTCAACGTCGTCGGGTCCTTCATCCTCGGGTTCGTGCTGGGATGGTCGGCGCAGGTGGGATCGGCCGCCCCGGTCGACCGGGCGGAGACCGCGCGGACGCTCGAACTGGTCATCGGGATCGGCTTCGCCGGTGGCCTGACCACCTTCAGCACGTTCTCGTGGGAGTCGTGGAGCCTGATCCGCGAGGGCCGTGGTCGCGGGATGCTGGCCTATGCCGGGCTCACGATCGTGGTGGGGCTGGCGGCCGTCGCGCTCGGCATGGCAGTGGGACGCGCCGTCGGCTGACCGTCGCTGGGCGTGCAGGTACGGCTAGCGCGTGACCGGGCCGGCGATCTCCCCGGGCGCGAGCGTGAGGACCTCACTGCGGCTGCCGTCGGCCAGGGCGACACGCTCGAGGGCGGTGGGCGGATTCGGCGGCTCGGTGTCCTCGACCTCCTCGGTCGGTGGTTGTGGGATCCGCTGCAGGTAGAGGTAGCGACCGTCAGCCGAGCAGCCGACGACCGAGTCCTGCTCGTCCCAGGTGACGTCGGCGACCTGCGCCGGGCCGACGACGGCAGCCGACGACTGGGTGCCCTCGGAGGTGAACCCCAGGACGGACTCCGCACCGACCGGGCACAGTGGCACCCAGCCGGCAGGTGAGTCGCCGAGCGCCTTGGTCAGTCCGTCGGAGACGTCCAGCGAGAGCACCGTGCTCGCGACGCTCGGGTTGTCGGCGGACTGGGCCGGCGTGGTCACGATGAGCACCTTGTCCGGCGAGCTGGTGCCGAGCATCATCGACAGGTCGGCGAAGGGGCCGAGCTCGGAGATCGTCGAGCCGTCCGCCAGCGACGACACCAGGATCGTTCCCTCGGAGGGTCCGTCGCCGGTCTCCGGGTCCCGGCCCAGCTCGGTGGTACGCGCGATCCGGGTCCCGTCGAGGAGCGTGCACAGGTTCTGGGTCAGCCCCTCGCCCCCGCACCACCGTGGCGCAGCCACCTCGGCGTCGACCTGGTCGCCGGAGCGGACCTGGAGGTCGGTGGTCCAGTAGTCGGTGAAGCTTCCCGTGAGAGCAGTGGGACCGATCCCGTCGACGACGCCCGGGAAGCTCGTGTCATCCGCAGGTCCGGACAGCACCGGGGCCGCGGCCCCGACCGCGCCGTCCTCGCCGATCGGATGGGACGTGATGGTCCTGGTGCCGGCGCTGGTGTCCCACAGCGACGTGTAGAGGACGCCGTTGCCCTCGGTTGCCCCCGTTGTTCCCGTCGACCCGCTGGGCGAGCTCGACGGGTCAGACGCACTCGATGCCGACGAGCAGCCGGCAAGCAGCACGAGTCCCAGCCCCACGACGACCGTTCGGTTGACCATGGCAACCCCCTTGGCGTAGGACAACCATCCACCCGCAGGCCGCCCCGCGTCCAGTGCCAGAGGGCCGCGGTGGTGCTACGGTGGGGGCACCACGACAGGGGAGCGCCACGAGCGCTGAGAGTGCGGCTGGACCGCAGACCCTCGAACCTGATCCGGGTCATGCCGGCGAAGGAAGTCGTACGCCCGTCTGGCGTGGCCCCGTCCCACCAGGAGGTCCCCGTGGACTCGTCCGCAGCGTCGCGCCGTTGGCGCACCATCGACATCGTCACCGTCGCCGTCCTGGCGGTCGTCTCCGGGGTGGTGTTCTGGGCGTGGAACCTGGTCTGGACCGCCACCGGTCCCGCGTTCGCGGCGTTCCCTCCCGCCCAGGCGCTGCTGTACGGCGTGTGGCTGGTGCCGGGCGTGCTCGGGATGCTGGTCGTGCGCCGGCCCGGTTCGGCGCTGGCCACGGCGTTCCTCGCGGCCGCGGTGTCCTGGCTGCTGGGCGCGTGGTGGGGGCTGTCCGTGCTCTGGTACGGCGTGCTCCAGGGCCTGGCTCCTGAGCTGGTGTTCGCCTCGCTGCGGTACCGCTCGTTCGGCCGCCGGACCTCGATCGCCGCGGGTGCGGCCGCGGGGGCGGTGCCCGGACTCCTGGACCCGGTCTTCTGGTACCCGGAGTGGACCGCGGGGTGGAAGGTCGCCTACCTGCTGGCCTGCGTCGCGTCGTCGGCGCTCATCGCCGGGCTCGGCTCGTGGGCCCTGGCCCGCCGGCTGGCGCGCACCGGCGTCCTCGACTCCTTCCCGCTCGGCCGGGAGCGTGTCGGCGTCTAGTCGGCCGGCGGCCATGGGCGGCGCAGCGGGGGCGCGGATCACCGCACTCGGGTGGGGATACCAGTACCCGGGCCGATCGACGGTCGCGCTGTCCGACGTGTCGTTCACGATCGAGCCGGGCCAACTGGTGGTCCTGATGGGCGCCTCGGGGTCGGGCAAGTCGACGATGCTGTCCGCCCTTGCCGGGACGCTGCCCGAGGGTGGGGACTCCGGGAGGCTGCTTGTCGCCGGCCCCGGGCGCGACCCGTCGTCGGCGCGGATCGGGCTGGTCCAGCAGGAGCCTGAGGGCAACATCGTGATGGAGCGGGTCGGCGACGACGTCGCGTTCCCCCTGGAGAACGCTGCCGTGCCGTCGGCGCAGATCTGGGCCGACGTTGCGGCCGCGCTGGACGCAGTGGGGTTGGACGTGCCCCTGGCCCGGGACACCTCGAGGCTCAGCGGCGGACAGCAGCAGCTGCTCGCCGTGGCCGCGGCCACCGTCGCCGATCCGCACCTGCTCCTGCTCGACGAGCCCACGGCGAACCTCGACCCGGCCGCGGCCGCCGCGGTCCTCGCCGCGGTCGAGGTGGTGCGGACCACTCACGGCTGCACGGTCGTGGTCGTCGAGCACCGGGTCGAGGCCTGGCTGTCGCGCGCCGACCATGTGCTGCTCGTCGAGGGAGGTTCGGTGCTGAGCCTTGCGCCGACCGACCTGGTGACGCACTTCGCGAGCAGGCCCGACTCCGCGGCGCGGGTCTGGCTCGACCACTCCCATCTCCCCAGCCGGCCCCCGGTCGCCGAGCCGGGCGGGGGCCTGATGGTGGCTGAGGGGGTGGCGGTGGCCGACCGGTTGCCGGCCACGGACCTCACGGTCCGCGCCGGGGAGGTGGTCGCGGTGACCGGTCCCCCCGGCTCGGGGAAGTCCACCCTGCTTGCCTGCCTCGCAGGGCTGCTGGAGCCCTCGGCGGGCACTGTGCGGGTCTCCTCGGAGCCCGGCGGCCGCGCGCGCGTCGACCCGTGGCGATGGGCCTCGGCCGAGATCGCGGGCACCTTCGGGGTGGTGTTCCAGAACCCGGAGCACCAGTTCGTGACCGGTCGGGCAATCGACGAGGTGCACCACGGGCTGGTGGGCGCCGGCGTCGCGGAGCCCGAGGCGACGCAGCGGGCGACTCGGATGCTCGATCGCCTGCACCTGTCCCACCTGGCGGCCGCCGACCCGTTCACGCTCTCGGGCGGCGAGCAGCGACGGCTCAGCGTGGGCACGGCGCTCGCCCTGGACCCGGGGATCCTCCTGCTCGACGAGCCGACGTTCGGCCAGGACCCGGCCACGTGGGCCGAGCTCGTCGACATCATCGCCGACCATCGCGACGCCGGCGGTACGGTCGTCATGGCCACCCACGACCCCGACCTGGTCACTGCCCTGTCGGCCCGCGAGGTCCGCCTCGGCGCGCCGCCGCCGCGCCGAATCGTGCGGGTTGTCGACCCTCTACGGTCCTCAACCTGCACCGCTTCGCCGACGAGGGCCGGAAGCGGTCGGGCGGACGGTGTGGTGCCGGACGTGGCGGGGGCGGACCGGGTGGGGGCGACGGTCGACGCGCCCAGTGCACCGCCCGCCCGACGGGCCGCGGCTGCGGCGGCTCGACCCGTTGGCGCTACTGGGCGCGGCGATGCTGCTGAGCATGGCGGCCCTGGCCTCGACGTCGGTGGGGCTGAACCTCGTCCTTGCGCTGGCGGCGGTCCTGGCGGCGCTGCTGGGCGGCCTGCCGCGCCGGCGAGTCTCCCTGCTCGCCGCGCCCGCCCTGCTCGCCGCAGCGAGCGTGGCGTTCTCCAACGCCCTGTTGAGCGCCGGGGGGTTGACCGCGACAGCGTCCTGGGCGGCGGCCGCGCTACCGGCGAGCCGGGTGCTGGCGGTGGCGCTGCCCGGCCTGGTCGCGGCCGTCGCGATGGACCCGACGGGACTGGCCGATGCACTCGTCGTGCGCCTGCGGGTGCCGGCCCGTCCGGCCTACTCGGTGCTGGCCGGCCTCCGGCTGCTGCCCCTGCTGGCCGACGAGTGGGCGGTCCTCGGCCGGGCCAGCCGCGCGCGCGGCCTGGGCGGCTCGGGGGTCCGGGCACGTGCGCGCCAGTTCTCCTCGATGACGTTCCGCCTGCTGGTCGCGGCGCTTCGCCGGGGCGGCCGCCTGGCCGTCGCGCTGGACTCGCGTGGCCTGCGCCCGGATGCCGTGCGCACGATCGCCCGGCCGGTGCACTGGTCCTGGGGCGACACCGGCGCGCTCGCTGTGTCGGCGGCGGCCTTTGCTGTGGCGCTGTCCACGCGGTTCTGATCGTGGGGTCGCCGGCCCTGCGGAGCCTCTCGGCGGCACTGGTGGAATCATCGGTCCATGACTGAGCAGCAGACGCGTGCGGCAGACGGCGGTTCGGACGCTCCCGTGATGGTCGAGCGCCGCGGGCACGTCCTGCTGATCGGGGTCAACCGGCCGCACAAGCGCAACGCCTGGGACCTGGCCACGATCGACGCGGTGGGAGCCGCCTACCAGGTGCTGGGCAGCGACCCCGAGCTGCGCGCCGGGGTGGTGCACGCGTTCGGCGACCACTTCTCCGCGGGGCTGGACCTTGCCGAGGTCGGTCCCGCTGTCGCGGCCAAGGGCCCGGCGGCGCTCTCGGGCGGGTACGAGTACGACCCGTTCGGGGTCTGGGCCCCGCCGGTGCCCAAGCCCGTCGTGATGGCCGTGCAGGGCATCGCCTTCACGCTGAGCATCGAGTTGGCGCTCGCCTCCGACATCGTGGTGGCCGCCTCGGACGCGCGCTTCCGCCAGCTGGAGGTGGGCCGGGGGATCATGCCGTTCGGCGGGGCCACCTTCCGCGCGCAGTCCAGCCTCGGCTGGGGCAACGCCATGCGCTTCCTGCTCACCGGCGAGGAGTTCGGCGCGGACGAGGCGCTGCGGATCGGCCTGGTCCAGGAGGTCGTCGCGCCGGGGGAGCAGCTCACCGAGGCGATCCGGATCGCCGAGCTCATCGCCGCGCAGGCACCGATGGGCGTCCAGGCGACCCTGGCGAACGCCCGAGTCGCTCGGGACGCGGGTCCTGCGGCGGCCATCGAGCACCTGAGAGGGCTGCTGCCCGGGGTCATGACCAGCCAGGACGCCGCCGAGGGACTGCGCTCCTTCGTCGAGCGCCGCCCGGCGCAGTTCCAGGGTCGCTGACCGCCGGTCCTGCCGCCGCCGAGACGCCAGCCGCCGCAGCCGGATCCGCAGCCTGTGGGCTGCCTCTGCGCGAGCGGGGAGGTCGCCCTGAACGGGAGCCCATGGCCCCGTGGCGCGTAGGGTCGGGACCGTGACCAGCGCCAAGCAGACCCATCGTCGCCGAGGCCCCCGGGGTCCGGATCACCGCGAGCGCCCGGGGCGCGCACCTGATGAGCTGGACCACCCACGGCGTGGACCGGCTCTGGATGAGCCCGCTGTCGCACCACGGGCAGGCCGAGGCCCTGCGCGGTGGTGTCCCCGTGCTCTTCCCCCAGTTCGGGACGTTCGGCGACCTGCCCAAGCATGGCTTCGCCCGGACTGCCGACTGGCAGGTCGTGCGCCCCCCCTCGGAGCAGGGACGGGCCACGCTGTCATTCCAGCTCACGGACTCCGCGGAGACGCGGGCAGTCTGGCCGCACCCCTTCCGCGCCCGGCTGGGCATCTCCGCGTCGCCGACGGACCTCGTGATGAACATGGTCATCGAGAACCGGGGGCAGGACGTGGCCCGGTTCACCGGCGGCCTGCACACCTACCTGGCGGTGGCCGACCCGCAGGCGTGGATCGAGGGCCTCGAGGGCTGCCATGCGTGGGATGGCGCCTCGACCACCTCACCGCACTTCTCCGAGCGCATCGGGGGCCGAGTCCGGGCCCTCGACGCCCAGGACCTCGTGATCCAGGGCGCCCTGGCGCCCCTCGTGCTCAACGACGCCGTCCTCGGCTCGTTGCACGTGGCTGCTGAGGGCTTCTCGAACCGGGTCGTCTGGAACCCGGGACCGGGGCACTCGCTGCCCGACGTCGCCCCGGGCGACGAGGCGCGGTTCGTGTGCATCGAGCCGACCGCGGTGGTGCCTGTCGTCCTGCCCGCGGGTGGAGTCTGGGAGGCTCGCCAGCACCTGTACCTGGGCTGAGGTGACGGGGTCCCGACTGGCGTCAACGTCCGGCATCTCGCCCCGCCGACGGCCGTTCAGGCGGACCGGACCTGCCACTGCCCGCCGGGCCACACGGCTCGGGTCACTCCCGAGCCGGCGATCATCCGGCGGCAGCCGTCACACGGCTCGTGGGTGACGTAGATGGTGGCCGACTCCGCCCTGCTGCGGTCGGCGTACAGCAGGCAGTTCTGCTCGGCGTGCAGGGCGACGCACGCCCCGGCCCCGGTGTCGTAGGAGCTTCCCGGGGCGACAGTGGCGGAGTCGAGCAGGCCGCGGGGGCACTCACCGGCCAGGCAGGACGGGCCCCCGGACGGGGCGCCGTTGTACCCCGTGGCCACGATCCGGTGGTTGGACACCAGGACGGCACCCACCTGCCGTCGCCGGCAGTCCGCCCGGACAGCCACGGCCGCGGCGATCTGCAGGAAGTAGTCGTCCCAGCCGGGTCGGGTCAGCTCCATGGCGAGATTGTCGCCGAGGGTCAGGGCGGCGGTTGACCCGGCCCCGGCCTGCTCGGCATCACATGCCACGATGCCCACCACCCGGGGGTCCGGGGGTGGGCATCGTGCGGTGCTGTCAGGCAGGGATCAGACCGTGGCGGCCTCGCGGGACTCCGAGGTCTCCATGTCGCCGCGGAGCTCGATGACGTCCTCGGCCGCGTCCTCGACACGGGTCAGCTTCCAGACGCCGACGGCGATCAGGGAGCCCACGAGCGGGGCGAGGAGGAACAGCCACACCTGTGACAGTGCCGTGCCGCCCTCGAAGAGGGCCGGACCGAAGGAGCGGGCCGGGTTCACCGAGGTGCCGGTCAGCGGGATGCCCACGAGGTGCACGGCGGTCAGCGACAGGCCGATGGCCAGGCCGGCCAGGGCGGGAGTGGCGACCTTCTCGGTCACGAGCAGGATCACCAGCACGAAGGCGGCGGTGAGCAGGGACTCGAGGACGAATGCGCCGGGCATGTTGATGGCCCCGTTGTCGTAGCGAGTTGGTGCCCAGGGCGCCCGTGCGGTCGATGACGTCGAACGACGTCACGAACAGCTTGAGCATCGCGGCCCCGGCGATCGCGCCGGCGAACTGCGCGGCGGCGTAGCCGGCGCCCTCGCGGCCCGGCATGCGCTTGGCGAGGACCATGGCCAGCGTGACGGCGGGGTTGACGTGCGTGCCGGAGACCGGGCCGAACGCGTAGGCCAGCATCAGGACGACGAGGCCGAACGCGAACGCGACGCCGACGGTCCCGGAGGCCGGGCCGGCAGCGTCGAGCGCCGACGCCGCCGCCGATGCCGAAGACAGCCGCGCCGACGGCGAGGAAGACGAGGAGGAAGGTGCCGACGAACTCGGCACCGAGCTTGCGACTCATGACAGGTGGAACCTTTCGCATGACAAGGAGATGGGCTCCTCGGAGGGGGAGCCCATGGATTCAGTGCGGTGAAGTGGCAGCAGGCTACCCGGCCGCGGCGGAGCCAAACCTCATCTCGATGCCGGGTCTCCGCGAGTCGGGCGACCGCCAGGACACGGGAAGCACGAGTGTCGGGCGAGCCTGTGACGGTTCTCACACCGAGCATCGGCGCCGGTTGCCCGGACGTTCACCCCGCGTTCGGTTGGGCGCCCGGAGCGGTCAGCCGGTCCCCCGGTCGGTGGTCAGCAGGGGATCAACCCCGCGGCCCCCCGGTCGGTGGTCAGCCGGGGAGGAGGCCTGCTGCCTCGAGCTCGGTGCGCAGCGCTGGATCCGACGGCTCCGTCAGGTGATGCCCGTCCGGGAACACGACCACGGGGATCGACTGCCGCCCGCCGTTCATCGCCATCATCGTCTGCAGACCGGCCTCGTCCTCATCGACGTCCACGTACGCGTAGGGCACTGCGAGGCGGTCGAGGAACTTCTTGGAGCGGCGGCAGTCAGGGCACCAGTCGGCTCCGTACACGGTCAGGTCAGCCATGACGTCATCGTCGCATCCGGGGTACCCCGGCGCATCCACGACCTGCCCCCTCGTCGCGCTCCCCGACCGTCCGCTCCACGACCTGCCCGACCCGCCACCTCAAGCGATCGATCCGCCATCCAGTGGTCCGACCTCGGGTTCATCCGGATATCCGACCGTTGACGACCGCGATTCCGGATCGATCGAGGGGACCGCACGGGGACGGGGACGGGGACGGGGACGGGGACGGGGACCGGACCACGCGGCGCGCTCCCGGACGCCCTACCCCAGGGCGGACATCCAGCCGATCGCGGCGAGCACGAGCGACTTGGTCCCGAAGGCGATCGCGCTCTCGTCCACGTCGAAGGTGGGCCGGTGCAGGTCGAGGCGGTCGGGGCGCCCCGGCCAGTGCGTGCCGAGGCGGGCGTAGCAGCCCGGCACGAGGCCCTGGTACCAGCCGAAGGTGTCGCCGCCCCACGAGTGCGCGGTGTCGCAGACGGCGTCCGGGCCACCGGCGACGAGCGCCGCACTGGCCATCATGCGGGTGGCGGCGGCATCGTTGATGACCGGCGTGACGCCCGGCCGGTGGCGCAGGTACCAGTGCAGCCCATCGGGGCGCGAGCCCTCATGGCCCTCGGCGTCGGGGCGCATGTCGGTGCCCAGCACCGCGGCGATCGCCTGCGGGACGATGGTCATCAGCGCGTCGGACACCGTCGGGTCGGGGGTGCGGACCGAGCCGGTCAGCTCGGCCTCGGCCGGGATGACGTTGGACGCCGAGCCGGTATGGATCGTGCCGAAGACGAGACGGACCTCACCGCGCGCCGGGTCGGCGGCCAGCCCGTCGGCGGCCGCCTGCACCGTCACGGGCAGCTCGCGCACGACGCGGGCCACCTCGTCGGCGAGGTTCACCGTCAGCGACGGCCGCGCGGTGTGGCCGCCCGGCCCGGTCATGCGGATCGCGACGTGGTGCGAGGCGGAGGTGATGGGCCCGATCCGGCAGCCGAGCTGGCCGGCGTCGATCTTGGGGTCGCAGTGCACCCCGAAGATGCCCTGCACGCCGTGCATCCCCCCGTCGGCGATCACGTCGAGCGCCCCACCGGGCAGGGACTCCTCGGACGGCTCGAACACCAGGCGCACGCGCCCCCGGATCCGGCCCGAGTCGATGAGCTCTCGCAGCACCAACCCTGCGCCGAGGACGACAGCCGTGTGGACATCGTGCCCGCATGCGTGGCAGGCGCCGTCGTTCATGGAGCGGTAGGGCACGTCCTTGGCGTCGTGCATGACCAGGGCGTCGATGTCGGCGCGCAGCGCAACGAGCGGGCCCTCACGCCCGATGTCGCACAGCAGGCCGGTCCCCACGCTGAGGACTCGCGGTGAGAGCCCCTCGGCCTGGAGCCGCTCACGCAGGGCTGCCGTCGTCTCATGCTCGGCACGGCTCACCTCGGGACGGGCGTGCAGCCACCGGCGGGTGTAGACGAGCTCGCCGGACTTGTGCTCGACCATCGCCTGCACGACGTGCAGCAGCTCCGGATCGATCGGCATCCCCCTGAGGTCGGACCCCAGGTCCTCGATGGGAGGTCCTGGCACAGTGACGGTCACACTCATCCTCCGACGCGGTCATTGGCGAACTCCCGGCGCAGCAGCTCCACGACGTCGCGCAGGGTCCCGCCCGCGGCGACCACCGCGCGCTGGCGGACGTAGCTGGGCTGGTGGTCAAGGATATCGAGCACCCGGAGGAGGTCAGCCTCGGTGCCCAGCGCGAGCGCGTCGGGCCGAACCCGCTCGACCCACTCGCCCACCTCGTCAGCCAGCCGGGTCACCGAGCCATCGCCGTGCACGAGCGTGGCCTCGACGCCGTACCTCGCTGCCCGCCACTTGTTCTCCCGCAGCACCCAGTCGGGCTCGCGGGTCAGCTCCTCCCCGGCATCGATCCGCTGGCACAGGTGCGCGACTGCGGCCTGGGCCAGGGCGGCCAGCGCGCAGAGCTCGGTCAGGGTGGCCATCCCGTCGCACATGCGCAGCTCGACCGTCCCCCACCCGGGGCTCGGGCGGATGTCCCACCAGAGCTCCTTGACCGTCTCGATCGTGCCGGCGCGCACCAGGATCTCCACCAGCTTCTCGAAGTCCGCCCAGTCCGTGAGCTCCGGGGGCAGGCTGGCCGAGGGCATGGACTCGAACACCTTCGTGCGCATCGAGGCCAGGCCCGTGTCGTCCCCGAACCAGTAGGGGCTCGAGGCCGAGAGCGCCACGAAGTGGGGCAGCAGGTTGGTCAGGGCGTTGGTGACGGCAACGGCGTGGTCCCCCGAGGGAACACCCACGTGGAAGTGCACGCCATGGATCATCATGCGCCGCGCCGGCCACTGGATCTTGTCCACGAGCCGGGCGTACCGGTCGTCCTCGGTCAGGCGCAGGCGGTTCCAGCTGGAGAACGGGTGCACCCCGGTCCCGATCAGCGCCAGGTGCCGTCGGCGCAGGATCGGCTGGAGCTCGGCCACGGTGGCGGCAAGGTCGGCGTGGGCCTCTGCGGGCGTCGCGCACACCCCGGTGATCAGCTCGAGCGTCGACTGGAAGAGCTCCTGGTGGATCCGCGGGTGCGAGCCACCGGGATACCCGGCGCCGGCCTCGGCGAGGACCTCGGGGGCGGCGCACTCGAGCTCGTCGGTCTCGTCGTGGACGAGCCCCATCTCGATCTCCACCCCGAGGGTGTGGGCCGGGGAGCTGGTGAAGGGGATCAGCATGGACTTCCTCCGGCGTGGGAACGCGTGACGGGGCTCAGGCTAGGGCCACTACCCTTCTGCATGTGGTTCCTGATCCCGTCGGCAGCGCAGTGGCGCACGGCGGTCCCGGCTCGGCCGCCGTGTCGGCGGGCAGCGCGGCGACGGCGCGGGCGGGGGCTGAGGTCCTCGCCGCCGGCGGCAACGCGGTGGACGCCGTGCTGGCCGCCACGTTCGCCGCCACGGTCGCCGAGCAGGCCGTGTCCTCGCTGGGCGGGGGTGGGTTCCTCATGGTGCGCCGCCCCGACGGCGAGGTCCACGTGCGCGACTCCTTCGTGGACACTCCCGGCCGCGGGCTGCCCGTCGAGGAGCTCGACCTGCACTTCCTGCCGATGGACGTCCAGTACCCCAGCACGGTCCAGACCTTCCACGTCGGCATGGGCTCGGTGGCGGTCCCGGGCCTGCTGGCCGGGATCCTCGCCGCCCACGACGAGTTCGCCCGGCTCCCGCTGGAGACCCTCGTGGCCCCAGCCCGGAGGTACGCCGCCGACGGCGTCGTCATGGAACCGGCCCAGGGGATCCTCACCGGCCTCATCCGCGAGCTGGTGGGACTGTCCCCGGAGAGCCGCCGCCTCGTGCAGCGCGACGGGCGCTGGCTGGTCGCCGGGGACCTGATCCGCAACCCGGACCTCGCGCGGTTCCTCGACCTCCTCGCCGACGGGACCGTCGCCTCCATCGAGAGCGCCCCGTTCGCCGCCCCGCTGCTCTCCGCGATGCGCCAGGGCGGGCTGGTCACCGCCGCCGACCTGGACGGCTACCAGGTGATCCACCGGGATCCCGTGGTCGCCGAACGCGCGGGCCACCAGTTCTTCACCAACCCGCCGCCGTCGTTCGGCGGCTCGATCATCGCCGACACGCTCGGGGCTGCGCCGCGTGTTCGACCCCGACGACGCGCGCGGGTGGATCGGGCTCGTGGAGACGCTCGTCGCGGCCACGATCCACCGGCGCAGCGGGGCGACCACACCACTGACCGCGACGGGCACCACGCACGTCAGCGCGGTCGATGCCGACGGGATGGTCGCCTCCATGACCACCTCCAACGGGGTGACGTCCGGGTTCGTGGTCCCGGGGACGGGGATCCAGCTGAACAACATGCTGGGGGAGGCCGACCTCAACCCCGACGGGTTCCACGCGACCCCACCGGGCCAGAGGATGGGCTCGATGATGAGCCCGTCGATCCTCGTCGCGCCGGACGGCGGGGTCCTGGCCCTGGGGACCGGTGGGTCGGAGCGGATCCGCTCGTCGATGGTCGAGGTGCTGATGCGCATCGTCGACGGCGGGCAGTCCCTTGCCCACGCCGTGTCGGCCGCGCGCGTCCATCCCGATGACCGGGGCCTGCAGGTCGAGCCGATGCTCCCGGCCGAGCTGATCGATGGCCTGCGCGCCTGTGCGATCAGCCCGGTCAACGTGTGGCCCGCGCACAACCTGTTCTTCGGCGGCGTCAACGCGGTGCAGCGGATGCCCGATGGCTCCGTGCGGGCGGTGGCCGATGGCCGGCGCGGCGGGGGCGCCCTGGTCGTCGCCGGTGTGAGCCGGGCGCCTGTCGCCGCTCAGGCCCAGTGCGGGGCCCCGTGCGACAGGACCCGCCAGGCATGGCCGGGCACGACCAGGAGGTCGGGCTCGGGGGCTGCGACGTCGGACTGGACCTCGATCGTCGGGTCGGGCAGCTCGACCGGGAAGCTCGCCGGCTCGTCGGCGATGTTCAGCAGCGTGGTGATGCGGCGGCCATGCCCGACCGGCGGGGTGACCTGCAGCGCCAACGACGTGTTGGTCACGTGCGCGATGGTCGCCTGGGAGCGGGTCATCCACGGGTGCCGCGTGCGCATCTCGATCAGCTGGCGGTGCAGGTGGTGGATCGGCCATCCCCACGGGGCCAGGCCGTCGGGGCGGTCCGGGAACATCGGCCGCACGGCTTCGTCGCCGCCGAACCTGTCCTCCTTGATGCCGCGGAAGGCCTGCTCGTCGCCGTAGTAGATCGACGGGGATCCGGGCAGCGTGAACAGGGCCGCGATCGCGTGGCCGAAGTGGCGCTGGTCCTCCAGGTTGCTGGCGATGCGCGTCGTGTCGTGGTTGCCGACGAAGGTCAGGGGCGGGTGCTCGCTGGCGTACTCGGCCAGGCGCTCGATCTGCCAGGTGAGGTCGAAGTAGTTGCCCTCGTTCAGCGAGCGCCACAGCGGGCGCCACAGGCCGTAGGCCGTCACCGAGTCGAGAGTCGTCTCGTCCAGGATCTGGGGCGGCTCGCCGTGGATGTACTCGCCGACGAACCAGGCGTCGGGGTGCAGCGCGCGCACCCGTGACAGGACCTCGCGCCAGAATTCCGGAGCAACGGCGTAGGCCGCATCGAGCCGCCAGCCATCGGCCCCGCGCGTGAGCCAGTGGTCCATCACGTGGACCACGTAGTTGATGACCGCCGGCTCCTGGTGGTTCAGGGTCACGAGGTTCCCGTGGCCCTCGAACACGTCGTACTCGGGCTCGCCGTCGGGCTCCGGCCACCGCAGGTCGAACCACCGGGCAGCCTGGGCCCCGGCTCCCTGCGGGTCGGGCCCGGCCGCCCGGGCCACCTGGAACATCGGATGCCCGTAGCCGACGTGGTTGAACACCCCGTCGAGCAGGACACGCATCCCCCGGTCGTGGCATCCGCGCACGAGGGCGTCGAAGTCCCGCTCGTCGCCGAGGCGGTGGTCGATGTGCAGGTGGTCGGTCGTGTCGTAGCCGTGGGTCTCCGAGGCGAAGACCGGCCCGAGCTGCAGGCCGTGGCACCCCAGGTCGTGGGCGTAGTCCAGCCAGTTGGACAGGTGCCGCAGCCGGTGCACGACTCCGTGGGCCTGACCCGACTCCGGCTCGGCGCCGGAGAACCCCAGGGGATAGACGTGCCACCACGTCAGCCCGTCGAGCCACGGCGATACCACGAGGTCAAATCTACGCGCTCGCCGCGAGGGTGCGCCGCCCGGACTCGCCTGAATCGCCCGATTCGTCACCGAACGTGAGCGGAGTCTCGCTCGCTCGGCGGGTACTCGGGGCAACAGCACAGGCATTGCACAAGTTGTGAATAGGTTCAATTGACACTGCTCCGGTTCGTCGCGCACACTGGAGAACGTGAACCTGGCCCTGACCGAGATGAGGCGGGCGAAGCTGCGCTTCGGCCTGCTGACGGCCGCCGTGGCCCTCCTGGTCTTCCTCATCGTCTTCCTGTCCAGCCTCTCCGGCGCCCTGTTGCGGTCCTTCACCGGTGCCATCGAGTCCCTCCCCGCGGACGGCCTGGTGTACTCCGAGACCGCGCGGGCCAACATCCAGGCCAGCCGCCTGGAGCCCGCGGTGACCGAGCAGGTGGCGGCCGTCGAGGGCGTCGCGGCGGTCGGCCCGCTGGCGGTCCTCTCCGCCAACGCCACCGTCGCCGGCAAGCCCGACGAGCTGCAGCTGATCGGGGTGACGCCCGGCAGCCCCAGCCAGCCCGAGGGCCTGCGCCAGGGGCGCTTCCCGCAGTCGCCGACGGAGGTCGCCGTCGACGCCAGCACGGTGGAGGTCGCGCTCGGCGACACCATCCGCGTGAACGGCTCCGAGACCGACCTCGTCGTCACCGGGACGCTGGTCGGGACGCAGTTCGGCACCGACACCGCGTGGATGACCACCGCGGGCTACGAGGCCCTGCTCACGGAGCTCAACCCGGGCCTGCAGGCCGTGCCGATCAACGCGGTGGTCTTCACCGTCGACGAGGGTGCCGATCCGGTCGCGGTGGCTGCCCAGGTGCAGCAGGCGGTCGAGGGGACACAGGCCCTGGATCGCAGCGCGGCCATCGCAGCCATCCCCGGGGTCGAGTCCGTCAGCCAGACCTTCGGCCTGCTCGTCGGCATCACCTACGTCATCGGAGTGGTCGTCGTGGGCTTCTTCTTCCTGATCCTCACCGTCCAGAAGCTGCGGACCTTCACGTTGCTGCGGGCGTCCGGGGCCTCCACGCGCTCGCTGGCGGGGTCGGTCACCGGGCAGATCACGGCGGTGATCCTGATCGCCTCGGCCATCGCGGTCGTGCTGGCGTGGGGCGCACTGCAGGGCCTGTCGACCGGGCTCCCCGTCGACATCGACCCGATGACCACCGGCGGGGTGGTCGCCGCGGTCCTGCTCGCCTCCCTGGGGGCGGGGCTGCTCTCGGTGCGGCGCATCGCGAAGATCGACCCGGCGACTGCGGCGGGTGCCCGATGAACCTCGCCATCGCGGAGTTCCGCCGCGCCAAGGGTCGCTTCGCGTCCATCACGGCGGCCCTGTCGCTCATCGTGTTCCTCGTCCTGATCCTCGGCGCGCTCGGCGACGGGCTGTTCTTCGGGGGCACCGGCGCGATCCGGTCCAGCACCGCCCAGGCCTACGCCTTCGCCGCGGACTCCGAGGGCTCGCTGGTCCGCTCCCGCCTGCCCCTGGCGGCGGAGTCCGAGCTCGAGGCCATCGACGGCGGTGGAGCAGGCCACCGCGATCGGGGCGCTCATCACGACCACCTCCAGCGTCCCGGGTGGGGCCGACCTCGTCGTCATGGGCTTCGTTCCCGAGGCGGACCCCGCGGGCGTCCCGGGGACGGTGCTCGAGGGTCGCCTCCCCAGCCCTGAGGACCCCTCGGGCGTCGCAGTCGATGTGGCCCTGGCCGACGCCGGGCTGGGACTCGGCACGACCCTCGAGGTGGGCGGGGTGACCGAGACGGTCGTCGGAGTCGTCGGCGACGCCGGCTACCAGGGCCTGCCCACGGCATGGACGTCCCTGGAGTCCTACGCCGACATGCGCACCGCGGTGCGCCCCGAGTTCGCCGGCCAGCCGGTCGAGCCCTCCGTGTTCGGCCTCGCGCTGGCCGACGGCGCGACGGCCGAGCAGGTGGCGCCTCCGGCCGGGATCGTGGTGGCCAGCACCGAGGACACCTACCTGTCGATCCCGGGCACCAAGGAGCAGAAGTCGAGCCTGAACGCCATCATCTACGCCAGCCTTGCGGTGGCCGGCCTGGTCGTGGCGCTGTTCTTCGCCCTCGTCGTCCTCGAGAAGCGGGAGCTCTTCGCCGCGCTCAAGGCGCTGGGTGCCTCGACCAGCAAGCTCGGAGGCGGAGTCGTCCTGCAGGCGATCGGGGCCACGGTCACGGCCGTCATCATCGGGGCCACCGCGGCCTGGCTCGCCGGCCAGCTGCTCCCGGACAACATCCCGTTCCTCTTCCGCCCCCAGACCCTGGTCTACTCCGCTGTCCTGACCGTGACCGCCGGGGTCGTGGGCGCCCTACTGTCGCTTCGCCGTATCAGCCGGATCGATCCGGCCACAGCCCTAGGAGGCACCCTGTGACCACCGACGCCACGCACCAGCCCGTCGCACGGGGCACCGACGCGGCGCCGCCCATCCTCACGGTCGAGGCGGTCACCAAGACCTACGGCGAGGGCCATACCGCCGTGACTGCCGTGCACGAGGCCTCGATGCAGGTCGGTGAGGGGGAGTTCGTCTCGCTGCTGGGGCCCTCGGGCTCGGGCAAGACCACGCTCATCTCGATGATCGGCGGGCTGCTCACGCCCACGTCCGGGATGATCCAGGTCGGTGACGTCGCCGTCAGCGACCTGGACTCCAAGGCCCTGACGACCTTCCGCGCCGAGCGGGTGGGCTTCGTGTTCCAGTCCGCCAACCTGGTGCCGTTCCTGACCGCCCGCGAGAACCTGCTCTGGGTCGCCGGCCTGCGCAAGGAGAAGGGACGCGCGGCCCGGAAGGCGGCTGGCCAGCGCGCGGACCAGCTCCTCGAGGAGCTGGGCCTGTCGGCTCGTGCGGGCAACGTGCCGGAGAAGCTCTCCGGGGGCGAGCGCCAGCGCGTGGCGATCGGCCGCGCCCTGATGAACGACCCCGACCTGGTCCTCGTCGACGAGCCGACCGCGGCCCTGGACACCGCGATGGGGCGCCAGGTGGTGCAGCTGCTGCGCCGGGAGATCAAGGACCGTGGCAAGACCGGGATCATGGTCACCCACGACCTGCGCATGGTCGAGTACACCGACCGGGTGTTCGAGATCACCGACGGGTTCCTCGAGCTCGGGGGCGACCCGGCCGAGCGTGCCGCAGCCGGGCACGCAGGCGCCCACTGACGCCCGCGGGGCGGCGTTCCGGGGGTCCGTCTGACCCGCGCTCCCGGCATTAGCCGGGCGATAGCGTCACTGATACGCCGCAATTGCTTGGGTTCGCCCTCCTCGTGGTCGATGATGCCACTATGCGCGTCCCTGCCCTGCGGCCGAAGGCCGGTGTCCTGGTCGTGGCTGCCAGCCTCGCGGCGGCTGCCCTGGGCGTCGGCGCGCCCGTGTCGGCCGCCGAGCCCGAGGTGTACCCGGTGCCAGCCGACGGGGTGTTCCGGATGCAGGGCTCCGGCTGGGGCCACGGGCGCGGGATGAGCCAGTGGGGCGCGTACCAGGCCGCTGCCACCGGGGTGCTGCACCCGCAGATCCTGTCCTTCTACTACCCGGGGACCGTCCTGGCGCCCATGCCGGACGCGCTGGTCCGGGTCCTGCTCGCCTCGGACACCGGCCGTGACCTGGTGGTGCGCGCCACGCCCGGGCCTGACGGTGACCCAGGCCGGCGTGGACCCCATCCAGCTGCCCGGTCACGCCCAGCGGCTGCGCAACGCCGGCCTCCCGGTGGCGGGTCCGCGCCTCCGGATCGGGGATGACCCTCGCTGTGTACTGCGGACGCTGGCGCACAGTCGACAAGGTGGCTGGGGCCACGCTGGAGTTCGCCGTCCCGGAGGACCTCGTCGGGACCCAGAACGGGTCGGTCCGCCGGGGATACCGCGGAACCGTGACGGCCATCCGGACGGGCAGCCGCTCGCTGCAGGTGGTGAACACCCTTCCGATGGAGCTCTACCTGCGGCCGGTGGTCGCCGCCGAGGTGTCGCCCTCCTGGCCGGTCGAGGCCCTGCGCGCCCAGGCCGTCGCCGCCCGCAGCTACGCCGCCCACGAGGCCCTCGGGCGGACGCGGCAAGTCCTTCGACGTGTACGACTCGACCCGCTCCCAGGCCTACCCGGGTGCGGTCTGGTACGACTCCTCGTGGCGGGTGGTGCGCAACCGCGAGCACCCCAACACCGACGCCGCCATCACCGACACCGCGGGTCTGCAGGTCACGGTGGGCGGCGTGCCGGCGCTCACCCAGTTCAGCTCGTCCAACGGAGGGGCGACGGCAGCCACGCCGCTGCCCTACATGGTGCCGCAGGCCGACCCCTGGGACTCCACGGCGGCGAAGAACCCCCGCCTGGCCTGGACCGACAGCATCCCCGTCGCGCAGCTCCGGTCGCGCTGCCGGGGGGCGGGGGACATCGCGGCGGTCCGGGTCCTGGCCCGGGAGGGCGCTGGCCCGTGGGGAGGGCGGATCTCGCAGATGGAGATCGTCGGGACCTCGCGAACGTGCACGCTGGCCTCGGACACGGCGATCCGAGCGACCCTCGGGGTGAACAGCAGCTTCCTGACGTTCACGCCCTGAGCGCTGGAACTGGACTGCCGGTGACGACTCAGGCCCGGGGGATCGGGTGGCCCTCGGAGGCCTGGACGACGACGAAGCCCTGGCCGGACAGCGAGAGCTGGTAGGCCTCCCCGGATCCCCGACCGATCATCGCGCTGGCCTTGGCGGTCTTGCGCACGCCGGACGTCAGGGACGTCGACCACAGGACGGCGGCCTGCATGTCCACGAACGTCGGGACGTCCACATTCAGCACCACCGGGGTGCCGTGCACCGTGATCGCCAGCGTGCCGGTCCCGGTGAAGGTGGTGTTGAACAGCCCACCGCTCATCATCGAGGCACCCTCGACCTTGTTGATGTCCCACGTCAGCGAGCTCTCGAAGGCCAGGACGTGGTTGCCGCCGATGGTCACCGACTCATCCTCCAGGTGCAGCAGGAACACCTCGTCCGCCTGGTCGGCGAGGAAGACGTCACCATCGCCGCTGACCTTCATCAGGGCCATGCCCTCGCTGGTCAACGCCTTCTTCATGAACTTGGCCATCCCGCCGCTGCCCTCGTAGGCGAAGTCCACGGTGCCCTGGTAGGCCACCATCGAGCCCTGCTTGGCATAGAAGTACCCGCTGGTTCCCGACAGGCGGACCTTGAGCATCTTCTTGTTCTGCTTGGTGAAGCTGCCCGGCTCCGAGGTCGGCCTCGGTGTTGCTGAACATGTCGCTGCGCATGGCACCACGCTACGGCAGGCCGGGCACCGGGCAGCGCGGGCCAGCCTCCACGTGGCCCGCCCCAGCGACGCGCCTCGACGGGTCAGGGCAGCGGGCTGTCCTTGGGGGCCTCGGGGTGGTCGTGGCCCTCGTGCTCGTGGTGGTTCACGTGCGCCGGGCCCTCGTAGGGGTGCAGGTCGGGGTGCGGCACGGTGTGGTACTGGTGCAGCTCCTCCTCGCTGGGCAGCATCTCCTCGATGTCGTCGGCGTTCTCCGCGTGCATCATGAGTCGGCCGGCCCAGATCAGCAGGACGGCGACGGCCGTCAGGCTGGCGACCCAGCCCCAGGGGTCCGGGAAGGTCGTGAGCTTGAACGCCACGAAGCCGACGATGGCGGCAGCGGGCAGCGTGAAGATCCAGGCCACCACCATCTCGCCGATCTTGCGCCCGTTGAGGCCGGTGCCGGCCGCGGCGCCGGCACCCATGACCGAGGACGCGGCAGCCTGGGTGGTGGAGATCGGGATGCCGAGCTCGGTGGCGCCGAAGATGGCGGAGACCGCGCCGATGTTGGCCGCGACGCCGGAGTTGGCGTTGAGCTTGGTGATCCGCAGGCCCATCGTCTCGATGATCTTCCAGCCGCCCCACATGGTGCCCAGCGCGATCATGGAGTAGGCGCCGAGCTCGACCCACAGCGGGATCCCGGCGTCCTCGCCGAGGTAGCCCCCGGCGACCAGGGCGAAGGCGATCACGCCCATCGTCTTCTGGGCGTCGTTGGCGCCGTGGCCGAACGAGACGGCCGCGGAGGAGATGATCTGCAGCCACTTGAACGGCTTGGCGTCGTCCTGCCAGTGCGTCAGCCGCTGCAGCACTCCGACGAGGAACATCGCCACGAACGCGACCGTGAAGGCGACCAGGGGGGAGAGGACGATCGCCAGCGCGGTCTTCTCGACGCTGCTCCACTTGATGACGTCGGTGCCACCGGCCGACAGCCCGGCGCCGATGAGGCCGCCGATGAGGGCGTGGCTCGACGAGGACGGCATGCCGATCGACCATGTGAAGTAGTTCCAGAAGATCGCGCCGAGCAGTGCGCCGAACGCGACACCGAGCCCGACGGGGACGCCACCGGACTGCAGGCCGAGCTCCTCGACCTGGACGGTCTTGGCCACGGTGTTGGCCACGGCCGTGCCGACCACGAAGAGGGCGGCGAAGTTGAAGAACGCGGCCATGTACACCGCATGGCGCGGCTTCATCGCGCGTGTGGCCACGACCGTGGAGGTCGAGTTGGCGGCGTCGTGGAATCCGTTGGTGAAGTCGAACAGAAGCGCCAGGAGGACGACGCCGACGACTGCGACCAGGACCATGTCCATGGGGCTCCTCATTCGCGATTCGTGCAGGCCCCAGCCTGCTGTGCACAGGCTAGGCCCGCGTTGGCCTTCGATTCACCCGGAGGTCACCCTGGGTGCGATATGAGGATGGCTTGTTCATCCTGCGTTCATCTTGACGATCCCCGATGTTCGCCTGGGACGGTCAGACCAGCTGGGTCAGGCCGTGGATCGCCAGCCCGGCCAGGGCGCCGACGACGGTGCCGTTGATCCGGATGAACTGCAGGTCGCGGCCGACCGCCAGCTCGATCCGCTCGGCCGTCGCGGGCCCGTCCCATCGCTGCACCGTGTCGGTGATCACGCTGGTCAGCTCCACCTTGTAGTCCGAGACGAGCCCGACGATCGTGTCGGTGATCCAGCTGTCGAGCTTGGACTGGAGGTCCGGATCAGTGGCCAGCGTCTGCCCCAGCTGCGCCAGCGCGCCCGAGGCCCGGACGCGCAGCTCGCTGCTCGGGTCGTCGGCGGCCTCCAGCACCACCCGCTGGGCGGTCTCCCAGATGCGACTGACCGAGCGCTGCACGTCCGGGTGGTTGAACATGTCCACCTTGGCCCGTTCCACCCGCTCCCGGGTGCCGGGGTTGGCGCGCATGTCGTCGGCGAACTGCACGAGCATCCGGTCGATGGCGATCCGGACGTCGTGCTGGGGGTCGTCGCGGACAGCGGCCAGGAAGCGGACCAGCTCGAGGTGGATCTTGTCGCCGACCACGCCGTCGACGAACTTGGGCGTCCACGTCGGTGCCTGCTTGGTGACCACCTCGATGATCGAGCGCCGGTTGGCCACCACCCATGCGTACATCCGGTCGGCCAGGACGTCGACGATCCCGGTGTGCGCGCCGTCGTCGACCACCTGCCCGAGCAGGTGGCCCAGGGCGGGCGAGACCTCAGTGCGCTCGACGCGCTCGGCGATCACCCGCTCGATCATGGTGCGCATCTGCTCGTCGTCGAGCACGGCGATCAGGCCGCGCAGGGCCCTGCCCAGCTCACCGGCCACCCGGGCGGCGTGGTCGGGATCGGCCAGCCACTCGCCGCCCCGGCGGGTGACCTCGGCGCCCGTGACCTTCTCGCGCACCACGTCGTCGGCGAGGAAGTGCGTGCCCACGAACTCCCCGAGGGCCGCCCCCATCTGGTCCTTGCGGGTGGGGATGATCGCGGTGTGCGGGATGGGCAGGCCGAGGGGGTGCCGGAACAGCGCGGTGACCGCGAACCAGTCGGCCAGGGCGCCGACCATCGCCGCCTCGGCCCCTGCCTGCAGGTAGCCGAGCCACCCGTCCGGGCTCGTCCCGACGGTCACGATCGTGACGGCGTAGATCAGGGCAGCCAGGACGAAGAGCCCCATGGCCACGGCCTTCATCCGGCGCAGGCCCGAGCGCCGGGCCTCATCCGACCCGCCCCAGGGGCTCACCGGCGTGGGCTGGGGCGCGTCGGCCGTCGCGGTTGCCGTGCTCATGGCACCTCCCGGGTGTGCTCGGCTTGCGAGTCTAGACGTGGGTCCAGCCGCCTGGGCCGGCGTAGCCAGTCGGCCGAGCATCCCTCGAGGGCACGTCCGCACCCACCAGGGCCCTGGGCGCCCTGCAGGTGCGCGCGGGCTCAACGAGGTGACGCCGCGCTGCGCAGGGTCAGGAGCCTGACGGTGACGGGCTGCGGTCGTGCTCGCGGACGTGGGATTGGACGTGACGGCGGTGGAGGAGCCGGCGTCAGGACCGTCGAAGGCGGCGACCACCCCGACGATGGACCGCGCGACCATGAGGCCGCCGATGACCCACAGCCAGATCGGCACCCGCCTCTTCGGTGGCGACGCGTCGCTGGGCGGGTTGCCAGTCGGGCGCGCGTCCACCTCGGCGACCGAGGGAAGGGGGACCCCTACCGGGTGGCGCCTGGCCGTCCACGCGCGACCGTTCCAGTAGCGGTTGAACTCGGGATCGTTCTGGTCCGGGTACCAGCCGGGTTCGCGCGATTCGCCGGACACTTCTCCCCAATCGGTCGACCCATGGCCCGAAGGCCGTACACATCGTCGCGCAGCTCCTGGTCGGCGGGCGAACGTTGACGGCCCCGCGGGGCTGGGGTTGGACCAGCACGCGCGGGGCCCGCTCGAACACGCTATCGAGGTCGGCGTTTGCCGTGGGTGTCGCGGAGGTCAAGTCCAGGTAAGGACCACGTCGCCCCGACCACTGGCAGGAGGACCGAGGCACACGACTCCCCGAACCAGGGGCCGCGGAGGCTGCGTGACCTACTCGCCGGCCTCGCGGCGCACGACCTCACCGCGGACTGCGGTGATCCATGTGTTGATGATGTGCCGCTCGTCGTCGGTCCACGTGGCGGCGGGGTCGTCGAGGCGATGGACCTGGTGGACGAGTTCGTCCTTCAACTCCTGGAGGCTGTACCCCTCGTGCAGGAGCTTCTTGACCTCGGGGGCGGTCGGGTCAGGTGCTGGCATGGTGTTCATCCTTTCCGTGCACAGCCCACGCTATTGCGCCGCCGGGTGTCAGGACAGGGGCTGAGGTCCCGACCCTTCGCGGTGTTCCCGGGAGTTGGCGGGGACACCCCGTCCAGTCATTGCGGAACCCGGTCACCCGTGGAGGGGGAGAACCCTTCTGGCCCCATGTCGACGGATCGCCTGCGAACCCCCGCCCAGGACTCGAGCGACGTGGGGTTAGTTCCCGGGAGACCGGGAAGTCATCTCCATGAATCGTCTCCTCGTTGCAGCCGTTGGCGTCATCCTGGGATCCACCTTCCTGGTCACGCCGGCGATGGCTGGAAGCACGGCCCTCGGGGCGCCCCCAGAAGGCCCGGAGGCCACTTCGCACCTCGGCTCGACCTGGGACGCACCCGATACCACCGTTCGCGTCCTCGATCGCAAAGCCTTGACTGCAAGTGCATCCGTCGAGACCGTGCTCACACCCACCGACAACGAGTTGTGCGACCTGTACACCTCGACGTTCACCCTGAGATGGCAGGCGGAGCCCGGGCACGTCCTGGCGGTGGTGGTCACCCACGACGACGGCTTCGGGTCCAGTTGGCGGCGGATCGACGCCGACTCCTGGACCATGTCCCCGTCGGGTGTCGTGCAAGACGAGATCTCACCTGTGGTGCGAGCGTGGTACGTCCGGGGCACCCACCGGTCGGACGCGCGCATGTGCCCTCCGGGCAGCAGGACGGTGAACCACGTGGAGATCCAGGTCGATGGCCCACCCAGGCACGAGAGCACGAAGTCGGTTGTGAGGAGTCCTTCAAGGAACCATCTCGCTGCTGTGTGGAGCTGGCCCGGACAGGTCACGTCCATCGACCCGGTGCGCGTCCAGGTGTCCCAGTCCACCTACACGGAGGTTGAGGCCCCCATCGGGCTCTGCGAAGCCCATCTCACCGAGCTCGACCTGAAGGTCCAGGCGGTCGGCGACAACAGGATCATCGCTGTCGGGGAGCGCATGCCGGGTGGCTCGATCCAGTACCAGAACGGAGCCAGCCAGACATTCTCCAGGGGGGTGGTCGCGCACGAGTGGTTCCTCACCGGGACGGGCACGAAGTCGGCCGCCTGTCCCGCGGACACGGTCAGTCAGGACCGTATCGAGATCTACACCGATCAGGGGAGGAACAGGAGCGCGACCTGACTCGCGGCGTGGAGTACCCCCTGGGCCCGGGTCTGGCGGCGGGATGGGACACACGAACCCGGTGAGCGGGGCGTCGATGCTCGGGATCAGGCGTTGCGCTCGAACATCCCGGCGACCGCTGCGATCCCCAGGACCGACCGGGCGGCGTACTCCGAGCGCCAGAGGCCGCCGTGGCAGGCCCCGTCGACGAACAGCTGCATCGGATGCGAGATGGGCACCGTCGGGTTCGCCGTGGAGGCCGGGTTGCGCAGGTCGTGGACGAGCAGGGCGGCCATGATGGCGTTCGACGTGTCCGGCTCGAAGATCTCCAGGCCGAAGCGACCGGCGCCGGCGTAGGCGGCGGCCAGGGCCTTGTTCTTGACCACCGACTTCGTCCGGGTGCTCGGGGCGACGTTCAGTGACACCCGGACGCCGTCCTCGCGTGCGGCCATGGCTCGCCAGCGCTGGAGTCGCTTGGCGAGCAGGTAGTTGGGCCCCTGCTGGCCGACGAGGCAGTCGCAGATGCCGTACTCGACACCGGTGGAGGTGAACACGGTGTCCGGGTAGTTCTTGTCGAACTGCCCGACCAGCCGCATCGGCGAGCGCGCGAAGCGCCACACCCCTGCCGAGCGCCAGCGTCGCCGCGACTCCTCGACGGCCTCGATCGGCGCCGCGAAGACATCGGTCGGCGTGGCCAGCCAGGCGAGCATGACATCGTGGCCGCCGCGGACCAGGTCCATGCTGATGGCGTCGATGGCCAGCGACACCCGCACGTGCAGCGGGCCGTCGGCGTAGACGTAGTTGCCCAGGGTGAACGGCCGGCCGATGCCTGCCAGCCAGGTCCGGACCTCCGGAGCCTGCGTGAGCAGGTCCGCACCGGCGATCGCAGCGAGGGCCGAACCCGCCAGCTGCGTCCGGTCCGGCCCATCGATCGGGACCGGCACCCGCAGCCTGCCGGCCCGGCCCTCGGCGTCCGCGATGATCCGTCGCCACAGGTCCGGTCGCGGCAGGTCGACGGCCCACACGGTGGCGCCCCAGTCCAGCAGGCAGGCCAACGGACCCATCTCGGCCCCGGCACCGAGCACGGCGAAGTCCACGCCGGTGAGGTCCAGCCACTCCGGGTGGGCCATCACGGTCTCCAGGGCGTGGGCGAAGCTCGGCTCCACGATCCCGTTGGCGACCCAGACGTCGAGCTGGTGGCGCAGGTCCGGCCCCGCCAGCTTGCGCCCGTGGTAGGGGATCACCAGGTTCGAGACCCCGCGGCCCTTGCCGACCACCTCAGCTGTGGCGAACCGCGGCTCGGTGTGGGTGGCGAGGGCCTCCTCGACGTCCGTGACCTGCCCGTCGCGGGTGAACGTGAACCGCCGGTAGAGGGAGTCCAGCCCGTCACGGCTCATGGCCACGGAGCCCCCGCCGGCCCTGAGCCCGGAGACGACCAGGTCACGCGCCGGCGCCATGTACCCCTTGCGCCAGTTCTCGGTGTCCTCGATCCGCTCGGCCAGCTCGGCGTCGGTGGCGCGTGCCGCATCAGCGAAGACGGCCCGCCCGGTGCCCATCGACGACTGCTGGCCGTTGGCTATCGGGAAGTCGATCCCTCGCTGGGGGTCGAACTCAGGCATGCGGTCCTCCGGGTCGGGTCATCCGCGTCCGTCGATGGCCTTCTGGTAGACGTCCACCGTGATCCGCGCGATCTTGTCCCAGCCGAACTCGTCGACGGCGCGCTGGCGTCCGGCGACGCCCATGGCCGCAGCCCTCGCCGGGTCGGACATCACCTTCGTGAGCGCGTCGGCCACCGACGTCTCGAAGCCAACAGGGTCCGACTCGTCGTAGTGCACGAGGTGGCCGGTCTCGCCCTCGACGACGACCTCCGGGATGCCACCGACGTCGCTGGCCACGACGGCCGTCTCGCACGCCATCGCCTCCAGGTTCACGATGCCCAGCGGCTCGTACACCGACGGGCAGGCGAACACGCCCGCGTGCGTCAGGGCCTGGACCAGGTGCGCCCGGCTCAGGTGCTCGTTGACCCAGAGCATGTTGGCCTCGCCCTTGCTGGCCCGCAGTGCGGCCACACCGGCCTCCACCTCCGCTCCGAGCTCGGGGGTGTCCGGGGATGACGCGATGAGGACCAGCGGGATGTCCGGGTCCATCTGCGCCGCGGCCTTGAGCAGGTGCGCGATGCCCTTCTGGCGGGTGATCCGGCCCACGAACAGCACGTAGGGACGACTCGGGTCGATCCCCACCGACTCGATCAGGTCGGTGTTCCGGTCGGGCTGGTAGAGCTCGGTGTCGATGCCGTTGTGGACCACGTCGACCTTCGCCGGGTCGACGTTCGGGTAGGACTCCAGCACGTCGCCGCGCATGCCGTGGCTGACGGCGATGATCCGGTCCGCACCCTCGTAGGCGGTCTTCTCGACCCAGGACGACAGCCGGTAGCCGCCCCCGAGCTGCTCGGCCTTCCACGGCCGCTTCGGCTCCAGGGAGTGCGCCGAGATGACGTGCGGCACGTCCAGGTAGATCCCGCCGGCATGACCGGCGAAGTTGGCGTACCAGGTGTGCGAGTGCAGCAGGTCCACCCCCTCGCTCGCGGCCACCATCGCCAGGGAGATCCCCATGGTCTGCAGCGAGGCGTTGGCCCCGGCCAGGGTCTCGGGCACCTGATGGGCGTTGGCGTCGGTGCGGGGCGCGCCCCAGCACTGGACGTCGACGTCGATGAGCTTGCGCAGCTCGCGCGCGAGGTACTCGACGTGAACGCCGGCACCGCCGTAGGCCTCCGGGGGCCATTCCCTTGTCAGCAATCCAATCCTCATGCACGGCAGCCTAGGACGGGGGGAGTGAGGATGCGCGCTGCCCGGAGGCCTCCGCCCACCTAGCCTTCCGCACCGGTTGGTGACTACCGTGGCTGCCATGCCAAACCCTCGCGTACTCGGAATCGTCCTCGCCGGCGGAGAGGGCAAGCGGCTGATGCCCCTGACCGCCGACCGCGCCAAGCCGGCTGTCCCGTTCGGGGGCTCCTACCGGCTCATCGACTTCGTCCTGAGCAACCTGGTGAACGCCGGGTTCGCCCGGATCGCCGTGCTCACCCAGTACAAGTCGCACTCGTTGGACCGGCACGTCACGCAGACCTGGGCCATGCCCGCGATCCTCGGCGACTACGTGACCGCGGTCCCGGCGCAGCAGCGGCTCGGCCCGCGCTGGTACACCGGCTCGGCCGACGCGATCTACCAGAGCATGAACCTGATCGAGGACGAGGACCCGGACTACCTGCTGGTCTTCGGCGCGGACAACATCTACCGGATGGACCCCCGCCAGATGCTCGAGCAGCACATCGACACCGGTGCCGCGGTGACCGTGGCCGGCATCCGCAAGCCCCGGTCGGAGGCCTCCGAGTTCGGCGTCATCGAGCAGGACGCGCACTCCACGAAGATCACCGGCTTCCACGAGAAGGTCGCCGACCCGCCGGCGGTCCCCGGCTCGCCGGACGAGTCGTTCATCTCGATGGGCAACTACATCTTCACCCGCGAGTGGCTGGTCGAGACCCTGCGTGCCGACGCCGCCGACGATGCGTCCGTGCACGACATGGGCGGCAACATCATCCCGGCGCTGACCGCGCAGGGCCTGGCGCACGTCTACGACTTCGGCACCAACGAGATCCCCGGGCAGACCGACCGGGATCGCGGGTACTGGAAGGACGTGGGCTCGATCGACGCCTACCACGAGGCGCACATGGACCTCGTGAGCGTCCACCCGATCTTCAACCTGTACAACCGCGAGTGGCCGATCATCACGTCGTCGCTCGGATCGCCCCCGCCGGCGAAGTTCGTCGAGGGTGGCAACGCCCACGAGTCGATCATCGGTGCCGGCTCGGTCATCGCCGGTGGGCACGTCCGCTCGTCGGTGCTGTCCCAGGACGTCCGCGTCCTGCAGGGCGCCTACGTGGAGGGCGCGGTCCTGATGCCCGGTGTGCGCATCGGGCGCGGGGCGGTCGTGCGCAACACGATCCTGGACAAGAACGTGGTGGTCCCCGACGGGGCCCAGGTGGGCGTGCACCTCGACGCCGACCGCGAGCGGTTCACGGTGTCCGAGGCGGGCATCGTCGCCGTCGGCAAGGGCATCACGATCTGAGGGTCGCGCCAGGCCGGCGCCGGCCGCCATCGCGCCGTGCCGGCGCTGCACGGACGATCGGAGCGAGTCGGCAGGAGGGCGGATCGATCCGGAGGTGAGCCGCGCGATGGCGGATCGATCGGTGGCGGACCGGAACGGGGGGGACCGGTCGGCCTGTGGCGCTACTTCTTCTTGAACGCCTTGCAGCGCTCCTCGAGGTGGGCGGCGGCGTCCTCGCGGGCCTTCTTGCGGGACCGTCGGCCGGGACCGTTCCACCCGCACTCGCAGCGTGCCTGCGTGAAGTTGCCCTTCTCGACCAGGTGCAAGGGGCTGTCACCCTTGCCGTCCTTCCCCATGGCCCACCACCTCCGTTGGCCGAACATTACGCGCCCGACTTGAACGAGTACCCTTGGGGCATGTCGACGAGCATCTGGTCAGTCACCGGAATGACGTGCGGGCACTGCGTCAAGCGCAGTCACCGAGGAGGTGTCGGCCATCGAGGGCGTCGAGTCCGTCGAGGTCGACCTCGAGACCGGCGCCGTGACCGTGGCCGCAGCCACCGACCCGACCCGTGAGCAGATGGCGGCCGCGGTGGACGAGGCCGGATACGCGCTGGTCTGACGCCGTGAGCGCCATCGAGATCGTCGAGGTCAGCGCGCGCGACGGGCTGCAGAACGACTCCGCCCGGCTGAGCACCGAGCAGAAGGTCGAGCTCATCGCGCGCTGCGCCGCGGCCGGACTGCGCCGGGCGGAGATCGCCTCGTTCGTCAACCCGAAGCTGGTCCCCCAGATGGCCGACGGGGAGGCCGTCGTGGCCGGCGTGCGGGCGGCGGTCGAGGGCCCGGCGTCGTGGATCGGGCTGGTGCTCAACACCCGGGGGTTCCACCGGGCGGCGGCGACCGGCGTCGACGAGGTCAACTGCGTGGTGAGCGTCACCGACGAGTTCTCACAGGCCAACCAGGGGATGAGCTCCGAGCAGGCGATCGCCGTCGTCGCCGAGGTCGTGCCCTTGGCCAGGGCCGCCGGGATCCTGCCCACCGTGACGCTGTCGGTGGCGTTCGGCTGCCCGTTCTCCGGCGAGGTGCCGGTGGACCGGGTCCGCCGGGTCGTCGAGCAGGTTGCCGGCACCGGGGTCGCGGAGGTCGCGATCGCCGACACGATCGGGGTCGCGGTGCCCAGGGACGTGTCGACCCGCGTGGCCGCCGTGCGCGAGCTCATCGGCGACCTGCGCCTGCGCGCGCACTTCCACAACACCCGCAACACCGGGTACGCCAACGCCCTGGCGGCCGCCGACGCCGGGGTCACCGTCCTGGACGCCAGCCTCGGCGGGATCGGTGGTTGCCCGTTCGCCCCGCGCGCCACGGGCAACATCGCCACCGAGGACCTCGTCTACGCCCTGCACCGCAGCGGGTACGAGACGGGCGTGGACCTCGACGGGGCCATCGCGACCAGCCAGTGGCTGGGGTCCCTGCTGGGCCGCGACCTGCCCGCCTACCTGCCGCGCGCGGGAGGGTTCCCGACCCGCTGAGCCGTGTCCGTCCCGTCGAAGCAGGTGGCCGCGGACCGCGGACGCGAGGTGGGTGTGTCCGAAATCACAGGCGAATGTGTGGCCACGTCGCCAATCGCACAGCATGAGTTCATCGTTCGTTCATCGACGCTCCCCCAGCCATTCGGGATGTCGCTCTAACGTCACAGCCGTCCACCTGACACAACGAGCTTCCAGGAGCACCACGGTGAAGAACCGCCTCATCGCCAGCGCCGCCGTCTCGGCGGCCCTCGCGCTCACCCTTGCCGGTTGCAGTGACTCCGGCTCCACCAGCGACACCGGCGACACCGGGGCCTCCGGCTCCGGCATCTCCGGCAGCATCAAGGCCTCCGGCTCCTCGGCGCAGAAGAACGCCATGGCCGAGTGGGTCAACGCCTTCCAGACCAAGAACGCCGATGTCACGATCGACTACCAGGCCAACGGGTCGGGTGCCGGCATCCAGGACTTCATCAACAACCAGACCTCCTTCGCGGGCTCCGACTCGGCGCTCAAGCCCGAGGAGCAGACCGGCGCTGACGCCCGCTGCACCGGGGGCAAGGCGATCAACATCCCGATGGTGGGCGGCGCGATCGCCGTGGCCTACAACGTCGAGGGCGTCGACACGCTGACCCTGACCCCCGAGGTCATCGCGGGGATCTTCAACAGCACCATCACCAAGTGGAACGACCCGAAGATCGCCGACCTCAACTCCGGCGTGACCCTGCCCGACGCCCCGATCGCGCAGTTCCACCGCAGCGACGAGTCCGGCACCACCGCCAACTTCACCAGCTACCTGTCGGCGACGGCCCCCGACATCTGGACCTACGAGGTCGGCAAGGCCTGGACGGCTCCGGGTGGCCAGGGCTCCAAGGGCAGCGACGGCGTCGCCTCCTCGCTGACCTCGACCCCCAACTCGATCGGCTACGTCGAGCTGTCCTTCGTCGACGGCACCACGCTGAAGGCCGCTCAGGTCGACAACGGCGGCGGAGCGGTCGAGGCGACCTCGGCCAACGCCGCGAAGAGCATCGAGGCGGCGACGATCGTCGGTGAGGGCGAGGACCTCGCCCTGAAGCTCGACCCGACGATCAAGGACGGCCGGCGCCTACCCGATCGTGCTGGTCACCTACGAGATCACCTGCTCGAAGGGCCTGCCGGCCGAGCAGCTGGCGGTCGTGAAGCCGTTCCTGCAGTACACGGCCAGCGCCGAGGGCCAGGGCATCCTCGAGGGCATCGGCTACGTGCCGATCACCGGCGAGCTGCTCACGAAGGTCCAGGCCTCGGTCGAGTCACTGGCCTGACCCCGCCGGAGGATCCGAGCGGGCGGGCGCCCCAAGCGCCGTGCCCCGCTCGGATCCTCTAGCCTGACGCTCGACCCGACACGAGACGAGAAGAGACATGGCCGACGCCCCGCCCCTCGCTGCCGCCTCACCCATCAGTGGAGCCAGCGTGCGGCGGGGCGATCGCGTGTTCGGCGGCCTGTCGAAGTACGCCGGCATCACCGTCCTGGTCATCATGGCCGCCATCGCGGTGTTCCTGGTCTGGCGCGCGATCCCGTCGCTGACCAACAACAGCGCCAACTTCCTCACCGAGCAGTCGTGGAACCCGGATGGCAACCCGCCGGTGTTCGGCATCGCCGCCCTGCTCTTCGGCACCCTGGTGTCGGCATCGATCGCCATGCTGCTGGCGGTTCCCGTCGGGATCGGGATCGCCCTGTTCATCGTCCTGTACGCCCCCCGACGCCTGGCGTCGGCGTTGGCCTTCGTCACCGACCTGCTGGCGGCCGTCCCGTCGATCATCTTCGGCCTGTGGGGCCTGCAGGTCCTGATGTCCAGCAGCGAGGGCGTCCAGAGGTGGATGAACGACTACCTCGGCTGGACGATCGTGTTCAAGAACACGCTCGACCTCTACGGCAAGAGCCTGTTCATCGCCTCGCTGGTGCTGGCCATCATGATCCTGCCCACCGTCGCGGCCGTGAGCCGCGAGGTGATCCTGCAGGTCCCGCCCGGGCACAAGGAGGCCGCGCTGGCCCTGGGGGCCACCCGCTGGGAGATGGTGCGGATGGCGGTGTTCCCCTTCGCCAAGCCGGGCATGATCTCGGCGGCGATGCTGGGCCTGGGCCGCGCACTCGGCGAGACGATCGCGGTCGCGCTGATCCTCTCGGCTGCCTTCACCGTCAACATCCACCTGACCGAGCCGGGCGGCAACACCTTCGCGGCCAACATCGCGCTGAAGTGGAACGAGGCCGGCTCCAACGGCCTGTCCGCCCTCATCGCCAGCGGCCTCGTGCTGTTCTTCCTGACCCTCAGCGTCAACATGATCGCCCGGTGGATCATCGCCAGGCGCGCGGAGTTCTCGGGGGCGAACTGACATGACGACCTCCGTGGAGACCCGCACGGCCGGGCACGACTCGCTCACCGGCGGCACGCTGCCGCGCTGGGCGCCCGGCGCGGTGGGCGCCGGGGCGGTGGCCGTGGCGATGGCCCTCAACGTGTCCACCGGCCTGGCTGGGTGGTTCGGCACGACCCTGGTCGCCGCGCTGGTCTTCGTGCGTCATCCAGAGCATCTGGAGCTTCGCGGTCGAGGGCAGGCGCCACGCAGTCGACCGGTTGGCCACGACGCTGGTGTACTCCACCTTCGTCATCGCCGTCGTTCCCCTGATCTCGGTGCTGTTCACGGTCCTGGTCAAGGGCCTCAAGGTGATGAGCTGGAGCTTCCTCACCAACTCCATGCGCAACGTCAGCCCGCGCAACCCGGGCGGCGGGGCGGGCCACGCGATCGTGGGCACGCTCGAGCAGGTGGCCATCGCTGCGGCGTTCGCCGTGCCTGTCGGGATCCTCGCCGCGATCTTCCTCGTCGAGTACGGCCGGGGTCGGCTGGCCCGGGCGATCTCCTTCTTCGTCGACGTCATGACCGGGATCCCCTCGATCGTGTCGGGCCTGTTCATCTTCACCGCGTTCGTGCTCGGCCTGGGCCTGGAGCGCTCCGGGTTCGCCGCCGCCCTTGCCCTGGCGATCCTGATGCTGCCGGTCATCATCCGCACGTCCGAGGAGATGCTGCGGATCGTCCCGAACGACCTGCGCGAGGCGTCCTACGCGCTGGGCGTGCCCAAGTGGCGCACCGTGCTGAAGGTCGTGCTGCCCACCTCGCTGGCCGGCATCGTGACCGGGGCCATGCTCGCGGTGGCCCGCGTGGCCGGCGAGACGGCGCCCCTGCTGCTCACGACCTTCCTGACCCAGAGCTACAACAACAACCCCTTCGCCGGACCCCAGGCAGCACTGCCGACGTTCATCTGGGACCAGATCACGAGCGGGACGCAGGCGTCCGTGGACCGGGCGTGGGCGGGCGCACTGGTCCTGATCACCCTGATCATGCTGTTCTACATCGTCGCGAAGCTCCTCGCCAACCGCTTCGCACCGAAGGGATGACCCAGCCACCATGAGCAAGTCCATCACCCTGCAGGACGTCGACATCTTCTACGGCGACTTCAAGGCCGTGGAGGGGGTGTCCCTCACGGTCCAGCCCAACTCGGTCACCGCGTTCATCGGTCCGTCGGGCTGCGGCAAGTCGACGGTCCTTCGCACGATCAACCGGATGCACGAGGTGATCCCCAAGGCCCGTGTCGAGGGCTCGGTGCTGCTGGACACCGAGGACATCTACGGCGCGGGCGTCGACCCGGTCAACGTCCGGCGGACCATCGGCATGGTGTTCCAGCGGCCCAACCCCTTCCCGACCATGTCGATCGCCGAGAACGTGCTGGCCGGGGTGCGCCTGGCCGGCGAGCGGATGAGCAAGTCCGACGCGGAGTCGGTCGTCGAGGAGTCGCTGCGGGGAGCCAACCTCTGGGAGGAGGTCAAGGATCGCCTGGCGAAGCCGGGATCCGGGCTCTCGGGTGGCCAGCAGCAGCGCCTGTGCATCGCCCGCGCGATCGCGGTCAAGCCGGAGGTCCTGCTCATGGATGAGCCGTGCTCGGCGCTGGACCCGATCTCGACGCTCGCCATCGAGGACCTCATCCGGGAGCTCGAGGAGCAGTACACGATCATCATCGTCACCCACAACATGCAGCAGGCCGGCCGGGTCTCGGACCAGACCGCGTTCTTCAACCTGGCCGGGGTCGGCCAGCCCGGCAGGCTCATCGAGATGGGCTCCACCTCGGACATCTTCTCCAACCCCAAGGAGACTGCCACCGAGGACTACATCTCGGGCCGCTTCGGCTGATCGATCGTCCCGGTCCGTGGCCGGGGCTCAGCCGTGGGCCGGCGGCAGGTCGTGCTGCTCGGCGGCGACCGTGCGCACCGTCTCGTCGGTGGGGCGGTTGACCCAGGTGCGGTGGAACACGAAGAAGCTCCCCGGGGCCGCGCGATGCAGGAACTTCGGGCCGCCGGCTGCTGAGCGCAGGGCGTCGAGCTGGGCGGGGATCACCGGTCGGTGGGAGCACAGGACGGTCGGCCACGGCTGGTTGAACAGCTCGACCGTGCGGCTGACCCCGGGCCCCGGGTCGGCGAGGAAGTCGTCCTCGTTGATCGTCGGCTCCAGCCGGATCCCGGCCCCGAGCGCGGCAGCGGCCGGACGCAGTGTGGCCAGGCAGCGCTCGGCAGCCGAGGAGTGCAGGTGCCGGATCCCGAACGCCTGAAGCAGGGGGATGAGTCCGGGTGGCCTCCCACTCGCCATGGGCCAGCAGGCCCCGGGCCGGGTCAGAACGGTCACGCCCGGTGCGCCGGGCCCAGTCCACGCGCTTCTCCGCGCTGGTGTGCCGGATCAGGACGAAGGGGATCGTGGGCGGGGTTCGGGTGGCCAGGGCGATCAGCTGGCCGTCGCGGGGGTAGGTCATGACCGCGGCGGCCTCCTTGGGGTGCAGCCAGCGCAGCCGATCGACCTCCTTGTTCTCGGCGAACTCGCCGTGGACCACGCTCGCCCGCCAGTACTCGACGGTCTTGGGCATGCCGTCGACCCGGTAGCGCTGGGTGGGCAGGGGCACGTCGAGGACCGGGGTGAAGCCGGTCTCCTCGACGGTCTCGCGGACGGCGGTCTCGATCGCATGCTCCCCGTCCTCGAACTTGCCCTTGGGCAGCGACCAGTCGCGTCGGCGGCGTCGGTGGATCACCGCCACCTCGAGGTCCTTGCCCACGCCCCGGGTCAGCACGACCCCTGCGGCGCGAATCACGTCATGCGATGCGCTCGACATGTCACTACCCCAGGCGCGTCTGCTTGCGCTGGCCCCGGACTGCCGGCCACTGCTCCTTCATCCGGATGCGCGCAATCAGCTCGCACTCCACCTCGTAGGCATGCAGCAGTCCCAGGGAGAACCCGGTGGGACCGTCGAAGTGCTCGGCGAGCTCCCGGCAGGTCTCCTGGGCGATCGATGCGTCCTGGTGCTCGCCGAGCTGCTCGGTCACGTTGCTCAGGGCGGTGGCCAGGCCCTTGGCGGGGGCGCCGAAGACGGGCACGAGCGCCTCGGCGGCGTACCGCGCCCGCTTGGCGGTGATCCGGGTCTCGTGCCACTCGTCCGCCGGGCCGTCGAGGGTCAGCGCCTTGACCTCGCGGGCCAGCTTGCGCCAGGACTTGTCGAACAGCGGCGGCAGGGCCTCGCGCGCCGGTGCTGCCGCCGCCTCGGTCAGCTGCGGGTTGGCGGCCGCGTCGACGAGGGCGTCGAGGAGGGCGAGGTGGCGCTCGGAGCGCATCGCCGCCAGGGCCTCGGCGCGACCGGCCTCGACCTTGGCCTGCATCAACGGGTCGACGTGGGCATGGATCGTCGCGGCGTCCGCGTCACCGAGCTCGTCGGCGTGGGCATCGAGCCGGGCGAGCAGCACCTCGGAGTCACGGCTCAGGCCCGAGCTCCGAGGCGGCCCAGCCGAGCTCGTCGCGCAGGTGGCGCGACCAGTCCGGGTCGACGAGCGGGGAGAACACCCGCAGGCCGCTGCGCAGCCGCCGGGCTGCCACGCGCATCTGGTGCACGGAGTCGGGCAGGTCGCGCCGGACCCGCATGTCCTGCACGCAGGAAGCGCCGCACGTGCGTGAGCAGGTGGGCGTGGACGGCGTCACCGGCGGGGTCGTCGGGGCCGACCGGGGAGGGCTCGGCGACGTCCGGGGCGGCCTTCGCGGCCGGACCCAGTGCGCTGCCGGCGTTCGAGGAGGTGCCGGGCATCGCGCCGTGTGCCAGCAGCAGGTCGATCACCGGATCCAGCGCGCCGGCGTCTGCCCCGAGGGACCTGATCTGCAGCTCGCGGAATCGCCCGGCGACGACGTCGCCGTCCATGATCGACACGACGTCGTCCACGAGCTCGGCGACCTGCCTGTCGTCAGCGTCGAAGAGGACCAGGGCCGTGCGCTGGGTGTGCAGCGTGGCCACGGGCAGCAGGGGGTTGCGGCGTGCCAGGGCGGTCACGACGTCGGCCATCTCCGGCGGGCACCTGACCGGGCTCGCCGGCGTCCAGCGGCAGGCGCATCTCGTCGTCGACGCTGGCTGGCGGACCCCTCGACGGGCATGGTGAGGTGCCAGCCCTCGTCCGTCCCACCGGCACGGCG
This sequence comes from uncultured Actinomycetes bacterium, assembly GCA_963812395.1. Taxonomy (GTDB): domain Bacteria; phylum Actinomycetota; class Actinomycetes; order S36-B12; family CAIYMF01; genus Prado023. The sequence goes on from CAWEVG010000033.1 coordinate 134,259, forward strand.
GCGCAGCGTCACGCCCCACCGGATCAGGCGCAGGTCCTCGGTGTCGTGGTAGACGGCGCGGACCTGTACTGCCGGCCGTCGGTCGACCCGCGCGATCCCGGTGTCGACGGTGCTCCCGGCCAGTCCGGGGACCAGCCCGACGAGGTCGGGCATGCGGAACAGGGCATGGACGCGCAACTTGCGCTCCACTGCCCGCTCGGTGGTCGAGGGACTCGCTCACGTCCGCCTTCCGGTTGTGCGTGTCAGTGCCGAGGGGATCAGCATGTCACCCGAAGGTGAACAGGTCATGAGCCCGCCGGCGTGCGCCGGGGTCGGGCGGCCCGGACCTCGATCAGGTGCTCCTGGAGGTCGCGGCAGGGCTCGCCGTCGGCGTCTGTGATGTGCGGCGTCCAGCTGCCGTCCGGTTCGCTGATCCAGGCCTTGGTGGAATCGTCGAAGCCCATGTCGATCAGCGCCGAGACCTGCGCGGCGTGCTCGGCCCCGAGGCGCACCAGGACCTCGACGCGCCGGTCGAGGTTGCGGTGCATGAGGTCCGCCGAGCCGATCCAGGTCTCCGGTCTCGCCGCCGTTGGCGAACTCGTAGGCCCGGCTGTGCTCGAGGAACCGGCCGAGGACCGAGTGCACCCGGATGTTGTCGCTCAGCCCCGGCACGCCGGGGCGCACCGCGCAGATGCCGCGCACCCAGATGTCGACCGGGACGCCGGCCTGCGAGGCCCGGTACAGGGCGTCGATGATGCCCTCGTCGACGATCGAGTTGCACTTGAAGCGGACCCGGGCCGGGCGTCCGGCCCGATGGTGCTCGATCTCCCGCTCGATCCGCTCGACCAGGCCGGTGCGGATCGAGTGCGGGCGCCACGAGCAGCCGGTTGTACGTGGTGTTCATCGAGTAGCCGGACAGCACGTTGAACAGGTTGGAGACGTCCTCGCCGACGGCCGGGTCGGTCGTGAGCAGGCCGATGTCCTCGTACAGCCGCGCGGTCTTCGGGTGGTAGTTGCCGGTGCCGATGTGGCACGTAGCGGCGCAGCCGCTCGCCGTCGTCGCGCACGACCATGCTCAGCTTGCAGTGCGTCTTGAGGCCCACGAGGCCGTAGACGACGTGCACGCCCTGGCGCTCCAGCTTGCGCGCCCACTCGATGTTGGCCTGCTCGTCGAACCGGGCCTTGATCTCGACGAGCGCCAGCACCTGCTTGCCCGCCTGGGCGGCGTCGATCAGGGCGTCGACGATCGGCGAGTCCCCGCTCGTGCGGTACAGCGTCTGCTTGATCGCCAGGACCTTGGGGTCGGCGGCGGCCTGCTCGAGGAAGCGCTGGACGCTGGTGGAGAAGGAGTCGTAGGGGTGGTGCAGCAGCACGTCGTGGTCGCGCATCGCCTCGAGGACGTCCGGGGGCGCGGCCGTCTCGACGTCGGTGAGCTGCGGGCAGGTCTTCGGCAGGAACTTGGCCTCCTTGAGGTCGTCGCGGTCCAGGCCGTAGATCGTCCAGAGGCCGGTCAGGTCCAGCGGCCCGGGGAGCGAGAACACCTCCTCCTCGGAGATGCCGAGCTCGCGGACCAGCAGCTCGAGCACGTGCGGGTCGATCGAGTGCTCGACCTCGAGCCGGACGGGCGGGCCGAACCGGCGGCGCATGAGCTCGCGCTCGAGCGCCTTGAGCAGGTTCTCGGCGTCGTCCTCCTCGACCTCGACGTCCTCGTTGCGGGTGACCCGGAAGGAGTGCTGCTGCAGGATCTCCATCCCGGGGAAGAGGTCCGCAGGTGCGCGGCGATGACGTCCTCGAGGGGCACGAACCGCTCGGGGCCGACCTGCAGGAAGCGCGGCAGGCTCTGGCGGCACCTTGACGCGGGCGAACAGCTCGGTGCCGGTGCCGGGGTTGCGCACGACGACGGCGAGGTTGAGGGACAGCCCGGAGATGTAGGGGAACGGGTGCGCCGGGTCGACGGCCAGCGGGGTCAGGACCGGGAACACCTTGTCGGCGAAGATCCGCTGGAGCGCGGCGCGCTCGGCGTCGGAGGCCTGGTCGTAGCGCAGCAGCTGGATGCCCTCGGCGCGCAGGCCGGGCAGCACCGAGTCGCCGAAGCAGGCCGCGTGCCTGTCCATCAGCAGGCGTGTGCGGTTCAGGATCAGCTCGAGCAGCTCGCGCGGCATGAGCCCGCTGGCCGCCCGGACGGCGATCCCGGCGTCGATGCGGCGCTTGAGCCCGGCGACGCGGACCATGAAGAACTCGTCGAGGTTGCGACGCGAAGATGGCCAGGAACTTGGCCCGCTCGAGCAGGGGCAGGGAGGTCGTCCTCGGCGAGCTCGAGGACGCGCTCGTTGAAGGCCAGCCAGGACAGCTCGCGATCGGCGAAGCGATCGGCGGGCAGGGGTTCGGGCCGCCCGGAGGATGGCGGGGGCGACGAGGGCCTCGTCGTGCTGCGCCGTCGGATCGTCCACGTGTGGCTGGGTCGCGGTGTCGGACACGACAACCTCCTCCCGGTGCGGTGTCGGATGAGTCTATCGACGGAACAGCATGTCGCTGTCCCAGGGAGCGAACCCCAGCGCCCGGTACAGCGAGATCGCCGCCGTCGTTGTCGGCGTCGACGTAGAGCAGGGCGGCGGACAGGCCCTGATGGCGCAGGTGGTGCAGCCCGGCCAGCGTCAGGCGCGACCCAGCCCCTGCCCGCGCATGCCCGGGTCGACCCCCACCACGTAGACCTCGCCGATCGGTTCGTGCGCGTGCCCGGAGGGCAGCGCGCGCCCCTCGCCGGCGTGGCTGTGCGTGGCGTCGTCGAGGTGGTGGTGACCGTGGCCGTGGCTGTGCACCTTGGTCCAGTGGAACCCGACCAGCCGACCGTCGGCGGCCTCGGCCAGGAGGAACCCGTCGGGATCGAACCAGGGCTCGGCCATGCGCTGCTCGAGGTCGGCGCGCGTCCAGCCGCCCTGGTCGGGCAGGTCGGTGAACGCCGCGGCGTTCAGGGCCAGCCAGTCGGCGATCGTCGCGCTGCGCGTCGAACGAGCGCAGGGTGATCCCCGGGGGCATCTCGACGGCATCCAGGGGCGCGTACAGGGAGCGGCGCAGCTGCCAGAGCCGGCGGACGCGGTGGAACCCGTGCGAGGCCGCCAGCTCGTTCGCGGCGGCATCCGCGCCGTGGGCCCACAGTCGCAGCCGCCCGGGGTGGCCCTCGGCCTGGTGGACGAGCTCGTCGAGCAGCATGCCGCCCAGGCCCCGGCGCCGGGCTGCGGGGCACACCGCCAGCTCGGCCGACGGCCCCTCGGACGCGTCGCTGATGTCGAGGTGGGCGTATCCGAGGAGGCCCGGCGCATCCTGGGCCTCGGCCAGCACGTGCAGGGAGTCGCTGCCCCCATGGCGCAGGTGCAGCACGACGTGCTCACTCAAGGGGTAGGCGCCGTCGACGCGGGCGGACTCATCCGGCAAGCTCGAGAGCGGCGCGGATCTCCTCGTGGGTCAGGCGCGAGGTGACCCGGACTCGAGCGTCGGGGTCACTCACCGCACGGGTTCACGCAGGGTCGCGGCCGTCGCGACGTCAAGGCCCTCGTCCTGGCGCGGCGGCACGAACCGGTAGCCCACGTTGCGGACGGTGCCGATGAGCCCCTCGTGCTCGGGGCCCAGCTTGGCGCGCAGCCGGCGCACGTGGACGTCGACGGTGCGGGTGCCGCCGAAGTAGTCGTAGCCCCAGACCTCCTGCAGCAGCTGGGCCCGGGTGAAGACGCGCCCGCCATGGCTGGCCAGGAACCGGAGCAGCTCGAACTCCTTGAACGTGAGGTCGAGGCTGCGGCCGCGGATGCGTGCGCTGTAGGCGCTCTCGTCGATCACGAGGTCGCCGAGGCGGATCTCGCCGTCGGAGTCGGCCTCGTCGGCCACGACGATCCGTCCGATGGCCAGCCGCAGGCGGGCCTCGACCTCAGCCGGCCCGGCCGCGTCGAGCAGGACGTCGTCGATGCCCCATTCGGCGTTGACCGCGGCCAGGCCGCCCTCGGTGGTGATCAGGATGACCGGGCACTCGACGCCCGTCTGGCGGATCAGCCGGGTCAGGGCCCGGATGTGGGCGAGGTCGCGGCGGCCGTCGATGAGCAGCGCGTCGGACTTCGGGGCGTTGAGCAGGGCGCTGGCCTCGGCCGGCAGGACACGCACGTGGTGGGCGAGCAGCCCCAGGGCCGGAAGGACGTCCCCGGAGGGGCCCAACGAGGCCGTCATCAGCAGCAGCCTGCTCATGGGCGGACTCCGATCCGTCGCGATGTGGGCAATCCCTGGGCATGAGGATACGGCAGGATGGGAATCCCCACAGGGCCCGGAGGTGTTGCAGCAGCCATGACCGGCGTCTACGTGCTCCTGATCGTGCTGGTTGCTGCCACCCTGTTCGGGCTCTGGCGGCAGCGCACCGATGGCCGGATGCGCACCGTGGGGGCCGCACCCGCGCAGCCGCCCATGCCCGGCACCGGCGGTGGGGCAGTGGTGGTCGGGTCCGCGGATGACTCCGAGCCGCTGATCATCGACGGGCATCCCGTCGAGGTCGTCGACCACACGGTGATCCCCGCCGCCGACGTCCTGGGCGCGGCGGACCTGGGCCACCCACTGGGCGAGCAGGCCACCCTGCTGCAGTTCTCGTCGGCCTTCTGCGCGCCGTGCCGGGCCACCAAGGTGGTGCTCGGGGATGTGGCTGCCATGGTGCCCGGAGTGGTCCACATCGAGGTCGACGCCGAGTCGCACCTGGACCTCGTCCGGCAGCTGGACGTCACGCGCACGCCCACCGTGCTCGTGCTGGACTCGACCGGGCGGATCCGCACCCGTGCCACGGGCGCCCCCCGCAAGGCCGACGTGATCGCCGCGCTCGGCGAGGTCATCTGACCTCGGGCTGCGAGCACTCAAGGCTGGCCGACATGGCCGCGATGGCCATCCGCGACTCCAGCTCATCGGGCTGATCAGGACCACGACCGGCCGACCGTGCAGCTGAACCTTGTCGCTGGTGAGAGGCCTGCCGGTGGCGTGAGGTCCGCCGCGCTACTGCAGCAGGCGGTCGGGCCCTGCGCTGATGGCTCGGGGCGGCTGTGGAGGCCGGTGTCCGGGCCGACTGTGGTAGCCGGGATCGTCCACAGTGTTCGGCCGCTCGTTTGGTGGTGTCGGTCGCCTTTGGTATGATTCGAACAGGTGTTCGAGCCAGGGATGGGGGCGCGGATGGGGTACGGGGGGCAGGCGGACCACCGGTGTCGGTGAGGTGCGGGCGGCGGCTCGCGGTGGAGGTGGCCTCGCCGCAGGTGGCGCACGCGTGGCCGGCGGCGGCTGCGTGGCGGGTGGGGAGCTGCCGGGGATGGGGCTTGCTGGCCGGGGACCGCCCGACCGCGGATGTGGAGGTGCTGTGCTCGGCGCGTCGCGGGCGTGGAGTACGAGTTGGCCCGCCGGATGGCACGCCGCGGCCAGTCGGGGAGCCTGCCGCTGGTCGGGGACGGGGCGATGCTGCTGGCCCGCGGGTGGGCCGCCGGGGTGCCCGGCGGTTGGCCCGTGCCGGGGCGTTCGCCGCCGAGCACCCGTCGTTGGGCGGGGCGTGGGCGGCGGGGGTGATCACCAGCTGAGCATGTGGACGCCCTCGCCCGGCACGCCGACCACCTCGAGGTCGAGCAGCTGGCCGGGGTGATCACCGAGCTGGCCCCGTGGTGGGGGCAGCTGTCCCCGGCGGCGGTGGCCCAGTTCGTGGCCCGGGTGATCCGGGTGCTGCACCCACCCCCGGACCCCGGACCCCGACGAGGTCGGCGCGTTCGAGGGCCGGTCACTGTCGTTCGCCCTGACCGCGGACTCGGTGGTCCTGGCCGGGGTGCTGCCCCGCCTGGAGGGCGAGGCGGTGATCGCCGCGATCGACGCGTTCGCCGAACGGTTGCGCTGCCGAGGCCGACCACGTACCCGGCGTCCGCCCGCCGCGCGGACGGGCTGGTCGCCCTGGTCAACGCCGCCCACGCCACCGGGGCGATCCCCACCCGCGGCGGGTTGCCGGTGTCGGTGTCGGTCACCCTCGAGTCCACCACCCTGGGCGACCAGGTGTGGACCACCTCCCGCGGGCACACCCTGACCGCCGCGGAGCAACGGTTCACCGCGTGCGACGCGCTGGTCACCCCGATCGTGTCGACTCGGGCGCACTGCCCCGACACCGATCGCCGAACTCCTGCGCCGTCGCGCCGGGCGACCCGCCTCGGCAGGCGGCGGCGACGGCCAGCGGCGATCCGAGCCGGGCCGACGTGGGCGGGCGACCTGATCCTGGGGACGTCGCCTCGGCGGCGGCGCGGATCGCCGCACTGGCCACGACCCTGCTGGGGACCCGGATCCCGCTGGCCGTCGGGACGCACCGCCCGCACCGCCACCCCCGCCCAACGCCGGGCCCTGGCGGCCCGGGACCGGGGTGCATCATCCCCGGCTGCGGGATCCCCGCCGAAGCCTGCCAAACCCACCACGTGCAGGACTGGGCCGCCGGCGGGAACACCGACCTGCCCAATCTGGCCCTGTTGTGCTGGGCACATCACCGCCAAGTCGACCTCGGCATGTGGACCATCACCCCCACGACCGGCGACGACCCGGTCCCCCCACCCGAACCCGGCGCACCACCCGGAACCCCCTGGCCCGCCAACCACAACGCACCCTGGACCATCACCCGCACACCCCGAACACGCTGGCGACTGTGACCCAGAACTGCCGCACCACCTCACCGGATGACTCAACGGGCGAGACGAGCCAGATCACTTCGGCGACCTCACGTGGGCTGCGACGCCAGTGGCGCCCGCCCGCGAAGCAGGACGCCGGTGGCGATCTCCAGCACGCACAGGGCCGCCAGGCGGACGGTGCGGCCGTCGGGGGCGTCGGCGCTGGCGTCCACCTCGGCGATGTCGAGGCTGACCACGCGCGGATCCGCGCCGGCGGCGCGCGCGGCCATGCGCAGCTCACGTGCACTGATCCCGCCGGGCACGGACGCGGGGCACGCCGGGGCCACGGCTCGGTCGCACACGTCGACATCGAGGTCGACATGGATGCGCGCCGACGGTCCGCCGCCAGCGATCTCCAGGGCCTCGGCCATGGCATCAGCCATCGGCCGGCGCTCGAGCTCCTCGCGGCTGATCACGGTGATCCCGAGCTCCCGGGCGCGAGCGGCGTAGAAGGGCGGAGTTGGCGAAGTCGCTGATGCCGATCTGGACGATGCGCCGCCCCTCGAGACCGGACTCGACCAGCCGGCGCACGGGTGAGCCGTTCGAGCGCCCGTCGCGCAGGTCGTGGTGGGCGTCGAGGGTGATCAGGCCGTCGGCCCAGGCGCCGTGGGCCACCGCGAACGTGATCGAGTTGTCCCCGCCCAGGGCCAGCACCGGGGCTGTGGGGAACAGCCGGACGGCCTCGATGGTCGCGCGCTCGCCGGCCGGGGTGTCCGGGTCGGACTGGTCGCCGAGGTCGACGAGCATCAGGTCCGCCAAGGTCGAGATCCGCGGAGGGTACGTAGGTGGAGTACCGCGCGAGCGCGGCGCGGATGGCGGCCGGCGTGGTGTCGGCGCGAGTCGGCGAGATCGAGGTCGCGTGCGCCGGCACCCCCAGCAGGGCCATCTGGACCGGCCGGGGGGAGCGATGGCTCGGCCACCCGTGCTCGTCGGTGCAGGCCTGGATCCACGCCGAGGCGCGCGGCCAGCTCGGGTCGTCAGCCATGGATGCTCCACCCTGCGGCGGGCGCTGGGCCCGTTGGCCCACCGGGCACGCGCTGCCCGGCGCGCCACACCCCCGCGATCAGGTCCACGCCCGGACGGTAGGCCAGGTGCACGTAGCTGGGGGCAGCGAGGACGACGAGGTCCGCCGGCCCACCGACGGCGATCCGGCCGAGTTCGTCGCGGCGCAGGGCGCGGGCGCCGCCGCGGGTCGCCGCCCGACAGGGCCTCGGCGACCGTCATCCGCATCTCGCGGACGGCCAGCGCGATGCACAACGGCATCGATGTGGTGAACGAGGTCCCGGGGTTGCAGTCGGTGGCCAGCGCGACCGACACGCCGGCGTCCAGGAGCCGGCGGGCGTCCGGGTAGGGCGAGCGGGTGCTGAACTCGGCGCCCGGCAGCAGCGTGGCGACGGTGCCGGAGCCGGCGAGCGCCTCGACGTCGGCGTCGCTCAGGTGCGTGCAGTGGTCGGCCGACGCCGCGCCCAGCTCGACGGCCAGCGCGACCCCGGGCCCGGGGCCCAGCTGGTTGGCGTGCACCCGGGGGCCGAGCCCGGCGCGGGCGCCCGCCTCGAGGACAGCGCGTGCCTCCTCGGCGTCGAAGGCGCCGCGCTCGCAGAACACGTCGATCCAGCGGGCGGGCGGCGCGCAGGCGTCGAGCATCGGACCGGTGACGAGGTCGAGGTAGCCGGCGCGGTCGTCGCGGAACTCCTCGGGCACCACGTGCGCCCCGAGGAAGGTGACCTCGTCGGTGAACTCCGCGGCGATCCGGCACGCCCGCGCCTCGTCGGCGACGGTGAGCCCGTACCCGGACTTGATCTCGAACGTGGTCGTCCCCGAGCGCACGAGCTCGCCGACGAGGCCGGCCACACCGGCGCGCAGCTGCTCGTCGGTGGCCGCGCGCGTGGCAGCGACGGTCGAGCGGATGCCACCGGCGGAGTAGGCCTCGCCCGGCCATGCGGGCGGCGAACTCCGCGGACCGGTCGCCGGCGAAGACCAGGTGCGCGTGCGAGTCCACGAAGCCCGGGATGACCGCGGCGCCGGCGCAGTCGTGGCGCTCGTCAGCCGCGGGCGCGCCCCGCGCCGGGCCGATCCACGCGACCCGGCGGTCCTCGAGGACGAGCGCTGCGTCCGTGAGGATTCCCAGCGCCCACTCGTCGCGCCCGGTGCTCGGGGCGTGGCCGTGCGGATCGTTCGTGACGAGCATCCCGATCCGGTCGAGCAGCGTCGTGGTCACGTGGCGCCGCCCTCCTGCATCGGGATCCGCAGGCCCTTCTCGGCGGCCACGCGCGCGGCGATGTCGTACCCGGAGTCCACATGGCGGATCACGCCCATGGCGGGGTCGTTGGTGAGGACCCGCTCGAGCTTCTGGGCGGCCAGCGGCGTGCCGTCGGCGACCGACACCTGGCCGGCGTGGATCGAGCGGCCGATCCCCACGCCGCCACCGTGGTGGATGGAGACCCACGAGGCGCCCGAGGCGGTGTTGACCAGGGCGTTGAGCAGCGGCCAGTCGGCGATGGCGTCCGAGCCGTCGAGCATCGCCTCGGTCTCGCGGTAGGGCGAGGCCACCGAGCCGGTGTCGAGGTGGTCGCGGCCGATCACGATCGGGGCGCTCACCGCGCCGGTGGCCACCAGGTCGTTGAACATCAGGCCGGCCTCGGCGCGCTCGCCCTGGCCCAGCCAGCAGATCCGCGCCGGCAGGCCCTGGTGGGCGATCCGCTGCCCGGCCGCGCGGATCCAGCGCTCCAGCGGCTCGTTGTCGGGGAACAGGTTGAGGACCGCGGCGTCGGTGGTGGTGATGTCGCGCCGGGTCCCCGGAGAGGGCGACCCAGCGGAACGGGCCCCTGCCCTCGCAGAACAGCGGGCGGATGTAGGCCGGCACGAACCCGGGGAAGTCGAAGGCCCGGGTGTAGCCGGCCAGCTCGGCCTCCCCGCGGATCGAGTTGCCGTAGTCGAACACCTCGGCGCCGGCGTCCATGAACCCGACCATCGCCTCGACGTGCGTGGCCATCGACTCGCGCGCGCGGGTGGTGAAGGCCACCGGATCGACGGCCGCCAGGTCGTGCCACTCCTCGACGCTGACCCCGATCGGGCAGTAGGCCAGCGGGTCGTGGGCGGAGGTCTGGTCGGTGACGATGTCGACGGCGCACACCGCGGCGCAGCAGCTCCGGGAGGACCTCGGCCGCGTTGCCGACCACGCCCACGCTGTGCCCGCGCCGCTCGGCCTTCGCAGCCAGGGCCTTCTCGACGGCGACGTCGAGGTCGTCGGTCCACTCGTCGAGGTAGCGGTGCTCGACCCGCCGGGCCAGCCGGGTGGCGTCCACGTCGACGATCAGGCAGGCGCCCTCGTTCATCGTGACCGCCAGCGGCTGCGCCCCGCCCATGCCGCCGCAGCCGGCGGTCAGGGTGAGCGTGCCGGCCAGCGTGCCCCCGAAGCGCTTGGCCGCGACCGCCGCGAACGTCTCGTAGGTGCCCTGGACGATGCCCTGGGTGCCGATGTAGATCCAGGACCCGGCGGTCATCTGGCCGTACATCGTCAGGCCCAGGGATTCGAGGCGGCGGAACTCCGGCCACGTCGCCCAGTCCCCGACGAGGTTGGAGTTGGCGATGAGCACGCGCGGGGCCCACTCGTGGGTCCGCATCACCCCGACGGGCTTGCCCGACTGGACCAGCATCGTCTCGTCGTCGCGCAGCGTCGTCAGCGTGCGGACCAGCGCGTGGAAGCTGGGCCAGTCGCGGGCCGCACGTCCGGTCCCGCCGTAGACCACCAGCGAATCGGGATGCTCGGCCACCTCGGGGTCGAGGTTGTTCTGCAGCATCCGCAGCGCGGCCTCCTGCGGCCAGCCGAGGGCGGTGCGGGTGGTGCCGCGGGGTGCGCGGACGGGGACCGGCGTGCCGAGGTCGTGTGCCATGGTCATCTCCTTCTCGGTGCTCAGTCCAGGGTCCCGATCGCCGCGGTCACCGCGTCGAGCAGTGCGCCTGAGGCCAGCAGGGCCTCGGCGGCGTGGATCTCGTCGGAGACGATCCGGTCGGGTCCGGGTCCCGCCACGACGGTGCGCAGCGCGGCCAGGGCGGCAGCGGTGCCCGCCGCGGGGGTCAGGGGGGCACGCAGGTCCAGGCCGCGCCCGGCCACGATGAGCTCGATGGCCAGGACCTGGCGCAGCCCGCGCACAGCGGCGGTGAGCTTGCGCCCGGCCGCCCATCCCATCGAGACGTGGTCCTCCTGCATCGCCGAGCTGGGGATCGAGTCCACGCTGGCCGGCGCCGCCAGGCGCTTGAGCTCGGAGACGATCCCCGCGGCCGTGTACTGGGCGATCATGTAGCCGGAGTCCACCCCGACCTCGTGGGCCAGGAACGCCGGCAGGCCCTGGTTGCGCGAGCGGTCCAGCAGGCGGTCGGTGCGCCGCTCGCTGATCGAGGCCACGTCGGCCACGGGGATCGCCAGGAAGTCCAGGACGTGGGCCACCGGGGCTCCGTGGAAGTTGCCGTTGGACTCCACGCGGCCGTCGACGGTGATGACCGGGTTGTCGATGATCGAGTCCAGCTCGCGCTCGGCGACCCCGCGCGCGTGCGCCATGGTGTCGCGCGCCGAGCCGGCCACCTGCGGCGCGCAGCGCATCGAGTAGGCGTCCTGGACCAGGTGGGTCGTGTCGTGGCGGTGGCTGGCCACGATCGGCGGATCCCTCGAGCAGCCGGCGCAGGTTCGCCGCCGAGGCCGCCTGCCCCGGGTGCGGGCGCATGGCCACGAGGTCGGCGGCGTACGCGCGGTCCGTGCCCAGCAGGGCCTCCACGCTCATGGCGGTCGTGATGTCGGCGATCCGGACGAGGTCGTCGAGGTCGGCCAGTGCCAGGGCGAGCATCCCGAGCATCCCGTCCGTGCCGTTGATGAGGGCCAGCCCCTCCTTCTCGGCCAGCACCACCGGGGTGAGCCCGGCCTCGGCCAGCGCCTGCGCCGCCGGGCGGGTCGCGCCGTCGGGGCTGAGGACCTGCCCCTCGCCCTGCAGGACGATCGCCACGTGCGAGAGCGGGGAGAGGTCACCGCTGCAGCCGAGCGACCCGAACTCGTGGACCGCCGGGATGATCCCGGCATTGAGCAGCCCCGTCAGCGCCAGGACGACCTCCGGGCGCACGCCGGTGCGGCCGGTGCTCAGGGTGTGCAGGCGCAGCGCCATCATCGCGCGCACGGTGGCGGGCTCCACGAGGGCGCCGATCCCGGCCGCGTGCGAGCGGGTCAGGCTCACCTGCAGGGCGGCGCGCCGCTCGGGCGGGATCGCCACCGTGGCCAGGGCGCCGAAGCCGGTGGAGACCCCGTAGGTCGGCTCCGGTCGGCCGGCCAGGTCCTCGATGTGCCGGCGCCCGGCTGCGACCCGCTCGAGGGTGTCCGGCGAGAGGGAGATCGGACGTCCGCGTCGTGCCACGTCGGGCAGCGCGTCGACCGTCAGGTCGTCGATGTCCAGGGGCGTGGGGTCATCGGCTGCGGTCATGGCCCATTGCTAGCACCCCGGCCGCCCGCGGCGCGCCATGACGGGGCACGGGCGGTGAACTGCTCAGCGTGCCCGCAGGTACAGGACCCTCTGGTTGGACCCGGACGAGCGGCGTTCCTCGGTGATGAACAGGTCCGTCCGGTCGCGCACGAGGTCCGAGAGCTTCTTGTAGCCGTACAGCCGCGGGTCGAAGTCGGGCTGCAGCTTGTTCAGGTAGTTGCCGAACGTGCCGAGGTGCGCCCAGCCCTCATCGTCGACGGACTGCTCCAGGGCGCTCAGCACGAACTTCTTGGGCAGCTTGGGCCGGGCGGTCGGCTCGGTCTCCTGCGGCTGCGCGGGGGGCGCCCCGGTAGTGGCCGGCTCCGCGGGCTCCGGCTCGGTTGCTCCGGCGCTGTTGCGCAGCACCTCGACGAAGACGAACCGGTGGCAGGCGTTGCGGAACGCCTCAGGGGTCTTCTTCTCGCCGAACCCGAAGACCATCAGCCCCTCCTCGCGCAGGCGCATGGCCAGCCCGGTGAAGTCGCTGTCGCTGGTGACCAGGGCGAACCCGTCGAAGTTGCCCGTGTAGAGCAGGTCCATGGCGTCGATGATCAGGGTGCTGTCCGTGGAGTTCTTGCCCGTGGAGTACGCGAACTGCTGGACGGGCTTGATCGCGTTGCGCTGCAGGACCTTCTTCCACGACGCACTGGTCGGGGCGGTGAAGTCCCCGTAGATGCGCCGGACAGTCGCGTCGCCGAAGCGCGCCACCTCGGCCAGCAGCGCCTCGATCACGGTTGCCTGGGCGTTGTCGGCGTCGATCAGGACTGCCAGCCGCAGGTGGGCCTCGTCGGTCTCGGTGCCGGGCGTGCGCTTCGTGGGGGTCGCCATACCGCCAGCCTGTCACGACTCCGTGCGCGGCTCAGCCCCGCGGGCCAACCTCCGGCGGGGATCCCGGGCGGCCTCCCGCCCCGACGTCCCGCCCCGACTGGATCCTGCGCCGACGTCCTGCGCCGACGTCCCGCGCCGACGTCGGCGCGCGGCCGACGTCCCGCGCCGACGTCCCGCCCGGTGATCCATGCAGGTTCAGGACCTTCTAGCCCTCGGAACCCGAATGGATCATGGGGGGCGCAGCCGAAGGGTGGCGAGGGCGCAGCTGAGGGGTGGCGAGGGGCGGCCCCTGCATCGTGCGCGTCTCACGATGCGGAATGGTCGCCCACGGAGTGACGCATCAGGGTATCCTTGCCTCATGTATCGGGTGCTCCTCACCAAGCGGCGGGTCATCGACCACTGCCGCATGGGCACCTGCCTGTGTCGAATGCCCTGAGTCGTCACCCCGTCCCGACCCAGTTCCGCGCATCCACAGACCCCCGGAGAACCCCATGACCGTGCTGTCCCCGTCCACGCTCGAAACCGCCACCGACTGCTCGGCGGGCATCGACCCGCGCGGCCCGCGGTTCGCCGCGGTGATCACCACGGTCGTGCTCTCGGCCGCCCTGGTGCTCGCCTCGCCCGTGCTGCTCGCCCTCCAGGCGGTGGTGTTCGCGGTCGGTGCGTTCTCCCGCCGCCCCGAGCGTCGGCCCTACGGGATCCTGTTCCGGACCCTCGTCCGCCCGCGGATCGGCGCGCCGGACTACCTGGAGGATCCGGCATCCTCGAGGTTCGCCCAGGCCTGCGGCCTGACGTTCAGCCTGGTCGGGCTGCTCGGGTTCGCCCTCGGGGCGCAGTGGCTGGCCCTCGGCGCGATCGGGTTCGCCCTGGCGGCGGCGTTCCTGAACGCGGCCTTCGACTTCTGCATCGGCTGCGAGATCTACCTGCGCGCCCAGCGCCTGCGCCGCTCCTGAACGACGCGGCACCCGGATCTGCTCCCGGTGTGCCGATCTGCTCCCATCCGATCGGGAGCAGATCGTCGGATCGGGAGCAGATCGCGGCCGGGGTAGCACGAGGGTCGCCTCGGCATCCGCGTCGCCTCGGCGCCCTGTGGGTCGTCAGCCGGCTCCGTAGACCAGGGCCTGGGCGCCCTCGGCCAGGATCTCGTCGACGAATGTCGCCGCGCCTGCCAGTCGTACTCCGGGGAGCAGGTCAGCGGCCGTGAGGTTGCGCCGTGCCGCGCACTGGGTGCAGACCGTCAGGGTCCCCTCGGCGAGCACCGCGTCGCGCAGCTCGGCCAGCGGCGCGGCCTTGGGCAGGACGAACGCCTCCGCCTGTCCGGGTCGGGCAAGGTGCGTGGCGTCCCCCGTGAGCCAGAGCGAGACCGCGGCGCCCGCCGCCAGGGCGGTGGCCGCAACCGTGAAGGCCTGCGAGCAGGGCTCCGGATCGGTCGTCGTGCACTTGACCACCAGGGTTCGAGTCATGGGCCAACACTGGCACCCCGAGGCTGCTGGGGCCAAGGCCGCCCTGGCACCCCGAGGCTGCCCGGGCCAGAGGCCGCAGAGGCACCCGGGCCAATGTCGCACGGGCACCTCGGGCCGACCCGGCCAAGGCCGCCCGGACATCGGTCACGAGCACGGCCCGGGTCTAGACTTCCGCTGTGGACGCCATCGAGATCTTCTTCACGACCCTGCTGGTGCTGGTCAGCATCCTGATCGTCTGGTTCGCGGGCTACGTGGTCTACAAGCTCTACAGGGGCCAGTCCTGAGCGTCGGCGGGCCGCTCCCCGTCGAGCTGGCCCACCTGTCATGGCTGATCGGCCGCTGGGGCGGGATCGGCGAGGGTGGGTACCCCTCGGTCGAGCCCTTCCGCTACGAGCAGGTCGTGGAGTTCGCCTGCGACGGCCGGCCGTTCCTCGAGTACCGCTCGGTGTCGTGGATCCTCGATGAGAACAACGTGCGCATCCGGCGATCGGCCACCGAGTCCGGGTACTGGCGTCCCCGTCCGGACAACGGCGTCGAGTTCCTGCTGGCCCATCCGACGGGCTTCGTCGAGGTCTGGGTCGGGCACGTCGAGGTGACCGGCATCCACGACGCGCGCGTGATCGGCGCCCGCATCGAGCTGACCACCGACGCTGTGGTGCGCACCGAGTCGGCCAAGGAGGTCACCGCCGGGCACCGCCTCTACGGCCTGGTCGACGGCAAGCTGCTGAGCACCTACGACATGGCTGCGATGGGCCACCCGATCAGCAACCACCTCGCGATCGCGCTCGAGCCGGTCCCCGACGCGACCCCTGCGTAGTCATGGACGACGCGCGCCCGGACTGGGATGCCCGGCTGCGCTCCGTGGGCCTGCGCAGCACGGCCCAGCGCCGCGCCGTCCTGCAGGCGCTCTTCGAGGCCCGGCACGCCACCGTGGACGAGCTTGCGGCCGAGGTCCAGCGCACCATGCCCGACGTCAGCCTGTCGACCATCTACCGCACGCTCGAGGCCCTCGATGAGGCCGGGCTGGTGACCCACGCGCACCTGCACCACGGCTCGCCGACCTACCACTCGGTCGATGAGGAGCCGCACGTGCACCTGGTCTGCACCGGGTGCGGTGCCATCGGCCAGCAGCACATCTCGGTGGCCGCATCCCTGGCGGCACGAGCTGCAGGCCTCGGCCGGGTTCGCCGTCGACATGTCGCACCTGGCCGTCCACGGGCTCTGCCGGGCCTGCGTCGAGTCCGAGGGAGGGCGGCTTCCGGGAAGCCCGGGGGCCCCTGTGACGTTGACCCAGCCGTGAGCACCCTGCGCGCCATCCCTGCCCCACCCGGAACGGTCGACGAGTCGGTCCCCTGGCACTACGGTGATCCACTGGCCGAGCAGCGGGACCTGGCGGCCGGCATCGGGATCGTCGACCTCGGCAATCGCGACGTCCTCGAGGTGTCCGGCGTCGACCGGCTCAGCTGGCTGCACAGCCTCACGACCGCGCACCTGCTCGGCCTGACGCCGGGGCAGTCCCGGCTGGTGCTGATCCTCAGCCCCCACGGACATGTCGAGCACGAGCTGCACCTGGTCGAGACCGGCGAGACCGTCCTGCTCAGCGTGGAGCCGGGGACGGGAGCAGCGCTGGGCGCCTACCTGGACTCCATGCGCTTCATGCTGCGCGTCGAGGTTGCGGCGCGTCCGGACCTCGCGGTGGTCTGGGAGCCGACCCCGGAGCCCGACCCGTCCGGCGATCCGACCTGGGTGGTCCCCGGTGACTACTGGGTCGGCGGGGAGCCCACGGCATCCGGCAGCGACCGCGGCGGCGATGCCACGCAGGTACGCACCCACCCGCCCGGCCGGGTTCCCGGGTCGCGAGGTCCTGCTGTCCCGCGAGGCGGCGGTCGCCCGACTCGCGGCCGGCCGCCCGGCTGGGACGTGGGCGCGCGAGGCGCTGCGGGTTGCCGCGGCCGTGCCCCGGATGGGCTTCGAGACCGACCATCGCACGCTGCCCCACGAGGTGGGCTGGATCGGGGCGGGGGTGCACCTGGCCAAGGGCTGCTACCGCGGACAGGAGGCCGTTGCCCGGGTGCACAACCTGGGCAAGCCCCCCCGGCGGCTGGCCCTGGCCCACATCGACGGGTCCGAGGGTGTCCTGCCGGCGCACGGTGACGAGGTCCTGGTCGGGGACCGGGTCGTCGGCTGGGTCGGGACGGCGGCCCAGCACCACGAGCTCGGCCCCATCGCGACCGTGATGCTCAAGCGCTCGGCCGACCCGGACTCTGACCTGCTGATCCGGGCCGCTGACGGCGACGTCGTGGCCTCGCAGGAGGTCGTCGTCGTCCCCTGAGTGCCGTTCGGCCCTGTCGCCCGGGCCCAGGCGGTGGGAGCCTGCGAGCATGCAGCGCCGCGTCTGGCCCGGAAGCCACGTCCCCCTCGGGTCGACCCCGGATGCCGAGGGGACCAACTTCGCCCTGGCGTCCGAGGCGGCGCAGAGGGTCGTCCTGTGCCTGTTCGACGAGTCGGGCCACGAGGAGCAGGTGACGCTGCGCGAGTACGACAGCGGCGTCTGGCACGGCTACCTGCCGGGAGTCGGCGTCGGGCAGCGGTACGGGTATCGGGTGCACGGCACCTATGACCGCAGCCGGGGACTGCGGTGCAACCCCGCGAAGCTGCTCCTGGACCCCTACGCCCGGGCCTTCGACGGCGAGATCCGCTGGGGCCCCGAGGTCTTCGACTACGACTGGAACGCCCCCGACAGGATCTCCGGGCTGGACTCCGCGGCCCACATGCCCAAGTCCCTGGTCGTGGACCCGACCTTCGACTGGGCCGGGGACGTCGCTCCGCGGATCACCTACGCGGACTCCGTCATCTACGAGGTGCACGTCAAGGGGTTCACGGCCACCCACCCGGATGTGCCCCCGGAACTGCGCGGGACCTACGCGGGACTGGCCCATCCGGCGGCCGTGGCGCACCTGACGTCGCTCGGTGTGACGGCCGTGGAGCTGCTGCCCGTCCACGAGTTCATCACCGCCAGCGCGCAGGCGCGCTCGGGGTTGTCCAACTACTGGGGCTACAACACGATCGGCTTCTTCGCCCCCCTCGAGGAGTACTCGGCGGCCTTCCAGGCGGGGTGGGTCGGTGGCCAGGTGCGCGAGTTCCAGCAGATGGTCCTGGCCCTGCACGCCGCGGGGATCGAGGTGATCCTCGACGTGGTCTACAACCACACGGCCGAGGGCGACCAGTTCGGCCCGACCCTGTGCTTCCGTGGGATCGACAACCACGCCTACTACCGGGTGGACCCGGTCGACCCGACGCGGTACCTGGACACCACGGGCACCGGCAACTCCTACAACGTCGACGACCACACCTGCCTGCGGCTGATCATGGACTCCCTGCGGTACTGGGTCACCGAGATGCACGTCGATGGGTTCCGCTTCGACCTGGCCACCGCGCTGGCCCGGGAGGACGGCGGGTTCCAACGCCTGTCGTCCTTCTTCGCCCTCGTCGACCAGGACCCCGTGATCAGCCGTGTGAAGCTGATTGCCGAGCCGTGGGACGTCGGGCAGTGGGACAGCTACAGCGTGGGGGCGTTCCCGGACACCTGGAGCGAGTGGAACGGGCGCTACCGGGACACGATCCGCGCGTTCTGGTCCGGGCGCCCCGGCATGCTCCCCGAGCTGGCCACCCGCGTCGCCGGGTCCTCGGACATCTACGGCCCCACGCGGCGGCGTCCGCACGCCTCGATCAACTACGTGACCTGCCACGACGGCTTCACGCTGCGCGACCTGGTGTCCTACACGTCCAAGCACAACGAGGCGAACGGGGAGGACAACCGGGACGGGACCAACGACAACATCTCGTGGAACCACGGAATCGAGGGCCCCAGCGACGACCCGGCGGTGGAGTCCGCGCGGGCCCGGGACGTGCGGGCGGTGCTCATGACGCTGTTCCTGTCCCGCGGGGTTCCGATGCTGCTCGGCGGCGACGAGCTCGGGCGCACACAGCGGGGGAACAACAACGCGTACTGCCAGGACAACGAGATCTCGTGGTTCGACTGGGAGCACGTCGACGCCGACCTCCTGGCGTTCGTCCGGCGGGTGATCGCGATGCGCAGGGCGCACCCCGTGCTGCGCCGGCGCCGGTACCTGGCCGACCCCGGGTACTCCGTGTGGTTCGCACCGGACGGTCGGGCGATGTCGCCGCCGATGTGGCAGGACCCGACTCGCCACAGCGTGGCGGTGTTCGTCGACGGGTCGGTCGCCCCCGACCGCGACCCCTGGGGCGAGCACCTGCTGGACCACAACCTGCTCGTCCTGGTCAATGGGGAGGCGGATCCCGTGGAGTTCCGCATCCCCGACACGGCGCCCGCCGGTCGGCCGTCGGACCTGTGGCGCCTGGAGATGGACACCTCACTGCCGGGGCCCGAGCCCGCGTCCACGACCCTCGTGCGCGCAGGGGAGACGGTGCTTGCCCCCGGCCGCAGCCTGCTCGTGCACTGGTCGGCGTGGGACCCGGTGCCATGATGGGACGCATGCTCAGAGCAGGTCCTACGGCATGAAGGCCGTCGTCCAGCGCGTCGACGGCGCCCGGGTGGTCGTCGACGGTGACGTGGTCGGTGCCATCGAGGGCCCCGGGCTGTGTGTCCTGGTCGGGGCCACCCACGACGACACCGCTGAGGTCGCCCACAAGCTGGCGGACAAGGTCTACGACATGCGCCTGTTCGACGCGGACGCGGTCGCGGAGCGCCGACCGGGCGTGAGCGTTCCCCCCGGGCAGAGCAGCCGGGAGCTGTCGGCCTCGGATGCGGGGCTGCCCGTGCTGGTCGTCAGCCAGTTCACCCTGTACGCCCAGACCCGCAAGGGCCGGCGCCCCACCTGGGAGCAGGCAGCCCCCGGTCCGGTCGCGGAGCCACTGGTGTCGGCGTTCGCCGACCGCCTGCGCGAACGGGGTGCGACGGTGGCTGAGGGGACGGTTCGGCGCGATGATGCGCGTCGAGCTGACCAACGACGGTCCGGTGACGGTCATCGTCGAGATGTGAGCCCTGGGCTCGAGTGGTCAGCGGCTCCAGGGCCGGCGCTTGCGCCGGTGCTCGGTCAGGGGCACCACCAGGCGTGTGACCACCGGATCGGCCTTGTCAGGGTCGTCGTTGAGGCTCGACAGCTCGCGCATGAAGGCCGTGGTGTCCGACTGGGCGTCGGTCGCGGTGACCCGGGACGGGCTCACCACGGAGAGCGCCGGTGGTGGCGAGTCGTCGACCAGGCTCAGTGCCGGCGCGGGCCCGGTCGGAACCAGTGCCAGGGCCGGCTCGACCGGCTGCTCGACGAGGGCCAGGGCGGGGGCCGGCGGCTGGACCTCTGCCAGGGCGGGGGCCTGCGGCTCGGGACTCTGGCAGGGCGGGGGCCTGCGGCTCGGGCTCCGGCAGGGCGGCGTCGTCGTGGTGGCGAGCCTCGCTGGATCCCTGCACCTCGGGGGTGGGGGCCGGGTCGGTGCGCAGCAGCGCTCCGAACTCAGCCATCAGCTCGCTGGAGGGCTCGGCGGACGCCTCGGAGGGTCGGGGCCACGGGGTCGGGCTCCCCGGCGTCGGTTCCGTCGAAGCGCCACTGCGGGTCCTCGGGCTCGGCGGGCGGGTGCAGCGTCACGACGGGGGCCAGGGTCGACTCGTCCTCGGGTGGTGTCGTGGGGATCGTGAGCAGTCCGGTCATCGCCAGGTCGGCCACGACCTGTGCTGCTTCCACGACCGTGAACCCGCACACGCGGGCCAGCTCGGTGAGGTCCCGCCGGCCATCCACGCGGCACAGCAGGGCCCAGTCGTACGGGCCCAGCGGGGTCTGGGCGGGGCCGGTGCCCGGGGGCCCGAGCACGGGCGTCACGTGTGCGCCCCCGACCCGGTCGAGCACCGTCGGCACGCCGGTCACGGTTCTCACGGGCCACGGCCAGGAGCTGGTCGATGTCGTTGGGCTCGATGATGTCCTGCCGGACATGCCGCCCGGCGTGGAACTCGGCGCTGATCACCTCGAGGTCCAGCAGGTCGGCGACCTGGTCGCGGACCTGGTCGCGGACGAAGGCATCGATGACCTGCGCATCCACGTAGCCCATGCCGACCAGGACCTGGCCGATGAGGTGGCCGGGGAAGCGCTCGCGCTGCTCGGCAGCGGCCGCGCTGAGCTGCTCGGGGGAGACCAGGCCGCCGGAGAGCAGGCGGATCCCGAGGGCCGGCCGGTAGCCGGGCACCTGCATCGCGTAGATCCTGCCCACCCGGACCCAGACGTGCGACATCTCGCCGTCGGGGTGGTTGATCTCAAGCACCCCAGAGGCGCCGCTCTGGCCGAGGTCGCGGAGGATGGTCTCGGCCGTCGGCCGCCGTTGAGGCGACGACGACTCGATGGACATGAAGGTCCTTTCATCGGGCAGGAACCGTGTCAGTCGTTTCGTCGGCATCCTCGCGGGTGGGTCTTGAGCCGCCGGAGGTGCCAAGATGGCGGGCATGCCCGCTGCCACCCTCATCACTGTCGCGCCCACCGGTGCCGAGAGCCAGAAGGACGCCAACCCCGCCCTCCCGGTGACCCTCGACGAGCTCGTGGTGGCCGCGCGCACCTGCCAGGACGCAGGGGCGTCGATGGTGCACATCCACGTCCGTGACGACGAGGGCCGCCCGACCCTGGACCTCGGCCGCCTGCGCGAGACGGTCGCGGCGGTGCGGGAGTCGTCGGACCTGATCGTCCAGCTGTCAACGGGCGGAGCGGTGACCGACCCGTTCGAGACCCGGCTGGCGGTCCTCGAGGCCGCCCCTGACTCGTGCTCGCTGACCACCGGCACCGTCAACTTCGGCGACGACGTCTTCGCCAACCCCTGGCCGTTCGTCGCCGAGCTGTACCAGCGCACCCAGGACCTCGGGATCCTGCCCGAGTTCGAGCTGTTCGAGCTCGGCCACGTGGCGGCGATGAACCGCCTGCTCGACACCTACGGCGCGCCGGCCGGCGGGCACGTGCACGCCGACTTCGTGATGGGTGTGCCCGGCGGGATGCCCGGGGACGCGCCGGGGCGCTCGTCGCAGGCGTGGCGATGCTTCCCGCCGGGGCCACCTGGTCGGCGACCGGGATCGGGCGGTCCAGCGTGCCCGTGATGCTCGCCGCGCTGGCGATGGGAGGCAACCTGCGGGTCGGGATGGAGGACACGCTCACGTACGGTCCCAAGCGCCCTGCGCGGGACAACGCCGAGCTCGTCGAGCGGGCCGCTCGGCTGGCCGCCGAGGCGTTCCGCCCCGCTGCCGCTCCCGATGAGGCCCGTCGGATGCTCGGCCTCGCGGCGCAGGGATAGGTGCTGATCCCCATGGATGGTCAGGTGCTGCTCGCCCAGGTGACGCGCAACGGTTGGGTCGAATCGGTCCACACCGGGCACGCGGTGATCGTCGACCCCGACGGAGCGGTCGTCCGGTCCTGGGGCCGCCCCGAGGACCCCGTCCTGCCGCGGTCGTCGAACAAGCCGCTGCAGGCTGCCGGGATGGTCGACGCGGGCCTGGACCTCGAGGGGGCGCAGCTCGCGATCGCGGCGGCCTCGCACAGCGGCGAGGCGTTCCACCTCGACACGGTGCGAGCGGTCCTGGCGGGCGGCGGGCTGACCGAGGCCGACCTCGCGAACACCCCGGCCCTGCCCTACGCCCAAGCGGCGCAGATCGCGTGGATCCGCGCCGGGGGAGGTCCGACGTCCCTGACCCAGAACTGCTCCGGCAAGCACGCGGCCATGCTGCGCACCGCGGTGGCCCTGGGGGCATCGACGACCGACTACGTGGATCCCGGAGCATCCGGTCCAGCGTGCGGCCGCTGCCGGGATCGAGCGGCTGTCCGGGGAGCGGATCGTGGCCACCGGTGTCGACGGGTGCGGTGCACCGGTGGCGGCGATCAGCCTGGTGGGCCTCGCCCGGGCGTTCTCGCGGATGGTCCTCGCCGACGCGGATGCCGCCGAGGGCCGGGTCGCGCGCGCCATGGCAGCCCACCCGGCGCATGTCGGCGGGACCGACCGGGATGTCACCCTGTTCATGGCCGCCCTGCCCGGGGCCATCGCCAAGGACGGAGCCGAGTCCGTGCACGCCTTCGCCCTGCCCGACGGCCATGCGGGGGCGTTGAAGGTCGCGGACGGTTCGGAGCGGGCCCGCGCAGCTGTCGCCGTCGCCCTGCTGCGCCACCTGGGCGTCGATCCGCTGGTCCTGGCGGCGTCCGGGCCGGCGCCCATCCTCGGCGGCGGACGGCCGGTCGGCTCCGTGGACGCCGTGATCTGAGGCGCGCGGCCCAGGAACGCGGAGCGAAGGGGCCCGACCGTGTGGTCGGACCCCTTCGCGATTCAGTTCACCGGGCCCGCGTCAGCGGGCGTGGATCACTTGATGGTCGCGAGCACCTTGCGGTACAGCGCAGTGGCCTGCTCCTGGGCGTCAGTGGCCAGGTCGGTCGCGTCGGCGCGCAGGCTGGCGACGGTCGGGAGCTCCACCTTGGGCAGCTCGACCTTGGGCAGCTCCACCTTGGCGGCGCGGTCACGCAGGTCGGCCACGGTCGGCAGCTCCACCTTGTGCAGCTCCACCTTCGACACGCGATCGCGCATCTCGGCGATCGACAGGTGCGGGCGCTCGACCTTGGAGACCAGCTTCTCGGCCTCGGCACGCACGTCGGCGACGGTGGGCACCTCGATCTTGGTCACCATGGCACGGAGGTCCTCAACGCTGGGAACCTCGAACTTGCCGACCAGCTCGCGCAGCTCGTCCACGGTCGGGATGTGGCGGCCCTCGGGCTTCGGGGCGATCTTCGCCGCAGCAGCCTTGCGGGCGGCCGTGGTCTTGGTCGCGGCCGTCTTCTTGGCGGTCGTGGTCTTCTTCGCAGCCGTCTTCTTGGCCGTGGTGGTCTTCTTGGCAGCCGTCTTCTTCGCGGCGGTCGCCGTCTCCTTGGCCGCGGCGGCGGTCTCCTCGACCGTGGCGGTCGTGGCCTCGGTCACGGTCTCCAGGGTCTCCTGGACGGCGTCGGTCAGGGGGGTGGTGTTCTCAGTCATGAGAGTTCCTCTTCTGCGGTGTCCTCGACCAGCGGGTGCTGGGCCGAGTTCTCGGTCTGGAAGGCCGCGTAGATCTCCAGCAGGGCCTTGCGCTGCCGTTCGGTGAGCGTGGTGTCCTCGGAGATCGCGTCGATGACCTTCAGGTCACCGCTGCGCTCCTCGAGGAGCCCCGCCCGCACGTACAGCGTCTCGGCGGAGATCCGCAGCCCGGATGCGATCCGGGTGAGGATCTCGGCACTGGGCTTGCGCAGTCCCCGCTCCACCTGGCTCAGGTAGGGGTTGGAGACGTCCGCGGCCTTGGCCAACTGACGCAACGAGATCTGCGCAGCACCCCGCTGTTCGCGGATGTACTCGCCGAGCTTCGTTGCGTCGATCTTGGCCACACATCAAGTATCCGCCCGGGTGCTTGCAATTGCAAGCGGCTTGCAAGCAGTCAGGGCGTGAGATGGCTCACGTGGGCTGCGTCACCTACGCTTGCTCCATGAACACGCTGACGACCGCCATCCTGTGGGCCATCGACCTCGCCACGCTGGTCGGCTCGGCATGGGCCTTCATCCACTGCCTGCGCACCCGTCCCGATGCCTTCCCGGCCATCGGGCGCCAGTCCAAGGGGCTGTGGCTGGCCCTGACCGGTGGGGCCACGCTCGTGTCGCTGGCATGGTTCAGCCCGATCGGGATCCTGGGCATCGCCTCGATCGTGATCGCCTCGGTCTACCTGCTGGACATCCGGCCGAAGATCGCCGAGATCCTCAGCGGCCGCTGACCACCCGGGCGTTCGTGGGCACGGGCAGCGGCCGGCCCCAGGGCACGATCACCCGGGGCACGACCAACCCCAATCGGCTGCGTCGCTTCGACCGATGGATCGTGCACCGGATGGGCCCGGCCCTGCGTGCGCATCCCAGCCCGACCGTCGTCGACCTCGGCTATGGCGCGTCCGCGATCACCACGGTGGAGCTCGCCGACCGTGTGGCCCGTGTCCGCCCGTCGGTCGAGGTGGTCGGGATCGAGATCGACCCCGATCGGGTGGCCTCGGCCGCCGCGCTGGCCCGGCCCGGGGTGCAGTTCGCCCGGGGCGGGTTCGAGGTGCCGCTGCCAGGGGGGCGCAGGCCGCTGGTGATCCGCGCGGCCAACGTCCTGCGCCAGTACGACGAGTCCGAGGTGGCAGCCGCCTGGGCGAGCATGGTCGACCGGCTCGAGGTCGGGGGCCTGCTCGTCGAGGGGACCTGTGACGAGCTGGGCCGGCTGGCCTCCTGGGTGGCGGTCCCGGCCCGTGCACCCGGGACGACGGCGGCCCGTCCCATGGGGCCGCCCGTCCCGGAGACCCTGACCCTGAGCGTCGACCTGCGCACCCTCGAACGGCCCAGCCAGGTGGCCGAGCGGCTCCCGAAGGCGCTGATCCACCGCAACGTGGCAGGTCAGGGGGTCCACGAGCTGCTCGCGGTGCTGGACCGAGCGTGGGATCGCGCTGCACCCCACGGTGTGTTCGGCCCGCGCCAGCGCTGGCTGGCGGCACTGGAGCAGGTTCGCGCCGAGGGCCTGCCGCTGCACGACGGCCGTGCCCGGTGGCGCCTCGGGGAGGTCACGGTCCCGTGGTCGGTGGTCGCGCCGCGCTGACGGCGCAGGGCTGACCCGGTCGGGCGCGCCCGACCGGGGTGATTCCGCCAGGACTGTCTCAGTCGGGCGGATCCGTCATCGTCAGGACCACCTTGCCCCGGGCGTGCCCGGACTCGAGGTACTCGAGGGAGGCCACCGCCTCATCGAGCGGGTAGGTCCGGCCGACGACCGGGTGGATCGCCCCTGAGGCGACCATCGCGGTGAGGATCCGCATGGCGTCCGGCCCGGGACCGGAGAAGTCCGGTCGGGGCACCTGCGGGCTCACCGCTGAGCGCGCCATCAGGGCGAACACCCGGGGGATGCTGCCCAGCCACCGGTGACCTCCAGCTCCGTACCGGTCATGGCCGATCAGCAGGTAGCGGCCCTTGTCGCTGAGCACCCGGCGGACCTTGGCGAACGAGTGGTTCCCGGGGATGTCGATCACCACGTCGTAGCGCTGCGGTCCGGCGGTGTAGTCCGTGTGGGTCCCGTCGATGACCTCGTCGGCACCGACCTCCTCGAGCAGGTCCATGCGGTCGGTGCGCTCCACGGCCGTGACGTGTGCCCCCTCTGCCCGGGCGATCTGCACCGCGAACTGGCCCACGGCCCCGGCGGCACCGTTGACCAGCACGCGCTCACCGGGCTGCACCTTGGCCTCGGTGCGCACGGTGAACAGGGCGATCAGCGCCGAGGTCGGCACGGCGGCGGCGTCGACGAACGAGACCCCGTCGGGGATGCGCTCGAGCGCGGCCTCGGGGGCGGTCACGTACTCCGCGAAGGTCCCACCGTTGCGCCACTGGAATCCCTCGACGACCTCGCCGAACACCGGGTCACCGACCTGGAACCGCGACGTTCCCGGGCCGAGCTCCGCAACCACCCCGGCAGCATCGGTCCCGGGGATCGGGTTGGCCGGCCTGCGCAGCCCGCCGCCCATCAGGCGCATGACGTAGGGCACGCCGCGGACCATGTGCCAGACGTCGGCATGCACCGATGCGGCGTGGACGGCGATCAGGACCTGGCCCTCGCCGGGCACGGGTCGCTCCACCTCACCGAGGCGCAGCTGCGCAGGGGCCCCGTACTGGTCGGCGATGACGGCCTTCACGTACTCCTCCTCGAACACGCCGCGGGCCCGGGCGCGATCACCTCGCCCGGGCCCGCGGGTTCCCCCGTCGTGGGACCTACTTGCCCTGGTTGGCCACCGCCGCCGCCGCGGAGGCAGCAGCCTCCGGGTCCACGTACTCGCCACCGGGGACGGTCGGCTTGAGGTCATCGTCGAGCCGGTACACCAGCGGGATCCCCGTGGGGATGTTCAGCTTGATGACCGCCTCGTCGCTCATCCCCTCCAGGTGCTTGACCAGGCCGCGCAGCGAGTTGCCGTGCGCGCCGACCAGCACCGTGCGCCCCAGCCGGAGGTCCGGGACGATGCCGTCGTACCAGTAGGGCAGCATCCGCGTGACGACGTCCTTGAGGCACTCCGCCGAGGGCCGGATCTCGGGCGCGAGGTCCGCGTAGCGCGGGTCGTGGGTCTGGGCGTGCTCGTCCTCGGGGTCGATGGGGGGCGGCGGCACGTCGTACGAGCGGCGCCACTCGGTGAACTTCTCCTCGCCGTACTTCTGCAGGGTCTCCTTCTTGTCCTTGCCCTGCAGGGCGCCGTAGTGCCGCTCGTTGAGCCGCCACGACCGACGCACCGGCACCCAGTGCCGCTCGCAGTTCTCCAGGGCCATCTGCGTGGTCCGGATCGCGCGCTTCTGCAGCGAGGTGTGCGCGACGTCGGGCAGGATCCCCTGCTCGAGCAGCATCTGGCCCCCGCGGACGGCCTCCGCCTCGCCCTTGGCGGTCAGGTTCACGTCGACCCAGCCGGTGAACAGGTTCAGTGCGTTCCACTCGCTCTCGCCATGGCGGAGCAGGATCAGGGTGTAGGTCATGGGGGCAATACTGGCCCAGCCGACCCACCCCTCGCGCGGCGAGCGGACGGCCATCGGATGAACCGCGGTCGGCGCGCGGAGTCAGTCGGAGTCGGGCTCGGGACCGAGGTCGGCGAACGCCTCGAGGTTGGCCATCGACTCGCCGCGGGACTCCCGCCACGCCCGCTCCCGGCGGATCGAGGTGGCGAATCCCAGGCGCAGGATCGTGTTGAACGACTCGTCGGACGCGCGCAGCACGGCGCCCAGCAGGCGGTCGAGGTCCTCCGGGCCGATCCCCGAGACCGGGATCCGACCGGCCAGGTAGATGTCGCCGAGGCTGTCGAGGGCGAAGGCGACGCCGAGCATCCGGGTGTTCTGCTGCAGCAGCCAGCGGTAGACGCCCTCGACGTTCTCGTCGGGGCGGCGGGCCACGAAGGCGTTGATGCTCAGCGCCTGCGGGCCCACGGCCATGCTGACCGTGGTGCGCAGCTTCGCCTGCCCGGGCAGGACGATCACGAACCGGTGGGGTTCCGGTCGTTCGTGCTCGAGCCCCTCAGCCTCGAGGAGGGCGGCGAGCTGGTTGGCGACCGCGGCCTGCCGAGGCATCAGCTGACCCGGCTCGAGGCATCGCGGGGGGCGGCCAGCGCCGCCGAGTAGCTGGCGAGCAGGCCCTCGACGGTGGCGTCCCACGACAGCGTCTCGGCGTGGCCGCGCGCCGCGGAGGCCAGGCGCGCGCGCAGCTCGTCGTCGGACAGGACCCGGCGCAGGGCCGCCGCCCACGCATCCGGCTCGTGCCCGTCCACCAGCAGCCCCGAGACCCCGTCGTGGACCGCCACGGGGAGCCCCCCGACGTTGGCGGCCAGCACCGGCGTCCCGCAGGCCTGGGCCTCGACGGCGACGAGGCCGAACGACTCGGAGTGGGACGGCACGACCACCACGTCGGCGGCCGCGTAGCGCTGGCGCAGGTGCGCCCGGTCGGTGGGGGTGTGGAACGAAGCGGGCACGTTCAGCTCGGCGGCGAGGTCGGACAGTGCGGTGGGATGCTCCGTGCCCGACCCCGAGGGCCCGCCGCAGAACTCCAGGCGCACCCGGGAGGCCAGGGCGGGGTCGGCCAGGGCGAGCCGCGACATCGCCCGGACGAGCAGGTCGGGGGCCTTCAACGGCTGGATCCGGCCGACGAACAGCACCACGAGGTCGTCGGGGGCGTATCCCAGGGCGGCGCGGGCCGCAGCCCGGTCACGGCCATGGAAGGCGTCGAGATCGACCCCGGGCAGCACCACGTCCACGAGGCTGGGGTCGGCGTCGTACAGGGTCACGAGCTCGGAGCGCTCCGCCGCGGTGTTGGCCACCAGCCGGTCGGCGGCATCGACCACCTGCTGCTCGCCGATGATCCGCAGCTGCGGCTCGGCCCGGTCGTCCGGTGCCAGGCTGAGGTTCTTCACCCGACCCATGGTGTGCATGGTGTGCACGAGCGGCACACCCCAGCGCTCCTTGGCCAGCCATCCGACCTGCCCCGACAACCAGTAGTGCGAGTGGATCAGGTCGTACCAGCCCTCACGCCGCGCGGCCTCCTTGCGCAGGACCCCCGCGGTCACCGCGCACAGCTGCCCGGGGAGGTCCTCCTTGGGCAGCCCCTCGAACGGCCCGGCCACGACGTTGTGGACCAGGACCCCGGGGGCCATCTGCACCTGTGCGGGCAGCTCGCTGGAGGTGGCACGGGTGAACACCTCGACCTCGGTGCCGCGCTGCGCCAGGCGCGTGGCGACCTCGGCGATGTACACGTTCATCCCCCCGGCATCGCCCGTTCCGGGCTGGTCCAGCGGGGAGGTGTGGATGCTGAGCATCGCCACGCGCCGCGGATGGCGGCGCAGGGGCAGGGCGGCATCCACGACGACAACCATCGCGGAGCGTGAGGTCACCGGCAAGTCGGCCGACTGTGCGCGGGGCCGACGCGCGTGGACCTCATTGCCCGATCGGAGCCTCCAGCGTCGTGTCGGCGTACGGCTCGCCGGTGACCACGTGCATCACCCGTCGGGCGATGCTCACGGCGTGGTCCGCGTAGCGCTCGTAGTAGCGCGAGAGCAGCGTCGCGTCGATGGCTGCCTCGACGCCGTGGGACCACGAGGGTGAGAGGACCATCGTGAACATCTCGCGATGCAGGCGGTCCATCTCCTGGTCGTAGTGCTCGATGTCCGGGCCGAGGCTGACGTCCTTGGTCGAGATGACGGTCGCGGTCTTGGCCACGATCGCGTCGGCGAGTCCGCCCATCTGGGCGAACTGGGCGCGCAGCTCGCTGGGGATGCTGGAGTTCGGGTAGCGCAGCCGGGCCTGCTTGGCCACGTGGACGGCGAGGTCGCCCATCCGCTCCAGGGAGGACGAGATCCGCAGTGAGCCGATCACGATCCGCAGGTCGGTGGCCACCGGCTGCTGCAGGGCGGCGGCGTCGTAGCAGCGCCGCTCAACCTCGCTGGTGAGGTCGTCGAGATGGTCATCCCCGGAGATCACGGCCTCGGCCGTGGTCAGGTCCGCATTGAGCAGGGCCTGCGTCGCCTGGTTCATCGCAGCCCCGGCCGCGAGGGCCATTTCTGCCAACAGGTCACTGATCTCGTCGAGCTGCTCGTGGAATGCTGCGCGCATGATGTCCTCCCGGGGGCAGTCTAGATCCGCTGACCTGCACTGCACCCCACGGACGTGGCCCCGCGATGAGCGGGCGGTGAACAATCCCCGCCGGGAGGATGAATAGGGCCCGCCGCACCGCCTCACCGGGATGTGCGAATCCGGCGCAGCCCTATCCTGACTCACGTGGCGACAGAGTCCCGACAGACCCGCGCGACTGAGCCGGCCGGCAGGCGGCGGCTCTTCGGCGTGCCCGCCGTCGGTGCCCCGAGCCGGCCATCCCGAGCGCGCGCCAGCGCCACACCTCCGGTCGATCCGGGCGACCTGCCCGCCCCGTCCGAGGGCGTTGACGTCGGCGAGTCGGCGGTCGAGGCCGCGGACGGCGCGCTCCCCGCGGACCTCGGTCGGCTGCTCGGCGCGCTGAGCACCCCCGCCCTGTGGCTCGACCGCGACGACGCGGTCGTGTGGGCGCACCCCGCGCTGGAGGCCCTGCGGGTGGTCCGCCGGGGTGCGGTGAACTCCCCGGAGATCTCCAAGATGGTCCAGCGCTCCCGGGCCTCCGACCAGCCCTCCGCGCGCGACCTCACGGTACGGCGGCCCGGCCGACGGCAGGCGGGCGTCCGGCTGCGGGTGCAGGTGGCGCCGATGGCCGACGGGTCGGCGGTGGTCCTCGTCGATGACATCACCGAGGCTGAACGCCTCGACCACGCCCGTCGGGACTTCGTGGCCAACGTCAGCCACGAGCTGAAGACCCCGATCGGGGCGCTGGCCCTGCTGGCCGAGGCCGTGCACGAGGCCCAGGAGGATCCACAGGCCGTCGAGCGCTTCACGACCCGGATGCTGGCCGAGACCCGCCGGCTGAACTCGCTGCTCAACGACCTGATGGACCTCTCCCGCCTGGAGGGCGTCGAGCCGCTGCAGCCCATGGGCCCGGTCGACGTCGACGAGGTCGTCGCCCAGGCCTGCGACGACGCCCGCTCGCTGGCCCAGGACAAGGAGATCGCCTTCCTGCGCGGCGGGGTCAGCGGTCTTCGGGTCGAGGGTGTTCCGGCGCAGTTGGCGACCGCCGTGCGCAACCTGATCGTGAATGCCGTCAACTACAGCTCGCCCTCGACGAAGGTGGCCGTCACCACCGGGATCGCCGACGGATCGGTCACGATCGCCGTCACCGACCAGGGCATGGGCATCCCCCCGGCGGAGCTGGACCGGATCTTCGAGCGGTTCTACCGCGTGGACCCCGCGCGCTCGCGTGACACCGGTGGGACGGGCCTGGGGCTGTCCATCGTCAAGCACGTCTGCGCCAACCACGGCGGTGACTGCGACGTGTGGTCCAAGGTCGGGGAGGGCTCCACGTTCACGATCCGACTGCCGGCGCTGTCGGAGAAGGCCACCAAGAAGGCGGCCGCCCGCACCAGCCGGCCCCGAGCGAGCACCATCAAGGAGGAGCAGTGACCAGGATCATGGTCGTCGAGGACGAGGAGTCGTTCTCCGATGCCCTGAGCTTCATGCTGCGCAAGGAGGGGTTCGCGGTGTCGGTCGCCACGACCGGACCCGAGGCCCTCGCGCAGTTCGAGCGCGAGCCGTCGGACCTCGTGCTCCTGGACCTCATGCTCCCCGGGATGTCGGGCACGGACGTGTGCCGGACCATCCGGGCCAAGTCACGGGTCCCGATCATCATGGTCACGGCCAAGGACTCCGAGATCGACAAGGTCCTCGGCCTCGAGCTCGGCGCCGACGACTACGTGACCAAGCCGTTCTCGAGCCGCGAGCTCGTGGCCCGGATCCGGGCCGTGCTGCGCCGCAACGTCGAGGACTTCGACGACAGCCCGGTGGTCGAGGCCGGCCCGGTGCGGATCGACCCGGAGCGTCACCAGGTGCTGGTCGACGGACAGGTCGTGAGCATGCCGCTCAAGGAGTTCGACCTGCTGGAGTACCTCGTGCGCAACGCGGGCCGGGTGCTGACCCGCGGGCAGCTGATCGACCGGATCTGGGGGTCGGACTACGTCGGGGACACCAAGACCCTCGACGTGCACGTCAAGCGGCTGCGCGCGAAGGTCGAGCCGGACCCGGCGAACCCCGTGCACCTGCTGACCGTGCGTGGTCTCGGGTACAAGTTCGAGGCCTGAGCGGGCCGCAGCGCAGTTCCCGCGGGGCGGAGCCTGCGGCGGTGCGGGGCCGGTGGCTACTTCGCGACTGCGGCCGCGGGGCCGTAGCCCTCGTAGTAGCCGACGGCCGGGACGACCGCGACCTTGCGCGTCTCGGAGCCCGCGCGCTCGAAGCTGAGCGTCACGGTCGCGTAGGAGCCGGGGGTGATCTTCAGGCCCGTCAGCACGACCTGGTCGGCGGCGGTCCCGCCCACCGGGACGGAGGTGCCGGACCGCAGGGCGATCGGGGTCTTCTGCGACGACGTGGTCGCCGGCTCGGTGCTCACCTTCACCAGGGCGTCGGGCATCTCGCCCTCGTTGATGATCGTCATGACCAGCGAGGCGACCCCGCTCTCGCCAGCGGGCCCGGTGACGAGGGTGGCGTCCTGCACCTTGATGTCGGCGCCGACCAGGAAGTCGGTGCCGTTCCCCGTGGGACCCTGGGTGTTCACGGTGTTGTCGAAACCCTGGTAGCAGCCGGCGGTCGGGAGCACGGCAACGAGGCTGACGGCAAGGGCAACAGCGGCGCGGGAGCGAATCACGGAGGCACCCTATCGGGTGATCACGGTCACAGGGCCCCCCACCCCGGCGTGTTAGACTGGGGGTCCACCGGAAGGGGTCTCCTGCACAATGACGTTCAAGGTTGGCGACACCGTCGTGTATCCCCATCACGGGGCCGCGCTCATCGAGTCCATCGAGGTCCGTTCCATCAAGGGGGTCGACCGGGAGTACCTGGTCCTGCGCGTGGCCCAGGGTGACCTGACAGTCCGGGTCCCCTCAGACAACGTCGATCTGGTCGGCGTCCGTGACGTCGTCAACGCCGAGGGCCTCGATCGGGTCTTCGACGTGCTGCGCCAGCCCTACACCGAGGAGCCGACCAACTGGTCGCGCCGCTACAAGGCGAACCTCGAGAAGCTGGCCTCCGGCGACGTGATCAAGGTGGCTGAGGTCGTGCGCGACCTGTGGCGCCGTGAGCGCGAGCGCGGGCTGTCGGCCGGCGAGAAGCGCATGCTCAGCAAGGCGCGCCAGATCCTGGTCAGCGAGCTGGCCCTGGCCGAGCACACCAACGAGGACAAGGCTGAGGCCATCCTCGACGAGGTCCTGCAGTCCTGACCGATCAGACGATGCGACGCCCACCGCCGAACCCGGCCGGTGGGCGTTCGTGTGAGTAGCGTGACCCCCGTGGAACCCCGCCCCGTCGTCGCGATCGTCCCGGCCGCCGGATCGGGGGAGCGGTTGGGCGCCGGCGTCCCCAAGGCCATGGCCCTGCTCGCGGGCGAGCCGATCCTTGCCCACGCCGTGCGCGCGCTGGTCGCCGAGCGCCGGGTCGGTCTCGTGGTCCTGGCCGCCCCCGAGGGGCTCGAGGATGCGATGGCCGAGGTGGCGGCGGGCCATTCGCGCGGGGTGCCGGTTGTGGCGGTGACTGGTGGTGCCACCCGAGCGGAATCCGTGGCGCTGGCCCTGGCGGTCGTGCCGGAGGGGTTCGACGTCGCGCTGGTCCACGACGCGGCCCGGTGCCTGGTGCCCGGCGACGTGGTGGCGGCGGTCGTCGACGCGGTCCTGGCCGGGGCCGACGCCGTGGTCCCCGGCGCACCGGTCGTGGACACCATCCGTGAGCTGGATGCCGACGGCGGGTCCCGCACGATCGATCGGTCGCGCCTGCGGGCGGTCCAGACCCCGCAGGGGTTCAGCACCGCCAGTCCTGCGCCGCGCGCACGAGGTCGGCGACCCGGGGGCCACCGACGACGCCGGGATGGTCGAGGCGCTGGGCCTGCACGTGGTGCTCGTGCCCGGCCATCCGCGTGCGTTCAAGGTGACGACCGCGCAGGACCTGCTGCTCGCCGAGGCGATCCTCGCCGCGGAGGCCTGGCCGGGGAGGGAGAGCGGTGACCGTGCTGCCGTTGATCGGGATCGGGGTGGATGTGCACCCGTACGCCGACCCGGCTGAGGGCCGTGAGCTCGCCCTGGCGTGCCTGGCGTGGCCGGGGGAGAACGGCCTGGCCGGGCACTCCGACGCCGACGTCGCCGCGCACGCGATCTGCGACGCCCTGCTCTCTGCGGCGGGGCTGGGCGACCTCGGCGCCAACTTCGGGACGGCCGAGCCCCAGTGGGCGGGGGCGTCCGGCGCCGCCCTGCTCGGTGAGACGCTGCGCCGGCTGGCGCCGGCCGGGTTCACGATCGGCAACGTGGCCGTCCAGGTGATCGGCAACCGCCCCAAGGTGGGTCCGCGGCGGGCCGAGGGCGAGGCGGCCCTGTCGGCCGCGCTCGGCGGCGCGACGGTCCGGCTGTCCGCCACCACGACCGACGGGCTGGGCCTGACCGGCCGCGGCGAGGGCATCGCCGCGCTCGCCACGGCCCTGGTGCTCCCCACCGGCTGACGCCCGCGTCCCCACCGGCTGAGGCCTCCCGGGACGGCTGCGACCGCTTCGGGTGCGAGGTTCCGCGGCCCCGTGGGGTGCTGGCCGGCCGGTAGAATCCTCCGGGTGAGCCTGAGACTGCACGACACCGCCACGCGCAGCACGCGCGAGTTCGTCCCCCTGGAACCGGGTCGGGCGTCGGTGTACGTGTGCGGGGCCACCGTGCAGTCCGCGCCGCACATCGGCCACATCCGCTCGGGGGTCAGCTTCGACATCCTGCGCCGGTGGCTGGTCGCCTCCGGGTACGACGTGACGTTCCTGCGCAACGTCACCGACATCGACGACAAGATCCTGGCGAAGGCCGTCGAGGAGGACCGGCCGTGGTGGGCCGTCGCCGCGCACTACGAGCGTGCGTTCGCCGAGGCCTACGCGATCCTCGGATGCCTGCCGCCCACCCTCGAGCCGCGGGCCACCGGCCATGTCCCGGCGATGATCACCCTGATGCAGCGGCTGATCGACTCCGGGCACGCCTACGCCTCCGACGGTGACGTGTACTTCGACGTGGCGTCGTTCCCGGAGTACGGGGCCCTGTCCGGGCAGCGGATCGCGGACATGCAGCCTGCCGAGGACGCGGACCCGAATGCGCGCAAGCGCGACGTACGGGACTTCGCGCTGTGGAAGGGCACCCGGGACGGCGGGCCCGGCTGGGAGACCCCGTGGGGGGTCGGCCGCCCCGGCTGGCACCTGGAGTGCTCGGCCATGGCCGGGATGTACCTGGGCAGCGGCGTTCGACATCCATGGCGGCGGGCTGGACCTGGTGTTCCCGCACCACGAGAACGAGATCGCCCAGTCCCGCGCAGCCGGCGATCCGCTTCGCCCAGTACTGGATGCACAACGCCTGGGTGACGACGGCCGGGGAGAAGATGAGCAAGTCCCTGGGCAACTCGCTGCTCGTCACCGAGGTGGTCAAGCGCGTGCGACCCGTCGAGCTGCGGTTCTACCTCGGGTCGGCGCACTACCGCTCGCACATCGAGTTCTCGGAGGGCGCGCTGGCCGATGCCGCTGCCGGCTTCCGGCGCCTCGAGGGCTTCGTCCAGCGCGCGGTCGAGCGGGTTGGCGTCGTCGAGGCGACCGCCGCGGGCGCCGGCCTCCCCGAGGCGTTCGTCGCCGCGATGGACGACGACCTCGGTGTGCCCGCCGCGCTGGCCGTGCTCCACGAGTCGGTCTCCGAGGGCAACCGGATGCTGGCCGATCGAGCGGGCTCGGACGCCGATCTGGCGACCCTGCTCGGGTCGGTGCGCGGGATGCTCGACATCCTCGGCGTCGATCCGCTCGACCCGACCTGGGCCGGGGGCACGGGCACGTCGGATGCGGCGCACGACGCCCTCGATGCGCTGATCAACGAGCGACTGGCGGCCCGGCAGGCTGCCCGGGCCGCCCGGGACTTCGCGGCCGCGGATGCGGTGCGCGACTCACTTCGGGCCGCGGGAGTCCTCATCGAGGACACCCCCGACGGTCCGCGCTGGTCACTGGAGGCGTGATGGCAGGCAATTCGCAACGGCGCGGGGCGACCCGCAAGCCGGGCACGAAGAAGGGCCAGGTCGTCGGGTCGGGCGGCCAGCCGCGGCAGAAGCTCGAGGGTCGGGGACCGACCCCCAAGGCCGAGGAGCGACCCGGGCACACGGCCTACCGGCGCGCCCGCTCGGCGGAGAAGCACGCCTCCAAGGGCTCGGGTGGCCGGGGCGGCTCGAAGCCCGGCCCCGGGCGCAGCGCCAAGAAGCCGGCCAACGAGTCGGTGGCGGGACGCAACTCCGTGCTCGAGGCGCTGCAGGCGGGCATCCCCGCCTCGGCGCTGCAGGTGCAGCAGTACCTCGACGCCGACGACCGTGTCCGCGAGGCGATGAAGCTGGCCGTCGGCCGGGGGATCCCGCTGCTCGAGACCACGCGCGGCGACCTCGACCGGCTCAGCGGTGGCGCGGTCCACCAGGGCATCGTGCTGCAGGTCCCGGCGTACAAGTACGCCGACCCCGAGGACCTGATGGCCGACGCGTTCGACTCCGGCGACCAGCCGCTGTTCGTCGTCCTCGACGGCGTGACCGACCCCCGGAACCTCGGCGCGGTGGTCCGCTCGGCGGCCGCGTTCGGGGCGCATGGCGTGGTGATCCCGGAGCGGCGGGCAGCGGGGATGACGGCCTCGGCGTGGAAGACCTCGGCGGGTGCGGCCTCACGCGTCCCGGTGGCCCGCGCCACCAACCTCGTGCGCTGGCTCGTGGCCGCGCAGAAGTCCGGCGCGACGGTCATCGGCCTGGCGATGGGCGGCGGGATGGAGCTGCCCGACCTCGACCCGGCGGTCACCACCGGGCCGCTGGTCATCGTCGTCGGCAGCGAGGGCAAGGGCCTCGGGCACCTGGTGTCCCAGACCTGCGACCACCTCGTGGCGATCCCGATGGACGCCGCCACCGAGTCGCTGAACGCCGGAGTCGCGGCCGGCATCGCGCTGTACGCCGTGGCCACCGCCCGCCGCTGACCGAGCCGGCGCGCGAGCCTGCCCGCGTAACCTCGTCGGATGGAGCAGCCGCCGACGTCGGGACGTCCCGAGGTGGTGCCGGACCTGTCCACGTGGCGCTCGACGATCACCGGGCGCGTCGACGTGACTCATCTGCTGCGCGCCGGCCATCGGCGTGCGGTCCGCATCTACCTGCCGCCGGGCTACGAGCAGGCCGATCACGACTACCCGGTGCTCTACATGTTCGACGGCCAGAACCTCTTCGACCGCACCACGACCGCCTACGGCATGGAGTGGGGGATCGACGAGACGATCGAGGAGCTGGTCGACGCCGGGCGCTTCCCCGGGGTGGTCGTGGTCGGGATCGACTCGCCGGACGGGCCCTCGGCGCGCTACGCGGAGTACACCGCCTGGGACTGGATGTTCGCCGGGGAGCCGGTGGTCGCCGACGGGGCCGCGACTGCGGACTTCCTCGTCGAGCAGGTGATCCCCCACGTCCGGGCGACGTACCGCGTGGCCCACGACTCCGCCCGCGTGGGCCTGTCGGGCTCGTCGATGGGCGGGTACATGACGCTGTTCGCGGGGGTGCGCCACCCGGATGTGTTCGGCCGGCTCCTGGCCTTCTCGCCGATCATCCTCGATGAGCCGATGGCCGGCCACGAGCTGCGCGACTTCGTCGTCCACCACGGGTTCGACCCGGCGACCTGGGTCTACCTCGACATGGGCGGGGCGGAGGAGCTGGCGTACATCGATCACCCCGACCGGGTCGTGGAGGACCTGGCCCAGACGACGGCCGCCGTCGCGAACTCGGTGCGCCCACCCGCGCGAGTGGTGAGCCGAGTGATCCCCGGGGCCGCGGCACGACGAGGTCGCGTGGGGTGCACGGTTCGGCGAGGTGCTGCTCTGGGCGTTCGCCGACGGGCCCGAACCCGCGTAGCCCAGGCCCACGCGCATGCAGCGGCGGCACGGCAGGTGGCCGAGCTGCCGTGCCCTGAGGGACGCCGGCTCAGGGGGTTGCGGCGTCCACGTCGTCCGAGGCGTCCGGGTCGTCCACGGGCGAGCCGAGGAGCGCCGCCTCGTCGGGCTTGTCGCGCAGGACCGTGGCCACGTAGTCGTCGGTGGCTGCCTCGAGGCCCACGTCCGCGCCCGAGCGCTCCGAGGCGTACCACCGGTGGGCCAGCACCTCGTTGACCAGCTCCGGGCCCTCGAACTTGCCCCGCAGGTCGTGGGGGATCCGCCGCAGCACCGCCTCGTAGACGTCGGTGACCCAGCGTCGGGCTGCGGCGTGCTCGTCGTGGTCGAGCCCCGCCACGTACCGGTAGGAGTCGATGTCGTTGAGCAGCCGCCGCGCCTGGTTCTCGTGCATCTCCAGGCCGGTCAGGTGCATCATCCGCCGGCGGTGGTGCCCGGCGTCGACGACCTTGGGCTGGACGCGGATGGTCGAGCCACCGTCGGTCGAGTCGGCGGTCAGCTCGGCGACGTCGAAGCCCAGGCCGTTGAGCGTCCGCAGCAGGGTGTGGATCTGGTAGCGGTCCGAGCTCGACACGGTCACCGCGTCGGTGAGGGTCATCCACAGGTGCTCGTACCGGCGTCGGAAGTCCGGGCCGACCTCCGCCGGGTCGAGGGTCTCGGGGACCATGCCGCCGGCCTGGAGGTCCATGAGCTCGCCCATGACGTTCATGGACGCCGTCTCGATGTCGTAGGCGCGCTGGCCCGCGCGAGAGGGTCTCGTGCATCTCCCCGGTCTCGGCGTCGACCAGGTGGGCCGAGAACGCCCCCGCGTCGCGCAGGAAGAGCGTGTTGGACAGGGAGCAGTCGTTCCAGGCGAACCCCAGCAGGTGCAGGCGGACGATGAGCAGCACCAGCGCGTCGAGCAGCCGTTCCCACGTGTCGACGCTGAGCGTGGGCTTGACCAGGGCGCGGTAGGGCAGCGAGAACGACAGGTGGCGGGTGATCAGCGCGGCGGGCAGGTCCTCGCCGTCGGCGTCCACCCGCCCGGCGATGACCCCGACCGGCTCGACGCACGGGGCGCCGAGCCGGCGGAGGTCGAACAGGAGCTCGTACTCGCGCTGCGCGAAGGACTCCTCGATCTCCTTGACCGCGAACACCGCACCGTTGATGCGCACGAACCGCACGGTGTGCCGCGAGATGCCGCGCGGCATCGCCACGGTGTCCTCGGCGGGCCACTGCTCCAGGGCGATGCCCCAGGGCAGGAACAGCAGGTCAGGCTCCGCCGCTGTGGCCGTGGCGCGCAGCGGCATGGGGGCTCCTCGGTCGGTGGCCGGCGGCTGGTCAGTACTGCAGGCGTTCGCCGGTTTCGGGGTCGAAGAGGTGGGTGTGGTGGGGGATGGCTTCGAGGCCGAGCATGGCTTCCGCGGGCGGGGATCTGGCGTCCGTCGGTGCGGACGACGACCTGTTGGGTGCCGCCGCCGGGGAGCTTGACCTCGGTGTAGACGTAGGCGTCGGCGCCGAGGCCCTCGACGATGAGGACCTCGACGGGCCAGGCGTTCTCGCTGTCGGTGACGCGCAGGTCCTCGGGGCGCATGCCCATGATCGACGCTGGTGCGTCCGCGTTCGGCCAGGACCTTGGCGGCGGCCTCGGGCACGGGGCACGGACTTGTCGCCCAGGCGGATGTTGCCCTCGACGAGCGGGGCTTCGATGATGTTCATGGCCGGGGAGCCGATGAACCCGGCGACGAACACGTTGTCGGGGGTGTCGTAGAGGTCCTGGGGGGTGCCGACCTGCATGAGGATGCCGTCCTTGAGCACGGCGATCCGGTCGCCCATGGTCATGGCCTCGGTCTGGTCGTGGGTGACGTAGACGGTGGTGACGCCGAGGTCGCGCTGCAGCTTGGCGATCTGGGTGCGGGTCTGCACCCGCAGCTTGGCGTCGAGGTTGGACAGCGGCTCGTCCATCAGGAACACCTGCGGGTTGCGCACGATCGCCCGGCCCATGGCCACGCGCTGGCGCTGCCCACCGGACATGGCCTTGGGCTTGCGGTCCAGGTACGGCTCGAGGTCCAGGATCTTGGCGGCCTCCTGCACGCGGGACTCGATCTCCTTCTTGTCCATCCCGGCGATCTGCAGCGCGAAGCCCATGTTCTCCCGCACGGTCATGTGCGGGTACAGGGCGTAGGACTGGAACACCATCGCGATGTCGCGGTCCTTCGGGGCCAGGTTGGTCACGTCGCGGTCGCCGATGAAGATCGCGCCCTCGTTGACCTCCTCCAACCCGGCGAGCATCCGCAGGCAGGTCGACTTCCCGCATCCCGACGGTCCGACGAGGACGAGGAACTCCTGGTCCTTGACCTCGAGGTCCAACTTGTCCAGAGCGGGCTTGGTCGACCCCGGGTAGATCCGGGTCGCGCCCTTGAACGTCACAGTGGCCATGATGAATCGTTCCCTTCACCGGCAGGTACGTGCCGGACGATCCGTGTGGAGGGTGGTGCAGGCCGCGGGTGCGGTCCGTGGTCAAGGATAGGCGAGGAGGGGCGGCGAAGGCCGTTCCAGACGCTCGATCGGGACTCGATCCGGTCACGATCGAGTCACGAGCGGATCACGGCCCGGCCTGGTGCCGGCCCGTGCCTAGGATCATGCCCATGACATGGGTGTCGCGGGTCCTGGCCGTCCTCGGGTTGGCCGTCGTCGGATGGGTCCTGCTCACCGAGCTCCCGGCGGTGGTGCACGGGCAGTGGGCGTACGCCGCCCTGCTCGTCCTCACCGTCCTCGGGTGCGTCTGGGCACTGGTGCTGCATCGCCGGGCCCGCCCGGCCCTGCACGGCTGGCGGCGGGCCGGGTCGATCGCCCTGTGCGTCGGTGCCGTCGGGTGGCTGGCGGCGATCGCGTGGCTGCGCCCGTTCAGCGCCCAGGAGCCGGCCGTGGCCGCCATGCAGTCCGGCGCCGGCGTGGTGGTGGACGAGAGCTCCGACCGGGTCGTGCTGGAGCCTGCGGACGGTCCCGCCTCCCCGACCTCGGTCTTCTTCCAGCCGGGGGCGAAGGTGGAGGCGCGCGCCTACGCGGCGGTCCTGCGCCCGCTGGCCGAGGCCGGGTACCGGGTGGTGATCGTCAAGCAGCCGCTCGGGATCGCGTTCCTGTCCCTGGGCGCCTTCGACGACGTGCGTGCGGACTACCCCGACACCGAGGCGTGGGTCCTCGGCGGTCACAGCCTCGGCGGCACGGTGGCCTCCATGCAGGCCGACGACAACGACGGCGACTGCCCCCGGCTCGGCGCGCGGGCTGCTGTTGTACGCCTCCTACCCGGCCAGCGACATCAGCGAGTCGCTGAAGGCCCAGGTGACCAGCGTGTTCGGCACCCACGATGGGCTCGCCACCCCGGAGGACATCGCCGCCTCACGGGCCAACCTGCCGGCCGGGAGCCAGTTCGTGCCCATCGAGGGAGCGGTCCACGCCTACTTCGGCGACTACGGCCCGCAGCCCGGCGATGGCGAGCCGACCATCAGCCACGACGAGGCGCGCACGCAGATATCGAACGCCAGCGTGGAGTTCGTCACCGCGGTGGCCGCGGCGCAGGCAGCGCGCTGAGGTCCGGGTCGGTCGTGCGCCAGCCCGCGGTGTCGGCTACTGGCCCTGACCCTGGCCCTGGGTGAGGCCCTGCGCCAGGGCCCCGGCCGCGATCGCGGCGCGGAGCTTGTCGGCGTCCTCCTGCTTCATGATGCCGTTGGCGACCGCCATGTCGAGCAGCTGGCCGACGTCGGTGATCCCGACGGCCGACGCCATGCTCTTCAGCGAGTCCGGGATCGGGAGCTCCGACAGCGGGACGTCCAGGCCGTCGGGGGTGGTGGCGTCGGGTGCGGTGCCGTCCGGGGTGGTCGCGTCCGGGTGCGGTGCCGTCCGGAGTGGTCGCGTCGGGTGCGGCCGGGGGCGTG
This sequence comes from uncultured Actinomycetes bacterium, assembly GCA_963812395.1. Classification (GTDB taxonomy): domain Bacteria; phylum Actinomycetota; class Actinomycetes; order S36-B12; family CAIYMF01; genus Prado023. The sequence continues at coordinate 175,758 of CAWEVG010000033.1, forward strand.
ATCCCGCCGAGGTCCAGGTCGCCGGAGGCCAGCTGGGACGCCGCCGAGAGCAGCGGGTTCTGCGAGACCTGCCAGGCGGCGACGCCCAGGACGAGCGCGACCGCCGAGGTGACGGCGGCGACCGCGACCGCAATGCGGGTGCGCGTGCGCTGGCTGCGGTACTTGGTCTCCCAGGCGTCGGCCGCGGGGTTGCCGGGGAGGTACCCGGGGCGCGTAGCCCGCGCCGAACCCGGGCGCGTACCGGGGGTCGTACCCGGGGGCGTAGCCCGGCGCGTAGCCGGGTGCCTCGCCCGCGGGCGGGTAGGGACGGGGGATGGCCGTCGTGTCGTGCTGCTCGGGCGCGGAGGGCGAGTACATGTCGGTCACGGAGCAATTGTGGGCCACGAACGACGGTGCCCCGACGCGCAGCGTCAGGGCACCGATCGTGCGGTGTTCGGATCAGGTACGGATGGCCTCGGAGGTCTGCGGGTCGAAGTAGTGCGCCCGCTCGAGGTCGATCGCGATCTCGACGGTGTCACCCATGCGCACCCGCGAGCGCGGGCCGAACGAGGCGACCCACTTGACCCCGGCGTCGCCCAGCGTGTGCAGCTCCTCCCCGCCGGTCTCCTTCTGCAGGAGCTTGGTGTCCTCGGAGACGTAGGTCTGGCCGTCGAAGGTGAAGTGCACGATGATCTCGGAGCCGAGGGCCTCGGTGAGGGTCACCTTCGCCTGGATCCTGCCCGGCATGTGCGCCGCCGTGGGCAGGCTCGCGTCCTCCATGTCCTCGCTGCGCAGGCCGACGACGACCTCCTTGCCCACGTACGAGCGCAGCGCCGGGCGCTGCTCGAGGGAGGACTCGGGGATCGCCACCTGGTTGTCCGCGCCGATCTGCAGCGCCAGGCCCGTCACCGGACTGGACGACCGTGGCGACGACCAGGTTCATCGGCGGTGAGCCGACGAACTGCGCGACGAAGATGTTGTTGGGCGCGTCGTAGCACTCGCTGGGGGTGCCGAGCTGGTTGAGGATGCCGGCCTTCATGACGGCCATGCGGTCGCCCATCGTCATGGCCTCGGTCTGGTCGTGGGTCACGTAGAGCGTGGTGGTCTTCAGCGAGCGCACGACGGCCGAGATCTCGGCGCGCATCTGCACGCGCAGCTTGGCGTCGAGGTTCGACAGCGGCTCGTCCATGAGGAACACCTGCGGCTCGCGCACGATCGCCCGACCCATGGCCACGCGCTGGCGCTGGCCGCCGGAGAGCTGCTTGGGCTTGCGGTCCAGCAGCGGGGTCAGCTCGAGCATGTCGGCGGCCTTCTTGATGCGCGCCTCCATCTCGTCCTTGGGCATCTTGCGCAGCTTGAGCCCGTAGGCGATGTTGTCGGCCACGCTCATGTGCGGGTAGAGGGCGTAGGACTGGAACACCATCGCGATGTCGCGGTCCTGGGGCTCGAGCTCGTTGACCCGCTTGCCGCCGATCCGCAGCTCGCCGCTGGAGATGTCCTCGAGCCCGGCGACCATCCGCAGGGCGGTGGACTTGCCGCAGCCGGACGGACCGACCAGGACGAGGAACTCCCCGTCGGCGACGTCGATGGACAGGTCCTGGACGGCGTGGAAGCCGTTGTCGTAGACCTTGTTGATGCCGTCGAGCTCGACGCTGGCCATAGCACTCCTGTTCATCGACCGGGGCTGCGAAGCCCCGGCAGTTCCCACATCTGGACCATCGGACCATCTCCTGGCAATACTGCCAGCCCTGCACGTGCGCTGAGGGTTGCCCCTCCGTACACGTTCCGTGCCTGCGAGCCCTCGTCGAGACCGAGCAGTGGTGCGCTCAACGTGATCGGGTGGCCGCCCGCGCGGGCGAGCAGGACGAGCATGGACTGCTCATCCGTCTCCCGCAGCCAGACGATCCGATCGGCATCGACGTAGGACCCAGCGCAAGCCTCCACGACGCAGGGCCACGGAGTCGCGCCGAACGGCACAGAGTTGCCTGAAAACGGACAGGAGAGCGCGATCCCAGGACTCCGGCCGGTCCCAGGGGAACGCCGCGGCGCCCTTCCTCTCCGGTCACGCCCTCCATGCCGATCTCGTCGCCGGCCCAGATCATCGGGACCCCCGGGTGGGCGATCATCGCGGCGACCGCGACCTCGGTCAGCGCCGGGTCGGCGGTGATGGTCGCGATCCGGGGGGTGTCGTGGCTGGAGACCATGGTCAGGCTGGCCGCCGGGCCGACCACGGGATCGCGCTGAACGCGCGCATGGTGGACACCACCGACGGGCCGGGCAGATGCGGCCAGCGGGGCAGCGGGGCGCCGAGCCAGCCGTCGAACACCGGGTCCTGGCGTGCCAGCCACGTCCACATGGGCCGGGCCAGGCCCGAGTAGTTCATGATCCCGTGCCACGTGGTGCCGTCGACGTCGCCGAGGAAGTCGTGGAAGTGCTCCCCGACCAGGTAGGCCTCGGGGGAGACGTCGGCCATGGTGGCGCGGATCTCGCGGGCGATCTGCCGGGTGAGGTCGGTCTCGCGGTAGCGGCCGGTCATGTTGGCCACGTCGATGCGCCACCCGTCGAGGCCGAACCGCAGCCACCTGGCCACGACGCTGTCCGGGCCGTCGACCATGCGGCGGCGCAGCTCGGCGCTGCGGTGGTCGAGCTTGGGCAGGGATGCGGTGCCCGAACCACCCGACGTAGTCGCGTTCCCCGTCCGTCGGCCCGGTCCGGGCCGAACAGGTAGAAGTCCGACTCCGGGGAGCTCGCATCGCGCGCGGCCGGTCAGGAACCAGTCGTGGGTGCTGCCGGTGTGGTTCGTCGTCAGGTCGCCGAGGACGCGCATGCCGCGGGCATGGGCGGAGTCGATGAGCTCCCGGTAGGCGGCGTCCCCGCCCAGCAGGGGGTCGACGTGGTCGAAGCTGGCGGCGTTGTAGCGATGGCTCGAGGCAGCGGGGAAGACCGGGGTCAGGTAGAGGGTGTTGGCCCCGAGCGCGGCGATGTGGTCCAGGTGCTCGGCGACGCCGTACAGGTCGCCGCCGAAGAACTGCCGCGCCGCGGGCCGACCAGCGGGCTTGGGGGCGTCGTCCCAGGCCGCGGGGACGGCCCAGTCGGGCAGCGGCTCGGTCACCCGCCCGCTGCGGGCGAACCGGTCGGGGAAGACCTGGTAGACGATCGCGTCGTCGAGCCACGCCGGGGGGCTCGGGGGCCAGGGCGACCCGGAAGTCGCCGCCGTCGGGGACGTCGGCCTCGACCAGCCCGGCGGCGTTGAGCCAGCGGTAGCCCGTCGAGCCGCCGTCGAGCAGGAACCGGTAGTTCGACACGGTGTTGTGCGCGACGAGATCCGCGCGCCACCAGGTTCCCGTCGAGTCCCGACGGTCGACGCGTGCCGCCACGTAGGAGGGCTCGCCGTCGTGGACCTGGCGGACGGCCACGCGGGTCACGGGGTCGGCTCGCCGACGTGCGCAGGAGCACGGTGAACGCGTCACCGTGCTCCTGCGGCGGGTCCGGGCAGTAGGCCGGGGACCCGTCGTGGTGCGGGGACTCGAGCAGGGGCGGGTACGCAGGCCCGGATCCCGTTGCTCGTGTCGCCCTGTCAGCCCGGGTCAGCCCTTGACCGCTCCTGCGGTCAGGCCCGTGACCAACTGCTTCTGGACGAACGCGAACACGACCAGGACCGGGACGGCGGCCATGAGGGCTCCGGCTGCGAAGAGGCCCCACTCCTGGCGCAACGGGTTGCTCACGTACGAGTACAGGCCGACGGCCAGGGTGGTGTCCCGCTGGTCGGCCAGGACCACGGAGGCGATGGCCAACTCGTTGAACATGCCGGTGAAGGTGAGGAAGAACACCACGGTCAGGATCGGAGCGGCCAGACGCAGGATCATGCCGAAGAAGATCCGGACATGGCTCGCCCCGTCTATTCGTGCCGACTCGTCGATCTCGACGGGGATCGTGTCGAAGAAGCCCTTCATCAGGTAGGTGTTCACACCCAGCGAGCCGCCCAGGTAGACCAGGATCAGGCCCCAGATCGTGCCCAGGCCGATGCTGGGGAAGGTGTCACGGATCATGGAGAGCAGCAGGAAGATCGCCGTGATCGCCAGGATGGCGGGGAACATCTGCACGAGCACCAGGGAGGTCAGGCCCGGCCGCCGGCCGCGGAACCGCATGCGGCTGAACGCGAAGGCAGCAGAGGCTCCCATGAACACCGAGGAGAACGAGACCACGGTCGCGATGATCAGTGTGTTCTTGAACCACACCGGGAAGGGGCGCTGATCGCTGGTCAGGACCTCCGTGGAAGTTCTGCGTGTCGTACGGGGGCAGCGGGAGGATGCACTGGATCGTCTGCAGTCCCTCGAGGTCCAGGGGACAGGCCGACGTGAGTGTCTTGCCCTGACTTGTTGCCAGGTTGATGATGTACGAGATCGGGAACAGCGCGAAGAGCACCGCCGGCCACGAGGATGGCATGGCGCCAGCCCACGGTCTTCATCCAGCGGCCGAAGGACATCCGCTCGATCTTGACAGGAGTGGGTGTCGTGGTGGTCATGAGCCGATCTCCTCGAGCTTCTTGGTGAACCGGAACGACCAGGCCGAGATCGATCCGATGACGACGAAGATGACCAGGGCGATCGCCGCCGCCAGGCCCAGTCGTTGGTTGGTCTGGTTGAACGCCATCCGATAGGTCCAGTTGATCAGGAGGTCGGTCTGCCCACCGTCACTGATCTGGCCGGGGAACGGGCCGCCGCTGGTGAGCATCTCGATCAACGTGTAGTTGTTGAAGTTGAACGTGAAGGAGGCGATCAGCAGGGGCGCCACCGAGATCATCAGCAGCGGCAGGACCACGGTGCGGAAGGCGTGCATGCCGCTGGCGCCGTCGACGAAGGCCGCTTCCTTGAGGTCGGCCGGGATGGCCGTCAGGGCGCCCATGCAGACCAGGAAGAAGTAGGGGTAGGCGATCCAGAGGTTGACCACCAGCACGGAGAAGCGGGCCAGGTTGGCCTGCCCCAGCCAGTTGATCGGGTCGCCGGGCAGCATCTGGTTGATCAGGCCGAAGTCCGTGTTGAGCATGCCCCGCCACAGCGGCGCAGTCAGGAAGATGGGCATGGCGTACGGGAGGATGAGCAGGACCCGGTAGTACTTCTGCCCCTTCATCCGCCGATCGTTCATGATGATCGCGAGCAGCAGACCCAGGGCGAACGTCGTGAAGACCGTCATGAACGCGAAGAAGAACGTCCACAGCGTGATCGGGAAGAAGCTGTCGCGGATGGTCGGGTTCGTGAAGAGCGAGGTGTAGTTCTCCGCGCCGATCCACACCCGCCAGCCCGGCTGGAGGATCTCGCCGTCCGGTGACTCGAAGTTGCCGGTGTCGTTGGCCGTGTAGACCACGCCGGTGTTCGTGTCCGTCATCGTGTCGGTGTCCGGGTCGTACGCGTAGCCGGCTCGCACCTCCTTGGCCACCGAGACACCTGTCGGTCGCAGGAACGTGCCCGTCTCCGCGTTGAGCGGGACGCGCAGCTCCTGCCACTGGGTGTTGAGGTCCGGGTTGGCGCTGAGCGTCCCGAGGTTGAGGGTGGTGTAGCCGGTGGCACCGGTCACCTTCTCCCCGGTCTTCTGCAGGTCAGCGGGGGGGACGGGAGTCAGGGACTCGTTGGTCCCGATGAACGACTCGCCGGGAGAGGTGGTGCCCTCGGGGAAGGTGACCAGCATGGCCACCGTCCCGTCCTTCTCCACGGGCACCACCGGGTAGTCGGCCGAGCCCTCGACCGGGCGCTCGCCGCGGACCTCCAGGGCGTTGATGGCCGCCGCCTGGTCGTCCAGGTGGCCCGTGCCGTAGTTGGTGAAGCTCGAGTAGCCGGTGAGCACGATCGTGAACACCTGGAACACGAGCAGGAACAGCAGGCCGGGCAGCAGGTACTTCATGGGCAGGCCCCGCGTGAAGTACACGAAGTTGACTGCCACGAGGGCGAAGATGAAGAACCCGACCGCGAGCCACCACTCGTCGACGAACGCCTGGATCAGCATCCAGGCCAGCAGGGCGTCGATCATGCCGACGACGGCCAGCTTGATCGCCAACCCGCCCGCCGTGATCGAGCCCGACTTCTTCTTGGGCTTGACCTTCTCCGGGGCGGTTTCAGTGGTGAGGCTCATGGTCGGGTCCTTCATCTCCTCGTAATCAGCGGACCAGGGTCACTGAGCGGCGATCGCCTTGTTGATGGCGTCTCCGGCTTCCTTCATGGTCGTCGTGGGGTCCTCGCCCGAGGCGACCTTGAACTCGGCCAGGCCGAGCGACTCCCACACCGCACCCATTTCGGGAACGGACGGCTGCGGGATGCCCTGCTTGCCGAACTCGATGAAGCCCTTGGTGATCGGGTCGGTGATCTTGTCAGCCGACTCGGTCCAGGCCGGCGGGCGCGGGTCCGCGGCGTACATCGCGTCCATGAACTCCGTCGTCATGACGTAGTCGTTGAGGAACGTCTGGGCGATGAGGGCGTTCTTGGCCTTCGTGGGGATGAAGAACGTCTGCACGCCGATGAACGGTGTGGAGGTGGAGTCGCCGTTGGGGACCGGGCACACCATGGTGTCCGGAACCTTCTCGACCGCAACGCCCGCGTTCCAGGGGCCGGTGATCCACCAGGCGGACTCGCCGGTGGTGTACTTCTCGTTGGCGATGTCGCCGGTCACCGAGGCCTTGAGCAGGCCCTCGTCGGCAAAGGCCTGAAGCCGCTCGGCCGCCTTGATGGACCCCTCCTGGCCGACACCCATGTCGGACACGTTGGTGCCACCGTCTCCGAAGATGTAGCCACCGTCAGCGCTGTAGAGGGGGTACCAGTGGTAGGCGTCACCCTGGTCGCCGATCTGCAGGGCGAGCGGGAGCGAGGCGCCATCGGCCTTCAGCTTCTTCCCGGCGGCCTGCAGGTCGTCGAGGGAGGCCGGGCACTCGGGCGAGAGCTTCGGGTTGGTCAGCATGGCGATGTTCTCCACCGCGTAGGGAACGCCGTAGGTCTTGGAGTCGTAGGTGACGCCCTTGACGGCCACGTCGGAGAAGCTGGCAGCGTTCCCGCCCAGGTCGACCGGGGCGACCACGCCGTTGGTGACCAGCTCGCCGAGCCAGTCGTGCGCACCGATGAAGACATCAGGGACGTCGCCGGTCTGGCTGCCCTGGACCGCGCGGGCTCGGATGTCGCCGAAGTCGATCTGGACGACCTCACAGGTGATGCCGTTGGCCTCGGCGAACTTGTTGCACTCGGCCTGGATCGGTGGGGTCCGGATCTCGTCGGCCCAGATCGTGAAGGTGCCCGAACCCGCTGCCGGCGCGGAACTCGCGGGGGCCTCGGATGCGGAGGTGCCTGTGTCGGACCCGCTGCTGCACGCAGCGAGAAGGAGGGCGAGGCTTGCAGCTGTGGCCCCGACTTTGGTGGTGCGGCGCATGGATGCTCCGTTTCTTGGTGAGTGGAACACGGGGCCGTACGGGACCCCGCTGAGGGGCATCATGCCCCCTCGGGCCCATCGTCGCGACGCGTGGGGGCGTGTGGTTGTTTCGTTACCAAATCGTTGTGAATGCAGTCTCAACCCAGGCGCATTGGTGACGCAACGCAGGGAGCGTTTGCTCAGCCGGCGTCGATGGCCGACTGGATCTCGCGCCCTGCAGCCTTCATGGTCTTCGACGGGTTCTCGCCGGACATGACGTCAACCTCGGCCTGGCTCAGGGCCGGCCAGACCTGGTCCATCTCAGCCAGGTTGGGCATGGGTGCCGAGGAGTCTGCGTAGTCGCCGAAGCCCTTGACCACCGGGTCGGCCGCGGCGTAGGAATCCGTCCATGCAGGGCTGAGGCCCCCAGGGGCAGCCAGAGCACTCATGACCTCGGTGGTCATCGCAGTCGTGGCCAAGTACTCCTGTGCCCCTGCCGCGTTGCGGGCGAAGGCGGACTGCATCAGGCCCTGGGAGGTGACCATCGCCTGGCTGCGCGAGGCCAGCACCGAGTCGAATCCCGGGACCGCCTCGACCACGAAGGGAACCCCTGCTTGGCGAACAGCATCGACGCTCCAGGGCCCCGAGATCAGGTACGGCGACCTGCCGGAGGTGAACGCGGTCAGGGCCTCGTCCAGGGTCGTGTCCTTGTCCAGTGCGCCGTCGTCGGTCAACTGCGGCGAGCCGCTTGGCGGCCTCGATGCTTCCCGGCTTGCCGACCTCGAGCTCGTCGGCCGTGTAGCCGCCCTGAGTGTCGAGGCCGAAGATCTTGCCACCGGCCGCGCTGTAGAACGGGTACCAGTGATAGGCGTCGCCCTGGGGTCCCACTGGCAGGGCGATGGGGAGGACCTGGTCGTCCTTGTCCTTGAGCTCCAGCCCGTCGCGCGCCATCACGTCGATCGACTCAGGGACCGCCGGAGCCAGGGCGGTGTTGCGGAACAGGGCGAGGTTCTCGGTGGCGAACGGAACGCCGTAGGTGCGCGCCTGGTAGGTGAACCCTGAGACCGACACGGGGCGGAAGCTGCTGGCCCGGGTGGACAGGTCGACGGGTGCCAGCAGGCCGTAGTCGGCCAGTCGGCCCACCCAGTCGCTCTGCCCGACGAACAGGTCGGGTCCCTGGCCCTGCGGGGCCAACGTGGTGATGTCGTCGCGGATCTTGGCCAGGTCCGTGCCGACCGTCTGGACCAGCACCTCGACGCCCGTCGCCTTCTGGTGCGCTGCCGCACTGGCCTTCAGCGCCTCGGCATGGGCAGGATCGGACCAGATGAGGATCGATGAGCTGGCGCTCGGCGCCCCGCTCGCGCTCGCGCTGGCGGACGGGTCCGCCACCTCGCCGCCGGAACCGCACGCGGCGAGCAGCAGCCCCGCTGCCACGATCGCCGTCGTAGTCGTCGTCATCCTGCGCATGAGCGTCCCCACCCTCCATGCCCGCCCCGCCCGTCCCGGGTCCCTGCTGCATCATGCCGCGCCTGATCGGCGATTGGCCAGACAGCGACGCCGGTGTTCTACCCTTGTGCGGAACGCCGGCGTGGCGCAATTGGCAGCGCACCTGTCTTGTAAACAGGGGGTTCCCGGTTCGAGTCCGGGCGTCGGCTCTGTATCGTCGCAGGTCAGAGGCTGGTTAGGTGGTACTGTCCGGCCTCTTTTGGGGTGCGACTTGTAACTACGTTGTCACTACGTCACCTCGTGTTGCGGAGTTGGGCGGAACTGCATGGACGTGGTGGACGGGTTGGACGCCTATGAACAGTTGGCTCCTGTTTGACGATCAGGTGCGACGCTCCCCAGTCGCGGGTGTCCTACGTCCCCGTCTCCATGAGCCAGGCAGCTGCGTCACTGGGTAGTGCGTTGTCCTGCAAGGGGGTGCTAGACACGAGCACCTGCAACTCGCGGTCGAGACGCACCGGCTCAGTGGAGAGGTTCACGACACAGCGCACGCCTGATCCACGGTCGAAGTCGAGTACCCCGTCGGGCGCGTCGCGCCACGTGAGGTGGCCCACGTGGAAGCCGGGAGTCTCTTGCCGGACCCGCAGGGCGTTCTTGTACAGCGACAGCATGGACTGCGGATCTCTGGTCTCGGCCTCGACTGTCAGTGACGACCAATCCCCAGGTTGGGGCAACCACGGCTTCCTCCGGCGTCCACTGAAGCCGTAGGGGGGCTCGTTGCCGTTCCACGGGATCGGCGCTCGGCACCCGTCCCTTCCCCGAAGGGCTCCTCCGGTACGGAAGTAGACCGGATCCTGGATGCGCCCGTCGGGGATGAACGCCTCGGGGAGGCCGAGTTCCTCGCCCTGGTAGAGGTAGGCGCCCCCTGGCAGGGCCAGCATCAGCAGGATCGCAGCGCGTGCCCGACGGGTCCCGACCTCGAGGTCGAAGGTTCTCGCGGGGTCGAGGAGGGCCGGTCGGTCCGCGGGCACCTCGGGGGAGAACCGCGTCACGTGCCTGGTCTCGTCGTGGGTGGACAGCACCCATGTCGGCAGTGCTGAGACGGAGGCTGACACAGACAGCGAACGGTCGATGACTCGTCGCAGGGCTGTGGCCTCCCACGGCGCCTTGGTGAACTGGATGTTGAATGCCGTGTGCACCTCGTCGGGTCTCAGGTAGGCGGCGAACCGATCTGGCCGGTTGGCCCCTACCTCCCCGACAAGCATCCGTGGCTCCGGGTAGCTGTCGGCGACCCGGCGAAACGACCGCAGGATGTCGTGGACGGCGTCCACGTCCCACATCGGAGCGTCGACCCACGCCGCCGCATCGAACCTGTCGGACGTGCTCAGCCCGTAGTCCGGCAGGCCGGGCGCCTTCGCCAGGGCTGAGGCGGCGTCCAGCCGCATGCCATCGACCCCCTTGTCGAACCAGTACCTCAGTATCGACTGGAACTCCTCGCGGACCTCGGGGTTGTCCCAGTTCAGGTCGGGCTGTTCGGGGGCGAACAGGTGGAGGTACCACTGTCCGGGCGTTCCGTCCGGACGTGTGGTCCTGGTCCAGGCGATGCCCCCGAACGCGCTGATCCAGTCGTTCGGTGGTGAGTCCCCGTTCGGCCCCTGACCGTCACGGAAGTGGTAGCGGTCCCTGTCGAGGGATCCGTCGGGGGCGGCCAAGGCTGCCTGGAACCACGGGTGCTGGTCTGAGGTGTGATTCGCGACGAGGTCCAGGATCAGGCGCATGCCGTGGTCGTGCACGGCGTCGATCAGTTCCTGCGCCTGGGTCAGGTTCCCGAACATCGGGTCGATGTCCCGGTAGTCGCTGACGTCGTAGCCGTTGTCGACCATCGGGGAGGGATACCAGGGGGTGAGCCAGATCGCGTCGACGCCGAGGTCCCTGATGTAGGGCAAGCGATCCGTCAGCCCGGCGATGTCACCGTTACCGTCGCCGTCGGAGTCGGCGAAGCTTCGCAGGTACACCTGGTAGACCACGGCGGTCTTCCACCAGTCGGTGTTCACCTGCAGCCCGTCGGCAGTCGGCTGCGTGTTCACTGTGTGAGCATGTCCTGTTCCGTTGGGGGCGCCGTCCTTGGGCGTCCGGTGATCGGGGTCCTGAGTGATCACCTGGTGGTGAGCCAGACGGTGGTGTCTGGGGGCAGCGTGTAGTCGGCCAATGGGCTGCTCGACAGGAGTACCCGGGCCGAGGGGGTGAGCTCCACCGGCTCTGGGGAGAGGTTCACGATGCACCGCAGCCCGGGTCCGCGGTCGAATGCGAGCACCGACGTCGGGCGCGTCGACCCAGTTCAGGGAGTCGGTGTGGAACTCGGGTGTCTGTTTGCGGAGTTGGATCGCGGTCCGGTAGAGGGTGAGCATGGATTGCGGGTCCCGTAGTTGGGTCTCCACGGTGCGGTCCGCCCAGTCCGCCGGTTGGGGGAGCCAGGTGCTTACCCCTCCTTGGCTGAAGCCGTAGGGCGGTGAGTCGCTATTCCACGGGATCGGGACGCGGCAGCCGTCGCGGCCGCGGATGGTGTGCCCGGATCGCAGCCACATGGGGTCCTGGAGCAGGTCGTCAGGAATGTCCTCGATCTCGGGCAGGCCGAGTTCCTCACCCTGGTAGATGTAGGCGCTGCCGGGGAGGGCCAGCAGCAGGAGTGCCGCGGCGCGGGCCCGCCGCGTCCCGACTTCCAGGTCCCACGGGGCGCCTTGGTCGTCGGCGATGTGGCGCGATCCTGTCCGGACCCGCCCGTAGCGGGTGACCAGTCGGGTCTCGTCGTGGCTGGCCAGCACCCAGGTCGCGGGCGCCCCAGTGGGTGCGAGCGCGTCGAGGCTATCGGTGATGACCTCACGCAGGCCGGCGTCCCAGGGGGCCTTGAGGAATGGGAAGTTGAAGGCGCAGTGCATCTCGTCAGGACGCAGGTAGAGGGCCAGGCGCTCGGCCCCGTTGACGACCGCCTCGGCGACGAACATCCGGTCGCCGTCGTACTCGTCTCCGATGGCGCGCCATCGGCGCAGGATGTCGTGTACGTCGTCGACGTCCCAGTGCGGGTTGTCCACCCACTCGGAGGCGATGAACAGATCGTCGCCGGCGTAGTCGGCGTTGGGCAGGTCGACCTTCTTCGCGAAGGCAGGTGCTGCGTCGACTCGGATGCCGTCGACTCCCCTGTCGAACCAGAATCGCAGGATGGTGTCGAAGTCCTCGCGGACCCGCTCGCTGCGCCAGTTGAGGTCGGGTTGCTCCGGGGCGAAGGTGTGCAGGTACCACTGCCCAGCCGTTCCATCACGATTGGTGGTCCGCGTCCACGCGGACCCGCCGAAGGCGCTGATCCAGTTGTTCGGAGGGAGCTCCCCATGCTGGCCCCGGCCGCTGCGGAAGAAGTAGCGATCCCGCTGCGGTGAGCCAGCAGCGCTGGCAAGCGCCGAGCGGAACCACGGGTGGTCCTTCGATGTGTGGTTGGCGACCATGTCGATCACCACCCGGATCCCGTGGTCGTGCGCCGTCTGAATCAGGGACTCGGCGTCACCAAGAGTCCCGAACATGGGGTGGATGTCGCAGTAGTCGGTGACGTCGTAGCCTCCGTCGGCCAGTGGGGAGGGGAACCACGGCGCGATCCAGAGGGCATCGACGCCCAGGTCGGCCAGGTAGGGCATCCGGGCGCTCGCTCCGGCGAGGTCACCCTCCCCGTCGCCGTTGCCATCGGCGAAGCTGCGGGGGTAGATCTCGTAGATGACCGCGTCACGCCACCACTCGCGCGCTGGCGCGAGGCGCTGGACGCCTCCCGGCGAATGCGTGGTGCTCGTCGGTGCCTCGATCATGGGGGCTCCTCGGTGATGCCCCACGGGGTGGGGCGGGACGGGTGATTCGGTTGGGGGAGTCGCTGGCGTCCAAAGGGCAGATCACGGGTGTGCTCAGCAGCGCCACATGGCGAAGGCCGGTCCGTGGCGGGGGAGCGTGATCCAGCCGTCGGCGTCGGCCTGGAGGTCTGGGGTGCCGGCGAGGCCGGTCAGTTCCTTGCCGAGGACCGACCAGGGCAGCCGGACGGGGGCGTGCTCAGCGCGGGCCGCGTGCACCAGGACGGTTTCCGATGGTGCCTCGCGCAGGAACGTCAGCGCGTCAGCCTGGATGGACAGCCAGCGCAGGCCGCCGATGCGTAGGGCCGGGGAGCCGGCGCGGGCGTTGAACAGGGCGCGCGTGTTCGCCAGGCGGGCGGAATCCCACCGGTCGGGATGGTCCCAGGGCATCGGGATCCGGGCGTACTCGGGGCCGAAAGTCGCCAGCCCGATCTCGTCGCCGGCGTAGAGCATTGGCACGCCCGGGTAGGCGGCGAGCATCCCGAAGGCGACGTCCACCAGCCCCGGGTCGCCGAGCAGGGAGGCCACCCTGTGGGTGTCGTGGGAGCCAATGAGGTTCATCGCGTGCAGGGTGCCCATCCACGGGGTCACTCCCGGACAGCTCACGCATCGCCTCGGCGACCAGATCCCCGGGCAGGTTGGGCAGCGCGGGGTACTTGGCGTGCGGGTAGGGGCGTTCCTGCGGCGGTAGGAGCCACTGCCACAGCGGGCGGGTGAACGCGGCGTAGTTCATCGCGCCCTGGTAGCCGTCGCCGAGCAGGTCCGCAGACGCGTCGTGGTTGGACTCGGCCTGCAGGAAGTGCTCCGGGTTGACCGCGGCCATCGTGCGCCGGATGGTCGTGGCGACCTCGTGGCTGAGGTTGATGTCACCGTGGATGCCGGTCATGTTGGCCACGTCGATGCGCCAGGCGTCCAGCCCGTGCGGGTCCCATCCACCGGGCGACCACCGAGTCCGGGCCGTCGTAGAGCCGGCGGCGCAGCTCGAGGGAGCGGTGGTCGAAGATCGGCATGTGGGGCAGGTCCCACCACGCGGCGTACTCGTCCGGGTGATGCTTGAAGAAGTAGAACCCGGCCTCCGGGCTGTCCGGGTCGGCCAGGGCCGCCTGGAACCACTCGTGGGTGTCGCCGCAGTGGTTGGTCGTCAGGTCACCCATCAGGCGCATCCCGCGGGCGTGCGCGGCGTCGGCCAGCCGCGCGAACGCCGCGTCACCGCCGAGCAGCGGGTCGATACGGTCGAACGTCGAGGCGTTGTACCGGTGGTTGGACTCCGCGGGGAACAACGGCGTCAGGTACAGGGTGCCCACCCCGAGCGAGGCGATGTGATCCAGGTGCGCGATGATCCCGTCGAGGTCGCCGCCATAGAGCTGGCGCGGACAGTCCGGGCCCTCCCCGATCACCGGGTCGTCCCACTGCGCAGGGACCGCCCAGGCCGGGGCCGGCCGGTCGACCGACTTGGCGAACCGGTCCGGGAAGATCTGGTACATCGTGCCGGTGGCCCACTCCGCGGGCTTCGGGAACGTGCTGACCCGGAAGTCCGCGGCGTCGGCCACATCGCGGCCGTGCAGCCCGGAGCCGTTGAGCCACTGATAGCCGTTGGGTCCCCCGTCGAGCAGGAAGCGGTAGGACACCACCGGATTGACCACTGGCAGGTCGGCGCGCAGCCACGTGTCCGACTCGTCCTGTCGATCGACCACAGCCGCCACCAGCTCCGGCTCGCCGTCCTCGATGACCCGCACCCAGGCAGCGGTCACGTCACTGGCGCGCGGCACCCGTAGGAACACCGGCATCGAACCGCCCAGTGTCGGTGTCTGCTCGGGGACGTAGGTCACCGACCCGTCATGGTGCGGCCGGGCCCACTCGCCATCGTTCACGGTCGCCCCCCAGGTCCGACCGACGGCAGTCGGCGGATGCTCGCCACGTCCTCAGCCACGGTCACTCCTCATCCAGCGCAGAGTCGATGGGCTATGACTCCCGCACCGACGCGACGCGCGTCGACGATCTAGAACGGTAGTAGACGGCGTCGACGCGTGTCAATGCCAGTGGTGCGGAGGGGTACTGGAGCACTTGGGCGGTGGGGCCTGGTGAGCTAGGCCGTGGTCGAAGGTCCCCGACCGGTGACTCGCGTGCGCCTGCCGGGCGGTGGTGCGGTGCTGGCACGCTCAACCAACTCACCAGCCCAGAGTGACTGGTCGGGCGTGGTGCCTGGCTCCTGCAGGGCTGCGATCAGGGCCTTGGCAGCTGCCCCACCGATCGCACCGGCGGGGGGGCTGATGGTGGTGATCGCTGGATAGAAGAAGGCTGTCCGTTGGGTCGAGACCGAGGTGGACATGATCGAGAGGTCATCAGGGATGTGCAGTCCCTGGGCCTGTGCGCCCTGGTAGAGCCCAATTGCCCCCTCGTCGTTGAAGCTGATCACTGCGGTGACGTCGGGGTGCGACCTGCCGCAGCTGGACCAGCACCTCCCTGCCCGCGGCGACGCTCGCCTCACAGGGGATGACGGTCACCTTGATCCCGGAGGCCCGGGCCGCTTCCTCCACCCCTTCCACTGCGCGCACGACTGCCCCGAATCCCCATTGGAGCAGTCGATGTGGCGCGCTGATGAAGGCGATGTGCTGATGGCCGAGTCCGGACAGGTGGTTGGCCGCCATCCGTCCCACCTCGGCGAAGTCCCGGTCTGCGTAGGCGAGCCCTGTGGTGTCGGCAGTCCTGCCGATGAGGGCGAATGGGATGCCTGCGTCCTGGAGGAACGCGACCCGATCGTCGTCCATTCGGACCTCCATGAGCAGAAGCCCCTCGACCAGCCCGCTGCGGCACAGCCGCGCGACCTCCTGGAGGTCCTCGCGATCCATCGTCCAGAGGAGCACGCGGTAGTCCAGTTCGCGGGCGGCATCCGCAGCGCCGACGAGGTACTCGAGGTCGGAGTCCGAGTAGCCGCGCTCGAGGGACGGGAAGAGCATCGCGATGATCCGACTCCGGCCACCGGCGAGGCCCGCGGCCATGGCGTTGGGGCTGTAGCCCAGCTCGGCCATCGCGGTCAGGATCCGCTGGCGAGTCTCCTCTCCGATCGGCCGGGTCCCGGTGAGCGCGTAGGTCACGGTGCTCGGGGACACGCCCGCACGCCGTGCGACGTCCGCTCTGGTCACCATGTGGCCCCTCCTCGTTGCGCAGCGTACTGATCCACGCCCGCGGGTTGTGCGCACGCACCGGCGCGCCACAAGGCCTGCGAGGGCATCGACGGGATTCGACTGCTGTGCATCTTGACACAGATCGCGACTTTGTGCCACAGTCATTGCATCGACGCGGGTCGACGATCCGGAATCTCAATGAGAACGGTCCCGGAGATCAGGTCGAGGGCTCGGAAATGACAGCAGTGCCGGCGTAGGTTCTTCTGCATCGGCTCGCCGCGGGCGGCCAGGTGGCCGTGTCCGCACAACACAGGGAGTAGTAGTGGGCAACAGCAGGAGGGTTCGGTTCGCAGGCGCGGCCGTGGCAACGGGGCTCTTGGCAGCCGCGCTCGCCGGTTGCAGCAGCGGTGGAAGCAGCACCGAGGGGGATACCGGGGCAAGTGCCGACGTCGGTGCGGCCACCGGGACCATCAAGGTGTGGGCCCAGCAGGGCCAGGAGGGCGAGGTCAAGGCCATCCAGGACCAGGTCAAGGCCTTCAACGAGTCGCAGAGCGACATCACGGTGGAGCTTCAGCTCCTGCCGCAGGGCACCTACGATCAGACGCTGCAGACGACCAAGGCTGAGGATCTTCCCGATGCCTTCGAGTTCGGTGGCGAGACGATGGCGGCGCTGGTGTACGCCGGCAAGCTGCGCGAGGTCACCGGTGTGGTCTCGCAGGAGGTCCTGGACAACGAGATCTCCTCCGTGGTCGCGCAGAACACCTACCCGGGCGACGGCAAGCAGTACGCGGTGTCCCAGTACGACTCCGGTCTGGCGCTGTATGGCAACAAGAAACTCCTCGATGATGCCGGTGTCGCCTACCCGACCACGATCGACCAGGCATGGACGTTCCAGCAGTTCGCTGATGCGGTCAAGGCCCTGGCGGGCAAGGACAAGGACGGCAAGTCCCTGAGCATCATGGAGAACTACGCAGGCCAGTGGCCCGGATATGCGTTCACCCCGATCGTCAACTCGGCCGGCTTCCCCCTTGTCGGCGCCGACGGCAAATCGGAAGGGAACCTCAACGCTCCGGCCGTGGCGACGGCACTGACCGACTTCGCGACCCTTCGCGACTTCGCCGACGCGAATGCCGATGACCTGGCGTTCCAGGATGGCCGCGTCGGCCTGGCCTGGGTTGGCCACTGGATGTACAACACGTACGCCGAGGCGCTCGGGGACGATCTGGTTCTGATCCCGCTGCCCAACTGGGGCAACGGCACTAAGAGCGGACAGGGCTCGCACAGCTGGGCGATCAGCTCCACCTCGAAGAGTGCGGCGGCTGCGGGCAAGTTCCTCGACTGGGTGATGGCCGATGCCGCGATCAAGCAGGTCACCGACTCCAACGGTGCCCCTCCCGGGACCACCTCGGTGACGGCGTCGAGCAAGCTGTACGCGCCGGGCGGAGCGCTGCAGCTGTACGCCGACCAGTTGGCGAAGTCCTGCGGGAGCAACCCTCCGACCCCGGAGTGCGTGACGGTTCCCCGCACGATCAGCGCCGCATGGCCGGTCATCAACGACACGTTCAGCAAGGCGTTCTGGGCGATCTGGCAGGGCGGTGACGCTCAGACTGAGCTGGACAAGGCAGCCAAGGCCATCGACCTGGACTACGCCGACAACGACGGCTACAAGTAGTAGACCCCGGGGCGGCGGCCAATAGGCCGCCGCCCCGGCACCACTTCCACCCAGAGCGTGGAAGCCCCGGTACCACCTGCATCCGAAGTGAGGAGTGCACAATGTCCGCCACCACCGTCGTGGACCCGAAGCTGGCAGTGGAACCACCGCCAGAGAAGCCGCCGAGGGACACCCGCGCGGCCCTGCTGATGGTGGCTCCGGCGATGTTCCTGCTGGTGGCCTTCGTGATCTTCCCCTTCCTCATGGCCTTCTGGCTGTCGCTGCACAACGTGCGGCTGGACGCGGCACGGGAGCCAACGTGGGTGGGGCTCGAGCAGTACCGCAGGATCCTGATAGACCCGGATCTGCGTGGGGTCTTCTGGACCAGCCTGCGCAACAACTTCGCCTTCGCGCTGTTCGTGGTTCCAGTCCAGACAATTCTGGCGCTCGGGCTGGCCCTTCTGCTGAACCGGCCGCTTCGGGGAATGGCGGTGTTCCGCACCTTCTTCTTCATGCCCGTCGTGTTCCCCATGGCCCTGGTGGCGGTGGTGTGGACGCTGATCTACTCGCGGGACACGCTGGGCATGCTCAACGGCTTCCTGGATGCGATCACCTTCGGGCACCTGGGGCCCTACGACTGGCTGGGTGACCCCAAGACCGCCCTGCTGGCCATCGCGATCATGTCGATCTGGGCCGGTGTCGGCTTCCAGATGATCATCATCCTGGCCGGCCTGCAGGGGATCCCGACCAGCCTGTACGAGGCGGCTTCCATCGACAAGGCCGGCAAGTGGCAGCAGTTCCTCAACGTCACCGTCCCGAGCCTGAAGAACACGCTGATCTTCGTGATCATGATCACGACGCTGTTCTCCCTGCGCCTGTTCGACCAGGTGTACATCATGACCCAGGGCGGCCCGGGGGACTCCACGTCGACGGTGATGTACCAGGCGGTGACCACGGCCTTCATCCAGAACAACGTCGGCAAGGGCTCGGCGATGACCGTGTGCTTCGTGGTCATCATCATCCTGATCACCCTCATCCAGCGGCGGGTGCTTCGCGAGGAGCGTGAGATCTCATGAGCGACTTCGTCACGACGCCAAGAAGCAGGCGGACCTTCGCGCCGGGCAGACCGCTGGTGCGATCACCGGGATCACCTCGGACGTGGATCACATGCGCGCTCCGCAGGAGCCAATCCCGAGGCTCGGGCCCGGGCCGCTGCGCAAGGCGTTGTCCTACCTGATCCTGATCCTGGTGGCTGCGTTCTTCTTCGCCCCCATCGCGTACATGATCATCGGCTCGTTCAAGCCCTCCGCGCTGGTGCTCAACGGCATCTCCGGGTTCAAGCCCGAGAGCCTCTCGCTGGACAACTACCGTGGCGTGTTCAGCCGGTTCAACAGCGATGCCACCGGGTACTTCATCGACTTCTACAAGACGTCGATCATCGTCAGCACCGTCATCGTCGTGGGCGGGCTGATCGTCAACTCGCTCGCGGCCTTCGCCCTGGCCCGGCTCCAGTGGCGGGGACGCAACCTGGCTCTCACGATCGTGGTGCTGGTCGTCATCCTGCCGTTCGAGGCGATCGCCGTTCCACTGTTCTACCAGCTCAACGACTTCCGCAACACCTACTACGTGCAGTTCATCCCGTTCGTGGCCAACGCCTTCTCGATCTACCTGTTCTACACCTTCTTCATCAGCATCCCGAAGGCGATCCAGGAGGCTGCAAGGGTCGACGGGGCGGGTCCGTGGAAGACGTTCTTCCTGATCATCATGCCGATGTCCAAGCCCGTGTACGCCTCGGTGACCATCCTGACGTTCCTCGCAGCGTGGTCCTCGTTCCTGTTCCCGGTCATGGTCATCGACCAGCCACAGTTCCGACCCCTGCCCCTGGAGATCGCGGTGTTCAAGGCGCAACCCCCGACCGACTGGGGCCAGATCTTCGCCTTCGGTGTCCTGATGGTCATCCCGGTCATGGTCATCTTCCTGTTGTTCCAGCGCTGGTTCGTCCAGAGCGTCGCATCGTCTGGCCTCAAGGGCTGACGGAAAGGGTCTTCACATGGCAACCATCAAGTACGAGAACATGAAGAAGGTCTACCCCGACGGCACCGAAGCCATCCCCGGCTTCACCCTCGACGTCAAGGACGGCGAGTTCATGGTCTTCGTCGGGCCCTCGGGCTGTGGGAAGTCGACCGCCCTGCGGATGACGGCCGGCCTCGAGGAGATCACCGGCGGCCGGCTCTACATCGGCGACGAGCTCGTCAACGGCAAGAGCCCCGCAGGACCGCGACATCGCGATGGTCTTCCAGGACTACGCCCTGTACCCGCACATGACCGTGGCCCAGAACATGGGCTTCGCGCTGCGGATGATGAAGGTCCCCAAGGACGAGATCGACAAGCGGGTGGCGAAGGCCGCCGATCGGCTGTCGCTGACCGCGCTGCTCGATCGCAAGCCGAAGAACATGTCCGGCGGCCAGCGCCAGCGCGTGGCCATGGGCCGGGCCATCGTGCGCGAGCCCAAGGTGTTCCTCATGGATGAGCCGCTGTCGAACCTGGACGCGAAGCTGCGCGTCCAGATGCGCGCCGAGATCGCGGCCCTGCAGCGGCAGCTGGGAATCACCACGCTCTACGTCACCCACGACCAGGTCGAGGCCATGACGATGGGCCACCGCGTCGCGGTGATGAAGAACGGCCGGCTGATGCAGTGCGACTCCCCGCAGGAGCTCTACGACAACCCGGCCAACGTGTTCGTCGCGGGCTTCATCGGCAGCCCGAAGATGAACCTGTTCAAGTCGCGCGCTGTCCAAGAACGCCGACGGCCACCTGCAGGTGTCCTTCGGGGAGCAGCAGCTGACCATCGACGAGAGCATCCTGGCCACGAAACCGGATCTCGCAGCGCGCCCGCTGGGCCCGATCACCGTCGGGCTGCGGCCCGAGGGCTTCCACGTGGCACCGGACGCCGATCCCGAGCACAGCCTCAACGTCGTGGCCGACGTGGTCGAGGAGCTCGGCGCCGAGACGCTGATCCACTTCGTGGCCGCGGTCGAGTCGGCGTCCGACGCCGACGTGCGCGACCGGGCGCAGGCCAGCGACGAGGAGGAGAGCATCCTCGCCGGAGCCGGCCTGACGGTGATGTGCGCGCGATTGGTGCCGCCCATCCGGATCGCGGACGGGTCGCCAGTGCGGCTGTCGCGTCGATGAGAAGAAGCTCTACTTCTTCGACTCCGAGACCGGCGAGGCGATCAACTAGCCCCGATGGACGAGATGGTGGGGCTGGCGCCATACCCACCCCGTCTCTCGTCCATCAGGAGGTCCGGCACCTGATCAGTGGCCTGAGGGATCCACGCGGGGGAGGCTCCTAGGCCCGGACTAGGTGCGGACACGCGGGCTGTGGTGGGCCTTGCCTCTCCTTCGAGGCCCACCCCAGCCCGCCCCGACGCGCCGCGAGCACCGGCTGACAAGGAGGCACGGATGGCCCCGACGATCAGGGACGTGGCCGCACGCGCGGGTGTGTCCTCAGCTACCGGATCGCTGGTGCTCTCTGGCAAGGCGCGAGGTCGCGTGTCACCGGCGACCGCCGACCGCGTGCGCGGCGCAGCGAGGGAACTCGGATACCGAAACCCGCGGAGTGCCCGTTCGGTGGGCCCCCTCGGCCTGCTCAGCGTCGGTGTCGCGTCCCAATCACCCATTCGGGAGAGCCTTGACGCTGCGCGGGAGGCGGCCAGAAGCCGGGATCTCGAGGTGCTGGCCATCGATGTCCGACGAGTCCTCGGCCCTGGCCCGAGGGCTCGAACGGCTTGCCGAGATGAACGTTGCGGGCACGCTGATCGTCGCGCGGCGCCGCAACGGCCAGTCAGCCTGCCAGACGTCCTCCCGGGTCCAGTCGTGCTCGTCGACGCCACCAGTGATCGCCGCGACATCGACTCCGTCGCTCCCGACGACGGCGTCGGCCAGCGAGCCGTCCTGTCGGAACTCGCCAGCCGCCGGGCACCACCGGGTGGGCTGGATCGGTCACCAGCCGCCGAGCCCGGAAGAGCAGGGCTGCTGGGCGGTCTTTCGTGAAGCGACGGTGGAGTTCGGATGGGATGACAACCCAGCCCGGGTCGTGCAGATCGACGGTGCCGACGTCAGGGACGGATTCGAGGCCATCGAGCGGATGTTCGCTGTCTACCCCGACGTCACGCGCTGTTGCGTGCTGTTCGGATCCCATCGCCATGGGCGTGTACCTGGCCTGCCGGGGAGCGAGGGATGCGAATCCCCGCCGATCTCTCCGTGGTTGGCTTCGACGACCAACCCTTGGTCTCTGACGCCCTCCGCCCGGGGTTGACGACGGTGTCCTCCCCGCGCCGGGAGATCGGCCGGTGGGCCATCGCGCGCCTGGCTGACCGGATCCAGGCCCCCAGTGGCCTTTCCCCGGCCCAGGTGACAGCTGCCGAGCAGACCTGTCGTGCGCGACTCCGTGGCACCGCCTCGAGCGCACCGATGATGGCGCGCCAACTGCGCCTCACGCGACGCGACGCGGGAGAGCGCCCATGTTGGTGCCCGATGACCGACTTGATCCGAGCCGCACAGGCTGAGCAGGCGCTACGGTCCGCCCACGTCAATCCCCGCTGGCGCATGGGCTTACCACGTCATGGCACCGGCCGGGTGGATCAACGATCCCAACGGCCTGATCTGGTTCGCGGGGGAGTACCACCTCTTCTACCAACACAACCCGTACAGCACCGAATGGGGCCCGATCCACTGGGGGCACGTGGTGAGCCCGGACCTCGTGCACTGGCGGCACGAGGGTGTCGCGCTGGCTCCCGGGGACACCTACGACCGGCACGGATGCCACTCCGGTAGTGCCGTGGACAACGACGGGGAGCTGACCCTGATCTACACCGGGCATGACTACGCCGACCCGGATCCCCTGACCCGGGACGTTGACCAGTTCACCCAGACCCAGAACATCGCCGTCAGCCGCGACGGGACCACCTTCGTGAAGTACCCGGGGAACCCGGTCATCGCCCATCCCCCCGCGGACAGCACCCACCACTTCCGCGATCCGAAGGTGTGGCGCCACGAGGACCACTGGTACATGGTCCTCGGCAACGGCTCGCAGGACGGGGCAGGGCGCGCGCTGCTCTACCGGTCCTCGGACCTGAGGGCCTGGGAGTACGTGGGTGTCCTGGCGGAGTCGGACGGGTCGACGGGCTTCATGTGGGAGTGCCCCGATCTCTTCGAGCTCGACGGCAGGCACGTCCTGCTGGTCTCCCCGATGGGGATGAGAACCTCGGGCGGATACGCCCAGCCAGAGTTCCACGCCGGGGCCCTCATCGGGTCGTTCGACTACGCCACTCACCGACTCACGCACGGGCCCTACGCCGAGATGGACCACGGGCACGACTTCTACGCCGTCCAGACGATGCACACCCCGGACGGGCGCCGTGTGGCCATCGGCTGGATGAAGGCATCCGAATCAGGGGTGTCGGAGAAGCTCGATGGGTGGGCCGGGGCACTCACCGTGCCCAGGGAGCTGCACGTGAATGCCGACGATCGGCTGACCATGCACCCGGTGGCCGAGCTCGAGCAGCTTCGTCGCACCGTCGTGCTGGCGGCGTCGATGCCGGTCGACGGGGCACTGGACACCGGCGTGTCGGTGGCGGCCGCGGAGATCCTGATCGAGATCGACCTGTCAGGGTCCGCAGCCCGTCAGGTCGGCTTCGAGCTCACGGCCGGGGGAGCGGATGTCGTCCGCGTGGTCCTGGACCGGGTCGCGGGGGAGCTGGTGCTTGATCGTGGCGGAGTCGATGGGATCCGGCGGGCACCGCTCGACGCTGGCGATCGGCTGCGACTGCGGGTCTACGTGGATCGGTCGTCGATCGAGGTCTTCACCGGGTCCGGCCTCGTGACCATGACCTCGCGCATCTACCCGGCGACGACCCCGACCCTTCGACTGGTCTCCGACGGTGGGGTGACGCAGTTCGGCGTCGACCTGTTCGACCTGGCCGACATCTGGCGACCCTGAGGTCGCCGGGACTCGGGTCCTCACCACCCGTGGGCGGTGAGGTCCGCGTCCAGGGTTGCCAGCTGGGAAGCGCCGAAGTGACGCACCTGGAGCAACCGGTGGTGCAGGCCGAGCACCCGGCGCCGCGACTCGAAGTCCGACGGGATCGGCCATTCCTGCTGGTAGGCGTCCCAGAACTCGGCCGGAAATGGGTGCTCGGATGACGAGAGCATGTTGGCCAGGTCGAGCTCACGGTCCGCGAAGCTCACCTCCGGGTCGATCACCCACCGGCCGTCCACGATGTTGCCCTGCCAGAGGTCCCCGTGGGTCAGGGAGGCCAGCGGGTGCTCGGGCAGCATCGCCTGGATCGGGCCATCGCATGCCCGTTCGATCCGGATTCGGAAGGACGCCGGCACGCTGGGATCGGCCAGGTGCGGGCGGACCCGGTTCTCCACGAAGAAGGTGGGCCAGTCGTCGGCCCACGAGTTCTGCTGGACGAAACGACCCGCCCGATTGTCGCGATGCCAGCCGTACCGGCGGTCGGTGTAGCGATGCATCCGGGCGATCGCAGTCCCCAACGCTGACCAGTCCGCGTCGCCCTGGACGAACTGCATCACCAGCGTTCGCGCCCGCGGAGCCCAGGACCTCGGGGACCGGGACCCCTGCGGCGGCGAGGGCCGCAAACCCGTCGACCTCCACCTCGGCCTCGTAGGGACACTGCTTCACGACGACCTCCCGGCCGTCGGCGAGGGTCGCGTGCCACGTCCTGCCGATCCACCCGCCGGTCAGCCGGACGACAGACACCACCGTCGGCAGCGCCGACGGGCCATTCGGTCACACTCGAAGCCCTCGGCCCCCACAGCGGACACCACGGAACCGTACCTCGAGCATCGGGGCCACCAGCAATGGGCAGGCCCACCAACGACCAGGTCGACCCTCGGTGGACGCTGACCGAGGCCGAGCATGCGCTGGGCGTTCGCGAGGGCTTCCCGCACGAACTCGGCCCGCCCGGCCTCCCGGTGCTCCACCTCCGAGCGCTGATTCTGCCCGAGGAGATCGCTACGCATGGTTGCGTCGTTCCTGTCTGACCGCGTCAGCTCGCACAGCGGGACCAGTTTCCGATGATCGGGCGCGCACCCGATGAAGTGCACAGGTCTAGGGGACCGCCTTGCGGCCGACGACCGGCGGAGCAGTCGACCACCCCGCCGAGGAGAGCAGGAGGTTGTCCCATGGCCCTGATCCGCTGCGACTTCTACTCAGATGTCCTCGAGCTCAGCACGTCGATGACGGTGATCCTTCCGCAGGCCGCGTCGGCCCAGCCGGACATGCAGGGCATCGCCTCCGATGCTGGACCGCACCCCGTCCTGTACCTCCTCCACGGCCTCAGTGACGACGACACCGCCTGGCTGCGGCGTACCTCCATCGAAAGGTACGCCGAAGCTCATGGGCTCGCCGTCGTCATGCCTCAGGTGCACAGGAGCTTCTACGCCGACGAGGTCCACGGAGGGCGGTACTGGACATTCCTGTCCGTGGAGTTGCCGCAGATCGTTGAATCCTTCTTCCCCATCTCCCGAAGGCGCGAGGACACCTTCGTAGCGGGCCTGTCCATGGGCGGTTACGGCGCCCTCAAGTGGGCGCTGCGAGAGCCACACCGTTTCGCAGCGGCCGCAAGCCTCTCGGGGGCTCTCGACATCGCGTCCGCGGAGCTCGAAGCTAGCAGACCTGAGCTCTTCGACCGCGTGTTCGGAGATCGGTCAGTGGTCGGCACTGCCAACGATCTCGTGGGGTTGCTCCAGTCCATCCCGTCCCCTGCGGATCTTCCAGCGCTCTACGTGGCATGCGGGCTGGAAGACGAGCTCGTGACGCAGAACCGCCGATTCATCGCAGCCGCGGAGGTCTCCGGTGTTCCGCTCACGACCCGACTCACCCCAGGAAGTCACGAGTGGGGCTACTGGGACGCGGAGATCCAGCGGGTCCTCTCGTGGCTGCCGCTAGAGCGGCGGGGGCCGTCATAGATTCGGACCGACGCCGCAGGCTCGGGGAGGGATGAGGTTGCCCGCGCTGCCACGCCGGACAGGACGGTCTTCGCCGGTGCATCCAGTGGGGACCTCCCTTGTCGGCGAGGTCGGGCACGCCGGCGCAGCGGGATCCTGGCCACCACGGAGACCGGGCAGACGCGAACAGAGACCGGTCCTGCGGTCCTCCGCTGACGGTCCCTCGAAGGCTACAGCGGGTTGTGCGTCGGCCCGAGGACTGCGATGACGGTGCGCATGTGTGCCTCGAACTGGGCCCGTGTGCCGGTGGTGAGTCCGAGGGTGAGTCCGCTGGTTCGGTGCTGGCCGTGAGAAGGGGTCAGGAGCTCGACGTCGATGCCGGCGCTCTGCAGGGCTCGCCACGCCTGTGTCGCGCTGCGCGCGTTGGGGTAGGCGATGAACACGTGCCCGCCTGCGTGGCCGCCGTTGGATCGAACGCCGGCGCTGTCGAGCTCGTCGTGCAGGAAGGCTCGGCGCTGGAGCAACTCGCGTCGCAGTCGGCGCAGGTGACGGGCCAGATCTCCGGCGGCGGCGAGTTCGGCAACGATCCACTGGCCCGTGGGCGAGAGGGGAGGGCTGGTGCGGCGGCGCCGTTCCAGGACGCGTTCGCCGAGCCAGGGCGGTGCGATCATCCAGCCGCAGGTGAGGACCGGGCTGATGATCTTGCTCATGGACCCGAGGTGCACGACCCGCAGGGGGTTGAGGGTCGCGAGCAGCGGCGGTGGGGCGATGTCGGCTCCGAGCTCGCCGTCGTAGTCGTCCTCGATGACCAACCAGTCGTGCCGGTCGGCCAGCTCGAGCAGGCGAAGCCGGCGGTCCGCGGGAAGGCGCCCGCCGAGGGGGAACTGGTGGGCCGGCGTTGTGTACACGGCCTGGACGTCGGGCGGGATCGAGTCGGGCACCAGGCCCCGGTCGTCAACCGTCACGGGCACCATCTCGAGGCCGGTGTCCGTGAAGATCCGCCAGGCGCGCGGCCAGCCCGGTGCCTCCATGGCGATGCGTGCACCGGGACGAAGGGCAGCGTGCACGACTTCGACGAGCGCGGCGGCGGTGCCACCGGTCGCGAGGACGCCGTCGGGGGCCAGGGGATCGGAGACAGCCATCCCGCGGTGGCGCAGGAAGTGCTCGGCCACCGCGGCCCGGTAGTCCCGGTTCCCCCATCTGTTCCCGGTGGGTGCTGGGCATGCGGTCGCCTGCCGCCCGCCAGGCACGTCGCCAGGCGGCTCGGTCGAGCACGTCGTGCAGCGGGTGCCGAGGAACCAGCGAGACGGGGCTGGTCGTGGGCGGCGCCGCGGCCACCGTTCGTCGCGGCGCGGACTTCGCGCTGCCGGCCGGGGCGCTGGCATGGGTGCGGTCGTGCGTCGGGGCGACCGCGAGGAAGGTGCCTGCGCCCTGCCTGGTCTGCAGCCAGCCCTCACCGTGGAGCTGCTCGTAGGCGGCGGTCGTGACGATCCGGCTCACCCCGAGCCGTTCGGCCAGGGCGCGGCTCGAGGGCAGCCGATCACCCTGGCGGAGCCGCCCGTCCAAGGCGGCGGCCCGCAGCCCCTCGGCGAGCTGGCTCGCCAGGGAAGCAGGCGCCGAACGGTCCAGGGCGACGACGACCGCGGCAGGGTCTGGCCGGCGCAGAGAAGTGGTCATACCGAACTGTAAGGGTTTGGCTATCGCGCATGGCCAGTTCAGGGTCGAGGCTGGCTACCATGACCGACACGACCTCCGCCGCGCGCCCGCCCCTGTCCCCGACACCCCGGAGCACGCTCGGCCGGCTCAACGAGCGAGCCGCCCAAGGCCGGCAGGCGCTGGACGACGTCCTCGACGCAGGGCTCATCTGCCACCTGGGCATCGTCGTGGACGGCGCACCCCTGGTCCTGCCCACCGTCTACGGACGCGACGGCGACACCCTCTACATCCACGGATCCACCGCAGCCCGCACCCTGGTCAACGCTGCCGCTGGGGCGCCCGCCTGCATCACCGTCACCCACGTCGACGGCATCATCTACGCCCGCTCCGCGTTCCGGCACTCGATGAACTACCGAAGCGCCGTCGTGCACGGAACCCTCCAGCGCCTCGACGACGCCGACCAGCGCCTCCACGCCCTGCGTGTCCTCACCGAGCATGCCGCACCCGGCGCCTGGGAGCACGTGCGCCCGCCGTCGAAGAAGGAGCTCGCCGCCACGATGGTCCTGGCCATGGACCTCACCGAAGCCTCGGTCAAGGTGCGCACGGGAGACCCCGGCGACGAACCCGACGAGATCGCCGCCGGCGGGATCTGGGCCGGCGTGCTCCCCGTGCACACCGGCTTCGGTGTCCCCAAGCCCTCCGACGACCTCGAGCCCATGCCGATCCCCGCCTACGTGGCCAACCGCGGACCCATCGTCACACCACTACCCACCCGGTCGTAGCGAACTCCAACTTCCGGTCTGCCCGACTCGCGCCCGCTGCACCCTTCGACGCAGCTTCCCGGTAGGAACCGCCCGGGCACGTGGAGGGGACAGACCCACGTGGAGGGAGTGCGTCACAACGGCGCCTTGGACTCCGGTGTGGTGATGGTCAATGTCCTGACCGACATGCCCGACGTCAGCGCCGAGATGTGGGACTGGTGGATCGGGTGGCACGGTCGTGAGACCGCGCGGTACAAGCCGTGCAACCACTCCATCCCGCCTGTCAGTCCTGGTTCGTCCTGATCGTCCGGACCCGCTTCGAACCGCTGCGAGTGCGGTCAAGTCGCCGCAGGGGGACGAGGTGCCTGAACTGGCGGATCGGTGCCATGCGTAGCATCACCATCGTGTCCGATGATCTGCTCGCCGGCTTCCCGGTGACCTTGCGTTGGCCGGTTGCGTGGGGTGACATGGACGCCCTGGGGCATGTCAACAACACCACCTACTTCCGGTGGTTCGAGTCGGTGCGGATCGGCTACTTCGCTCGGATCGGCTGGGCGGCGCCGGACCTGTCCTCCGGCGGGGTCGGCCCGATCCTGGCCCAGACTTCGTGCACGTACCGCGCCCCGTTGGTGTTCCCGGACGAGGTGGTGCTCGGGGCCGGCGTCGAGGATGTGGGTGAGGACCGGTTCACCATGCGCTACCGGGTGGTCAGCCAGCGGCTCGGGAGGGTCGCCGCGGAGGGCGGGGCCCGCGTTGTGTCGTTCGACTACAGTGCCGGGACGAAAACGGGGCTGCCTGAGGGGGTGCGTGCGGCCATCGCCGACCTCGAGGGAAGCTGAGCTTCGCGCTCACCACCGAACCGCCAGGTCCGGAACCACGATCCTGCTGCCGTTCCAGCCGTCCACGATGTCGACCGCCCAGATGGCGGCGGTGTCCTTCCTGGCGTGCTTCGCCGGCCAGACCCACGCGTTGGGGCCTTCTACGCGAGAACCGCTCGGTCGTTGGGACCTTGGACTCTGCCGCCACGGAACGGCTTTGAGGCACCGTGGAGACCGGGTCGCGGGGTGGACGTCCGCGGCCGTCCTGAATCGGGGTGATCGGGATGCGCTCGGCGCGATGGGCGGTTCTGCTGGCCGCGACGGTCCTTGGCCCAGCGCCGCTTGCGGGCCTGTTGACGCCAGCCGCTACCGTCGCTGCGATCCAGAATCCGGTCCAGAACGGTTGGGCGGCGGGGCCCCGACCCGGGGCCCGGCGCAAGGAGACCGCTCGGAGTACTGGGTGCGGGCGGGGGACACGTTGTGGAGTGTCGCGGGACGTGAGCTTGGTGACCCGTACCGCTGGCCGGAGATCGCCGCGCTGTCGACGTCGGTCGTCCAGCCCGGTGGCGTGCGGATGGGCGACCCAGACCTGATCCGACCCGGGTGGACCCTGGTGTTGCCAGGCGAACCAATTGACCAAGGGCCCGTACTGGTGTCGGGCGTGTCGGGGGCGACCGCGCTGGCTGCGGGAGAGAACCACTCATGCGCGGTAGTCGCAGGCGGACAGATTGCCTGCTGGGGCAGCAACGGCTCTGGGCAACTCGGTGACATCACCACCGAGGGTCAGGTCCGCCAAGCCTGTAAGGGTGTCCGGGTTGTCTGGTGCAACCGCGGTCGCCACAGGCACGAGCCACTCGTGCGCGGTGCTCACCGACGGGCAGGTAGCTTGCTGGGGAGGCAACTGGTCCGGACAGCTTGGCAGGGGCACCACCTATCTCGAGTTCAACGCGCCGATGCCCGTGTCTGGGGTGTCCGGGGCGTCCGCCGTGGCCGCCGGGGACCTGTATTCCTGCGCGTTGACCACCGGTGGGCAGGTCACCTGCTGGGGCGACATCGGCGACCCGGACACCGGCGACGAGGTGTTCGGCGCGACGCCGGTGCTCGTGTCCGGGGCGACAGCGGTGGCCGCTGGCGGGGGCGGCCCCTGTGCGG
Organism: uncultured Actinomycetes bacterium; assembly: GCA_963812395.1. Taxonomy (GTDB): domain Bacteria; phylum Actinomycetota; class Actinomycetes; order S36-B12; family CAIYMF01; genus Prado023. The sequence continues at coordinate 205,587 of CAWEVG010000033.1, forward strand.
TCCTGGACGGCAGGAAGGTCACCTGCTGGAGGGGCAACGAGGCAAGGGTCCCGCCGGTACTGGTGCCCGGGGTGTCCGGGGTGTCCGGGGCGACGGCTGTGGCCGAAGGCTCGTCCCATGTGTGTGCGGTGCTCTTCGACGGGCAGGTCGCCTGCTGGGGTTCGAACCAGTTGGGGCAGCTGGGCGACGGGACCACCAACGCCCCGGGATCATCTACGGCGTTGCTGGTGTCCGGGGTGTCTGGCGCGACCGCCGTGGCCACCGGCGGCTACCACTCCTGCGCGGTGGTCAATCGGGGGCAGGTCACCTGCTGGGAATGGAACAAGGACGGACAACTGGGTGAGGGCCCCACCGGAGAAGGTGCGTACAGCGCCACGCCGGTGCTGGTGCCGGGAGTGTCCGGGGCGACTGCGGTGGCCGCTGGCCGGTCCCACTCCTGTTCGGTGATCGCAGGCGGGAAGGTGACCTGCTGGGGGTGGAACGGGTTCGGGCAGCTCGGCGACGGCAAGAGCGCTCAGCCGTGAGCCCGATCGACGCGATAGCGCCAACGGCCTCGCCTGATCGGTCGTGAACGCTCTCGGGGTCAAGTCCGCTCTGGCAGGCGACCTGACTCGGTCCTCAACGGCACCGTCAGCTCCCAGCCGAATCGTCTCGGCCATCATCCACGCGATCGACCTGGTCGGCGGCGACGACGCTGCCAGGTCCGGCCCGTGACCCCAGCGGTCGGGACATCCTCAGGCGCTGAAGGACAAGGAAGTTGGCCGACCTGCTGGTAGCACCGGGTGGGGGCTACACGGCTGTTGAGGCCACCGGACACACCTCGAGCTGGTGGGGAAGGGCAACATGTCGGGCCGACTGCGTCAGCTCGGGGCGGGGATGGTGATCTCGAACTGGCAGCCGGGGCCTTCGTTGCGGGCGTGGACGTGTCCGCCGTGGGCTTCGGCGATGCCGCGGACGATCGCCAAGCCCAGGCCGGCGCCCTCGCCGGGTGCCGGTGAGCGGGCTTCGGTGCCCCGCCAGCCGGGTTCGAAGATGCGCTCGAGGTGGTCGGGGCGGATGCCTCCGCATTCGTCGGTGACGGTGATCACGGCCGCATCGGGTGTGGAGCGGGCTTGGACGACGACCGCGCCGTCGGGTGGTGTATGGCGGATCGCGTTGGTGACCAGGTTGGTCAGGGCTCGGGTGATCTCCCGCGGGTCGACCAGGGCGGTGACCGGTCCGTCGGCCGATCCGCTGAGGTGGATGCCCCGGGCGGCGGCGATCGGGCGGGCTGAGGCCAGCCCTTCGGAGACCACGTCGGCGACGTTGATCCGTTCCAGGGACAGGGAGAGGGTGCCGGCCTGCAGGCGCGACAGGGCCAGCAGGTCGTCGAGCATGCTGCCCATCCGTTCGACCTCGTTGACCAGGTGGGCGAGGTAGCGGTCGGGATCCTGGGCGACCCCGTCCTGCAGCGCCTCGGCGGTGGCTCGGATCCCCGCGAGTGGGGTCCGCAGGTCGTGGGAGACCCAGGCGACCATCTCCCGCCGGGACGCCTCGATGCTCCGCTCGGCATCCCGGTTGGCAGCCTGCTCGGCGGATGCGCGTTCCAGGCGGTGGATCCGCAGGGCGATGAGCATGCCGACTCCCGCGGCGATCGGGATCGCGGTGAGCAGGACCAGCAGCATCGTGGCGGAGTCGGCCTCGGTCAGGAACATGGCCCGCGAGCTGGCCCACACCCCGGCGGCCAGGGACAGCACCACCACCACTGGGGCGAGCGCCGCGGCCAGTGGTGCCGAGCGCCGTGCGATCAGGACCACCAGCCAGGCCCCGAGTGCGGCCACGGCAGCGGCCACGGCACCGGAGAGCGCCACGGCGCGCAGTTCAGGTCCCATCGGGGTCCCACCGGTATCCGACGCCCCAGACGGTCACCAGGCGTTGCGGGTGGGAGGGGTCGGGTTCCGACCTTCTCGCGCAACCGTCGGACGTGGACGGTGACGGTGGTCTGGTCGCCGTACTCCCAGCCCCAGACCGCGCGCATCAGCTCCTCCCGGGAGAACGCGCGGCTCGGGTGGAGCAGCAGGTACGCCAACAGGTCGAACTCGCGGGCCGTCAGCGGCAGCTCGCGTCCGTCCCGGAAGCCCCGGTGCCCGACGGGGTCCAGGGTGAGGTCACCGTCGACCAGCGGTGCCGTTGCCTGCCCCGGGCTGGCGCGGGAGCCGATCGGCGCAGCACCGACTGCACCCGCAGGACCAGCTCCCGTGGGCTGAACGGCTTAGTCACGTAGTCGTCGGCCCCCCGTTGCAGGCCCAGGACCCGATCGTCCTCGTCACCACGCGCGGTCAGGATCAGCACGGGGAGATCTTCACGGGCCTGCCGTAGCCGCCGGCATACCTCCAGGCCGTCGATGTCGGGCAGGGTCAGGTCCAGGACCACCAGGTCCGGGGGCCGGGCGGCGGCCTTCTCCAGTGCGCTGGCCCCGTCACCGGCTCGTTCGATGTCGAACCCGGCGCGGACCAGGTAGGTGGCCACGACCTCGGCGACCATCGCGTCGTCATCGACCACGAGCACCCGTGACGGCGCCGTCCGACGGTCCACGCTCGCGATCCCACTCACCTTCGCAGCGTAAGGCGCCCCCCGGCCAATGCGCCCCCAGCGGAGCAGCGCGTAACAACTCGGTAAGCACCCGGTAAGCCCGCCGTCATGGTCAACCGGGGGTGCCGTCGCGTTGTGTGGGGGCACCGGCCAACGAGGGCCGGGCAAGTGATGGGAGAGCTTCAATGCGAACAGGAATGGCGATCACCGCGGCAGCCGGGGCAGTGCTGGTGGCGGGTCTGGGTGCCGCTCCGGCACTCGCCGTCGGGGTCAGCGGCCCCGCGTTCTACGTCGACGGCACCTTGTACCGGACGGTGGCCACGCCCACGGACCTGTCCCGGACCGGGGCCCCGGCCCGCTCCTTCGACGTGATCTACAGCTTCGGCGGCGCGCAGGTCAGCGTCGCCACGGCCGCGCCCGGCGACCGGGACTACAACGGTGGACGCTGGATGGTCCACGCCCTGGCGTTCCCCTCCGGGTACGCCGCCGCGCTCGCGTCTGCGGACATGGACGGGGACGGGGTCATCACCTCAGACACCGAGCTCGCCGCTGCGCTGGCCGACGGGACCGCGGTGGACACCGGCGTGGTCAAGGTGTTCGTCTGCACCGTGAACCCCCTGCCCCACTCCTAGCCTTCGCACCTCGGCCGCCCCCCGGATGAGGGCGGGCGGCCGAGGTGGGGACGTGGACCGACTCAGGGCGAGAAACGCCCCGGGCACTCCGATGGGGATTGGCAGGGCGTTCCGGTGGGTGCATGCTCTGTGTCGTGACCGGCGTGGCCTCTCGTCTCGCCGTGGCGTGCCGAGTGTGGTCCCAGCCGCTGTGCATCCTGAGGAGGGCTCCTGATGGTCCCGTCCGGGGATGGTCCCGACGGCGTTCGGGTCGTGGCCCTGGCCCGGTCGTTCGGGGACGACCTGGCCGTCGACGGCCTGGACCTTCGAGTCGAAGCGGGCCAGATCCATGCGCTCGTGGGGCTCAACGGGGCGGGGAAGACCACGTTGATGCGGCTGCTGTTGGGCATGCTGCGTCCCGATCGAGGATCGGTCACCGTGCTCGGCACCCCGGTGCCGGGCGCCCCGGTCAGCCTGTGGGGGCGGGTGGGGCACATGCTCGACACCGGGTTCGGCTACCCGGAGCTGACCACCGCGGAGAACCTGCGATCCGCCGCGCTGCTCCGGTGGGATGCCCGGGCCCGATGGGCGGGCAGCCGCCACCACGGCGCTGAAGGAGTTGGGGCTCAGCCGGTGGGCGGATCGACGGGCCCGCGAGCTGTCCACGGGCAACCGGCAGCGCCTCGGCCTGGCGTGTGCCCTGCTCGGGCAACCCGACCTGTTGGTCCTCGACGAGCCGACCACCGCCCTGGACCCGGCGGGGATCATGCTGGTGCGCGCCGTGCTCCAGGCAGCGGCGGCGCGCGGGGCTGCGGTGCTGGTGTCGAGCCATCACCTCGATGAGATGGCGCGGATCGCCGATCGGATCTCGGTGATGCATCGCGGGCGGATCGTCGGGACCTTGGACCCGGCCGGCGCAGAGCTGGAACGGACCTTCTTCGAGCTGATCCTGGCCGTCGACCACGCCGCGGGAGAATCCTGATGGGCGCGGCGATGAGGGTCGAGTGGTTGAAGCTGCGCCGGTCCCGCCTTGCGTGGATCACCGCGGCCGTCGTCGGGATCGGCGTGCCCGCCGTGACGGCAGGCTTCGTGGCCGCGGCCATCCGCGGCCCGGCGGATGCCCCGCTGGCCATCAAGGTCAACGCGATGCTGATCGGCGAGGGCTGGTCGGCCTACCTGGGGCTGCTCGCGCAGGTGCTGTCGGTGGCGATGCTCGGCGGTGCCGGCATCGTGGTGTCCTGGTGCTTCGGCCGGGAGTTCACCGACCACACCATCACCGCCCTGTTCGCACTGCCGACCTCACCAACCAGGATCGCGGCCGCCAAGTTCACCGTCGTGGGGATGTGGTCGATCGCCGTCGGGCTGCTCGACATGGTCGTCGCGTTCGCCCTGGCGCCGTTCCTGCAGCTCCCGCCACTGTCCGCGGAGGTCATGGGGCCGGTGGGGAAGGTGCTGGTCGTCACGGTCAGCGGGGCATTGCTGGCCCTGCCGCTGGCGTTCCTGGCCAGCATCGCCCGAGGGTACCTGCCCGCGGTGACTGGTCTGATCCTCCTGGTCGTGGTGACCCAGATCCTGACCATCGCCGGGTTCGGGTCCTGGTTCCCGTACGCGTCCATCAGCCTCTGGGCAGGGATGGGAGGTGCTGCAGCCGCCGCGCTGATCGAGCCCTACCACCTGGCCCTCGTCCCGCTGACCGGAGCCGCCGGAGTGGTCGCAACCCTGTGGTGGTGGCGGACCATGCAGGTCGTCTGAAGGGGCCGAGCGCCACCCAACCGAAGTGAGCCGGAGCGCCTCAGGTGTACCGCAGGAGCAGGTAGGGCGCGCAGATCGCCAGGGACAGCACCGCGGTCGGGACCCCGTAGCGGGCCCACTGGGCGAAGCTGATGTGGATGCCCTCGCGCGCGGCGACCCCGATGATCACCACGTTCGCGCTGGCCCCGACGAGGGTGGCGTTGCCACCGAGGTCCGCGCCCAGGGCCAGCGCCCACCACAGCGCGCCGTCCTGACCCAGCTGCGGGTTGACGCCGGATCAGCGACTCGACAACCGGGGTCATCGCGGTGACGAACGGGATGTTGTCCACCACCGCGGAGGCCACAGCGGACCCGCCGAGGACGAGCATCAGGGTGGGTACCTGCGCAGCACCAGTCAGCCCGACGATGCTGGCCGCGAGCTGCTCGAGCGCCCCCACGCGCACCAGTGCTCCGACGACGATGAACAGCCCGATGAAGAACAGCAGGGTCTCCCACTCGACCTCCTTCATCAGTTCGCCCACCCGCAGCGGGGACAGCAGGATCAGGACGCCGGCGCCGAGGAGCGCCACCACGGACGGGCGCCAGCCCGGTCTGGCGCTGCAGCAGGAAGCCGGCGATGATCCCGGCGAGCACCACCACCGACGCGATCAGCATCCGACGGTCGGTGATCGCCGAGTCCTCGTCCATGCCTGCCAGGGCCTCGGCGTGCTCGGGCCTGTGCCGTCAGGTCGTCCCGGAACAGCCACAGGGCCAGCCCCAGGAACGCGGCCAGGACGACGAGCACGACGGGGGTCATGTGGACCAGGAAGTCGCTGAAGGTCAGGTCCGCCCGGCTGGCGATGATGATGTTCGGCGGGTCGCCGACGAGGGTGGCTGCACCACCGATGTTCGAGGCGAACGCCTCAGCCAGCAGGAACGGGACGGGGGGATCCCGAGCCTTCGGCACACCGCCAGCGTCACCGGCGCCATCAGCAGCACCGTGGTGACGTTGTCCAGCAGTGCCGACGCCGCGGCGGTGACCAGGACCAGGATCACCAGCAGGGTGCTGGGCCGTCCGCGGGCCAGCTTGGCCGAATGGATCGCGAGGTACTCGAATGCCCCAGTCCGGCGCAGGATCCCGACCACCAGCATCATGCCCAGCAGCAGGAAGATCACGTCCCAGTCGATGCCGGTCTCGCGGGAGTAGAACGCCTCGTCCGAGTCGACGATGCCGAACCCCAGCACCAGGGCGGCACCGCCGAGCGCAGCAGCCACCCGATGCACCCGCTCCGTGGCCACCAGGACGTAGACACCGACGAAGATCGCGACAGTCACCCACCCCGACGCACCCGACCACCCGGACGAGGCGATCGACCCCACCAAGCAGGGGGCAGCAGTCCCAGGCACACCCCGACCCTACGGGCCCCCGCGATTGAGATTGGAGAACGGCCCGCGATGACCAGAGCGCCCGCGAGCCAACGCAGGATGAGTGCGTTCAGGCTCGGCGGGTTGACGGTGAGGGTGTGGATCCGTGCGGCGTGCAACTGGCCGACGACCGCGTCAAGGTGCTCGGCGTCGATGGTGAACCGGCGACGGTCGCGTTCGAGACCCCTTCCCACCACAGCTGAGGCCGCGGCATGATCAGTCCACCCGTGCCACCTGGGAATGGGGGGACAGGTCAGTGGAGGTGTTGGTGGGAACCATCGCCGTCAATGGGACGACGTTGCACTACGAGGAGGCTGGTGCCGGTCCTCCCCTGGTGTTCGTTCATGGGATGGCCGGCTTCGCTGGGGTCTGGGCCGACCAGATGGACCGTCTGGGCGATGCGTTTCACGTTGTGGCCTACGACCGGCGAGGGCACTCGCGCAGCGGCAGGAGTGACATCGCCGAGGAGTCCGTCGAACTCCACGCCGACGACGCGGCGGAGCTGATCCGCGCACTTGACCTGGCCCCGGTCGTCCTGGTCGGTTCCAGCGGCGGGGCCAGGATCTCCATCGACGTCCTGCGTCGCCACCCGCAGCTGGTGCGTGGGGCCGTGCTCTCGGAGCCACCGGTGTTCTCGCTGTCGCCGCCGATCGCACGGGAGTTCCTAGGGATCGTCCAGCCGGCGATCCGAGAGGCGTTGGACAGCGATGACCCACAATCGGCGGTCGACGCGTTCTTCGGCATCATCGATCCGACCTTCTGGGAGATGGCACCGCCTGAGCGCAAGGCGACCTACCACGCCAACCTGCAGGCGATGCTCGCGGACCTGCAGATGCCCCCCTACCAACTGACCACCGCCGACCTGGCAATGATCAGCCTGCCCTGCCTTGTCGTCTACGGCTCTGCAAGTCCGACCTGGTTCCAGGATGTGGCGAAGATCGTCGCGGATGCCATCCCCCACTGCCAACTCACCCAACTGGAGGGCGCGGGACACGCAACCTACGCCACCCGTCCCGTGGAGTTCGCCGCCGTCGTACGCGAGTTCGCCACACGCCTCAGCATGTGAGTCACCTGCCGTCCGCGCCGACGCCGCACTCGCTGCGGTACGCCGCGATCACCACCGCCTTGGAGCCGAGGCACGGCCCCGATTCAGGTGTCCGCTCACTGTTCGTCGAGCGCCAGCGGCGAGGATGGCGAACGAGGAGTCACAGTGTTCCCGCCCCACTGCTCGGGCGCGACGTCCATCAGCGTCTGGTTCAGTACCCACTGGTGCCCGAAAGGGTCATCGATGGTCGCCTGCCGTTCGCCGTACTCCCAGTCGTGGACTGGATCGACGAGTCTCGCGTTGTCCGCCAAGGCGGCCTCGACCGCGATGGCGACATCAGCGACCTTCAGCATTACCTGGTGAGAGCGTTCATGTTCGGGCGTCCGACGTCCCGGCCGAACCTCGGCCACCACCAACTCAGCCGGCGGCCCACCCGGCAAGCCCAGCTGCGAGCGATGCCCGTCGCCGATCCGGACATGCTCGACGAAGCCGAACACCTTGATGTACCAAGCCACGGCCGATCGGACGTCGGCAACGGTCAGGACCGGGGTCACGCGCGCGTGCGGCGCTGAGCGGTTGGTGAGCATCCAGCAAGACTAGGTCGGGAACCTCGTCACTGGCCGGGGGACGGCGGTCTCATTGCAGATATCCGGCTCCTGTCGCGCACGTAATCTGGGGACGTGGCTTGTCCTTAGGCCATTCGAGTTCATGGCGTGGATGGGAAAGCACCGCGGTCGCAGATGGCAGCGCGTAATGCCAGGGGCACCCAACCTGGATCAGCTCTGGCGCATCTCCCGAGGCGGGCATCATGATGCTCACCGTGACGGGCGAGGCGGGGCAGGGTGAGGCGGAGGAGGTTCGCCCGGTTCTGGCTGGCAAGCTGCGGCAGCCCGGTCTGCGCCCGGGTGCGGTGAGCCGGCCGCGTCTGCAAGACCGGTTGGATAGTGCCGGCCAGCCGGCCCTGACGCTGGTCTCGGCTCCGGCGGGGTTCGGCAAGACCACGCTTGTTGGCCAGTGGCTGAGCGGCACGGAGGCGGCTTCTGCGCGGTCGGTCGCTTGGGTGTCGCTGGAGGCCGGGGACGCTGACCCTGTCACATTCTGGCGGTATGTCCAGGCTGCGGTCGTCCGGGCGACCGGCATCGAGGGGGCCGATGCGCAGGCGCTTCGACAGTGGTCGCGGGGGTCGGGGACTGCCCTGATCGCCGACCTGCTGAACTCATTGGAGGACCTGTCCCAGGACCTCGTGCTGGTCCTCGACGACTACCACCTGGCGGAGTCCGCCGAGGTCGACGAATCGGTGACGTACCTGCTGGAGCACCTGCCGCCGAGAGTGCGCGTGCTGATGACGACCAGGTCGGATCCAGCGCTCCCCCTGGCGCGGCTGCGGGTCCGCGGGCAGTTGCTCGAGGTGAGGGCCGCCGATCTGCGGTTCACCGAGCAGGAGGCTGGCAGCTACCTCGCCGAGACCGCGGGACTTGAGCTGACTGACGCTGACGTCAGCGCGCTGACCGATCGCACGGAGGGGTGGATCGCGGCTCTTCAGCTGGCGGGGCTCTCCTTGGCGGGCCGGGCGGACGCGAGTTCGTTCATCGCGTCCTTCGCTGGGGACGACCGGTATGTGGTGGACTACCTCGCCGAGGAGGTGCTGCGCGGCCTCCCCGAAGACGTCCGCGAGTTCCTGTTGTCGTCCAGCATCCTGCCGCGGCTGTGCGGGGATCTGTGTGATGCGGTGGCCGGGTTGGGCGGGGGCAGCGCGGTGCTCGCGCAGCTGGAGCGGGCGAATCTGTTCCTGACCCCGCTGGACGACCGGCGGGAGTGGTACCGGTTCCACCAGCTCTTCGCCGACGTCCTGAGCGCCCGGCTGGTCGCCGAGCGGTCGGAGGAGGTTCCGACGCTGCATCTGCGGGCGAGTCAGTGGTTCGCCGAGCACGGCTTCCCGGCGGAGGCTGTCCGGCACGCGCTGGCCGGTGGCGACGTTGATCGGGCGGCGGACCTGATGGAGAGGTTCATGCCGGTGATGCGACGCGAGCGTCGCGAAGCCGAGCTGTCGTCGTGGGTCGGGGAGCTTCCGGAACGGGTCGTCGACACTCGACCGGTCCTGGCCGTCGCGTTCGTGGGTGCGCTGGCTCAGGTGTCGGCCTTCGACACGGTGGGCCAGCGGCTGGATCGGGTCGAACGCTCGCTGCGGGCCGCGGATGGCAGCTGGGCCACTGATCCGCCGGCCGGGCTCGTGGTGGTCGACGAGGCGGAGTTCCGGGCCGTGCCCGCCACGGTCGAGTTGTACCGCGCGGCGCTTGCGCTGTCCCAGTCGGATGTGCAGGCAACCGCCGAGCACGCCCAGGCGGCCCAGGATCTGGCCCCGTCGGACGAGGCGCTGGTGCATGCCGCGGCGAGTGGGCTGGGCGGTTTGGCGGCCTGGGCATCGGGGGACCTGGACGCCGCGCTGGCCGCTTACACGCGTTCCGCTGAGGGGCTGCGCCGACTCGGTCACCTGGCCGACTTCCTCGGTTGCACCATCGCCGTCGGCGACCTGCTGCGCATCCAGGGCCGGCTGGGTCAGGCGCTGGGCACGTATCAGGGGGCTCTCACTACGACCGGCGCCGCGTCCGGTGGAATGCTCCGGGGGAGCGCCGACATGCACGTGGGCATCGCCGAGGTGCTCCTCGAGCGCGACGACCTCCGGGGAGCAGCCGAGCAGCTCGCCGCCAGCGACACCTGCGGCGAGGGCAAGGCGCTGCCGCAGAACCGCTACCGCTGGCGCGTGGTCGCCGCCCGGCTCCGGGAGGCCGAGGGCGAGCTGGACGATGCCCTCCACCTGCTCGACGAGGCCGAGCAGGTGTACGACGGCGACTTCTCGCCCAACGTGCGACCGGTGGCCTCGGTGCGTGCACGGCTGTGGTTGCGTCGAGGAGAGCTGGATCTGGCTGAGGCCTGGGCTGTCGAGCATCGGCTGTCCGCGGACGATGAGCTGACGTACCTGCGCGAGCACGAGCACCTCACCCTGGCCCGGGTGCTGCTGACTCGGCACGTCCTTCGGGGCGACGCCCGATCCCTGACGCAGGCAGTCGGTCTGCTCGACCGTCTCCTTGCCGCCGCGGAGGCCGGTGGCCGCGCCGGCAGCGTCCTGGAGATCCTCGTGGTGCGAGCCCTCGCCCATCTGGCCGACGGCGACCAAGCGGCCGGCTGCGCGGCGCTGACGCCGGGCGGTGTCGACGGCCGAGCCGGAGCGGTACGTGCGGGTGTTCGCCGACGAGGGCCCGGCTCTGGTGCCACTGCTCAAAGGGCTGCCTGCTGGACCGGACGGCGGCTACGTCCGCGGTCTGGTCAGCGCCTGCCTGCGCACCCGGCAGCCCGTCGCCGAGGCGAGCGGACCGTTGCTGGAACCGCTCAGCGACCGGGAGCGCGACGTTCTGCGGTTGCTCGCCACCGACCTGGGCGGACCGGCAGATCGCCGGGCAGTTGCATGTGTCTCTGAACACCCTGCGCACGCACACCCGCAACATCTTCCGCAAGCTCGACGTCACCAACCGTCGGGCTGCCGTGCGCCGCGCCGACGAGCTCGGCCCTGCTCCGCGACGCCCGTCGCTGACCACTGGGGCGGATTTCACCACCTCGATCACCACATGTGGTGACGACCCCTCACCATCGCCGTTCCTACCGTCGCTCGTGTCCCCGACACCGGGGGCGACCGCAGTGAAGGAGGGCGCGAGATGACTCAGCGGCCACCGAGCTTCGAGGACCCCGGACGCTACGAGATCCGCGTCCGGGGCCACCTCGATACACGGTGGGCAGCCTGGTTCGACGGGCTGACCCTCACTCACACGACCGACGGAATCACCGTGCTGCACGGACTGATCGTCGACCAGGCAGCCCTTCACGGGGTGCTGCGCAGGCTCGCCGACCTGGGCCTGATCCTGCTCTCCGTGACCCCGACGCCCGCCCCCGTGCAGGCTCCCACCCCGACCGACCGCTCAGAAGGAGATCGCCATGACCAGTGACACCACACTCACCCAGCCGAGCACCGTGCCCGGCTCCCGAATCGGCATGACCCCGTCGCGCAAGCTCGCCCTCTGGGGCGGTCTGCTGTACCTGCTCACCTTCGCCGCATCGCTCCCGCAACTGGCGCTGTTCGCCGACCTGATCGACGACCCCACGGGGTACATCACCAGCCCGGGCAGCGACACCGCCGTGCAACTGGGCTCCTGGCTGGAGATCGTCACCGCTCTGGCCGGCGTCGGAACTGCGGTCGCCCTCTACCCGATCACCCGCCGAGTGTCCCGAAGCGCCGCGATCGGCTTCGTCACGTCCCGTGTGGTCGAGGCCGGGGTGATCTTCGCCGGCGTGATGAGCGTCCTGGCCGTCGTGACCCTGCGCGGCGAGTACGCCGGAGCCGTCGGTGCCGAGGAGACCGCGGTGGGCGTCACCGGTGAGGCCCTGGTCGCGATGCGTCAGGCGACCTTCTTGATCGGCCCGGGCGTCATGCCCGCGATCAACGCCTTCTTCCTCGGCTACGTGCTCTACCGCTCCGGACTGGTGCCCCGCATCCTGCCCACCGTCGGCCTGATCGGTGCCCCACTGCTGCTGGCCTCGGCCACCGTCGTCATGTTCGGCGGTTGGTCCCAGACGTCGCCGGCCTCCGCCGCGCTCACCCTGCCGATCGCCCTCTGGGAGTTCGCCCTCGGCGTCTACCTGACCGTCAAGGGCTTCCGACCCAGCCCTGTGACCGACGCCGTGGACGCCGCAGGGACCCATCCCCGGCGCACATCCTGACCACATCGGGGGAACCGGCGTGCTGCACGCCATCACCCACCCGACACCCAATCCGAGAAGGAAGAGATCATGTCCACCCTCACCTCTGCACCCCCCGTCACGACCGACCTGCCCGTGATCAGGCTCAACCTGATGCGCGCCGGATACCTGTTGATGGGGCTCGGCCTCGCGCTCGTCAAGTGGCCACTCCTGCTGGACGCCTCAACCCTGCCGCCGTACGAGGGCGTAACCGTGTGCATGCTCACTGCGATGTCACTGCTGGCATTCCTCGGCCTGCGATACCCGGTCAAGATGCTGCCCATCCTCTTGTTCGAATCGGCCTGGAAGCTGCTGTGGCTCGGGCTCGTCGCGCTGCCGAAAGCGGTCAGCGACAGCCTCGATCCCGCCACCATGGAGATGTTGGTCAACTGCTCGCTGGTGGTCATCATTCTCGCCGTGACGCCGTGGGGCTACGTCCGGCAGCACTACGTCAAGACGCCCGGCGACCGGTGGTCACGATGACCGGCGCCACGACGCCCGCCGCGCTCCCTACCGTCGGGACTGGCCGTTCGGACTCCTCTATCGGACGCCTTTGATTGGCAGGATGGCGCTCGCTCCCATGACTGCGCAGGCACCGGCGAAGGTGTAGAGCCCGGTGTAGCTGTTGCCTGTCGCGGATAGGACCGCCGGTGCGAGGGCGGGGGCTAGAGCGAACGGCAGGGCACCTGCGATGTTGATGACGCCCAGGTCCTTGGCGGTGGAGTCGGTGTGGGGAAGCACGTCAGCGACGAGTGCCAGGTCGACAGCCATGTAGGTGCCGAAGCCGAGCCCGCCGATGGCCATGCCGACCATGTATCCGGATGGGTCGTCGGCGGTCGCGATGACAAGCATCGCAGCGGCGTAGACGACGGCGCCGACGACCACGAAGACCTTCCGACGCCCGGTTCGGTCGGACAGCCTGCCGGTGACCAGTGAGGCGGTGATGAGGGCGGCGGACTGGGCGAGCGTGCCGAGGTAGATCTGGCGCGGAACGGCGTCCTGGCTGCTACCGACCTGTTCCAGGAGGTAGTAGGCCTGGTAGGTGACGAGGAAGGCGTAGGCCATGACGATCATGAACCGGCTGGTGAACGCCCAGGCGAAGTCGGGGCTGGTGCGGGGGTTGACGTAGAACGAGCCGACGAGTTGCCGCAGTGACCACGCCGGCTTGTTTGGCGGGTCGAGGCGCCGGTCGTTGAGCTTGGCGGCGAAGATGATCACGAAGAGGCCCCCGACCACGCAGGGCGCGACGAACATCGTGAGTTCGGAGTTGTCGAACGCTTGGACGAGGTAGGTGGCGGCCACGGAGGCTACCGGGAGGCAGATGCCCAGGACTCCGGAGACGATGCCGCGCTGGTTGGCGGGAACCTGGTCGGGCAGGACTGCGGCCTGGGCGGCGAGCAACGCGTTGAGGAACACCTGCGCGATGCACCACCCGACGAGTACGACCGCGATGTTCGGTGCGACTGCGACGGTCAGGATTCCGATGGTGCCGCCGGCAAGCCCGACGAGCATCCAGGGGCGGCGCATGCCCAGCCGTGCCGTGGTCCGGTCGCTGAGGCGGCCGAAGAGCGGGTTGCTCACGATCGCCAGCAGCGATCCGATCCCGGTCACGAGTGCGAGATTCCTCGGCGCGTCCTGGATTCCGACCAGGCTGTTCACCTTCAGCGCCAGCGACACCAGCAGGGGTGCCAGGAACAGCAGAGCGCCGCCTGCGTAGGACAGGGCGTACAGCGAGATGAATGACCACCCGACCGGCACGTCGAGGGCGACGCGGGCCGCGCTGCCCAGGCTGAGTGGGGGTCTGCTCAGGAGGTCTCATCGCGCCGCCTGCCGGTGTCCGGGTCCCGCCGCGGGACTGAATCGACACCAGCATGCAGCAGGCACCAACGGTCTGCCAACGACCGACAACAGCGGCTCGGGCGCGGGTACGGCTGGTGCCCCGTCGCTCAGGCGGCGGGTTGGAGCGATCGGGTGAGGATTCGTGCCCGGATGCGGTGCAGGCGCGGCATCAGCCCGTAGACCACGATCGGCACCGCGATCGTGACGAGAACGAACGTGCGCGGCACCACGGCGAGGTCGGCGAGCCACGGGCCGATGGTCAGGTTGAGGAGGGTGAGGGTCGGGAAGACGGCGAGCCAGATCATCAGCGCCAGTTGGTGCTTGGTCGGCGGTCCGACGGTCCTCGGGGCGGCGGCCTGCTCGGTGTTGTGCAGGGACGGCTGTACGTGAGACATGGCGGTACTCCTCTGTCGGGTGTGGGGGTGGTGTCATATGCGCGAATGGCACCCAGGGGCTGTCTGAGGGTGGTGCGGGGGTGGCTCAGTCGGGCTGGTCGTGCCGAAGGGTGGCGACGGAGATCGCGATGTCCTCGATGACGAGGTCGTTGTTGATGTCGATGGCGGCTGCGGATCCTTCGCCGGCAGCAGTGATGACTTGAGCGCGGGGGTTCACGGCGTTCCCGGCAGCCCAGACACCCGGGATGCTGGTGCGGCCGGTGGCGTCGGCGCGGACCCAGCCGTTGTCGTGCGTGGCGCAGCCGAGGCCGGTCAACAGGTCGTCGTTGGGCACGAACCGGGGACGGACGAACACCGCTGCCCGGGGCACGATCTGGCCGGAGTCGAGCTCGACGCCGGTGAGGCGATCGTTGTCCACAACGAGGCGGGCGACGGGGGCTTCGACGACGCCGATGGCTCGGGCGACAAGCTGGTGGCGCTCGTCGTCGGTGAGTGCCGCGCCATTGGTGAACAACACGACGTCGTTGGACCACTGGCCGACCAGCTGGGCGTGCCCGACGGCCTCGGGGTTGCCACCGAGCACGCCCAGGGGCTGTTCGCGGACCTCGTACCCGTGGCAGTACGGGCAGTGGAGCAAGTCGCGGCCCCAGCGCTCGTGCACCCCGGGGATATCGGGGACCTCGTCGCGCAGCCCAGTGGTGACCAGGACGCGGCGGGTGTGCAGCACCCGACCGTCCTCGAGGGTGACCTCAAAGCTGAATCTCGCGGAAGCGCCGGCCGCACAGGGGGTGATGCTGCTGGCGGTGCCGGAGATCAGCTGCCCGCCGTACCCGGCGACCTCGTCCCGTCCGGCGGCCAGCAGCTGGGCCGGTGGAAGTCCGTCGGAGCCAAGGAAGCCATGCATATGGGCAGCCGGGGCGTTGCGCGGCTGCCCGGCGTCGACCACCGCGACCCGCCGCCGTGCGCGGGTCAGGACCAGGGCGGCAGAGAGCCCGGCGGCACCCCCGCCGACGACCACGACATCGAACTCGTTCATGACAGGAAGCGTTGCAGCCCGACTGACGCGGCGACAACGCCTGTTGCCGATCCTGGGAATCTCACGCTCCAATAGCGTCGTGACGTCGAAGCTGAACCGGGATCCGGCACATGGCGCAGCAGGCACGCGGCCTGACGGGGCGACCGCGATAGCGGCAGCGCTGGACCAGGTCGGTCCGCGGCTTCGTCGACTGCGCGCGAACCGCGAACTGACGCTCACCGAGGTGGCCCTGCGGACAGGCCTCTCGAAGAGCACACTGTCGCGGCTTGAGACCGGGCAGCGGCGGCCCACGCTGGAGCTGCTCCTCCCTCTGGCTGAGGTGTATCGGGTGCCGATCGACGACCTCGTCGGCGCCCCCGAGGTCGGCGACCCACGCATCCGGCTCAAACCACGGCAGGTGAAAGGCCGAACCGTCGTGCCGCTGACCCGGCCCGGCGGAGTACAGGCGTGGAAGATCGTCATCCCGACGTCGCTCTCGGCGCCGAACCGGCGCACGCACGACGGGTTCGAGTGGCTGTACGTCCTGTCGGGGCGGGTCCGACTCATCCTCGGGGACCAGGACCTGGTTCTGGGAGTCGGAGAAGCCGCGGAGTTCGACACCCAGGTGCCGCACTGGTTCGGCAGCACCGGCGAAGGCCCTGCCGAGGTCCTGAGCATCTTCGGCCGACCCGGCGAGCGGGTCCTCGTGAGGACGGACACGTAGCCGCGAGCCACGTCGAACCCGGACCCGGGCTGACCCCAGCGTGACCCGGGCGAGCGCCCGCCGCGCCGGCGTGCAGTCGCCGACCCTGGCCGGACCACCTGCGCGAACCGTCAGGCCTGTGCTCGGGTGCCCTACTCTCGTGTCGTCGAGTCCGACGTCCAGGGGAGCGCCGATGCCCGATCACCTCGTGACGACGAAACTGCTTGTGCCGCGTCCCCGGGCCCGTGCTGTCGCCCGTGGCAGGCTCGATGAGCTGCTGGGCCGGGGTTCGGATGCGACCCTGACGCTGGTGTCCGCACCCGCCGGATTCGGCAAGACCACCATGCTGGCAGCGTGGTTGGCAGCCGGCGGGCCTGGCCGGTCGGCGGCTTGGGTGTCGCTCGACGAGCGCGACAGGGACCCGTCGTCGTTCTGGACCTACGTCCTGCTCGCCGTCGACCGCGCCGCCCCGGACACGGCGACCGCCGCCCTGGCGCAGCTGCAGTCCGGGCAGGCACCCATCGACGTCGTGCTGACGGCGCTGCTCAACGAGCTCAGCGTGCGCTCCGAGGACATCACCCTGGTACTCGATGACTACCACCTCGCCGAGGGGCCGGACATCCAGCCTGGGATGGTCTTCCTCCTCGAGCATCTGCCGCCCCAGGTGCACGTCGTGATCAGCACCCGGGCTGATCCCGCCCTTCCGCTGGCACGGCTGCGGGCCCGGGGGGAGCTCGTGGAGGTCCGAGTGGCCGACCTTCGGTTCACCGAGAACGAGGCGACCACCTATCTCAACGACGTCAATGCGCTGGGCCTCGGTTTGGCCGACGTGGCAACCCTGGAGCGCCGCACCGAGGGATGGGCAGCAGCACTTCAGTTGGTGGCCCTGTCACTGCGGGGCCGCAACGACGTCGCGGCGTTCATCGCCGGGTTCGCCGGGGATGACCGGTTCGTCGTGGACTACCTGGCCGACGAGGTCCTCGACCGCCAGCTGCCGGACGTACGTCGGTTCCTTCTGGACACCTCGACCCTCGACCGACTGACGGCCGGGCTGTGTGATGCGGTCACCGGGCGGACGGACGGACGGTCGATGCTGGAATCGCTGGAGCGGCAGAACCTGTTCGTCATCCCGCTGGACGACCATCGGCGTTGGTATCGGTACCACCACCTGTTCGCTGACGTTCTCCACTCGCGCCTGCTCGACGAACGGCCCGGCGACGAGTCCGGGCTGCATCGGCGGGCCAGCGACTGGTACGACCAGGCCGGGGATCCCGAGGCGTCGGTTCGGCATGCACTGGCCGCCGGCGACGTCGGCCTGGCCGCCGCCCGCGCCGAGCTCGCCGTCCCGGGACTGAATCGCGAGCGACGCGAATCGGTTGTCCGCGGCTGGATCGACCTGTTCCCCGCCGACATCGTGAAGGACCGGCCTGTGCTCGCCGTCGGGTTCATCGGAGCTCTGTCACGGGGCAGCGAGTTCGACAGCCTCCCGCAACGACTGGCGGACGTGGAACGGCTCCTGGCCGGTCCCGCCGAGGACCTGGTCGTCCTGGACCATGCCGAGCTCGCCCGCCTGCCCGCTGCGGTGGAGACCTACCGCGCGGCCCTGGCGCTCGTGGCCGGCGACCTGACCGGCACCGTGGAGCACGCCGGCCATGCGCTGGCGCGCGCCCCCCAGGACGACGACCTCACTATGGCCTCGGCATCGGCTCTCGTGGGATTGGCATCCTGGGCCAGCGGGGACCTGGCCGAGGCACACCGCGCGTACCGCGTCGCTGCGGACCGCCTCACCCGAGCAGGGCACATCGCCGACGTCCTGGGCTGCACCATCGCGCTGACCGACATCGAGCTCACCCAGGGCAGGCTGGATCAGGCCCAGCAATCCTGCGAACAGGTCCTGGACCTCGCCGCCCGTGAGGCCCCCCAGCCGCGAGGGGTTGCCGACATGTACGTGGCGCTGAGCCGGGTGGCCCTGGAACGCGGCAACCGCGCCGGTGCGGCCGACTACTTGCGCCGGGCTGACGAGCTGGGCGACGCCGGGGGCCTGCCCCAGAACCCGTACCGGTGGCGGGTCGCGATGGCGCTCCTGCGGGAAGCCGAGGGCGAGGTCGCCGCGGCGCTCGGTCTGCTCGAGGAAGCCGAACGCGTGTACGTCGGCGACTTCTCGCCGAACGTCCAGCCGGTCGCTGCAACCCGGGCGAGGGTGCTCGCCGCCAGCGGCGAGGTGGCCGAGGCGCTCGCGTGGGCGCGCCGCCGAGGCGTGTCCGCCACCGACGACTTGACATACGCCCGCGAGTACGAGCACCTCAGCCTGGCTCACGTCCTGTACGCCGACCACGTGGCCTCCGCAGGTGCAACGTCGTTGGTCGATGCGGCTGCCCTACTCGACCGGCTCTTGTCGGCAGCCGAGGAAGGCGGCCGGCTGGGTGTCGTCCTCGAGGGCCTGGTGCTGCAGGCCCTGATCCGGCAGGCGGCCGGTGAGCGCGAACGAGCGTTGGACGCCCTTGAACGCGCTCTGCGTCTGGCAGAACCTCAGGGATACGTCCGGATGTTCACCGTCCACGCCGCCCCCATGACGGCCCTGCTCAAGGCACTTCGTGCTCGTCACCACCAATGGCAGTACGTGACCCAGTTGCTCGCGATGGCATCACCTCATGCGCCGGCTGGGGCTCCTGCCAGCCCGCAGCCAAGCCCTGCCATGGGGAGTCGGGGCGGAGCTGCTGGGCGGGTGCTGATCGAGCCGTTGAGCGCCCGCGAGCTCGTCGTGCTGGGGTATCTCGGCACGGAGCTGGACGGCCCGGCCATCGCCCGCGAGCTCGGGGTATCGCTGAGCACCGTCCGCACCCACACCCAGCACATCTACGCCAAGCTCGGCGTCACCAACCGCCGCGCGGCCGTCGGGCGCGCCCACCAGTTGAACCTCTCCGCACGCACCCCCAGCCACTGACACCCAGGCGCCCGACCGCTAGGCCGTCGGGCTTCGCCGTGCAGTGATGAGAGCCGAAAGATCCTCAGCCGGTTCATCACAGATGATGACGTGCGCTCATCACCTCCGTTCCTAGCTTGTCCACGTCACGACGGCACGACAGCCCCGCCAATCCGTCCCGGACAGCACAAGGAGCACCCGTGAACACCGGCGCCACTGACCAGCCGCACGAACCGGGTTGGTATGAGATCCACCTCCAGGGCCGCCTCGACACGCGGTGGTCCACCTGGCTGGACGGCATGGACATCACCTCCGGGCCCGAGGGCACCACCATCCTGGTCGGCCCGGTCATGGACCAGTCAGCTCTCCACGGGCTGCTGGCCAGGCTCCGCGACATCGGGCTGCCCCTGATGTCGGTGGCCCGCATCGACCCTGGCAACCCACCGCAAACCACCCGTTCCCACACCCCGACAGGAGATTGACATGACCACCACTGCACTGCGGCACGCCGACTCGCCGGCCCCTGGTGACTTCACCGGCACCAACGGTCGCAACAACGCCCGCGCCGGCGGGATCTTCTACCTGGTGACGTTCGCCGCCTCCCTACCGGCCTTCATCCTCCTCAGCCCCATCCTCACCGACCCCAGCTACATCGTCGGCTCCGGCCAGGACACCCAGGTTCTGTGGGCCTGCTTCCTCGACTTCATCAACGCCCTGGCCTGCGTGGGCAGCGCCGTCGCGGTGTTCCCCGTGGTCAAGCGCGTCAACGAGTCGATGGCGCTGGGCTTCGTGATGTCCCGGATGATGGAGGCGGCGGTCATCATGATCGGCGTGGTGGGCCTGCTCACCGTCGTGAGCCTCCGGCAGGACCTGGGCGGCACCGCGGCCGCCGACGCATCCATGTTGACCACGACCGGCCAGGTGCTGGTCACCGGCCGCGACTGGACGTTCCTGTTCGGCCCAGGCTTCATGGCCTGCATCAACGCGCTGCTGTTCGGCACGCTGCTGTACAGGTCCGGCCTCGTCCCGCGCATCATCCCGACGATGGGACTCATCGGCGCCCCGATACTGGCGACCGCGAACCTGCTCACGTACTTCGGCCACAACACCCAGACCAGCGGATGGACCTTCCTCGCCACGGCGCCGATCGCGGCCTGGGAGCTGTCAGTCGGCTTCTACATGACCTTCAAGGGCTTCAAGCGCACCCCCTTCACCGCCGCCGTCGCCTGAACCTGCACATCACGGTTGCCGAGCCGATCTCGGGCGGCATCCCTCGCCCACCCCTCACCCAAGCGGGTCGACCCACGCCAACGGCGGGTGACCCACCCCTCCAGG
Source organism: uncultured Actinomycetes bacterium (assembly GCA_963812395.1). Lineage (GTDB taxonomy): Bacteria > Actinomycetota > Actinomycetes > S36-B12 > CAIYMF01 > Prado023. The sequence goes on from CAWEVG010000033.1 coordinate 225,968, forward strand.
AGCCTTGATGATCACAGTCGAAGCCGTCACCAAGCGATACGGCCCGCACACCGCAGTGGACGATGTCACCTTTGCTGCCGAACCCGGCCGTGTCACCGGGTTCCTCGGTCCCAATGGAGCGGGCAAGTCCACCACGCTTCGGGTCATCGTCGGCCTCACCCCACCCCTCACCGGCACAGCGCAGGTCCTCGGCCGCCGGTTCGTCGACCTGCCCAATCCCGGCCTCGAAGTCGGCGTCCTCCTCGACGCGTCCGCCCAGCACTCCGGCCGCACCGGCCGCGAGGTCCTCACCCTCGCGCAGAAGACGATGGGCTGTCACTCGGGCCGGGTTGACCAGATGCTCGACCTGGTAAGGCTCACCGACGAGGAAGCCGACCGCCGGATCCGCGACTACTCCCTGGGGATGCGCCAGCGCCTGGGTATCGCACACGCGCTCCTCGGGGACCCCGAAGTCCTGATCCTCGATGAACCCGCCAACGGTCTGGACCCAGGCGGCATCCGCTGGATGCGTGACCTGCTCCGTGGCCACGCCGACCGTGGAGGGACCGTGTTGCTCTCCTCTCACCTGTTGCACGAGATCGAGGTCGTCGCCGACGACCTCATCGTCATCGGACGCGGTCGCATCGTCGCTGCCGGGACCAAGGCCGAGCTGCTGGCCGTTGCCGGCGTCCACGTCCGCACCCGACACCCCCACCAACTCGCCGAGGCACTGACCAGGGCCGGCGTGTCCCACATCGACAGCGAGGCAGCCACGCAGCGCTCCGACACGACGTCTGAGGGCAACTGCCCGCCCCGCACGCTGCGGGTCGACGCCGACCCTGAGCTGGTCGGTCGCATCGCGCACCAGGCCGGACTCCCCCTCATCGAGCTTCGCGACGCCGACAGCGCCGGCCTCGAGGAGATGTTCCTCGAGCTCACCGCGGACACCCAGCGAGAGGGCAACCCCGCCCACCTCGCCACCCGCACCTTCGACCCCCAAGGAGCCGTGGCATGACAAGCACCACTCACACCACGCCGACCACCACCCTCACCAGCACGCGTGGCCGACCGCACGGTGCGGGGTTGGCTCACCAGCCCGGCACCCCCTGCCACCCCCCGGCGTATCCCCCTCACACGCCTCGTCACCGTCGAGCAGCGCAAGTCGTTCGACACGCGGTCCGGGTTCTGGCTGCTTGCCAGCATCGGCATGGCCGCGCTTCTCACCACCGGCGCCGTCATAGCGTGGGCACCACAGGAGCAGTTCACCTACAGCACGTTCACGCTCGCGATCGGCTACCCGATGTCGGTCATCCTGCCCATCATCGCCGCCCTCTCCGTCACCGCGGAGTGGAGTCAACGCAGCGGGCTGACCACGTTCACCCTCGCACCCCACCGCGGTCGCGTCCTGCTCGCCAAGGCCGTTGCAGCCGTCCTGCTCGCCGTCCCTTGCGCCGTCGTTGCCTTCGCCGTCGGCGCGTTGGGCAATCTGGCCGGGGCCGCGGTGGCCGGTATCCCCACCGTGTGGGACCAGGACCTCGCCGACTTCGGCTACTTCACGCTGGGCAACACACTGCTCCTGCTCGTCGGCTTCACCCTCGGCGCCCTGATCCGCAACAGCGCCGGAGCCGTCGTCGGCTACATGCTCTATGCCTTCGTTGCGCCTGGACTGCTGGCCTTCCTCGCGCTCAACCAGGCGTGGTTCCGCGACGCCCGTCCCTGGGTCGACCCCAAGTACAACCAGGACGCCCTCCTCCACGGTGGCCTCGCGGCAGAGCAATGGGCTCAACTCGGTGTCACCAGCGTCCTCTGGTTGCTCTTGCCCCTGCTGGCTGCCACCGTCACGGTGCTCCGCTCGGAGGTGAAGTGACCATGGCGCGCGACCGGCTCACGACACCCCTCCGCCACAGGACTCGACCTGTCCCGCGGCACAACACGGGCAGTCGTCCAGCGTCGGTACGGCTCCCCCGACACCCTGACATTCTCCCACGTGCCCACGCCGACCCCGGGACCAGACGAGGTGCTGGTCCGCATCCGGGCTGCATCCATCAACGCACGCGACTGGCACGAGATGCGCGGCGAACCCCGACTGGCCAGACTCCTCGCCCGCGACACGTTCGGACTGCGCCGGCCGCGCCTGGCCACCCGTGGCACCGACCTCGCGGGCATCGTCGAAGCCGTCGGCGCCAACGTCACCCGATGGCAACCCGGTGACGCCGTCTTCGGCGAGGGCGCCGGCACGTTCGCCGAGCACGCTGTCGCCCCGGGCGACCAGCTGGCCGCAATCCCAAACGGGGTGAGCTTCGAGCAAGCGGCCGCCCTTCCGCTCGCCGCCACCGCCGCTCACATGTGCGTCAGCGCCGCGGACCCCGAGCCCGGCAGCAGCATCCTCATCAACGGTGCCTCGGGCGGCGTCGGCACCTTCGCCATCCAGATGGCCAAGTCCAAGCAGATGCACGTGACCGCCGTGGTCAGCGCCCGCAACACCGAACTGGCCAGAAGGCTCGGCGCCGACCGGACCATCGACTACACCAAACACGACTTCACCCATGACCACGGTCAATACCACGTCGTGCTGGACCTCGTCGGCAACCGCAGACTGCGCGAACTCCGCAAGGCGGTCCTGCCTGACGGGGCCCTGGTGCTCTCCGGGGGCGGCGTTTCCGGGAAGGGCCGCGTCATCGGACCGATGCGGCTGCTCATCTGGGGACAGTTGTCCGCGGAGATTCTCCGGGCTGCGTGTCCTCACGCCGCAAGCCAAACCGAACACCCTGGTGCTCGAGCAGGTTGCGGACTTGGTCGCCTCGAAGCAGATCACACCGGTCATCGACCGCCGTTTCAGCCTCGAGGAGACAGCAGATGCCATCCGCTACGTCGAGACCCAGCACGCCAGCGCCAAAGTCGTGATCAGCCCCGTCTGACACGTGCGGCAAGACGACGGCCCCGACACGTACTGGTCGCGACGCCCGGACCGTCGCCGCACGATCAGTGTGCCGCTCATCGTTCGGGTGTAGGTGTGGGCGGTTTCGCGTTCGTCCTGGCGTGCTTGGGGTCAGGCTGTGCTGGGAGGCGCTGGTGCCGGCGTGAGTTCGCGCGGGGCGCCATCGATCCCGGATGCCAGGGCCATCAGCGAGAAGGTCAGCAGCTCCCGCCCCTGGCCTCCGGTCAGGACGGGATCCCCGCCGTCGGTGAGTACGTCGATGAAGTGCTTCCCGGAGTTCTCGAATGAGACGCCCCAGTCGGAGTCCATGTCGTCGAAGTGCTCGGTTCGGCCATTCCGGTACAGGACTACGGGCGCCACGTCGAGCATGCGCCCATGACCCCGAGTAACCCAGATGACCCCCTTGGTGCCGGTGATCTCGACCCGGTCGTCCTGCCCGTAGTACTTGCCGTGCAGCACGAGTTCGGGTGAGAAGGTGACCTCGAACGATCCGACGGCCCCGTCCTCGTACTGCCACGAGACCAACGACGGCGAGTCCAGCGCCCCACCGAATGACGATCCGATGTAGGCGTGCACCGATTTCGGCATGCCGTGCAAGTACCAGGCCGTGGCGAACTTGTGGTGGCCGTCATCGAAGACCTGCGGCCCGCCACCGGACCGCGCCGGGTCGAAGCGCCACGCCATGGCGTCGGGCGGCACCACCCAGCCCTCAGGGCTGTAGCCGGCGTTGGACTTCAACCGGATCGCGCGCACATCCCCGATCTCGCCGTTGTCGATCATCTGCCGGGCGCGCTGGATGGGCGGGTAGAACACGAAGTTCTCAAAGACCTTGAAGGTCACCCCGGTGGACTCCGCCTTCGCGATCATCTGGTCAGCCTCGGCGACTGACAGCGCCATCGGCTTCTGGAGTGCGACCGCCTTGCCCGCCTCCATCGCTGCGAGCGTCAGCGGCAGGTGCAGATGGTGCGGGACCAGGATCTCCACCATGTCGATCGAGTCATCGGCGATCAACTCGCCGGCGTCTGGGTACTGCTTGTCGGCCGGCACCCCCCACTGGGTGCCGCGAGTCTGCCGGTTCTGCTCGTTCGGATCAGCGATTGCCACGATCCTGGCGCGCTCGTTGCCGGCATACGCCCGGGCGTGGAGGTCCGAGATCCGGCCGGCCCCGATGAATCCCACGTTGAGCACAATCAGTCCTCCATACTCCACAGGTCCAGGTCCGCGCCCTTGTCGGCCTGGAGAACCCGCTCAGCCTGCAGCCGCCGCCAGCCGCTCGGCGGCGGCGCGGGAGGCGTCCATGCCGCCCGCCGGTCAGCCAGCTCAGCCTCATCCACCAGCAGGTCGATCCGTCCGGCAGGCACGTCCAAGCGGATCCGATCACCGTCGCGCACCAAGGCCAGCGGCCCTCCGACGGCGGCTTCCGGGGCCACGTGCAGCACCACGGTGCCGTAGGCGGTCCCGCTCATCCGGGCGTCAGACACCCGCACCATGTCCCGCACACCGGTGGCCGCGATGGCCCTCGGGATCGGGAACGACCCCGCCTCCGGCATCCCGGCAGCCACTGGACCTGCATTGCGCATGACCAGGACCGTCTCCGGCGTGATGCCCAGGCCCGGGTCGTCGATGCGCACCGCGACATCCTCGGGCGACTCGAACACCACCGCCGGGCCTTCGTGGACGGTCAGGTGCGGGCTGGCCGCCGCCACCTTCATCACGGCCCCATCGGGGGCAAGCGATCCACGCAGCACGGCGAGCCCGCCGACCGGTTTCACGGGGGCGTCGAAGGTCCGGATCGTGTCCGTGCCGGGCGCGGGCCCTGTGGTGCCCGCCAGTCGGTCGGCCAGGGTCCCGCCCTCGACCACGGCAGCGGTCAGCTCCAGGTGGTCGCGCAACACGGTCAACAGAGCCGGGACCCCACCGGCGCGGTGCAGGTCCTCCAGGTAGCCAGTGCCCGCCGGCTTGAGGTCCGCCAGGACCGGGATGCGGCGCGCAACGGCCGCGAACTCATCGAGCTCCAGGGGTACACCAGCGCGCCGGGCGATCGCCAACAGATGGACCACCGCGTTGGTGGACCCGCCGATGGCCGCCAGGACGACCAGGCCGTTGCGGAGCGACGCCGGGGTTATCAGGTCCCGCATCGGGCGCGGCGTGCGTGCCAGATCGACGGCGATCCGACCGGCCGCGGTGCCGTCCCGCAACCGGTCGCCGGTGGCGGCCGGTGAGGTCGCCGAACCGGGCAGCGCCAACCCCATCGCCTCAGCGACGCAGGCCATGGTCGAGGCCGTGCCCATCACCATGCAGGTGCCGCCCGTGGTCGCCAGCGCCTGCTGGACGTCCACCACCTCGTCCTGGTCCAGCTCGCCGGCCCGGTGCTCGGCCCACATTCCGCGGCAGTCCGTGCACGCCCCCAACCGGCGGCCGCGCCAGGACGAGGTCAGCATCGGCCCAGCCACCAGCGTCACGGCGGACGCCCCCGCGGACACCGCGCCCATGATCTGTGCCGGCACCGTCTTGTCACAGCCGCCGACCAGGACCACCGCGTCCATCGGTTGGGCACGGATCGACTCCTCGACCTCGATCGCTGCGAGGTTGCGGAACATCATCGACGTGGGGTTCATCAGGATCTCCGGCAGCGACATGCTGGGGAACACCATCGGCAGCCCGCCGGCCTGCGTCACCCCGCGCTTGATGGCCCCGATGAGTTGGGGCATCTCCCGATGACAGGTCGTGTAGTCGCTGGTGGTGTCGGCGATCCCCACGACCGGCCGGCCCAGGTCCTCCTCGTCGAACCCGGCAGAGGCCAGGAACGCCCTGCGCAGGAACTGGCTGAACCCGGGGTCTCCATAGGACGTCAGCCCCCGATCGACCCCCTGCCAACCCTGCCCGTTCATAGCGGGTTCTCCGGCAGCAGGACATTGACGTACTTGGCGTGGGTGTAGCTCTCGACGCCCTCGGTCCCGCCCTCGCGCCCGAAGCCGGAGTCCTTCACGCCGCCGAACGGCGCCTCCGCGGTGGCGATGGTCACGTGGTTGACACCGACCATCCCGACCTCCAGGGCCTCGGAGGCTCGGTACGCCAGGGCCAGGTCCCGGGTGTACACGAACCCCGCCAGGCCGTAGGGCGTGGAGTTGGCCATGGCGATCGCCTCGTCGAAGGTGGCGAAGCTGGTGATCGGCGCGATCGGTCCGAAGGGTTCCTCGGTCATCACGTCCATGTCCTGGCTGACGTTGGTGAGCACGGTCGGGGCGAAGAAGAACCCGGCCTGGAACTCGTCGGGCCGATGGCCTCCGAGCGCGATCGTCGCACCCTTGGCCACGGCGTCAGCCACGAGGTGCTCGACGGCGGCGAGTCGCTTGGCCGACCCGAGCGGACCCATGTCCGAATCGGGGTCCGTCCCGGGTCCGACGCGCAGTCGCTGGGCCTGATCGACGAATGCGGCCGTGAACTGCTCGATCACCGACTCGTGAACCAGGAACCGGCTCGCCGAGATGCACACCTGACCAGCGTTCCGGTACTTGCCGAGCGCGGCGGCGCGGGCGGCGGCATCGATGTCGGCGTCGGGGAACACCAGCAGCGGGGCGTGGCCGCCGAGTTCCATGCTGACCGACTTCAGGGTTCGGGCCGCCATCGTGTTGAGCAGGATGCCCACCGGCACTGAGCCTGTGAGCGACACCTTGCGGATCACCGGGCTCTCGATCAGGCGCTCCGAGATCCGTGGCGGCTCGCCGGTGAGGATCGTCAGCACGGAGTCGGGCAGTCCGGCGCGCTGTGCGGCCTCGGCGAACAACAGGCAGCTCAGGGGTGCCTCGACGGGGGCTGCCACGATGATCGAGCAGCCGGCTGCCAGGGCGGGGGCGATCTTGCGTGCCGGCAGCAGCGACGGGAAGTTCCAGGCGGCGAACGCCGCGACCGGTCCGATCGGCTCGCGACGCACGGTGATCCGCATGTCGGGGCTGTGGCCGTCCACCGTGCGTCCATAGATCCGACGAGCCTCGTCGGCATACCAGTCGAACTGGTCGGCGCTGGAGAGGACCTCCGCGACCGATTGGGCCAGGGGCTTGCTCAGTTCGGCGGTCATCACAGCGGCGTACCGGTCGACGTCGGCGCGGACGATGACGGCCATCCGACGCAGCACCGCTGAGCGCTCCCAGGCCCCCACTGAACGCCAGATCGCGAACCCCCGGGCTGCGCTTGCCAGCGCGTCGTCCACGTCGGCATCGGTGGCGTCGGGGACATGGGCGATCACGTCCTCGGTCGCCGGGTCGACCACCGCGATCGTGGCTCCGTTGCTCGCGGTCCGCCAGACCCCGTCGATGAACAACCCCGCTGGTGCCGCGAGGTCACCCAGTGCGGTCAGCTCGCTCATGGTCGCCTCACAGTCCGATCTCGTGCCGCAGGGCCTGGGTGTCGCCCACCCAGTTGCCGACGTTCCAGCGACCGTACGCTCCCAGGCCACCCAGCGGGTCGTCACCGTAGTAGACCGGCACGTGGACCAGCGCCAGGCCGTCGTGTGCCAGTGCCTCGAGCATCGCCCGACGCAGGGACTCCGGGGTGGTCCCGCCGGGCAGCGCGAGAACGCCCCCCACTGACGCCGCCCAGGCCACGTAGTCGACCGCCACCGAGTCGTTGGTCGCGTGCATGGCCCCGTACTGGTCCTTCTGCAGGCTGGAGATGGCGCCCATGCGGCGGTTGTCGAAGACCACGATCACACCGGTGGCGCCATGCTCGATCCCGTCGATCAGCACCGCGGGGTTCATGGTGAACGAGCCGTCGCCGGTCAGGGCCACCGCGCGCCACGGCTCCGTACCCAGTGCGGTGGCGAGCACGGCGCTGGTCGCGAAGCCCATGTAGGAGGCGCCGCCGTCCGTGATCGTCGCGCCCTCGTACTCGTCGACGGCGATCTGGAAGCCGTTGGCCTGGACGTCCCCCGCGTCGAAGAAGGCGATCGCCCCAGCCTCGTGGGCGGCGCGCAGGACCACGTCGATCGCCGCCGGCTGGGTCAGCACCTCGGCCTGCCAGACCTCGTCGAAGAGCGTGGGGTGGGCGAAGCGCTCGGCCTTGAACGCCTCCCATTCGGCGCGCTTGTCGCGGCATTCCCGCAGCCACGGGGACTCGACCTCATCCACGGTGCCGCCGTGGGCCCGCACCGCTTCGATGAGGCGCTGCAATGTCGGGCGAGCGTCACCGACCAAGGCGGTGGTCCGCTGGTAGTGCAGTGCCGCGTCGGGATCCGTGTTGATGTTGACCACGTGCCTGACGTGCGGATACCCGGTTCGGCTGGAGTCGGACTGGCACACCGCCCGGGTGCCGACGGCCAACAGGGCGTCGGCGTTCTCCATCGCGTGGTTGCCGCTGATCGACCCCTTCGATCCACCGACCGTCATGGCGCGCGGGTGGCTGCCCGGCACGACCCCGACGCTGATGGGGGACATCACGAGCACGCCATCGACCAGGTCGGCCAACTCGATCAGCTCTGCGACACACCCCCTCGCACCGCCACCCACCTTGATCACCACCCGCTGCGCGGCCAGCAGTTCCCGGGCAGCCTCGTCGTAGTCCCCGGCTGAGGCCCCGAGTCGGGGCGGCGCCCCGGCTGGCAGCTCCGCGAGGTTGAAGTCGTGGATCAGCGCCGGTTGGGTGTTCAGCGGCAGCAACAGGAAGAACGGGCCCGCACGGTGCGGGTCATCGACGGTGTTCAGCCCGCGTCGCAGTGCGGTGGCCAGCGCGCCCGGCGTGTGCAGTGAGTAGGCGGACCCCATCGTGGCCGCCAGGCGCAGGAAGAGCCCCTGCTGCAGCACGAGGGATCTGCTGCATGTTGGGTCCCT